>NZ_QBBX01000004.1:0-80374 GCF_003073175.1 Peribacillus acanthi
ATTCAAGTATAAAAGAATGAGGGGTTTGCGTGTTTTTTATGCATTCTAAATAGTGTCTATACCCCAACAAATATTATAGAGCCATTATTATTGGGGTAATTTACACGATAAAAAAACCCTCTGCATTCACAGAGGGTTTAGTGTATTTTAACGTTTTCCTTTTATATAAGGACTACCTAATGCTTTAGGAGCATCTGCACGTCCAATGAATCCTGTTAATGCAATAATTGTCAATAAATACGGAAGGATTAACAAGTAAACAGCTGGGATATCTTTAAAGAATGGTAAGCTTGCCCCAACGATACTTAAACTTTGAGCCAGTCCGAAGAATAATGCAGCACCCATCGCACCTAGTGGATGCCATTTACCAAAGATCATAGCTGCTAAAGCCATGAAACCTTGACCATTAATAGTTGAGTGGCTGAAATCTAATGTTACAGTTGAAGCAAGAACTGCTCCACCAAGTCCAGCAAAAGCACCTGAAATCATAACTCCCATATATCTGATTCTCGTTACGTTTACACCCATTGTATCTGCTGCCATTGGGTGCTCACCAACAGAGCGAATACGTAAACCGAATGGTGTTTTATAAATGACAAACCAAACAACAAATGCAAGAACGATTGCAAGATATGATACATAATAGCCATTTGAGAAGAAAATTTTCCCGAGTACTGGAATCTTGCTTAATACAGGTAAGTCAATTTTCTCAAACAATTCTTGGATAGAATCCGTTTGACCTTTGTCGTAAATCAATTTAACCAAGAATAAGCTCAAACCAACAGCTAAGAAGTTAATTGCCACTCCACTTACCACTTGATCTGCTCGGAAAGTAATCGATGCTACAGCATGCATCAATGAAAAAATCATTGCTGCGATCATTGCCACTACAATTGACACCCAAGGAGTAATTGCTCCAAGTGTATCAGCAAATGTTAAGTTAAATATGATAGCCACGAAAGCTCCAATGACCATTAACCCTTCAAGTCCAATGTTTACAACACCGGATCTCTCGGAAAATACACCACCTAAAGCTGTATAAATAAGGGGAGCCGCCAAGGCAATCATTGAAGGTACGATTATCGATAATATGTGTAAGAAATCCAATTATTTCGCCCCCTTACTGCTTTTACGTTCAAGAATCCATCTAATAAAGTAGCTAGAAGCTACAAAGAAAATGATTAATGCAATAACAATGTCTACGAGCTCGTTCGGTACACCAGCTTCGAAAGGCATGTTCAAGGCACCGATTTTTAATCCCCCAAATAAGGCAGCAGCCAAGATGACTCCAATAGCTGCATTTCCTCCTAATAAGGCAACAGCAATTCCATCAAAACCAGTTCCAGTGAAACCACCTTTAATAGCAGCATACTCGAAAGTACCTAATCCTTCCATAGCCCCTGCAAGACCTGCAAATGCTCCAGAAATAACCATGGACAATACGATATTTTTATTAACGTTCATTCCTGCATATTGAGATGCATGTTGGTTGAACCCTACTGAACGCAACTCATATCCAACCGTCGTTTTTTCTAAGATAAACCACATTAAGAATGCACCAATTAATGCAACAATGATTCCCCAGTGCAATCTAGAATAGTCAGTCATGCCTTCAATGAATGGTGAACGTAATGATGCAGAAGCAGCTACTTTCGGAGTCTTATCTGCATTTTCAGTAATGATGTTATAAATAATATAGTTCGTTACATGAAGAGCAATATAGTTCATCATGATTGACACAATTACTTCGTGAACACGGAATCTTGCTTTTAAAATTCCAGGAACAGCCGCCCATAGAGCACCTGCCACTGCAGCAGCTAAAATTGCTAATGGTAAATGAATCATTTTAGGAAGGTCATCGAAGGAAATACCAACCCAAACTGCCGCTAACCATCCAACGATAAGCTGTCCTTCTACACCAATGTTAAATAGTCCAGTTCTATAGGCAAAGGCTACTGCTAAACCAGCTAAAATATATGGAATCATTTGACGGACAGTTTCTCCAATTGAATAGACCTCTCCGAAAATCCCGTTAAATAGTGCCGTATATCCATTTATTGGATTGTATCCACTGACAATCATGATGATTGCACCAACTAGCAATCCAAGGAATACAGAAATGAGCGGCACTAAAACATTTGTCATTCTTTTAGACATTTTTCGTTACCCCCGCTTCCTGCTTGCTACCAGCCATCAATAGTCCTAGCTCTTGCTCTGTTGTTTCTTTAGGATCACGTATCGCTACGATTTTCCCTTCATAAATAACGGCAATTTTATCACTTACGTTCATAATTTCATCAAGTTCAAATGATATTAAAAGTACGGCTTTACCATTGTCACGTTGTTCAATCAAGCGTCTATGAATAAATTCAATCGCACCAACATCCAAACCACGTGTCGGTTGTGCAGCAATCAATAAATCTGGATCGCGATCGATTTCTCGACCTATAATAGCTTTCTGTTGATTTCCTCCAGAAAGAGCACGTGCAGGAGTAAACTCACTTGGAGTACGAACATCAAATTCGCTAATAAGCTTTTTAGCTTTTTCATAGATATTCTTAAAACTTAACACTCCATTTGAAGAAAACGGTTTTTGATAATAAGTTTGAAGTACCATATTTTCCCCAATTGGGAAATCCAATACAAGACCATGTTTATGTCTGTCTTGTGGAATATGGCCTACTCCTTTTTCAGTTACTTTCCTTGGTGTTAAGTTTTGAATCTCTTTATCATTTAATTTAATCGTTCCAGAGTTTGTTTTTCTTAGCCCAGTAATCGCTTCAATCAATTCACTTTGACCGTTTCCATCAACCCCAGCGATGCCAACGATTTCCCCTGCTTTGATTGTAAGGTCTAATCCCCTTACTGCTTCAACACCTCGTGAATCATTGACACTTAAGCCTTGAATTTCGAGAACGTTATGTTTAGGCTTAGAAGCTGTTTTTTCAGTTTTAAAGACTACTTCACGGCCTACCATAAGATTTGCAAGATCTGTAGGATTGGTATCGCTTACATTGACTGTACCTATGCCTACTCCTTTTCGAATAACTGTAACACGGTCACACACTTCCATGATTTCTTTCAACTTGTGAGTAATCAAAATGATCGATTTGCCTTCAGCAATCAGCTTCTTCATAATACTGATTAATTCTTTAATTTCTTGAGGGGTTAATACTGCTGTTGGTTCATCAAAAATTAAGATTTCTGCCCCACGATATAACGTTTTTAAAATTTCAACACGCTGTTGCATCCCAACAGAGATATCGGATATTTTTGCATCAGGGTCTACGCTTAATCCGTATTGTTCGGACAGACGTCTTACCTCTTGGCTTGCATCTTTAATGTTTATCTTTCCACTTTTAGATGGTTCTTTACCTAAGATAATGTTTTCAGTAACTGTGAAGGTATCAACAAGCATAAAGTGTTGATGCACCATTCCAATACCAAGCTCATTTGCGATGTTTGGGTTGGTAATGTTGACTTTCTTTCCATGAACTTTAATTTCACCTTGCTCGGGTTGATAAAGTCCGAATAAAACATTCATCAAAGTAGATTTTCCTGCGCCATTTTCACCAAGTAAAGCGTGAATTTCACCTTTTTTTACTTGGAGGGTAATATTATCGTTTGCTACGATGCCGGGAAATTCTTTGCGAATGTTTAACATCTCAATTACATATTCCACGAGTATCCACTCCCTTTGTTTATCTACTTTCATTTTCCTTATTTTTTGAATAAATCTTGGTTGAAAGCGGTATAAAAATTTTCTTTGAAAAATCAAAGGAAAGATTATAAAAGTATTTAACAGAAAAACTGTAGTTTATAATCTTTCATTTAGTTTTTCTCTATTTTGCATATATTTCCTATTTTCTATCTAAAGGAATAGAAGGAATAGCTACCATAAGGTAGAATATTCCTTCTGTTTGTTTAAAGAATTAGAATTTCATTTCCTTTAACTCATCACGAGTTGAAGGAACTTTGATTTCTCCACCTTTAATTTTAGCAGTCCATTCTTCAACAGCTTTTAAAGCTTCAGGAGAAACATTATCTTGAGTAGGAGCAATAGACACACCATTTTCTTCAAGACCGAATTCAGTTACTTCTCCACCAGGGAATTCACCATTTTTAGTCTTTTCAGCAAGCTCTGCTACTGCGATATCTACACGTTTAACCATTGAAGTAAGAGTGATGTTAGCATCAGTTCCTGGTACTTTACCTTCTTCAGCTTGGTCACGGTCAACACCGATTACCCATACGTTTGCATTAGGATCTTTTTTCTTTAATTCAATCGCAGATGTGAATACACCTTTACCAGTTCCTCCAGAAGCATGATAAATGATGTCTGCGCCTTGAGAGTACATAGAGTTAGCGAATTCTTTTCCTTTATCTGGAGCATTGAAGTCACCAGCATATTGGATTTGAACTTCTGCATCTGGGTTAACTGATTTAACACCAGCTACGAAACCAACTTCGAATTTGTTGATAAGACTTCCGTCGATCCCACCGATGAATCCTACTTTGTTTGTTTTAGTAGTAAGACCAGCAATTACACCTACAAGGAATGAACCTTCATGCTCTTTGAATGTGATGCTTGCTACGTTATCTTTTTCTACAACAGAATCAACGATTGCGAATTTAGAATCTTTACGTTGGTCAGCAACTTCAGCTACTGGCTCAGCAAGTAAGTAACCGATTCCATAAATAAGGTCGAACTTATTTCTTACTAAAGTATTTAAGTTTGGTGTGTAATCAGCTTCATCTTTAGATTGAAGATAATCGATACCTTTACCTTTTTCAAGACCATTATCAGTACCGAATTTTGTTAGACCTTCCCAAGCGGATTGGTTGAAAGATTTGTCATCTACTCCACCAACGTCAGTTACCATAGCAACTTTGAAATCGTTTTCTTTTTCTTCTGAACCGCCTTGTTTTTCTTCACCTTTTCCACAAGCACCAAGAATTGTACCCGCAGCAAGTGCCAAGGACAGCGCTAAACCTAATTTACGCTTTTTCAAAGGTAAAACCTCCTAAATATGTTGTAATTAGTAGAAGCAAGAATTCTTAGTTTATACTCTTTTTCTCAATACATGAAAGCTAAATTTGTCTGCTTTGAAGTAATTGACGGAATATAAAATGGGACGATCCATTTCATCGTAATGCATTTGTTTTAGAACTAGCAGTGCTGTCTCAGGATCACACTCTAATATTGGGGAAATCTTCTCATGGTAGCCAATTGGTTCAATATGTGCCACCGCATATGTAATGTTAATGGAAGATTGGATTTCCAACTTTTCAAAAATGGACCCGTCATGATGTGAGAAACTCTCGGGCAAATTGCTTTGTAGGATTTTATCCAAGCAATAAACGACTGGTTCATCATTAGCGGTTCTTACACGTTCTAAAACAACCATATCCTCATTTTCATCGCAATTAAACTTTCTAA
Organism: Peribacillus acanthi; assembly: GCF_003073175.1. Taxonomy (GTDB): domain Bacteria; phylum Bacillota; class Bacilli; order Bacillales; family DSM-1321; genus Bacillus_BN; species Bacillus_BN acanthi. Next base: position 5,441 of record NZ_QBBX01000004.1, read on the forward strand.
TATCCTCTTCTGACGGTTGTTGGGTCGAAGAGCTGAGAAAAATGGTACCCGGTTTCATTCCAGCCTGTTTAATCATGCTGGTTACACTATTCAGTTGTTCAATGCCAGAAGTGAATAGTGGTCTTGCATTTACAAACGTACCAACACCATGCCTCCGTATGATAGCGTTTTCTTCTTCGAGAATCCTTAAAGCTTCCCTCAAAGTAGCACGGCTTACCCCAAGTTGTTTGGCAAGCTCGAATTCAGAAGGAAGTTTTTCTTTTTCCTTATAGATTCCTTCCGCGATGTCTTGCTTGATTTTATCAATCACTTGTAGGTATAGGTGACGATTGTCCTGCTTGATAGACATGATGAAACCCCCAAAGAAATTACTTTTTCAGTCATCAGACCTCTGATGTTGAATCTTTTCTACTAATCGACTTTACTTTATCATTTTTTTTACTAGAAATAAATAGTCTAATTAGAAATTTGTCGAATCAATGAATTGAATATACTATCAGTAAACTATTTCAGCGCGAAAAAAAAGTGAAAGTCCCATTTTTAAGGCTTTCACAAATTTAACCATGTTATCCAGATTTCTTCTTTAGGAACTTTGAATATCTTGATCAATTGTTTCTTTTCCAATCAATACATTCCTAGGTTTACTACCTTCATATTGGCCAACTACACCCCTTGCTTCCATTTCGTCAATCAATCTTGCAGCACGGGAATAGCCAATTCTGAATCTTCGTTGAAGCATAGAAACCGAAGCAGTCTGCATTTCAATAACTAGCTGAACAGCTTCGTCATAGAGGTCATCGTCCACTTCACCAATCGTCTCAGGAGTGTCTGCTGGAATCATTTCTTCTTGATATTGAGCCTTTTGTTGTCCAATGACGAAGTTGACTACTTCTTCGACTTCTTCATCTGAGAGGAATGCTCCTTGGACTCGAACAGGCTTTGATGCACCTACTGGTAAGAAAAGCATATCCCCTCTACCTAATAGCTTCTCAGCCCCCCCCATATCCAAAATGGTTCTTGAGTCGGTCATGGACGAAACACTAAATGCAATTCTAGAAGGAATATTTGCTTTAATAACCCCAGTAATAACGTCAACAGATGGACGTTGTGTTGCGATGATTAAATGTATACCGGCTGCACGAGCCATTTGTGCAAGACGCGTAATAGAGTCCTCCACATCCGATGATGCTACCATCATCAAGTCAGCAAGCTCATCTACTATCACTACAATGTAAGGCAGGAATGGTTGTTTGGCATCTTCCTCCAAGTTGTGCCTTCTGACGTGTTCGTTATACCCTTCAATATTTCTAGTGCCAGTATGAGAAAAAAGCTCATATCTTCTTTCCATTTCACTGACTACTTTCTTTAACGCTTGAGATGCTTTTTTCGCATCCGTCACAACAGGTGCCAATAGATGCGGTACACCGTTATAAACATTCAATTCAACCATTTTAGGATCAATCATCATGAGCTTGACTTCATGAGGCTTTGCCCTCATCAGAATGCTAGTAATAATTCCATTAATACAGACAGACTTTCCGCTACCAGTGGCACCAGCAACGAGTAAATGGGGCATTTTATTCAATTCTGCTAACACAGCTTCACCTGAAATGTCTCTACCGAGGGCAATTTGCAGTTTTGAATCAGCTTTAAAATGATCCTTTGATTCAAGGACTTCGCGTAATGAGACCATCGCTATTTCTGAATTTGGAACCTCAATTCCTATTGCTGACTTCCCAGGAATAGGCGCTTCGATTCGTATATCCTTTGCAGCCAATGCAAGAGCAAGGTCATCTGAAAGACTGACGATTTTACTTACTTTCACTCCTACATCCGGGTGTACTTCATACTTTGTCACTGCAGGACCCAAATGGACTTGCGTTACCTTTGCTTTCACACCAAAGCTTTGGAAAGTCTTTTCTAATTTCGCTGCATTCGTATGTATAAGCTCATATTCACCGCTTTGGTCGGCTTTTTTAGGCATTTTTAATAATGATAGTGGCGGGAGTTCATAATCGACATTTTCTAGTTCTGGAATAACCATTTCAACTGCAATGACTTCGTCTTCCACTTCATCAATCATTGGATCAGTTCGATGCTGTTGCTTAATTTCATGCTGTTTTGTGACAGCAGGTGTTTCATTAAATGCAGAGATAATGGTTGGTTGTCTTTCCTGCAGGGGGTCATTCACTGGGATGATAACCTCTTGATATGCCTCTTTTTCTTTTTCTATTTGTTTCGCCTGACGCTCTAATTCTTTTTCCTGTTCTTTCTTTTCTTTCTTTTCTGTTCTTTGTTTTTTCCACTCATCAAAGTCTTCTAAAAAAGCAATCCATTGGTTCTTCAAGAATGATCCAAAACCAATAAGGAATTTTCCAATAACATCTCCTATGGTTTTTCCCGTTAGTAACACGAAACCTATAACAATAAATAGAATTGCTGCAATTTTTGAACCTGCTGCATCAAAAAGAAAATAAGACAATGCAAATAATGTAGCTCCTATCATTCCACCACCTAAATCAGATGTAGAAGAACCACCTTTTACTTCCATCCAAAACAACTCCCATGTATTCGAGAGTACACTAGGTTTTTCAAATGGCCCACCTTTTTGAAGGAGAGTGAAAAGGGTGACATGGCTAAGGAGTAACATACTACCAATAATGAGATAGCAACCAATCAGTTGCCTTTTTAATAGAAACGGAACTCTTCTCTTCCACATTAGAAAAATACTTAAAAGAAGAAGAGAAATTAATAAAACGGTATACCATTCCCCCATAAAAAATCTGGAGATTAACACTAGTGATTTTCCAACTGCCCCTAGTTTAGCTAAAGCTATTGCCGAAATGCCAAAGAGGATTAATCCAATTAATTCAAACTTAAGTGTATGTTTAAGTGTTTCCGTTCTTTTACTAGATCTTTTTTTTCGTTTTGCCAAGCTCATCACCTTTTTAATCAATTGATGGTCCTTCCATAATGAAAGAAAGCAGCCCTACAGAAGGCTGCTGTATGCTATGGAAAACCATAGAAGTTATAGTACATTATAACATAATTCAATATAACTTAGACGATGCTTTAGAAGTTTTTATTGATTTGTGTAAGAAATGATAGAACCAGGCAATAAGGTGGTGTCAAGATAATGTTTAGGATCTGTACTTATTATCCGATTCACTAAAAATGTTTGATCCGAGTTTCTCTCACCGAAAACTGTAATCCCATTGTATTGGATCGATACATACTTCTCATATTCACTTTGCTCAATCGGGTACACATTCTCTAACGGCATTATGGTATAAAGTATCATTGCAGAATCGGCCCCTCCCCTTCTACAGAAGTAGGTCCTTTTTTCGTCTCAATTAAACCATTTAACTTTCTCATAGCCTGACCAATACCACCGACCTCATCTATCAATCCATATTTTACAGCATCACTGCCAACTACATTTGTACCGATGTCTCTTGTTAAATTGCCTTTTTCAAACATTAATTCCTTAAACAAATCTTCTGAGATATTAGAATGCTTCGTCACAAAATTAATAACCCGCTCTTGCATTTTATCCAAGTATTCAAACGTTTGAGGAACACTAATGACTAAGCCTGTTAAACGTATTGGATGAATAGTCATAGTAGCTGTTTCGGCTATGAAGGAATAATCACAGCTTACTGCAATAGGAACTCCAATAGAATGTCCTCCACCTAAAACAATTGAAACGGTAGGTTTAGATAGGGAAGCCAGCATTTCAGAGATGGCTAGACCTGCCTCCACATCTCCACCAACTGTATTTAATATTACTAATAGACCTTCAATGTTTGGATTTTGCTCAATTGCAACAATCTGTGGAATGACATGCTCATACTTTGTTGTCTTATTCTGTGGAGGCAATTGCATATGCCCTTCTATCTGACCGACTATTGTTAAGCAATGTATTTTAGAATCTGAAGACATTTGAGGTACGTTCGTTTGACCTAATTGCTGAATTTTTTCTATTAGACTTGAACCTTTATTCTCTTGTTTATCAGAATCATTTTGCTGAGATTTATTTGGTCCTTCCATTCTTAATCCCCCTTTAATCATCAATATGATTAGTATGGACATATAGGCTGAGTTCAATCCCATAAGAATGATAAGAATAGGCTCTTTTCGCCGAATATACTATAAACTGAGCAAAACATTCGATAACAAACAAAGAGCAGCCGAATTGGCTGCTCTAAACAAATTCTATACTTCCATGATTATCGGTAAGATCATTGGTCTTCTTTTTGTTTTCTCATAAAGATATGAGTTTAGAGAATCTCTAATATCTTGTTTAATCGTTGACCAATCAAAATCTGCACCAGAATTCTTTTGTACTGCTTCTTTTACAATCGTCACAGAGTCTTCCATTAATCTTTCCGATTCACGTACATAAACAAAACCACGTGATATGATTTCCGGACCAGCAACAATCGATTTATCCGATTTATGAAGAGTAACTACCACAATCAATATACCATCTTGTGAAAGTAGACGTCGGTCACGTAATACGATATTGCCTACATCTCCTACCCCACTTCCGTCAATAAGTGTGTTCCCTGCAGGTACTTTACTTGTAGGACGAATCTTCGAGGCTTTGATTTCAACTACTTCCCCTTTATCAGCTATACAAATTTGATCATTGCTAAAGCCTTGTTGAACTGCAAGCTTTGCATGTGCCTTTAGCATTCTATATTCGCCATGAATAGGCATGAAGTACTTTGGCTTCATTAAGTTGATCATCATTTTTAACTCTTCTTGACTTCCATGGCCAGGAACGAATACTGTTCGGTTTGTGACGACATGTGCTCCCGCTCTAAACAACAGATCTACTGTTTTATAAAGTGTCAATTCTCCACCCCTTACTGGTGAAGCTGCAATTATGACAGTATCTCCTTTAACTATATTAATTTGTTTATGCCCTTTTTTCGCCATTTTTTGAAGAGCAGCTATTGGTTCGCCCTGCCCACCTGTTACAAGGATGGCCACTTCATCTGCATGGTACTTTTCAATTTCAGATGCTTGAATTAAGATTTCATCATGTATTCTTAAATAACCTAATTTCAAAGCAATATCATAAACGGTTTTCAATCTTTTTCCAACAACTGCTACTTTTCGATTATTCTCATAGGCAGCATTAAAGACATGCTGGATATGATTAATGTTCGATGCAAAACATGCAACAATAACACGACCCGATGCACCATGGAAAACGTTAGAAATTTCACGAGAAACAACTGCCTCTGATGTTGTATATCCAGGTTTTTCTGCCCCTGTACTCTCTGATAGTAAGCAAAGTACTCCTCTTTCCCCTATAGCTGCCATTTTCCCTATATCTGCTTGGTAGAGTTCAGTAGCAGCTTGGTCAAATTTGAAGTCACCCGTATATACGATGCTTCCTTGAGAAGTATGTAAACAAATACCTACTGATCCTGGAATACTGTGATTCGTTTTAAAGAAACTAACTTCCGCTGATTCAAATTGTAAAACTGTATGGGATTCAATCTTATAAAAATCAACCTTATCTGTGAACTCGTCTTCTCTTAACTTTGCTTTTACGAGCTCAATAGTAAGGTCCGTTCCGTAAACAGTTGTTTTAATATTTTTTAAGATATATGTAAGTGCACCAATATGATCTTCATGACCATGGCTAAGAAAAATGCCTTTAATTGACTGTTTATTGTCTTTCAAATAAGTAATGTCAGGAATAACAATATCAATCCCTAGCATTTCTTCTTCTGGGAACATCAATCCTGCATCTAAGACAAATAAATCCCCATCTACATCTACTACGTACATATTCTTTCCGAGCTCTCCCTGTCCTCCCAAGGAAATGATCTTGATGTTCTCATTTTTAGCAATACTCACTTTGTGTTTCCTCCTATGTTCTTATGACCGTGCCATACAAATTATGTTTATTATACAGTATCGAATTTTTAACTGACAACCATTTATCGAATGAAAAAATCCTCTGATAGTATTTAGGAAATGGAAACGCACTTTCCTAGCTACTAAAAGAGGATTTTAAATTATTTAATGGCTTTCACGTAGATTGTTGTTTTTAAACTATAAGTTTCCCCATTGAATGCAACGAGAGGCACTTTGTTTTCTCTACAATCACTTATAGTTAAAAATAATTTTCATTTGAAAACAACAAAATTTACGAAAACATTTTAATTCATTAATTGTTGTAGTTTGCTTCTATCCTGTTCTGATAGTGGAACTAAAGGAAGTCTTACAGAACCTACATCGATGCCTTTCATTTGTAAAGCAGTCTTTACAGGAGATGGACTTGGTGCCATAAATAAACCTAGCATAAGTGGAGCTAGTTTTTGATGCTTTTTAGAAGCTTCTTGAAGCTTTCCTTCAAGGAATAGAGAAATCATTTCCTGCATTTCGTTTCCTATCACATGGGAAGCGACTGAAACAATCCCAGATGCACCAATTGCCATCGTAGGTAAAGCTAAGCTGTCATCGCCACTATACAAGACAAAGTCATCAGGAGTATTGGCTAATATCTCAGTAGCAGCATTTAAATCACCACTCGCCTCTTTGATTGCCACAATATTAGGAATTGCAGAAAGCTTAATGATTGTAGAAGGAAGCATATTAGCAACTGTTCTTCCAGGTACATTGTATAGCATAACTGGAAGGGAGGTGGATTCTGCAACTGTTTTGAAGTGTAGATATAAACCATCTTGGCTCGGCTTGTTATAATAAGGAACAACCAACATGATTGCATCCACACCGATTTGTTCAGCTTTTTTTGTCAGTTCAATGCTTGCATACGTGTTATTGCTACCCGTACCGGCAATGACAGGGACTCTCTTATCCACTACTTTCACTACATGCTTAAATAGTGCTATTTTTTCTTCAGTAGATAAAGTAGGAGACTCACCAGTTGTACCTGCAATTACGAGTGAATCAGAACCATTGTCTATTAAATAATTGATTAACTGAGTCGTTTTATTAAAATCGATGTTGCCTTTTTTATCAAAAGGCGTAACCATAGCTGTTGAAATTCTACCAAAAATCGTCATAGATTCACTCTACTTTCAATTGAAAGATAATTTTAAAATATCCAAGCTTAATCTAATGATATTTATTCCTTTATACCATATTCAATCATATCTTCATGTAATTGAAAAGCATCATGTAATGCATTGACTGCATCGACTAAGTCTTTTTCCTTCACAAGAACCCAAATAGTGGTATGACTGTCTGCGGATTGAAGAATCGATATACCCTTTTCTGATAATGCAGTTACTATTTTAGACGTGACACCAGGAACTCCAGTAATACCGGCACCTACAACAGAAACTTTTGCGCAACCCTCATTAATGTCCGGTTCATGCCCAATTTCCTTGAGAACTTGGATAGCACGATCAGTCATATCCTTTGTAACCGTATAAACGACTCCATTCGGGTAGATATTGATAAAGTCAACAGAAATAGATGCATTTGCCATTGCTTTAAAAACTTCTGCCTGAAGATCGTACTGACCATCTTTTGCACTTACCTTTATCTGAGTAATATTTGACACATGTGCTATTCCTGTTACTAGACGTTCTCTTATATCGCTACCTTTATTTTCACGGTTTATTGTAGTTACAAGAGTACCTAAACCATCAGAGTAGGTAGAACGGATACGAATCGGCACTTTAGCCTGCATTGCGATTTCAACTGCACGAGGATGGATGACTTTTGCACCTTGATACGCCATGTTACATACCTCTGTGTACGTTACTACAGAAAGTGGCCTAGCATTTTCTGCTATACGAGGATCAGCCGTCATAATACCTTCCACATCAGTGAAAATATCGACCCATTCAGCATTTAAGGCGGCCCCTAATGCCGCAGCAGAAGTATCACTTCCACCACGGCCTATTGTAGTGATGTCCCCGTTCCGTGCTGCTCCCTGGAAGCCTGCGACTACAACCACATCATAGTTTTCTAATTCCCTGATTAAACGATCACATTTCATTTCGATAATTTTCGCATTGGTGTGATCATTATTTGTACGGAAACCTGCTTGCGCTCCAGTATAAGCTGTAGATTTAATACCATTCTCATTTAGCATATTCGAAAATAATACCGCTGAAATTGTTTCACCTACAGAAAGTAACAAATCTTGTTCCCGTTTTGACACTTTCGTTTCTGAGGCATTAATCAAAGACAATAAAGTATCTGTAGCGTATGGCTCACCTTTTCTACCCATTGCAGATACTACAACAACTACCTTATATCCTTCTTTTAATGCATTAGAAATATGTCGTCTTGCATGTGCTCTACTTTCTTCGTTGCGAACGGATGTGCCTCCGAACTTTTGAACGACTACATTCATATTAACACCCCAAACGAACTCAGCCCTTCTTATGAATAATAGGAAAGGCTGAGCTCTGAATAGTAAACTATTTTAATGTTACCAATTCAAGTTTCACAAGGCTTTCTGCGATTTGGACTGAGTTCCAAGCAGCACCTTTCAATAGATTATCTGAAACAATCCACATATGGAAACCTTTATCTTCATCTAGGTCTTTACGGATCCGTCCCACAAAGACATCATTTAACCCTACACAATGAGCAGGCATAGGGTATACTTGTTGTTCTGGTTGGTCTTGAAGGACAATACCAGGAGCCTGTTTCAATAATTCTCTAATTTCAGTAACAGAAACGCCTTCTTTTTCAACCTCAATGTATACAGATTCAGAGTGACCAGTTACGACTGGTAAGCGCACACATGTCGCTGCAACTTTTAACTCTGGCATGTGCATGATTTTTTTCGTTTCATTCATCATTTTCATTTCTTCATAAGTGAAACCATTTTCTTGAAACTTATCAATTTGAGGAATTGCGTTAAATGCAATTTGATAATGCTTTTTGTCTGCCTTGACTGGGAGCATAGCCGGTGTAAAATCTTGACCATTCAAAATTGCTCTCGCTTGATTTTGAAGCTCTTCTATTGCAGCTGCTCCTGCGCCTGACACTGCTTGGTATGTTGATACTAGAACTTTATTTAAGCCATATGCTTGACGTAAAGGCTCCAAAGCCACGACCATTTGAATGGTCGAACAATTTGGATTTGCAATAATCCCATTATGATTTTTTAAATCATCTTCATTTACTTCTGGTACCACAAGTGGGACATTGGGATCCATTCTGAATGCACTAGTGTTATCTACAACGATCGCCCCTCGTTTTACCGCTTCAGGAGCCAATAATTGTGACACGCTTCCTCCTGCACTGAATAGAGCTATATCTACGCCTTCAAAACTATCAGGAGTCGCCTCTTGTACAATGATTTCTTCATTTTTATACATTACCTTTGAACCTGCAGAACGTGCAGAAGATAAAAGAGTTAGTTTTTTAATTGGTAAATTACGTTGTTCTAAAGTTTTAATCATTTGCTGCCCAACTGCGCCAGTTGCACCTACTACTGCTACATGAAGACCTTTTAATTCTTGCATTATTCATATCCCCTTTTCCATAAGACAATGGCTGTAACCTAGTCTTCGTAAATATGATTCATTTTAACATATTGACGCACGAATGTAAGATAGTAATTAAAGAAAAAACATAGTTTATTCAGGATCTCTAAATCTTTCAACGATTACTGGTTGAATTTGTCTTCCTTGAATGGCTTCAAGGATTGTTTCACGAATCATAGACATCCTTGCAACCATCGAGTTCGGCTTTTTATCTGGTGCATCTTGGCCATAAGGAATAAAGTAAAAATCCTTTGTAGCCATTAGTCTCATTAAGTTTACCCCATTTAAACCAAGCGCGTCATTAGTAGATATTCCTAATACAACTGGCCTATGATTTCTGATAGTAGCCTTTGCTGCCATTAGGACAGGGGAATCTGTTAATGCATTAGCTAACTTGCTCATAGAATTACCTGTAAGCGGGGCAATAACCATACAGTCCAAAGGTAATTTCGGTCCAAGGGGCTCTGCTTTAACTATAGAATCGATTACTTGATGTCCTGTTAGCTGTACAATGCGTTCAACCCAATCTTCACCTTTACCAAAACGCGTGTTGGTATTTTGAACAGTAAATGTCACGATTGGAATCACTTCTGCTCCTTCATTAACAAGCTTTTCAATTTCTGGAAATACAACATCATACGTACAATGGGAACCCGTTAGGCCAAAACCAATTCTTTTACCTTTCAAACTCATATGGTTTTCCCCTTTCTCTGTTTTAAGTCTTCCTGCAATAATTGGGAAAGGACATTCGCAAGGATTTTCCCTGCTGTTTTTGGTGCAACAATTCCTGGTAAACCTGGGGCTAACAATGCTTTGATTCCTCTTTTTTCAGCATAACGGAAATCAGTTCCTCCTGGTTTTGATGCCAAATCAATGATAAGTGTATGGGCAGGCATCTTAGCAATAACTGCTGCTGTAACGATTTGATATGGAATCGTATTAATACAAATATCCGTATCTTTTATCGATTCTGATAGATCATCAAGATGAAATGGCTCTAAACCCATTTCGGTAATCCTTGCTAAATGTTCGCTCTTCCTTGCACCTACCGTCACCTTAGCGCCTAATGCATGAAAAGTCCTAGCAACACTCATTCCAACCCTGCCTAATCCCAGCACAGAAACCTTTGATCCATGTATAGTAAAATCAGTGTGCTGGATTGCCATCATTATGGTACCTTCAACAGTCGGTATGGAATTATATATAGCTACGTCATCACGTTCGAATAATTGAACTAGTTTTCTATTTGTATTGGTAGTGATGGAATCCAAATATTTATTACTGATGCCAGAATAAACAGTACAATGGGCAGGCGTTGACGCCAAAATTTCTTCTGTAAGATACACATTTTCACCCGAAAAAATAGTTTCAACTTTTCCCTCTGTGTTGGTTCCAGGTACTGGTAAAATAATCCCATCAATCTCAGAGAAATCCACGTCTTCAATCTTTTCTTTGACTGCTCCAGAAAATGCATGATCTAATTGCTCAAAACCAATTAGCCACAGTTTTGCATCAAGCTCTGTCAGCTTCTTGACAACTTCAAGCTGTCTAGCATCCCCGCCAATCACAGCAATTTGTATGCCTGTAAGCATCTCAAACTTCACCTTCTTCTATGAAAAATAACCCTCGTTATTTCATGGCTCCTAATTTACCTTCACATAGTATGAATAAAGAGCCTGTTAGGTGATAATCCAAAAGAAATAACTATATAAAATAAAAAACCTCGTCGTTATGACAAGGTTTTTTGTTTCACATTATTATTCTTGATTATATTGGCTCTCAGGTATATCAATAATAATCATATCTGTGCCAATTTTCTTAATGTGTTTCCATGGGACACGTATTTCATTTCCATTCCGTTTAAATCCAAACCATTTAACACTTGGAATAATCAATGCAACTATCTGCCCTGTCTCACTGATTTCTAAATCCGTTTGTCCTAGTATCCCAAGGCGTTCTGCTCTTTTAACATCCACAATTTCTTTACCGCTTAATTCACTAAGTCGCATTAGCACATCACCTCTTTACGATATCTTTATTAATATACATATCGATTTAGAGGACAGGTTAGAAGTTAATTTACACTAATAAAGCAAATTTGCTATAAAAATTGCCGCTTCTAAGAACAGAAGCGGCTAGCGCCTTGGTCAGCTTCGACACGCATAAAAGAGCTTGCTAGAAGGTTGTTTTTACCTTCTTGACGGATTAGTTTATGAACTCGAGGTAGCCACGGCCTGTTGCAACGTCTGCATTAACACGTCCTTTGTGTCGTAGCTAGGCGTGGACATTTCACAATTGCTAAATTACCCACAGTTCTAGATGAATTATTTTCCAAAACAATAAAAAAAACTGTCAGAATTCTAAGTAGAATTCTGACAGTTCGCTATTACTCACTTTAACCCTTTCCAACCCTCAATAGGGCTTATCAAGGCAGTCGAGAAATTGTCTGTAAAGATATTATTTGTTAGAGTAAAGACACTTTCTTCAGTCACTTGATCAATTTGTTCTACAATTTCATCTAGTGAACGATGCTTTCCTAACATTAACTCATTTTTTCCATTACGACTCATACGACTATTCGTGCTCTCAAGACTCAGCATTAAACTCCCTTTAAGCTGCTCTTTACTATTTTTCAATTCCTTTGCAGTGATTCCTTCTTTTTTGAACTGAAACAACGTATTTTGAATAGTCTCATAAAGGACGTCCAATTGATTTGCTCCAGTACCACTGTAGATGGTTACCATGCCTCCATCTTGGTACGCAGAGTGATAGGAATATACAGAATACGCTAAACCACGCTGTTCACGTACTTCTTGGAATAATCGACTACTCATGCTGCCACCTAATACGTTATTCATGACAATCAGACTATATACGTCTTTATGTCCAATATGTAATCCTTCGAATCCTAGGCATAAATGAGCTTGTTCTGTTTCCTTCTTACGTGATAATTTATTTTGGTGGAAACTTGGTCTTCCCGTAGTTTCTCGGGCTTTATCGCTTCTTTGGTAGCTTCCAAATAATTTCTCAACTTCTTTTATGAACGATTCATCAACATTTCCTGCAATGGAAACGACTAATTTATCCGGAGTGTACATATCATGTACATATTGTTTTAATGTCTCGCTCGTAAAGGTAGAAAGTGTTTCTTCAGTCCCTAAGATAGGATAACCTAGAGGATGGTTTTCATAAACTGCACGACTTAATAAATCGTGAACGATGTCATCCGGAGTATCCTCATACATCTTAATTTCTTCATAAACTACATTTTTCTCTTTTTGAAGTTCTTCCTCAACGAATGTTGAATTGAAGAACATATCCGATAATACATCAAGTGCCATACTAGCATGATTATCTAGGACTTTTGCATAATAGCAAGTATACTCTTTTGATGTGAAGGCATTTACTTGGCCTCCGATACTATCAAACGATTCTGCAATCTCCCTTGCACCTCTCGTTGTAGTCCCCTTAAAGAACATATGCTCAAGGAAATGCGAAATCCCATTATTATCTGGTGTTTCATTGATTGATCCGGTCTTAATCCATAAACCAATCGCTACTGAACGAACTGTAGGGATTTTTTCTAGTACAATTCTTACACCATTTTGACACGTATATTTCTTAATCAATAACTTTTCCTCCCTCGTTCCTGCTGCAAGCACAGAGTAAATCACTTACAATATAGGTTTACTCTTCACAATGTACCTTATTTTAGCATAAGTTGAAAACATTATTCATTTTTTTCCACTCTTTCATGTAAAATTCTTTCTTCCTTTAGAGATTCCGTTACTGTAACAATCCGAAGATTACGTTTTTTTATTTCCACTATTAGTGTTTCAAGTGATTTAGAAGAGGCCTCAGTAGGGTGCATCAATACAAAAGCTCCAGGATGAATTTTAGACATCACTCGTTGAATCAATACTGGAGGGGTTGGCTTTTGCCAGTCAATCGTATCCACACTCCACATGATCGTACCCATTTGAAGTTGATCAGCTATTTGTACGGTACTGTCAGAATAACTACCGCTTGGGGGAGCAAACCATCGAACTTTTTTCCCTGTAACAGCCTCTATAATTTCATTTGTCTTCTTAAGTTCATTGATCGTCGCCTCGGGTCCTAAATTCTTCATATTTGGATGAGAATATGAATGATTCCCTATTTCATGTCCACCCTCAACAATCATTTTCGCCATATCCTGGTTATTTTTTGTCCATTTTCCCTCAAGGAAAAAAGTTGCCTTGACTTCATGTTTCTTTAAAACGGATAACATTTGTTGTAGGTATTCATTTCCCCAAGCAACATTGACTAGAAAACTTACAACCGGTTTATCCTGATGAGCTTTGTAAATAGGAGCAGGATTTAAATCTTCTAAATGAATAGTAGGTTTTATTTGGGTATAGATTAATTTCTTTTCATCATACTGTCCTGTTTCTTTCATTTTTTCATATGAAGCTTCTACGTTAACTTTAATCCCATTATAACCCGGTATTGTTTTCCAAACCGGATCAATTTTGGCGTTCTGGGCTGGAGTATCTAATTCTTTTGCCCTCATTCTAATTTCTTCTAATAAAGGATCTACACTGTTCACAACCGGAACAGCATCACCTCTCATAGTTAGAACATAATCTGAAACTGCAGGTAGTTGGAAATATACAATGGATATACTCAATGAAAGGGAGGCCACTATTACACTCTTCCATTTATTATTCAATACCTTCTCCTCCTTACTATCATGTGTTATTTTCTTAAGTTCATTTATAGACTTCCTAATTTCTTCAAAGGTTTATACCACTAAATTATGAAATTACAGGACAAGGTAGAACAATGGCGGTCTTATAGTAAAGTCTTTCTAATTCAAGACCATAAATAAAAAAAAATTCGACCCAATACTGGGTCGAATTGTAAGTTTTTATTGATTTTGAGATGCTGCAGCTTCTTTTTGTTCTTTAAGGACGACCTTGCGAGATAGATTCACACGTCCTTGTTTATCAATTTCAGTTACTTTTACTAGGATTTCATCTCCGATGGATACTACATCTTCGACTTTAGCAATGCGCTCTTCAGCTAGTTCAGAGATATGAACTAAACCATCTTTACCAGAGAAAATCTCTACGAAAGCACCAAATTTTTCAATTCGCTTAACTTTACCAAGATACAGTTTTCCAACTTCCACTTCACGAACGATATCTTCAATAATTTTCTTCGCTTTTTGATTATTCTCTTCATTAATTGATGAGATAAAGATTGTTCCATCTTGTTCGATGTCAATTTTAACTCCAGTTTCTTCAATGATTTTGTTAATTTGTTTTCCGCTTGGTCCAATAACATCACGGATTTTATCAGGATTAATGCTCATAGTAAGTATTTTTGGAGCATATTTAGATAGCTCTTCACGTGGAACATTGATAGTTGCTAACATTGATTCAAGAATATGCATTCTACCAAGTTTCGCTTGTTGAAGAGCTTCTTCTAAAATCTCACGAGATAATCCTTCAATTTTAATATCCATTTGTAATGCTGTTACACCTTTAGCAGTTCCAGCTACTTTAAAGTCCATATCGCCTAAGTGATCTTCCATGCCTTGGATGTCTGTCAAAATCGTATAGTGTTCATCTTTTTTAATTAGTCCCATCGCAATTCCTGCAACTGGAGCTGTTAATGGAACACCTGCATCCATCATAGCTAATGTACTTGCACAAATACTTGCTTGTGAAGTTGATCCATTGGATTCAAGAACCTCAGCAACTAGGCGAATTGTATATGGGAAATCCTTTTCAGATGGTAATACCGGTTCAAGTGCTCTTTCTCCTAAAGCACCATGTCCAATTTCACGACGGCCTGGCCCTCTCATGAAACCTGTTTCCCCAACACTGAAATGTGGGAAGTTATAATGATGCATGAAGCGTTTTGATTCTTCCACACCTAAACCATCAAGGATTTGAACGTCACCAAGAGCACCAAGTGTACAGATGGATAGAGCCTGCGTTTGACCTCTAGTGAACAGACCTGAACCATGGGTACGAGGTAGTAACCCTACTTCAGAAGAAAGCGGACGAATTTCATCAGGATTACGACCATCTGGACGAACTTTTTCTTCTGTAATTAAGCGGCGTACTTCTTTTTTCACTAGCATGCTTAAGATTTCTTTTACTTGCTTTATTGTATCGTCTTCAGTTTCTTTTTCCTCAAATTGAGCGATAACACGGTCTTTAACCTCTTTAATAGCCGCTTCACGTGCATGCTTCTCTTGGACTTGGACAGCTTTATTCATATCCACTTCACATAAAGAAGAAACTTCAGCCATTAATTCGGCATTAACTTCATATAAAGTAACTTCTGTTTTCTCCTTGCCAACTTCAGCGACAATTTGTTCTTGGAATGCAACTAGACGTTTAATTTCTTCATGTCCGAACATAATTGCTTCAAGCATTGCTTCCTCAGGAACTTCATTGGCACCAGCTTCAACCATGTTAATGGCATCTTTAGTACCTGCAACTGTTAGATTGATATCACTGCTTTCCATTTGTTCCACTGTAGGATTGATGATGAATTCACCGTTGATTCTTCCTACTGTAACACCCGCAATTGGCCCTTCAAAAGGAATATCCGATACAGACAATGCCAGTGAAGAACCGAACATTGCAGCAATTTCAGAGGAACAGTCTTGATCAACACTCATAACAATACTAACAACTTGTACTTCATTACGGAAGCCATCTGCAAATAATGGTCGGATAGGTCTATCGATTAATCGACTAGCCAAAATAGCTTTCTCACTTGGTCTACCTTCACGCTTAATAAATCCACCTGGGATTTTACCTACAGCATATAATCTTTCTTCGTAATTAACCGTCAGAGGAAAGAAATCCACGTTTTTAGCCTCTTTAGAAGCTGTCGCTGTGCTTAATACAGCAGTATCTCCATAACGAATGAGCGCAGCTCCGTTTGCTTGCTTAGCAAGTTGACCAATTTCAACTGTCAATTTACGTCCGGCCCAATCTATGGAAAAGATTTTTTTATTTTGGTCCATATTTGAAACCCCTCTCTTTATTTCATAAACAGTTAGGAATTATATTCCCTAACCACATATTTTGTATGTAAAAAAATTTTATGTATAAAAACACACTATTCTTATTATGCACTAAAGATTAAGACATTAACAGCATAATGATAAAAGGTTTAAAAAATTTTTAAAAATACTTTAGCAAGGAAACAAAACAAAAAAGCGGGATAGGTTCCCGCTTTCCGGCTATGAGAAGAAAATCTTCCCGTATATTAACGACGTAAGCCTAATTTGTTGATAAGTTCACGGTAACGAGCAACATCCTTGTTACGAAGGTATGTTAGCAAATTACGACGTTTACCAACCATTTTAAGAAGACCGCGACGAGAGTGGTGGTCTTTCTTGTGTGTACGTAAGTGATCGTTCAAAGTGTTGATTTCCTCTGTAAGGACAGCGATTTGAACTTCTGGAGATCCAGTATCGTTCTCATGTGTTTTGTACTCGTTAATGATTGCGTTTTTGCGCTCTTGAGTTAAAGCCATTTTAGTCACCTCATAATAATAGTTTTATAAAAAAATCCCCGAAAGCTGAGCCAGCGTTGGTGAATCGTCTAGCCAAGCAAAGGTTCATTTCATACAATTAATAGAATACAGGTTTTCACCCTAAAAAGCAAGTATTTCACATGTAATCTAGTTAATCTTGTGATAAAGACTGAAAATATTCAATAGCAGAATCTTTATCCTTTTGGATTTGAGCAACAAGTTGGTCTAATCCATCAAATTTCTTCTCACTTCTCAATCGTCGATGCCACTCAATAATTACTTGTTCTTCATAAATAGTAGAACTAAAGTCAAGTATATGCACTTCTATAGTGGGGTTTTCTGGTTTTTGATTATGGAATGTTGGTTTGTATCCTATATTGCATACGCCATAATACCATTTACTACAAACATTCACCCTTACTGCATAGACTCCAGTGGATGGTATGATATAGTCTTGATCCACAGCTACATTCGCAGTTGGAAACCCTAATTGTCTTCCTCTTTTTTCACCATGGATCACTTTTCCTTTGGATTGATAGAATCTACCTGCCAAAGTAAGGAAATCTTCCATCTTACCTTCCAGAAGAGATTGTCTAATTCGAGTAGAACTCACTTTTTGATCATCTTTAGACATTTTTTCAACAATCGTGGATGAGAATAACTCTCGAGAATGAAAAGGAAGGGATTCCATATTCCCTTTTCCAAGATGCCCATAGCTATAATCAAATCCAGCCACAACATGATTTGCATTTAGATTAATTAAATATTGGTCGACAAACTCTTGAGGATGTAGATTCGCAAAAGCTTCTGTAAAATGTACGATAAAAATGTAATCAACACCCAGTTCACCGATTCTCTTTATTTTTTCTTCAACTGGGGTTATATAATGGACTTTATCTTGTTTACGTAATACCGACAATGGATGAGGATCAAAAGTAATGACCGCGGATTTATAATTTTTATCTTTAGCAATCTCCATAGCCGTTTTGATAACCTTTTGATGCCCTAAATGAACCCCATCAAAAAAACCCAACGCAATAACTAACGGTGGAAAATCTTCTCTATGAAAACTATGTGGGTGATTTATATGAATAACTTTCACTGCTTTTCTCCTCTTTCTAAACCCCTCAACCTTTACGGTTCATGTGTAAATTACAATTCAATTCGAAGCACTTTTACAGGTTTAATGAATGAAGGTTTGTCTGGATGCACCTGATAAATAGCCAATGCATTATCTCCATAGAAAACCGCAAATGGTTCATTTGGAATTGATACGCCGCATTCTTCTTTATCTAATACCGCACCATTTTTCACTTTCTCTGCTACTTTATCATTAATCTTAATTTTCGGCAAATGACTGATACCTATCTCAAGCGGCAGCAAAGCATTATTAATTGTACCTTCCTCAGACATTCTTTCTAAATCCTCAAAGGTATAACAGTTGTCTATATGAAATGAGGCGGATTGTGTCCTAACTAAATGTGACATGTGAGCAGGATACCCTAAGGATTCACCAATCATCACGGCCAATGTTCTGATATATGTACCCTTTGAGCATTTTACGCGAAAACGAAATGAAATAGATTCACCTTCAAAATGATCTCGGTCATCAAGTAATTCCATTTCATAAATGGTTACTGTCCGAATTGGCCTTTCAACTTCAATTCCGGCCCTAGCATATTCATACAATTTTTTCCCATTTACTTTAATGGCAGAGTACATAGGAGGAATTTGTGTGATTTCACCTATATACTGATTTAAAGTTGATAAAATTTGTTGTCTAGAGAACACTTGATCGACAACTTTACTAGAAACTACTTCACCGTGTGCGTCCTCAGTTGTAGTTGCAGTACCAATTGTGACCTCACCGACATACTCTTTACCTGCATCGGTAATATATTCTGCTATCTTAGTAGCTCGACCAACACAAATGGGTAAAACCCCGGTCACTTCAGGGTCCAGCGTACCTGTATGACCCACTTTTTTTGTTCTTAAAATCTTCCTTAATTTGAATACACAATCATGGGATGTCATCCCTCTTGGCTTAAGTAGAGGTAATATACCTTCCACAAAACCGCCTCCTGTTCTATAACGAATACTTGATTAGTATACGATTGATGATTAATTAGATATGTAATATAAGGGATTGAAATTCACTTTTAAAAAATAGGCTCTTTTAAACTTACCTGTTGATTTCCGTTCCAGACGCTTGCTTTCCGGGGGCGTTCGCCGAGCCTCCTCGTCGCTAGCGCTCCTGCGGGGTCTCGCCTGTAACGCTAATCCCCCAGGAGTCTAGCGACTTCCACTCCAATCAACAAACCTAAAAATCAACATTGGACTTTTACATAACAAAAAAATAAAAGCTGACTTTTAAGAATCGTTTAAACATGACTGTTTAAGCGACTGCTTTAAAGTCAGCCCTAATTATTATTCGTTTTCAGTTTCTATTTCATCTTGATCTGAATCATCGGATTTCTCTGCATTCAATTGATGAATAATGGTATTGATACGGTTTCCGTAGTTAATGGATTCATCAAACTCGAACGTGATTTCTGGAGTTTTACGCAAACGAATACGTTGTCCAATTTCAGAGCGGATAAATCCTTTAGCCTTTGACAGACCAATTAATGAATTTTGCTTCTGAGTTTCACTGCCTAACACTGAAATATAAACCGTCGCTTGTTGAAGATCTCCGGTAACCCTAACATCAGTAACGGTAACGAAACCAATTCTTGGATCCTTTATCTTACGACCAATAATTTCAGTAAGCTCTTTTTTCATTTGTTCTCCGACACGATTTGCACGAAGGCTCATATCATCACCTCGTTATCTATAGCCATTCTATTTCTGTTCTCGTGCGTTCAATTTCAGGAAAGGAATCAACAAATCCTAAGGCATTTTGTAATTCCCTTTCTGAAGATACTTTAGAGGAGGTTACAGTAACAATAGCAATTTTACTTCTTTGCCAAGTATCCTGAAAGTCCACTTCAGCAACCGAAACATTGTACTTTTGTTTGAGCCGTGTCATGACACGTTGTAACACGGCTCGTTTATCTTTTAAAGAGTGTGAATCGAAAATGATACATTCAAATTCGACATAACCGATCATTTACGCTCGATTTCCTCCATGATATACGCTTCAATAATGTCTCCTTCTTTTAGGTCATTGTAGTTTTTAACCGTAATACCACATTCATAACCTTGAGAAACTTCTTTAGCGTCATCTTTGAATCGTTTAAGGGCATCAACTTCACCTTCATAGACTACAACGCCTTGACGG
The DNA here is from genome assembly GCF_003073175.1 of Peribacillus acanthi. GTDB lineage: Bacteria > Bacillota > Bacilli > Bacillales > DSM-1321 > Bacillus_BN > Bacillus_BN acanthi. The sequence goes on from NZ_QBBX01000004.1 coordinate 25,763, forward strand.
ATGACGCGAACACCACTGTCACGAGTGATTTTTCCATCTGTAACATAAGATCCAGCAATCGTACCAACTTTAGATACTTTGAATGTAGTACGCACTTCAGCTTGACCAATAACTTTCTCTTGGAATTCTGGATCTAGCATACCTTTCATTGCTGATTCTATCTCTTCAATAACTTTGTAGATGATGCTGTGTAGACGGACGTCAACATTTTCAGAATCAGCTGTACGTTTAGCATTTACATCTGGTCGTACGTTGAAACCAATAACAATTGCATTGGAAGCAGTTGCTAACATGATGTCATGCTCGTTGATTGCACCAACACCACTATGGATGATTTTAACTTTTACACCTTCAACTTCAATTTTTTGAAGAGATGCAGCAAGTGCCTCTGCAGAACCTTGAACATCTGCTTTAAGAACGATGTTGATTTCTTTAACTTCACCTTGCTTCATTTGCTCAAACAGATTTTCAAGCGTTACACGTGAAGATTCTCTACGTTGAGATTGAATTTGTTCTTGTGAACGAGCTTCCCCAACTTGACGAGCTGTTTTTTCATCTTCAAAAACAACGAAGCGATCTCCTGCTTGAGGGACCCCATTCAATCCTGTAATTTCAACAGGAGTGGATGGACCAGCTTCCTTAACACGTCTTCCAAGGTCATTTACCATTGCACGAACACGTCCATATGCACTTCCAACTACGATTGGATCTCCAACTTTTAATGTACCGTTTTGGACAAGCAAGGTAGCAACAGACCCACGGCCTTTATCTAACTCAGCTTCGATTACTGTTCCAACTGCTTTACGATCTGGGTTTGCTTTATATTCTTCTACTTCACCTACGAGAAGAATCATTTCTAACAATTCGTCGATTCCCTCGCCTTTTTTAGCGGAAATCGGTACGAAAATCGTTTCTCCGCCCCAAGCTTCAGGAACCAATCCACGGTCACTTAATTCTTGCATTACGCGATCAGGGTTGGCAGATGGTTTATCCATTTTATTCACTGCAACGATAATTGGCACTTCCGCAGCTTTAGCATGGGCAATTGCTTCAACTGTTTGAGGCATTACTCCATCATCAGCAGCAACAACAAGGATTGTGATATCTGTAACTTTAGCTCCACGTGCACGCATTGTAGTGAAGGCTGCGTGACCAGGAGTGTCAAGGAACGTGATTTTCTTATCATTTACTTGAACTTGGTAAGCACCGATATGCTGAGTGATTCCACCAGCTTCTCCTTCAGTAACCTTAGTATTACGAATGCTATCAAGTAGCGTTGTTTTACCATGGTCTACGTGCCCCATAATTGTAACAACAGAAGGACGTTCAACAAGTTTAGAAGGATCGTCTTCAGTAACGATATGTGCTTCTAAATCGTTGATATCGATTTTGATTTCTTCTTCAACTTCCACACCGTATTCAGCTGCGATCAATTCAATTGCATCTTTTTCAAGAGATTGATTGATGGTTGCCATTACACCGAGAAGGAATAACTTTTTGATGATTTCTGAAGGTTCACGGTGTAACTTCTTTGCTAATTCTGCAACAGTTAGTGATTCTGAGAATACAATTTTACTCGGTAATTCTTTCTTTTTTGCTACAGGTTGCTGTTGCTGAGGTTGATAAGTCTGTCTACCTTTAGACGATTTATTTTTATTATTATTATTGTTATTGTTGTTTTTGCCTTTAAATGCTTTAGATTCAGTAGCTTGTTTATCTTGTACAAACTTCTTGTTACTCACGCCTGGCTTAGGAACAGGTTTTTTCTTAAGCTTTTGAGTGCTGACGCTATTATCATCCAATGCATCATCATACTTGCCTGCTTTTACATCATTATTTTCTTCAGTTGCTTGTGGTTGTTCTGTAGTGGAGCTTTGTGGTTGTTGATTTTCCTTAACTTCACCACTGTCCTTTTTTGTTTGGAAAGATCCATCTAATTTCTGTACAGTTGTATCATCGATTGCTGTCATATGATTGCTTACCTCAATATCCATTTCTTTAAGCTTATTTATAATAACTTTACTTGAAACATTGTGTTTCTTTGCATATTCATACACACGTATCTTCGTCATACGTTCACCCCCGTAATATTTAATCGAGCAACGTGCGAAGTTTTTTCGCGAAACCTTCATCCAACACTGCGATTACTACCCGTGCGTCTTTACCAATCGCATGACCTAGTTGGTTCCGGTCCTCCACTTTGACAACTGGGACATTGTAGTAGCTGCATTTATCTGTAATCTTCTTTTCAGTATTATTGGAAGCGTCATTTGACAAAACTACTAGCTTTGCCTTTCCGTTCCTAACTTCTTTGATGACCAATTCTTCCCCTGATATCAGCTTACGCGCCCGATTTGCCAATCCTAATAGAGACATCCATTGTGTTTGATTCATTTTGCAGAATGGTTCTCCTTTTCAACAAGTTGAAGTAATTCTTCGTAAAGAGAAGCATCGATTTCTGCTTGTAAATGTTTAGACAGAACATCTTTCTTTCTGGCATTTATGATGACTTCTTTATTTAGCGTCAAGTAGGCTCCACGACCTGATTTTTTCCCCGTCTGGTCGATTGAGACTTCTCCTTCTTTTGAACGCACAATTCGAATCATTTCTTTTTTGGGCTTCATTTCACCAGTAGCCACACATTTACGAAGAGGTATTTTCTTTTGGCCTGCCAACTTGTTCACCTCAATTACTCTTGATCGTCATCTTCAAAATCGTCGTACTCATCATTTGCAATGCTAGTACTGCTCAATAAAGGATCTAAATCTCTTGGGTAGATTCCTGCTTCACGAGCTTCACTTTCGCTCTTGATGTCGATTTTCCAGCCTGTCAATTTAGCTGCTAGTCTTGCGTTTTGTCCACGTTTTCCAATCGCCAATGATAATTGATAATCTGGTACCACAACCGTTGTACCTTTTTCATCTTCATGAACGATTACATCCAACACCTTTGATGGGCTTAATGCATTTGCAACAAACACAACCGGATCTTCAGACCATTTAACGATGTCGATTTTTTCACCTTTTAATTCGTTCACAATAAACTGTACACGTTGTCCTTTTTGCCCTACGCATGAACCAACTGGATCTACTTCTGGGTTATCGGAGTGGACGGAAATCTTTGAACGATCCCCAGCTTCACGCGCGACAGATTTAATTTCAACTGTACCATCAAAGATTTCCGGCACTTCGTTTTCAAATAATCGTTTTAAAAGACCTGGATGTGTTCTTGATACAAAGATTTGAGGACCTTTTGAAGTTTTTTCAACCTTTGTGATATACACCTTAATTCTATCATGAGGTTGGTATGTTTCATTAGGCATTTGCTCACTAACAGGTAAAAGAGCTTCAATTTTACCTAAACTGACATAAATGTAACGTGAGTCAATTCTTTGAACGATTCCATTCATGATATCTTCTTCGCGGTCGATGAATTCTGAGTAAATAATTCCTCGCTCTGCTTCCCTAACACGCTGAGTTACTACTTGTTTGGCCGTTTGAGCGGCAATGCGACCGAAATCTTTAGGTGTAACTTCCATTTCTACCACATCTTCTACTTGGTAGTTCGGGTTAATTTGTCTTGCATCTGCTACAGATATTTCCAAACGAGAATCGAATACCTCATCTACCACATCTTTACGAGCAAATACTCTCATTGATCCTTTTTCAAGGTTTAAATCAATTCGAACGTTCTGTGCTTGGTTGAAGTTTCTCTTATATGCAGAGACAAGGGCAGCCTCTATCGCTTCAATCAACACATCGCGAGAAATCCCTTTTTCTTTTTCCAAATGGATAAGAGCATCTAATAATTCACTGCTCATTTGTTAAAATCCCCCTTCGATCTTTCATAGCCATTCTCTTGTTATGAAAAGACAACAGCAAGTCTTGCTTTTGCCACCTTTTCGAATGGAATGACAACTTCCTTTTTACGAGTTTTAATTTTCACTTCAATCGTTAGGGACTTACCGTCATATGCTTTAAGGACCCCTTCGAATTCCTTACTATCAAAGATTGGTTCATATGTTTTTACATAAACATTTTTACCAATTGCCTTAACATAATCCTTTTCCTTTTTAAGTGGTCTTTCAGCTCCAGGAGAGGAAACCTCTAGAAAATAGTTATGTTCAATTGGATCAAGTTCATCAAGTTTTTCACTAAGCTTTTCACTGACGATTCCACATTCTTCAATATCGATTCCATCAGCCTTATCGATATATACGCGAAGGAACCAGCTTTTTCCTTCTTTCACATATTCGACATCTACCAATTCCAGCTGAAGACCTTCCAAGATTGGTACTAGAAGTTCCTCAACAATCTCGGTGACTTTTTTGCTCATATGGTCCCTCCTTACCAACGGCCATTTTGTATTTACAAGAAGTATCACTATATAGGATGATTAAAATCTTCATATACAATACAAAAGAGCGGGTTTCCCCACTCTCGTCTTTGCCTTATCTTAGTAATTCTTATGAAAATATACCATACTTGCTCTTTTTATGCAAATTAGAATAACGATAGCTGGTTTTGATCAGGTAGTGCTTCTAAGCATCCTTGGCTATCCAGGTATTCGATAATAGTTTTTGAAACCTTCCCACGTTTTTGAAGGTCTTCTTTAGAAAGAAATTCTCCTTCTGCTCGAGCATTAACAATATTGAAGGCAGCATTCGTACCAAGACCAGGGATGGAATTGAATGGTGGCAGCAAGGAATTGCCCTCAATAATGAATTCAGATGCACTAGATTTGTACAAATCAACCTTCTTGAATGAAAACCCTCTTTCACACATTTCCAAGGCTAGCTCTAAAACAGTCAATGTATTCTTCTCTTTTGGAGAGGCATCTAAGCCCTTGGCATTTATCTCATCTATTTTTGCACGAATTGCCTGTGAACCACGAGCCATAGCCTCAATATCAAAATCTTCAGCACGGACTGTGAAGTATGCCGCATAGTACAGAAGTGGTAAATGAACTTTAAAATATGCAATTCTAACTGCCATTAAGACATACGCAGCAGCATGGGCCTTCGGGAACATATACTTGATTTTCTTACAAGAGTCTATATACCATTCGGGAACATCATTTTTTCTCATCTCAGCTTCAAATTCATCGGAAAGCCCCTTCCCTTTACGGACTGATTCCATGATTTTAAATGCAAGAGAAGGTTCAAGTCCCTGGTAGATTAAATAAACCATAATATCGTCACGGCAACCAATTACTTCACTTAATGTACAAATGGAATTGTGAATTAGCTCTTGGGCATTGCCTAACCAAACGTCCGTACCATGTGAAAGACCGGAAATTTGGACTAATTCAGAAAAAGTCGTTGGCTTCGTATCTTCCAACATTTGACGAACGAATCTTGTCCCAAATTCTGGAATACCTAATGTTCCCGTCTTACACATGATTTGCTCTTCTGATACACCTAAAGATTCAGTACCACTAAAAATCTTCATGACTTCAGGATCATCTGTTGGGATGGTTTTAGGGTCGATTCCACTTAAATCTTGAAGCATCCTAATGACTGTTGGATCATCATGACCTAAAATATCTAGCTTTAACAAATTGTCATGAATGGAATGGAAGTCGAAATGTGTTGTTTTCCATTCTGAAGTTTGTGAATCAGCTGGAAATTGAATCGGTGTGAAATCATAAACTTCCATATAGTCAGGAACTACGATAATGCCGCCTGGATGCTGCCCAGTCGTTCTTTTCACTCCTACACACCCCGAGGATAATCGATCTACCTCAGCACCTCGTAAATGTAGATTATTTTCTTGAGCATACCCTTTTACATACCCATACGCCGTTTTATCTGCCACAGTACCAATCGTTCCCGCTCTGTATACATTATCTTCTCCGAACAGGACCTTTGTATAATTATGTGCATGAGGTTGATATTCACCTGAGAAGTTCAAGTCGATATCAGGTACTTTATCGCCTTTAAAACCAAGGAACGTTTCGAAAGGAATATCATGACCATCCTTTTTAAATTGTTCCCCGCATAGCGGACATTCTTTATTCGGCAAGTCAAATCCAGAACCTACTGATCCATCATTAAAGAATTCAGAATGTTTACAGCTTGGACATACATAATGAGGAGGTAATGGGTTGACCTCTGTAATCTCTGTCATAGTCGCAACAAAGGATGAACCAACAGAACCACGCGAACCCACTAGATATCCATCGTTCAACGATTTTTTAACAAGTTTATGTGAAATGAGATAAATAACTGCGAAACCATGACCTATGATGCTTTTCAGCTCTTTTTCAAGCCTAGCTTCAACAATTTCTGGGAGCTGCTCGCCATATATACTTCGAGCCATGCTATAGCTCATTTCCCTCATTTCCTCGTCTGCCCCTTCGATTTTAGGGGTATACAGGTCATCCTTAATTGGTTTAATTACCTCAATCATATCGGCAATTTTATTCGTATTCGTCACTACAATTTCTTTCGCATCTTCTTCGTTTAGGAATGAGAATTCCTTCAGCATTTCATCAGTCGTACGGAAATGGACATCAGGGAGCTTATGTCTGTTAAGTGGATTTGCACCACCTTGAGAATTGATTAAAATTTTACGATAGATTTTGTCGTTCGGATTCAAGTAATGTACATTCCCTGTAGCAACAACAGGTTTATTTAATTTTTTTCCAAGTTTAACTATGTTTGAAATGATACCTTCCAAAGACTTTTCATCTCTAATATATTCCATTTCAATTAAATGTGAGTAAACTGGCTTAGGATGTACTTCAAAATAATCATAGAAATCCGCAATATCCTCTACTTCTTCAATTGCTTTTTGCATCATTCCTTCAAATACTTCACCCTTGTCACAAGCAGAACCAACTAAAATACCTTCTCGGTGCTGTTGGAGGACAGATCTAGGAATTCTTGGTACACGGAAGAAATAATGCAAATGAGAAATTGATACAAGTTTAAAAAGGTTTTTCAATCCAACTTCATTTTGTGCGAGAAGAATAGCATGGTATGGACGTGAACGTTTAAAAGCATTTCCTTCACCCATATGCTCATTAAATTGATCGTGATATACAATTCCTTTTTCCAACGCATCCTTTAACATTTTGATCATAAGGTAACCGGTAGCTTCTGCATCATAAATGGCGCGGTGATGCTGGGTTAATTCAATATCGAATTTCTTTGCAAGCGTGTTGAGCCTATGATTTTTCATGTCAGGATAAAGGAAACGACCCAACTCAAGTGTATCAATAACAGGATTTGTAGCTTTGCCAAAACCAAGCTTTCGATACCCTACGTTTAGGAAGCCCATATCAAAGCTAGCATTATGTGCTACTAAAACAGAATCCCCTGTCCATTCTTTGAATTTAGTCAGTACTTCTGAGACTTCAGGGGCGTCCCTAACCATATCATCCGTAATCCCAGTTAAATCTATTGTGGTAGCAGAGAGTGGGTGATGTGGATTTGCGAAGGATTCAAATCTATCCACGATTTCCCCGCCTTTTATCTTTACTGCCGCAAGCTCGATAATAGTATCGTAAACAGCAGACAAGCCTGTTGTTTCCACATCAAAAACTACAAATGTATCATCTTCTAATAGTCGATGAACTGGATTGTAAGCGATTGGTACGCCATCATCAACTAAGTTGACTTCAACACCATAAAGAATTTTAATATCATTTTTCTTCCCAGCTCCGAAAGCTTCTGGGAAAGATTGAACAACTGCATGATCTGTTATAGCTATTGCTTTATGTCCCCACTTTTTTGCTTGGGACACTAAGCTACTTACCGAACTCACAGCATCCATCTGGCTCATTGGACTATGAAGATGCAATTCTACACGCTTTTCTCCATCTGGGGCTAAATCTTTTCTTCCTGGAGCTTTAATCTCATTGATATCACTGGCAATCATGACAAGATCACGTACGAATGTATCATTCTGGATGCTACCTTGAACCCGAAGCCACATTCCCTTTTTGACACGTGCGAGACTTGAAGCATCCTCTTTGTCACGAGAAAACATCTTTACAAGCAATGAACTTGTATAGTCTGTAATTTTAAACGTTAATAGAGTTCTACCACTACGTAGTTCCTTCGTTTCAGCATCAAAAACATACCCCTCGATGGCAACACGACGTTCTTCGTCCATGATTTCTTCCATTCTTCTAAAATCCGCATCGTCTTTAATCGTATAACCAATTTTAAGCGGACCTGTATCTTCGGGCTCTTCCTTTGTTTCCGAATCTTTTTTCATCATATCTAATAAGGCTGCCATGCCTTTTTCTTTATCTTCCTTTTCTTTTTCAGCTAAGAATTGTTCATATCCATCTTGATTGACTGTAACCTCAGCTTCCAATACTAAAGGAGGAAAACCATAGTTTTGATAGATATTTGAAAGTAAAGCAGAGTATTTTTTCTTTAATTGTCCTACTTCAGCTTCATTCCTTGCTTGGACAATCATTTTATGCCCAATCACCTTGGGCTGCTGTTCATTCAATAGAGATATTAATGCGGGAGATCCGCCGTCTAGCTCGCTTAAGCAACTGCTCCAATAATCCTTGATTTGATCTTCTGTAATATGCTGATTTTTCACATTTATAGTATAGGAAATATTAGCAATGTGAGAGAAAGTTTTCATTAATTGACTAGAAAATCTAGTATGGACACTGCATGGCAGTATATTTTCGAAATTAAATTGAAAATGCCACTTTCTCGCTTGTCTTTCTATATAAAGTTTTTCAATTTCAGCGTTTTGAAAGTAAGTGACAATTGCATCTTCTGTCAATTGGAGCTGCTGAAGAAGCATAGTAAACCTCTCTCGACGTTTATTCGATAGTTCCTGCATCTTCTCCCTCCTTCATTTTTAACAGTTTCTATCTTTTATCAGACGTTATTATACCATACACTTTTAAAAGCTATGTCTGAAAAAAACTTTACACAAAGCAAATTATAGCTAGCAAAAGGGTACCGGTATGCACGGTACCCTTTTGCTATTAAACCGTTAATAGGCTTTTTATGTTTTGCAATAATTCATCTTTATGGACTTCGAACGATTCACCAGTTTCACGAAGTTTAACCTCAACAATACCTTCAGAAGCTTTTTTACCTACAGTGACACGGATTGGTAACCCAATTAGATCAGAATCTGCAAATTTGACACCTGCACGTTCAGGACGGTCGTCAATCAGCACTTCAAAACCATCTTGTTTTAGAGTGGAATATAATTCTTCACCAAGATTAACTTGAGCCTCGTCCTTCACATTGACAGGGATTAAGTGAATTTGGAATGGAGAAATCGCAGCTGGCCATTTCAGTCCATTTTCATCATTATACTGTTCTGCCACCGCAGCAAGTGTTCTTGAAACTCCAATTCCATAGCAGCCCATAATCATAGGCTGAGTTCTACCATTTTCATCAAGGAATGTTGCATTCATCGCTTCGCTGTAACGAGTACCTAATTTGAATACATGTCCAACTTCAATCCCTTTAGCGAATAAAATGGTCCCATGTCCATCAGGTGATGGGTCTCCTTCTTTAATGAAACGTAAATCTGAATATTGGGAAACAGAGAAGTCTCTTCCTGGGTTAACATTCTTATAATGGTATCCAGCTTCGTTCGCTCCGCAAACACCGTTAACTACAGCTTCAACAGCATGGTCTGCAATCACTTTTACTTTCCCAGCATTAATTGGACCTAAAAACCCTATTTCACAACCTAATACTTGTTTCGTCTCTTCAGCAGTTGCGAGTTCGACAACAGATGCTTCTAGTAAGTTCTTTACTTTAATATCATTAACTTCATGGTCTCCACGAACAAGAATCAGCACATACTCATCGTCTACCTTAAATAGCATTGATTTAATGCATTCTTCATCTTTTATAGATAAAAATGAAGAAACATCTTCAATAGATTTTTGATCAGGAGTATGGACTTTTTCCAGTTCCATAGGGTTTTCTTCTGATTTACTATATTTTACTTCCACCGGTGCCATTTCGATATTCGCAGCATAGCTAGAAGTATCAGAATATGCAATAGTATCTTCACCGATTTCAGATAGAACCATAAACTCATGTGTATCCTTTCCACCCATTGCTCCAGAATCCGCGATTACAGCGCGAAAATTCAACCCGCAACGACTGAAAACATTTGAATAAGCATTAAATAAGCTTTCATATACCTCATCAAGACTCTCAGACTTTGAATGGAACGAATAAGCATCTTTCATTACAAATTCTCTTCCTCTTAACAGTCCAAATCGAGGGCGTTTTTCATCACGGAATTTGGTCTGAATTTGATACAAAGTTAGTGGTAATTTCTTATAAGATTTTACTTCGTCTCTCACTAGGCTCGTGATAACCTCTTCATGTGTAGCACCTAGAGCAAATTCACGATTATGACGATCGTTTAATCTCATTAATTCAGGTCCATATGTATACCATCTCCCGGACTCCTGCCAAAGTTCTGCTTGTTGAAGGGCAGGCATAAACAGCTCAACAGCTCCAGCTGCATCCATCTCTTCACGAACAATACTTTCAATTTTATTCATAACTTTCTTACCTAAAGGTAAAAAGCTATATACACCACTGGAAGTCTGACGAATGAAACCAGCTCTTAATAAAAGCTGATGGCTTTTAACCTCTGCATCAGCAGGAACTTCTCTTAGTGTTGGGATAAACATCATTGACTGCTTCATTATGTAGCACCTCATCTAACTATTTAATTCAGGCTTAAAATCATATTTATTAGTTTATAGGAATTGAAACAAAAAAGGAAGGATAGAAAAGTGAATTATCGCACTTTCCTACCTTCCCTTTAATTTAAGTTGCCTTTCTATAAAAAGAAACGTTGGATATCATTCCAAGTTACTACAAGCATTAATAGCATTAGTAGGGCGAATCCAATAAAATGGACCATTCCTTCCTTTTGACGGTCTACCGGTTTGCCTCTTACTGCTTCAACCGCGAAGAACATCAATCTTCCACCATCAAGAGCGGGAATAGGAAGTAAATTCATTATTCCTAAATTGATACTAAGGACAGCAGCCCATTTCATTAAGTAGAAGAACCCAGACTTTGCAACTTCCTCTGTGGATACGTAAATCCCTACTGGCCCTGAAAGCATATCAATAGAAAATTGACCTGTAATCAATTGACCAAGCATAACAATGATCTGTTTTGTCCAGAAATAGGTTTCCGTAACACCGTGAGTCAATACTTTTACTGGGGATTTCTCTACAGGAGGATAAACTCCAATAACACCTATTTGTTTACCTTCACGCTCGATTTCTTTTGGAATCACAGGGATATCAAGTGTTTCTCCATCCCTTTCAACGACAAACGAAATTTCTTCACCAGGATGCTTTTGAATGGACTGTTGAACATCCATCCAGGAAGAAACTTCTTCACCTTCGATTGATTGTACAACATCCCCTTTTTTCAATCCTGAAGAAAGTGCGGCTCCATCTGTGGTCAATTCACCTAAACGCGGTTCATCTACCACAACACCTTGAAAAGCAGCAATGATCATAAATAGGACGATAGCCAATAAAAAGTTCATCATAGGACCGGCAAAAATCGCCATTGTTCTTTGTCCTAAGGTCTTTGAAGCAAACTGGCGATGGTAAGGTGCGATTTGAGTACTAACGCCATCTTCAATAGTAACGGCATGTTCATCAATTCTAAAGGTTTGAAGTACTTCATCGTTGCCATCTTCATATCCTTTAATGAATAATTCACGCTCCATATCCGCATTCTCTACTTCAATAACCTTGCAGTCAGGATAGCGATCTTTATTATTTAAAATAATTTTATCAACTAGCCCTGCACTATTAAATTGAAGACCGACTCTATACCCTGGTTTCAATTCAACAGTTTCCGGATCTTCTCCTGCCATTCTTACAAAACCGCCTATTGGCAATAAACGAATTGTATAGACTGTTTCATTTTTCTTAAATGCCAATACTTTAGGTCCAAAGCCTATGGCGAATTCTCTACATAAAATACCTGCTCGTTTGGCAAAAACCAAATGGCCTAACTCGTGGAAAAAGACCAATGCGCCAAAAATAATTACGAAAGAAATTACTGTTTGCAAAGTTTGCACTTATCCAACCACCTTTATTTTACAAAAGATTGGGTAATACTTCTTGCCTCTTTATCCACTTCAAGAATGGTTTCTAAATCAGGTTGAAAAATGGTCTGATGAGATTCCATTGTTCTTTCAATCAATTCTTCTATTTCCAAGAATAAGATTTTCCCATTCAAAAAGTGCTCAACAGCCACTTCATTAGCTGCATTTAGGACTGTTGGTAACGTACCACCCGTTTTCCCCGCTTCATAAGCATAACGTAAACATGGGTATCGTTCAAAGTTCATGCTATTAAAATGAAGTTTAGCAATTTCTGACAAATCCAAACGTTTTGCTTCATGCGGTATCCTGTCTGGATATGACAAAGCATACTGAATTGGTACTCTCATATCAGGTGTACCTAATTGAGCCATTACACTTGAATCATGGAATTGTACCATAGAATGAATGATGCTTTCTTTATGTAATAGTACCTGTATTTTTTCATAAGGAATATTAAATAACCAATGCGCTTCAATCACTTCTAAGCCTTTATTCATCATAGTCGCTGAATCAATCGTTATTTTTGCCCCCATTGACCAATTAGGATGATTTAATGCTTGCTCTACGGTTACATCCTTTAGTTCCTCTCTCGTACGATCGCGGAAACTTCCACCAGAAGCGGTAATAATTAATGATTCTATATTCTTAGAGTTTTCTCCTTGCAAAGCTTGAAAAATCGCAGAATGCTCACTATCAACTGGCAATAATTTCACACCATGCTTATTAGCAGCTTCCATTACTAAGTGGCCAGCTGTCACTAAAGTTTCTTTATTAGCAAGAGCAATATCTTTTTTTGCTTCAATTGCCTTCAATGTGGGGTATAATCCCACACTACCGATTACAGCATTTACAAGTATGTCGCTGTCAGCAAAAACAGCTACTTCTACCAATCCATCCATACCATGGACAAACTTAGTCGGCAGATGTCCAAACTCAGTTTTTAATAATTCACAGTCATCTTTTGTTTGCACTGAAACTAACTCTGGCTTTAGGTCAAGTACCCACTGCTTGGCCAAATCTAAATTACGTCCCACTGCAAAAGCGGTAATTTTAAAGTGCTGTGGATGCTGCTTCACGACATCAACAGTCTGTCTGCCAATAGAACCCGTTGCACCTAATAAACTAATTTTCTTCAAACTTTTCATCTCCTACACCAAAGACAACACAAGTGCTTATCTTACTTATATTCGAGATTCGTCCACCACATCACATGAATATCATAAATATTATAATAAATGTAAGACGTGTAAAATTGGTAACACGAAAATAAGGCTATCTAATCGATCTAAAATCCCACCATGACCTGGCAGGAGGTTTCCTGAATCCTTTACACCGTAGTGGCGTTTGAAAGCAGATTGTACCAAATCTCCCATTTGACCAAAGATAGAAATAAGAGTAGCCATTATTAATAATTGGAATAATGTTGTATCAATATGTGATAGGAAAGCGAATAAAATAGCTACAATCCAAGCACAAATGATACCACCAATGGAACCTTCGATGGTCTTATTCGGACTAATTTCAGGCCAGAGCTTTCTTTTTCCCATTGATCGCCCAACAAAATAGGCTCCAGAATCAGTAGCCCAAATCGTGAACAATGCAAAGAATATATATATTAATCCTGTTTCTCTAGTAGTAAAAAAGTAATAGAAGCCAAATCCTACGTACAATATTGATATAATCGAAAAACCAACGTCATCAAAAGTGAATGTATTTTTCGATAGAACTGAGTAGGACAATAGTAAAATAACACCAATTAATACAAAATCAGATTTAGAATATCCATAAGATGTAAACCATTCCATTGCTGACGGTGGTAATAAGATTGACCACAATACTAAAAATGATACAGTAGTAGGAAATGAAGCCATTTTAAGCTTTTTCATTTTTATTAGTTCATACAAACCAATCGATGCCAGTAATAACACTAACATCAGAAATGGCCAATTCCCATAAACTACAATCGGTAAGAATACAGCAGCAGCAAGGACTCCTGTAATAATTCTTTGTTTCATATTAAATTATTTCCTCGCCTTCAGTTTTTAGGCAGTTTGTGTGGATTATACATAGAAACTATTTGAGTCCACCATACCTTCTAGATCTTTGCTGATAAGTGCGAATTGCATCGAGTAAATGTTCTTCATTAAAGTCTGGCCATAAAACATCCGTAAACCAAAATTCTGTGTATGCTAACTGCCATAGCATGAAATTACTTAATCGAATTTCTCCACTTGTTCTAATTAATAAATCTGGATCGGAAAGATGCTTCGTCATTAAATAGTCAGAAAAGACTTCTTCAGTAATTTCTTCTTTATTCAGTATACCATTATTTACATCTGCCAAAACCTTATGCACAGCATGAATCATTTCGGCACGACTACCATAATTCAATGCAAAATTCAGTACTAAGCCAGTGTTATCTCTAGTATCTATTTGTGCCTTTTCAAGAGCACGTTTTGTATGACTTGGCAGAAGATCTTTATCTCCCATCATTTCAACCTTTACATTTTCTTTTACTAATTCAGGAAGGAAGGTTCCTAAAAATTCCTCAGGAAGCTTCATTAGATAATCAACTTCTGTTTTAGGGCGCTTCCAATTTTCCGTTGAAAAAGCGTAAAGAGTAAGTGTTTTAACACCTAACTCACTTGCCTTTTTCGTAATTTTTCTAACTACCTTCATTCCCTCATGATGACCAGCTATTCTTGGCAGAGACCTTTTGCTCGCCCATCGCCCATTACCATCCATAATAATGGCAATATGAGCAGGAATATGTTCCATCTGAATATCATCAATATTAGTCTCTGAAGAGTCTTTTTTATTCGATAAACTTCTCCAAAGTTTTTTCATATGTAAGTCCCCCATTACGTACCTGCTTATGTTCTTTAATAAAAATCTTATATAATAAAATTAACCTTTTTATTGCTTTATAGCAATATACTTACATCATTTGTGGGAACGAATGGGATATTTTATGTGATTTTATCTTTTGCATCAAATTAAAAGAAAAGGCCCCTTATTATGGGACCAATATAAAAGAATATGAAGTTTACAGTTATTTAGCCTGATTATACTTCCATAATTTCTTTTTCTTTATCTTTTGCAACACCATCAACTTTAACAATATAGCTGTCAGTTAATTTTTGGATTTCTTCAGAATAGCCACGTAAGTCATCTTCTGTGATTTCGCCATTTTTCTCCAGCTTTTTCAAATCGTCATTTCCATCGCGTCGAATGTTACGTATTGCAACTTTTGCTTCCTCAGCTTCTTTTTTCACTTGTTTTGCTAATTCCTTACGACGTTCTTCTGTTAATGCAGGGATGGCAATACGGATGATAGATCCATCATTTGAAGGATTTAAACCTAAATCTGATTTTAAGATTGCTTTTTCAATATCACCCAAAACAGATTTGTCATAAGGTTGAATCACTAATAGTCTAGCTTCTGGAACCGATATTCCAGCCATTTGATTAACAGGTGTAGGAGCACCATAATAATCAATTGTAATTTTATCTAATAATGCAGCGCTTGCTCTTCCAGCACGGATGCTTGCTAGTTCTCTCGTAAGTGCTTGAACCGATTTTTCCATTTTATCTTTTGTTGCAGCTACTACTTGCTTCGGCATTTTATTTCCCCCTTACAATTGTTCCAATTGTTTCGCCCATTACAGCACGCTTAATGTTGCCTTTTTCCATGATTGAGAAAACGATTAACGGAATGTCGTTATCCATACAAAGTGAAGATGCTGTAGAATCCATAACTTCTAATCCCTCTTTTAATACATCTAGATAAGAGAGTTGGTCATATTTTACGGCATTTTCATCTTTCTTAGGATCGGCATTATAAACTCCATCAACATTATTCTTTGCCATGAGGATAACTTCTGCTTCAATTTCAGCAGCACGTAATGCTGCAGTTGTATCAGTTGAAAAATATGGATTTCCTGTACCAGCAGCAAAAATGACAACACGTTTCTTTTCAAGATGTCTGATAGCACGTCTACGAATATACGGCTCAGCAACTTGTCTCATCTCGATAGAAGTTTGGACCCTTGTTTCAATACCTAAATGTTCTAAACTATCTTGCAGAGCTAAGGAGTTCATAATCGTTGCTAACATTCCCATGTAATCAGCAGTTGCACGATCCATACCCATTTCACTGCCAATTTTCCCACGCCAGATGTTACCGCCACCAACTACTACTGCAACTTCTACATCTAATTCCGCGATTTCCTTTACTTGTTCAGCAATGGATTTAATTACAGAAGGGTTGATGCCAAAACCTTCAGCCCCTGCTAATGCTTCTCCACTTAGCTTCAATACCACTCTTTTATATTTTGCACTGCTCATTAGAACCTCCAGATATGTAAGACATTGTATCATTTCAAATATTAAAGGAAAACCGTTCTAATTCTAAAAAATAGGGAACACAATGTGTCCCCTATAGTTTATTGTAGTGGTTTTACAATCAATTAGTCTTTCTTAACTTGGCTCATTACTTCTTCAGCAAAGTTATCTTGACGTTTTTCAATTCCTTCGCCTACTTCGTAACGAACGAACTCTCTGATTGTTCCGCCTTTAGATTGAATGAATTGACCAACTTTTTGATCTGGGTTCTTAACGAATGATTGATCAACAACACAAATATCTTCGAAGAATTTGTTGATGCGGCCTTCAACCATTTTTGATACGATTGCTTCTGGCTTACCTTCGTTTAATGCTTGTTGAGTCAATACTTCACGCTCTCTCTCGATCTCAGCTTGCGTTACTTGGTCACGAGAAACATAAAGAGGTTTTAATGCAGCGATATGCATTGAAACATCCTTAGCAGCAGCCTCGTCAGTAGAACCTTCAACAACTGTTAATACAGCGATACGGCCTCCCATGTGTAGGTAACCGCCGAATGAGTCAGCGTCCGTTTTAGTTTTAATTTCGAATCTACGAAGAGATAATTTTTCTCCGATTTTTGCAATTGCAGCGTTAATGTGATCTGCAACAGTAACCCCATTGCTCATAGTTTGAGTTAGAGCATCTTCAACGTTTGCAGGTTTGTTGCTTAGTAAGTGTTCAGCAAGTTCTTTAACAAGTACTTGGAAACCTTCGTTACGAGCAACGAAATCTGTTTCTGAGTTCACTTCAAGGATTACAGCTTCATTTCCTTCAGTTAGGATATAAGTTGTACCTTCAGCAGCAATACGATCGCCTTTTTTAGCAGCTTTAGCGATACCTTTTTCACGAAGGTAATCGATTGCTTTCTCCATATCACCGTTCGTTTCAGTAAGTGCTTTTTTACAATCCATCATTCCAGCACCAGTTTTTTCACGTAGTTCTTTAACCATTTGAGCAGAAATTGCCATTAGGGTTGTCCTCCTTTAGGTATATGTACACTTATTAAAGTCTACTAGTTCATTTTCTAAAAGTTCCTTTTTCATTTTGCCAAAAAAGGAAGATAATTATCAACTATTTTATTCTCAAAAAAAGGTGATAAAAGGCCTTATCCTCTTATCACCTTTTCATAATTAATAATTAATAAAAATGCACGACTCTGTCAACTTTGCTACAAAGCCTAATCTTTATTAAGCAGTAGTTGTTTCAGTCACTTCTTCGCCTTGCTTCACTTCAATAATAGCATCAGCCATTTTTGCAGTTAGAAGCTTAACAGCGCGGATTGCATCATCATTTGCAGGAATTACATAATCGATTTCATCTGGATCACAGTTAGTATCAACGATACCAACAAGAGGGATGTTCAATTTGTGTGCTTCTGCAACAGCGATACGCTCTTTGCGTGGGTCGATGATGAAGATTGCATCAGGAAGACCCTTCATGTCTTTAATTCCGCCTAAGAATTTCTCTAAGCGCTCATGCTCTTTTTTAAGTTGGATAACTTCTTTCTTAGGAAGTACTTCGAATGTACCGTTTTCTTCCATTTTCTCAATCTCTTTAAGACGTGAAATACGCTTTTGGATTGTTTCGAAGTTAGTTAAAGTTCCACCCAACCAACGTTGGTTTACATAGTATTGACCAGAACGGATTGCTTCTTCTTTAACTGAATCTTGAGCTTGCTTTTTAGTACCAACGAAAAGGATTGTTCCACCGTTAGCAGCTACTTCTTTAACGAAGTTGTAAGCTTCTTCAACCTTTTTAACAGTTTTTTGAAGGTCGATGATATAAATACCGTTACGCTCTGTGAAGATATACTTCTTCATTTTTGGGTTCCAACGGCGAGTTTGGTGTCCGAAATGTACACCAGCTTCAAGCAATTGTTTCATTGAAATTACTGACATGTTTTGTTCCTCCTAGGTTTTTAATTTCCTCCGTCCCGATCATCTCCGGTCAGAAACTGTAATCAGCACCTACTGACCAAATCCTTGGACGTGTGTAATAACACCATGTAGTAATATAGCATAACAAAAATGGATATACAAGAGTTTTTATGAATTAACTCTTAAATTTTAATAATAATTCAATTTCAGTTTTACCTTTGTTTAATTTTTTTGCAATTTGTTCAAGACTCAATCCTTTTTCTAAAAGCTCATCGATTTGTTCTTGGATCGTTGAGTCCTTTTTTACATTATGCTTAGATAACTGTTGTTTGAAGGTATCCTTGAACTGAGATTCTGGCTTTTGATTTGAAGAATGAGGGGGAATGGTTATTTCAACTTTATCTTTTTGCGTGAAAATCTTTTCAGAAAAATCCATTACATCATCATCAAGTTCTTGCAAGGTACTTTGCTTATAACTATTTAAGACTAAATTCGGATTCTGATTTAATGAAATTGAACTTTTTTCATCTAAATGTGAAACTTTAGAGACAATTCCATTAGATATCTCTAAGGATGGATGAAGTGGATTTGAAGAAACTGGAGCTACCTTCATTTCAGTTGCTTTTTGAACCTGTGACATAAATTTTTCGTTATCATCCTTCATTTCAAGTAAGAAAGATTGTAAAATATCCTCTAACTCTTCAATTATCTTTCCTTGCTTACTTTCAGCTTGAACTAATCGGTTCTGCCTTTGATACAAAATAATTATGGCAAATATAGAAACTAGATTCAGAAGTATACTAATTGTGACTAGAAAAATCATGTTCAAACCTCTATCCTAAAAAATCAATACTATTTCCTTTTGTCGGATGCTTTTCATTTGATGTTGTTTTCTTCTTTGTTTTTCTCTTATTTTGGTAAGAGTCATTGTTTCTTGACTCTCCATCTCTTTTTAAATGGGTATTATTTGTAGGTTCTTTTTTAACGACCGCATTTCCCTTCCATTCTGTTTGATTTTGAAATTCTAGTGCCGCTTCGTCGTTAGCTAATTGACCTCTCTGTTGCAATTGTTGTTGGATTTTCCCTGCATCAAACGTCCTTGGAAGAGCTATTTGCAATTCTATGGCTTTAAGGGTCAAGAAAAGCACTCCTTTATCTTATAGCTAATGGCAAAATAGCAATTCTTTTTCTAATTGTTCTTTAGTTCCTACGCTATTGCCCTTATAGCAATGGTCCCTTTGGATGAAAATCTACTTGAACTTCAAAAAATTATAAAGGAATTGTACTGATTTCACCTTGTAGAAACTTAACCTTACTATTTGAACACTTATAATTTGTTAACTTCGAATATTTCCCAAAATGTATTTCTGTATTAGGATACATGGTACCTAAAACGGTTAATGACGCATCCATTTCTACAGACATAATGGCACGAAGTTGTTGTTCTTCTTCAGTTAAAGTTGATAGATCACTTTCCAATTTTCTCTGAGTCAATTTCTGCTTTTCTAGTAGTAAGCTTTCTTTTTGAGATAGCATTCCTTGTTGTTTCTCTATTAAATGAAGTTTTGATTTTAGCAAATTTAATTTATCTAAAGAACTTTTTAGGGAGAGTATACTCTTTTCAATTTCATTTATCTTACTAACCACCTGGTGCGGTTGGCCAATCCACACTTCTGTTTTAATATAATGGATACTTCCAATATCACGCACTTCAACTCCAGCAACAGAAGAAATTCTCCCACCTATCACTTGTCCATGTAATGCGATAATTCTTTCACCAGCCTCAATATTACTATGTAAAATGGAACCATCAACTGTTACCGTTTTACCGGCTACACAATTTGCTTGATTCAAATATTGACTATGAATATCTATACCAGCTCTTACGTAACCTTTGTGACCAGCGGTAATCCCACCGGACACAAGGATAGATCCGCCCGCTTCTAGTTCAGCCCCTTCAACTAGGCCAAAAATCTTTATGTCTCCACCAGCTTTTATTCTGAATCCGTTGGGAACGTTCCCTTTTACCACTACATTGCCAATAAAATCAATGTTTCCTGTTTTCATGTCTAGATCACCTGGTACTTCATAAACTGGAAAGACATTGACAGAATTCGTCATAAAACTGATTTGTCCATCAATAGTGGAGTAAACATTCCCCATATTGAAGATGATATTCTTTCCGGGCTTTAAACTAAAAGGCTTGCCATCTTTTGCTTTAACAGGATTACCATTCACATCTTTTCCGACAATACCTGGGGTTGGTGGAATAACTGAGGCAATTAGCTGTCCGCTTTTTACTGAAGGTATATTTAGAATGTCTTTAAAATTTACTAGCTTTGAAGCTTGGTGTTTATTGTTTGAGTTTGCAGATAACCGATTTATCAAATAACCGTCGTGACCATTTAAAGGTGGATGACCTTTAGCAATAATGAACGGAAAATGTACAGTATCGATTTCATAACATAGCCTATTTACAGCATTTTGATCTATACCAAACACTACATTTTTATCTGAGAGCCATTGAACTAGTTGGTCCGGAGAAAAAGAAGAAGTTGGAAAAGATTCTTGTTTAATGTCAATAGATACTTCCATCCTGTCATTTTTTATTAACAGGGAAAATAGACTATCCATCATCTTCCTCAACCTTTCCACTTTTACAAATGTTTTTTCATGATGTTCTTAATTTTATAGAGAGCCTTTGAATGAATTTGAGAAATCCTAGAGGTTGACAAATTTAGAACTTGTCCGATTTCAGTTAAGGTTAGCTCTTCTTTATAAAATAATTGTAATACCATCTGTTCGTTATTATTCAAAGTTGAAATAACCTTAGCCAATTCATTGTACAATTCGTTCTTGACCATTGATTCTTCAGGCAATATAGCCTTTTCATCTTTAATATGAAAACTAGCTCCTTCTTTCTCATCCAAATCTTGTGGATTATCATCTATCGATAAAACACTGGAAAAGAAACTTTCATTCATAGTCGAAATTACATCTGACTCAGTTAAATCTGTCGCGTTAGCAATTTCCTCAACTGTCACATTTCTCATAAATTTATGTTCTAACAATTCAATGGCAGCTTCTATTTTCTTAGCTTTTTCTCTAGTACTTCTTGGTAACCAATCTTCCTTCCGCAACCCATCAATGATTGCTCCCCTAATTCTAAATGAGGCGTATGTATCAAATTTTAAATCTCTATTTGGATCAAATCGTTCTAAAGCATCAAACAAGCCCATCAAACCTAGGCTTCTCAGTTCGTCTCGACTCACATTTTTAGGTAGATTGACCGAAATCCTTTGAACATGATAAGAGACTAGTGGCATATATCTCTTGACTAAAATGTCTCCTGCTTGAGGATCTCTGCAGTCAATCCACTTATTCCATTGTAACTGCTCTTCTCCATTAACCAGTTGAGACATTATTTTTCCTCCTAACAATTCCAAAACCAAATATATTTCTACAAAATTATTATATCAAATCAGTATTCTGAATAATATAAATGGTTGGATAAGATGTTACAATTTTTCATATTACAACGAAAATAAGTATTAAGCCCTAAGTACAAAATACCTAGATAAATTCAGGATAAAAAATAGTCAGCTTAGTAGAATACTAGGCTGACTTTACTCATTATTTATTAAATCTTTTATGTATTTAGAAACTTGCTCGATATCATCTTCAGAGAGAGGTTGATCATTTTCTTGAATAATTTCATCTTTAGCAGAAGTAAATTTCCTATCTGAAGGCACATTTCGAGTCTCTTCAGAAAAGGATTGCAATGATTTCCCAAATAAATAGCGTACCACATATCCACTAATCCAGAATAAAAGAGCAACTATCAATGAATGAATGAACGTTTCAAATGGATAGTATTTGCTATAAGAGAGTGAAAAATATAAGAGAAAACCGAAAATAGAAAACAAAAAATTCACTAAAAATGTGCCGGCCATTATATTTCGGCTACCCCTTTATTTACAGTCCTTATATTTAATAAAGTAGTATGAGGATTAAACTCTATAGTTCTACCATTATTTCCCCCTACATCTTCTGAGATAAGGGGAATGCGTAGTGTTTTTAGAGTATCTTTGACTGCTTCGACATTTCTTGGTCCAATACGCATCAAATCATTACCAGTGGAAAACTGAAACATTTGCGCACCGCCAGCAATTTTTGCCTTTAATGAAGTAGACCTAGCACCTTCTAGCATAAGTCTATTCACTAATTCTTTAACCCCTGTATCAGCATATTTTGCAACATTAATTTGGCCTTCCTTGCCCATTGTGGAATCAGGAAGCATGACATGTACCATTCCAGCAAGCTCTTTTGCGGTGTCATAAATTACAACACCTACACAAGACCCAAGACCAGCTGTACGTATTAGGTGTGGTGATTTCACAATATTCATATCTGCAATCCCCACCTTTACAACGTTAATTGTTGTATTCATCGATTGGTACTCCCAAAGAAGCAAAAATGGTTTCAAATGAAGCAGGATCAGGGATTAAGAAGAAATGACCGTCAAATGATTCATTTTTATCTTCTTCTTCAAAAATGGCAGTGTCAATTACTATTGCAAAATCGCTGACTTGTGATAGTTCTAATAATCCAAAACTGATGACGGCTCCCACCATGTCAATGGATAATTGAGGTACAGATGGATAAAGGTTTAGTTGTGTAAAATCAGACAGAGAGGATAGATAAGACCCTGATAGGATATTACCTAACTCCTGCAGAGCAGAAACAGCTAGTTCTGGATAGGTAGAATAATTATTGTATTTACAATCTAATCCCGTCATTAGTTTTATGAAATGCTCTGCCTGATTTAGAGATAAAACAAAGAACATACTCCCAGGCGCTTCGCCTTCAATTCTTAAAAAAACAGACGCAACTATATTTTCAGGACCACCGGCAAGATCCATCATTTCATCAAATGAAACAATTCTTACATCCGGAACCTTCATATCTACTTTCCTATCTAATAGGGTAGAAAGGGCCGTTGCTGCATGTCCAGCCCCAATATTACCAACCTCTTTTAATATATCTAAATGAATTGAATTGATTCTTTCAATGAAAGAAGGCATTACTTATTCATCTCCCCAAGCATTACTTTGCTCTAAGGGATGTAAAACTTTCTCTAGGTTAATCAAAATTAATAACCTTTTTTCTATTTTTGCAACACCGTTAATAAAATCGGCTTCAATGGTTCCAACGACTTCAGGTTGAGGCTCTATATTACTAAGGGGTATGTCAATTACATCGTTAGCTGCATCAACAATCAATCCAACATCCATATCCGTCAAGGATACTATAATAATCCTAGTGGATTCTGAATATGGTGCTTCCTCCATATCAAATCTTGACCGTAAATCGATGATTGGAGTTACTAAGCCTCGTAGATTAATAACTCCTTTAACGAAGTTCACTGTGCGTGGGACCCTAGTAATATGCTGTACTTTTTCAATTGAACGAACTTGACTAACAGGAATCGCATATTCCTTCCCATTGAGCTGAAAGACAATAACTTTACTCTCAGCTGTAACTGTTTGAGTCATAATTTAGCCTCCCATTTCCCCACATATTTAATTGCGCTTTATTTTATTAATGCATTACAATCTATAATTAGAGCGACCTGCCCATCACCCAATATGGTAGCACCTGAAATTGCAAATACAGAATTTAAATAGTTTCCAAGAGATTTTAATACGATTTCTTGTTGACCAATAAATGAATCTACTATTAATCCAGCCATCTTATCTCCTTTTCTTACAATTACAACTGAGTAGAATTCATCACCATCATCAAATAATGGAACCTCAAAAGTATCTTTCAAGTCAATTAATGGTACTACCCTTCCACGGAAATCAATGACTTGTTGATTATGGGCATTCATCACTTCACTTTTACGAACAATGGCCGTTTCAATAATAGAAGAAAGTGGAATAGCAAATTTTTCTTTTTGAATTTCAACAAGCATGACTGAAATGATTGATAGTGTTAATGGAAGCTGGATAGAAAATACAGACCCCTCACCCAACTTAGAGTCTATTGACACAGAACCTCCCAGCGACTCAATCGTACTTTTTACGACATCTAGTCCAACACCACGTCCAGAAACATCAGAAATCTTTTCCGCAGTTGAAAATCCAGATGCAAAGATTAATTCATAAACTTGACGATCAGTCATAGAAGTAGCACCTTGTTCTGAAACAATACCTTTTGAAATTGCTTTCTTAAGAACACGCTCTCTACTAATTCCGGCTCCATCATCTTCGATTTCAATGAACACGTGATTTCCACTATGATATGCTTTTAAAACAACTGTGCCTTCTTCATTCTTTCCGGCTTTAGTTCTCTCTTCTGGCATTTCGACACCGTGATCGATTGCGTTTCTAAGTAAATGTACTAAAGGATCACCAATTTCATCGATGACTGTTCTATCAAGCTCTGTTTCAGCACCAATAATTTCCAGGTTAATTTTTTTGTTTAAATCCCTAGCAAGCTGACGAACCATTCTCGGGAATCGGTTGAATACAGTTTCCACTTGAACCATCCTCATATTGAGAATAATATTCTGAAGATCACCCGTAACACGAGACATTCTCTCTACTGTTTCATGTAGTTCGGAATTATCTAAATCCCTTGAGATTTGTTCAAGTCGCCCACGATCGATGACTAGCTCTTCAAATAAATTCATCAATATATCTAATCGTTCAATATTTACACGAATGGTTTTATTAGAAATTTGATTATTTTTTTTATTATTCGACTTCTCAGAATGGACTTCCGCTTGCTTTTCAGGAACTTCTGTAACCTGTGTTTCTAGTTTTGTCTCTTCAATTACCTCTTGCTCTGTATGTATTATATTTTTCAGTTCTTCCAGGTGTAATAACCTAATATTTACTTGTTGAACTTCAGAAACTTTCATAACCTTTTTCTGAATATCCACTGCTGCTTCTTTCGAAACAATCGTCACAGTAAACTCGGAATCAAACTGCTCTTCTTCTAATTGGTCCGTAGACGGATTAGATTTTATAACTTCCCCTATTTTTTCAAGGACTTCAAAAACCATAAATACTCTTGCTGCTTTTAGTAAACAATCTTCTCGAAGATTTACTGTTATTTCAAAAGTATCAAAACCTTGCTCTTTAGATTGTTCAATCACAGTTAACTCAAATTCATCATAAAGACTTTTCACTGTCACTTGATGGTCAGCTGTCACTGCTGTAGCTGACACTTGAGCTTGTGAAGAGACCGCTTTTAAAGGAGATTCTCCATTCTCTATCATTTTAAGCTTTTCAACTGTTTCTGAAACATCTCGCTTTCCATCACCACCTGTTGCAATGGACATGACCATTTCCTCAAGGTGGTCTGTAGCTTCAAATACAACGTCTAATATTTGTGAATTCACTAGAATTTTTTGATTCCTAATACCATCCAGCACGTTCTCCATCATGTGTGTCAAACGTGCCAAATCTTCATATCCCATAGTTGCAGACATTCCCTTAAGAGTGTGTGCTGATCGAAAAATCTCATTTACAATTGTTAGGTTTTCAGGGTTTTTTTCAAGTTCTAAAAGCTGCTCATTACATGTTTGAAGGTGTTCTTTACTTTCTTCAATAAAGACTTCTAAGTACTGATTCATATCCATAATTTTCACACCTCTCGAGATTTAACAATATTTCACAATACAATCTGCAATGCTCTCAACATGTTCTATCTCATCAACAAGATTAGTAGCAATCGCTGCTTTTGGCATCCCAAATACAATTGAACTTTCTTGCGACTCTGCAATAGATTTAACATTCAAGTTTTTCTTTAATTCTATTAATCCCTGTGAACCATCGGAACCCATTCCCGTCATGACGACCGAAATAGCGGAATAATCAGATAATAGACTGATAGATTCGAACATAACATCAACTGAGGGACGATGACCGTTTCTTTGTGCTGAATTGTCTAGCTGGACAGCAAGGCTATTCCCTATTTTTCTAACTTTCAAATGAAACCCTCCAGGGGCGATATAGGCAGTGCCATTTTGAACGATTTCACCATCTTCCGCTTCTTTAACCTTAATTTGTGAAAGCGAATCTAATCGTGTTGCAAGAGACTTGGTAAAACCTGGTGGCATATGCTGGACAATAAAAATGGGTGCATTTAATTCTTTTGGCAGATTAGTAAGGACATGCTGAAGTGCCCTTGGGCCCCCAGTAGAGGTGCCTATGCACACTACTTTTTTCCCAGTAGGTATCCATGAATTTTTATAAGTAGTAAATTTCTTTAGTTCTATTCTACTATAATCTTTTGTTTCTGACAGTGATGTTTTTGGAGAAAATGCGTTTTTTTGTAATCTTGATAGGTTCGCTTCACTAGCTTGTAACACTTTTTGGATAAGTTCTTCCTTTATTTTGTGTAAGTCTAATGAAATTGCGCCAGATGGTTTTGTAATAAAGTCAAATGCACCATACTGCATAGCTATCAACGTGTTTTCAGCACCTTTTGCTGTGGTGCTGGATAACATAATTACTGGAGTTGGACATTCTTCCATAATTCTTTTTAATGCCTCAATACCGTTCATAATTGGCATTTCAACGTCCATTGTAACAACATCGGGGTTTAGTTTTTTAATCTTTGTTATTGCATCTTCCCCGTTTCTCGCAGTTCCTAATACTTCGATTCTATTATCCTCAGATAAAAAATCTGTAATTAGTTTTCTCATGAAAGCAGAATCTTCCACTATTAAAATTTTTATTTTTTTCATAGTCAAATCCCTACTTCCCACTGAAAAAATGTGTTAATCTTCCTATAAAATTATTCTTCCTAATATTGATGGATTCGTTTAATGCCTGCCTAGAATAGCGATCTGCCATTTGCTTAATCCCGATGGATATATCTGAATTAGGATACATCATCAGGAATGGGACTTGCCTTGAAACCGCTTTTGATACAGTCCTATCGTCTGGAAGGTACCCAAGAGGGATAATCTCAGTATTTAAGAATTTCTTGACTGCATTCTGTAATCTAGAAATCGTTTCTTTTCCTTCTTTTTGATTATGTACCCTATTGCATACGAGATAAATAGGGGTCTCGCTAATGTGAGAATGAAGATATTTTAATATAGAATAACCATCCATCACAGAGGTAGGCTCTGGTGTAGTTATGGTAATAAGCTCATCTACACATTGGACAAATTGAGAGGATTCCTTCGATATTCCCGCTCCCATGTCAAAGATAATATAATCATATTGCTCTAGGACTGACTGTAATTGTTGACTAAATCGATTAAACTGAGATTCATCCATCGAAAATACATACGAGAGTCCAGTTCCTCCACTAATAAACGAAATGTTCTCTGGACCTTTTGTAATAACTTCTTGAAGAGAAAGATTCCTACTAAAAAAATCAGTAATGTTTTTCTCTGAGGAAATTCCTAAAAGAATATCTATGTTACCCATTCCTATATCCATATCGAAAAGGAGAACGCGATAACCCAATTGTGACAATGATATTGAAAAATTTAACGAGAAATTGGATTTACCAACTCCACCCTTCCCACTAATCACTGCAATTGCTTTCGCTATTTTCACTTCGGTATTTCCATTTCTAAAGCGATTTCGTAATCCCTCAGCTTGATCTCTCATGTTTGTCTGCTCCAAAAATGTTGTTCAAAATAAATTCGGGATCCGCCTTTATTATATCTTCTGGAACATTTTGTCCATTTGTAATATAGGCTGTCGTAAAATGATAATTCAAAATCATATTGTACATTGCCCCAAAAGATTGCGTTTCATCCATTTTAGTGAAGATGACTTGATGAATTGGAATCAATGAAAACTGATGATAAATGTCCTCCATATCCTTTTGTTTGGAAGTTAGCGAAAGAACTAGATATGTTTCCATATCGTTTTCAAAATCAATAAGCTTTTTTAAATCCTTTACATATTCTTGATTCCTAAAATTCCTACCTGCAGTATCTATGAATACTAAGTCATAATGGTTAAAACGCTCTGTGGCCTTCTTAAAATCCTCAAGATTATAGGCGACTTCTACAGGCACGTTTAATATTTTTGCGTATGTTTGCAGTTGATCTATGGCTGCAATTCTATAAGTATCAGTAGTTATAAATGCAACCTTCTTTTGATGTTTTATTACTTGCTCTGCAGCCAATTTGGCTAGTGTAGTCGTTTTGCCTACTCCTGTAGGACCTACAACATTAATAAATTTTTTAATAAATAACGGTTTTTCTGTCATAACTGATTGTAAGTTCACTAACATTCTGGTCTTAGCTTTTTCTTTAGCAATATCATTTGTCCACTCTTCCTTCGATGATGACCAATCCGTCAATAGTTCTTCCATCAAATCTGTTCTAATTTGATTCGATATTTCTTGTTCAATTAACATCGTATTGATTTGTTCAAGGATTTCTGGATATATTGCTTGATTAGCTTTTTGATTAAGCTGCTTTACAATCTGTTTTAATTCATTAATTTCCTTTAATATTTCACCTTGAGGCTCTTGGAAATTATTTTTGACGTCCGAAGTATCTATTAATGGCTTGCTGCTAGTATTTATTTCAAGATTAATTTTCTTGTTTTTTTCTTTTACTTTTGGTATTTGGTGTTCTTGTTGGTTGGAGTCAACACCAGCAATAACCTCAATGTTTCTTTTCTTAAACAATCCTAAGAAACCACCTGAATATACTACTTTTGAATTGAGTATAACTGCATCGTTACCCAATTCATACCGGACAAGCTTCATTGCTTCACCCATTGAAGGAGCAACGTATTTTTTTACCTTCATTCCACATTCACCACCCCAACACTTTGTACTTCAACAGCTGATTCTAATTCATTGTAAGATAGTATAGGCAATTGTGGAAAATACCTTTCTGTAAGTTGCCTTACATACATTCTTACAGCAGGAGAGCAAAGAATAATTGGAGTTTGATCAATTATTGTTAAATCTTCCAATTTATTAGCAATAGATTGGAGAATCGCCTGTGAATCTGCAGGATCTATTGAAAGATAATTTCCGTGCTCTGTTTGTTGGACTCCATCGGCAATCAATTTTTCCACTCTGCCTGAAACCGTAATGACCTTAAGTTGGTCTTGGTTTCCTAAATATTGATTCGTGATTTGTCTCGCTAAATTTTGGCGTACATATTCAGTGAGTAAATCTGTATCAGAAGAGAGCTTACCATAATCTGCTAATGTTTCAAAAATGATGGGCAGATTGCGAATGGAAACTTTCTCTTTTAAAAGCTTCGCTAACACCTTCTGGATTTCACCAATTGAAAGTGGGTTTGGCGTTACTTCTTCTACTAATATTGGTGAACTCTCTGCTAAATGATCAATCAACTGCTTAGTTTCTTGTCTTCCAATTAATATATGTGCATTTGCTTTAATGACTTCAGTAATATGGGTGGATACAACACTAGGAGGATCCACTACGGTATAACCCATGATTTCAGCCTGTTCTTTCATGTCTTCCCCTATCCATTTCGCAGGCAGACCAAAAGATGGTTCGATAGTGTCTATCCCATCAATTGAATCATCCTCCATACCAGGGCTCATAGCTAAGTAATGATCTAACAGCAGCTCTCCCCTAGCCATTTCATTTCCTTTAATTTTCAATCTATATTCATTTGGATTCAATTGTATATTATCACGAATTCTTACCACTGGAATTACAAGTCCAAGTTCAATTGCTAGTTGTCTCCTAATCATGACCACTCGATCCAATAAATCGCCACCTTGATTGGCATCTGCAAGTGGAATCAGTCCATAACCAAATTCAAATTCAATCGGATCCACACTAAGGAGATTTACAACACTTTCAGGACTCTTCATCTCATCTGTTTCAATCTCTTGCTCAAGCTCATGAATTTCATCCTGGTCAGGTACTGGAGTTCTACTAATCAAATATCCTCCTCCAATTAAAAGACCAGCTAGTGGAATCGTGTATAAATCACTTATCGGAGTAAATAGACCTAGTAAAAAGATAGTTCCTCCTGTAACATACAGCATTTTAGGATAAGCAAATAATTGCCTTGTAATATCTTCACCAAGGTTCCCATTTGAAGCCGCTCTTGTAACGATAATACCCGTGGCAGTTGAAATCAACAATGCAGGTACTTGACTGACTATACCATCTCCTACCGTCAAGAGAGTAAATCTTACAGCAGCTTCTGGAAAACTTAATTCGAGCTGCATTACACCGATGACCATACCTACAATTAAATTGATTAATACAATTATGATACCGGCAATTGCGTCACCTTTTACGAACTTACTCGCACCATCCATTGATCCGTAGAAATCGGCTTCACGTCCGATTTTTTCACGACGTTCACGTGCTTCTTTTTCAGATATCATGCCTGCATTTAAATCTGCATCAATACTCATTTGCTTTCCAGGCATTGCGTCTAAGGTAAATCTTGCTGCAACCTCTGAAACACGCTCCGCACCTTTTGTAATAACTATAAATTGAATGATTACTAGAATGATGAAGATTACTAACCCTACAATTACTTTACCACCAACAACGAATGTCCCGAACACTTCAACAACCCCACCCGCTTCACCGTGGCTAAGGATAGAACGTGTAGTGGAAACGTTTAGACCAAGTCTGAATAATGTAAGTAAGAGTAAAAGTGAAGGGAAAATGGAAAGTTCCAAAGGTTCTTTCATATTCATTGCTGTTAATAACACTAACAAAGCAAGAGAAATATTTAATAATATTAATATACTAAGCAACCAAGTAGGTAATGGAATAATCAACATGGCAACGATCATTATTACACTTATTAAAACTGTTAAATCTCTTGCTGACATACATTTCCTCTCCCTACCAACAAACTATTAGAAAACTTGGCTAGCGCCAAGCTTAAGCGCTGGCGATTGCCTAGTTGCACTTATACTTTAATCCCAAAATTGGCACTAAGTCGACGTACTTCTTTGCTGCCAATTTATATTTCCTTAAAGTATAAAACTTACACTTTTCCTTTTGTTTTATAGACAAAAGCAAGTATCTCTGCGATTGCTTTAAAGAATTCCTCAGGAATAGCTTGACCAATATCTGTCTGATCATATAAGGCCCTAGCTAAAGGCCTATTTTCAACCATAACCACATCATTCTCTTTTGCAACGAATTTGATTTTTTGAGCAACGTAGTCTAGACCTTTTGCAACGACTATAGGTGCATCAGCTTGTTTTTCATCATATTTTATAGCGATTGCATAGTGAGTGGGATTGGTAATGACAACATCCGCTTTCGGGACTTCTTGCATCATCCTTTGCATCGCCATCTCTCTTTGCTTTTGCTTAATTTTCGATTTTATTAGAGGATCACCCTCGATATTTTTATACTCATCTTTTATATCTTGTTTAGACATCCTGATACTTTTTTCAAAATCATATTTTTGGTAAAGATAATCCAACAAAGATAAAAATAATAATGCAACAGAAGCAAACAATCCTACTTTTATTGTAATATCGGCCAAGGTGATCAATGAAGCACCCACTGATTTTTGAGATAAGAGTAAAATTTCATCCATTCGGGACCAGACAACTGAAAATGCAATAAACCCTACAAAGCTTATTTTCAATATAGATTTTAATAGTTCGACAAGCGCCCTTACCGAAACTATTCTTTTAAAGCCACTAATAGGATTCAATTTACTAAGTTTGAATTGTATAGATTCAGTAGAAAACAGTACTCCCACTTGCATATAATTCGAAGCGACACCAGCAATCATAGCAATCCCCATAATTGGGAGCAAAAACAGAGCAGCTTTTTCAGATAATTGAACAAATATTGTTTGAAGGTTCGCTTCGGTTAATTCCATTAACATGAATTCTTGGAAAGACATTTTATATATACCTAAAACTAAATCCAGCATATATCCGCCTGTCATTAGAAGGAGAAAAAACACAGCAAGTAAGACAATTGCTGTATTAACATCCTGACTTTTAGCAACCTGACCCTTTTTCCTGGCATCCTGTCTTTTTTTAGGAGTCGCCTTTTCGGTTTTTTCACCTGCAAAAAATTGCAGATTTAGTTGTAACTTCACGTCAGGTCTCCCCCATCCATTCCATTAGTCCTCTCATTGTAATAATCGTATATTCAAATAGATGAGAGACCGAAGTCATTAGCGCACCCATAACAATTATTAAAACTATAAAGCTCACTCCTATTTTAATAGGAATACCTACGACAAAAATATTTAATTGTGGAACTGTTCGAGCAAGAATACCTAGTACAATATCGACAATAAATAAACTTCCGACAACAGGAATCGACATTTGAAAAGCAATCAGAAACGCTTTGTTGAAACTTTTCACAACAAAGAGTAATAAATCTTCGTTATTAAATCGAATAAATGTTTGATCTATTGGTATGAATTGATAACTATAATAAATTCCATCAAGTAGTAGATGATGCCCGTTGGTAACAAGTAAAAATAACAATGCAAAGGTGTATAAATACTGCCCTACTAAAGGGCTTTGTACCCCAGTTTGCGGATCGATAACATTGGCAATCGCAAATCCCATTTGAAAGTCAATAAAACCACCAGCGATTTGTACAGCTGTCATTATTACAAAGGCGATAAAACCAATCATTAAGCCCACTAATGCTTCTTTTATTACTAATAGGAAATAACTTACATCTATTTCTAAGTCAGGTATGTCCATGGTGTAATACATAATCCATGCCAGAAAAAAACTAAAGCCAATTCGATGACTGGCTGGAATAGTTCGATATGAGAAAATGGGCATTGTAACAAAAAATGCAGTTACCCTAACTAAAATCAATAAAAAACCTGAGAATTGAGGTAAAAGATCTTGCATATCCATTAACCTACAAATCTATTAAGATTTCCAAAGATTTCTTCTGCATATGAAAGCATATGACCAAGCATCCATGGACCAAAGAAAATTAACCCTAAAAGTACAGCCACAATTTTAGGTACAAAAGCCAAAGTTTGCTCCTGGATTTGGGTGGCAGCTTGGAAAACACTCACAATTAACCCAATACCAAGTGCCAATATTAACAAAGGCCCACAAATTATCAAAATAGTGTAAATTCCTTGCTCAGCTATTTTCACAACAAATTCTTGATTCACTTTCATCACCTACTCAAAGCTTTGTAGCAAAGATTTAACAACGAGGTACCAACCATCCACCAAAACAAATAACAAAATTTTAAACGGCAGTGATATCATAACCGGTGGAAGCATCATCATACCCATTGACATTAAGACACTTGCTACAATCATATCAATGACAAGAAAAGGTATGAAAATCATAAAGCCAATTTGAAAAGCTGTTTTTATTTCACTGATAGCAAATGCAGGCACTAAAGCAGTTAGTGGAATATCTTCGATGCTTTTTGGACGATCCATTTTAGCATATGCTAAAAAGAGCTCCAAATCTTTTTGACGTGTATGTTGACTCATAAATTCCTTAAATGGAACGGATGCCCTTTCATAGGCCTCTTCCAATTGAATTTCTTCATTAAACAATGGAGTCAGTGCTTTCTCGTTCACTTCTTGAAAGGTTGGGGCCATTACGAAAAAAGTGATAAACAATGCCAGACCAACAAGTACTTGTGTTGGAGGCATCTGCTGTGTTGCCAATGAAGTCCTTACGAAACCTAAAACAATAATGACACGAGTAAAGCATGTCATTAAGATTAAGATACTAGGAGCTAAGGATAACACTGTAAGCAGAAGCAATAACTTTACAGAAGTTGAAACTGAAGAAGCATCATTGCCGTTGAAAAATTCCATGAATTCATTCATTTCGGTCTTTCTCCTTCTTCAAATCTTGGTGTATTTTCCTTCTTGCATTTGAAAAATCACTCAATTGCTCTCTAAGTTGAGTGGTAAATGATTCAAAAGACTCATAATTTGTTCCTTGTTTTTTAGTAACCAATTTTGCAAACAGGTTACTAGATTGTAGATCTGATTCTCCTGAAGTTTGATAATTATCCATTATGGAACTGTATTCGTCCTCATTATCAATTTCTTTTAGAAGTTGGATATCTTCGCCAACGCCTACAACAAGAACTCTATTTCCAAGCTTCACTAATTGTATGGATCGATTTCCACCTAAGCTTGTACCACCTAGATTTTGAACGTAGTTCACCTTTTGGTATGCTCTACTTTTTTTATTAATGAATTTCAAAATAAAATAAAGAAGAGCAACAACAAAAATTGTAGCCAATATCATTCTTAAAAAATCAAAAAAAGTAAGCCCCACAGAAGCCTCTATTTCTTCATCTTTTTTGGAATCCAAGATCTTTTCAGAACTGTCATTTTTTTCTTTAGGTTGATAGAATTCTTTTACACTTTTTTCACCTTGTTCTGCATGGACCTGAATATTCAAGCCCAGCAGAACGATGGTTGTAATAACCAAGAAATAAATTGTTTTCTTTAAATAAACCAATGGGATTACACCCTCTAACTGAAGATAGATTGTTAGCTCAATGTCTTATTAATTGCTTCTAATACACGATCTGCTTGGAATGGCTTAACGATAAAGTCACGTGCTCCAGCTTGAATCGCATCGATTACCATTGCTTGTTGCCCCATCGCAGAACACATGATAACTTTTGCAGATGGATTAAGTTTTTTAATTTCCTTTAATGCAGTAATGCCATCCATTTCAGGCATAGTGATATCCATAGTAACTAAATCCGGTGAAGTTTCTTTATATTTTTCAATGGCTTGGACACCATCAGCTGCCTCTCCAACTACTTCAAATCCATTTTTGCTTAGAATATCCTTAATCATCATTCTCATAAAAGCAGCGTCGTCTACGATTAAAATTTTGTGTGCCATGTATTATTACCCCCAAAGAATTATCTTAATTTTTTAAGTCTATCACTTTGACTAATGATGTCAGTAACCCTTACTCCAAAATTCTCATCTATTACAACAACCTCACCTTTAGCAATTAGGCGGTCATTTACTAGGATGTCAACTGGTTCTCCTGCTAGCTTATCTAATTCTATAATCGAGCCGCTTGATAACTCGAGAATTTCCTTAACAGAACGTTTTGTTCTACCAAGCTCTACAGTAACCTGAAGAGGAATGTCCAAGAGCATATCCAGATTCTTTTGTTCTGCCTCATGTAATTTATATGGCTCGAAACTAGTAAAACTTGCAGGTTGAACATTTACAGGTTGCATTGGTTGAACATATTGAGAGCCTAAGTGCTGAGGCTGATGTGGTACAGGTTGATAGCTCTCATATGGGTTATGAGTAGGTTGATAACCTTGTCCACCATAGTTTGGCATTGGCTGCTGTTCATACTGATATCCTCCAGTTGGTTGTGTCGGAGGTTGTTCATACATAGCTTGATGTTGAACTGGCTGCTGGTGTTGTATAGGCTGTTCAATCGGTTTTTCGATGACAGGCTCACTCTTAATTTCTGGTGTTGAAGTAGGATTCAATAGTTCATCCACTAACTCTTTTGCAAACTGAATCGGCAATAGCTGCATGATATTCGAATCAATTAACTCACCAATTTTCAATCGAAACGATATTTTAGCAAGTAAATCATCTGCTGGAATGGAATCTCCGCCTTCACCTTGCTCTATGTTTAATAAATCAATACTAGGTGGTGAAATATCCACTTTTTTATTAAAGATAGTAGACATGGAAGTCGCTGCTGACCCCATCATTTGGTTCATAGCTTCTTGAACTGCACTAAGTTGGATTTCACCCAATAAATCTGAAGGGTTTAATCCATCTCCCCCTAACATCAAATCTGCAATTATCGCTGCGTCAGATTGTTTGATTACTAATAAATTCACCCCTGAAAAGCCAACAGTATAATTCACTTTAATGGCTACATAAGGATGTTGAAACTCTTCCGGAAGTTTTGAACGATGAATAACAGAGACAGTTGGTGTCGTAATATCCACTTTTTGATTTAATAATGTAGATAAAGCTGTTGCAGAGCTTCCAAAAGAAATATTTCCAATCTCACCAAGTGCATCTTGTTCCATTAAACTAAGAAAATCATCAACCGGGGGATCGTCAGCTCCGAAATCATCATCTGTACCCTTCAAAAGAGCATCAATTTCATCTTGAGATAGCATATCATCACTTACCATATTCTTCGTCTCCCCCTTTCAATGTGTCCAAAATTTGAACAGCCATTTTCCTACCTACTTTTCCTGGTTGACCTTCAAATTTCGGCACATTGCCAACCTTTATAATAAGAGGCTGGTCAATAAATCTATTTAAATCAATTACATCACCAACATCCAGAAGTAAAAAATCCTGTATGGTAATATCAGTGCTTCCTAATTCAGCGATTACTGGTACGACAGATTGTTCAATCCTTTTTTCAAGAATCTCAATTTCTTCAGTGGATCTCTCTTTCTTAGTTGTTTGCATCCAATAATGAACTGACAACTTTGGAATAATTGGTTCTAGAACAACATGCGGAATACAGATATTGATCATTCCTGTTGTTTCTCCAATTTGAGTATTTAAAGAAATGACCACTACAGTCTCATTTGGAGATACCATTTGTAAAAACTGTGGATTTACTTCGAAATCTGTCATGATGGGATCTATTTCCGCCACGGTCGACCATGCTTCTTGAAGATTTTCAAACCCTCTTTCAAAAAGATTAGACATGATTTTGGTTTCGATTTCAGTCAAATTTTCCACCTTATTGACACTGGAACCTCTACCACCAAGAACACGGTCTAGCATTGTATAAGCGATGTTTGGGTTGACTTCCATCAAAATACGTCCGTCAAGTGGTGGAACCTCAAACACATTCAATATAGTCATTTTTGGAATGGAACGAATGAATTCTTCATAAGGAATTTGATCTGCCGATGCAACTGTAATCTGAACATAAGTCCTCAATTGTGCAGAAAAAAATGTAGTTAATAGTCTTGCAAAGTTTTCATGGATTCTAGTTAAACTTCTTACTTGATCTTTTGAAAAACGAAGTGCCCTCTTAAAATCATAAGATTTAACTTTTTTCTCTGCCTCTTCTTTTTTTAATTCGTCTGCATTCATCTCCCCTGTTGAAAGAGCAGACAGTAAGGCATCTATTTCATTTTGTGATAAAACTTCTCCTGACAAGGTTCGTCACCTCCCAATACCTCTGTAAAATATTCTTTAATTGCCTATTGGAGGATGGATGAGGTGATGTACACCTTTTCAATCGTACCTTCCTGCATAATGCTATTCAATTTATTTTTAAGTTGATCTTGAAGTTTTTCTTTTCCAACCTTACCTTTTAAATCATCTGATTTTAGTTCAGAAAGCTCGGTTAGAATAATATTCTTCACTTGAAAGTTTCTTTTCTCCAATTCTTGTTTCGCCTTCTTGCTATCGGTTTGAACCATAAAGGAAATTTTAATAAAATCTCCACTTGCTAAATTTGTTGTGATTTCTGGAACCTCTACCGACGCCTCGATAATTTCATCGATGGAAGGTTCAGTATGTGCAGCCTGATCACCTGTGAATTTAAGTACGACAACTAAAGCAATTGCACCCACTAGTGTAATGGAAATCAATAAAACTATCATAATTGTAAGGAGCTTATTCTTCATTAGCTACGTCCCCCTCCGTACTCTGAAAACCCAATAAATTAATAGAACGATAAAATTGTATAATGGCATTCTTAATTTCATTTTCAGTTTCAGCTACAACAAACTTCTTTCCATTAGTTAATGTAATCATCGTATCAGGATGAGATTCAACCGCTTCTATAAACAAGGCATTTATCAAATAACTCTTACCGTTTAACCTAGTAACATTAATCAATTTAATGGGGAGCTAACAGATTAAAACCCATTAGCTCCTACCCTCCCTTAAATCTATCGTTTAAGATTTACTAACTCTTGAAGGATTTCATCCGAAGTCGTAATTATTCTTGTATTTGCTTGGAATCCACGTTGAGCAGTTATCATCTCCGTAAACTCTTCTGACAAATCTACGTTTGACATCTCAAGTGAACCTGAAGCGATTGTTCCTCGTCCTTCTCCAGCAACGTTAATATTAGCTGTTCCTGAGTTGATGGATTCTTGGAAGAGGTTACCACCAGCTTTAGTCAGACCAGAGGAGTTAGAAAATTTAGCTAATGCAAGTTTGCCTAATTCCACTACTTGTCCATTTGAGTATACTCCATTGATTTCACCCATTTGACCTATGTTGAAGGATTCTAGGGAGCCTACCAGATTTCCATCAGGGTTTGAAATGGCGGCAATAGAATCACCTTCCATTTTAAGATTTCCAAGGTCCAATGTTACACTAGTTTCACCATCTGTCAGTCCTATAGTTTTCAAGTTGACACTACCGGATGCTGTAAAGGTTTTACTAGTAGCATTATATGCCAGATTAATAGCAGGCAAAGAAATAGGTGATGGTGATGCACTCTGATTAGTAATTACAACACTCCAATTTGAACCATTTGGTGCAAACTTGTAATCTAAGGTATGCTCTTTTCCTTTTGTATCTACCACTTTCATTTGTTGTACCGCACTTTCAACACCCGTTGCTAAAGTACTTGGGTCAGGCAAACTACCTTCAAGATAAAACTTTTTCGTCGAAGTTGCAGGCTGAGTAGCATTTACATTGACAATGATATCCTGTAAAACACCATTCTTAAATTGCTGTACCTTCATTCCATCACCATTTACAAGATTACCATTATCATCAATGTAAAAATTACCGGCTCTTGTATAAAATTCTGCAGTACCTTGTTTAACAACGAAATAGCCATCACCAGAAATCCCTAAATCTAGAGGACGACCTGTTGTTTGCAGGCTGGATTGGGTATGAATAGTATCCACGGATGCCATAGTTGATCCTAAACCAACCTGCATAGGGTTTTTCCCACCTCG
The DNA here is from genome assembly GCF_003073175.1 of Peribacillus acanthi. GTDB lineage: Bacteria > Bacillota > Bacilli > Bacillales > DSM-1321 > Bacillus_BN > Bacillus_BN acanthi. The sequence goes on from NZ_QBBX01000004.1 coordinate 65,004, forward strand.
GTTATCTTGTGCAGCACTTGCACCTGCAATGGTTTGGTTCATTGTGTCCTTAAATGTTACACGACCTTTTTTATAGCCAAATGTATTAACGTTAGCAATGTTATTTCCAATTACGTCAAGCTTGGTTTGGAAGTTTTTCAAACCACTGATACCTGAATACATGGATCTAAGCATGATATTTTCCCCTTTCTTAAAGGCCGCTTCTGTCATTCAGCAAGCCTAGGCTCCCTATACGGTCCAGCCTATTAATCTATTAAAATTGTTCCGTTGATATTAGTGAATATTTGGGATGCTGCTTCTTTTCTGTCCATAGCTGTGATAACGGTATTGTTCTTGGCATTGATGATTAACGCTGCATTATGTAATAAAACAAGGGAATCGTTAACACCTTTATTTTTTGCTTGTAGAAGTTTTTCTTCAATCTTTTTTTGCATTTCTACATCTATTGAAATATTTCTTTGATCCATTCTCATTGATGCATGCTTACTAAAAGATAAAGGCTGTGGTTGAGAGCGTTTTTGAATTTCTTGGTTTAGCTGATTCGAAAAAGATATTCCAATCTGTCCAGTTTGATTGGGAATGTTACTCTTATGTTTGTGCAGCGGGATAATAGGCGAATGTACTGAACTAAAGGTAGTTTTGTTCATAAACTCACCTCTCTTAAGCTGAAATACTTATCATTTGGTCAGAATTAATTTTTGTTTTACCTTCATCATCCATTTCAAATACCGTCTGACCATCTTTAATTTGGACGCTTTTAACTCTTGCAGAACTCTCTACACCCGATTCATTTTTCCAGGTAACCAATTTCCCAATCAACTCACTTGCAGTTAATAGATTATTAGAGGAATTTGAATGATTAACCTGTGATATGTTACCAGGTTCAAGTTTTGTTCCGTCCTTCAAAATAAATATGACACTGTCCTCTTTAAATTGTACGGATGAAACAACACCTTTTCCTTCACTTACAATTGGTTCCTTATTTGGATCTTCATTTTCCGTCAGTTTATGCCATGTTACTTCTTTTCCCACAAATTGGTTGTATGAAATAAGCTGGTTTTGTTGTTGAACAGAAACAAATTTTTCAATGGATTTTCCCATATTAGTAATCTGCTCAAGAGAAGAAAAGGTTGCCATTTGTGCAACAAAATCCTTATCTTGCATTGGATTCATTGGATCTTGATTCTGAAGCTGTGTCATCAGGATTTTTAAAAAATCATCTTTCCCTAATACGTCAGAGCCTATTTTTCTTTTTTCCTGCTGATAGCTTGTCAGTAAAAGACTTTCTTGAATTTTATTCATAAGCAACTACCCTTCTACACTTAGTAAAGCTTCTTCAAAACTAGTCAGAAAATCTACTTCATTCTCATCTTGTTCTTGAGTTGTATTTTCCTGTTGCCTTGGTTGTTGCTGATTTTGACCATGTTCACGAGTCAGAGATTTTTCTTGGTTGAAAGGATTAATTGATTGTGACACTTCAATTCTTTCAACAGATAAATTCTGATTTGTAAATGCTTGTTTTAGGCCAGATAAATGAGAGTCCAAAAGTTCCTTTGCCTTTCCTGAGGAGGCTAATATCTTCGCAACCATCATATTATCCTTTTGAATCAATTCAATTCGTATACTTCCAAGATGGTCGGGATTCAACTTTATTAGTATTTTTTGTAAACCCTTTCCATTTTGAAAAATGGATTTAGCTATTATTGATTCGAATGATTTGATAAATTGCTCTTGATTTACGGGTGCGTCATTCTTACCTACTGTTAGTACTAACTGTTCGACCTTAGACATTAATGGAGTAAAACTTTGGCCTAATGGTTGGTCGTTGGTTGCAGAGGAATATGATTTCTTTCCTACACTAATTGTTTCTAATGAATCGTTTTTTATATTTCTTTGATAGATAGATATTAAAGTATCTTTACTATTTAGAGTTGGTTTTTCAATTACAGTATTAATTTGATTCGTATTAGATAATCTAGCTTCAACTAAAGTGTTGGTTTGCTCCACTTGTTTAACGAGTGAGCCTGTTGTTTGAATGGACATTTGTTTTTCTAACTTAGAAGCAATCTCATTTAGCAAGGACTTTACAGAATTGTTTTTATTCAATTCCTTGTCGGATAAATCTATGAAATTAGCAAGCAAAGTCTGCAACTTTACCAATTTTATTATCGGTAAGTTATCCTTTAGGTTTGTTAAACCACCGGAGTTATTAAATAGTTCTGTTATTCCTTTAAGAGCTTTAAAGCTAACTTCAAAGAAAGACCCTTCCCCTAGAGTAGGTAGCTTTTCGGAATTAACATTTACCTCCATTTGAATGGATCCAAGTAAATCAGATATTGAATGCCAATATTCATCGTTCAATATCTTTTGAATAAATGAATGCGACCCTAGTTCAGCGCCATTAATCATCCAATCTTCTATAAAGGCACCTGCACCATCTATTTCGGTTAAATGGTTCAAGGAAAGAAAAGATAGTAGCTCTTCCATTCCAACCAGGCTATTTGTATTATCAATGGATGCTATTGTTTCGTCTGTGATTTTCGTCATATTTGAAAATACTGATCCAAATGTAGAAGTATTAAGTCCTTTTGGTTCAATCGCCTTCGGAATTTGTGAACCTACATTTGCAAAATTAATGATAGTGGTCTGCATGATTTCACCTCCCTTCAATCAAATAAGAAAAGAATGATTATTCCTCTTCAATTGTCTGTTCATTTTCTGAATGAACTGTAAGTTGTTGTGTTAATCTCGCAGCATCTTCTGGTTCCATTTGTTCTAGAATTGAAGAAAGTGTATCCGCTTTTAGGTTCGATAATATCTTTACGGCTTCTTCATCTGTTAAAGCTGTTAAGATAGGTGCAGCTTTTTTGGGAGACATCGTTTCGTAAGTTTTTATGATGTCTTTTAACGTTTTTTTGTTATCTTCCTGAGCTCCTTGGAGTTGTATTATTTCTTCTTCGAGAAGTTGTTTATCCGCTTCCAAGTTCTCGATATCAGATTCTCTACTTTCAATTATTGATTCTAGCTTTGATACAAGCTCCTCACGATCAATAATTTCAGCTTCAAGCTCAACAATCTTACTTTGGAATTCCTTAATAGAAGGTGAGTCCTCTTTTTCATGTGATGACAAGAACGGGACGTGACTTCCATATTTTTTCGTTAATTCAAAAACGTTAACACCAGCCACTGTAAGGACAATCAAAGCTAAAGCTACAGTAAACAACAATGGAATGATTACAATAAACAGGAACCATTGAAATTTGTTATATGTCTTCTTCTCTTCCAGTCCATTTCCATCGATTTGTTTAGCCATCCAATCACCTAATTCTCTTTGCTGACAAATTGTTGAATAGAAATTTCATCCATTTGTCTCTTATCATTTTCTTTTAATAATTCTAGAAAATTACTAAAATCTTTTTCTTTCATTTTTTCGTATTTTTTGACTTCAACATTTTTCTCAATTAATATTGTTTGAAACAAATTAAGTTTAGTCCGCGCTTCAATTACCTCTTTTTGACAATGATCAATAATTTTGTCTAAGTTAGTAATAAAGGTTTGATGGTGTCTCATTACGTCAACGGATAACCCATTTACCAGTTCTTGTTCTTGATACTCTTGTAAATCTTCTTTTTTCTTCAATAATCTGAATAATTTTTCCGCAACTTCTTCAAAATGTTTGAGAGCTTGACTGTATTTGGAGTAAGCGTCATCTTTTTCTCTTTCTTTTAAGGATAGAATTTTGGAAAACTTGTATTGATATATCATTTTAATCACCATTTCCCATTAAATTCAAAAGTTTGACTATACTCTCATCTTTACTCACTTTTTCAGAAGTGCTTTGTTTTAGAAAAGAAATGATTTCCGGGTATTTTTTAATTGAGGCATCTATCTCTTTAGATGAGCCTTTTTTATAAGCACCGATATTAATTAAATCTTCATTTTCTAGGTATTTGGCAAGTGATTCTCTTAATTTCTCTGCCATGCTTCGATGCTCAGAAGTGACAATATTGTTCATAATACGACTGATACTCTTCAAAATATTAATCGCAGGATATTGACCTTTATTAGCCAAAGACCTATCTAGGACGAAGTGACCATCCAATATACCACGGACCGTGTCGGCTATTGGTTCATTCATGTCATCTCCATCTACTAGAACCGTATAGAAGGCTGTAATAGAACCGAGTTTATTCGTTCCTGTCCTCTCTAAAAGCTTTGGTAAGACAGCAAAAACCGAAGGTGTATAACCTTTAGTAGTAGGTGGTTCCCCTATAGCTAATCCAATTTCTCTTTGTGCCATAGCTACACGTGTCACAGAGTCCATCATTAACATAACGTTCAAGCCTTTATCACGAAAGTATTCGGCAATCGCTGTTGCAGTATAAGCACCCTTTATCCTCATTAAAGCAGGTTGGTCGGATGTTGCTACTACAACAATGGAACGCTTAAGCCCTTCAGGCCCTAAATCCTTTTCGATAAACTCTCTTACTTCTCTCCCACGTTCACCTATTAGCCCAATCACATTGATATCGGCTTTTGTATTTCTAGCAATCATCCCTAGCAGAGTACTTTTTCCTACACCACTTCCTGCAAATATCCCCACTCTTTGTCCATTTCCTACTGAAAGAAGACTATCAATCATTCGTACCCCCACCTCGATGCCTTCATCTATAGGTGGTCTTTCCATAGGGTTTGGTGGATCTTGCTCAGTTGATACAGTAGTAAGTCCCTTAGGTAGAGATTTGCCATCCAAGGGGTTTCCAAGAGAATCTAAGACTTGTCCAATTAATGCGGGACCAACTTTAATCTCGAGTGAGGCAGACGTTGCTTCCACTAAAGCTCCTGGAGAAATCTCACTCACAGCTGTATATGGCATTAATACTACGTTTTCATCTTTAAAGCCAACCACTTCAGCCCTAATCTTTTTTCTAGTTCCCTTTGAGCCAGTATGTATGAAACATACTTCTCCAACGGAACTAGTTGGACCTTGTGATTCAATCATTAGCCCAACTACACGCTTAACTCTTCCATATCTTTTTAAAGAATCGAGTTCGTCAATTCTCTTTATTAATTGACTAGCCTTCACTAGATTCATCACCTTCTAAAATTTCAAACAATTTACGCCGAACTTCATCAAGCTGACTATCCACACTTGCATCAATTCTTCCATTAGATGATTCAATTATGCAATTAGACTCTGTAAGTTCATCATCTGGATAAATATACAAATTCGTCTCTTTAGGAAATAAAGAAAGTAATTCATCTTTTTGTGACAGTAAAAACCCGTAATGGATAGGATGGACATGTAATTGTATATCCTTATAATCTCGAGCTTCTTTCATCGCTTTTTTCACTATTGAATAGAAATCTTCTTCCGACATTTCAAGCCTTTTATTGATAATTTTTTCGGCCACTTTCAATCCTAATTCTAGAATCGTTCCTTCAGAAGAATCTATATGCGATTGATAATCTAATTTAGCAAGGTCGACAACTTCTTTTGCTAGTTCGATAGAAGATTGCATTTCTGAGTAACCACGATTTCTTCCTTCTTCAGTTCCCAAGCCAAAGCCTTCATTACGAGCCTGCTCAATCATTCTAGGTTTTTCTTCATGTTCCCAGTATTCCTTTTCTTGTTTTACTTGTAATAGAATATTTTCTGCTTCTAAATTTGCTTCTTGTATGATTTTTATAGCTTGTTGTCTTGCTTGTTCTAATAACTCTTCAATCTCTGCTTCATGATAATTTGGAGCTACTTGAACTTCGGACTCTACATTAAAATCAAGAAGATTAACTTGCTTGATTTTTATAGGTTTTTTTTTTTCGTTTGTAGGGTTAGTCCAATTAGATTTGATGATTCTAGACAATAATATCATCTCCTCCACCACGTGCTATGACAATTTCACCTGCTTCTTCTAAGCGCCTAATGACTGCCACAATTCTAGATTGCGCTTCTTCAACATCCCTAAGACGCACAGGGCCCATATATTCCATTTCTTCGGTGAAAGTATCGACCATCCGTTTAGACATGTTTTTAAATACGATTTCTTTAACTTCCTCGCTAGCCACTTTAAGAGCATATTTCAGATCATCGTTATCCGCGTCCCTGATAACCCTTTGAATCGCCCTACCATCAAGCGTGACAATATCTTCAAAGACAAACATACGCTTCTTAATTTCTTCAGCTAGTTCAGGATCTTGTATTTCTAGAGCATCTAAAATAGTACGTTCTGTAGCTCTATCTACACCATTCAAGACATCGACAACAGCTTCTATACCGCCAGTTTGTGTATAATCTTGTGTTACAGTAGTTGAAAGCTTTCTTTCTAAAATCTGTTCTACTTCATTAATAATCTCAGGAGATGTACTATCCATAATCGCAATTCTTCTTGCGATATCTGCTTGAACTTCCTGAGGGAGTTCAGATAATATTTGACCTGCTTTTGAGGGATCTAAATACGAAAGTATAAGAGCAATTGTTTGAGGGTGCTCATTTTGGATGAAATTCAATATTTGGGCTGGATCCGCTTTTCTAGCAAAATCAAAAGGTCTAACTTGTAAAGATGAAGTAAGTCTATTTATGATAGCAGCAGCTTGATCTGTACCAAGCGCTTTTTCTAAAACGGTCTTTGCATATCCAATTCCACCTTGGGTGATATAATCTTGAGCCAAGGCAATATTATGAAACTCTTCTAATATTTCTTCCTTTTCTATTGCGTCGACTTTTCTAACACTGGAAATTTCCAACGTCAAACGCTCAATTTCTTCCTCTGATAAATGCTTGTAGACTGAAGCAGATACATCAGGTCCTAAGGAAATGAGTAGGATGGCAGCTTTTTGTTTGCCAGTCAATTCACCTTTTCTATCTTTCTTTTGCACCTTATTTCCCCCTAGTCTTCAGCTAACCAAGAACGTAATAGTTTTGCAAATTCGTCTGGTTTCTCCTTCGCAAGTTTTTCAAGTTGTTTTCTTTTTAACGTACCTTCTGTTTCTTGCTTTTCTTCATTTACATCTGGAACATCAAGGATTACACGTTCTTCAAATTCCATTTCCTCTTCTTCCTGTTTTTTACGGGAACGAAGGAACAAGAATAATAAGACAATTAATGCAAGTAACAGAACGCCACCGATTGCATATACCCACCACGGAATCTGTGTCGTGGTTTCTGAAGGGAAATCTACTTTTCCATTAAACTCTTGAACGGATACAGCAATTTTATTGTTAATTTCATCGTCTGAAAGTTCCTCACCCATTGCATCCTTATCAATTGAAGTTCTAACAATTGTGCCTAGAACCCTAGTAATGTCATCGATTCGCTCTTGAGGAAGGGAATCAGGATTATTCGGCGTTGGTGGTTCTACCATTACTTGAATCCCCAAGTCACGAATCTTATAAGGACTTTCAACGATTTCCTTACGGATTCTGTTGACTTCATTGTTAATGGTTTCTTCTGTTTTCTCATAATCTCCTGATCCACCATTTGATTGAAGGTAACTAGAACCAAGGGAATCACCGGGATCTTCTCCAGCAGGTACACCGCCGGCTGCATCCGCATTACCAGTAAACGTTTCCGTGATTCTTTGGGCGCTAATTGCGATACCTTCCATATTTTCTTCATCAACTGGAGTAACAAGATTTTCTTCTCTATTCTCTTGAGAAAAATCGATATCTGTCGACACGGTTACTACGACTTTATCTCGGCCCATTAAAGTTCCTAGCATATTCTGTACTTGCCTTTGGATATCTCGCTCAATTTCCTGCTTGATTTGATACTGAGTAGCAAAATCTCCACCAGATTGGAATTTTTTTTCATTATTTAAATCGAAATACTCAAAATTCTGATTCATTATGACGATATTATCTGTAGGTAAGTTTGGAACACTTTTTGATACTAAATGATAAAGCGCTTTTATTTTATCGTCTTCGAACTTCTGCCCTGGCTTTGTATGTAACACAATTGAAGCAGAAGCTTCCTCACTTGTTTCATTAACGAATATCCCTTTTTCAGGTAATGTAATCATTACTTTTGCGTCATTAACACCCTGAATTCCTTTAATTAAATCAGCAAGTTCAGTTTGCATAGCATCTAACTTTAAAATATTGAATTCATTTTCAGTCATTCCGATTCCAGCATTCTGGCCAAAGAATGAATAATCAATACTTCCGGATTCTGGTATACCTTCAGCTGCTAATTCAACCTTTAAGGTATCTACGCTCTCTTCAGGAACTAAAATCGTTGTACCACCATCAGCAATTTCTGATTGGATACCTCTGCTATCTAAGTTCTCTTTGATGCTACCGGTTTCAGAAGGAGATAGATTACTATATAAAGGTACTAAAGTTGTTTTTGTAGCCAGAACTGAAGTAACAATTATTAAGATGATAATAAATAAGAGTCCGCTACCAAAAAGTAGTTTTTGGGTCTTGGTTCTTTCACTCCAAAAAGTGATTATCCTATTTTTGATAGTTTGTAGCTTTTCATTCATCATGATCCCCCAGTTTTACTGTATTCGCTGTTAAAAAGATTAATGGTTTAAGTCAATTAGGTTTTCGATGAATGTTATACTTGCATTCTCATAATCTCTTGATATGCTTCGACAACTTTATTCCGAATTTCCATCGTTGTTTGAAGTGTGATGCTAGCTTTTTGGGATGTTATCATGACCGTATGTAAATCAACATTTTCCCCTCTAATCATCCGTTCTGTTACTTTATCAGATTGAATTTGCGCATCATTCACTTTATTAATTGAATCCTTTAATACGGACGCAAATTTCGTTTGAGCTTCGTATGGTGTAGGTGTAGAACTAGAAGACTTGCTCAAATTATTTACAAATACACCTGTTATAGGTGAAATTCCATTTCCTAGCATAAAAATACTCCTATCTATTTACCAATTTCTAGAGCTTTCATCATCATACCCTTTGAAGCGTTGAAGACAGTAACATTTGCCTCATATGAACGGGTGGCACTCATCAAATCAACCATCTCTCTCAAGGGATCCACATTTGGCATTGCCACATAACCATCAGTATTGGCATCTGGATGTTCAGGATCATATACCATTTTAAATGGAGTTTGATCTTCGATAATTTTACTGACCTTCATACCTTGTCCTACCGATTGTTTCCCACCTGTACCCATCGCAATATTCAAAAAGTTTGAAAAATGACTATCCTTAGGTTCTAAGACTACCATCTTCCTCTTATAAGGTTGCCATTCCCCGTTTACTAGTTTACCTCTTGTAGAATCGACATTTGCCATATTGGATGAGATAACATCCATTCTTAGCCTCTGAGCAGTAAGGGCGGAAGCGGTGGTGTTCATGCTATGAAACATAGTCATTTTTATTTGCCTCCTCTAATCACGGTCTTTAGCGACTCAAATTTCCCACTTATACGATCAGTTACAGCATTATAGTAGATTTGATTTGTAGCCAAATCACTCATTTCTTTATCGACATCGACACTGTTACCGTTGTGGTTATACGAAGCACTCCTATTGATAGTAATCATCGGAGAAGCATTTTTAGTTTGGAACTCAAAATGTCTTTGGTTGGTCCTTTTTGCTTTAATGCTTGATAGTTGTTCTTCAAACAGTTTCCCAAACTGAACATCCTTGGCTTTATAATTAGGTGTATCAGCATTTGATATATTTTGTGAAATAACTTTTTGTTTTAGTGATGAATAATCTAGAGCTCTCTCCAAACTAGAGATGGAGGATGAAAATAATGTCATAAATTGTCACCTATAATTCCATAAAATTCTTCAATTGTAGAATAAAGATAAAATCCACTAACTTAATAACTATTGTAATGAATTACAGTACCAATGTCTATGTGTCTTGGAGGTTTTAAGCTATGCATATTTTACTATTTTTAAGAAAATTGTCGAAAAAAAGACAAATTTATAGGTATAAAGTTACATTACTCGTTAATATGATGTTACAAATATTATTAAAATATTTCAAAAACCGACATTATTATCATACTGAATGTTTCAAAAATTGTACGCATACTATTTTCCTATTTAACAAAATTACATAAATATACCAACTTTTCTTATTCTAAAAATATTAATTATTGCTTTTTTAAGGTTCCATATTAGAAACTTGGATTAGGACACTCTGTCGACTTACTTCTTGTTGCCAATAGATCCTTTTAAAAATAAAAAAAAGACGTAAGTGGGATCTCTCTTACCCAATTACGTCTTTCTCATTTATTAATGATTCTTTAATTTTTCTAGTTCAAATAGGAATTTATCATTCAATACCTTAATGTAAGTACCTTTCATTCCAAGAGAGCGGGATTCGATTACTCCAGCGCTTTCTAGCTTACGAAGTGCATTTACGATTACAGAACGAGTAATTCCAACTCTGTCAGCAATTTTAGATGCTACAAGAAGTCCTTCATTACCTTTTAACTCTTCAAAAATATGTTCGATTGCTTCAAGTTCGCTATATGACAAAGAACTAATTGCCATTTGGACAACAGCTTTGCTTCTTGCTTCCTCTTCAATCTCTTCCGCTTTCTCGCGTAGGATCTCCATACCTACTACAGTTGCACCATATTCAGCTAAGATTAAATCATCATCATGGAACATTTCTTCCAATCTTGCCAAAATCAAAGTACCAAGTCTTTCTCCACCACCAATGATTGGAACGATTGTTGTAAAACCACTCTTGAATAGTTCTTTATTTTCTACTGGGAAAGCTGTGTACTCACTTTCAACATCCAAGTTCGAAGAAGTTTCTTGGATATTGAACAGGTTTTTAGTATAGCCTTCAGGGAACTGACGATCTTCTAGCATTTTCTTCATACGCTCATTTTCAATCTGTTGATTGATAGCAAAACCAAGGAGCTTCCCTCTTCTACTAACGACGAATACGTTGGATTCAATTACATCACTTAAGCTTTGGGACATCTCCTTAAAGTTTACAGGTTTTCCAGCTGCGTTTTGTAGCATGGAATTAATCTTTCTAGTTTTAGCAAGCAAATTCATGGGTTACATTTCCTCCTGTATATAGCCAATATTTCATTAGTTATTATAAATTGAGTGCTCGATTTATTACGACAATTTCTATGATTAAAGAGGTCATCCAATACATAAATACCCTATTTGAAATCCTTAAAACAAAGGAAGTCTATTATAGAATGAATTGACTTAAGTCTTTGTTTCTCGAAATCGTACCAAGCTTCTCTTCAACATATTGTGGAGTTATCACAATTTTTTCCATTGTTATATCAGGTGCTTCAAAAGATAAATCTTCCAAAAGACGTTCCATAATAGTATGCAGACGTCGAGCCCCAATATTATCCGTATTTTGATTTACTTCAAATGCAACTTCGGCAATCTTACGAATAGCATCGTCAGAAAATTCTATTTGTATACCTTCTGTTTCTAATAAAGCTGAATATTGTTTCAACAATGCATTATCTGGCTCATGAAGAATTCTTTCAAAATCTTCTACAGTTAATTTTTTCAATTCTACCCTAATCGGGAATCTTCCTTGTAACTCTGGAATCAAGTCAGATGGTTTTGCCATATGGAAGGCTCCAGCTGCTATGAATAAAATATAATCAGTCTTGATGGAACCGTATTTAGTCACTACAGTCGACCCTTCGACTACAGGTAAAATGTCTCTTTGGACACCTTCGCGTGATACGTCTGCCGATGAGCCACCTGACTGTTTACTAGCAATTTTATCAATTTCGTCAATAAAGATAATTCCAGACTGTTCTGCTCTAAATACCGCTTCTTGTGTTACCTCATCCATATCAATCAATTTGGCAGCTTCTTCATTGGTTAGGACTTTTCTTGCATCAGAAACTTTAAGCTTTCTTTTCTTTTTCTTTTTCGGCATTAAACTTCCAAGAGCATCTTGCATATTCATGCCCATCTGTTCCATTCCAGACCCTTGAAGCATATCAAACATAGAAGCGGGCTGTTCCTCGACCTCGACAGTCACATATTCATTTTCAAGCTGTCCTGCAAATAATTTCTTCTCCACAGCACTTCTTCTCTCGAATAGGTTAGCGTCCTCTGTTGATTGTGTTTCATCTTCTTGACCTGAGTTATTTCCACCAAAAAACATCTCTAATGGATTCTTGAAATTAGTTGCTTTCTTCATAGAAGGAACTAGTAGCTCGACTAATCTTCTATTAGCATTTTGTTCAGCAAGTTCTTTAACGGCCTGCATTTTTTCTTCTTTTACGATTCGAATCGATGTTTCTACTAAATCACGTACCATCGATTCTACATCACGACCAACATATCCTACTTCAGTAAATTTTGTTGCTTCTACTTTAACAAATGGTGCGCCAACAAGTTTTGCCATTCTTCTTGCAATCTCTGTTTTCCCAACCCCTGTTGGACCAATCATTAGGATATTCTTTGGTACAACTTCATCACGAAGCTTTTCATTTAGCAAATTACGACGATATCGATTTCTTAAAGCAATAGCAACTGCTCTTTTTGCATCTTTTTGGCCAACTATGTATTGATCTAATTTTTCAACTACCTGACGGGGAGTTAAATCATTACGTTTATCCTTCATAGTCCCACTCCTTGTTTTATAGTTCTTCAACTATAATATTGGAATTTGTATAAACGCATATCTCTGCAGCAATTTCTAGCGCTGCTTCAGCAATTTGACGGGCATTCAAGTGTTCACCAGAGTATCGTTTCAGTGCTCTACCTGCAGATAATGCATAATGTCCTCCTGAACCGATAGCTAAAATACCGTCATCTGGTTCAATCACTTCTCCGGTACCTGAAATAAGAAGTAAATGTTCAGAATCCATTACAATCAACATCGCTTCAAGCTGCCTTAAAACCTTGTCGCTTCTCCATTGCTTTGCCAACTCAACTGCAGAACGCTGTAAATTGCCATTGAACTCTTCCAATTTACCTTCAAACATCTCAAACAACGTAAAAGCATCAGCTACAGATCCAGCAAAACCCGCTAATACTTTTCCATTAAATAGCCTACGTACTTTACGGGCAGTGTGCTTCATGACAACAGCATTTCCGAATGTTACTTGACCATCTCCAGACATCGCACATTGTCCATTGTGCCTAACAGCAAATATTGTAGTAGCATGAAAGTTTCCCATTGATTTCTCCTTTTTTAGGATTACGCTCGTGGATGAGCAGAATTATACACTTTCTTTAGCTGCTCTTTTGTTACATGGGTATATATTTGAGTAGATGATATTTCTGAGTGTCCCAGCAACTCTTGTACAGAACGTAAATCCGCACCGTTATTTAATAAATGGGTGGCAAAAGTATGACGTAAAACATGGGGGTGGATTTTCCCTTTTACTGAAGCAGTCTCAATCAAGGTACTTAGGACAAACCTGACTCCTCTTGAGGTCAATGGTGCTCCCCGAAAATTTACGAATAACTTACCATGATCAGCATCCAGTTGCCCTACTAGTTTATTCCTTGCCACATTAATATAGTCCAACAAGGCTTTTTTTGCTTTGCTTCCAAAAGGGACGTACCGATCCTTTTTTCCCTTTCCGTGGACTAATACCGTTTCCAAAGAAAAATCCAGGTCTTTCAATTGAATTCCAGTGCATTCCCCGACTCGAATTCCAGTCGCATATAATAGCTCCAACAAGGCCAAATCTCTTTTCCCCAATTCACTAGAAGCATCTACACTATTAAAAATAACTTCAATTTCTTCTTCATATAAAAATTTGGGGAGTTTGTGATCTTTTTTGGGAAGCGAAACGGACTGAAACGGATTTTCGTTTGAAAGTTTTTCCCTCATTAAAAATTTATAAAAACTTCTTAGACAGGAGGTTTTACGGGAAATTGATCGTTTTGCTAATTGTTTATCGTAAAGATGTGTTAAGTACAATCGAGCATCAAAATAAGAAACCGTATGTAATCCATTTATACCTTGTTCATTCATGAACAAAAGGAATTCACTAATGTCACGTTGGTAATGTTCTATCGTATATTTTGAATAGTTCTTTTCGAGTTGTAAATATTCTAAAAAGGATTGTAACGAATTATTCACATTTTCCATTCAATCACCTCACAAGGGCTACTAAATAGTAACACACTACAAGTAGCCCTTGCAAATGATTTTACATATTTTTCACAAAGTTCTGAATTGTTTCTAACGCTCTGTTTGCATGCATTTCATAACGTTCTTTTTTACTTTTAATTTTCACTGGAAGTTCAGGGAACAAACCGAAATTCGCATTCATAGGTTGGAAATTCTTTGCGCTAGTTGTCGTAATATATCTTGCCATGCTGCCCATAGAGGTTTCAGCTGGGAAAACTAGTAGCTCTTGTCCCATTGACAGACGAGCAGCATTGATACCCGCAATCAAACCAGAGGCAGCAGACTCTACATACCCTTCTACTCCAGTCATTTGACCTGCAAAGAACAAGTCTTTACGATTTTTGAATTGATAAGTAGGTTCAAGAACTTTTGGCGAATTGATGAATGTATTTCTATGCATTACACCATATCTAATGATTTCTGCATTTTCTAAACCTGGTATCAATTGAATGACTTCTTTTTGTGGCCCCCATTTCAAATGAGTTTGGAATCCAACGATGTTATAAAGAGTACCTGCCGCATCATCTTGACGTAGCTGAACAACAGCATATGGTCTTTTTCCTGTACGAGGGTCTTCTAATCCTACAGGCTTTAATGGACCAAATAACATCGTTTTCTTTCCGCGAGTCCCCATGACCTCTATAGGCATACACCCTTCAAAGAAAATTTCCTTTTCAAATTCCTTTAAAGGGACTGTTTCTGCAGAAATTAAAGCCTCATAAAAGCGATCAAATTCCTCTTCTGTCATTGGACAGTTCAAGTACGCTGCTTCCCCTTTATCATAGCGAGACTTTAAGTAAACCTTGTCCATATTGATGCTTTCCTTTTCGATAATAGGAGCTGCAGCATCATAAAAATATAGGTATTCCTCACCCGTTAAAGCTTTAAGCTTCTCTGATAAAGAAGGACTAGTTAATGGGCCTGTAGCAATTACAGTTGGACCTTCTGGTATTTCTGTAATTTCCTCATGTATAACAGTTACGTTAGGATGATTTTTTACCATTTCTGTCACACGACCAGCGAATTCGTGTCGATCGACGGCCAACGCACCACCAGCTGGAACGGCACATGCATCCGCAGATGAAATGATGATAGAATCCAAACGTCTCATTTCTTCTTTTAATACCCCTACTGCGTTAGTTAAAGTGTTCGCTCTTAAAGAGTTACTACAAACAAGTTCAGCAAATTTATCTGTATGATGTGCTGGTGTTTGGCGAACCGGTCTCATTTCATATAAATTGACTTTTACTCCTCTTTGAGCAATTTGCCACGCTGCTTCACTACCGGCCAAACCT
>NZ_QBBX01000004.1:80384-85822 GCF_003073175.1 Peribacillus acanthi
CACCAACGACATTAACTGTAGCTTCCTTCATATTTCTTGCCTCCAATTAAATACATGCACGATTATTGATTTAATAATATTTCATTTAATGAAGAAAAACTCAGCATTCGCCGAGCTTTCATTTCTTTCGATACATTATTACCATTCACAAACACTCATTATACCGATTACCCTCTAGGTTTGTCTATAAAAACAGTAGGCAGAATATAATCTGCCTACTGCTCTTACTATTTTATGGAATTATTTTGCTGTTCTTATTGCTGTTGATCTTCTTTGTAGTCACAAGATACACATTGAACTTGAATACCTTTTTTTAATTTTTTCTCTACGAGCAAATCGTTACACTTTGGACATTTTCTAGCGATTGGCTTATCCCATGAGATGAAGTCACATCCTGGATATTGATCACATCCGTAGAAGATGCGTTTCTTTTTACTTTTACGTTCAATGATTTGTCCTTTTTCACACTTAGGACAAGGGACTCCAATCTCTTTAACGATTGCTTTAGTATTTCTGCAATCCGGGAAATTACTGCAAGCCATGAATTTACCGTATCTACCCATTTTGAAAACCATCGGGCTTCCACATAATTCACAATCTTCACCAGCTGGTTCATCTTTAATTTCGACTTTTTCCATTTCGGCTTCTGCTTTGGCTAAATGCTTCTCGAAGCCTTGGTAAAAGTCTGAAATTACTTCGATCCACTGTTCACTACCTTCTTCGATATGGTCGAATTCCGCTTCCATCTTTGCTGTAAATTCAACATCAATAATTTCAGGGAAGAATTCCTTTACAAGTTCATATACAATTTCCCCTAATTCTGTAGGAATGAATCTTTTGTTATCCAAGGCTACATATCCACGTTTTTGGATGGTATCAAGGGTTGGCGCGTATGTGGATGGTCGGCCAATCCCTAATTCTTCTAAAGTTTTCACAAGCCTTGCCTCGGTAAACCTAGGTGGTGGTTGAGTAAAATGTTGCTTTGGCTCAATGTCTTTAGAAAAAACTATATCTCCTTCGGACAGGTCAGGTAACATATTTTCTTTTTCTTCAATTGTATCGTCCGTACCTTCCACATATACCTTCATAAAACCTGGGAATTTAACTTTCGATCCATTTGCCCTGAAAATCACTTCACCATTCTTCAAATCCACACTCATTGTATCAAGAATAGCAGGAGCCATTTGACTCGAAACGAAACGTTCCCAGATTAATTTATATAGTCTGAATTGATCTCTTGATAAGAATTCTTTTACAGAAGTTGGATCCTTCATTGTACTAGTTGGACGTATTGCTTCATGGGCATCTTGTGTATTAGCCTGTTTTTTTTCTTTTCTGGTTTCGCTAGATAAATATTCATTTCCATATTGAGAGGTAATATACGATGCTGCTTCTTGCTGAGCAACCTCGGAGATTCTTGTCGAATCCGTTCTCATATAGGTGATGAGACCGACTGTCCCTTCTTTCCCTAAATCAATCCCCTCGTAAAGCTGTTGCGCAAGCATCATTGTTTTCTTCGCTCTAAAGTTCAATTTACGCGCAGCTTCCTGCTGTAAGGATGAGGTAGTGAATGGAAGTGCAGGGTTTCGCTTTCGTTCACGTTTATTGACAGCGTTTACTTTAAATTCATTTCCATTAATTAAGCTTAACACGTTCTTAACATCAGACTCTGTATTAAGCTCGTATCTCTCTCCTTCTTTGCTAAAAAACTGTCCTTCAAAGACATCATTTTTCTTTTGGAAATCTGCTTTTATAGTCCAGTATTCTTCTGGAATGAATGCTTTAATTTCCAGCTCTCGGTCAATGATCAAACGAAGTGCAACGGATTGAACACGACCTGCACTTAGACCCTTTTTTACTTTTTTCCATAATAATGGACTGATGTTATACCCTACTAATCGATCCAAGACTCTTCGGGCTTGTTGGGCATCTACCAGGTTCATATTAATCGATCTAGGCGATTTAAACGATTCCTTGATTGCATCCTTCGTGATTTCATTGAAAACAACCCGGCAATCAGAATGGATATCAATATCTAGCGTATGGGCCAAATGCCACGCAATTGCCTCCCCTTCGCGATCGGGGTCAGCTGCTAGATAAATTTTCTTAGCTTTTTTGGCAGCGGTCTTCAATTCTTTTAATACTGGTCCTTTTCCACGAATCGTAATGTACTTCGGATCAAAATTATTTTCTATATCAACACCCATTTGACTTTTTGGCAAATCCCTCACATGTCCCATGGATGCTCGGACTTTATATTTTTTCCCAAGGTATTTTTCTATCGTTTTTGCCTTGGCTGGTGATTCTACAATAACTAAGTATTCTGACATGAATGTCCTCCTTAAGAGGTTTTGTAAATCTTCACTATTATCTTTCAAGAAAAAATCATTTGTCAACGTTATTTTATTTTATTTTCATAATTCTTTAATTCATTGTCAATATCTTCCACACTTAAAACTAATTTTGCACCATCTTGAATTAGTAGGTTAGAACCCATAGAAAGAGGGTTAAGTATATTCCCAGGTACTGCAAATACCTCTCTTCCTTGTTCTAAGGCATGATATGCGGTAATTAAAGTACCACTGCGTTCCATAGCCTCAATTACTAGAATTCCATCTGATAGGCCGCTTATTATGCGATTCCTAGCAGGAAACATCCAAGGTAAAGGTTTTAGAAACGGATTAGCTTCTGAAAGGACAAGGTTACCTTTCATCATATCCAGTGCTAACGGGATATTCTCCTTCGGATACAAATGAAATAGTCCTCCTCCTAAAACAGCGATGGTCCTTCCCTTGCTTTTCAATGCTTCTCTATGTGCTATTCCATCAATCCCCAAGGCAAGTCCACTGACAATGGTATAGTTTTTTTGTATGAGTTTAGGAGCAAGAGATGCAACGACTTCTTTTCCATATTCTGAGGGTTTACGAGAACCTATTATGGCAAGAGCTCTGTCATTCTCTAATAAGGATATGTTCCCTTTTGCATAAATTACCCATGGGGGATTGTATATATTTTTTAATCTTGAGGGATAAAAATCCGAAAAAAATGTAATACAACTAATCTGATTTGAATGATATATATTTAAAAGGTTGTCTATATTCAGGGAATGGAATTCTTTTAAAAGAGCGGTTGAATTCAGAAGGGTATTTTGAGGAAAAATGAACTTCCATTTTTGTTCATTCCAAGAGGGAAAGTAAAGTAAATTCTCATCATATAGCAAAATTAATTGAATGGTTTTCCATGTGGCTTTTTTACAGTGGTCTAAAGCTATTAATCTTTTATCTAATTCATTCATAGACTCGTTCCTTTCAAAAAAAGATATACAAAATCGCCCCTCGATAGTGAGGGACGATTTAGATATTAAGAGGTTGGTTTTAATGAGTTTTACATTGATCGTAAATGCCTTTTTCTTTTAAAACAGAAATCAAAGTTTCACCCATTACTGATGGAGTATCAGCCACTTTGATTCCGCATTCGTTCATGACGCGGATTTTCTCGTCAGCTGTACCTTTACCACCAGAGATGATTGCACCAGCGTGCCCCATACGTTTTCCTGGAGGAGCAGTACGTCCACCGATGAAGCCAACTACAGGTTTAGTCATATTAGCTTTAACCCACTCAGCAGCTTCTTCTTCAGCAGTTCCACCGATTTCACCAATCATGATTACTGCATAAGTTTCTGGGTCTTCATTGAATGCCTTTAATACATCGATGAAGTCAGTACCATTTACAGGGTCTCCACCAATACCTACTGCTGTAGATTGGCCGATACCAGCTTGAGTTAATTGGTGAACTGCTTCATACGTTAATGTACCAGAACGGGAAACAACCCCAACGTGACCTTTTGTATGGATATATCCAGGCATGATACCGATTTTACACTCTTCAGGAGTGATAACGCCTGGGCAGTTTGGACCTACGAGGCGAGTCTTTTTGCCTTCCATGTAACGTTTCACTTTTACCATATCCAATACTGGAATATGTTCAGTGATACAGATTACTAAATCAAGTTCAGCATCAACTGCCTCTAGGATTGCATCTGCAGCGAAAGGAGCTGGAACGTAAATAACGGATGCATTAGCACCTGTAGCATTTTTCGCTTCGATTACTGTATTGAATACAGGTACGCCTTCAACTTCTTGGCCGCCTTTTCCTGGAGTTGTTCCTGCTACGATTTGAGTACCATATTCTAGCATTTGCTTTGTATGGAAAAGAGCAGTTGAACCTGTAATACCTTGTACGATTACTTTTGTGTCTTTATTAATAAAAACGCTCATTTTTGTCCCCCCTGCCTATTAGCCTACTAATGAAACGATTTTTTGTGCGCCATCTGCCATTGATTCAGCAGCTGTAATATTTAAACCTGATTCTTTAAGGATTTGTTTTCCTAATTCAACGTTAGTTCCTTCAAGACGAACAATTAATGGCACTTCAAGACCAAGTTGTTTCGCAGCTGCTACTACACCTTCTGCAATGATGTCACATTTCATGATACCACCGAAAATGTTAACGAAAATTCCTTTAACATTTTCGTCAGAAAGGATAATTTTGAAAGCTTCTGTAACTTTCTCAGCTGTAGCACCGCCACCAACGTCAAGGAAGTTAGCAGGATCGCCACTGTAATGTTTAATGATGTCCATTGTTGCCATTGCAAGACCAGCACCATTAACCATACAACCGATATTTCCACCAAGAGATATGTAGCTTAAGTCATATTTAGATGCTTCAATTTCTTTTGGATCTTCTTCGTCAAGGTCACGGTATTCTAAAATGTCCTTTTGACGATAAAGAGCATTAGAATCGAAGTTTAATTTCGCATCAAGTGCCATTACCTTTCCATCACCAGTAACAACAAGTGGGTTGATTTCAGCGATTGAACAGTCCTTTTCCACGAAAGCAGTATAAAGAGCTGTCATGAATTTAACTGCTTGTCCTACCAATTCCTTAGGGATATTGATATTGAAAGCAATTCTTCTAGCTTGGTAACCAGTTAATCCAACAACTGGATCGATAACTTCTTTGAAGATTTTTTCAGGAGTTGCCTCTGCAACTTCCTCGATTTCAGTTCCACCTTCTTCTGAAGCCATAAGAACTACACGAGAAGTTGCACGATCTAATACTAGACCGATATAATACTCTTTCTTGATGTCGCAACCTTCTTCAATTAGTAAACGTTTAACTTCTTTACCTTCAGGACCTGTTTGGTGAGTTACAAGCGTTTTTCCTAGGATTTCTTGTGCGTAAGCACGTACTTCATCCAAGTTCTTAGCAACTTTTACTCCGCCTGCTTTACCGCGACCACCAGCATGGATTTGCGCTTTCACGACACAAACTTGAGTACCTAATTCTTTTGCAGCTTCCACAGCTTCTTCAACAGAAAATGCTACGCGGCCATTTGGAACAGCAACGCCGTATTTTCTAAGGACTTCTTTCCCTTG
>NZ_QBBX01000004.1:85832-87482 GCF_003073175.1 Peribacillus acanthi
TACTCGTGGATATTCATTTCCCATCCTCCTATCGACTGTAACCATTTAAGAAATTGGACAACTTTCCAATTCTAATCCGTTTGAAATTTAATGATAAATTCCAATTAACAAAAAATAGACTGCGCTTACATTGTATAAAAAGAGGAAAAGGATGTCTAGCATTACAGGGCAAATACTATCAAAATCATAATATTTTTTTGTGAAATAATATTTGACTCTTGTTTTATATTCATAAATTTGACTTTTTTGTGAAGAATCTCAAGAATAATTACTATTTTACGATTCTATTTTTCACCACTCTAAATCTAGCAAGTTGATGGTGCAATTACATAAAATATTAAACCAACAATGAGCTTAAATATTGCTCTAAAAGTTAAAGATACTTAACGACCTTTTTCAAAAAATTTTTCATAGATTTAGATTTTTGTCATCATTAGTATTACTGCATTTCAAGCTTTCAAATGGTGTATTGTCCCTTTTTATATTCAACTCACCATTTAAGTAAACTGTCTTAATGTTAATAGTTAGAATATTTTCCTAATAAAACAAAAAAACAGCCATATTTCAGGCCGTTTGTAAATACCCCTCTAATTCTTCAATAAATCATGAAGAGCATTTTTCAAATGTCCACCATGATTTGATAATGCAAATTGAATCTGACTTGCTTCTTTCCCAGTCAATAAATATAGGATTGCCCCTTTAGTATCTTCAAAAAGAGCAAGAGCCTCTGAAGCAACTTCTAAGCTTACCCCTGTCGCTTCTGCAACGATTAATTTTGCACGCTCTCTCAGCTTTTCATTAGTAGGTTGAACATCAATCATGAGGTTGCTAAATACTTTCCCTATACGAATCATCGAAGCTGTTGTAAGCATATTCAATACTAGCTTTTGCGCTGTACCTGCTTTCAATCTTGTGGAACCCGTTACGGCTTCAGGACCTGTTTCAATAAGCATGACAACATCTGCAGCTTCTTCCATTTCTCTTCCATGGCTACACATGATTGCACCAGTTTTAGCACCAAAAGACTTTGCCGTTTTCATTGCTTCAATAGTGTATGGTGTTCTGCCGCTTGCAGCTATACCTACCACTACATCCAGATTAGATACTGCAAGCTCAGTGATATCATTCGTAGCAGCATCTCGATCATCCTCTGCTCCCTCTAGGGCGAACTGAAGTGCTTTTTCTCCTCCGGCTATCAGACCAATCACCATGCTTGGATCTGTGCCAAAAGTAGGGGGACACTCCGATGCGTCCAGTACACCTAACCTACCACTTGTGCCTGCTCCTACGTATATGAGTCTACCCCCTTTTTTAAATGACTCAACGATGTGATCAACCATTTGAGCAATTTGCGGCAAGATTTTTTCAACAGCTTGTGGAACTAAATGGTCCTCTTGATTAATCACACTTAGGATATCAAGACTTGAAAGCGTATCTATATTAAATGTTCTGGGATTCCTTTTTTCAGTTAATATGTTTTGTAGGTTCATAATCTTCCCCCAGTATATTTAAATTTCCGGTCTCCATTAGGAGGGAAAGTGATTGAGCCTAGTATGGCTTGTTGTTTTGCACCTGTTGCACTTGGGACGTTTGATGGATTTTGATGAACCGTTTCATTAGCCAATAAAGCAAATGCAATTGCCTCTTTTG
>NZ_QBBX01000004.1:87492-114357 GCF_003073175.1 Peribacillus acanthi
GTCTGAAGAAAGTCCAATATCTTCCTGTGTCATTACCCTTATTCCTTTTAATCTATCTTTTAACATTTTCATCATTGTAAGATTGTAGCTTCCGCCTCCACCCACAATCAATTCATCCAGTTGTACTGAAGGAAGTACAAATCGTTCATAACTTTGTGCAATACTTTCAACTGTAAAGTATGTAACTGTTGCCAAGATATCTTCAATTCGATGACCCATCATTTCTGATAGGATTCGCTCTGTAAATGAAGCACCAAATAATTCTCGACCTGTTGACTTCGGAGGATACAAATTAAAGAATTCCATTTCCATCCAAGTTTTTATGAAATCTTGTTGAATTTGACCTTTTGAGGCAATGATACCGTCTTTATCAAACTCTTGATTGAGGATTTTTTTACAAACCTCGTTTATTATCATGTTTCCTGGTCCAGTATCAAAAGCTCTTACATCTTCCAAGCTACAATTTCTTGGTAAGACGGTAATATTTCCTATTCCTCCGATATTTTGCAATCCACGATGCTTATCCTCACTTCGAAACAACAAATATTCACTATATGGAACTAGTGGAGCACCTTCTCCACCAGCAGCCATATCCATTGTCCTAAAATTTGATACTACCGAGGTTCCTGTTTCATATGCGATTACTGCAGGTTCTCCAATTTGTAATGTTGAGGGTATCCAATCTCCAATTAGGTTAGGAATATGATAGATGGTTTGACCATGTGACCCTATTAAATCTAGTCTATCCAATGGAAAACCTGCCTTTTTGCAAACAAGTTTCACAGCCTCCGCAAAGACATATCCAAGTTGAAAGTTTAGTGAACAAATAGCTGGACTACTTGATAAATCAGGATTAAATGATTGATTAATTTCATCTTTAAGTTTTTGTTCAAACGGAACAGTAACAAAATCTAACAATTCTACTCTTGTTTTTAATCCATTTTCATAGATTTTCACTAGAGCTGCATCCACTCCGTCCATTGATGTACCAGACATTAGCCCAACCACGTAACTCTCCACAACAACCCGCTCCTTATCATACATCCATTACATCAAATTGTTTTCCAATACATATATCCACCGTAAGAGCCTAGTTTATTTGTTGGTGAAATAAACTTTACCTCACTGAATTGTTTAGCTATTTCATCCATACATCTATTTCTAACAATCTCACAATTTTCAATTACACTTCCTTTTATCCCAAATGATAACGGAAGTGATAGTTTACTTTTACGTGCACATAGAATTGCCTGTTTAGCCAATTCATTCCCTGCATCTTCTAGTATTTTAATGGCATGGTAGTCAGAACCACTGGCCAATAAATCCACGAGGGACGAAATTTTAGCAACATCCTTTTTTTGTCCCTCATAAACATAAGCTTTTATTTGCCCAGGTTCTGTTAAGGAAAGGAAAGAGAGGATGTTTTGTGAGAACAAACTTAACTCACCATTATGCTCTTCTTGAATGACGGTTTGCAAAGCTTTAAGACCGATGTAGTAAGCACTTCCTTCGTCTCCTAACAAATGTCCCCAGCCACCCACCGTACTGAAATTGCCTTGGTTTTTCCCTAAACATATTGATCCTGTTCCTGCCACTATGAGGATTCCATCTTGTTTACCCATGACTGAGTAATAGTTTAAAACTGCATCATTGAAAATGGATAGGGGACAAGCGAATTCCTTCGCAAGAAGCTCCTTTAAAGCTCTTGTACGTTCGAGGATTCCACCACCAGCCACTCCTACAATGATACCTCTACAGTCGCTATCGTTTAATTCCATTAAACACAGCTTTATAACGGAAATGATATGTTCAGTTGCCGTTACTAAATCAACTGCTATATTGCCCATACCTGTTACATGCGTACAAAGTAATTCGCCTTGAAGGTTATACGCTGCAGCCTCGGTTTTTGTCCCGCCGGCATCCACACCAATTATAAAATGATTCATTGTCCTGAACTCTTAAAAGCGAATTTGGACCAAGGTTTTACATATTCTAATAGGAAAATTTCTTCTTCTTTTATTCTACCAATCACATTTGTTTTCCCTGAGTTTTCCATATCCTGCAAGGCTATTTGAAGCTCTCCTGCATACTGACCATATAAATCATTCTCTATGACTATATCTCCACGCTTAATATCCCTAGTATTGAAAGGTTTAAATTCTTGCCCTCTATATTTCACCCTACTTTGGGTAGAACGAATCAGATAATCCGATACATCACCTCTGTAAAAATGAAATTCCTCTAGTGCAATTTTCCTTTCCAATTCACTGATTCCCTCTTCCAATTCTATCGAAAAAGTAATTAGAGATGGATCAATTTCGCTTAAAGCCTTCATCTCTGCTTCAGATGCATATGCGTTCGAAATTAATACATCGTCTATTAAGCCTGTATAATACAGGTGTTTTGCTTGTACTTCGATTGGAAGTTTTCTATGTATTTCTAACGTTGGAAGCCCTTCCATAATCGGCCACGGTCCAAATGTTGCATCATGTGAAGATACAAACGCTGCTGTACGAAGTCCATGCTTTTTAAATTTCAAGCTACAATCTTCAAAGAAAGAATAGCTTAAACCAGCATAACGATGTGGGTAAAAATTATGACATCCCATTAATAATTCTTTGTTCGGCTGGTATGCAAGAATATTCTCTAAATATGGAGTAGAATTGCTCATATTAATTTCAATTTTTAAACCATATGGGTTATAAGTCATGATAGATTCTTCATTCCCTGAAAAACCTAAATCCAGCCTAATGCCAGCGACTCCAAGTTTCGCAAAGAAAGATAAGTCGTTATATGAAATTTCTAATGCATTGAAAATTCTAGGACTTATATCTACAATTACTTCCATTTCTAACGATATTGCATGTTTAATAGAAGTAGTAAAATTCTCTATGATACTCTCTTTATCACCATCTACTGATAATAGACATGTAAATACCCTTTTGAATCCATACTTGTTAGCTAAAGTAATATACTCAATATCCTTCCCCGGATCAGAATGATTCGGATAAATCGAAATCCCTAATCTCTTCTCCATTATAAGCTCCTCCTTATTTAGATAATTCCATTATTTTCTTGTTCATTTTTATTAATCTTTCAATGAGAGATTGTTCACTGATTGTGGTCATTAAATGATCTTGTGCGTGAATTAATAGTAGAGTTTTTTCCATTTTCCCACCGTTGATTTCATATTGAATTAATTTTGTCTGCATGTTATGAGCTTTATTTAATTCAGCACTTCCCTCTTTCATTAATTCTTCTGCTTTTTCAAAGTCATTATCTTCCGCAGCATTCAATGCTTCATAAAATAAACTTTTGGCATTTCCACCAAAAGAGATAATTTCAAATACAGCCATTTCCAAGTTAATCGTTTCCATTTCATTACCTCCAGTACATAATCCAATACGGAATGAATTTACCGTATATTTATTGTAAGGCCATTCTTCCGTTTATTCCACTAAAACTGAAATTTTATTTTATTTTATTTTTTTTATTATTGAAATAATATTTCAATGCATATTATAATACATGTATATTGAAAACCCTTTCATAAGAAGGACTGTTTTTAAAGGAAGAAGTGCTGCCAAATGTATGTTGTCAATTTAATTGAGTCCAATTTATCGGATTTCAGCCCCGCTGAAGGCAATGTCGCACAATATGTGTTATCTCATCCAGAGCGCGTAATCGATATGAGTACAAAGAATTTGGCTGATGCATGTGAAGTTAGTGAAGCAGCCATCATTCGATTTTGCAAACGAATTGGAATTAATAGTTTTAAAGGTTTAAAGATTGAAATTGCGAAAGAATTAAATGTTTCATCTGATGTAATTATACAGAATTCTTCTTTTTTACCTGATGACAGTTTAATTCAAGTTATGGATAAAGTAAGGGACAGATCTGTTAGTGCCTTAATGAACACCATGAAAATCCTTCAAGTGGAAATGCTAGAAAACGCAAGTGAAACGATTCATTCTGCCAAGAAAGTGTTTCTATATGGAGCTGGTGGATCCTCTATTGTAGCAATGGATGCATCTTTTAAATTCTTAAGAATCAATATTCCCACCTTTATTTCTCTTGATATCCATGTCCAAATGATGATGGTAGCGAATATGGAGCCTGGAGATGTACTTATGGTCGTCTCGACTTCAGGAAAAACTAAGGAAATTATTGATCTCCTTGCTGAAGCAAAAGATAAGGGCTGTGTCACCATCCTTTTAACACAACATGGAAAATCACCTGCTCAGAAATTAGCAGATATTATCCTAACGACATCTGATGAAGAGCAAAATGTACGAATTGGAACAATGAGTGCTAGAATTGCACAATTGGCCGTAATTGATGCCCTATTCATTGCCGTATGCATGAAAAAAGGCCCTAAGGTGTATGAGAGAATTATCGACACTCATAATGCAGTTCAAAAAAGGAAAAAATCTTAACAATCTAGGAGGATATAAAAATATGAAAGTTTTATTTGTTTGTTCAGGTGGTATGTCTAGCTCTATCGTGGTAAACGCATTAAAAAAGGAAGCTGCAAAAAACGGAATGGAAATGGACGTTCTTGCAATCGGTACAGTTGAAGTTGAAGATGAAATTAATAACGGCTGGGATATCTGTATGGTGGCACCTCAAATAAGACACCGTTTTGATTCAGTTAAACAATTTTGTGATGAAGCCAATGTGCCTTGTGCTGCGATCCCACCTCAAGGATATTCTCCTCTTGGTGGACCTGTCATTTTAAAAACGGTTAAGGAATTGCTTTCTTTATAAGCAATTTTTTATAAATAGGCTTTCTTGGCTCGGAAATGTCACTTCCCTATCCCTACTACCCTTACATACTAAAAGGGATGAACTTCCAAACTGAGGATCCAACAATAAAAAGGAGGTTTTACAATGAAAGTTTTTATTGCATGGCTTGAGAAGTACCTCTCAGGTCCAATGGCAAGACTTTCGGAGCAGCGCCATTTAATGGCGATTCGTGACGGGGTCATTTCTGCCTTGCCATTCATTATTGTCGGTTCATTCTTTCTTATTATCGCTTTTCCGCCTGTGCCGGAAGAGTGGGCAATCAAAGCTTGGGCAAATGAACATCTTGTTCAGATATTGATTCCATATCGTGTTACAATGTTTATCATGTCCCTCTATATAGCCTTTGGTGTTGGTTATAATTTAGCACGTAGCTATAAGCTTGACCCATTATCTGGAGGACAAATTGCTGTTTCTGCACTTTTACTTACAATCGTTCCTCAAGTCATGGAAGGTCAAGGTTGGGTATTGCCGATGGCAAACCTAGGTGGACATGGTCTATTTGTTACTATGCTAGTTTCGATTTTATCTGTTGAAATTTTACGTTTCTGTAAATCTAAAAATATTACATTCAAAATGCCTGAACAAGTTCCACCATCTGTGGCAAGATCGTTTGAAGCATTAATTCCGGTTGCTTTTGTAATCGTATTAATGACTTTCATTACAGTTGTATTCGGAATTGACCTTCACAGCCTTGTTGATAAAGCAGCGGCTCCGATTGTTAAAGCCGGTGATAGTCTGGCTGGAGTTTTAGTACCTGTATTCTTAATCACATTCTTCTGGGCATTTGGTATTCACGGTGTATCTGTCGTTGGTACTGTTGCTCGTCCCGTTTGGGAAGTCTATTTAGCAAAAAATGCTGAAGCTGTTGCTGGTGGAGCATCTTCTATGCCACACATTGCTCCTGAGCCATTCTACCAATGGTTCATCTGGATTGGTGGATCTGGTGCTACTTTAGGTTTAGTTTTAGCCATGCTTTTATTTGCAAGATCTCAATATTTAAAAACTTTGTCAAGAACAAGTTTCGTACCTGGATTATTCAATATCAATGAACCGATTATCTTCGGTACACCTATCGTATTGAATCCAATCTTAATTATTCCTTTTGTAGCAGTTCCATTAATCATTGCTACTATTTCTTACATTGCTACTGCAACAGGTCTTGTGACACCAACCTATATCCTTGCTCCATGGACATTGCCTGGTCCAATCGGTGCTTACCTCGCTACTGGTGGGGACTGGAGAGCAGTTGTTCTTAACCTTGTCAATATCGGAATTTCATTCATGGTATATCTACCATTCATGAAGATTTACGATAAGAAAATGGTACAAATGGAACAGGACGACCAAACAAGCCAAGTTGCCTAATAGAAAAGTGAAAAGAGGGAATCTGCTGGTTCCCTCTTTTTGTTTATCACCTTATGATTAATTAAGGGAAATAACATAGGAGATGATCATATGACAACTGAAAAAATAGGAATACAGAGAATTGGCTTTATTAATGTTTTCATTTTTTTAATCATCATGGTTAGTACCAATCTTATTTTGACAAAACCAATTACTTGGACTGGTCTTGATTTTAGATGGGCAATGTTCGTTTCAAATAGTATTGGGGGTTTAATTGGGATTATATTTGTCTGGACTAGAATCTCTAAAGTGAAGCTTACTCCTAAGACACTTCTGTTCCGTATTATCATTTCTGTAATCATCGCTACACCAATCAGTTACTTAATCGTATTTGAAGGTTAACAGGAGGATTGAAACAATGGGAACGAAATTGAAGATTGCTGTAATTGGTGGAGGCTCCAGCTATACACCAGAGTTAATTGAAGGATTTATTAAACGATATCATGATCTCCCTGTTGATGAAATCTGGCTGGTGGACATACCCGAAGGACATGATAAACTCGAAACTATTGCAAAACTCTCCCAACGGATGGTAAATCGCGCTAATCTTCCAATAACTGTTCATAGCACAATGAATCGAAAAATAGCCCTTGCAAATGCACAATTCGTTATTACACAAATGCGTGTAGGAATGCTGGATGCCCGTATAAAAGACGAAAGAATTCCTCTTCAGCACGGTATGATTGGACAAGAGACGAATGGGGCTGGAGGCTTATTCAAGGGGCTTCGAACCATTCCAGTATTACTGGATATAGCAGAAGAAATGGGACAGCTTTGCCCGGAAGCATGGTTAATCAATTTCACAAATCCAGCTGGAATGGTAACGGAAGCCCTTTTACGATACAGTACTCATAAAAAAATTGTTGGTGTTTGTAATCTTCCCTATCATACGACGGTTTCCATTGCCAAGTTATTAGGAGTTCCAAAAGAAAAAGTATACATACAATTTGCAGGACTAAACCACCTTGTGCATGGCTTACGTGTTACAGTTAACGGAGAAGACAAAACGGAACATGTTCTTGATCTTTTATCAAATCCAAATATTCAAATGACGATGCGGAATATTGCTCCACTGCCATGGCAACCAAATTTCTTGAAAAGTATGGGAGTCATCCTTTGCCCTTATCATCGGTATTATTTTAAAACAAAGGAAATTTTAGAAGAAGAACTGCTTTCCCTTCAAAGCGGCACAACAAGAGCGGAAGTTGTCAAAAGAATTGAAACTGAATTATTCGACTTATATAAGGAAGAAAATTTAGCCATAAAACCGCCGCAGTTAGAAAAACGCGGTGGTGCTTATTATAGTGATGCAGCTTGTAATCTAATATCCTCTATATTTACAGATAAGGGTGATATACAAACCTTAAATGTGAGAAATAATGGTGCGATTACTTCCATTTCAGCAGACTCTGCTGTTGAAGTGAATTGTGTCGTAACGAAGAACGGTCCAATCCCTTTGGCGGTTGGAGAACTCCCAGTACATGTAAATGGCTTAGTACAGCAAATTAAAGCCTTTGAAATGGTAGCAGCTGAAGCAGCTGTAACAGGTTCATACGAAAAAGCCCTTCTTGCACTTTGTATCAACCCTTTAGTTCCAAGTGATGAACTTGCAAAGAAAGTATTAGATGAATTATTGATGGCACATAAAGATTATCTACCTAAATTCTTTCAAGAACAAAAGGAAGCCTCCCATTCATGAATGAATCGGAGGCTTTTTTTTTGCTTGTTTATCTACTCGGTAAATAAATGCAAATATTTCTGCAACCGCTTGATATAGCTCCTCTGGAATAGTTTGGTTGATTTCAAGCTTTCCTAATAATTCTACCAAAGATGGATCTTCTTGTATGGCAACACCATTTTCTTTGGCTACTTCTAAAATATTCTCTGCAACTTTTCCTTTTCCTTTAGCTAATATTTTCGGAGCCTGATCCTTTGAAGATTCGTATCCAAGTGCAATTGCTGATTTCCTAACGAATTTCTCTTGTTCATTCATATTTTTAAATCCACCCCCGAATAACGGCTAGCCATAAATTGATTATCTATAGAGTCCATCTTTAAAAATTCATTCTCCTTCTTCGGAGACTCAAAGCTGACTGAGGTAAGCGTGAAACCTTTTGTGTTAAAGTTTTCTTTTATTTTCGGGATGAGAGGTTGTGCAAGTTGTTTTATAAATTCCGAGCGATCATTATATACGGTCACAGAGATGATTTTCTTTTGAATCTGCATATCTACTACCGTTTCATCTATTTGTTCTAATCGCAAATAAAACAATACTCTACAATAATCAGGATCAATTTTGCCATCTTTATTCTTTCTACCACTCCATTGCATGGTCATATCCGTTTTAAAGCCAGCTAAATCTAATGGAATCTGTGCGATAATATTTTGTAATGGACCTGCTTCGTGTGTAAGAATTTGTTGAGCAGTAATCCTATGTAAGACTTGTTCAGCTGCTTCTCTAACACTATGTGATTGTGTTTCTTGAATAAGCTTCATTAATAACGGTTTTATAGTGTCTAATTCTTGATTTTTCAATTCAGGATCAGTATTCAAGCGAAATAGTCTATTCTCAAAATCTAATCCGATTGAACCTATCAATTTTTTAATATTAATAGCTGCGCTCTCTGGAATAGAAATATCCATCATTTTGATATCCTCTTGAACTAACTTAGCTAATTGGTTCCAATCACTTTGAGAAAGCTTTTGATGAATTACTGGGTCAGCATTATTATCCTCCAATGAGATCAGCATTTTTCCAATATTAACACTGAGATTTTCCATCTCTCCTATAGGGAGATTCGAAGTTGACTGAACAATCCTTGTGATGTAATCACTCTGTTTGTGAGAAGTATTAGCAAGATTATTCTCAATAGTACTTAGAGCTTCGCTTAAAAGCCTTTGTGAGATTTTTATTAATACATTTTCAGACTCCTGCAATGGTTGTGATTGTAAATTCTTTACAACACTTTGTAGTTCCTCTGCTATTGATCCCTGTTGAGATGTTTGTGCTATTGTGCTGAAATTATTTAAAGCAACACCGACTTGGTCCACACTTTTATTTGCTATAGCTTGATTTGTTAAACCTACTATTTGAAGCGATTCTTTGTTTGGGAATGAAGCTTTATCTATGTTAGATGTAATATGATTTACGGTCTCTATTAGCTTATTTGTAAGTTCCTTTCCGGTTACTGTAGGAGAAATTATCCCTAATTTTTGTAAGGCAGATAAATGATTCTTATTCTCTGTGTTTTCTGGATTAACAGCATTCTTTAGTAATTGAAAGACTAATTTTTCTCCCAATTGTTTTTCTTGAGAGGAATGATTGACGATTAACAGGTTTTTAAGTGCTGTGGCTACTTCACTGTCTTCTGTAGTCAATTGTTGCAACAGTGTAGATATCATGCTATGAAAATTCTTGTTTTTGTCTAATGACTGTAATGCCAAAAAAACATCCTTTGTAACAGGAAGCTCATTTTTGAACATAAATTGGACAATATTAGTCGATTTTTCAATATTCTTACTCGTATCCAACCATCCAATGACGGTCATAAGTCCGTCTTTAGTAAGCGGAAGATTTTTTTTCAAGAAAAGTTGAGCCACTGCAATCGAATTCTTTGATTCAGAAATATTTAGATGTTGAAGTAGCTTAATGGCCGATTCCTTCCCCTCTAAAAGACTGGAAGGAGCCTCATCTAAAGCTTTAAAGGTTAATACCCCACCTTTTATACTTGCTTGCAACCAATACCTTTCTCCAACTTTCAGTGGTGCCTCCAAAACCGCTGTCATTTTCATATTACCTATTTGGACTTCTGCCGTTTGGTTAGGATGAATTTTTAACACTTTTCCATGAACAATTTGACCTTCTTTAATATCCGTTGATTGTTGTTTATTGGGTACTAATTCACTTTGCCTATTGATGCTTAATGGCTGCATTATACATCACTTCCCAAGGTCCTATTTAACAAAGTCTTTCACTGGAGCAAAACTATAACGATGAATGGGCGTCGGTCCTGATTTCATTAAGGCCTTAATATGTTCTTCCGTACCATACCCCATATTATTTTCAAATTTGTATTCAGGGTATTGCTTCGCATAATCGTTCATAATACGATCTCTAGTAACTTTTGCGATTATTGAAGCAGCAGAAATGGATACGCTTCTAGCATCCCCTTTTATTAGAGACTCTTGAGGGAAAGGTGCATCTAGCTTCATGGCATCTATCAACAAATAGTCAGGGATAGGATCAAGTGCTTGAAGAGCAATAAGCATCGCTTTCTTAGTTGCTTCATAAATGTTGATTTCGTCAATTTCAAGATTATTAACAATACCTATTCCATAAGAAATGCAATTCTCTAAAATTTCCTTGTAAAATTCATCCCTCTTCTTTTCAGGAATTTTCTTTGAATCATTTAATCCTGGAAGATAGAATTCTTCATGCAAAATGACAGCAGCAGCCACTACTGGACCTGCCAAAGGACCGCGACCAACCTCATCAATTCCCGCGATATATGAAAATCCTTCTTTACGTAACTTGTTTTCAAACTGATTCATTTCAACCCATTTATTTTTCATAGATTGTTCTACATTATACGTCTTTTGCCACCTTACTGCTAATTTCTGAACACCTTTACGTTTATCAGAAAGACATTGCAACAATATAGGGTCATTGGGTTCTTTTACTCCCTGAATAAGACTTTCAACTTCTTTAATGCTTAATTTTACAATCATATTTATCACTTCTCACTACATTTTTTATCGGACATTTATTAAAAAAATAAAGCCCCTTATAAAGGAGCTGTCATAATCTATTCAATGTTTTCTGATGCACTCTCTATAGCTTCATCAGTTTCAATTGCGTTTGGGTCGTCAAATGTTAGGCGCCCTAATTTCTCAGAACGGACTTCACGGATAAATAGCTCTGCTGTTTTATCATAATCGACTCCGCCACCACTTGCCATGCAACCTCTAAATTTCCCTACAGCATCAAACAATTCCACAATATCTTCAGGAATTTCTTTAATTCCATAGCGTTCGCTAAAACGGTCAGGATAATTTTTTTCAAGGAATCTCATTCCGTAAGTAGCTACTTCTTGTAAGTTAAGAATTGTATCTTTAATAGCTCCAGTTAGAGCAAGCTTCAGTCCAACTTCTTGATCCTCAAACTTTGGCCATAAAATCCCAGGAGTATCTAACAATTCTAATTCCTTACCAACCTTGATCCATTGCTGTGCTTTCGTAACACCAGGAGTATTTCCTGTTTTTGCGATATTTTTCTTTGCAAGACGGTTGATAAATGTTGATTTACCTACATTTGGAATGCCCACTATCATGGCTCTTATAGCTCTTGGTTTAATGCCTCTAGATTTCATACGCTCTAGCTTATCATGTAAAAGTACTTTAGAAGTAGAGGTAATTTGATGTAATCCACTACCTGCTTGCGAATTGATTGCTAAAGCAGTATGCCCTTGGTCGGAAAAATACTGAATCCATTCTTTTGTCCTTACAGGGTCTGCGATGTCCGCTTTATTCAATAAGATCAATCGCGGTTTATGTTGGATAATCTCATCAATCATTGGATTTCTGGATGAGACAGGAATTCTCGCATCGACTAATTCATATATGATATCAATTAACTTAAGTTTTTCCGTTACCTCACGGCGTGCTTTGGCCATATGGCCTGGAAACCATTGAATGGTCATTGGTATCCACCTCTCTTGCTGCTATTCTACAATCCTTACGTCTTTCACAGGCCAGTATACAACACTTGTATTTCCTAGAACCTTGTCCATAGAAATAACACCGATATGGCGGCTATCCCGACTAAACCTGCGATTATCTCCCATAACGAACAGGTGACCTTCTGGAACAGTTTCCTCACCTGTTATTTCTTTAAGTGTAAACGGCTCTGTTAAGGGCCCATCAATTACCTGTTTTTTATATTCATCTAGGTAAGGTTCTTCATAAGGTTTTCCATTTACAAATAATGTATCCTCTTTATACTCAATCTTATCACCAGGTAAACCAATTACCCGTTTTATGTAATCTTTATTTTCAGGTGCATGAAAAACAATGATATCAAAGCGGTCTGGCTCGCCTACAGTATAACCTATTTTATTTACAATCATTCTATCTTGATGGTGCAATGTCGGCATCATGGACAAGCCATCCACTACAATGGGAGCAAATAAAAAATATCGGATTACTGCCGCTAAAGCAACTGCTATGACAAGAGCCTTCATCCATTCCCAAACTTCATTTTTCTTCTTCTTCATTTCTACACCGCCTAATGCTAGGTTTACATTCTAAATATTACTATACTCCAAAAAAAGAGATGGTGCAGTAAATAACCTATTATAAACGCTTAATTCTTTATGATTAGGATTTAATAAGATTCGAATCATTCTTCTTAAAGTGTAAAAAAGGAGCTTGATAAACAAGCTCCCCTTTTAAAGCATTTAGTTTCAGTTCTACAAGTGGTTGCACCTGGTGCAATCTCATGTAAGAATTGATTAGCGAATTTCTTTGATACGAGCTTTTTTACCGCGAAGGTTACGTAGGTAGTAAAGCTTAGCACGGCGTACTTTACCGCGGCGTACTACTTCTAGGTTCGCGATTTTTGGTGTGTGTACAGGGAATGTACGTTCAACACCTACACCGTAAGAAATCTTACGAACTGTAAATGTTTCGCTGATTCCACCACCACGACGCTTGATTACTACACCTTCAAACAACTGGATACGCTCACGAGTACCCTCAACAACCTTAACGTGAACACGTACAGTGTCACCAGGACGGAAAGTAGGAAGATCGCTACGTAGTTGTTCTTTTGTAATTTCTTCAATAAGTTTTTGCATCGTTTTCAACTCCTCCCACGAATGCTCTTGCAAAGCTTTATGTTCATTGCAGCGGAACATTGTTATAAAGACTTATGCATTTGCCCAAGTCACAAAAACAATCATACCATATGACAAAGTTGCTTGCAATATGTTAATCTTCGTTTTTTATCTCTTCTAACCATTTTTTTTCTTTTTCAGACATTGGATAGGAATCTAATAAGTCCGGTCTTTTATTCCAAGTCCTTCTAAGAGATTCCTTCATTCTCCATTCCTCAATCCGTTTATGATCACCCGATAGTAATGTGTCTGGAACTTTCATTCCCCTGAATTCAGCTGGACGGGTATAATGAGGATGTTCTAGAAGCCCAGAAGAAAACGAATCTTTTATTGGCGAATCTTCATTTCCTAATACACCAGGTAACAGTCGTACAACGCTATCAACTACAACCATGGCCCCAAGTTCACCGCCGGTAAGAACAAAATCACCTATGGATAGTTCATCCGTCACAACAAGTTGACGGATTCTTTCATCATAGCCTTCATAATGTCCGCAAATCAAAATCAAATGATCTTCTTTTGCAAGTTCTTCTGCCTTGCTTTGTGTATATCTTTCTCCTTGAGGACACATAAGGATGACTCTAGGTTCTTTGCCTGATTCCGCCTTTAAGTGCTCTACAGCATCGATTATCGGTTGTGCTTTAAGGACCATGCCTGCACCACCACCGTATGGATAATCATCTACCTGTCCATGTTTGTTATCAGAGAAAGTTCTGAAATTCGTTACCCCATAAGTAGCGGCACCTTTCTCATCGGCTTTTTTAAGTATGGAATTCCCAAATACACCTTCAAACATTTCTGGAAATAAAGACAAAATATCAATTTTCATTACAGTAGCCCTTCCATTGGGTCAATGATGATTTTTTTGGAATTTATATCAACATTCTTAACTACATCTTGTATAAATGGAATCAATATCTCTTTACCATTTTTACCATTTATGACCCAAACATCATTAGCACCTGGCGTAAGAATTTCTTTTATTTTCCCAAGCTCTTCCCCTTCTGTAGTTTCTACAGAACAGCCAATGATTTCATGAAAATAATATTCTCCTTCTTCTAGTTCTCCAAGAAATGACTCAGGAACTTTTAGTAATGAGTTTTTGAATTTCTCTACTTCATTAACATTATAGAAGCCCTCAAACGTCAGCAAATCAAAATTCTTATGCTGTCGGTGGGACGCAATCGTCACTTCGATTGGTGCCTGTTTTCCTTGATCATCTGAGAAGATAAAAATCTTATTGCCTGGTTTATATCTTTCGTCCGCAAAATCCGTTTTAGATATTACTCGGATTTCCCCTTTAATTCCATGTGTATTTACAATTTTTCCTACATTAAACCATTTTTCCATTATTCTCACCTCTAACGAATATCTTCTACGATTCCATCCTTGACTACGATCGTTTTCGTTTGAATGAGCTCATCCCAATTACATCCCACTTCTACATCTACAAGCGCTTGGACTTCCCGCTCTTTTAATTCACTGCCTACTGGTAGTATTTCAAGCTGCTCAAGTTGAAAATCCAAAAGCTTGATTTTTTCCTGTCGCTTATCCACTTCCTTTTCGAAATGAACTTTTAGACTGGCAGGCTGAAATTTTTTAGTTTTATCTAATTTTTTGACCTCAAACTTCAATTGATCGATTTCTTTTTGAATCTGAACTTGTTTGCTCTTATATTTATCGAGGAGTTTATTCTTGCTGGCTTCCGTTAAAACTTGGTTCACAACAACGGTTTGGAGAATTTTCAAGTCCAGCACCTCCATTTACTTTTAGAATACTAAATAATAATTACTGTTAGCCATTCGGAGAAAACATATGTATACGAAAAAGCGGAAGGCGCCTGGCCGATAAAAACGCCACATCCATGTGGCATTATCGGCACTAACACGTCCTGTGCGTCGTAGCTAAACACTGTTCAAACTTTTTACTGTTGGATTCCATATATACAGAAAAAGAGGGGTACAGAACCCCTCCCTTATTCGGATATTTCCAAATAAATTTTCTTTTGCTGTGATGATCCTGCTGCATAGACTACAGTGCGAATCGCCTTAGCTACACGCCCTTGTTTCCCAATCACTTTTCCCATGTCTTCCTTATGGACTGACAGGTAGTATGTGATTTTTGAATCTTCCTCTTTAGAAGTGATCATCACTTCTAAAGGATGGTCGACTAGAGGCGTTACAATTGCTTGAATTAGCTCTTTCATTGGCTAATCAATTATTTGCTGTTTTTAACATTGTGGAATTTTTCCATAATGCCTTGGTTAGAGAAAAGGTTACGAACTGTATCAGATGGTTTAGCTCCATCTTGTAACCATTTAAGAGCAAGCTCTTCATTGATTGAAACAGCTGCAGGTTGAGTTACAGGATTGTAAGTTCCTACAACCTCAATGTAACGACCGTCACGTGGTGAACGAGAATCTGCAACAACGATACGATAGAAAGGAGATTTTTTTGCTCCCATACGCTTTAAACGAATTTTAACTGCCATTTTAAATAAGCACCTCCGAATAGTTTCACACAAGATAGTATGTTATCAAATAATTGATATGTTTGTAAAGGTTTTTTTCTTAACAGTGATAAATTTCCTGTAGAGATCGAATAACCATTACATTATTTTCAAAAATCCTTTTGGGACCTTAGAAACATAAGTTTTAAAGAATTCATATTTGACTTACATGAAAGGGAATTTGAAACCGCCCTTTTTCTTACCTTTTTGCATGTTTGTCATTTGTTTCATCATTTTCTTCATTTCTTCAAATTGCTTTAATAGACGGTTTACTTCCTGTATGGACGTTCCGCTACCTTTTGCAATTCTTTTTCTTCGACTTGCATTAATGATTTCTGGATGAACCTTTTCATCCTTAGTCATCGACTTAATGATGGCTTCAACATGACCAATTTGTTTGTCATCAATGGAAACATTGTTTAAACCTTTGATTTTATTAGCACCTGGTAACATTTTTAAAATATCATCCAGAGGTCCCATTTTACGGACTTGTGCTAGTTGATCCAAGAAATCATCAAAGGTAAAGGATTGAGTTCGCAACTTTTGCTCTAACTCTTTTGCCTTTTCCTCATCAACATTTGCTTGGGCCTTCTCAATTAAGGTAAGAACGTCACCCATTCCAAGGATTCTTGAAGCCATTCGTTCTGGGTGGAATGCTTCTAGAGCATCCATTTTTTCACCCATACCGACAAATTTAATCGGTGTGTTAGTTACGGAACGGATAGATAGTGCTGCTCCACCACGAGTATCACCGTCAAGCTTTGTTAGCACTACGCCTGTTAATCCAAGCTGTTCGTTGAAGCTTTGAGCGACGTTTACAGCATCTTGTCCTGTCATTGCATCAACTACAAGAAATATTTCATCAGGCTTTGTTAATTCCTTAATATCTTTAAGCTCGTCCATTAAACTTTCATCGATATGAAGACGACCAGCTGTATCGATCAGAACATAATCACGATGCTCTTCTTTTGCTTTTGCAATGGCTTGTTTGGCAATTTCAACCGGGCTTACTTGATCACCTAAGGAAAAAACAGGTAAGTCTAGTTGTTTCCCAAGTGTTTCAAGCTGTTTAATCGCCGCAGGACGGTAAATATCCGCTGCTACAAGCAAAGGTTTGCGATTGTATTTCTTTCTAAGAAGGTTGGCAAGTTTACCAGTGGTAGTCGTCTTACCAGCTCCTTGGAGCCCAACCATCATAATAACAGTTGGTGGGCGGTTGGCAACAGCAATTTTACTCTGTTCTCCACCCATTAATTGAGTCAGTTCTTCATTAACAATTTTGATAACCTGTTGACCAGGGGTTAAGCTTTTCAGAACTTCCTGACCTACTGCGCGTTCACTAACACGCTTTACAAAGTCTTTTACGACCTTAAAATTTACATCTGCTTCCAAGAGGGCAAGGCGAACCTCGCGCATCATCTCTTTAACATCAGCCTCATTGACTTTGCCTTTACCGCGAATCTTCTGGATCGTATTTTGCAGTCGGTCGGCTAATCCTTCAAATGCCATATAGTTTGCCGCCTCCTAATCTAATTTCTCCAGTTCAATAACAATCTTCTTTGCAGCTTCAAGATCTGCCTTATTCGAGTCCAAGGCTTCCTTTAACTTATAAATAAGATTGTTGCGCTGTTGAAATTTCTCAAATAATAAGAGCTTAGCTTCATATTCTTCTAGCATTGCTTCTGTTCGCTTTATGTTATCGTAGACTGCTTGACGACTTACATCGTATTCATCTGCAATCTCACCAAGGGAGTAATCGTCCAAATAATATAAAGACATGTAGCTTTTCTGCTTTTCAGTTAACAACGATTGATAAAAATCGTATAAATAATTCATTCTCGTTGTTTTTTCAAGCATGGAGCTCACCTCCCATGTGTTAAGTGAAAAACCTTTACAAGAGATAGTTTACCTTTATTAATAATGCTTGTCAAGGTAATTCCTTTACACTGAAATCCGAAGCATATGTCTTACTTACTTCCATTACTCGGTGTCTTCAACATCAACTAAATCTGCAAACAACCCATATACATACTTCTCTGGATCAAATTCTTGTAAATCATCCATTTTCTCACCGAGTCCTACAAATTTCACTGGTATTCCTAATTCATTTCGGATAGCAAGGACTATTCCACCTTTTGCAGTACCGTCAAGTTTCGTTAAGACGATACCAGTTACATTCGTTGCCTCTTTAAACGTTTTTGCTTGAATTAGTGCATTTTGACCCGTGGTTGCGTCAAGGGCAAGAAGTACCTCATGCGGTGCCCCCGGTACTTCCTTTTCGATTACTCGTTTCACTTTTTCAAGCTCTTTCATTAAGTTTACTTTATTCTGTAGTCTACCTGCTGTATCACAAATCAAAATATCTACATTGCGAGACTTTGCAGCACGAATCGCATCAAACATGACTGCAGCTGGATCTGAACCTTCAGCTTGTTTAACTACTGGAACCCCTACACGCTCTCCCCAAACTTCCAATTGTTCAATCGCTCCAGCACGGAACGTATCTCCCGCTGCTAATAGTACACTTTTACCTTCTTGCTTGAATTTATGTGCTAATTTTCCGATAGTAGTCGTTTTACCAACACCATTTACACCAACAAATAAAATTACAGTCAGTTCATCTTTTTGAAGGTTTAGTTCGGAGGATTCTTCTGTTTCCCCTTGATAGATGTCCACTAATTTTTCAGAAATGACGGACTGCACTTCCTTCGTGTCCTGAATATTTCTGCGTTTAACTTCCATTTTTAATTCTTCTATTAATTCCATAACAGTATCGAAGCCCACATCTGCTCCAATCAGAATTTCTTCTAATTCCTCAAAGAACTCTTCATCGACTTTTCGATAACGAGCTACTAAGTCATTGACTTTTCCAGCAAACGAATCTCTAGTCTTAGTCAAGCCTTGCTTAAATTTTTCAGTTACGCTATCGGTTTGTGTTGTAAACTTCTCTTTTAATTTCTTGAAAAAGCTCATTTCAGCACTTCCTTTATTTTGTTTCGGCAATTTCCTGTACTTTATCCAATCGTACAGAAACAAGTTTGGATACACCCGACTCTTGCATAGTTATTCCATATAAGACATCCGCTGCTTCCATTGTTCCTTTACGATGAGTGATGACGATGAATTGTGTCTCACTACTGAATTTCTTCAAAAATTGACTAAAGCGATGAACGTTAGCTTCGTCCAAAGCTGCTTCTACTTCATCTAAGACACAGAATGGTACTGGTCTTACTTGTAGGATTGAGAAAAGGAGGGCTATCGCTGTCAATGCACGTTCTCCACCAGATAATAAGCCAAGGTTTTGAAGTTTCTTCCCTGGTGGCTGAGCGACAATATCTACCCCCGTATTTAGTATATCGTGCGGATCTGTCAACTTTAACTCTGCACGGCCTCCACCAAAGAGGGATTGGAAAACTATGCCGAATTTTTCTTTAATGGCAAAAAACGTCTCTTCGAATCTTCTTTTCATCTCTTCATCCATTTCATCAATGACTTGGTGTAGAGTATCCTTTGCCTCTTGTAAATCCGTTTTTTGTTCACTCAAGAAAGAATATCGTTCTGATACACGTTCATATTCATCAATCGCACCAATGTTAACAGTTCCGAGTTCGTCAATGGCAAGCTTTATCAGCTTAACTTTTTTTCGAGCTTCTTCTATTGGTACTTGAAGCTCGTATTTTTCCTTCGCTTCTTCAAAGCTCAGAAAATACTCTTCACGTAAATGTTCAAGTCTCGTTTCAAGCTCGACATCAAGTCGGTTCAATTGAACCTCTTCGTCTTTTAGGATTCCTATAAGACCTTTATGCTGGCGTTTCAGTTCTTTTGCTTCACGCTCTTCGTCTTCTAAAAGATGATGAAGCTTAACTCGTTCTTCCCTTCTAGAAGTAATCAGTCTTAAAGTCTCGGTTTTATCTTGAAGTTTTTTTCGAGCCGATTCTTCAAGTATCGCTTCACCATTACTACTATCACTCATATCAGTATCGAGTAGGGAGAGGTCTTCGACTAAGTCAGCCAATTTTATCTTATAAGAATTAAGTTCTTCTTGAATCCTTTGATGTTTTTCTCTTTGATTTTGTAGTTGCTCCTTTTTAGAAGCAAGCTGAATTCGCCATTCATTCACTTGTGCAGATACCGCTTCTTTTGAACTCTGTTGTGTTTCTTTTTGTTCTGTTAAAACAGCTATTTCTTGATTTAAACGAGATAACTCGAGTTCACAATTTTGTAAAAGTCCTGTTAAAGATTGAAGTCGACTAATTTTCTGCTCTAATTCCTCTTCGAGTGTGGATTTATCCAAATCATATAAAGCCAAGCGCTCATTCAGATTTTTCTCTAGGAGCTCAATTTCTCTCAGATCTCCCTTAATTGTTTGTTCTCGCATACGCAAATGCTCACCACTGGATCTTTTGGATTCCAGTTTTTCAGATTGCTTTTGCAACTCTTTTTTTAAGGATTTTACTTCTTCTTCAAGAGAGCCAGTCTTCTTCTCCATGATCACTAACTTATCCTTAATCTCGTCCAATTCACTTTTTCGACTTAATAAGGAATTATTCTTTTTATTGAC
This sequence comes from Peribacillus acanthi, assembly GCF_003073175.1. GTDB lineage: Bacteria > Bacillota > Bacilli > Bacillales > DSM-1321 > Bacillus_BN > Bacillus_BN acanthi. The sequence continues at coordinate 107,665 of NZ_QBBX01000004.1, forward strand.
AGCTCCACCAGTCATAGAGCCCCCAGGATTAACAATATCACCATCAATGGTGACAAAACGGAATTTATGTCCTGTTAATCTTGCTAACTCATTTGCCCCTTTAAGGTCTGAAGTAATCACGACTGTTCCAAGTAAATTTGCAATCACATTAGAGAACGTAGCCTCATAAGTAATCAAATTAGAAGCAATTCCTTTAAAGGATGGGTGACTATTCATTTGCTGGAGTTGATGTGAAGGAACTTCTCTCCCTTTGATGACTGAAAGTGGTAAGAAGGTAGCTCTTCCAAAGGAATTAGTCTTTAAATATGCAATCGCTTTTCGTGCATCTTCTTCTTTTTGTACGATAACATGCTGCATAGCAGCCCCTAATGCAGTCTCAATTGCAAGCTCATATTCCTTTGGGACATGAATTAACTCAGCAACGGCTCCTTCAATACCAGTCAGCTTTTCATGTCTTGCGAGTAAAACTTCTTTTACACCTTGGAAGAATCCTGCATAATCCTCTTCCATCTCTTCTAGCATTTCTTTTCGTGATCGGGATTGTTGTAGAAATTGAAAAGCTTGATATAGTAAAGATTCTTGTTTTTTATATTGATTTTCAAGCTTTTCAAGCATCATTTGATCTTGACGGAACTGGGAAACACCATTTTCAAGCTCATTTTGGATTCCAGTAAGCTCAAAAAGGGTTTTTTGTTTACGAAGCTCCACTTCTTTACGTTCGTTGATAAATTTTTCATTTTCAGAATCTAAACGTTCTGATTTTCCCTTTAATTGCTGCACTTGTTGTTCTGTCAATTGGTATTCGTTTTTTGATGCCGCTTGCTTATTCAACCATTCGATATAGTCAGCCTTTAATGTTTCGATTGTTTCATCTATATTCTGATTGAATTGAGATAGCTGTTTCACATTTTCATCAAGCTGTTTTTGTAAAACTGCAACTTCACTTTGTAAAACCTTCAATAGGTCTTCTTCTTTGTTCTTTTGAAGAGATAATTTCTCCATTTGTTGATTTGCATCTTCAATGGATTTTTCCAATGACTGTTTATTTTGCGTAGCATTCTTTTTTCTTTCTTTTAGAACTTCTTTACGCCCTTCCAACTTTTCTAGCTCTTGAGTCGTTACTAACAATACTTCCTGTAATTCATTAATTGAATCATCTAAGGCATTGATTCGATCTCTGTGTTGTTCTACGATTGCTTCTCGTTTGCCTAGATTTGTTGACATTTCAAGTTCTAGGTTTTTGTGCTTTTCCAGTTCTTCTGATAATGTGGTCCACTTTCCGTGTAATGTCTCGATTTCATGAACGGTTACTGCGACTTCGCTATGCTCAAGTTCATCTTTTTTCTCTAAATAATCTCGTGCAATCGAAGCTTGGATTTTTAAAGGTTCTACTTGTCCTTCCAATTCATGCAGTATATCTTGTACACGATTCAAATTCTCTTGTGTTTCAAATAGTTTGTTTTCCGCCTTCTTCTTCCTAGTCTTATATTTCAAGACTCCTGCTGCCTCTTCGAAGATGGAGCGCCTTTCTTCTGACTTACTGCTAAGGATTTCTTCCACTTTACCTTGGCTAATGATCGAAAAGGCTTCTCTGCCTAGCCCAGAATCCATGAAGAGATCGATGATATCCTTTAGTCGGCAAGCTTGTTTGTTGATATAAAACTCACTATCACCTGAGCGATATACACGGCGTGTCACACTGACTTCGTGATAATCGATAGGAAGAAAATGTGCTTCATTATCTAAAGTTAAAGTAACTTCCGCAAAATTAAGCGCTCGTCTGGAATCACTTCCTGCAAAGATGATATCCTCCATTTTTGCTCCCCTAAGGGATTTGGCAGATTGTTCTCCAAGAACCCAGCGAATGGCATCAGTCACATTACTTTTCCCGCTCCCATTTGGTCCAACCACAGCTGTTACTCCAGGAACAAACTCTATATTGATCCTTTCTGCAAAGGATTTAAACCCTACAACATCCAATCGTTTGAGGAACACAAATATTTCCCCCTTTATTCTGTCTTACTTAATTTAGTTGGTAATGTCTTCGAAACTGATCAGATTGTTGATTATTGATAATCTTTTAATTTGTTAAGTGCTTGCTGGGCAGCGAACTGTTCAGCTTCTTTCTTTGATTTTCCCATACCTGTCCCAAGAATTTCTCCATTTAAAGACACCTTGGAAACAAATTCTTTATTATGGGCAGGTCCTTTTTCCTGCATAATTTCATATTCAATGGTCCCATTTCCACTACGCTGGACCAATTCCTGTAGCTGACTTTTAAAATCCATCACATGAGAAAAAGCACCGCTATCGATTTTTGGGTAAACAGTTTTTTCTAAGAATCGCAATACTGCATCAATTCCTTGATCCAAATATAAAGCTCCTATAAATGCTTCGAATACATCTGCCAGTAACGCAGGTCGTTCCCTTCCACCTGTCATTTCTTCCCCTTTTCCTAAAAGGACAAGGCTTCCAAAGGAAAGATCATTGGCAAAACCGACTAATGAAGGTTCACAAACAATAGCCGCACGCAGCTTTGTTAATTCTCCTTCGCTCATAGTTGGATACTTATGGAACAAGTACTGTGATACTGTCAATTCCAATACAGCATCTCCCAAAAATTCTAGCCGTTCATTGTCCTCATACGGCTTCTTTCGATGCTCATTCACATAGGATGAATGAGTAAAGGCTTTTTTTAATAACTTATCATCTGCAAATGCAATACCTAAAGAATCTTGAAATTCTTTAAATTTTTGGTCCTTGCTATTCGCTTTATTTCGTTTTCCAAACTTGCGCATAATTTCCTCCGACAACCATCCAAATTTACACTTAATAGACTATAAAGTATACAATGCTTTGAGCCGTAAGTCACCCTTGCATACCATACACTTTAGTTTATCATTATTCGTTTTTGATTAGAAGGAAATGCATTATTGATTCCCAACATTTGATTGAGTTTTTTCAAACTGTTACTGAAAATTTTTATAAAAGAAAGAGACTGACTCTATTAACTCCACTCCCCATTGCATAGGAATGAAATTACGAGTCAGCCTCTAAATTTGATACAACTCTATTACATAGTGCTCTTTATGTAATTCACTGCATCTCCAACTGTAGAGATTTTTTCAGCATCGTCATCTGAAATCTCCATGCCAAACTCATCTTCAAGTTCCATGACAAGTTCAACCACGTCTAATGAATCAGCTCCAAGATCTTCTTTAAAAGAAGCCTCTAGCTTTACTTCAGACTCATCAACACCAAGTCGGTCAACAATGATTTTAGTAACACGTTCTAAAACTTCTGCCACTGCACTCACCTCCCCTCAAGCCATTATAGTGCAATTCAAGTGAATAATAAACACGAAACCTACTTGAATTGCTGTTTCTTACCATATCATTACATGACCATACCACCGTCGATGTGAAGTGTTTGTCCAGTCATATATGCGCTATCTTCAGAAGCAAGGAATGCCACTACACGAGCAATGTCCCTTGGTTCACCTAAGCGAGCAAGTGGGATTTGATTTAACATCGCTTCCTTCACTTCTTCTGTCAATTTATCAGTCATATCAGTTGTAATAAATCCAGGTGCGATTGCGTTAACCGTAATATTACGAGAGGCAAGTTCTTTCGCAGCAGTTTTGGTGAATCCTATCACGCCTGCTTTAGCCGCTACATAGTTAGCTTGTCCAGCATTACCGCTTACTCCAACTATGGAAGCGACGTTGATGATTCTACCAGAACGTTGCTTCATCATACTACGAGTAATTGCTTTTGTACAAAGGAATACACCCTTTAAATTTGTATTAATAACGGAATCCCATTCTTCTTCCTTCATTCGCATCAACAAGTTATCTTTTGTAATTCCAGCGTTATTAACTAAAATATCAAGTTTTCCGAAAGTATCAAGTGATTTTTGGATCATTTCACTAACGGCTGCGGAATCTGAAACATCGCATTGAATCGCAATGGCATTCCTACCCATAGCCTTAATTTCGTCGACTACTTCATTTGCTTTCGATTCACTTCCAGCAAAGTTAACAGCAACATCTGCGCCTTCTCTTGCTAACTCTAAAGCAATTTCTCTACCAATGCCTCGAGAAGCACCCGTAACTAATGCAGCTTTCCCTTGCAATCTCATAGATTTGCCTCCTTTAAAGCTTCGATAACGGACTGACATGTCGCTTCATCCGAAATTGAAAATACTGTTGCTTGACGTTCAATTTTCTTTACTAAACCAGCCAAAACTTTACCAGGTCCAATTTCAATGAATGTTGTTACACCTAGCTGAAGCATTTTCTGTACTGAATCTTCCCATTTAACTGGAGAATAAAGTTGTTCTACTAGTCTTTCCTTAATGTCTTCTGGTGAAGACATAGGTTCAGCAGAAACATTTGAAATGACAGGAGGGTTTGCAGTCTGAATATTGATTGTGTCAAGAACACTTCTTAACTTAGTAGCTGCGGGTTCCATTAAACGAGAATGAAAAGGACCACTGACTTCTAGAGGAATGATTCTCTTTGCCCCTTTTTCCTTAGCCAAGTTTCCAGCTTTCTGAACACCTTCTACTGTACCTGAAATAACAATTTGCCCCGGACAGTTTAAGTTCGCTAAATCAACACTGTCCCCTTCCATACTAATTTGATCCACTACTTCCTGTAGCCCTTCACGGTCCTTTCCAAGTACGGCTGACATCGCACCAAGGCCAGCTGGTACAGCAGCTTCCATGAATATTCCACGCTTTCGGACTGCATATACTGCATCTTCAAAGGCAATCGCCCCGGAAGCAACTAGCGCAGAATACTCTCCTAGACTATGCCCAGCTGTATAATCCGCTTGAATTCCTGCTTCATTTAGTCGTTGCAAAATTGCAATAGATGTAGTTAATAGGGCAGGCTGAGCATTTGTAGTTAATGTTAAAGTTTCTTGTGGTCCTTCGAAAATCAACTGTGACAGCTTTTCCCCTAGCTTTTCATCAGCTTGTTGAAAGATTCTTTTTGAAGGTTCATACGTTTCAAATAGCTCTTTTCCCATGCCAGGAACCTGTGACCCTTGTCCTGGAAAAATAAAGGCAATTTTAGACATCGTTCTTCCTCCTGCAATTTCATCAATTAGTTTCAAAAGTAATAGTCCAGCAAATATTTTTGCTAAGATTTTTTATTTTCTATCACTTCATGGATTTTGCCACAAACATCATGGTCAACCATGATTTTCGCTTGTCGAATTGCGTTAAAAATCGCGTTCGCATCAGAGGAACCATGTGCTTTAATGACAGGAGCCTTTAAACCGAACAGACCCGCACCACCATACTCGGAATAATCCATTTTTGTTTTAATTTTCATTAATTCTGGTTTAAGTACTGCAGCTGCAAGTTTGTTTGTAAAACTACTTGTCATTGCTTCTTTTACCATCTTGAACACTGACATTGCCGTGCCTTCGATTGTTTTTAAGACCATGTTACCTGTGAATCCATCAGTGACAACAACATCTGCTACACCATTTAAAAGATCACGAGACTCTACGTTTCCAATAAAATGAATCGGTGCATCTTTTAATAAATCAAAAGCTGCCTTTGTCAGTTCATTTCCTTTTTTATCTTCTGAGCCTATATTCAATAAACCAACACGAGGTTTGTCCAGCCCACGGACCTTCTCAGCATATATGGAGCCCATAATCGCTGATTGTAATAAATGCTCTGGTCGCGCATCCGCATTAGCACCAACATCTAATAGGACAAAACCTTCTCCTTCAAGAGTGGGCAAGGTCGGTGCCAGGGCAGGACGTTCAATCCCATCGATACGACCAACAACAAACAATCCTGCTGCCATTAAAGCACCTGTGTTCCCCGCAGAAATACAAGCATCTGCCATACCATCAGCCACCTGTCTAGCAGCTAAAACCATGGAAGCATCTTTTTTTCTGCGTACTGCACGAACGGGTTCATCCGTGCCTAATATCGTTTCTTCCGTATGAAGAATGGAAACTCGTTTTGTGTCAGTTAAATATTGTTTGATTTCTTTTTCATTTCCAACAAGAATCACTTCTACATCGGGAAATTCTTTTACAGCTTTCATTGCCCCTTCCACTGCCGATTTCGGAGCAAAATCTCCACCCATTGCATCAATAGTCAATTTCATGAATGTTCATCCTTTTTCCCAATGTTGAATCTATACATTTCAAATTCACCTTTAAAAACGAGTTCAGTTCCAACAAAGCTATCGACCTCAACCATCGTCCTCTCAGGTGTATCTGTCATCTTTACTTTTGCCTTGGCGACCACTCTTTCATTTTCCTTAACAGAACGAGTAAACTGGATGTTAGCTTTTGCTGTTAGAGCCATTTCATCATCAATCACTGCAACCGCTAAAGAATTTGCTTGGGCGAATAAATGATGTCCTCTAGCAATCCCATTCCGTTTAAATACGTGCTCGCTTGTCACATCAAAAATAGAAATCGCGCTTTGGTCTAATTCAATATCAATAATATCCCCAATAACTTCGTCAATTGGCAACGCCTTGACTTCATCGGTATATGTTTTTTCTGCTACATTTTTAATTCGTTCCCGAAGTTCTGGTATTGAGAGCTCAAGCCTGTCCAACCGTATTGTTTGTACACTGACTGAAAATTTTTCAGCAAGCTCTTCGTCCGTCACAAATGGGTTATCTTGTATTGTATCAATAAGAAGCTGTTGACG
>NZ_QBBX01000004.1:114367-143478 GCF_003073175.1 Peribacillus acanthi
TCCTTTTTATTTCTTTTCACAAAAGTCACCATCCGCACTATTATGACTAGGTACTAATAGTAGTATATATAAATAAAAAACAGATTGCAAGATTTTATATCCTCTACAGGTTTTAAGATTATTAAAATTTAATAGTAGTGTTAACTAATGGCTAACTTTTAGGATGTGTTACCATATTAGGTCTTCCTAAAGAAGCTAAGCTACTATGCCTTATTAATCTAATTTTTCCCCTGTTAGGATTCCACTTACTTCAAGATGACTCCTAATACCTTTGTAAGCCGGGTCAGACCAAAACTCTGGTAGTTCGACCAATTTCGAGGCATCATCACGTGCCACTTCAAGTACTCGGTAGTCGTGAACCATATCCGCTACTTTAAAATCCGGAACTCCACTTTGTTTTTTCCCGAAGAAATCTCCAGGTCCCCTTAATTCCAAATCCTTCTCTGACAACACAAAACCATCATTCGTTTCGGTCATGATTTGCATACGCTCTTTTCCCGTTTCTGATTTCGGATCTGCTAGCAAGATACAATATGATTGTTCACTACCGCGACCTACCCTGCCTCTTAGCTGATGAAGTTGGGATAATCCAAATCTTTCAGCATCGTAAATGAGCATGAACGTTGCATTAGGTACGTTTACCCCTACTTCGACTACGGTAGTCGATACCAGTACTTGAGCCTCATTTGAACTAAAAGATGCCATCACGGCTTCTTTTTCAGCAGCAGGAAGTTTTCCATGCATGAGTCCAACCTTATATTGTGAACCAAAATAGTTTGTTAAGATATGATATACATCTACTGCATTCTGTAAATCAAGTTTTTCAGATTCCTCGATTAATGGACAAATCACATACGCTTGTCGCCCTTTACTCAATTCTTTTCCCATGAAGGCTAACACACGATCAAGCATATCGTGCTTTGCCCAATAGGTTTCTATTATCTTCCGACCTGCTGGCAGTTCATCAATGATGGAAACGTCCATTTCTCCAAAAACAGTAATAGCAAGAGTCCTTGGAATAGGAGTAGCGGTCATGAATAGTACATCGGGATTTTCACCTTTTTCTCGGAGTATCCTTCTTTGTTCTACTCCGAATCGATGCTGTTCATCGGTGATAACAGTACCTAGCTTATTAAAATTGACCTCATCCTGGATTAGAGCGTGAGTACCTACTAAAATATCAATTTCTCCTTCTTTTAGTGCTTGTAGTAGTTCTCTTCTCTTTTTCCCTTTGATAGAACTGGTTAGTAAATCCACTCTTACATTTGTGCCATTGAATAAACTTGTTAGAGATTGAAAATGCTGTTCTGCTAAAATTTCTGTAGGAACCATTAAAGCTCCTTGATAACCAGATAATATGGAAGCAAATAATGCAATTGAAGCAACGACCGTTTTCCCTGAGCCTACATCACCTTGTAATAACCGATTCATCTTATATGGAGATTTCATATCTCGTAGGATTTCGTTAACTACTCTTTTTTGGGCATTTGTAAGCGGAAACGGAAGAGAATCTATAAACTTCTTCAATTCCTCTAACTTATATGACTGACCGATTCCTTTTGAGTTTTCTCTCTGAATTTTTCTTAATGCCTGCATTTTAAGTTGAAATAGTAGAAATTCTTCATATACCATTCTTCTTCTTGCTTGTTTCAGGTCATCTTGATTTTCTGGAAAGTGGAGAGCTTTTATACTTTGCTTTTTATCTAGTAATTTATATTTAGTTAAAAGAGTTTGGGGCAAATTCTCCTCAATCAGATTCCCATAAGTATGAAAGGCATTTGAAATATATTTTCTCATGTTCTTAACTGAGACATTGCCTTTAACCGAATAAACCGGTTCAAATGAATGCTTTTCTTGATAAGCTGCGAGCTGAAATTCAGAAACAGTAATAGTTTGACGATGTTTATCCCATTTGCCTGTAATCGTAATTGGAGAAGAGACCTCTAACTTTTTTCTAACATAAGGTTGGTTAAAGAACACTGCAGAAATTAAGTATCGATCTACAAGTACCTTAATGGTAATTCGGGATTTTTTCTTCGAGTAAAACATAAAAGAGGGCTCACTGTGAATGACGCCCTCTACCGTTACTCTCTCATCATGGGCGACTTCCGCCAAATCTTTCAGACGATAGTCTTCATAACGAAATGGCAAATGTTCTATCAAATCGCCAACTGAAACAATTCCCATTTCGTTTAAAGTACTTGCCGTCTCTTCGCCGATGCCTTTGACTTGAATAACAGAATCATGTAATGAAATCATCATTTCTTTGTTAGCGATACACCAAATATTTTGGCCTCTAATTCCCTGCCGGTTGGAGTCGCCGCCAGACCTCCTTGAGCTGTTTCTCTTAAAGCAACTGGCATTGTAAGTCCAATTTTATACATCGCATCAATTACTTCATCACATGGTATTCTACTTGTAATTCCGGCTAAAGCCATATCAGCAGCTACCATTGCATTCGCTGCACCCATCGCATTCCTTTTGACACAAGGTACCTCTACTAAACCTGCTACAGGATCACATACTAAACCAAGCATATTTTTTAAAGTAATGGCCATAGCTTCTGCACACTGTGAAGGTGTTCCACCAGCCATTTCAACAATCGCTGCTGCCGCCATACCCGACGCTGAACCAACTTCCGCCTGACAGCCACCTGCAGCACCAGAAATAGAAGCATTATTAGCAACAACAAAACCAAACGCTCCAGAAGTAAATAAAAATGCTATCATTTGTTCACGAGTTGGTTTCAATTTATTCTTTATTGCAAATAAAGTTCCAGGCACTACTCCTGCTGATCCAGCAGTTGGTGTAGCACAAATCGTTCCCATTGCCGCATTCACTTCATTGGTTGCAACAGCTTTGCTAACCGCGTCAAGGATTAAGTCCCCAGATAAACTTTTACCACTTTTGATATAGGCTTGAAGCAGGACTGCGTCACCACCAGTAAGTCCTGATCGCGACTGAACTCCTTCTAAGCCTCTTTCCACTGCTTTCTCCATCACTTGGAGATTAATGTCCATTTGATGGAGAATTTGTTCCTTTGATTTACCAGTAAACTCCATTTCTTGTTCGATCATGATATCTGATATTTTTTTGTTTTGGCTTTCAGCCAATTCAACTAACTCTGCAACATTACGAAACACTAGTATTCCTCCTCTGATGGGAAAAGGGGGCACTGCAGTAATGACAATATATCAATATAAAGTATATCTTCCTGAAATACTTATTCAGAAAGTATCTTTACGCTAACGCCCCTTATTATCTTTGTATTAATTTTTAAAAATACCTCTTCTTAGATAAGAAGAGTGGAATATCTCATCCTAAAATGAAAACGCTACCATGAACCTAGTCTACAATTTTTGTAACACGAGTAATAGAGGGTAACGCAGCAATTTCATCTAATATGCTATCATCAATATTTTGATCAACTTCGATTGTCATTAATGCTACTTTACCTTTTTCTTTACGGGAAACTTCCATGTGTCCAATATTGATTTGATGCTTTGCCAAGACATTGGATACTCCAGCAATCGCACCAAACTTATCATCGTGGACTACTAGAATAGCAGGGTGATGACCTGATAACTTCAACTCAAAACCGTTCAGTTCAGTAATTTCAATTTTCCCACCGCCAATAGATATGCCAACAAGTTCTATATCACCATTTTCATCACCCATTCGGATTCTGGCGGTATTAGGATGGTCGGTGATTGCCTCTTCTTCAATAAACGTAATTTTAATCCCTTTATCTTTTGCAATATCTATCGCCTCGATAATTCTTTCATCGAATGTATCGAAATCTAATATGCCACCAACGATTGCCACATCAGTACCATGACCTTTATACGTTTTCGCGAAGGATCCATAAAAGGAGATTTCTGCCCATTTAGGTTCCCTACGAAATAAATTCCTTGCTACACGACCTATCCTTGCAGCCCCAGCTGTATGGGAACTTGATGGTCCAATCATTACTGGCCCAATAATATCAAATACACTTTTATATTTCATATGACTCTCCCTAGAATGAGATTATTGTTTCTATTATACCAGAAACCGTTGACAAAGCTCTTAAAATGATTATACCAAAGAAAAAAGACTGACCGTATGAAGTAACCCAATGAAAAGAATAGTCCATTATTCACTCATTGGGTTAGTCCCCCATACAATCAGTCGAAATCTTTAAAGATTCATCCCAATGACGAGAAAATGATCTTCTCGAAATGCCCGATTGATTCACCTAAATCTATTTATTCAATTGAGAAAATGAATGGATATAACGGTTGTTTACCGTTATGGACTTCAACTTCTGCATCAGGGAAGGCATCTTCACAATATGAAACAAGTTCCTCAACTTCATCTTCTGAAGCATCTTCACCATAAATGATAGTAAGGATTTCAGAATCTTCATCCATCATGTCAGACAGTAGTTGTTTAGCCGCCTCTAGCTTCTCTTTGTTTTTCAGTATAATTTTACCTTCAGCGATTCCCATGAAGTCGCCAGTCTCTATTTCTAAACCATCAATGCTCGTATCACGTACAGCAAATGTAATCTGCCCCGTTTTTACTTGTCCTAAAGCATCATTCATAGCGGCTTCATTTTGCTCGGCACCTAGTGAAGGATTGAAAGCAAGTATAGCAGTCATGCCCTGTGGAACAGTTTTAGATGGAATAACGATTACTTTTTCGTCAGAAACCTCAGCAGCCTGTTGTGCAGCCATGATTATATTCTTGTTATTAGGAAGGATAAAGATGTTTTTAGCATTGACTTCCTTTATGGCCTTAACAATGTCCTCCGTACTTGGATTCATTGTTTGTCCACCTTCAATAACGGACTTCGCGCCAATGCTTTTGAATAACTCAGATATCCCTTCACCCATCGCTACTGAAACGATACCAAACTCTTCCCTTTTAGCAGGAGTCTTTTTCTCAGCAGCTAGTGGGGTATGAGCTTCACCTACGATATTTGAGTGTTGTTCCCTCATATTTTCAATCTTAATTTTAATCAAGCTACCGTATTTTTGACCATAGTTCATACATTCCCCAGGTTGTTCTGAGTGAATGTGGATTTTAACTACATCCTCATCAGAAATAACAAGTAATGAATCACCGTACTGGCTCAAATCTTGACGGAATTTTTCTTCATTGAATGGTTGTTTGCCTTCTTCGAATTTCACCATAAACTCTGTACAATATCCAAACTCAATATCTTCAGTGTTGATATGACCTTGGACAGCTTTATGATGTTCGGCGTTAACCAGATCATCCATTGATGGTAATGCAGAAGGTTGATCAGGTAAATCTTCTCCCTTCATTTCTGCAAGGAACCCTTCGTATACAAGGACAAGACCTTTACCACCACTATCAACTACTCCTACTTCTTTTAAGACTGGTAGTAAGTCCGGAGTACGATCTAATGAAGCATTAGCTTCTTTAAGAAGATCCTCCATAACTTTAATTAAATCATCTGTTGTTTTTGAAGATTCAACTGCTTTTTTAGCAGCATCTTTAGCAACAGTTAAGATTGTACCTTCCACTGGCTTCATGACAGCTTTATATGCTGTTTCTACTCCAGCTTCAAATGCGGCAGCAAATTCTTGACTATTAATTGTACTTTTAGTCTCGATAGCTTTAGAAAACCCTCGAAATAATTGTGAAAGGATAACTCCGGAGTTTCCACGAGCACCCATTAATAATCCTTTTGCAAGTGCTGAACCAACTTTACCAATGTGATCTTGTACATTTTGCTTAACTTCCTTAGCACCAGAAGTCATGGATAAATTCATGTTTGTACCAGTATCACCGTCTGGTACTGGGAAAACGTTTAGTGAATCGACCAAAGCAGCATTTGCAGAGAGATGGTTCGCACCCTTAATAATCATTTCAGCAAAACGTTTTCCATCTAAACTTTTCATTGACACTAATTCTTCCTCCTTATTAAGGGTTCGTTACGCGAACTCCCTGCACATAAATATTAACGGACTCGACAGCAAGTCCAACCGTTTTGTCCAGGGTATATTTTACTTTTGATTGTACATTGTGAGCTATTTCAGAAATTTTCGTACCGTAGCTTACAATAATGTACATATCGATATGTACACCTTCTTGTTCTTGACGGACTACAACACCTTTAGTAAAGTTTTCTCTTCTTAATATTTCCGCAATACCGTCTTTTAATTGCTTTTTAGAAGCCATTCCTACAATCCCATAGCAATCAACTGCTGCCCCGCCAGCAACCGTAGCGATGACATCATTGGATATATCAATTTGTCCGAACTTTGTTTTCATTTCGATGGACATATTTCTTCCCCCTTTGGAAATTACAGCATAGCTACAGTCATTTTACTATAATATTGCATTTTTTGAAAGCCATTGCTTATACTGTCTTATTATAAAGCAATTTATAAAGTAATATGTCAAGGCTTTTTTCTTGAAAGGTTTAGTTAGAACTATTGCAATATCGTTTTATGTATGATAAATTATTAAAGTATTTTCAATAGACTTAAGATACTTTGAAACTTAAGCTCGTGGTAGTTAGGAGGGAATATAGATGGCACGTAAATGTGTAATTACTGGTAAGTCAACTCGTTCCGGTAACAAACGCTCACACGCTATGAACGCAAACAAGCGTACTTGGGGAGCAAACTTACAAAAAGTTCGTATTTTGGTTAACGGAAAGCCTAAACGTGTATACGTTTCAGCTAGAGCACTTCGTTCTGGCAAAGTAGAACGTGTATAATTTTAAGGTAGCATCCATTCATTGAATGGATGCTTTTTTATTATTAAAGTGGAATCACTCTGCAAATAAAGAACGTCAGCTAAAAGCCCCCACCTCCTGTGCGGCAGTACTAGTGTGGTGTAGGTAAATATCATAATCACCCAAGTTCAAAGGTTTTAGACCAACATATCCAGTTTTTACGCCCAACTTTTTTAGTTTCACACCCATATTGGCGGAAATTCCAGAATCCACGCATAAAAAACAGCATCCAAAAATCGGATGCTGAAAAGAATCTTGTTTCTATTTTAACCACAACTAGGATACCTTAGCTCTTCTTAAAGGCTCCTAACATCGCTCTGACCAAACCTCCAAGTACCTTGGGTAACTTAATCGTATAAAACTTCATAATTTCCCTCCTCACAAGACCTAGCTTATTTCATTTCGTTCATTGTCATAAGGATCGAAGCTCTTTGCTGCAAAAAATTCAGGTGCTATGCATTGGGATTTTAATCCCTGCTTCTTACCACCAATAATATGCCTGACTCAAACGAAAAATGACCATGAGAAGAAATAAGCTCATTACTAATACATAATGTCGACCCACGTGAAATATGCATGTCCAAAAGAGGATATTTAAAGCCCTTTAGTGTCAAGCCCTGCACTTCATCTGTGATTGGAAAAAAAGAGATATATCGCAAGGTAGAATCTTCGCTTAAAGTATACTGACCTGCAAGCTTAGCTGTTATATGGTTATTTTTATCCACTAAAAAAATTTCAGTATCAGTTATACTTAGCACGTCATCACGAATCAATAGTTGGACGGCTCCCATAAAATGATCTAGTCGTCCACCAGTGGCTCCTAGAATATATATCTTGTTTGGTTTTTGATTAATAGCCCATTCAAGTGCAAGTTGTAAATCGGTTTCGTCTTTTTCAGATGGATAAAGAGTTATATTAGGTTGATCTTCATCAATTTCTTTTCTTTCTGCTTCTGTTATTGAATCAAAATCACCGAATGCTGCATTTGCATGAATGCCTTTTTGTTTTAATACATTCAACCCTTTATCTACCCCTATCCAAAAGGGATTTAATTCAGAAAAATCATCTAGGGAAGGAATCAATTCAATTGGCCCTGCAGCAACAATGCAAACAACATTCATGATTAAAATCCTCTAATTGCTTCAATAGCAGCTTTTCTATTATCCTGATTAAAAACGGCAGAACCGGCAACAAGTACATTTGCACCTGCTTCGATACATAACTTTGCCGTTTGTTCATTGACTCCGCCATCTATTTCGATTTCAAGCCCCTGATTACGTTCTTCTGCCATTTTTTTAACTTCCTTTATTTTCGGAAGCACTTCATTTATAAACTTCTGTCCTCCGAAGCCTGGATTAACGGACATTAATAACACCATATCGACATCTGCAATTACATGGCGGATTGATTCAACAGGTGTTGCTGGATTTAGAACAACACCCGCTTTCACACCTAATGATTTAATAAAATGAATCGTTCGATGCAAATGTTTACAAGCTTCCACATGAACCGTAATATAATCAGCTCCAGCTTTTGCAAATTGCTCAATATATAAGTCTGGATTTTCAATCATTAGGTGGACATCCAATGGAAGTTTGGTAACCGGGCGAATGGCTTCTACAATAAGTGGTCCGATTGTAATATTAGGAACAAAATGACCATCCATCACATCCACATGAATATAATCCGCCCCACCAGCTTCAACATCACGAATTTCATCACCAAGTCTTGCAAAATCTGCTGAGAGAATGGATGGTGCAATTTTTATCATAATTAATACCTCGGCTTTCGGTCTCTTATTTCATTTAGGAACTCTAAATAATGCTCGTAGCGGTATGAAGTAATCGTATCATCTCCAACCGCATCTTTGACAGCACACTTGGGCTCCTTATCATGTAGGCACCCTCTAAACTTACAACTCTTACCCGCTTTGTAAATTTCAGGGAAACTATAGGATAAGTCTTCTGCCTCAATATCCATGAATTCCAGGGAAGAAAATCCAGGCGTATCGGCTACAAGCCCATTATTGACATCAATTAGTTCAACATGACGGGTAGTATGCTTCCCACGACCTAAATGTGAGGAAATATCGTTCGTTTTGAGCTCTAAATCTGGATTCAGGGCATTTAATAGAGAGGACTTACCCACTCCAGATTGACCTGCGAAAACGCTCGTTTTTCCTTCAATATACGGTATTAACTTCTCCATCCCATCTGACGTCACAGATGAGGTAGTGATGACAGGATATCCAATAGCTTCATAGTCTTTTACATATCCGTTGATTTCTTCAAGTTTGTCTTCTGGAACTATGTCCATTTTACTTATACAAATTACTGGGTCAATTTCATTAGCCTCAATCAATACTAGGAAACGGTCCAATAGAACTGTACTGAAATCGGGTTCTACAGCAGAAAATACGAGAATAGCCTGATCTACGTTTGCAATTGGGGGACGAACTAACTCGTTTTTTCGCTCTTTCACTTCTAAGATGTAGCCATCCGTTTCATTTTCAGCTTGAAACACGACTTCGTCTCCAACTAGAGGTGTAATTTTATTTTTCCGAAAAACCCCACGACCTCGGCACTGGGTGATTTGTTGACCATCCAACACATAATAAAAACCACTTAGCGCCTTTATGATTTTCCCTTCTGGCATAGCTTCACTCCTAATTATTCTTCAGGGTACGGTATCGTTCCATCCAGTAAAAAACTGTTATCACGCATGATTCTATACCCTGCTTTCTTTCCGTATTGAATCGTAAATTCAAGCTCCTTCGTGAGTGTTTCAGTAATAAAAATGATCTCTGCAGGTTCAGTCATACTTCTGTTCATATCTTCAATAAAAATATGCACTTCTTGTGCCTTACCTGGTACAGCAGGTTCATAAGGAATCGTGATTTCTTTCGTTACTACCTTTGGAGGGATCTCTTCTTTTCCCTTTGAGATTACTACCTTTACTGTACTTCCTTTTTCAACTTTAGAGAATGGTTCAGGTGTTTGAGAAATGACTAATCCCTGCTCAATAGTGTCTGAGTTTTCTTCCTTTTCCACTTCAATCTTCAAACCAGTTTCTGATGCATAGTCTTCAAGGCTGCGACGACTAAATTCTGTTAAATTCTTCAGGACAATCTTGTCACGACCTTTGCTAACGGTCAATTCTAATACAGTTTCAGAAGGTATTACTTCAGATCCTGGACTAGGGAATTGATTAAGAATTACTCCTGGATCGGTATCATCACTAAACTCTTCATTGTAACGAATTTCTTTAAATCCTGCATTATCAAGAAACTCTTGAATATCTTCTCTGTTTCTACCTGTATAATCCGTCAATTCAACGCTTTTTTTGCCCTTACTAATGAAGATATCTACTACCGTTCCTGTTCGAACCGTTTTTCCAGCTTTCGGTTCAGTAGAAATAATATCTCCCTTCTCAGTTTCCTCATCCTCAACATTGAACGTTTTCCCAATTTCGAAACCATTATCTAAAAGTATGGCTATACCTTCATCTAAAGATTCGTCTTGAACATCTGGAACCTTGACTTCCTTAGGTGCCATAAGTTTAGGAAGAACAGTTACAGCACCTATACCAAGTAATAGTAAGATTACAAATGTAGATATTAGGATGGTACCAAGCTTCTTTTTAGGCTTTTTTTCTATTTTGGTTTTTTCATCAGCCTTTATATGATCCGAAAAGTCTTTTTTAGTCTTTTTGTTTTCTGATATTGGTGCAGTACTAGCACCTATTCCACGTATGATAGTCTCATCTCTTGGAGGCATGTGAGAATCTGATGTAATAATAGGAATCGCCTTTGTTGCATCATCATCAAAAGGAATTATGAATGGTTTTTCTCTCATTCTTTCCGGGATTAAAGCAGTCCTAATATCATCTCTCATGTCTTCAACACTATTGTAACGATGAAAAGAGTCCTTAGCTGTGGCTTTTAGCACAATATTTTCCACGCTTTGTGGGATGGAGGGGTTCCACCTACTAGGAAAAGGAGTCTCGGATTGCAGATGTTTTAGTGCAATGGAAACTGCAGATTCTCCTGAAAAAGGCAAGCGGCCGGTTAATAGTTCGAACATTACAATTCCTAAAGAATAAATATCGGACTTTTTATTCGCCATGCCACCTCTCGCTTGTTCTGGTGATAAGTAATGAACCGATCCTAATACAGCATTGGTCTGGGTAATACTTGTCGCACTTAACGCCATTGCAATTCCAAAGTCTGTAATTTTCACATTTCCATGATCATCTATTAATATATTTTGAGGCTTTATATCTCTATGGATAATGCCGTTTTGGTGGGCGTGTGAAATAGCAGCCGTAATCTGACTCATAATATCCAATGTTTTTTCTACTGGAATCGGATGATTTTTTTGTATGTATTGTTTTAAAGTAAGGCCTTTTACATACTCCATTACTATAAAATATATGTCATCTTCTTCTCCAACATCATAAATGCTGACAATATTAGGATGGGCAAGACTGGTAGCTGATTGAGCTTCACGATTGAATCTTCGGATAAATTCTTCATCATTTGAAAAATCCATCCTCAGGATTTTAAGGGCTACTTCTCTCTCAAGAATCATATCTTGTGCAAGATATACGTTGGCCATACCGCCTCCACCAACCATATCAATGATTTTATAACGGCCGTATATTCTCTTACCAATTAGCATATGAATCACCCTCTTTCGCTTTCATTGTCGAATTCTAGTAGTATGAGGGTTATGTTATCTTCTCCACCATATTCATTTGCTAGTTTTATAAAATAATCTGCTTTTTGTTCTAAAGTATCAGCCGAAGTGATAATTCGTTCCATTTCTTCGTCATCAACCTTATTGGAAAGGCCATCAGAACAAAGAAGTAGCATATCTCCTTCTTCAAAAACAATAGTCTTAATATCCATTTCCACCTGTTGTTCCGTTCCAAGAGCACGTAAAATGACATTCTTTCTTGGATGGTGCTCGGCATCTTCTTTACTGATTTGGCCGGATTTGACAAGAACATTCACAAGTGTGTGATCCTCAGTTAATTGCTTAAATCCAGTTTCGTTTAAAAGATAGATTCGGCTATCCCCTATATGAGCAATAGTCACAAATTTATCCGAGCAAATAGCTGCCACAACAGTAGTTCCCATTCCTTGACATTCACTATTTTCTTCTGCGTGTTTGTAAAGGAAGTTGTTGACTTCATTGATAGAATTCTCTAACCATTTCTCCTCTTCATCAGGGGTGGAAGCAGAGACTTTTAGGTCCCAAGCTTCCTTCATTTTTGAAACAGCTAGAGTACTAGCCACATCCCCTGCACGATGACCACCCATTCCGTCGGCCACAATAGCAAGAAAAGTGCCTTCTTGATTCGTAAAGACTCCCCCGTTATCTTCATTATGCTTTCGTACTCTACCGCGATCCGTTCTAAAAACGGCTTTCATACGTTCACCTCGTCTCTTCTTTTCGCTCCTTTGCACGAAGCTGTCCACATGCTGCGTCAATATCATGTCCTTGTTCTCTTCGGATTGTGACATTAATGCCATGTTTTTTTAATGTTTTTTCAAATGCAAAAATCTGCTCTCGAGATGTTCTCACATAGTTGCGTTCAGGAACATAATTGACTGGAATTAAGTTTACGTGGCATTTCAGTCCTTTAATTAATTTTGCGAGCTCTTCAGCATGCTCAACCGTATCGTTTTCTCCACCGAAAAGTCCATATTCGAAGCTAACCCTTCTACCTGTCTTATCGGTATAATAGCGTACCGATTCAATTAAGTCAGGCAACTTATATGCTCGATTGATCGGCATTAACTTGCTTCTTAGCTCAGTATTAGCTGCGTGTAGAGAAATGGCGAAATTAATCTGCATGTTTTCATCAGCAAATTGATAAATCTTTGGAATAATACCACTTGTGGAAACAGTGATGTGTCTTGCACCAATGTTTAACCCTTTTTCATGGTTCACAATTTTTAAGAATGAAAGCATTTCATCATAATTATCAAATGGCTCGCCAATCCCCATAATAACAATGGAGCTAACTCTTTCCTCTAATTCATCAAGTGCCTTCTGTACTTTTACGACTTGAGCAACGATTTCTCCTGCTTCTAGATTTCTTTTTAATCCACCTAATGTTGAAGCACAGAATGTACATCCAATTCGACAGCCAACTTGTGTCGTAACACATACGGAGTTTCCGTACTCATGTCGCATCAATACAGTTTCAATTGAATATCCATCATGCAATTCAAATAGGAACTTGATTGTCCCATCACTTGATGTTTGTTGAATTAAAGTTTTTAAGGTGGTTAGAGTAAAGCTTTGTTCCAACTTATCACGTAAACCCTTTGCCAAGTTGGACATTTCTTCAAACGATACAGCTCTTTTCTTATAGAGCCAATCGAATATTTGATCAGCACGGAAAGGTTTTTCGTCATTTTGACTGAGCCAATCTTTAAGCTCCTGCAGTTCTAAAGAATAAATGGACGGTTTCATGTCTAGTCCTGTTTTAGTGATATTTTTCTTGTTAGTAGTTTCCATTCTATACCTTCTTTCTGAAGCAACTGATAAAGAATCCATCGCTGCCAAAATCCTGTGGGAATATTTGAAGTAGGTGGCCTGATAAAAAAGGCTTTACTGATTCGGGTAACCTTTCAACCATCGAATAATCTGCTTCAAAATCTGGATGTTCATATAAAAATCGTGTAGCAGTTGCCTCATTTTCAGCTTGATCGACTGTACATGTACTATAGACAAGGGTCCCCCCTTGTTTTACTAATGGGGCAACTGAATCCAATAGATCGTTCTGTATACGTGCTAGGTTTGCTACGTCTGCTTCACTTTTTGTATATTTTAAATCTGGCTTTCTCCGCATAACACCGAATCCTGAGCAAGGGGCATCAACCAAAATACGATCAAAGGATTCTTTCTCAAAATGCTGTGATGTTTTTCTACTATCCATTACTTGAGTGGATACATTCTCTAAGTGTAATCGCTCAGCTTGTTCTTGAATCAGTTTGACTTTATGTTCATGTAAATCTAGTGCTAAAACAGTGCCCTTCCCATCCATCTTTTCAGCGATATGAGTGGTTTTTCCACCTGGTGCCGCACAGCAATCTAGGATATGCTCGTCCATGTGAGCGCCAAGAGCATATGCTACAAGCATGGAACTTTCATCCTGTATGGAGACGTGGCCTTGTTTATAACAATTTGAATGAGCAAGATTACCTTTTAAGCAAACAATTCCTTCAGGTACTATTTGGCTTTCAACAACCTCATAACCTTCTGCTTTCAAATCTTCTATAACCCGTTCGCGATTCGTTATTGTAAGGTTAACCCTAGCTGTCTGTAACGGTGCAGTTAAATTCATTTCACACATTTGTTTAGTTTTATCTATACCAAATTGATTGGACCAACGTTCTACAAGCCATAAAGGGTGGCTCGTCGCAATCGAAATGCGTTCAATAGGATCTTCAATTTCTTCTAAAGAAGGTACTCCTTTTCGTTGAACGTTTCGCAAAACACCGTTCACCATTGAAGTAATTCCTTTGTGTCCCCTTTTTTTAGCAATTTCTACTGCTTCGAATAATATGGCGTGATCTGGTACTTTTTCTAAATAAATCATCTGGTATAAAGAAAGTCTTAATAAGTTCAAGACCCAACTTTGTACTTTTTTACTATTTTGAACAAAAGGTTTTAAATAGTAATCCAGCGTATATTTTCTTTGAATAGTACCATACGTTATTTCTGTTAATAATCCAGCATCCAATGAATTTAATTCATTTTTATTGATATAATTATTAAGCACTAGGTTACTGTAAGATTGATTTTTCTCGACCGATTCGAGTAAATCTAAGGCTAACTCACGTACTGATAATTTCGTTTTTTTCATTTTATTGGTCACCCAAACGCACCCCAACCTTGAATGGGTTGTTTGCACCCCTTAAATAATCTTCGGCGGACATTCTCTTCTTGCCGCTTGGCTGGAGTTCTGTGATTTTTATACAAGTATCATTCCCAGTGGAGACGATGATACCATCTTCTACAACCTCCACTACTTCTCCAGGTGTAGCAGATGTCGTTTTCATATTCATCACTTTTTCTGATTTCCACACTTTGATTACAGATTCATCAAGTTCTGTATATGCAACTGGCCAAGGATTCAAACCTCTTACATGGTTATAAATAGCTTCCCCAGTTTTATTCCAATCAATTTTTTCTTGTTTTCTTTTAATATTAGAAGCGAAAGTCGCTTTTGAATCGTCCTGAGGAATTGATACCAATTCCCCCTTAAGTAATTTTGGTAATGTCTCTGATAATAACGTTGAACCAGCAACACTTAATTTATCATGAAGTGTTCCAACATTATCATCTTCCTCTATCTCAACCTCTACTTGGGTTAAAATATCACCGGCATCTAACTTTTCTACCATATACATTATCGTAATTCCCGTTTTATCCTTGCCCTGTAGGATTGAATAATGAATAGGTGCCCCACCTCTTAATTCTGGTAAAAGGGAAGCATGTACATTAATGCAACCAAATTTCGGTGCTTCCAATAATTCTTTAGGTAAAATTTGACCAAAAGCAGCCGTCACTATTAAATCTGGTTGTAATGCTAAAATTTTATCTAACTCTTCCCTCTCACGGATTTTTTCAGGTTGGAAAACTGGAATATTGTGACGTAATGCCTCTGTCTTTACTGGCGGAGGTGTCAAAACTTTTTTTCTACCAACAGGACGATCTGGTTGTGTAACCACTCCAATTACATCATATCCGTCTTCTATGATTCGTTGTAAAACTGGCACCGAAAAGTCTGGTGTTCCCATGAATACTATTTTTGTCATACCTCTTCATACCCTTCCAATTCTTCTTCCGATAAATACTTTGTGACTTTCTTTGTAAAAAGTACACCGTTTAAGTGATCGATTTCATGCTGAATAGCTCGTGCATAAAAGTCTTCTGCTTCAAGTTCATATTCACGGCCTTTTCTATCAAAAGCTTTGATTTTAACGAAGTATGGGCGATTAACTTCTCCATATACTCCAGGAAAGCTTAAGCATCCTTCTGGTCCTGTTTGTTCTCCTTTGGTCTCAATGATCATAGGATTGATCATTTCTAATGTCCCGCTTTCATCGCCAATATCCACAATGGCAATTTGTTTCTTTAGACCAATTTGTGGAGCAGCAAGACCCACTCCATCCGCTTCAATCATAGTATCGTACATATTATTTAACAGCTTTGCCAATTTACCATCAAAAGCTGTCACTTTATCACATTTTTGTTCCAATATTTTATCGGGGAATGTAACAATTGGTAATACTGCCATACTAAAACCTCCGTGCAATTTCTAATAGTTGAAAAATATGAATACCCTCACCCATTTTTAAACGTTTCGTCATTGGTGAGGGTTTTTGTTTACATCATGATTTGGGGATTTAGATCCACCATGATTTGAAGGCCTCTCGTTGCCATATCTTGTTGATAATGGTCCAGCAATTTCTTTAAACTGTTCTTTAATGCTGGTTCTTGTTTGTATTTTACCAAACATTGATATCGATATCTATTATTGATCCGAGGGATTGGTGATGCGACAGGACCAAGAATGACCGACTGCTGTGATAAATGGTTCTTTAAATGGTGAGTTATATGCTCCGTGACGGAGACAGTTTTCATTAAATCTTCATGTGAGATAGTTACTAATGCCAAGTAATAATAAGGAGGGTACATGTTTTGTCTTCGAATCATCATCTCTTGGCCAAAAAATTGATCATAATCCTGCATGGAAGCAAGAATAATGGAATAGTGTTCAGGGGTATAAGTTTGTATGATTACTTCTCCTGGCAAATGATGCCTACCTGCACGACCGCTTACCTGCGTTAATAGCTGGAAGGTCTTTTCTGAGGACCTAAAATCCGGAAGATGAAGCATCGTATCAGCTGACAAGACTCCTACCAAAGTAATGTTTGGAAAATCTAGACCCTTTGCAATCATTTGAGTTCCAAGTAAGATATCGGCCTGACCGTCTTGAAAGGCTTGCAATAATCTTTCATGTGACCCTTTTCTTGAAGTTGTATCCACATCCATCCGTATTACTCTTGCTTCAGGAATGATCTTCGCAAGTTCTTCTTCAACCTTCTGAGTTCCTGTCCCAAAGTACCGTATTGCCTCGCTTTGACAATCGGGACATTGAGTTGGCATGACTTCTTCATAGGCACAATAATGGCACTTTAATTGATGTGAAGATTTATGGTAAGTCAAGGATATATCGCAGTTTGGGCAGTTAGAAACAGCCCCACAGCTCCTGCACATGACAAAACTTGAATGTCCCCTTTTATTTAGAAATAAGACGATTTGTTCTTTCTTTTCAATACGATCTTTGATTTTGGTCAACAAATCAGTAGAAAAAACAGAACGGTTACCACTACGCAACTCTTCTCTCATATCGACAATTTTAACACTCGGTAAAGCTTGTTGGTTCATTCTTTTTGTAAGAGAGAGTAATTGATATCGACCTTTCTTTGCACGGGCAAAGGTTTCAAGAGTCGGAGTCGCACTACCAAGGATAACCGGGCATTTATGCGTCAAACCTCTTTGAATGGCTACATCCCGCGCATGATATCTAGGATGATCTTCTTGTTTGTAACTCGATTCATGTTCTTCATCAATAATGATCAAACCTAACTTCCTAAAAGGAGCAAATATTGCTGAACGTGCTCCAACTACAACGCTTACCTCATCCCTATAGATTTTTCGCCATTCATCATACTTTTCGCCAACGGAAAGTCCACTGTGAAGAACTGCCACTGCATTACCAAAACGTTCTTTAAACCGTTTCACCATCTGTGGGGTTAATGAAATTTCAGGAACAAGCATGATTGCCTGTTCACCTTTTGCAAGAACATCATCGATGGACTGTAAATAAACTTCTGTTTTCCCGCTTCCAGTTACCCCATAAAGAAGAAAAATATCATGCTTATCTTTCGCTATACATTCTTTAATGGGACCAATAGCAGTCGATTGTTCAGATGTAAGAGGAAACGGTTTGCTTTTTATAAATTCCCGATTTTCATAAGGATCACGATATACTTCTGATTCCTTAATAGAAAGAATTCCTTTTTCCACTAAACTGTTGATTGTAGAGGAAGTTGCCCCTGTTTTAGAAAGCAACTCACTTTGAATGATACTTCTAGATTCAAAGATGAAATGTTGAAGAACGCTTCTTTGTTTAATTGCATTTTTGGATAATTGCTTTAGTTGTTCTTCTAGTTCATCCTTTAAAATATTCGGTTGTACGAATCGAACAGTCTTTTTGTTTAGTTGATTCTTGACCTCATAATGAACCCTTAGAGTACCGTTTTTCACTTCAGAAAGAAAGATTTTTGCACTTTCATGATTCATAACATCCTGCCAATCCAATTCAGTTTTATTTGAAAAGGATTGCTTAATTTTGGGATGTAAATGGGGCAATGATTCAGGTTCAGCTAGACGTAATTTCTTTCGATACTTTGCCTTGAGTGCCGCCGGTAGCATAACTTGATAAGCGGAAATACGATAACAAAGTGTCTCATCCGTTAACCAATCGGCTAAGTCCATAAGTTCTTGGTTGAGTACAGGCTCAATATCTAACAATTCCTGTATAGGTTTAAGGTTATCAAAGGATGACTGATCTGTAATTCTAGTCACAAATCCTTGTATAGTCCTTGGTCCAAAAGGGACTGCGACCCTCATTCCAGGTAGAATCATACCTAGCCATTTATTAGGAATTAAGTAATCAAATTCCCGATCAATTTGTTTCGCAGGGACATCCACAATTACTTTAGCGATATTCATGCATGTTCTTCCTCTAGCAATTCATTAGCCAGCAGTAATATTTTTTCAGCAATTTCTACTTTTGATTGTTGAGGAAGTTCAATTTTCCTTCCATTACGGGTATAAATTGTAACAATATTTGTATCCGTACCAAATCCAGCTCCTTCAACAGTGACATTGTTAGCAACAATCATATCAGCATTTTTCCGCTCGAGTTTACCTAAGGCATATTCATCCACATTTTCAGTTTCTGCTGCAAAACCGATCAATAGTTGATTTTGTTTCACCTTCCCTAATTCCAGCAATATATCTTTTGTTCTTTCTAACTCAATTAACTCGTCTCCATCTTTTTTCTTCATTTTTTGAGCTTGAACATGTTTAGGTCTATAGTCTGAAACTGCTGCTGTCTTAACAATGATATCCTGTTCCATTGCCCGAGCAGTTACCGCTTCATACATTTCCTGCGCACTTTCTACCCTTACTACCTTTACTCCAAAAGGTGGAGTGATAGTAACAGGCCCTGTAACAAGAGTCACCTCTGCTCCGAGATTCTTAGCACTCTCTGCAATCGCATAACCCATTTTCCCTGTCGAATGATTAGTTATGAAACGGATAGGGTCTATTTTTTCCCTAGTAGGACCAGCTGTTACTAAAATCTTTTTATTTAACAAAGGCATATCCTTATCTGAAGAAAAATAATGTTTCATTTTTTCAACAATTGTATCTGGTTCTTCCAGGCGACCTTTACCAACATAACCACAAGCTAAATAACCTTCTCCTGGTTCTATTAATTCATAACCAAAATCTTTTAATGTTTCCAGGTTTCGTGTCACTGCTGGATGCTCGTACATATGGACGTTCATGGCAGGAGCTATCCATACCTTACTCGTTGAAGCAAGTAAAGTTGTGGTTATCATGTCATCTGCTATTCCATTTGCAAGTTTGCCGATAATATTGGCAGTGGCTGGGGCTACTATGATTAATTCTGGCCAATCAGCCAAATCAATATGAGCAATAACTTTTGAGTCTTTTTCATCGAAGGTGTCTGTATAAACATCATTCCTAGAAAGCGCCTGGAATGTTAATGGAGTGACGAATTTCATAGCCGATTCACTCATCATTACCTTTACGTCAGCACCCTCCTGGACAAGCTTGCTTGTAAGTGCAGCTGCCTTAAAAACAGCAATTCCACCTGTTACACAAAGCAATATCTTTTTATCTTTCAACATGATATTTCCTCCATTGCATGTTTAGGATCTTATCTATGTAAATTCTTTATTTTCTCATGGTAACTCTATTTCATTATGAAGGAACTCCCATTTTTTTTCATCAATTTCAATTGTAGGAATTAAGAAAACCTTGTCAAAGTGACAAGGTTTTTGCATCAATCTTCTTCTGTACTTGGACTATGTGTGTATGTTAATGCACCAGCATGAATTTCTTCAAGAGCTTTACCTACGTTTTTATGAGAAACGGGCTTAGCTAGTTTAGATTGATTGTTCCCTTGCATTTGTCTAGCTCTTTTCGCAGCAACAGATACTAGAGAATATTTTGAGTCAATTTTATTCAACAATGAATCGATAGATGGATATAACATGGATTATTCAGCCTCCAACATGATTTGATAACGTTTTGATATTCTTTCGCGTTTGCAATGTTCTGCAACAACGATACTTTTGATTCTTTCACAAGCCAATTTCACTTCATCATTTTCTACCACATAATCGTATAAGTCCATCATTTCAATTTCTTCTTTTGCTGTTTGGAGTCTTTTAGAAATAACGTCTTCCGTTTCAGTACCCCTTGTGACTATACGATTTCTTAATTCTGAAAGACTTGGTGGTGCAAGGAAAATGAAAAGTGCTTCAGGGAATTTTTCTCTAACCTGACGTGCTCCTTGTACTTCTATTTCAAGAAATACATCTCTTCCGTTTTCAATTGTATCTCTTACATAATCAACAGGTGTACCATAATAGTTACCCACAAACTCTGCATATTCCAAGAGTTTACCTTGTTCGATTAATTGTTCGAACTCTTCTCTGGACTTAAAGAAATAATCGACACCGTCCACTTCGCCTTCACGAGGCTTTCTTGTAGTCATAGAAATCGAATATTCGAATTTAGCATCATTTTGAGAAAAGATTTCTTTTCTTACTGTTCCTTTACCAACACCAGACGGTCCGGATAATACAATCAACAACCCTTTTTCTTTATACATTCGTTTAAAATCCTACCCTTCCTCTACACTCTCGTCACGATCACTCAAACGAGCAGCAACCGTTTCTGGTTGAACGGCAGATAAAATTACATGATCACTGTCCATGATTATTACTGCTCTTGTCCTACGTCCATATGTAGCATCAATTAAAGATCCTCGATCCCTTGCATCCTGAATGATTCTTTTAATTGGAGCAGATTCAGGACTTACAATGGAAATGATCCGGTTTGCAGAAACGATATTACCGAATCCTATATTTATGAGTTTAATTGACATGTTGGTCCCCCAGTTCTCTCTATCTATTGTGGCCTTCCATCAGTTAATATAAACCTTTACTCGATGTTCTGGACTTGTTCTTTCATTTTTTCAATCGAACTTTTCATTTCGACTACTAGTGAAGCAATTGTAGCATCATTCGCCTTTGATCCGATTGTATTCACTTCACGGTTCATTTCTTGTACAATGAAATCCAGTTTCCTACCAATCGGCCCTTGTTCATCCATCGTTATTTCAAACTGGTTTACGTGGCTTTGTAGCCTAGTTATCTCTTCATTGATGTCTGCTTTATCAGCAAAAATGGCAATTTCATTCAATAGACGTGTTTCATCTACAAGACCTTTTGTAAATTCAACCATTTTTTGTTGTAGTCGTTCCCTATAGCTCTCAATAACCGTAGGGGCTAAATTACAAATTTTTTCAGTAGTACTCCAGATATTCTTCATCTGAATATGCAAATCCTTCTTTAACTCAGCACCTTCGATTTCTCGCATTTCCTTTAAGGTTTTGCAAGCATCCTTTAATGAATCAATAATCAGCTCTTCAATAATATTACCATCTGTTTGGAATTCTTCAATCGAAATGATGTTTTCAATGGAAGTAATTTCCTTCAGTGTAGGTCTTTGGTTTAGTGAATAAGCTTCATTCACTTTCTCCATTTCATCCATGAATTGTTGCAGTAGCTTCCAATCTACTTGAAGTCTTCGATCAATCAGACCTTCCCCTTCAACCGTTAAGAAAACTTCAGCCCTACCTCTATGAATATATGTATGCATCGTTTTTTTCATTTTATCTTCTAAAACAAGCAATTGGCGCGGCATTCTAAAAGAACATTCAAAAAAACGGTGATTAACCGTTTTGATTTCAACAATGACCTTCATTTTGTCCTGTTCCCTTGCTCCACGTCCGTATCCAGTCATGCTTACTACCATGTATTCACTTCCATTCAATGGTCGTATTAGAAAACTCGGTTAGCGCCATGCCTTAGCGTCGGCGATTACCTAGTTGCACTTATACTTTATCCCTAAAATGGCCACTACGTTAAACTACTTCTTTGCTGCCAGTTTATATTTTTCTAAAGTACAAAATAAAAAGGTAATAGAGGACACTCTACTACCTTTCGAATTATAACACAAATCATTTTGTTTTTCTTATTAAAAATGATCCCGCTAATAAAAAAGTTGGAATTGAAGCCATTCCTCCAATCAGAAGCCAATCTCTCATGGCTATTGGCACCGTATGGAATACTCCTTGTAGAGGAGGATAATAAATTACAACAAGCATTAATAGCAAGGACGATATAACAGCCCAAACTAGATATTTATTTCCAAATGGGTTTCTAGAGAAAATAGATTTTTCACTTCGACAATCAAACACATGAATAAGCTGTGCTAAAACTAGTGTAGCAAAGGCCACCGTTTGTGCATAAGCCAATTGATCCGGATTCGATTTATAGACGGTGATGAATGCAAGAATGGTTGATAATCCAATTAGGAAACCTCTTGAGATGATTTTCCATCCTAGACCTCTTGCAAAAACCCCTTCTTTTGGATGACGTGGTCCTCTTTTCATGACATTATCCTCTGGTTGGTCCAATCCAAGTGCCATTGCTGGTAGTCCATCTGTCACTAAGTTTACCCAAAGTATCTGTATCGGCACAAGCGGTAAAGGAAGTGCCATAATCATGGCAAAGAACATTACTAGAATTTCACCCACATTGGATGCAAGCAAATAGCGAATGAATTTTCGAATATTTTCATATATATTTCGCCCTTCTTTAATCGCTGACTTTATCGTTGCAAAATTATCATCTAACAAAATCAACGAGGAAGCTTCTTTTGCTACATCAGTACCTGTGATTCCCATAGCGATTCCAATATCCGCTGATTTTATTGCGGGTGCGTCATTCACTCCATCACCAGTCATCGCTACAATATGTCCTTTATTTTGTAATGCTTTTACAATCTTTAATTTGTGCTCTGGAGAAACCCTTGCAAAAACACTCACGTCCTCCACGATATCTTCTAAATCACTGACATCCATATCAGCGAGCATTTTTCCTTCAATTACTTTTTCTTTTCCACGCAAAATACCTAACTGACTAGCAATCGCTTTTGCGGTAATGGCATGATCGCCTGTTATCATCACGGTTTTTATTCCAGCATCCCGACACTCTTTAACAGCTTGCTTCACCTCTGGTCTAGGTGGATCAATCATCCCTTGTAATCCAATAAAGATTAAATTATTCTCAGCATCTTGCTCATCAAGAATCACTGTATTCCCCGATAGTGGTTTATAAGCAATGGCTATGGTTCTTAAAGCCTGTTCTGCCAACCCATCAATGGCACTTTGAACAGTCTTTTTCATTTCACCGGTTAAGTACTGAAGTTTATCTCCCCAAAGGATAGATTCAGTTTTCGAAACTAGAACATCTGGCGCTCCTTTTGTCACAACAAACTGGCGGCCGTTTTGATCCTTAACTATGATACTCATCATCTTTCTCGTCGAATCAAACGGAAACTCTTTGATGATTTCAAACCTATCTTGAAGTGAACGGCGTGTGATACCAGCTTTTAAAGCAGCAATCGCTAAAGCACCTTCAGTAGGGTCGCCATCAATAACGACTTTTCCTTCTCTTTCTATAACTTCAGCGTGGTTACAAAGTAAACCAAACGTTAAAATTTGTTGAAGTGTTTTATTGTTGGATGGTGAAATTTCCTCTTCGCCTCTTAAAAATGTACCATCTGTTTCATTGCCACTACCGGTCACTGACCATGTTTGTCCACCATTCCAAATATGGGTCACCGTCATTTTATTTTGCGTCATCGTCCCCGTCTTATCAGAACAAATGACCGACGCACATCCTAACGTTTCAACAGCAGGAAGCTTCCTTACAATAGCATTTTGTTTAATCATCCTTTGAACACCTAGAGATAACGCAACTGTTACGATGGCCGGTAGCCCTTCAGGAATGGCCGCTACAGCTAAAGAAACCCCAGCAAGTACCATTGTATATAAATCGTTCCCTTGAAATACCCCAATGATCACGACTAATGCAGTTAATAATAATGCAGTTGTAATTAAGATTTTACCAAGTTGCTCCAATCTATGTTGTAGTGGGGTTGTCGTGGTTTGAGCGGTTTGTAGCATATCTGCAATTTTCCCCATTGCCGTGCCCATTCCAGTCGAGATGACAATCCCTACCCCATGCCCTCGTGTAACCATCGTTCCCATGAAGGCCATGTTTTCCTCATCACCGATGCTGTCTACTTGCTGATGGTTAGGTGAAGCATATTTCGTTACAGGCACAGATTCCCCCGTTAAGGCAGACTCTTCTATTTCAAGACTATTCGCTTCAATAATACGTAAATCGGCTCCAATCCGGTCACCACTAGAAAAACGGATGACGTCTCCGAGTACCAACTCCTTAGAAGGGATCTTTTGCCATTCTCCATCCCTAAGCGCAAACACTTGTGGTGCAGCCATTTCCTTTAATGCATCAAGGGATTTTTCCGCTTTTCTTTCTTGAAAAAAACCTAAAAATCCATTCACAATGACAATAGCGATAATAGCAATCGCATCTATGTATTCTCCAAGCAGACCAGAAATCAAAGTTGCTGCCAATAGTACAAGAACCATAAAGTCCTTGAACTGTGCAAAGAATAATAGAAGTGCCGATTGCTTCTCGCCTTCATGAAGCTCATTGTATCCATACTCTTTTAATCTTCTTTGGACTTCCTTTTTCTCCAACCCAAGTCTTTTACTCGTCTGGAGCGATTGCTCAATTTCCTCCGTTTTCATGCCACGGAAATGATTGTCCTGCATGTCCCTTCCCTCTCCCATCTTTAGAAAACTTGACTAGCACTAAGCTAAATGCCCAGCGATTGCCTAGTTGCACTAATACTATCTTCTTGCTTGAGGCTCAAACGGTATTTATCATCTAAATTGCCACAAGAATTTTTTTCAGATAGTGCAAAAAGAGTTGTCCCTCTCCCATCATGCATATTCAGACTCGTCCATAAAAATGCTATACTTATTAAGAAAAGCGGAATGCGCCTTATTTGAGCCTTTGACGCTCACTATGTATAATAGATTTCACTTAATTTGAATTAGAAAAGGAAGAACACTTTATGTCTTTTGATGGACTTTTTACTAAAGCAATGGTTGAAGAATTATCTACTAACCTAAAAGGTGGAAGGATTAGTAAAATTAATCAACCTTTTAAAAATGAATTATTAATGGTAGTACGAGCAAATGGTAAGAACCATAAATTATTGATTTCAGCTCACCCAAGTTATGCAAGAATACAGCTGACAAATGAAACACCTGACAATCCAAAAGAACCTCCAATGTTTTGTATGTTGCTTCGTAAACATCTCGAAGGGTACATAATTGAAGATATTGTTCAAAAGGAATTAGACCGTATCATCGTCTTTGAAATAAAAGGCCGAAATGAAATTGGGGATGTTTCATTCAAACAACTTATTGTGGAAATCATGGGAAGACACAGCAATATCATTTTAGTAGACAAAGAAAGACAAATGATTCTGGATAGCATTAAGCACGTTTCCTATGCGGTAAACAGTTTTCGCGCAATTCTTCCTGGCCAAGCTTATAAATATCCCCCAGAACAAGAAAAACAGAATCCTTTAACAGTTGAAAAAGAAGATGTTTTACGGAAAATTGATTTTAATGCAGGTAAATTGGACAAGCAACTCGTTCACCACTTCGCTGGTGTTTCTCCCATACTTGCAAAGGAAGTTATTTTCCGTTCTGGTTTAGCCAACCGCGAAACTGTGCCTCAAGCTTTCATTAACATAATAAAAGATGTGAAATCTTCAGCTTTTGTCCCTTCTATAATGGAGCATGCTGGAAAAGAATATTTCTACTTCCTGTCCCTGAATCAATTTAATGGTTCAATTAAGACTTACCAGTCACTTAGTGAATTGCTAGATCGATATTATTTTGGCAAAGCTGATCGTGATCGTATTAAACAACAGGCTCAAGATTTGGAACGATTCATCCAAAATGAAAAAGAAAAAAATGAAAAGAAAATCGGCAAACTTGAAAAGACACTAGAAGAAAGCAAGAATGCTGAACTACTTCAACTATACGGTGAACTAATCACTGCAAATATGTATCAGCTTCAAAAAGGGATGAAGGAGGTTACATTAGTCAATTATTATGAAGAAGACGAAACGTATGTAACCATACCTTTGGACCCTCAAAAAGGCCCATCTGACAATGCACAGAAATATTTTACTCGTTATCAAAAATCGAAAAATTCGATTGATATTGTTAAAGAACAAATAAAAATTGCACAAGAGGAAGTTATTTATTTTGATGCATTGTTACAGCAACTTGATTCTGCTTCCCCTCGAGACATTGAAGAAATCCGTGAAGAGCTGACTGAAGGCGGTTATATAAAACAACGTCAAAGGAAAGGTCCTAAGAAAAATATCAATTTGAAACCTCAACTTGAAAAATATGTTTCAAGTACTGGTGACGAAATTCTTGTAGGGAAAAATAATAAACAGAATGAATATTTAACAAATAAACTAGCTAATCGTGATGAGATTTGGTTCCATACGAAGGACATTCCTGGATCACATGTTGTCATTAGAAATGAATCTCCTAGTAATGAATCGATTAAAGAAGCCGCCATGTTGGCTGCTTATTTCAGTAAAGCCAAAGAATCTAGTTCAGTTCCTGTCGATTACACAAAGATTCGCCATGTAAAAAAACCAAATGGATCTAAACCTGGTTTTGTCATATATGATAATCAACAGACCGTTTATGTAACTCCAAATCCCGATTTAGTAAGAGCTTTAAAGAATTAAAAGTAATAAAAGGACAATCCCGAAAAGCAATGCTTTAGTGGATTGTCCTTTTACTTTGCTAGCGTCTCTCGGAATGATTTCATAAAATTAAATATTTTTAATTTGATTTCTACACATTATTTACATTCGTTTTTATTGCGCTATGGGGAAGTACGGCATGAACCCCTTTCGCTCCATTTACGATTTGTGTTATTCTTAAATCGACCACAACACTTGCTAGTGCAGTTGCTTCAGCTTTATTTACTCGATACTGCTCTTGAATCAACTCTACCATAGCTTCAAGTGCGTGTTCTGTTGCAACATTTAAATCCTCATCAAAACCGAAAGTAATCCATCCGTTAGGGGTGTAAGCTCGAGGATATTTAATAGACAATTCTTCATGTATAAACAAGGTAAGATCCACAAAATCCATTGGACATTCTATCGCTTGTCCAGATACTTCCCCATCTCCTTGTGCTGCATGTCCATCCCCAGCTGTAAATAAAGCTCCTTCAACAGCGATTGGTAAAAATAAACGACTACCTTCCACAAGCTCTTTGCAATCAATGTTTCCTCCACAGTATCTTGGTGGTATTGTTGAATGCACTCCTTCTTCACAAGGCGTTGTACCTAGTAGTCCTAGGAATGGTTTGACCTCTACTTCGAAATTTACCCCTTCAATTTCACATTCAGCTATATTATGAATCTTCCAATTTAATGTCACTTCATGATCATCTGATATTCCCAGTCGGTCATTTACCCAACTACTTCTTCCACCTGCACAATTCCAACCATATGTACCAGCTCTCAACTTGTTTATCACTACTTCAAGTGTCATCCCTGGCCTTGCGTTTTTAATAGCTATAGGTCCTATTATAGGATGACCCCAGCGTCCTTCTTGTTCCCTTGATTGAAACTGTATTCTATTCCCATTTGATTGATTGTATCCCCAACCTATATCCGGTGTACTAAAATGAATGGTATCTCCGCTTTCTATCATAATTATTGGTTTGTAATCTCTACTAAAAGAAGCTTGTAAGTTTGCATTTTCAAGTTTAATAATGTGGGTTTTAGACATTTTTTGACCTCTTTTTCATTATTTGTTACTTATAACAATAAATTACCAAATTATATGGGTTGTTCCTAGAAAATTTTGTATAAAAAAGGGATGACCATTTGTGATCATCCCTTCTAATTTTTCTATTTTACTTCGCTAACTGCATCTTCCATCGCCATCCAGCTTTCATCTGATGGATTTAGGCGCCACTTCGTAAGTTTTTCAATATCCTGATCAGTTATGTAGCCTTTTTCCTCCGCAACTTCAATCAACGTAGAGTAATTGGATAGCGAATGATTAATGATACCTGACTCATTTAGCATTTCTTTTCCTTTTTGGAGTTCATAAGTGAAGATACTTACGACACCTAATACTTCACAACCAGCTTCTTTAAGCGCTTCTACCGCTGTAATGGCACTACCACCTGTTGAAATTAAGTCCTCAACTACCACCACTTTTTGCCCAACCAAAGCCTTGCCTTCAATCTGGTTTCCTTTCCCATGTCCTTTCGCTTTTGAGCGAACATAGCACATAGGTAGTTCCATCAAATCACTGACCCATGCTGCATGTGGAATACCTGCAGTTGCTGTACCCGCAATTACTTCGACTTCAGGAAAGTTCGTTTCAATAAGTTCTTGCAAACCCTTTGCAATCGTTTTTCGTACATTAGGATAGGAAAGTGTTAGACGATTATCACAATAGATAGGAGATTTAATACCAGAGGACCAAGTAAATGGGTCGTTTGGTTGAAGAAAAACAGCCTTAATGTTCAATAATTGTTCTGCAATGATTTTTTTCATATTGTAACACCCTCCCATAAATTTCGAATTTCTTGATAGGATTCAAGTGGTGAAATACTATTTGTAATCGATCTGCCTACTACGATGGCATTAGTACCTAGCAATCTAGCTTCCTCTGGTGTTGCAATACGCTTTTGATCATTAGCATGATCAGAAGCTAGGCGGATGCCTGGAGTTACTGTAATGAAATCAGTACCTAATAATTCATGGATGCTTTTCACTTCATGTGTCGAGCAAACTACTCCATCCAGACCCGCTTCTTTTGCAAGAGTGGCATAGTGAAGGACTGATTGCCCCAATGTACATTCGATCTGTTGTTCTATTTGCATTTGTTTTTCAGAGGTGCTGGTTAATTGAGTGACTGCAATTAATTGTGGTCTGGATTT
>NZ_QBBX01000004.1:143488-146430 GCF_003073175.1 Peribacillus acanthi
CCACTAGGTGTCCCTTCGATAAGACCTTCTAATGCAAACCTCATCATTTCTTTTCCACCTGCTGCATGGACATTGATCAAATCGATTTCTAGAGAAGCTAAACCTTTCATAGCCTGCTTAACCGTGTTTGGGATGTCATGTAGTTTTAAATCAAGGAAGATGCTATGACCAAGAGCTTTTATTTTTCTGATAATACTTGGTCCCTCTTGATAAAAAAGCTCCATTCCCACCTTCACAAAAAGTTTCTCATCCTCAAACCCTTCAAGAAACGATAGGGTTTGTTCGGCATTTGGAAAATCAAGCGCGATGATAAGCGATTTGTTCATGCTTTCCCCAGCTCCTTCCGATACATTCAGAAATATGGTCGTACCCTAACTCATTAACTAGAGCTGGCAATTCATCAATTATTTTTGGACAAATATATGGATCTACAAAATTGGCAGTTCCTACTGCAACTGCACTCGCACCTGCATAGAAAAACTCTATAACATCTTCAGCTGTTGTGACCCCGCCCATCCCGATAATTGGAATTTTCACTTGTTGGCTCACCTCATAAACCATACGAATAGCTACTGGTTTAATGGCTGGTCCTGATAATCCACCTGTTTTATTAGCAAGAATTGGCTTGGCTGTTCTCATGTCCAAGCGCATACCTAGAAGTGTATTAATCATCGTTAAGCCATCCGCTCCACCATCCTCAACAGCTTTTGCCATTTCTACGATGTTTGTGACATTTGGTGAAAGCTTTACATACACAGGTACTTCGGAAACTTCCTTCACAAGCTTAGTCAGTCGTTTCGCCGTTTCAGGATTCGTTCCAAAAGCGATGCCCCCTTGCTTTACGTTAGGACAAGAAATATTCAGCTCAAGTGCATGCACATTGGATACTTTTGAAATTTCCTTTGCTACTTCGATATAATCTTCTTCCATCGATCCTGCTACATTGGCAATGATTGGAATATCGAATTGACTTAGCCATCTAAGTTCACTTTCAATCACTTTTTCTAAGCCAGGGTTTTGCAGCCCAATTGCATTTAGCATTCCTGCATGTGTTTCAGCCACACGGGGTGTTGGGTTTCCAAACCTTGGTTCAGCTGTTGTAGCTTTGATCATGATGGAGCCTAATTTGTTCAAATCATACAATCCACTAAACTCTCTACCAAATCCAAAACATCCCGATGCAGGCATGATAGGGTTCTTTAGCGAAAGCCCTGGTAGTTCTATTCCTAACACACTCATAGTACAACCTCCCCTGATCGGAATACTGGGCCATCACTACATACCTTTTTGTAGCTATAGCCAGTAGGATCATCCCCAGTATGGCAAACGCATGCGAAGCAAGCCCCGATTCCACAGCCCATTCTTTCTTCCAGAGAAAGATAGACTTCTCTATCTCCGTATTTTTCTTCTAAAGCTTTTAACATCGGGGTTGGTCCACAGCTATACAACACATCGAATTTCAAATCATAATTCTTAATAACATCTGTGACAAATCCTTTTGTTCCACAGCTTCCATCTACTGTTGCTACATAGGTTGGTCCGAGATCTGTGAATTTCTCCAAGTAAAAGGCATATTCCTCTGACTGAAATCCTAGTACATGAATTACTTCAATCCCTTTTTCTACTAATCTGGTAGAAAGCTCGTATAGTGGAGGGACACCAATTCCCCCTCCTACTAATAGAGCTGTTCTTCCAGCATTAATTGTCTGTACAGGAAAACCGTTACCTAATGGACCAAGTACATCAATTTCATCGCCGATTTTCTTATTCGCAAGAAGATAAGTACCTCTACCTTCAGCTCGGTAAATCATCGTAAATTGTTTTTTCTCATGATTAATAGAGCATATGCTGATCGGCCTTCTTAATAATGGCTCAAATCCATCTGCAACTTTAAGATGAACGAATTGACCTGGTTGCTTCATCTCTGTTACGAGCTCACCATGTAAGGTAAGCTCGTAGATGTTTTTTGCTACTCTTTCTTGTGAAACGACTGTCATTCGCTCATTTAAAATCATGAAAGCACCGCCTCTTTTGATTCTGTTGCTGGTTTCATAGCTTCTGCTGAGAAAGTCATAGATTCAATTACTCGTAGGATCGCTTCAGCAGTATCTAGTGAAGTTAAGCAAGGAATACCGTTTTCTACTGATTCCCTTCGGATTCGGAAACCATCACGCTCTGGCTGTTTTCCTTTTGTTAGAGTGTTGATTACAAATTGTGCTTCACCATTTCTAATGACATCTAATAACGTGTTTGTTTCAGCTCCAATTTTGTTAACAACTCTTACAGGGATGTTTTTCTCTTGTAGAAGAGCCGCTGTTCCACTTGTTGCAATAAGCTGGTATCCAATGTTATGAAATCTCTTAGCCAACAATAATGCTTCTTCTTTATCCTTGTCAGCAATGGTCAACAAGACGCTGCCATACTCTTTGATTTGGATTCCTGATGCAACTAATCCTTTATACAATGCTTTTTCAAGCGTTAAGTCTTTCCCCATTACCTCACCTGTAGACTTCATCTCAGGTCCGAGAGTGATATCAACACGTCTTAGTTTTGCGAAAGAGAAGACCGGAACTTTTACATAAACTCCTTTTTTCTCTTCGATCAAACCTGTTGTGTATCCTTGTTCAGCCAGACTTTGTCCAAGGATGACCTTTGTTGCCAGGTTTGCCATTGGCACATTCGTGATTTTACTTAGGAAAGGAACCGTTCTACTTGAACGTGGATTTACCTCAAGCACGAAGACCTCACCTTTAGAGATAACATATTGGATATTTAATAATCCGATGATATTTAGTCCTTTTGCCAATTTGATTGTGTACTCGACGATCTTTTGTTTCATATCGTCAGTTAGGTTTTGTGGCGGATACACAGCAATGGAGTCTCCTGAGTGTACCCCTGCTCGTTCGATATGCTCCATGATTCCTGGAATTACTACATCTTTG
>NZ_QBBX01000004.1:146440-181526 GCF_003073175.1 Peribacillus acanthi
ATCACAGATTGCATCTACTTCGATTTCTTTTCCAATCAGATAACGGTCTATTAGAACTGGGTGTTCTGGATTTACTTTAACTGCATGTTCCATGTAGTGAAGCAGCTCTGTTTGCTGATAAACAATTTCCATCGCACGTCCACCAAGTACATAGGAAGGTCTTACAAGTACTGGATAGCCGATTTCTTCTGCAATGATAACCGCTTCCTCAACCGAAGTAGCTGTTTTTCCTTTTGGCTGTGGAACTCCAAGTTCAGTTAAAGATTGTTCGAATTTATCTCGGTTTTCTGCACGATCCAAATCCTCAAGAGTTGTTCCTAGGATTTTCACTCCACGTTCCACTAGTTGTGAAGCAAGATTGATAGCCGTTTGCCCACCGAACTGTACCACTACACCCTCAGGCTTTTCTAAGTCAATGATGTGCATGACATCTTCAATCGTTAATGGTTCGAAGTACAATTTATCTGAGATACTGAAGTCTGTTGATACTGTTTCTGGGTTATTGTTGATAATAATCGCTTCATACCCAGCTTCTTTTATCGCCCATACAGAGTGGACTGTTGCATAATCGAACTCTACACCTTGACCAATTCGAATCGGACCTGAACCTAGTACAACAACACTCTTTCTTTCTGTAACGATTGATTCATTTTCATCTTCATATGTTCCATAAAAATATGGAGTTTCAGATTCAAACTCTGCCGAACATGTATCTACCATTTTATAAACAGGAGTCAGCTTATTTTCTTTTCTCCATTCGTAAATTTCTCTTTCGTTACACTCCCAAATTTTCGCGATGGTTTTGTCAGAGAACCCAAGTTCTTTTGCATGCTTTGCTACTTCCATATCAAAAGGATTTCTTTGGAGCTCCTTTTCAAGTGTAATGATTCGTTCGAACTTGTTCAGGAAGAAGTAGTCGATTTGACTCCACTCATGAATCTCTTCTAAAGTAACCCCTCTTCTGATTGCCTCACCAATATAGAAGAGGCGCTCATCCCCTGCTTTACGAATTCTTTTTTCAATAATTTCATTACTGATCTTGTCGGAATCTTTTAGATCTAGATGATAGATTCCTGATTCTAGCGAACGTACAGCTTTAAGCAGTGATTCTTCCAAAGTTCGTCCAATCGCCATAACTTCTCCAGTGGCTTTCATTTGAGTTCCTAGGTGTCTGTTTGCAGATTCGAATTTATCAAACGGCCAACGCGGGATTTTGGATACTACATAATCAAGTGCTGGTTCAAAGCTAGCGTAGGTTTTTCCCGTTACAGGATTCATCATTTCATCAAGGGTCAAACCAACTGCAATCTTCGCAGCCAATTTCGCGATTGGATAACCAGTTGCTT
Source organism: Peribacillus acanthi (assembly GCF_003073175.1). Taxonomy (GTDB): domain Bacteria; phylum Bacillota; class Bacilli; order Bacillales; family DSM-1321; genus Bacillus_BN; species Bacillus_BN acanthi. The sequence continues at coordinate 147,787 of NZ_QBBX01000004.1, forward strand.
TTGAAGCTAATGCTGATGAACGACTCACACGCGGATTTACCTCGATAATAAAGTAGTTAAAGCTATAAGGATCTAAAGCGATTTGGACATTACATCCACCTTCAATTTTTAAGGCACGGATGATTTTTAAGGATGCATTTCTTAATAACTGGTATTCACGATCGCTTAAAGTTTGGCTCGGTGCCACTACTATAGAGTCACCTGTATGGATACCTACTGGATCAATGTTTTCCATATTACAAACCACAATCGCATTGTCATTGGAATCTCGCATTACTTCGTATTCAATTTCCTTAAAGCCAGCAATACTTTTTTCTATTAAGCATTGAGTTACCGGACTGCTTTTTAACCCACCTGTAACAATCTCAATCAATTCTTCTTCGTTTGAACAGATTCCCCCGCCTGTTCCACCAAGGGTGAAGGCAGGTCTTACGATGATTGGATATCCGATTTCTTCTACAAATTGATAGGCTTCCTCTAAAGAATGAATGATGGCACTATCTGGTACAGGTTCACCTAATTCATTCATGAGCGTTCGGAACAAATCACGATCTTCTGCTTGTTGGATGGCAGATAACTTTGTGCCAAGGATTTCTACGTTGCACTCATCCAAGACTCCACTATTTGCTAATTCTACAGCTAAGTTCAGTCCAGTTTGACCACCTAGCGTAGGAACAAGTGCATCTGGACGTTCCTTACGGATAATTTTGCTGACGAATTCTAGAGTTAAAGGCTCGATGTATACTGCATCTGCTATTTCTGTATCTGTCATGATAGTAGCAGGGTTAGAGTTAACTAGGATTACTCGGTAGCCTTCTTCTTTTAATGCGATACAAGCCTGTGTACCTGCATAATCAAATTCTGCGGCTTGGCCGATGACGATAGGGCCGGATCCAATCACTAGGATGCTTTTTATATCTGTACGTTTTGGCATAATGGTTCCCCTTCCTTTTTTGCAGCTTCAATCATTTCCATAAATTCATCGAATAATCCGTTTGCATCTTCTGGTCCTGGTGATGCTTCTGGGTGGTATTGAACAGTAAATGCTCGGTGTTCTTTATGTCTTAATCCTTCAATTGTTCCGTCATTAATAGCAACATGTGTAACCTCAAGCTCAGTATTGTGAATTGAGTTTTCCTCTACAGCGTACCCGTGGTTTTGAGAAGTGATGGCAACTTTACCTGTTCTTAAATCTTTTACTGGGTGGTTAGATCCACGATGTCCGAATTTTAGTCTTTCAGTATTAGCTCCATTTGCTAGAGCAAACAGTTGATGACCTAGGCAGATTCCAAATAAAGGAACCTTTCCTATCACACCGTTGATCATTTCTAAAGCTTGTGGTACATCTTTTGGATCTCCAGGTCCGTTGGAAAGCATTATTCCATCTGGGCTGAGTTGTAGTATTTCTTGTGCGGTGACATTGTAAGGAACCACTACCACATCACAGTCACGTTTGTTTAATTCTCTAAGAATTCCATGCTTCATTCCATAATCTACCAAGACCACACGACGACCTCTACCTGGACTAGGATAAGCTGTTTTAGTTGACACTTTTTTCACTTGATCATTAGGTAAAACAGTTGCTTTTAGTTGTTCAACTACTTCTTCAGGTTGTTTTTCAATGCTACAAATCGCACCCTTTAATGTACCGTGCTGACGGATGATTCTTGTAAGCTTTCTCGTATCAATTCCGCTGATTCCAGGGATACCTTTCATTTTGAAATATTCGTCAAGTGTAAGCTCATTTCTCCAGTTGGATGGGAATTCAGCCACTTCTTTAACAACAAATCCATGAATGGCAGGAAGGATGGATTCGAAATCGTCACGATTGATACCATAGTTTCCAACTAATGGATAAGTTAGCGTCACGATTTGACCACAGTAAGAAGGGTCTGAAAGAATTTCTTGGTAGCCGGTCATTCCTGTATTGAATACCACTTCTCCAATTTTCTCTACCTCTGCACCAAATGCTTTTCCGATAAATACTGTTCCATCTTCTAAAATCAGCTGTCTTTTCATCATGCCTTCACCCTTTCCTTTTGCCACACCATTTTGCCTTCTGCAATAGTCATTACTGGCCATCCTTTACATGCCCAACCTGTAAAAGGTGTATTCTTTCCTTTAGAAGCGAATGTTGCTGGATCTATCTTTGCTTCTGTTTTTAAATCGATTAGTGTGATATCTGCTAGGCTACCCACCTCTAGCATTCCATATGGAAGCCCAAATGCTTTAGCAGGCTTATCACTCATTAACTCAATCAATGTTTTCAAAGAAATCTTTCCAGTTTCTACAAAGTGTGTATACATTAATGGGAATGCTGTTTCTAATCCTACAATCCCAAATGGTGCCAAAGTCATTCCTTCCGCTTTTTCCTCTGATGTATGAGGAGCGTGATCGGTAGCGATAAAATCGATTGTTCCATCAAGCAACCCCTCAATGAGTGCAAGTTGATCCTGTTTTCCGCGTAATGGAGGATTCATTTTATAATTTGTATCCATACCTGTTATGTCTTCATCGCAAAGCAATAAATGATGAGGTGTAACCTCGGCTGTCACTCGAATCCCAGCTTTTTTTGCATCTCTTACGACTCTTACAGACTCTTTTGTACTGATATGGCAAACATGATAGTGACAGTCTGCTGCTTCAGCTAGTAGGACATCTCGGGCGACATGTACTGCTTCACATACTGATGGAATTCCATTTAGACCATTTTTCATAGAAAATGTTCCTTCATGTACAGAACCTTTATTGATTAATGTATTTTCTTCACAGTGTGCAACGATTGGCATGTTGATTTCAGCCGCTTTTTTCATGGCTGATAACATCATGGCAGCTGATTGCACTCCTACTCCATCATCGGTGAATGCGAAAGCTCCAGCTTTTTTTAACTCATTGAAATTGGTTAGCTCTTGACCTAGCTCGCGAATGGTAATCGATCCGTATGGAAGAACCCTAACATGGCCAGTCTCTTGGATCCTATTATTTAACCATTCTAGTGTTTCTTTAGAATCTGGTACTGGACGTGTATTTGGCATTGCAGCAATTGTTGTAAATCCACCTCTTGCTGCCGCAAGTGTTCCAGTCTCAATTGTTTCCTTTTTCTCTCCACCAGGTTCTCTTAAATGCACATGTAAATCTATAAAACCAGGAGATATTAATAATCCAGTGGCATCTACCCATTCATATCCATCTTCGTCGATTTGATTGGCAACCTCGGTAATAAATCTACCTTCAATTTTCAAATCTTGTTTTATCTTAGACCCATCCTCAGTTAGTAATAGTCCATTTTTGATTACGATTGCCATGGATAGCTCCTCCTTTATTTAGATCGAATGCTCTTTTTAATACTGCCATTCTAACGAAAACACCGTTTTCCATTTGCTTAAAAATTCTTGAGCGAGGTGATTCAATTAAATCACCATCAATTTCTACACCCCTATTTACTGGAGCTGGATGCATGATGATTGCAGAACTTTTCATTCTTTGTTCTCTATCTTTTGTGAGACCGTATTTTTGTAAGTATTCTTCTTTAGAACCTACCATTTCCTGATTATGTCTTTCATGTTGAATTCTTAAAAGCATTACAACATCTGATGTTTCAATTGCACTATCGATATTCTCATAATGTCCGATTGTTTCATCAAACCATTCTTGAGGACCTGAAAACACAACCTTTGCACCTAGTCTTTCAAGCGCAACTGCATTTGATCTTGCTACCCTGCTATGTCTGATATCACCAACAATGGCGATTTTCAAACCTTCAAATCTACCAAACTCTTGTTTGATTGTTAATAAATCTAATAGGCTTTGAGTAGGATGATGTCCACACCCATCACCGGCATTTATGATTGGGATATTAATCCCTGGAATCAATTGATCAAAGTAAGCATCTTTATAATGGCGAATCACTACTGCTCCTACCCCTATTGATTCAAGCGTTTTAACTGTATCATATAGAGTCTCTCCTTTTTGGACACTCGAAGTCGAAACTTCAAACGGCACCACGGTTAAACCTAGTTTCCTTTCTGCTACTTCGAAGCTGCTTTTCGTCCTTGTACTGTTTTCATAAAACAGATTTGCGACGAATTGTTGTGAGGGTACCTGCCAAGTCTTCCCTTCAGAAAAAGCTTGTGCATCCAGTAGTATTTGAAGGATATCATCGATTTCCAATTCATTTGTCGTAAGCAAATGTTTCATAAGAGGGCTCCTTTATTTCTAATTTCCTTTATCAAAAAAACACCCTGGCCATTTGGCTCAGGGTGTGAAGGATTGAGAGTGCGTGAAAGTAGAGCGTCTTTTCCTTTTTTGGATAGACGACTCCCGTTCGTACTCATCAAATCAACATTTCAACACCCTTGTAAGCCTCTCTGGACTTCCATTAAAAGGTGAACATTATGCAGCTTTTTTGTTTTCTTGATCAAACATGTCCTTTGCTTCTTCTTTCCCTGGTAGTACTAGATTCAGTACTACCCCAACGATGGCTGCCAGTGCCATCCCAGATAATGAAATCGTATCTGAAAGCTTAACGAAAGCTCCACCAATTCCTAATACTAGGATGACTGATGCGATGATCAAGTTTCTATTATTCCCGAAGTCTACTTTGCTATCAATCATCATTCTTAAACCGCTTGAAGCGATAATTCCGAATAGTAGGATGGAGATGCCTCCCATTACTGCTGAAGGTATGGAAGAGATCAGTGCGGATATTTTCCCGATGAAGCCAAAGCAGATTGCTGTTACTGCCGCTCCACCGATTACATACACACTGAACGCTCTCGTAATTGCTAGGACACCAATGTTTTCTCCGTATGAAGTCAATGGTGGACCACCAATGAAGGATCCAATCACAATCCCTGCACCATCACCTAGGATGGATCGGTGTAGACCTGGTTTTGCTATAAAATCTCTTCCAACTACTTTACTTAATACCATCTGATGTCCGATATGTTCTGACAGTGTTACGATTGCTACTGGTACCATGATTGCTGCTACTTCCCAAGAAATCACTGGTGTGTATGTTGCGAATGGGATGATGAATTCTGGCATTTGGAACCAAGCAGCCTCTTTAATTCCTGATAAATCAACAATCCCAACGATGAGTCCTGTTATATACCCTGCGAGGATCCCAATTAATATTGGTATTAGCTTCAAGAATCCTTTTGCAAAGATTGAGCATACGATTGTTACTCCCAAAGTTACTAATGCTACTAGGATATGTGTGTTACTGTATACTAACTCACCTGCAGGAGCACCAGGATTTGCATACATTGCCATATTCACTGCTGTGCCTGCTAATCCTAAACCAATTACCATGATGACTGGACCGACTACTACTGGTGGTAAGATTTTCATTAACCATTTTAATCCGATGCTTTTGATGACTAATGCAACTAGACCGTATACAATACCTGCCAAGAAGCAACCAAACATTGCAGCTTCTGGTCCCCCCATCGATTTTGCCGCGATGATTGGTGCGATAAATGCGAAGGATGAACCAAGGTAAGCAGGAATTTGCCCTTTAGTAATAAGTAAGTATGATAATGTTCCAAGTCCACTTGAAATTAATGCAACCCCTGGACTCAGCCCTACTAAAAATGGCACTAAAACAGTAGCACCGAACATTGCGAATAAGTGCTGTAAACTTAGGGTAATCCATTGGGAAGCCTTTGGTACTTCGTGAACATCTAGAACAACATCTCTTTTTACTTGTTCCATATTATTTCTCCTCCTAGGTAGTGTCTTAAATATTTCAAATAAAAAACCCTCGTCTATACGAGGGCTGTCGGAGGAGAGAGTAGAATTATCCATAAAGACAGAATTCTACCTACATAGGAGCATCACTGCACCTTCCCCCCTTTTTAGCCTCTCGGGACTATCTTTAAAAGGGTCAATCTTATTTATCAAATATACTTACTTGATCTAATTGATCAACTTCCAATAGTTTCACTACAATTTTTTCCGATTGAGAGGTCGGAATGTTTTTACCGACATAATCTGCACGAATCGGTAATTCCCTATGACCACGATCAACTAAGACTGCGAGTTGAATTTGAGATGGTCTACCCATATCGACTAACGCATCCATCGCTGCCCTTACTGTTCTCCCTGTAAATAGAACATCGTCCACTAGAATCACTTTCTTATTCGTTATTCCTTCAGGGATATCTGAACCTTTTACTACTGGTTGTCCATCGCTTGTCTTTGTACTTAAATCATCACGATATAGAGTGATATCCAACTCACCCACTTGGATATCCTTGCCTTCAATTTGTTTGATTTTTTCGGACAATCTTTCAGCAAGGAAGATCCCCCTTGTACGTATCCCTATGAGAACACAGTCTTCAATTCCTTTGTTCTTCTCAATGATTTCATGTGCGATTCTCGTTAACGCTCGCCGAATTGCCTGTTCATCAAGTATCAATGCTTTTTCGTCCATTTTTGTTCCCCTTTCTTTCATTTTACCCAGAAACGAAGAAAATCCTCTCGTCCAAGACGAGAGGATACAAAGATGGCATGTTCAATCTGATATTCGCATGGAATATCCATCATCCGTTTCCTTCTCAGCCTCTCTGGACTGGGTTAAAGGTTCTTATTCAACTACATTAATAATACTAGCTCTAGAGCCTAGTTGTCAACGATTATTTCGAAGTTTGTCGAGTAATTCCTCGAAATAAGCAGGAGTAGGCGCTTCAAATTCTAAAAATTCCTTCGTTCTTGGATGAGTGAACCCCAGGATTCCTGCATGCAAAGCTTGTCCGTTTAAATCAAGTGTTTTCCTTGGACCATACTTAGGATCACCTGCAAGAGGATAGCCAATGTATTTCATGTGTACTCTAATTTGGTGCGTCCGTCCTGTTTCCAACTGACACTCTACATAAGTGAAATCATTGAATCGTTCCAACACCTGAAAATGAGTTACCGCATTTTTGGAGTTTTCCTCTGTTACTGTCATACTTTGACGATCTTTTTTATCTCTGCCAATTGGCGCATCTATTGTCCCGTAATCATGTGGAATATTCCCATGTACAATGGCTTTATATTTTCGCTTAACTGTCTTATCCACTAGTTGTTGAACAAGGTTTTCATGTGCTAAATCATTTTTTGCTACCATTAATAATCCTGACGTGTCTTTATCTATACGATGGACGATTCCCGGTCTCATGACACCATTTATTCCAGAGAGGTCTTTACAATGAGCCATCAAACCGTTTACAAGAGTACCAGTCGTATGACCTGGTGCCGGGTGCACAACCATACCTTTTGGTTTATTGACCACAAGCACATCTGAATCCTCATAATAAATATCAAGGTTCATTTCCTCTGGTACCACATCGAGCGCTTCTGGTTCTGGGATTTCAATAACCACTTTATCCCCTGTTGATGCCTTGTAGTTCGATTTGATTGGGGCTCCATTTACTTTTACGTGACCATCTTTAATCCAAATTTGAATTTGAGTACGCGACCATTCGTCATTTAATGAGGAGAGTGTTTTATCCAATCTATCTCCTGCTTGCTGTCCTTCTATGGTGAATTGCATTTTATCCATTACTTCTCTCCTTTTTTAACTTTTCTTCAAATATCATGTAAATCATAAGCATAGCAACCCCAACGCACAATGCAGCATCCGCTATGTTAAACACGGGAAAATCATATCCGAACGGATAAGTGTTAACAAAATCAACAACTTCCTTTCGAAATACTCGATCTATAAAATTCCCTATTGCCCCGCCGAGCATTAGGCTTAAGGCAACTCCTAACATGTAGTGATCACGGCCCATTTTTTGGATATAATAAACAAGTCCTATAATCACAATTACCGTAATAATATAGAAAAACCACATTTGGCCTTGTAATATTCCCCAAGCGGCACCACGATTGCGATGAGAGGTAATATATAAGAAATTTTCAATTACTTCAACGCTTTCTCCGAGCTCCATTCTTTTCACAATTAACCATTTTGTCCATTGATCTAAAACAATCACAAGTAATGCAAGTATGTAATAATACACTCAAGCTTCCCCCAACTCTTTTCTCTTTACGTACCCTTTGAATTGTAGCATATCCAAAAATTTAAATACAATAAAGATACGATGGTATGTTTATACCCTATTCTCACAAAAAATAGTCCAATCTCCTAATTTATTTGTACCTTTTTCCATTGTGTTGTTTTTAGATAATTAAATAGAAAGAGGACGATCCAAAATGGATCATCCTCTATGATCTATTATTGAGTTACTTCTGGATATTGTTCTTTTACTACTGTTGCACAACGAGGGCAAAGAGTCGGATGATTTTGGTCATTTCCTACTTCTGTTGATACGTTCCAGCAACGTTCACAGATTTCACCGTCCGCCTTACTTACTACAATCGCTGCTTGTTCCAATTTCAATGCATTTTCAGGAGCCTCTTCCATTGTACCAGCCACTTCAACAGCCGATACTATGAATAATTGTTCAAGACTTTCGTGAATGCTTTCTAAAAGTTCTTTTGAGGAATCCTTTAAGAAAAGTGTAACTTTCGCATTCAAGGATTTCCCAATCACCTTTTGATTACGCGCCTCTTCAAGTGCTTTTAACACATCATCACGAAGCTTCATAAACGCATTCCATTTATTTTCTAGCTCTACTGCATTCGGAAGTTCTGTATATGAAGGCATATCTGTTAATTGAACACTTTCTTCTTTCACATTTGGTACGAATGCCCAAACTTCATCAGCTGTATGAGAAAGAATTGGCGAAACTAATTTCGTCAATGATAGTAACGTTTCATACAATACAGTCTGAATAGCTCTTCTTTCTGTACTATTTGGTGCTTCACAGTAAAGGATATCTTTTGCGTAATCCAAGTAAAATGCACTTAGGTCCAATGTACAGAAATTGTTGATTTGATGGTAGATGCTTGCGAATTCATAGTTTTCATAACCATTCTTCACATTCTTGATTAGTTTGTTGAGTTTAACTAACATGAATTGATCCACTTCACGTAAGTTGTTGTATTCAACTTTGTCTACCTCTGGATTAAATCCATCGATTGTCCCTAACAAGAAACGGAATGTATTACGGATTTTTCTGTATACTTCAGCTACTTGCTTCAGGATTGCATCAGATACACGAACATCAGATTGATAATCAACAGAAGCTACCCATAGTCTTAAGATGTCTGCACCAAGCTGGTTCATGACTTTTTCTGGTACAACTACGTTTCCTAATGACTTACTCATTTTACGGCCTTCACCGTCTAACACGAAACCATGGCTTAATACACCTTTGTAAGGAGCTTTACCTGTAACTGCCACTCCTGTTGATAGAGATGAGTTAAACCAGCCACGATATTGGTCTGAACCTTCTAAATAAAGGTCAGCTGGACGTTGTAAGTCTTCTCGTTCTTCAAGTACGGACTGGTGGGATGAGCCAGAATCAAACCAAACATCCATGATATCAGTTTCTTTAGTGAATTTACCATTAGGGCTGCCAGGGTGAGTGAATCCTTCAGGTAATAAATCTTTGGCTTCTCTTTCAAACCATACATTTGAACCGTGCTCACGGAACAATTTAGACACGTGATCAATTGTTTCATCAGTGATGATTGGATCGCCATTTTCAGCAAAGAACACCGGAATTGGAACTCCCCATGCACGTTGGCGTGAAATACACCAATCTCCACGATCTCTTACCATATTGAATAAACGAGTTTCTCCCCAAGCAGGAACCCATTTCGTTTCCTCTACAGCTTTAAGCAAATCTTCACGGAAGTCTTTAATGGAAGCAAACCATTGTGCTGTTGCACGGAAAATGGTCGGTTTTTTTGTTCTCCAGTCATGCGGATAGGAGTGAGTGATGAAAGTAAGCGCTAGTAAGGCATCTGCTTCCTTTAATTTTTCAGTGATTGGCTTATTTGCTTCATCATAGAATAATCCTTCAAAACCAGGAGCTTCAGTCGTCATATATCCCTTTTCATCAACTGGACAAAGTACACCTAAATCGTATTTTTGACCTACGATAAAGTCGTCTTCCCCGTGACCTGGAGCCGTATGGACGCATCCAGTTCCAGCTTCAGTTGTAACATGATCTCCTAACACTACAAGAGACTCACGGTCGTAAAGTGGATGTTTCGTAACCACTCTTTCAAGGTCGCTACCTTTAACAGACTTAACGACGTTCGCTTCTTCCCATCCTACTGCTTTTTTCACAGCTTCTAGCAATTCATTAGCTACAAGATATTTCTTCTCATTCACTTCAACCACAACATATTCTAAATCTGGATGAAGTGAGATTCCTAGGTTAGCTGGAATTGTCCATGGTGTTGTTGTCCAGATAACGATTTGAGTTCCTTCTTCGACAACTCCATTACCATTTGTCACTTCAAATCCAACATATATAGAAGCTGAACGCTTATCATGGTATTCAATTTCTGCTTCTGCTAAAGCTGACTCACTTGAAGGGGACCAGTAAACAGGTTTCAAGCCTTTGTAAATGTATCCTTTTTTCGCCATTTCTCCAAACACTTTAATTTGCTGTGCTTCATATTCTGGCTTTAATGTGATATATGGATTATCCCAATCACCGCGAACACCTAGACGTTTAAATTGGCCTCGTTGATTATCGATTTGCTCGTATGCATATTCTTCACAAAGCTTGCGGAACTCCCCTACGCTCATTTCTTTTCTGTTTACTTTTTTATTTTTTGTCAAAGCTGTTTCAATTGGCAAACCATGAGTGTCCCAGCCTGGAACATAAGGTGCATTAAAACCACTCATCGATTTAAAACGCACAATGAAATCCTTTAAAATTTTATTCAAAGCGTGCCCCATATGGATATCTCCATTTGCATATGGAGGACCATCATGTAATACGAACATTGGTCTGCCTTTAGTATGTTCTTGTACTTTTTGATAGATATTCATTGTTTCCCATTGCTCTTGCATTTCTGGCTCTCTTTTTGGTAAGTTCCCGCGCATTGGGAATTCGGTTTTCGGCATTAAAAGCGTATCTTTTAATTCCATGTTACATTCCTCCTAAATGGTTTTACTTATCCCTAAATAGAGTTGGAACCAAGAGAAATAAAAAAAGCCTTCTCATCCCTAAAAAGGGACGAGAAGACTTTGTTCCCGTGGTACCACCCTAATAAATATCTTCAAAATGAAAATATCCACTCAGCATCCTTAACGCGGATAATACGCCCTGCTTACTGAAAAAGTGTCTGTTCAGCAGGAAACTCCGGGGTGATCTTCCAATTTCTCGCTTATATCGGGCTTCCACCATCCCCGACTCGCTAAGGTAAGACTTGAGAAACTGTACTGTCCCCATCATGGTCATGATTTTAGATATGATAAGTAAAATGATTCTTGTTGAAATTATATGCTAACAGTTAGCAAAGAGTCAAGAAGGCTAATGGATTCTTTAATAAATCCACGAATGCTTATTATTTTTCTTCGAATTCTAATTCAGTTGCATCAACTTCAAATTCCATTAAGTGATCCCAATCATCATTTTTTAATAAATCTAATTGGGCTTCAATCAGCATTTTAAATCTTGTTCGGAATACTTTTGATTGCTTCTTAAGTTCCTCTATTTCTAGTGCGATTCTTCTTGCCTTAGATAGGGAATCATTCACAATGCGATCCGCGTTTTTTTCCGCTTCTTTAAGGATTAGTTTAGCTTCCTTTTGTGCGTTCCTTTTTACTTCTTCTCCAGCTTCTTGAGCAATTACGATTGATTTATTGAGAGTCTCCTCAATGTTAGTAAAATGACCTAGTTTTTCGTGAACATCATTAAGTTTTTCTTCTAATTCTTTCTTTTCACGTAAAATTAATTCATAATCTTTAATAATTTGATCAAGGAACTCGTTTACTTCATCTTCATCATATCCACGAAATCCTTTAGTGAATTCCTTGTTATGTATATCCAGCGGAGTTAATGGCATAACCGCACCTCCAAACAATATTCTATATTTATACTATTATACTACTTTTCGACAGGAAATTTGTAAATCCTCCAAATTCTTTAATTATTTTTGTTTTCCTGCCTGTATTCGCCATTTATCTTTCTTTGTCTTACCATCTATCGATATAATCTTAAATCTACCGAATCCTCTAACTGAAAACACATCCCCTTCCCCACACTCAAATGATGTATTTTCAATTAGCTTATGGTTTACTTTTACCCGTTTCCCTTCTATTAGCATCTGGGACTTTTGCCTCGAAAGATTGGTCATGGAAGAAATTAATACATCCAGCCTCATGGATGATGCAGTAAACACGAGCTCTTGCCATTGTTGATCTGATTGTATAACCGCATCTAAAGAAACTTTTTCTAGACTGATTCCTGCTTTTCCAACCTTGTCCAAATTATTTTCAACATAACTTTCTATCTCTGCAGCGGCTATAAATTGGATTCTATCACCCTGTAAAATGACATCCCCGAATTTTTCTCTTTTTAAACCAAGCGACATGATCGTTCCAAGAACCTGTCTATGTTCAAGAGTCACAAACTTTTTTGGGTATTTTACTTCAAATACTGTGATAGCAAAGTCATCGACTTCAGGTTGGAAATAATCGGGATACAATAACGCTCGTTTTCTCTCTGAATCATCCGATCCACCATAGAATGTAACGCGGACATCATCCTCTTTTCCAATTAATGATTGTACAATTTGCTGTTCTCTTGGATCCAAAAAATCTGTCAACTTATGAGTATAGGCTGATGAGACGTATTCCTTCCATTCCAAAACTTGATCAATAAATTCCTTTTCTTCTGCTCTAAAATGTTGATATATGCTCATACCCTTTACTTAATCCTTTCGTACTAACTAGTCTTAAATAAATTCATTTATTCATTATGGAATATACTATAAAGTACAAAAAGGCCCCAAAATGGAGCCTTCTTTTGTAAAAATTACATCATCCATGCAAAAAGTTCAATAAGGCCTCTTTGCGAAAAATTCAAAACAACTATTGCCACAATTGGCGAAATATCAATCATACCGATTGGGGGAATAAATCGACGAAAAACCTCAAGATAGGGTTCACAAATACGAGCCAGAATTTGGCCAAAGGATGATTCCCTAGCATTTGGGAACCATGACATAAGTATATAAATAATTAAACCCCAAGAATATAACTCAAGTAAATAATAAATGACATTCAATAAAACCGACATTAACGATTACCACCTCGAATCTTCATATTCTTCCTCATATCCTGCACCTGTAATTGTTCCAGTCACATCTACATTATCAGGTGTACAAAGGAAAATACTTGGGCCAATCTTTGAAATATCTCCTCCGATGGCATATACAGTCCCACTTAAAAAGTCTACAATTCTTTTTGCTTGATCGTGTGATATCCTCTGTAGGTTTACTACAACAGCTTTTTTATTTTTTAAATGGTCAGCTATTTCCTGAGAATCTGAATATGCTCGCGGTTCTAATAAAACGACCTTGGAAGATTTTTGCAAGCTTTGAATGCTCACAAGATTTTGTCCTCCAACCTGAGGAGAAGCTTGTTTTTTCATATTAGTAGCCTTCACAGGTTTCTGTTCTATTACTTTCTCTTCAACAACTTCTTCTTTATACTCATATTCATCTTCTAGTGCAAAAAATGATTTAAATTTAGATAACATGGCTTGGCTACCTCCTTAAATTTTAGATTCATTTCCCACGAGTGATGTACCAATTCGGACCATCGTGGCACCTTCTTCAATGGCTATTTCAAAATCATTGGACATTCCCATAGAAAGCTCATTACATGGCATGCATGGAATATTCATTTCTTGAATTTGTTGCTGCAATTCCTTTAAACCTTTAAAACAATTCCTAATTACAGTCTCATCTTCGGTAAAAGGTGCCATCGTCATCAATCCAGCAACCTCAATTTTATCGTAATTTTTTTCACGCAATGCCTGTACAAATAATAATGCTTCTTCAGGTGATAACCCATGTTTGGATTCCTCTCCAATCACATTCACTTGAATAAGACATTTCATCTTTCGAGATGCTCTTTTTTGAATTTCATCTGCTAAAGACATTCGATCAAGTGAGTGAATGTATTCAGCAATATCAATAATATTTTTTACTTTTCTTGTCTGTAATGTTCCAATAAAATGCCAGACCGGTTTATTGCCTAAGCTCTCATATTTTGAAAGCAACCCGTCGTCCCTGTTTTCTCCAAGGTGTGTGATTCCAGCCTCAAAAGCTTCCGTTGCTCTTTGGATTGAAACATACTTAGTTACCGCAATAATTTTTACATCGTTCGGTATTCTTCCGACCTTTTTGCAAACCTCATCAATTTTTGTTTGTATATGTACTAGGTTGTCAGACACTTTCAAGACGACTAGTCCTCCTTCCAGCCAATAAAACTCATTAACCTACCTGTTTTCCCCTTATCTCTTCGGTGAGAATAAAAGAGGTCATCGTGGCAGCTAGTGCAAAGGCTGGTCACTTCGATGTTTCTCACATTCGCTTTTCTTAAAATTTGAGAATTCAGCAGTCTTAAATCAAGCTGATATTGCCCTTCACTAATTTGATTATATGGTTTTTCGACTATATCTTCCACTTTATTTTGCACAAATTGTAAGACTTTGTCATCCACCACATAACAATTACCGCAAATAGATGGCCCAATCACAACAGATATCTCTGAAGGGTCTACCCCTTCTTTAATAAAGCTTTCAACCATGTTTGATGCAATTCCCCCAACAGTCCCTTTCCATCCTGCGTGAGCGATTCCCACTATCTTATGTTCAGGGGCAATAAAATATAGTGGAACACAGTCTGCATAACAAAGAGTCAATAATACACCAGGTTCTTTAGTGTATATCCCATCAATACCCTTTAATGCAGTTTCATAGTCAAGCGCACCTTTATTTTTATGGAAACTTTCAATTTTTTGTATGTTCACTTCATGAGTTTGTTCACACCCTACCCATGTGGAAGTAGGAAATTGTAAATCCCCTGCGATAAGTTCTCTATTTTGAATAACTAATGGGCTATTATCATTGACGTGAAATCCAGTATTTAATGTTGAAAAATCACCAAGACTTACTCCACCATTTTTAGTTGTGAATCCAGCAACAAGGCCATCATTTTGTCGTGCCCACATATCAATCATTAATAACCGCTCGTTTATTGGAGTGAAAATATCTGACATACCATCGATCCTTTTCTTTTAACTTTTCAACAGTGTACCATATTTTCCTAATACAATTCGACCAATAGGGTATTTCCTATTCATTTGGCACAGACGTGTAATGACCTGTATATTCGACTAATACAACATCGGCCCCAATCTTTTTAATCTTATTCCAGGGTATGATTATATCTTCTTCCCTAGAGAATAAACCTAATAATTTTCCAGAACCCGAAACGATTATTGCTTCTATTTTTCCAGTGGTAGGATCAATATCTAAGTCAACAATGGTCCCTAATCTCTTTCCATCCCCTATATTAACAATATCCTTCACTTGGAATTCCGAGATTCTTACCATCTCATTTCACCCCTCACATCTTTGTATCAAATATATGCAATATATAGGTGTATCATGTGAATCGGTTAACTACTTGGATATTGTAATAAAACGTTAAAAGGCCGAACCGTGTTGGATTCGACCTTTTACCAATTTTCATTATTGCTGTATATTCTTATTCATTTGTTTAATTGCTGCTTTTTCAAGTCGGGATACTTGTGCCTGTGAGATACCAATTTCATCTGCCACTTCCATTTGTGTTTTCCCTTGGAAGAAGCGCTTACGAATGATTAGCTTCTCACGTTCATTTAATCTACGCATTCCTTCTTTTAGAGCTATTTCATCAATCCAATAACTGTCTTTATTTTTTTCATCACTAAGTTGATCCATCACATAAATAGGATCTCCACCATCATTATAGATAGGTTCAAATAATGATACAGGATCTTGAATTGCATCCAAAGCAAAGACAATTTCTTCATGAGTGACCTCAAGAACTTTTGCGATTTCTTCAGCGGTTGGTTCCCTTGATGTTTCGCTCATAAGCTTTTCCTTCACCTGAAGAGCTTTATAAGCAATATCCCTAAGAGAACGAGACACTCTAATCGGGTTATTATCACGTAGATATCTTCTTATTTCTCCAATAATCATCGGTACAGCATACGTAGAAAATTTTACATTTTGGCTGAGATCAAAATTATCTATACTTTTCATTAGACCAATACAGCCTACTTGAAAAAGATCATCTACAAACTCTCCTCGGTTATTAAAGCGTTGGATGACGCTCAAGACGAGTCTTAAATTCCCATTAACAAGCTTTTCTCTTGCAGAAATGTCACCCTCTTGCATTTCCTTGAATAACTTTCTCATCTCCTCATTTTTGAGGACTGGCAGCTTTGAAGTATCCACACCGCAGATTTCTACTTTATTACGAGACAAAATTATTCCCTCCTTACAGGGCTGCTGTACAAAATACAGTATCTCCTGCGGAGGGAAAAATATGCACATCCTTCCATTACATGTCACCTATCCTGTGAATGTAAGAAAGAGAAATCCTTATTTATCAATTATTTTCCTAGAAAAATATTTTACACCATCTTATTAAATTCTTTACGAAGTCGTTTAATGATTCTCTTTTCAAGTCTTGAGATATATGATTGGGAAATCCCTAGCATATCTGCAACATCTTTTTGGGTCTTTTCTTCTCCACCAATCAACCCGAAACGAAGTTCCATGATTTGTTTTTCGCGATCAGTTAACTGATGCAATGCTTTTGTCAGTAACTTCTTATCAACATTTGCCTCTAAGTCTTTTGTGATGATATCCTCTTCTGTTCCTAGAACATCTGATAATAAAAGCTCGTTCCCGTCCCAATCAATATTCAAAGGCTCATCGAAGGACACTTCTGAACGAATTTTATTATTTCTTCTTAAATACATTAATATTTCGTTTTCTATACAACGTGAGGCATATGTCGCCAATTTTATTTTCTTTTCTGGATTAAATGTATTTACAGCTTTAATAAGTCCGATTGTTCCAATACTGATTAAATCTTCAATGTTGATTCCTGTATTTTCGAACTTCCTTGCTATGTAAACTACTAATCTTAAATTGCGTTCAATAAGCATGGTTCTTGCTGTTTCATCACCTTTAGGAAGCTTATTGATCAGAATTTCTTCTTCTTCCTTGCTTAATGGAGGTGGTAGAGCCTCGCTTCCACCAATATAGAACACTTCATCTGTCTTTAAACCCAGCTTGAGTAGGAGCTTATTCCAATAAAACTTTATCTTGAAAATAATTTTTTTCATGGTATGTTCCTCCTTCTAATTCTAAAAAAAGAGAGTATAGATTACTATAGTATTTTTTGTTTATGAAGCTGATTTCTCTGATACTCCGGTTAGCATATGTGGATGCACAATCGCTTCATATGAACGGTCAGATGAAAGTTCCTGTAATGTAAAGGATATTAATCCTTTCTGGACTCTGTATTGATGTTCACCCTTTACGATTTTTATCCAATCAGGACGCAATCCAAGTAGCATACCATGATCATTCCCAACCACTTTGCAAGGAATTAACCGTATTCTTTCTGACCAATCTGTTTCGATGAATTTCCCTTCAGTCAGAATTTCTTCTTGTCTGTCCATAAGGGTTTTCAACGGTTGTGGGAGATCGTCCCCCATGTTACTAATGGATATAATCATTACCGGTGACCCTGAAATAGGATCATATAGTTGATTTCCACTATCTATAAGCCCCACCCATTCACTTTCAAAATCCTTTATTTTGACTATGACTTTGACCATCTGATCATAAACGATCGACGTCATTTCAAGGTTTTCTAAATTCTTTTTGGAGAAATGCCAGCCGATTGGAAATCCTATGCAAACGAACATCCAACTTATTGGGTCTCCGAAAGTTTTGGGGCCATATAACATTGCTGCATGAGAAACATTCAATTCATATTGGAATAAAAAATGGACTCCTAACAAAATTCCTCCTGAAAGGAATGTAACCATATAAAACATCATCAATTGTTTCACAAAATTCTTGATTCTAGTAAAGCCAAATGTTACTAGGATCATTAGAATTGAGAAGAGTATTTTTACTAGGACAGAATTCGCAAAGGCATAATAAGGACTGAACATCAATACGATAATGATAGACCCTATGAGGCCACCAATCATAATCCTGGTTTTCTTAATAGGCTTTTTAAGCAGGATTGAAGTCCAATAGAGAAGAAGACAATCAAACAATACATTCAATGTCCAAATTAGATCTACATACAATAGAGTGAACTTCCTCCCTTCGCTCCTCCTACTGTTACAAAAAAGTATAGCGCACCCTCCATCGGGAAGTGTGTCACTATTTGTAATGATTACCTCAGAATTTTTCAGTTTTTTTCACGTTATTTGTCACATTTTTTCGCTTTACATAATCCATTTTCCCATTCATGACCTGTAAATTTCTTAGAAGAACAGGAAATTAAGAGTTTCTATTGAATTATTAGAGATATACCAAGCTAGAAAGGACATACCTATGGATACTTACTTGACTAAAAATAACTTTCCCGTTTTAAACACAGAGAGATTTGTACTTCGTAAAATTGTGGAGAGTGATGCTCAGGAAATCTTCGAGTATTTTTCTGATGATGCAGTGACAAAATATTATGATCTAGATTCATTTACAAATATTGAACAAGCACATGAAGTTATTAAGCGCTGGGAAAAACGCTTTGAAGTCCATCAAGGATTTAGGTGGGGAATTGCACTTAAAGAGAACAATAGACTGATTGGAAGCTGTGGATTTCATAACTGGGCCAAGGAACATTTTAAAGCAGAAATTGGTTACGAGGTTACACCAGCATATTGGCGTAAGGGAGTAATTACAGAGGTCTTACAAGCTGTATTACAGTTTGGTTTCGAAGAAATGGACTTATTCAGGATAGAAGCATATTATGATCCTGAAAATATCGCTTCTAAAGGTAGTTTAGAGAAGGCTGGATTTACATATGAGGGTACCCTTAGGAAGGCTGCATTTGAAAAAGGACGTTTTTGTGATGCATCTGTATGCTCTATTCTTAAGGAAGAGTATACTAAATAATTGACGAAATATTAAAAATAATGGCAGATGGGTAACAGATTCGCTATTGAGTTGCTAAAAATAAATCGGCACCTATTTTTACATTAAAATTATCATTTGAAGTAACATAATAAATGGCATTAAAAATGCTCAGTGGCAAACTCTGAGCATTTTTTTATATCACATTCTTGAAGTATAGCCTTTTTGTTTAAGTACATTTCTTAAAAAACTTATTTTATTAACAAAAACCAAAAATTGTTACTTTATTAATCGTGTTCCAAACTTTACTTGCTATTTTCTTTAAACCAACTCATTACTTTATTAACTTCTTCACGATGTTTAGCCAATTCTTCCTCGTTAATTAAACCTGTTTTAAGATTTCTCTTAAAAAAAGACATTACAATGCTTAATACATCATCTAAAGTTAGGACACCACCCACAAAATCATGATCTGCACCTTTAATTTCGATATATGATGAATTCGGCAATTTTTTATGTAAAAGTTGACTTTGTTGAACAGGACAGATTTCATCATAATCGCCCTGAATTATTAGAACAGGTGGGCTATCGTCATTTATATAATGGATGGGATTTGCTAATTCTGCCTTTTCACTTTGCTCTTGAACACTTCCACCTAGAAATTTTGATTCTGGAGAATTAGGATTATTGTGCCATCCTCCCATTTTAAGTAAATCTACTGGACCAGCTAAGGTAGCAACTGCACAAACTTTTTCCGATATGAACTGCTCCTTGGAAGAAACTTTAGGATGATCTGCACTTAATGCTGCTAGAGTGGCCAAATGCCCTCCTGATGAATGTCCCCAAATACCCACTTTATTTTCATTAATATTGTAGTTTTTTGCATTTAATTTTACCCAACGAATTGCTTGTTTAATATCTAGTAATGGAGCTGGAAAAATTGCCTCTCCACTCAATCGAAAATTTATGTTAATACAAACAAACCCATATTTTGCGAAAGAAGCATTCCATTCCCCACCTACTTTACTTTTATCACCAGACATCCACCCTCCTCCGTGCACATAAATAATAGCAGGAAAATATTCTCCTGACGCTACTGGTTTAATAATATCAAGCTTTAGCTCACGCTCAGGCGTTTGCCCATAAATAATATCAACTAATTTCTCTGTTTGATAAATTTCCATAATTACCCTCCTTTTATAGTTCAATATTAATTGAACTATAAATACAAGTCAATATATGTTAAACTAAATAAAAATAATTAAGGAGAAGGTTTATGCATATTAAGGTCCTTGACTCAATTGTTTATGAAGTACTTCTTAGCCTGTCACTTTACAAGAGACAAACACATCTAAAATACTTAGCTATTTCAAAAAACTGGTATGAAGAAACTAAACATAAAATATCCATTGGATTACATAATGAAATAACGGAATTTGAGGATCTACATTTTGAAGATTTATCAGTACATTTAATTCAACATTGTCCGTATAAAAATTTTCATGGATATCACTTATGGCTTTCTGAACTGCCTTTAGGGGAAATGTTCGAATTATTAGCACCTTATGTCAGCGAAAAAAGAGGAATGCCCAATGACCTCGATAGTAGGAGAAAAAAACATTTATTGATTTTGTCTAAATGGTATCAGGAATATTTTATGGATATCGAAGAAACTATATCTCCAATTTTAACCCATAATATAAAGTGTGTTGATTTAACAGCCCTAAACGAACATCCTTTTAGTGAAATTGAAGCCATATCAAAAGGATTTAATATTAAAAATTTACAAATCTCCGAAGTTGTTCTTGTCCCTACTTGGCATTTTCGTCCTTTATCTTTAATTGACATATTTAATGAAAAAGCAGTTATTTCTTATCCTTGTTTTATGGATGTCCGAGATGAGACATTGCTTATTACCAAAGCTTTAGCGGAAGATAAAAGATTACAACTTCTTAGTAGAATAAAAGAAGAAAGCAAAACATTCACTGAACTTGTTCAAATAATGGGGATGACAAAGGGGAATATCCATCATCATTTGCTACTGCTTCGTTCTGCTGGTCTATTAAGATTAACTCCTACTAGACAGGAGTATTATCTTTATAATTTTAGACATTGTAGAATTAAAGATTTATCTGACCTATTATTGAATTTGTGATAAAACATTTTTTATAAAAATATCGACAATAAAAGAAGAGGCTGTCCCAAAGTATGACTTTTAGGGGCAACCCTCTTTTTTTGGGTTCTCGAATGTGTTCAATGGATTTCCGCTACAGGCGCTTGCTTTCCGGGGGGGCGTTCGCCGAGCCTCCTCGTCGCTTCGCTCCTGCGGGGTCTCGCCTGTAACGCTGATCCCCCAGGAGTCAAGCGCCTTCCGCTACAATCCATAAAGTTATTTTTACAAAAAAAATAAGAAAATCGCTCTCTTTGGTATAATTAAGTCACCACAACACAATTAGAGAAAAGAACGATTTTCTTATGTATCAACAGTATAGCACTAAGAGAAAATTATGTTCATTGTGAAAATAAAGATGTGGAAGCGCTCATTAAATACAACACATTCGATATAGAAAAAACGAAAGCGTGGAAGGAACAAGTCGGACGAGTTGAGAACATGGAGTATGATGAAGAACTGGATGAGTGGATTTGTTCAAATGGAAAAAGATTAACGTTCCAATATCAGAGTAAGAAGACGACTGAAAATGGTTACGAATCTATCAAACGGACGTATCGCTGTACCAAATGTCGTAATTGCCCTTTCCAAACTACTTGTGCGAAAGACAAAGACACAAAAACCATTCAAGTCTCCATAGAGAATCAAAAACAACGAAAAGAAGTTCGTGAAAGACTGGCATCTGAAGAAGGCGACCAAAAATATAGAAAGAGAAAAGTGGAGGTCGAGCCAGTGTTTGGGCAAATCAAGTACAATCAGACATTTAACCGATTCTCACTAAGAGGCCTATCCAAAAATACCACGGATTGGGGTCTTATTTGCGTTGCCCACAACCTCAAAAAGTGGGATTTGATGGTCAATAAACGAGAAAAAATAACACAAGAATAGAGGGGGAAACCTCTTTTATTACCCCCATTTCTACCCCTCAAACATAAAATCCCGTAGAAACACAAAAAACTGACTCAAATGATCGTCATTCAACGACCTTTTGAGTCAGCCTCTTCTAATTGTATTGTGTTTTTTAATTTTGTACTTTTAAACCGAACCTGTTACCCAATGGGTCATCCTCTTTGATTTTATCTGCGTCTGTTTCTATTACGAAGGAATGTAGGAATGTCTAGAGTATCATCCGCAGAGTTTCCACCACGTTGTACTTCTACAGGTTCTTCTCTTTTCACTTCACGTTTTACAGTTGTTGTAGGTTGCACTGTGCGTTGCTGTTGTTGTTGTTGACCGAAGCTCGGTCGAATTGGTCGAGCCGGAGCTTCCGATTCATTGAATCCTGTAGCAATTACAGTCACAATGATTTCATCTTTTAATGATTCATTGATAACAGAACCAAAGATCATGTTTACTTCTTGATCAGAAGCAGATGCAACAATATCAGCAGCTTCTTGTACTTCAAATAGGCTTAAGTTTGTTCCACCTGTGATGTTCATTAAGACACCTTGAGCTCCATCAATGGACGTTTCAAGTAATGGACTTGAAATAGCCTTCTTTGCTGCTTCAGCAGCACGATTTTCACCGGAAGCTACACCAATACCCATCAAAGCAGAACCTTTATTTGACATGATTGTCTTAACGTCAGCAAAATCAAGGTTAATCAAACCAGGTACTGCGATTAAATCAGAGATCCCTTGAACACCCTGGCGAAGAACATTATCCGCTTCACGGAACGCTTCAAGCATAGGAGTGCTTTTGTCTACAATTTCTAAAAGACGATCATTTGGGATGACAATCAGTGTATCTACTGATTCCTTCATGGAAGAAATTCCGCCTTGTGCTTGCGTTGCACGTTTTCTTCCTTCGAAAGTGAATGGACGAGTAACTACACCTACAGTCAATGCGCCAAGATCTCTTGCGATTTGTGCGATAACAGGAGCTGCACCAGTACCTGTTCCACCACCCATACCAGCTGTAACGAATACCATATCCGCACCACGAAGTGCTTCTTCAATTTGTTCTTTACTTTCTTCAGCAGCTTTTTTTCCTACTTCAGGGTTTGCACCTGCACCAAGACCTCTTGTAAGTTTGCCGCCAATTTGCATTTTTACTTCTGCTTTGGATAAGTTCAATGCTTGTGCATCCGTATTCACTGCGATGAATTCTACACCTTGAACTCCGTGCTCAATCATTCGGTTGACTGCATTGTTTCCTCCACCGCCAACACCGATTACTTTTATAGTAGCTAATTGATCTAAATTAGAATCGAACTCTAACATGATAATCCTCCTAGTGTATACATAATTCCTTTATGGTCGTTATTCAAAGAAATATCGTACTAATTTTTTTAGTTTTCCTTGTTCGCCTGGTTTCTTTTCTGTTCTTTCTTTAGCTTGATTCTGCTCTGATTGTTTGACAGGATGTTTTTCGTTTTTCACAGGCAGAGGAGCAACAACCGAGGAGTTACTAAGAGAAATTCCTTGGAATCTAGCTTTTTTACACGCGTGTTTTATTAATCCAACAGCAGTTGTGTACTGAGATTCCCTAACACCTATGTAATTTGGCTCTGCTGTACGAACTCGATTTTGGAAGATGAATTGTGCCAATTCAAGAGTTCCGGGCATTTTTACTACTCCACCGGTAAGAACGAAACCACCAGGGACAGAATCACGATATCCATGTTTCAGCAATTCATCTTGAACTAAATCAAATATCTCTGTCATCCTAGCTTCAATGATTTCAGATAGCATCAGTTGATTGCATGGCTGCATTTGATCACTTCCGATGATTGGAACGTTAAAGACATCGTCTTCAGACGCTTCATCATAGAAAGCATGTCCATGTTTTAGTTTTATTTTTTCTGCATCCTCCATGGTAGTACGTAAGACGATGGATAAATCTTTCGTAATGGTATCTCCACCTATTGGGATGACAGAGGTTGCAGCTAAATGGCCACCTTCGAATAGAGCAAGAGTAGTAGAACCTCCACCTATATCAATCAATGCAACACCTAGTTCTTTCTCGTCCTTCGAAAGGACAAGTGAACCAGCCGCCATAGGTTGAAGAGCTATTTCTGCAATTTCTAACCCTGCTTTTTCTACACAACGCAAGGTGTTATGTAAGATTGTTCTAAGTCCAGTAAGTACAATCCCTCTCATTTCAAGCCTAACACCAATCATACCTCTTGGGTCATTGATTTCATCCAACTCGTCCACTTTATAGTATACCGGGATGACATCAATAATCTCTCTATCTGCAGGAATTGTCATTAGTTCTGCAGCTTCCCTTACTCGGGCAACGTCCTGTTCGCTAATTTCCTTATTTTCACTTGAGACTGCCACAACACCATGGCAAGGATGCAGCATTACATGGTTGCCACTTATTCCTACGACAACTCGTCTAATTTCCATTCCTACCATGCGCTCTGCTTGTTCAACAGCCTTTTGAATGGAATGAACCGTTTCATCAATGTCTACTATTGAGCCTTTACGTAGACCTTCAGATTTTACATTCCCTACGCCAAGGATATTTAAAGTGTCATTGACCATTTCTCCAATGATGACTTTTACATTGGATGTACCGATGTCAAGACTTACATAAATTTCATTGTTGTTCATACCGTGGCACCTCCCCAAATCGAATTATCTTTATAATTAGAAGTCTATTATTATAACTCTCCAATAAGTTTTAGAAGAATAGTATAGTTATACAAAGAATACTATAGAAAAACTATTCGTCATAGTCCCTTTTTTCCCTTTTTATTCAAGTAAAAATTTTTTTAGAATATAAGGCTATTTAGAAAGAACTATGTGAAAATTTAATTGGTATGTTTTGAAGAATCTGACCATTTAGAAATCAATATTCTCCGGATCACCGCAATGTTCTGGAAAAGCCTTACTCCAAAAGCAAAAACAGCCGCTAAATACAAGTCTACACCAAGATGAACCCCTAGAAAAGCTAAACTTGCTGCTAATACTATATTGAAGAAGAAACCAGAAACAAAAACTTTTTCATCATAAATATTTTGCAAATGAGCCCTAATTCCTCCGAATAGCGTATCAAGCGCTGCTAGAACTGCAATCGAGAGATAATTACTGTATTCAGTGGGGATACTAAAATCTGACATGAGACCTAAAAACACCCCAATTAACAATCCAAAAATAGGAAGCCACATCATGAATCCCCTCCTTCTATCTTAGTAACTGTCTCCATGTTTTTTATTCGAACGCTATCCTGATAAGCTGGAATTCTCACATCCTCTTGGGGAGTAGATATGGTTACCGTCAAATTATCTATAAAAAAATCTTCTACAACTTGTGAAACTTTCATTCTGTCATACAATTTTCCCGGTTGATCACTCAAAACCCTAATTTCAATTGGAAATTTGTTTAGCGGATACCCATCTACCTTTGTAACCCCATTTATATCACGTATGACCGTTGTATTAATCATTCTTTGTCCATTCAAGGAGATATTAACAGCACCATGCATATTCAATTCATTGATGAGACGTTTTAACATATCTGAAGAAATATTGGTGCCATTCGTATCAAAGGATAGCTCTTCTGCAATAGGCTCAATGGTAATAATAATTCCTTTACCCTCGACACTTGTTAGTCCGACTTCCTTTTTTAACTCTTGCAATGTATCACGTAAAATCTGTTCCTTGCTTTGCAATCTCTCTGTTTCGTAGCTAGCCAACTTTTCGTCAAGGTTCCTTGCTTCCTTAATTAGGTTGGATTGAAGCTGTTGTTCTTTTAGCAAATCCGATCTTAATTCCCACGTATCGCGTGTATCACGAATGATTGGTTCTTCATTGATGGTTTCAAATTGAATGGCTAGCATAAACCCAATAATGATGGTGACTGCCGTAAATCCAATTTTATTTTTTCTAGTCACAACCACACCAGCCTTTTATCTAAAACAATTTTAACTACCAATTATAGGTTCAAGTACAATTTTATCTATTTTTTCCATAGAAAAAATAATATTATCATTTAGTAGCTGATCCTTAACTCCTCCATTTAGGTTAAGAGCTTGTGTTAATACATCCGGATCACCGATAGCTGTAATAACGAAAGGCGCAGGATGTTGGTTTCCATCAACGGTAATGACAGGACCATTACATACGATATACGATTTATGATCTAGTCTTTGTCCGTTAATGGCGATTGCAGAAGCTCCGGAGATATATAATTCATTAATTACATTAAACACATGATGTTCATGAACGATGTAATTATTAATGTTTTCATTTGTTGGATCATATTCCCCATCTGAAAGGACAACTTCCACCCCTTTTCCTTGAACTTTTACTTTTCCAAGGAACATCCTATACTTCTCGGTATCCTCTGCCATATTGAAAAATACTTGTTTTTCTTTTGCTAGTTCTTTTTCAATTGCAGTAATTTTTTCTTGTTTTTTTAATATTTCATTTTGTAATTTTCTATTCTTTTCTTCCTGGGTAATCAACTGCTGACGAAGCTCATATTCTCTTTCCCAGCTTCTATCTATCAATTTCTTAGGAGATTCATCTTTATTCGTCATTTTATATGAAAATGCGATCATAAAGCCTAAGACAAGGAAGACGATTGAAAGAATTACATGCTTACTCATCACTTTCATTGGTCTCTTCGTCACCCTCCCCTTGCGCCTTTTTTTTCCCATCAGTTTTTTCCTCACTGGAAGGAGTAGGTTCCTCAACACCATACGCCTTAAAATACGATCCTACCTCTAAATCAATAACACCTTTTACATTAGGATCTAACTGATTGACTATGTATGGGTAGTGAACTAATTTTTCAGACAGGGTTCTAGAAGAGGCAAGAACTTCATATCCGTCATTCATATATATTTTAATATGGAATTTATCTGTCTCTTTCGGTTCAAAATAAATCTCAGAAATAGAATTAGAAATTTCTTCTGGCAGCTTGTCCAATTCTTCAATAATTTGATTTAATTCCTTACCTTTTGCAAAACCAATTAATACCGGAGCATATACCGGAATATCACCATTGTTTAATACTTGTAATATCTCTCCACTAGATAAGACCGGATAAAACTTCGAATCCTTTACTAGGTAAGCCACTCGTTTATATTCTTCAACTGTGATTTCTACTGTATTTGGTAAGGATACCTTAACTTTAGCGGATTTTATTTCTGGGAACTCTTTCATATTTTCCACACTAGTTTCTTTATCTACTTTCCACATACTAGCGTGCTTTTTTATTCCTGAAAGCTCCACGATTTTATCATCTTGAATATACTTGTTTCCCTTAACCACGATATGCTTGATATGGCTTAAGGGGGAAATAAAGTACAGAACGCAAATAATCAATAAAAAGAAAAAAGCCAATAATCCAATCAACCTTCTATTCGCCTTTTTTTTACGCATTTGCTTCAATTTAGGAATCCGTTCTTCTATTGATACAATTGTTCCTCTTTCCACCCTTGACACCTCTTTAATGATTCCTGCTTTTTTAAAAAATAAAGCCTATTTCTAGGCTTTATTTTGGAAGAAACCTAGGTATTTCGTAGTTCTAGGTTAATATATTGTAACACAATTCCAAATTTTCTTGGTCATTAATTAGATGGACGCCCTATAATTTCTACTTCCGTTTCCATTTCAATACCATATTTATCCATGATAACATCTTTAACATGCTGAATTAAAGCTAATACATCTTCAGCTGTTGCACCACCAGCATTTACGATGAAGTTTCCATGCATGTCAGAAATCATCGCTCCACCAATTCTATGTCCTTTCAAGCCAGCATCTTCAACAAGTCTTCCTGCATATTGGGGTAGAGGGTTACGGAAAATACTTCCAGCACATGGGAAATTATAAGGTTGTGTATCTTTACGATACGCTTTATTTGCCTGTATTTTAGCTACGATTTCTTCTCGGTTTCCTGGTTGAAGTTCAAAAACAGCTTCAAGAACAACCCCTGGACGCTTTCTTTGAAGGACAGAAGTACGATATGAAAATTCCATTTCTTCATTCGACAGCCATTGGAAACTACCGTCTTCAAAAAGAATATGAGCTTTTACTAGGATTTTGGAAATATCAGATCCGTGTGCCCCTGCATTCATATAAACTGCTCCACCTACAGATCCAGGGATTCCACCAGCAAATTCTAAACCTGAAAGACCTTTTTTACTTATTTGAGTAGCAAGACTAACTAAAGAAAATCCTCCGCCTACACGGATTTGGTTTTCCTTAATTTCAAGCTGATCCAAGCCAGCACTTAACTTAATTACGACTCCTTCTATGCCGTTATCAGATACTAACAAATTGGATCCTCGACCGATTGCTCGCCACTTAAGATTATATTTTTTTATGATTTTCATTGTCTTTTCAAGATTTTCAATAGAGGACGGTTCTACCAATAAATCTGCTGGTCCTCCAATTTTCATTGTCGTATGACCTGCTAATGGTTCGTTTTCTAACACCTTACCTACTTCTAATGCTTTTAGTTCATTAATTGCTTCTTTCATAGTAACCTCCCCTAATCTTTTCGAAAGTTAGGATATGATATTCATTCTTTTTCGAAACGCGCCTATTCAATTCTTAGTACTAATTTCTTTAATTAGAGAATGAACCCTATCTGCTGCATCCGGAATGCCTTGCGCTTTAGCAGCTTCCTTCATTTGATTTAATTCTTCATGGTTCATTAAAATCGAGTCAATGGTGGTAACCAATTGTTTTCCTGTTAAATCTTTTTCTAATACCAATTTCGCAGCTCCGTGGTCTGATAATGCACGGGCGTTCTTTTCCTGATGGTTATTTGTTACATATGGACTTGGAACTAAAATACTTGGGATGCCAAGCGCTGTCAATTCAGCCAACGTGGTAGCACCAGCTCGAGCCACTGTTAAATCCACCCCAGCCAATACTTCTGGCATATTATGAACAAATGGTTTGATTACAACATTTTCAGGATTACCAATCAAATTAATTTCTTTAGCGACTGAATCATAATGAATATCTCCTGTTATATACAGGACTTGATAGGGTTTTCCTCCTAATTCGGCCATCACTTTTAATACAGCTTCATTTATCGGACGTGCCCCGCGGCTACCTCCCACTATAAGGACTGTTGCTCGATTAGGATCTAAGCCTACAGATTCTATCCCCTTTCTACCATCACGATTCAATACTTCAGAAGCACGTGGGTTCCCAGTCAAGACAGTCTTTTCTGAAGGGAAATATTTTCTAGCTTCTTCAAAACAAATGGCAATTTTGGACGCATATTTGCTTAAAAATTTATTTGTAAGTCCTGGTACACTATTTTGTTCGTGTATGATTGTAGGAATCCCTAATTTTGCAGCTGCATATACTACTGGACCACAAACATACCCACCAGTCCCTATTACCACATCTGCCCTAAATTCCTTTAATAGCTTCTTACTATCTGCCACACCTTTTATAAAACGAACAATGGTTTTTATATTATCAAAAGAGATCTTTCGTTTAAACCCTGTGATATGTATCGACTTAAAGGTAATATTTTCCCGAGGAACAAGGCTACTTTCAAGACCTTTTTCCGTTCCGATATATAAAAATGTACAGTCTTTATGTTTTTTCTTAATTTCTCTTATTAATGCAAGTGCTGGATATATATGACCGCCTGTTCCACCACCACTAACTACGATTCTCATTTTGTCACCCCTGAAATAATAAACTACTGTCTTTAAGAGACGTAATTTCTTTATCTGTAATATAGGACAATAACGTCTGGAACATGTGTTATTACATCCATGCAATCTAGGTTTTTCCCTCTTCTACTATATTCTAAACCGCATTTTTATTCCACTTTATTCTTAAATTACTACCAGAATCATACTAAAAATAATGAAGAAGTCACAAGTTGGTATATTATTTCGATATAACAATAAATTGTATTACACAAGGGAATATGGTCTTTGATACATAGACCTAGATGTTGGCTTCCTCAATTATTAGCATTCAATAAATCTAGTGTAAACAGCTTACCTCATTTTACCTAGCCAAAAGAAATGAGAGTGACTCAAAAGTTGACTTTAGCAACCTTTTGAGTCACCCTCATTGGAGGCTGAATAGATTTCTCAAACCTTTAATACCTTGCATACCTACTTATGTTCAATAGAACCCCTATTGCCATTAGCATAAGCGTCAATGAAGAACCTCCATAGCTTAAAAATGGTAACGTTATTCCTGTAACTGGTATTAACCCCGTTACAACCCCAATATTAATCATAACTTGTATCGCGACCATCGCAATAATCCCAACTGCCAAGAAGCTACCATATAAGTCAGGCGCACCAAGGGCAATGCGAATTCCCCGCCACAGCAATAATGCAAATAACAAAATAACGAAAGATCCTCCAATAAACCCTAGTTCTTCTGACAATATCGCAAATATGAAATCTGTCTGAGGTTCCGGCAAGTAGAAGAATTTTTGCCTACTCTGGCCTAATCCTAGTCCGAATAATCCTCCAGGTCCAATCGCCAATAATGATTGAATCATTTGGAAACCACTGCCTAATGGATCTTCCCACGGATCTAAAAATGATGTTATTCGCTTTATCCTATATGGAGCTGATATTATTAGCCCTATAAAACCTACAACACCAATTAGCCCTAAGCCAACGAAGTGACTAATTCTGGCACCAGAAATAAAAATCATGACCACACAAGTCCCTACCATGACTGTTCCTGTACCCAAATCCGGCTGTAACATTATCATCCCAAAAGCTAGAAAAACTATTGAGAGTGAAGGCACTAACCCTTTTTTAAACGATGTTATATACTTTTGTCGTTCAGATAGGAATTTTGCCAAAAATGCAATCATGGCTAATTTCATAAACTCAGATGGTTGGATTGCAAAAGCTCCCACTCCAATCCAACTTCTAGAACCATTTCTCCAAACCCCAATACCCGGAATTAACACTAGTACTAGCAATACAAAACAAATGATAATAATTACTTTTGCCCATGTTCGCCACGTCCAATAATCAATGTTCATGATAAAAAACATTGCCAAAATACCGACACCTGCAAACAGAATTTGCCTTTTTGCAAAAAAGAATGAATCGTCAAATTTGTAGGTAGCCCATATTGCAGAGGCGCTATAGACCATGATTAACCCAATAGAAAGTAAGGATAAAGTGACGATAATTAATATGAAATCTGGATTTGATTTTTTTAAGGGCACGACCGTTACACCTCTAGTCTAGATTAGAGCTTGTTTTATGTAAGAAAAACAAAAAGAAGCGGACTCATCACAATGTAGAAACACCTATTCCATCAAAGATTGTCTCTTAAATGGTTTGTGAATTCTGAACACTGCTGGGTCAGCTTCTTTATCTTAGATGTCTTCAAAGTTGAATGCATAAGAGACGTAGCTTCCATTTAGTCTCTAGTAACTGTTTGCTGCCCCGGACGAATACAAGCTCTTAATTCAGTTTATGCACAGCCTCCATAAACATGTCTCCTCGAACTTCAAAAGTTTTATACTGATCCCAGCTTGCACAAGCCGGTGATAATAAGATTGTATCTCCAGGATCTGAAAGTTCGAATGCGACTGGAACAGCCTTTTCAACATTATCGACATTTTTTATATTAGTTATTCCTACTTCTTTTGCCACTCGCTCAATTTTTTTAGCCGTTTGCCCAAATGTCACTACTGCTTTTACATTAGCTAAAGCTGGCTTAAGTTCATCAAATTCATTTCCACGATCAAGACCACCCGCCAACAAAATCACTGGTTCTTCAAATGAAGATAAAGCTTTTGTTGCCGCTAATATATTCGTTGCTTTTGAATCATTATAGAACTTACGGTCCGCAATCGTTGCTACATATTGCAGTCTATGTTTTACACCGTGGAAGGTTTCTAATACTTCCAAGATTGCATGGTTGTCAACACCTTTTAGTTTACTGACAGCAACTGCTGCTAGGATATTCTCTAGGTTGTGTTTCCCAGGCAATGCAATATCCGTAACGGAAAGAATCTTCTCCCCACGAAACATCACATTTCCATCCTGCACATAAGCACCGTTCCCTACGATGGTTTCTGTTGAAAATGGTACATGCTCTGCTTTCGAATGGATAACTAGTTCCCTTACATCGGTTTGGTCGGCATTATAGACAATATAGTCATCCTCTGTCTGATTCAACGTTATGTTCCCTTTTGCTTGCGCATACTCCTGCTTACTGGAATGATAATCTAAATGAGCATCATAAAGGTTAGTGATAACAGCAATGGAAGGTCTGAATTCTTCGATCCCCATTAGTTGAAAAGAAGATAGTTCAATTACTATATTATTGGAGAATTCGGCATTTTCTGCTACACCTGACGCAACAGTCCCAATATTTCCAGCGATTAACGGTTTTTTTCCGCCTTTATCCAACATTTCATGAATTAAAGTGGTCGTTGTTGTTTTTCCATTCGTTCCTGTAATCCCTATGAATGGGGCTTCGCTAATAAGATAAGCCAGTTCCACTTCCGTATAGACTGGGATTCCTTTATTTATCGCACCTTCTACTAAAGGATTGGTATAAGGGATACCTGGGTTTTTGACGATAAATTGAAAACCTTCATCTAGTAGTTCGATTGGGTGGTCCCCACAAATCACTTTGATTCCTTGCTCCAATAACCCTTGAGCTTCTGGATTTTCCGAAATGGGCTTTTTATCGTTTACCGTCACAAAAGCTCCTAATTTATGCAACAAAGTAGCAGCTGATACCCCACTCTTTGCGAGACCGAGCACCAATACTTTTTTTCGTAGAAATTTAGTAGTTTCCTTCAATTATAACCACACCTCTAAATAGATTCCTAATACAGCAAATAACAGGCCGACAGTCCAAAATGTAACTACGACCCTCCACTCTGACCAACCTACTAATTCATAGTGATGGTGCAGTGGACTCATTTTAAAAATTCGTTTCCCTGTCATTTTAAATGAAGCAACCTGTAACATAACTGACAATGTTTCAATAACGAATACTCCACCAATAATTACAAGTAACAATTCCAAATCGGTTAATAATGCGACGGTAGCCAATGCCCCACCTAATGCAAGAGAACCAGTATCACCCATGAAGACCTTTGCTGGATGGGCGTTAAAGACTAAGAAGCCTAAAACAGCGCCGACGACCGCAACCGAAAATAGTGCAACGTCGTATTGGGATTGATTCCAAGCTAATACAGCATATGCGCCAAATGCAATGGCAGCAGTACCTGAAACTAAACCATCCAATCCATCGGTTAAATTGACTGCATTGGAAAATCCTACTTGCCAAAAAATGATGAATACGACATACAGCCATCCAATATTCAATTCTAAATCAGTTCCAGGAATCCCGATGTGTGGTAGAAACCCTTCTGTATCCTTATAAATCCAATAAAAAATAATAGCGATAACTATTTGGCCAATCAGTTTTTGTAGGGAAGTCAACCCTAAATTACGCTTCATTACTACTTTAATAAAATCATCTAAAAATCCTAACAAACCAAAGCCTAATGTAACGAATAACAATAGGTACATTTTAGTGGACGGCTCGGAGAATTTCCCAATCATGACTAAGGTCGAAATGGTCACCGAAATTAAGATGACAATCCCAC
>NZ_QBBX01000004.1:181536-199162 GCF_003073175.1 Peribacillus acanthi
CATAGTTGGCGTACCTGATTTTTTCTTGTGGGATTTTGGGCCTTCTTCTCTAATGCTTTGACCGAATTTCAGCCGTCTTAAAAACGGAATGAAAATAGGAGAAAGTAAAACAGTAATGAGGAATCCAGCAATGATTGTAAAAAACATAACTTGTTCTAACATTGTAATTCCCCACCTTTCTCCATACTGAAGAATCTATTCTGATTAAAAATTAAAACTGTTTTATACATGTAATTTCACACTCGTTCTATATTGTTTGTAATAATTAATTTGATTGTTTGTTCTTAATTGCTTCTAATGATACAACCCTATCATCAAAATCAAAAATTTGGTCCCCTATTTGTTGATAGGTTTCATGTCCTTTACCCGCAATTACGATGACATCTCCTGGTTGAGCACCATTGATGGCATGAAGAATTGCGTCTTTTCGATCTGGAATCAGCTCATATGTCTTACCTTTTACGCCAGCTTCCATATCCCTTAGAATATCCATTGGATCTTCACTTCTTGGATTGTCAGAGGTGAAGATTGCTTGATTTGCATAATCACAAGCTATTTGTGCCATTAATGGTCGTTTTGTTTTATCTCTATCCCCACCACATCCAACAATGACTGTAATACGGTTTTTCGCAAAGTCCTTAACGGTGAGGAGAACATTTTCCAAACTATCAGGGGTATGGGCATAATCAACAATAACAGAAAAATCTTGACCTCCGTCCACTGCTTCAAATCTTCCAGAAACACCTTTTACTTCTTCAATAGATTTCACTACTGAAGCAAGCGGAAGCCCTGAACATAGTGAAACTGTAATAGCTGCCAGTACATTATAGACGCTAAATTTTCCGATAAGTTTCATGTTTACGTCCATTGCACCATAAGGTGTCATCAAGGAGAAATGTGTTCCTGCAGAAGTAATCGTAATGTTTTTTGCCCTAACATCTGCTTCATTGTCAATTCCGTATGTCAAGACATGCGCAGCAGTCCATTTTATGAAGTCATCTGTTGCAGCATCATCGGCATTTAATACAGCAAATTTTTGCTTTCCATCCACAAAGGTATTTCCTAACTGCGAAAACAGGAGAGATTTAGCAAACTTATAGCGTTCCATTGTTTTATGAAAATCTAAATGATCTTGAGTTAAATTGGTAAACACTGCAATATCATAGTCACATCCATGAACTCTTCCATACTCTAGAGCATGTGAAGATACTTCCATTACCGCTGTTTCCACTTGCTCTTCCACCATTTCAGCAAATATTTTCTGTAAATTAACGCTATCAGGTGTAGTATTTTTAGTTTCTCTAACTTCATTACCAATTTTTGCATACATGGTTCCGATTAAACCAGTTTTCTGCTGATGATCCTTAAACACTTGATCAATCAAATGACTAGTTGTAGTCTTTCCATTCGTTCCAGTAATGCCAATTAGACGTAACTTTTGAGTCGGATGTTGATAAAACGCATCTGCTAATATAGCCATAGTTCTTATGGTATCTTTAACAATAATGACCGGAACATCGACATCCACTTGTCTTTCGGCAACGATGGCCACAGCGCCTTTTTGTACTGCATCCGCAGCAAATTGATGTCCATCTACCGTAAATCCTTTAATACAAATAAATAAGCTACCCTCTTTTACCTTACGATTATCGTTTTCTACAGAAGTAATTTCTGGATTTTCAACAATCTCGTTACTTAACGAAGGAAGGGCTTTTAATAACGTATGTAACTTCATTCTTTCAATCCTTTCAACATGGGCACTTTCGTACATTCTATATTTTACCCCAAAAATAGTAAGAGTGCTATGTGATAGGAGTAACATATTTATTCATGCACCAACAATTTTACATACCCCATTGTATGTAATCGTAAACAAAGCGGCTGGGATAACAATCAGCCGCTTTTACATACGTGTCATATTCTATAATTATAATCATTCCTCGCCAAGATAAATTCTTATAGTGGAACCTTCTTTTACTTTTACACCTGCTTCTGGTGCTTGCTTGACCACTTTTGTTCCGCTGCCTGCAATGTCTAATTTCAAGGAATATAACTGGGTTTGCAGTTGTTTTGTTGTCATCCCTACCATCTCTGGAACTTCAACCATAATAGGGTCAAGCCAAGTAGTTTCTTTCTCAATTTGGTTTTTCCGTGGCTCTACACCTAAAGCATGTAATGAATCCTCCATGATATTACCAACGATTGGTGCTGCAACAACACCACCGAATTGAACAGTTCCTTTGGGATTATCTACTGCGATGTAAATGACGATTTGAGGATCATCAGCCGGTGCAAATCCTATGAATGAAACAATATGGTTATTTTCCATATATCGGCCGTCTTTAACTTTTTGAGCTGTTCCTGTCTTTCCCCCTACACGATAGGAATCGATATAAGCCCCCTTACCTGAACCTTTCGCCACAACAGACTCTAATGCTAGTCTGATTTCCTTTGATGTTTCCTCTGAGATTACTTTTCTTTTCGCTTCAGGAGTTTTTCTCATCAGTACTTCTCCAGTTTTTGAGTCCACTAATTCCTTAGCAATGTATGGAGTATACAGTGTACCTCCATTTATTGCAGCAGAAACAGCTGCAACTTGCTGAATCGGAGTTACTGAAACCCCTTGTCCAAATGCTGTTGTTGCATGCTCTACAGGCCCTACACGTTTCATATTGAACATAATACCCGTACCTTCACCTTGCAAATCGATACCAGTCTTTTGACCAAAACCAAAATCCTTAATATAATCGAAAAGCTTTTCTTTTCCTACCCGGTTACCAAGTTCTACAAATCCCGGGTTGCAAGAATTTTGAACAACTTCTAAGAAAGTCTGATCTCCATGTCCTCCCGACTTCCAGCAGTGAAGCGTTGCCCCTGCAACTTCTACATGACCTGAGTCATGGAAATGTTCTTTTTCAAGGTTTACCTTTTTTTCTTCCAGGGCTGCAGCTAATGTAATAATTTTGAACGTTGATCCTGGTTCGTATGTGCTCCAAACTGGAAGATTTCGATTGTAAATCTCTTGAGGAACATTTTGATATTTTGAGGGATGGAAGGTAGGTCTACTGCTCATGGCAAGAATTTCTCCATTATTCGGATTCATCGCAATCCCAATAATTCCATCTGGATTATACGTTGCTTCAGCTATATCTAATTCTCTTTCCATGATCGTTTGAATTTTACTGTCGATGGTTAACTTTAATTTGTTTCCATCTTTTGGTGGAACATAATCATCTGCCATATTCTCCATTCTCTTGCCCTTTGCATCAGAATAGAACTGGACATAACCTTCTTCACCTTTTAGCTGCTCATCGTAAGTTAATTCAACTCCCATTAAACCTTGGTTATCAATACCTGTAAATCCTAATACGTGAGACAGGTATTCACCATAAGGATAATGTCTTTTGGAGTCCTCTGCGATATAGACTCCCTTTAACTCCAATGCCTTAATTTCTTTAGCTTTCTCATGTGAAATTTTTCTGCCTTCCTTGATTCGAACATTGACTTCCTTTAATGTAATTTGCTTATAAATCTTGTCCTTTTCTACATTCAAAGCAGCTGCAAGCTTTTCTGCCGTTGATACAGGATCTTCTATCTGCCTTGGAACTACATAAATGGTAGGAGCACTGATATTGGTCGCTAATGCCACTCCATTCCGATCCAAAATTTCTCCTCTTTTTGGCTCAAAAACAATGTTTCTACTCCATGAATCCTTGGCCTTGCCTGTTAAGGATTCGCCAAGAATAAACTGCACGTACCCTAGACGAACATCAATGATTAAAAAGATAAACAACCCGGCCAGTAATGCAATGAATAACCTTTTCCTTACGGTTACATTGGAAACTCGCAAAAAAAGCACCCCCAACTCACACTTGCTTTCAATCTATGCTTGTACAAAGGGAAATAGAACAAGCCTCCCTACAAAACAGGAAGGCTTGTTCTAATGCGCGACGCTTTTTAGTTAAAACTACAAGTTGTTTTTTTGAAATTAAAGCAGTGTCTAGCTACGAGCGCCATCGGCGACGCACAGGATGTGCTAGTGCCGACTTTGCCACATGGACGTGGCGTTCTTAGTCGGCCTCGAGGTCATAA
The DNA here is from genome assembly GCF_003073175.1 of Peribacillus acanthi. GTDB lineage: Bacteria > Bacillota > Bacilli > Bacillales > DSM-1321 > Bacillus_BN > Bacillus_BN acanthi. Next base: position 185,629 of record NZ_QBBX01000004.1, read on the forward strand.
GCCAATCCGTCCGGAAGGTCAAAACCAACCTTCCAGCCGGCTCGTCTTATGCTGGTCGCCGATAAACAGGCGCTCTACGCTTTTCAGTTAATCATGTACCTCTTCTTCGTCCTTTTCTTTAGACTCTTCTTCCTTTTTAACCATTTCTTCAGGTGGCTTAAGTTCAATGATACAATACATCCCATTTGAAATTTTAGTACCAGGCTTGATATTTTGCTTTGTTACATAGCCGCTTCCTGCAGTATTTAAATCTAGATTCGCGATTTTGGCAACTTTCATAACATCACGTAAAGACCAGCCTGTTAAATCAGGCATTTTCCTATCACCATTAGTGAGAAGTATGATTTTTTCACCTTCTAATAGAATACTCCCAGGTTTCGGTGATTGATTAGTTACTTGATTACCATTTCCTAAAATAATTACTTCATATCCATCCTTTTGCAATTGATCTTGAGCTCTAGTAATGGATACGGATGTGAAGTCTTCAATCCCTTTTGCTTTCACTTCTTTAATATCAGAAGGCTTAATGTTCAAATATTGCAAGCTACTTTTCATAACTGGATTGAAAATAGCCGATAAAACATCCGCCCCTGTTTTCGTTTCACCCAATTCTGGTTGTAGGGCGGCTACATACATAATTAATTGAGGATCTTCTTTTGGAGCCATTCCAATGAATGAGAATAGGTAATTATTTTTACCTTCTTGGTACCTTCCATCGTCACCGATGATTTGTGCCGTTCCGGTTTTACCAGCCACTTTATATCCTTCAATGCTGTACTTTCTACCTGTTCCTTTTTCTGCTGATACTACTGTCTCAAGGTAATTCCTCACCTTTTCGGCCGTAGAAGCAGATATAGGCTGACCAACCACTTCCGGTTTAGTTTCTTTTATTATTTCTCCATTCGGATCAATCACTTTATCTATGACATAAGGCTTTCTCATTTTACCGTCGTTTGCTATTGCAGAGAATGCTTGTATTTGTTGAATAGGAGTGATGACAGTTCCTTGACCGAAGGAAGTCGTGATTTTCTCACTTTTCCATTTATATAGGATTTTTCCTCCCACCTCATTAGGCAAATCTATGCCAGTTGGTTGTTCAAATCCAAACTTCGTTAAATATTCTCTAAATTTATCTGCCCCGAGATGCTCCATTGCAATTGTAGCAAACGCTACATTCGAGGATCTCTGTAAACCTTCCAAGAAAGTAATGGTTTTCCCTCTTGGAATTCCACTATGGTCACTTGATACCCCTTTATAGGAGCCTGTGACAAAAGTTCCATTTGGATTAAATTTATCCTCTTCTACAGCCGCAGCTAGAGTAAACACCTTCATCGTTGAACCCGGCTCAAAATTCTCCTCAATCGCAAGGTTTTTCCAGTTCTGGCTTAATCCTTCACGAGTTGTAGGATGAAAGGTAGGTCTTTGAGCCATCGCATAAATCGCCCCTGTTTTGGGATTTGCTACGATTGCGATAAGCTCCTTTGGTTGGTATTCTTTATAAACTTGGTTTAAGGAGTCCTCAAGGAAGGTTTGGATTTTTTTATCCAATGTTAATTGGACTGTGTTACCATTCTTCGGAGGAACTACTTTCTCTTCCTTTTTGTTAGGAAGGAGGAAGCCCCAGCGATCACTCTCAAACTTCACTTTCCCGTCGGTTTCTTTTAATAAAGGCTGTAGAGTCTTTTCTAAGCCCAGCATGCCGACCGTTTCTGTTTCAGTTCCTTTTTTAGAAGTATTCGCCTTTTTCTCCACATATCCAACCACATGGGAAGCGAAGACACCATTCGGATAGAACCTTTTTGTATCTTTTCTGAATGTAATACCAGGTAACTTCAAGGCTTCAATTTCTTGCTTTGTTTTGTGGGAAAGGTCACGTCCAGGAGCTCCAAATTCCACCTGGAACACATCCTCTTTTTGCAATCGATCTAAAATTTTACTTTTTTCTAGATCGATATATTTTGAAAGCTTTTCTGCAGTTTCTTCCTTATCTACTACGTGCTGAGGATTATCCTGATCCACAGTCATGCTATCGTCTAATATAGCCACTAGCGAATAAGAAGGCGTATCTTCAGCAATCACCGTTCCACGACTATCTAATATCGATCCTCTGCTGGCATCAATGGTACGATATTTTGTGTATTTGGCTTGTGCTTTAGCCGCAAGAACCTCTCCTCCGGCTTCACCTGTTGCTTGAATGAACACAAATCTACAACTTAATAGAAAAAAGAGCAGTCCGAATAGTACGATCAGAATGGCTGCTCCCGTGTTCATATTCCTTTGTTTAACGTACATTATTTTTGCACGACCTTGACATTATTTTCATTAAGCTTCAAACCTAATTCGGAAGCTTTTTGCCAGATTCGCTCATATGTACTTAATTCACTTACTTCTACTTTTAAGTCATTATTAACCTTAATTTGATCAGAAATCGTGGATTCCACTACTTGGATTTCCTTATTCGCTTCGTATATTGCATATTGGTTGGAAACAATATTTGCAGCCAATACTGTCAGTACTATAGCGAATGCGATCATTAGAATTTTTTCTCCAATCGTAATTCTTGCCTTATGTATAACAACCGTCTGTACGGACGTTTCTGGTTGTTGTTCAAAGCTTCTTTGTTCATGCATTTTTCTAGCTAAATTACTCATCTTGTTTCCCCCCTGTATTTTTATAGTTTTTCAGCGATCCGCAGCTTGGCTGATCGTGCGCGATTGTTTTCTTCAAGTTCTTCTTCACTTGGTATTATCGGCTTTCTATTTACAAGTTTTAACTCTGGTTTAAATTCATCTGGTATGACAGGAAGCCCTGGAGGTAATTGAGGTACCTCGCTCGCTTTTTTAAATACAGTCTTACAAATTCTATCCTCTAGAGAATGGAAAGTAATGACAGAAATCCTACCACCAGGATTCAAAATCGAAATGCTTTGCTCTAAAGATTGTTCAAACACCTTCAACTCATCATTCACTGCAATTCGTATCGCTTGAAATACTCGTTTTGCAGGATGTCCCCCAGTTCTTCTTGCTGGAGCAGGAATCCCCTCTTTAATCAATTCAACCAATTCAAAAGTTGTTTCAATCGGTTTCTTTTCTCTTGCCGCTTCGATTTTTCTTGCGATTTGTTTCGAAAACTTCTCTTCTCCATATTGGAAAAAGATTCTCGTCAAATCATTAAATGACCAATGGTTTACTACGTCGTATGCTGACAATTCGGCATCTTGGTCCATTCTCATATCAAGTGGTGCATCATGTTGATAACTGAAACCACGTTCTGGTGTATCTAATTGCGGGGAGGAAACCCCTAAATCGTAGAGTACGCCATCAACTTGAAAAACGCCACGCTTAGCTAGTTCATCTTTGATGTATGTAAAGTTACTTTGAATTAATGTGACTCTATCACCGAATTCCTTTAACTTTTCTTCTGCATTCTTTATTGCCGTTTCATCTTGATCAAACGCATATAGCTTTCCTTGGTCGGATAGCTGGGACAATAAATAGCTACTATGTCCAGCCCCACCTAACGTACAATCGACATAAATACCATCTGGCTTTATATCCAATCCATCAACCGTTTCTTTTAGTAGTACCGTTTTATGCTTAAACAAACCTATCACTCTCCAATTGCTCGTTGTCCGTTCTATTCGCTTATTAAATGTCAAAACCAATCATATTTTCTGCTATATCAGCGAAAGAATCTTCTGATGCTGTAAAATAGTCTTCCCAAAGAGGCTTGCTCCAAATCTCAATTCTGTTTGAAACACCAAGAACAACGCACTCTTTTTCGAGCTGGGCATAGCCCGTTAAGGGAGTTGGTATGTTGATTCTGCCTTGCTTATCCACTTCGCACTCAGTAGCGCCAGAAAAGAAAAATCTTGTAAAGGCTCGAGCGTCTTTTTTCGTTAATGGTAAGGCCTTGAGCTTTTCCTCAAGTAAGCGCCACTCTTCCATGGGATAACCGAACAAACATTGATCGAGTCCTCGAGTTAACACAAATTGTTCCCCTAAAAGCTCCCTGAATTTCGAAGGAACAATTAAGCGACCCTTATTATCAATATTATGATGGTATTCGCCCATGAACATATGCACTACCCCCACTTTCTATCTCAAATTTACCACATCCCCCCACTTTCTACCACTATTTTTAGTATTCTTCTTATACTAATATATTCCTTTTAGCAAATTTCTTGGATTTCGCGTGTATTCTACAGGTTTGGACAGTGTTTTATAGTGATTATTTGCATGCGTAAGCGTCATTTAGCGAATGACGGAATATTACCCCACAAATTGCTGATAAAAACATGTGATTGTATTTATTTTTCAAGCAGGAGTTTGCCCTCCAAGACAATTCACTCACATAGTTAAAGTAAAATTACCCGAAAAAACAAAACACTTTACGAAAACAACCATAAAAAATAGTCAATATCCCAATACCTGGGACATTGACTCTTTTATAGTAGAACAACCTTATGCATACTATTGAATTCAAATTCTATTTTCATTAAATCTTGGATAAAAACTGGACCATACTTGTTAAGATAAAAATACAAATTAACGATTCTTTCTTGCGGAGAGGAAAGAGGTCGTAATTGATTTTGTACATCTTGATATTTATTCAAAATATGCTGGTGCTTTTTCTCGACACTACTATTAATACGATTGTATATAAAGTCCAATTGCTCATTTAGTATATCAGCATTTTTCTTTAAAATTTGTTCTAACCCTTTATCATGAAGCATAGCTCCTTGGGATAACATTTGATGATTGATCAAAAGCTGATTTTTCATTTGCACAAATACGCTTTCAATGTTTGTATCTTTAATTGATGATATAAATCTTGCTTTAGCCCCTTCTATGTCATAGGCCAAAACCTCGTAAATATCAACATCAATTTCGTGTAAGGCTTTTTGTATATCCTTTTCCATAAATGTGATATTCAATCTTGGCACAATTGGAGGCATTTTCATTTCCATCCATTCGAAAGCAAGTTTTAATTCACTCCAATAAGCCATTTCCCCCGGTCCTGAGATGAATGCAAGAGACGGGAATAACATTTCTTGCATTAGAGGTCTTGATACGACGTTATTGCTTAAACACTCCGGCTTCTTCTTTGCCATTTCTAACAATTGTTCTTTTGAAAATACATAAATTCCTGCTTTGTCTTTATATAATTGTGTTTCATTATCATAAAATAGAAGAGCTCGTTCAAGCTTTTCAGTATCATAAAAAAATAGGTTAGCTGCGCTATCTTCCATTTCAATGGTTCTGCTGTACCCTTTTTCTTTTATGATAGATTGCTGTGTTAGAACCTTTTTTGTGATCTGTTCTTGGTTGATGATTAACTGTTCAAAGTATTCACTTTCAAGCCTACGTATATTTTTGTCGGCTGCATCAAGGATTAATAACCCATAATCCTTAAACCAGGAATGAACTATTTTCACGAAAAAATCACTAAAGTTTTTAGACCCTTTAGCAATATATTTCACATCCTCAAGCAAGGCTTTCGTGTATGTAGTTTCACCAAAGGTTTGAAAAACAGTTGAAATCCATTTTTCAACATAACTACTATCAAGAGGAATATCAGAAATCATAGACTTAGATTCCTGATAGTATGGATAGGAAATCTTCTCATACGCTTTGTCATCCTGAACAAAAACATGATTCACTTCTTGCAGGTCGTGATCTTCCCCTGCAACCCAAAATACCGGAACCACTTTTTTCCCTAAATTGAAAGATTGTTGCTCAGCAAGTTTAATAATTGAAATTATTTTATGAATAGTATAAAGGGGACCCGTTAATAGACCGGCCTGTTGTCCACCAATGACTACAGTGGTTTCATTTTCCACAAGAGCTTTCAGGTTTTGATTTATTTTATCGGTAAGTCCTAATGGAGACATATAGTTGGAAATATACTCTGCAAGTTCTTGTCTCTTAAATGTTCTTTCCTGCAGATCTTTTAACCGAGAGTGGTACACATTTTGCTCTTGAAGATCATAATGGAAGAATTCCTGGACTGCTAATTTATTCTTTATATAATCAGAGGCAAACTTATTTATGGAAGGTAAAGCCAATTCTTTTAGTTCCATCATAATACTTCCTTTCAAATACAACTACATTCGCTCCTAGAGTATACCATCGATAAGTGGTAAATGAAAAAAAAATGCCCAATGACTCATAAACCATTAAGCATACGTTATACCATCAAATTGTCATGGTGACTCTTTTAACTAACCCATAAATTAGCAAGATAACATAGGCACTTGAAAAAATGATGAAATTAAGTTTCCAAAACCCACGCATCACTTTAGTCATGACAATCTCTTCTTTAACCTTATAATGTACAAGAACAACGGCTAGTGCTACCATAATCAACACTAATAATATTGCCCAAATCATCGAAATTCCCCATATAGCATGAATTAAGAAATGCACAGAAACGATAAAAAGGACTGTACTGATATCTACGGAAATTCTAACAGACATACTATGGTTTTTTGTGATTTGCTTTGCGATGATGAAAGAAATGATATATCCAATGATTGGTACTGTTACTAAAGTAGCAATTATAAATGATAATAAATTTGCCATTTACATCCCCTTCCCTAAACGAAGCTCCTTTCCCTTTACCATGTTGTAAAGAGATTCACAAAGCAATGCGTGCTGATTTCTCTTGTTCGCTTCCATTAAAACATATCCTAAAATTGCATCGATTTCTGTTTGTCTTTGATTTTCTATATCTTTCAACATAGATGAACGATTATTACTTGTATTACGACAAACATTTTCAATGTGAATTAAAACATGTTTCCAATCTGAAATATTAAATACTGTACATATTTCCTTACATAGATTTACTAGTATGTGATGAAAATTAGGATTTTCCACTAATTCACCATTTCTCACTTCTAGGATTGCAGTTAATGGGTTAATCGTCGCGTTGACAAATAACTTATCGAGTAGCATAGGCAAATATTGGTCTTGGAAGGAAATCTGGAGGTTATCATTTTCACTTAAAAAGGTAATGGTGTTAACATCCCCTTTAAACACTGCCAATCTAACTGCCCCTCGGCCTGTATGCTGGACTGTCATATCGTCCACTTTAAATGCACCATGCTCTACTGTACCTAAAAATATTTCCGCCTCTAAATTTCTAATTTGGTCTAGATGTCCCATTCCGTTCTGTATGAAGATTAAAGGAACTGCTGCGTTTTTTATGTATGGAAGGATTTCTTCTAATTGATATTGTTTGACTGTAACGATTAATATATCTTGTTCTAGTAATAGTGCATTTTCATCAAGCTTACTTGCTTGAACTTCCGCAATTTTATAGATTCCATCAGTTAAACAATGAATACCATTCTTATTAATTTCACTAGCCTGCTTCCCAGTTCTAGTAAAGATAGTGATATTATGGGTAGATGATAAATAAAAGCCAAATAAAAGCCCAATTGATCCTCCACCGATTATCCCAATATTCATGGATGCTCTCTCCTATGTATGTACGAATATTTTAACAAAAAAATCCTTTTATGGATATTCCAATATGACTAATTGACTAAATACAAATATTTCGTTCCAAATAATTTCGTTTATCGTATATATTCTACATCATCCTAACAATTCCTGTTAAAACCTGTTATAAGTGTTTTTTTAAGGACTATCACAAAAATTTATTATATAATGAATTTATTGAAATATTAGTAAATATCAACTTGCACCTAGGTAAAGGGGGACAAAACCAATGGAATATAGAGTAGAACCATTGCTAGTTAATTACAAAACATTAGATGAGTTCAAGAAATTTAAAGAATACGGAATTCAAGAACTATCCATGCATGAAGACCTTGAGGCGAATATCATTGAAAACGATAGTGAATCCCCATTTTACGGGATTTATTTTGGCGATAAACTAGTTGCACGTATGTCATTATATCGTAGAAGTGCTAAATTTGACTTATACTTTGAACCTGCGCAAGACTATTTAGAACTATGGAAACTAGAAGTTTTACCTGCGTATCAACGAAAAGGGTATGGAGCAGCATTAGTGGAATTCGCAAAAAACTTCAAACTACCTATTAAAACAAACCCAAGAGTTCAGTCTCATGATTTTTGGATGAAGATGGGCTTTGAAGCAGTAGCCTATGACATGGAAAGAGATTTAGGACAAAATCCTTTTATTTGGAAGCCTTAAAGAAACAAAAAAGGGAATGAAGACTTGTGCGCTTTTATGCGACTTATCTTCATTCCCTTTTCATTTTCATCTATTAATTACAATGACTCTACACTTTTTGTACTTTCTTACTATCTTCTTTATTTACCAGCTTTCTGGCCTTCTCTAAAATTTCAAGGATGGAGCGGTATTCACTTTCTATGGTATGAATCTTATTTTCTAGTTCTTCATTGATTCTTGATAGTTTAAAATTTTCTTCTTTAAGGATTTTTAATTCTTTTTGCAATTTATCCTTTTCCTGATCCTTTTGAGAAACAAGGGATTCAAATGAATTTAGGTACGTGACGATATTTTGCAAATTAAGACTGTCAGTAGGGCTGGACGAAGGAGTTTGATTTAATGTGTGATCCACCTGCACTACTACTTCCTTTGCAACTTCCTCTTTCCCATGGAGCTGTGTTTTTTGATACGCTTTTTTCTTGTATTCTTTTCTTTGTTTTTTTGCTAATTCGATACCCGATTTATATTGTTTTCTGACAAAGGAATTCCACCTAAACCCACATGCTGCCGATGTCCTTGAGAGCTGCTTGCCGACCTCCTCAAAAGCGGTCAACTGGGTACTTCCTTCACGAATATGCCTTAGAACTACTTCTGCTAGCAATAAATCTTCATCCTGACTCCAAGCGTCTTGTCTTGTCATCGACATCTGTGGTTCCCTCCTAATAAGTATTTATATAAAATATGCACTTAATAGGATTGGTAGAAGACTTATTTTTAAAAATTGGTGGCCGCATTTATTGTGATACCAATTACATTTGTTTATAGGTTTTTTTCTGTAAACTTTCTGACCGCCAGCAAGTGGGCCTCACTCTCCCATAGCTTGGCACACTCTCGAATTTCAAGGTCTATCCTATCTTTTAATCTAGTCTCATTCCATTTACGAATTAATATTTGTTTATATGCCAATAGAACTCCTTGTTCCTTTTCAATCATATTAGTCAATAAAGATTTCCAATCTTCATCCTTATTCAGGAGTTGATCAATAAATCCAAATTTCAAAGCTTCTTCCGGTGGCATGACTCTTGCTGTGAGAAGGAACTTAAGTGCATTGGAAGGAAGGAGTTTCTCCATTAGGATTGTACCTCCGCCCCATCCTGTTGTAATACCTTGTTTCCCTTGGATAAAACCGACTTTTGAATGAGGATATGCCCATCTAACATCACATGCGGATGCAATCTCACATCCCCCTCCTACGGCTGTACCATTTAATAATGCAATGGTTGGAATAGGCAATGTCAGAAGTGAATATAGTACATCTCCCATTTTAGATAGCATTTCGTAGCTTTCAGATTCAGTATGTAAACTATGGAACTCACTCAAGTCACCACCTGAACAAAAAGCTTGTTCCCCTGCCCCTGTAATGACTAGGACTTTAATATTTTTATTTTCCTTTATTTCTAAAAGCGAAGAAGCCATCTCATCCATAACCTGATAATTAATGGCATTTCTCTTCTCTGGCCGATGTATGGTCAATGTCATGATCCCATCATCTGATAGACTTTTCTTTAAACATTGTTCTGACATGATGCTTCACTCCAATTCAACAGATTGCAATACATTATGGATTCTAGATGTCCCATTCACTTCCCTGCTTCGAAATTCTATAGAGAAATGAAAAAGAGACTAAAACAACTGAAAGTCAGTCATTTTAGTCTCTCTCTTCAGGAAAAATTATTTGTTAACAACTTCTTTTCCTTTGTAAGTACCGCAAGCTTTACATACACGGTGAGCTAATTTCATTTCACCGCAGTTTGGGCATTCTACCATACCAGGAACTTGAAGCTTAAAGTGTGTACGACGTTTTCTTTTAACCGTCTTGGACGTTCTTCTAAAAGGTACAGCCATTATTCCCACCTCCTTAAAAATGAGCTAAGAAGTTATAAGGACCGGAAAATCCCGAATCTTCTCGTTTCTTGTTTCATTATTGCTTGTCGTTGTCAAAGAATTTTGCCAAGCCCGCAAGTCGTGGATCAACTTTCTTCTCCTGCTCTTCTTCCGAAATAACAGACCAGTCATTACCTGACTGTGGAGTTGCTCCTTCTGGATTTGCGTTATCGCAAAAAACTTGCATAGGAACTTCGAGCAACACATTCTCTTGTATTATCGGATAAAGATCAATAACATCACCTTTTACTACTGTCACATTCTCCTGGTCAGGATCATAATCAGAACGTAGTAAAAAAGTTTCTGTTGTTTTAACGTCTATCGGGTAGAATACATCAACAAGTGTGCGTGAACAAGGCAATGTGAGCTTACCTTCAATATGTAGATGGAAGGTAATTTCATTTGTGCTAATATCCACTCGACCCGTCACGTGCATGGGAGACACGGCCCGGATTTGCTTATCGATGTCCATAACCGGTGAGACATCCACCTCTTCATTTAGAACGAGGCCTTTATCACGATATTTCTGAAGTTGAGTAATTGTCCATTTCAAATGAATCACCTCAAGGCAACAAAGGTAATTATAGCTGTCTATCTACCGTTTGTCAATATAATTTCTTTACAGTACAATGTAGTAGAAACCGAGCATTTAAAGGCACAATGCCAGCTTCTAGATAGGTTATCAACTGTATAATCATATATTTTACCACTCATTTTGTAAATTACAAATCTGGAGGAAATCAATGAAAGCAGTTGGGTTAGTTGTCGAATACAATCCTTTTCACAATGGACATAAATATCATTTACAAGAAAGCCAAAAATCCACAGAGGCAGACGTAGTGGTAGCAGTCATGAGTGGTTCGTTCCTCCAAAGAGGCGAACCTGCCTTAACTAGTAAATGGACTAGAGCTAGCATGGCCCTTAAAGGTGGGGCTGATCTAGTGGTTGAATTACCTTATGCATATAGTACTCAGCATGCAGAGCACTTTGCGTCGGGTTCCATTCATATTCTTGAAGCGTTACATTGTGATTTCTTTTGTTTTGGTAGCGAATTAGGCGAAATTACTCCATTCGAAACTCTCTATCAAATCATGTCCCAAAGAGAAGCTGAATATAATGAACGACTTAAATTTCATTCTTCTAATGGCAATAGTTATCCTAAATCAGCCTCTCTTGCATTTTTAGATATAGCGGGCGATCATATCGATTTACCTGATTTATCGAAACCAAATAATATTCTAGGGTACCAATATGTTCGAGCTGCTTTAAAAAATGGTTTCGTCATTCAACCAGCGACCATAAAAAGAATAAAAGCAGAGTATCATGACCCTCGCCCTACGGATGATTTTATTGCTAGTGCTACTAGTATAAGAAGTTGCCTCTTTGAAAATGGATCAGAAAGTCAATCATTAAGCAGTGTCATGCCATATTTACCTACAGAAAGTGTTACAGGCTTGGACATGTATGTACAGGAATTTGGTAAGCTACACCAGTGGGAAGACTATTGGCACATGTTGAAATACAAGTTAATTAGCACTTCTTTATCGCAATTAGCAGAACTATACGAAGTAGAGGAAGGGATACATTATCGACTAAAAGAAGCGGCTTTAGAAGCATCATCCTTCCACGAATTTGTTACACTTGTCAAAACGAAACGCTATACATGGACGAGAATCCAAAGAATTTGTGTTCATATACTTAACCAAGTCACTAAGGATCAAATGACCAAAGCAATGAATGAGAACGGACATATAAGGATATTAGGAATGAGTCGAGCGGGCCAACAATATTTAAGCCTACATAAGAAAACATTAGAGATGCCGTTATACTCAAAAATAGGTAAGGATAAATCAACTTCATTGGCTATGGATTTTCAATCTGCTACCATCCATGCTTTAAGTTTAAACCCAAATGCGCAAAAATCACTTTGGAAACGAGAATTATTAGCCCCTATTAGAATCGAAAAATGATAAAAACCAGAGACAATTTATTCATGTCTCTGGTTTATTCATTTTTAATGAGCATTAAACAATCCAATATATTAAACACTCATTACACGCTTATTTATGTACTATAATTCCTCTAAACTCTCTAGAAAACGAATAGCTTCTACAAAATGGTCGACAGCTACAATTTTCATATCGGTTCCTATTTCTTTAGCCGTTTTTACTGCAACTTTATAATTAGAATCCTTTACACCGTTTTCATTCGGAGCAAAAAATATTTGTGCTCCTGACTTATCTGCAGCAATGATTTTTTGGTCTATACCACCAATAGGTCCCACTTTTCCTTGTTCATCAATAGTCCCTGTCCCTGCAATTTTATATCCTTTTGTAATGTCCCCTTTTGTTAATTGATTAAACACTTCCAAGGAAAACATAAATCCAGCGGATGGCCCTCCAATCGATTCCGAATCAATCGTGACAGGAGGATCGGTTATTACTTTACGGTCGTCTACGAGTGTAATCCCCATTCCTACCCTATTACCGATTTTCTCTATTTTTTTAAGCTGTATGGTTTCAACCATTTTTTCCTTGTCACGCTGGAAGGTTACTTTAATTCTAGATTTAGCTTTCTTTCCCCCCACATAGTCGATAAACTGCTTAGATGAAGTGAAAGAAATATCGTCAATCTGAGTGATTCTGTCCCCAGGTTTCAACTTTCCATCAGCGGGCATGTCCTCTAATACATTCACAACATAAATTCCTTTGTATTCAATATCGATGGACTTACTTGCAAAAACATAGGCATTAATAATGGCTGCGTCTTTAGAACCTTCCATCATTTGAAGTTGTCTAACAGAATATTCCTCTTCCGTTTCGTCTTCAGAACGAATCATATCTTCAGGATAGATTTCTTGGTACTTACTCCATTTGGCCATCAAATATGAATAGATGTTTGCCTTCCCCATCCTTATTGTTGTAAGCATGAAGCTACCTTCTGCGTCGTCAGCTCCCTCGACATGAACAATTGGCTCTAGTTCCTGTGCCATTCCAGGCTTTGAAACATAAAAAGGCAAAGTATAAAAAATAGATAAGACAACAAGTAACGTAAGTGCAAGAAAGGAGCTTGCCTTCCAAATTTGTTTCATTCCCCACTTGACCCCTTCCAGTTTCCTATACATTCAATGATAGCTTCAAGATTTTTTCTAGCTTCATCCTCTCCAATACTAATTATTTCGTCTATATTTGTAAATGCTTTTGAATTGTATTTTTCAACTCGGGGGCGAATCATAATATCAGAAACAATCTTCTTTTGCTCAACTAATTCCATTTGAAGAATATCTAGACTCTGCATGATGACATCATATATCGAGGTGATTTCCATATCCTGCTTTACATGAGCGACATCGACACCAATAATGATATCAGCCCCCATTTCTTTTACTACTGAAACAGGTACTCGGTCTACTACCCCACCATCT
>NZ_QBBX01000004.1:199172-231399 GCF_003073175.1 Peribacillus acanthi
CCAACAAACGATTGTTGATTTTTTCTGGTACAAATATTCCTGGTATACTAATGCTTGCTCGCACCGCCTCGGCAATAGGTCCTTCTTTAAAAATCACTTTTTCACCTGTTTTAATGTCAGTGGTAACAATCCATAATGGGATATCTAAGTCTTCTAGCTTTTTGTTTTTTGTGAAGATACGAATAAATTCTTTCACCTTTTTTCCAGAGATAAAACCCATCTTTGGAACAGTAAAATCGAGAAAATATTTCCTCTTAAAATTACTGGATATTTTATAAAGTTGATCCATATCCGTACCTGCTGCATAAAAAGCTCCAACTAATGCACCCATACTGCTTCCTGCTATATAATCCACTTTTATATTGTTTTCTTTTAGCACTTTTAAGACCCCTAAATGAGCAAAGCCTCTTGCCCCTCCAGATCCTAAAGCCAATCCAATTTTCGGCTCTCTCACAGGTTGATCACCTCTTTACATGGTTCCATTTTGAAATCCTACTATAATCGGTCAACATCTAGTCCTTGGATGTTCTAAAAACATACGTTAGAAAGTATATTTTCTTATACAAGGACAAGACTGCTTTAAAGCTCATATAAAAGGATTCAATCAAAACTAATCAATGTCATCCCCTGACAGACGTGTTAGAGAATGACTACAAATCCTCCACCTATATTACTGAATATTTTAACATTTCTTTTTCCATAAGAGAAATGACATCGAATATCTTTATAGTTTCAGTTACACACAAGTTAGATTTTATTTAAGGAGGCCCTACACTTGGATAAGTCCGTCATCAAAACTCTCCTGTTGGCAATGTGTGCCACCTTGTTTGCAGGATCTTTAATTGCCTATCCGCAGGAAGCCTTCGATGCCTCCATCCGCGGATTAACCATGTGGTGGGAAATTGTTTTCCCTTCATTATTACCCTTCTTTATCGTCTCGGAGATGTTGATTGGGTTTGGAGTTGTGACTTTTATTGGGGTGCTGCTGGAACCTCTAATGCGGCCTTTGTTTAGAGTACCTGGTGTAGGAGGATTCGTGTGGGCTATGGGAATGGCATCAGGATATCCTTCAGGCGCAAAATTAACCGCAAGACTACGGCAAGACCGACAACTAACAAAAATTGAAGCGGAAAGATTGGTTTCCTTTACAAACTCTTCAAATCCATTATTTATTTTCGGTGCAGTTTCCATTGGTTTTTTCCATAACCCTAACCTCGGAATCATCCTTGCCATTGCGCACTATGCAGGAAATTTTTGTGTTGGGCTCATCATGAGATGGCATGGGAAAGAAAAAACGAAGGTTATCCCTAATTCTGAAAGAGTTTCCATAAAAACAGCCATTCGCGCTTTACATCGAACTAGATTGAAAGACAAAAGGCCCATTGGCAAACTATTGGGTGATGCAGTAACTTCTTCTATTCAAACATTGTTGATGATTGGTGGATTCATCATTTTATTCTCAGTCATTAACAAGCTTTTATATCATATGAAGATTACAGGAATAATTGCAAATGGGATGGAAAAACTCTTTTTTATTTTGAATATTCCCGAGGTATTTAGCATTCCATATATCTCAGGGCTTTTTGAGATTACATTAGGTTCCCAAATGACAAGCCAAGTACAAGACGTAACACTTATGTTTCAAGCAATCGTTGTAAGCTTTATTTTGGCCTTTAGTGGCTTTAGTGTGCAAGCACAGGTCGCTAGTATCCTTGCTGATACTGATATCCGTTTCCTACCCTTTTTCATAGCTAGAATTATGCATGGTACTATTGCAGGGCTAATTACACTAGTAATCTGGAAACCAGTTTATGAAGGGCTACATTTCAAAGAAAGACCTTCACATGCTCTCCCTGTTATTGGAGATGCCCATGTAAGCTGGTTGGAGTCAATCCTGTTATTTTTCAATAATTACGGACCTCTTATTACCATTCTTTGCCTAACACTATACTGTTTGATTTACGCTAAAAAGAATGTGTTGTATAAGAGATAATATTTAGCTATTAGCCTATTGATTACTATCTTAAAATATAAAATCCCGTATAAACACAAAAGCTGACTCAAATGATCGTCATTCAACGACCTTTTGAATCAGCTTTTTTTATCCTTTAAACTTTTGATGTAATGCTTCTTGCACCGGCTTAGGAACGAGCTCTGAAATATCGCCGCCATATTTGGCAACTTCCTTAACAATACTTGAACTCAAGAATGAAAACTGATTGTTCGTCATAATGAAAAATGTTTCAATATGATCGTTTAACCTTCTATTCATAGAGGTAATTTGCATTTCATATTCGAAATCTGATACTGCCCTTAATCCCCTAATAATTGCATCGGCTTTTATGCTCGCAGCATAATCCACTAACAGGCCTTGGAATGAATCTACTTTGACATTTGGAATATGTTTCGTAACATCTCGTATCAAGTCCATCCGTTCATCAACAGTAAATACAGGCTTCTTAGAAGAGTTGTTCAATACGACCACATAAACCTCGTCAAATACTTTTGCACCACGCTGAATAATATCGAGGTGGCCGTAGGTTATCGGATCAAAACTACCTGGACAAACCGCTATTTTATTCATTCCTGCACCTCATTATGTTCGATACCCTTATGGATTTGATAAATGGATATACCAATCATTCCATACGTTTCTTTTCTTGTTTGTCTTAATGCCCCAACTTCTTCGGGCAATTCAATATCTGAACCATGTTCACAAACTATGTAACCGCTTTCTGTTAAGAGATTATATTTTTCTATGAAAGTAAGGAGATCGATTAATTTTTGCTTTTTATAAGGGGGATCTAACATGATTAAGTCAAAAACTAGTTCCCTTTTTACTAAGGCTTTCAATGCTCTTTCTGAATCATTCTTGTAAACCTCGTAATGGTCCTCACTGACCTTACAGGCTTCAAGGTTAAGCCTCACAGTTTGAATGGCCTTATATTCACGATCTACAAATATCGCTTTATTCATCCCGCGACTAATAGCTTCTATTCCAAGGCCACCGCTTCCTGCAAACAAATCTAAAACTGTCCCACCTGAAAAGTATGGTCCAATCATATTGAAAATGGATTCTTTCACCTTATCCGTAGTCGGCCTTGTCGTGTTCCCAGGAACAGACTTTAAAGGTCTCCCTTTAAACTCTCCAGATACGACTCTCATGTAACTCACCACATTTTTCGACATTTTTTGAATCTATACTATCCTACCATATTCCAATTCAAGGAGCCAACATGAAACACCATTTCTTACTATATAAGCATTTTTCTTCCGTTTTAAAGAAGATATTCACGTATAACTAAAAATAAAATGGTCATACTGTTTACTAACAACATCTCCAATCGAGGATGTTGTTGCCAACCGCGGAGAAGACTTACGTTTCCCCATAAGTTCTTCCTCCGGTTTCTCCTCTCCCTTTCCCTTCTATCCTTTAGGAAATAGAAGGACCCTGCAAGTTTATTCTTGCAGGGCTTTTTTTAATCACTCTTGATTTTATTCTCCAATCAACGATTTCCAAATTCACTGTGCGTTTATACTACTCATTTCATTAATGTATTATTTATAGATTGGTTATTTCAATGACTGTTTCTCGGTTAAAGATATTTACGTTAAAAATATCCTGCAGCCAATCTTCCGAAATATAAATCTCCCCATTCAGTTTCTTTAATGGGTTGGTTTTCACCCCATAATCATCTCCATTAATAATGAATACGTTCTTATTCAGGTAGAAGCGAATTAATACTCCTTCCTTACTAACCAATATTTGATTCTGATCAATCATGTGAAATTCATATCCCAAATTATTCAAAATCTGTTGAAGAGGATACAAGTTCTGATTGTCTAACGAAATCATTCTTTCTTTAATGGGATTCCCATTCACCTGTAACTTTCGCTTATCATGAAAAAGTAATGGTCTAAACCCTGCCTTTTCAATTCTATTACTTTCAAAAAAATGAGTTTCTCTTCCTTTTGCTTTAGTAAGGAATTGATCTAAAATTTTCGCGGATAGGAAGTTACTATTTTCAATATAATTCATGAATTGCTTAATTTCATTTTCTTCTAATCCTGATTGAATTACCTCGGACATCTTTTTGGATTTTTCCCCACCAAAGTTCTGGTTATATTTCAAGTTCCCGATAACGACCGAAATCCATTTTTCATCATTGTTATCAAAGTTTAACTGTGTCTGGAGTTCCAACGTGAATAGTTTTCGAAATAAAATTTCTGGCTGTGATACATCCGAACTTATCACTAGATTTTGAGAGATAAGTTCGGGATGAGTTTTCGTAACAATTATAGTTAGGTCTTTAAAATTAGGCAGCTTAGACAGAGAATCATATATTTTTTTCAGGTGAGGCTGAACGCCTTTCTCATGATAGAGGGATAAGCGATCCATTTTTTGAAGGACAATTTCCGCTGGGGTATAATACAGCGGAAATATGTTACTAGACTGTTCAAAAACACTGTATTGAATATAATCCTTCTTAGTTTTTCCTATTAAAGGTGCGCTAGATATCCAATTTCCTGGATCACTAACAGTCGAGATGATTTCAACACGAGTATTTTCGAATGGGATGCCCTTTAAACCAAGAAATTCCCGGTGATAAAGTTTTGATTGGTTAGCTGATGGAACTGCTAACTCATATTTAAAAATAACTTGTTTTTGATTACCTGTTAGAGTGAGATGCTTCTTGTTATCCCATTTACATTCGGTCTTTTCATCATATGTACATGTAAATTTAATTAACTTAGGGTTATCAACTAGATATGTACCTTCTTGTAAGCCGCTTATTTTATGGTAAACAGACAATACTTTCGCACTATGCTTTATTTCAATTTGATTATATGCGACCGACTTTTTTTCAGCTTTTGTATCAATCCCATTTGAACCAGAGAAGATATTCCACTGCCAAAACAGCATTCCAGCAATGGTAATTGTAATCAATAATATAGTAGTCAGGAATGTGCGGATCATTATTCATTACCCCTTGCTTATTTTCCTACTACTAACTTACCAAATTTTCATTTGTTTCGTTATATTTTTTTTTACAAAATCAGTACTTTTACTCATTTTACGTCTTTTTTAGATAATCTCTGTTTAGTTATCCAAATAGTGGGATTTTTATAGATGTCTTTATACCCTTCTTTTCAATCAAGATAAAAAATGTTAAAGTTAACGCTTGAAGAGCTTGAGAGGGGAAAGAAAATGATACAACGCTTTATAGAACTTGGAGAAGGATATTCAGATTTATATGAGTTATTGGAGATTGGCAAGAATAATCAGCATCGAGTAATGAGATTACTTGCAATGCATAGTACTTTTGATGAGAAACCTGTCACTTCACTTGCGATCGTTCTAAAGCCTACAGACCCTGGAGATTTCCAACCGATTTATATGTGTAGGGAAGGAATTCCAAATCCTAACGTGACTCCTAATAAACGTTATGAATTATTTAGAAATTTATCTTCAGAGCTGGAAATGCCAATTGTGCAGCTTGATGTTAAATCATCCCGTTATTTTGCCGATCCAGACCTATTTCATCAATATTTGATTGGAATATTAAGATTGAACCATCTGATCCCACCGATGAAATAATTAGAAAGAAAAAACGAGAAGAATTATTTTATCTTCTCGTTTTCTTATATACCTAACTTATAATCATACTCTTTCGCTTTATCAGGACGTGAATTTTCGTATTCTGTTTTTAAAAATGGTTTATATGACACATCTACACGTTTTACAAATGAGAATGACTTTAATTTCTCAACGGTTGTTTCAACATCCTCCATATTTGTATAGATGACTACATATTTCAATTTTTTCGAAACATAATGTATATTACCGAATCTTCTTAGCATCTTAACTTGTTTTAATGTATGTAGATAGGCAATTATACCTTGTCTGGCTCCAATCATGAATAAAACTCCTATATAAAAGATTTTGACCCGCAAACCTTGCTTTTGGACCATCCTACCGTTGGTTGATGAAGCCCTTATCGTTTCAATAATTGCTTTAAGTGTAGCATAAATTTTCTCTTTCTATCAATAAATAATGATTTGTATTTATACACCTTCAACCACTATCCTTACTACAATGCAAAAAGAGGAGTGAGAGACCATGGATCTTGATTTCGTTTGGGAGAAGTATTTAAAGTTGTTACAAAAGCAACCTGATATTCAAAAAGTGCATTACAAGAAAGTGACCGGTATCCCTTTCTTATACATTACAGTGTCAGACTCATCCGTTACACTGGACACCATTCTAAAACATATGAAAATATGCTCAGCTCTTGTCATGAAAGGAAAACAATTGCATTGTGAAACTATTTATTTTAGGCAGCAAGAGCTTTTATTTGTATTTAGGCATCGGTTTTATGTGCCACAGAAAAAAATGTTCTGTTGTGGTAATTTATGTCCCGATTGTATCCGTTTTAAGGATGAATCTTAATAAAATATTAATCCAAGGACTTAGAAAGCAAAAATAGTTGTTTACTCCTTGTTTCTGCCACTTCACTTTTTTTACTTTTCCTTTGCAAAAAAAGAGAACACCGGTTTAGGTAGCATTCTCTTTTTGTTTATTATGAACAGCCGCAACTTCCACCTGAGCCACAGCCACCGCTGCAACTTGACTGAAAGAAAGGACTTCCTGTAGGTACTTTTATATGCTCAGATACAGATTTTCCAAGGATCATACTGATTTCGTCCAGTACTAGCTGAAGAGATGTCTCCGCCTTCTTAAAAGCAGCCACTGTAGGATGAAGATCCATTTCCCTCTTTAACTTCCTTGTTTCTTCACTTACTCTTTTATAATCAGGATGGTATTTGCCAAAGCGCTGCACTTCTTCATAAGCATCCTTTAATTTAGTAAAATCTTGAATTTTCCTTTGAGCTTCTCTGTCACTTTGAAGCTTATATAATGATATGAAGTAATCCTCACCTATTTCAGATTCAATGATCATAGCAGCAAGATCTTCAGAAAATTGTAGAATTTCAACTCTTTCCATAGTAGCAAGCATGTATAAGCTCACCTCCAATGCCATTTTACCATGATAAACGATAAGATGCGAATACTAGATTTGCAATCCCAGTAGTGTAAACCATTTATTTAATACGGACAGCTAGGTTCTTACGAGCAAATTTCTTTTCTCCGTCAATAAATACTAAAGATATGGTATGGTTCCCTTTTCTTAGTCCCTTAATGATAAAGGCTGCAGTAGTCATTTCACGATATTTTTTTCCATCTAACCATACTTCAATTTTTGCTCCAGCTCGTCCTGAATTTTGAAAGGATGCATCCTTCACATAGCAATCAACAAATACATCGTTACCTCTAACAAAATATTTGATATCCCATCCATTTTGATCAGAAAAAATAGAGCTAGTTGCCTCAACTGAATTTGTTTCGTACTTAAGTCGATTCATACCTACTAACTTTGTTTCTGGTTCAGGGACTTTTTCTTTACATCCAGTCAAGACAACCACTACCAATAAAAATGAAATACATTTTTTCACACGAAAACCTCCTTTTGCCTTATCGTTTGCAAAAAGAGCGGATATTATCTATCGTGTTTACTTTACTTACCAACATTCATTGTTTGAATCATATTCAACATAATATTCGCCATTTGAACACCATTTGAAAGCTGGGATACACGATGAGGAATTGACTTTTTGTAAAAATATTTAGATTCGGTTTCCATTTTCTCCAATTCGTGTGGGTTCCTCATTAGTTTTCTGTACCATAAAGGTTGAGTACGGATATAGTTTTTCATATCTTCATTTGCATTAATAATATCGTAAATATCCTGTCTCATCTTAATCCCCCTTTAATCCTTCCTAAATGAAAATGGGTGTGGAGGTTTACTCTGCTCTGATTGTTTCGCTGTAGAGGTCTCATTAGATTGAAACTGGGAAATCACACCTGAAATTGCACCGAGAGCTTGACTGAGGCTTGAAACATGCTGTTGTATTTGATTAATATCCATATTTTTAAATGTTCCTAATATATTTGAAAGAAAATCGGATTTATTCTCTGCAGTATCATCATTGCCCTTTTTTTGTTCAGTAGTTACAGCCACTTCAGACTCAAAGGATTTCCACTTCGCACTTTCTTCCCCTAATAAGTACCATTCTTCAAATAATTCCTGCCACGTCGTTTTTCCCTTTCGAACTTCACTAATTAATGAAGGATGTTTTTTTACAAAATGTTTAAACTCTTCAACAGCTTCACTTTTTTTCTTAGTCATTTCCTTCACCTCAATTTTATGACTAAAGCCTATAACACATTATTCATTGTTGAATAATTTGTGCCTGGCCAATTCTTTTCGGGAAGGAAATCTTTTTTGACGTTTTTTTACAAGTATCACTATAATAGAAGTGAACAATCCTTCAATAAGGATATCAATAAGTGAAAGAAGGCAAATACATCAACATGAATAATCAATTAAAAGAAACTTTATTACAAATCATTGAAAATGGAAATGAAGAGGAATTAATCGCTATTAAGGCTTTTTTAGAAGGAATTGCCACAAGTAGGAAATCTCAAACTACATATATTAACTCGATGTTCCAGTTCAGCCGGGAATGGCAAGGTGAAAAATTCATCATGAAAATGCCAATCAATCCTCTTACCTTCAATAACTTAGGAATTGTACATGGTGGGGTAACAGCGACCCTTATAGATACGGCCATCGGTACACATGCAAACTTAATTCTGGATGAACATTTAGCGGCGGTAACAACAGATTTACAGGTTAGGTATTTAAAAGTTGCTAGTGGAAAGGAACTGATTTGTGAAAGTACCCTCCTTCATAAAGGAAGACAAACCATCGTTCTTGAAGGAAAAGTGATGAGAGATGACGGTACCCTTTGTGCTGTGGCAACCGGGAATTTCTTTATTGTTTCAAGGAAATAATGTCATTTATTATGGAGGGAGAAGATGGTTACAGCAATTGTCATTCCTATTATTTGTATCTATTTTTATTTTTTGACAAAAAGAGAAATGAAACAAAACAAAACTAGGTGGTTGGAAAGTGGACAGGTTAAGGAAGAATCTGTACTGGTGGGGGTAATAGAGAATATTTCTCATCATAAAGAAAGATACTACCGCAACCATTTTGTAATGATTACAAAATTACAGATTCGATCTAATGAGAAACTACATGTTGTTCAATTTACTACACCTATGACAAATGACTGGGAACTACCTCCCCTTAAAAACGAACAATATGTTACGTTTTATGGAACCTGGAATCAAAGCATCCTCCTTGCCAATCGGTTTGTTGCATAACCCGTTATTATCATGAACTTGATATTGTAGGAAATAGGGTCCATAACGGTATCCGATCGTTTTTTCGTAGGAGTCTATAAGTATCCATTCCTTGATTAACCGCCATCAATGCTCACAATAGCTAATCACAGTGTAAAAAAAGAGGCCGATCTAAAAGTCCATTAAGCGGAACATTTAGAAACAGCCTCTACTCCATTTTCTTAATAAAATTCTGTGTGAAGTATTTCTGGTAAACACCTACACCTAGATGTGTAAATTCTTCATTTAATAATGTTTCACGGTGACCTTTACTATTCAACCAACCTGAAACAGCAGCAAGTCCATCAACGTAATGTGCAGCTATGTTTTCCCCTGCCATTAAATACTGGACCTCACCCTTAGCTAGGCGATCTCCTAATTCGCCGTTATTAGGCGAGGTATGGGAGAAGTAATTTTCAGAAAACATTTCCTGGCTGTGCCCATATGCCACTTGGGCAGTTTGGTCATCCCACAGAAGTGGATTTAGGCCATGTCTTTTCCGAATAATATTCGTAATATCGAAAATTTGTTTTCTATCCCCTGTTTCAATTGCTGCCCATTCAGTATCAGATAAGACAACATCTTCCCTCAATTTACCACGATATATCAATTCATACGGGCGATGCTTTATCAACGTTTCATCATCAATAAACCGAATACTAGAAATTTGACTTGTAAACTTGTCTAAATAGATTTGTGCATATATATCTCCCATTTTCACAAGTGGTCTCATATGCATATCATCTTCGGATAATTCAAATCTATACGAGCTGTCATCTGTACTTAATTCAACAGAAGATTCCACAAAAATCGTTTTATAGATTTCTTCCACAGATTGTCCAATTCTAAATGGTTCTACATTCAATTGTTCACCTAAACCATAAACCGAAACAACTTTTCCATTTTTCACCGCAGCTTGCATATAGGTTAAATCGTTCTGATTATAGACCCACCAATTGTATCCGTATGCTGAATGATCAATTCTTGCAGGTTTACCAAATTGCTTAACTAATTCACTAGTGGGTCTTCCAATTAATGTAGCAATTCCGGCATCTGGTTTTTCTACCGTTCCTTCATTATTGTCTTTATTGGTATCTAGTGTGCCCACCGAAAATTTTTCATTGACTTCATTATTTTCAATTAAAATTTCGTTTTCGTTCTCTTTAGTTCCAATATTCAAATATATCCCTATCAAGAAAATGATAGATGCAAGAAATAATATTTTACTTAAAGACCGCAGTGTAAGAGCCCCTTTCCTAAAAAGTAAATAAGTTCTATATCAATAAAAAGCGATATTAATATATATTATTATTTTATTTCATTAAATATTATAACACTCTAATGGTTTATTTTGATAGAGTTCAAAATAGGCTGTCAACATAGAAGATGTACTTTTTGTGAATAGTACAAAACAAAGTGTATACACATTGCATGTTGAAAGAATTCATACTATTATTATACAAGAGGAAAATTAGTAAATGCTTACGCATCACAGGAAATTGGTTACATACATAGTTAACTTCCTTAGATGTACATTTTCCGTACGAGTATGATTTATAGGAGGATGCATATTATGAGATTTGAAAACACAGGTCTAGAAACAATTAAAGCCGATTTAAATCGACTTGACGAAATTATGGATGAACACGGCTTAGTTCGTGCAGAACAATGGGACTACGAGCGCGTTAATTACGACAAAAAAATCGTATTAAAAGAAGGTGTATTTTACCTTCGCGTACAAGGTTACGCAGTAGAGGGTGATGTTGGAGCTCATAAAGGGATTATCCAACTAATGACACCACTATTAGGTAAGCATTATTATCCACATGGCGTGGAGTACGGAGAAGGAGAAAGCTTCCCACCTACTCTAGTTAAACAATGCGAAAAAGTACTTGCTGATGTGAAAGCAGACATCTCAAAATTCACAGATCTATAATTATCAATATTAAAGCGCATGTGCACACACATGCGCTTTAATATTGATTTTTGTTATAATGGCCTGTTGAAAATCGCTTTAGATGCTAACATACTTCTGCCAGTTTTGGATACTTTACAATTGGTGTAGTGCCTGTACCTATGATTCTTTATCAGGAAACCTGTCCTACACCTTTTAACAAAGGACAGACTCAAACATAAACCTTAGCATAGCTTAATTCATACGAGAATCTTATTGTGAAAATATTCATATAAACTTATAATTTATATAGAATTCAAAAGTTAGAAAGGAGAAGTAATTTGGCGAGTTTCTTCACTAGAAAAAAAGTAATGATTATTTGCGCCATACTGCTTCTTATAGTCGTCTGCTATTATATTTTACCTGTTTCAGTACCGTTATTTGTGGCTTTTTTTACAGCAATTCTACTTGAACCGATTACAAAAGCAATCCAAAAAACGACATCTATAAATCATAAACTTTCTATAATTATTGTTTTTATTGGATTTATTGCATTTATCGGAATTTCTAGCTATTTTATCGTAACTAAAGTTGTGACAGAAGTAGTGGAAATTGCTCAAGAGACCCCAACTTATGTAAATGAAGTGAATAATGCTTGGCTGAAATACGAAAAGAATTTGGTAAACGCGTCAGAAGATATGCCAGAATACATCGTTACTGAATTAAGTGGTCAAATCCAAAAAACATTGAACCGAATAAAAAATGATTTAACTAGTTCCATTAATATTCAAAATGCTACCAGTATTATTAAAGAAATTCCCAATTATATGGTCAGTTTCTTAGTGTATTTAATAGCGTTATTTTTATTTATGCTCGATCTTCCAAGATTACGTGTAAAAGCATACGAACATCTATCTGAACGTACCGCTGATAAGGTCCATTTCATGGCTTCACGTCTATCATACGTAGTTTTTGGTTTCCTAAAAGCACAATTTTTAGTCAGTGTCATCATATTTATTGTTTCACTTATTGGTCTGTGGTTCATCATACCTGAGCTGGCTCTAGTAATGTCATTAATAATCTGGATTATTGATTTTATCCCATTAATAGGCTCGATTGTTATATTAGGACCTTGGGCATTATTTCATCTAATTACAGGTGACACGAGTCTTGGAACACAATTAGCTATTCTTGCAGGATTTCTCCTCATCATAAGAAGGACTGTCGAACCGAAAGTAATGGGAAGCCATATTGGTCTTTCCCCACTTACCACTTTAATTGCCATGTATTTAGGTTTAAAGTTGTTTGGAATTCTAGGCTTCATCATAGGACCTCTTCTATTAATTGCCTTTAATTCTGCCAGAGAAGCTGGTATCATCAAATTTAAATTTAAGATATAACCTTATACGCATATGGCTTCAACTTCATTAGGGTGCCTCACTTATTAAGTCTCCAATCGAACAAGATATTTTCCTATTATCGGAATATATTTTGGTTTAATTAGACCTAAATTGAGACACCCTTTCATTATTCTAATTCATCTAATTCCAACACCCACACTAAATACGGATCCTCTCTCTTTTTTAGCTTGAATCCGACTTGTCTAAGTAAATGAATACGATCTAAATTGGATGTGTATGTCTCCATTTTAATAGTTTCTAACGAATCTAAGAAGTGTTTAACCACGAATTGAATAAATAGTAAAAAACATTCCCTAAAATATATCTGCTCATCTTGTTCATCTACCAGTCTTATTTCAAGAACACCCTGTTTAGAATCTTCATCATTAATAAATAATATAATATCTCCTACCATTCTCTTCTTCGGTAAGTCCGCAGCAATCCATAAGTGTAAAGTATCAATTTCTGTCACCTTATTTTCAAGATAAACAGGCAATAAACTTCTAAACCTATATGAAGGCCAACCTGTCGGTAAATCAATAGGAGACCTAGCTATTAATTCCTTCCGATGCATTAACAAAGACTTTGCCATATCAATGGAGCAAGACAAGATGATAATATTTTCAGTTTTATAGTCTTTCAATCTGTCTCCTCCCCCCTTATCTTTTCAGTAAACTATCAAGAGTTATTACGCCCAAACCACTAATGAAAGGAAGTGTGAGTATACATAACTAATATATTTTCCGTATGAGCGGTGGTTTCAACAGTTTTGTATTTATACACCAATTGGCTAACTACATCACTTTTCCATATTAATCGAAATGGGTTACACACAGACTATCTGGAAGAGGCTTATTTCCTACTGCTTATTTTGTCTATAAGATTCTAAAAGCATGGAATAAAAAAAATTCTGCCTATACACATTGTATTCGGCAGAATCTTTGTTTCATTCCATATAATAAGATAAAGTAAAACAACTCTAATATTAAAAGCCTAAAATGGCTTTAATCACAGATGTTGTTTCTCCACCTTTATAAAAAACATAAAGTAAACAATACACTGCAACACCGGTAATAGCTGTAAAAAACCAAATAATGCTAGTAGTCGGGCCAATTTTACGATGTAGCTTTAGGTTATTTTTATACCCTGATACGAGCATAGTTATACCAAGAACAGCACCTATTGTTGCCAATGTAATGTGGAAAATCAAGAAGATTGTGTAATAAATTTTTATGTTTTCTGGTCCACCAAAAGCAGTATTCCCAATGAAAATCGTACGTGATGCATAAATGATAAAGAAAATGATAGCAAAAATTGCAGCAAGCATCATCGTCTTCTGGTGTTTCTCAATCCTTTTTTGCTTGATCTGCCACCAACCAATTGCTACTGTAATGGCACTTAGCACAATAAAGGATGTGCTTATCGTAGGTAATATAGGTAAAGACATTAGTTCTTAATCGTCCTCTCATTATGTATTCAAATACATTTTATTAAAGTAATAGAAAGAATTCAATAAAAGTCCTAAATGTTCAATGATTTGACATAGAAACCTTGTTATTCTTTCTCATATAGTACCATGAAAAAAGAAAAAGCATCCTAAAATAGAATGCTTTTATTCTGCTGGTTGTACCTCAGGCAGTGGATCCACTTTTTCACCCTCAGATTTATACCATCCAAAAAAGATGTAAGCCAAAACAAATCCAAAAACGACCTCTTGGATAATTTTCATGATTACTCCACCGGTTCTTTGATCCTCATGAAGGGTCAACCAATTAAACATTTCAGGACCGCTTAGAGTAATTCCTTGTAGAGTGGATGCTGGAACACATAATTCCAATGCCTGTGCCCAAGCAGCAGGGTTTGAAAATGTGTTATACATAGGTGTATCAGCAAAGATAATTAATGCACATGCAGGTGTAAGTAAGATCCCATTAGCAAAAACGTACCCAATTCTTTTTACACCATAGAGTTCTTGATACTCTTCTAAATTATTCATTAGAGGCCACCACATGAAAATCGAGGTGACGAATAAAAGAACCGTATAAATCGCATGAAGCCACATATCCGTTTTGACATAGTCAAATACTAGCGGAATATGATAAATGGAGAAAACTGCATTAAATACTATTAGTGCAATCAACGGCTTTGTCATAAGATTAAACACTGGCCCAACAATTTTTAGAGATACTATACTTCTCCACATCCATTTAGGGATTGCAAGGATTAATATAGGTGGAATTACTAAGTATAGAATGGCCATTTGAGTCATGTGTGCACTGAACATGATATGCCCTAATAAATCTATTGGAGATCCCTTAATAATATACAAAGTGACGATAGATGTGATAAATAACATCGCCTGCTTATTTGAAAGAGCCTCACTATCTCTAGAAAGCTTTTCACGATATTTCGTAGCAGCTAAAAAGAATAAAACAGATACGATTACTAAGGAAATAAAAAAGAAAGGACTCCACAATGCGCGGAAGCCAAATATTTCAAGTGACAAATCTAATCACCTCTTTTTGTTGTATTGATTTACCCTTCTCATTATACAAGAATATTAAATGACAATCCAACCTAATAACCACCCTAAATTAACGGATGTTTATAATAGTCACAATTTAGACTCATTTGTATGAAGGATATTTCTCATATTATTGACGGTAATTTCAGAGGGTTAGTGATACATGAACTTCGTTAATAAGTACCTTACCAAATAGCTTTGATTCATATGAATATGCAAAAAAAGTCGACACATAAAGTGTCGACTTTTTCATTCATCTTATTACCACCAAACGATTGTAACAAATGCAAGCACTGTAATTAATCCAATTCCAAGACCTGAGTATAGGAATAGAGTTGGTGCCTCATGTCCTTTGTGACTCATGTGCATGAAATAATAAAGCTGAAAAATTACTTGAATTACTGCTAAAAGTACAATAAACGGTACGATGAACCAATGTGAAAATCCATCATATCCTACTGCAACGAATGCAATAAGAGTTAAGAAAATCATTAAGGCGAATGTAATTACTTGATATCTCATGTCCTCAGCATTTTTCTTACGACGGTATTCAAGGTCAATTTTTGGATTAGTTGAATTTACATGATTATTTGCCATCAGTTTATCCCACCATTCCCATTAAGTATACAACAGTGAAAATGAATACCCAAACTACATCGATAAAGTGCCAGTAAAGGCTCGCAATGTAGAATTTAGGTGCATTGTATAAGTTCAAACCTCTTTTGGCATTACGTACCATCAAAGTAGTAATCCAAAGTAAACCGAATGCCACGTGTCCTCCATGGAATCCTACAAGTGTGTAAAAGGCAGAACCGAATGCACTACTTGTAAATGTGTGACCGAACTCATGCACATAGTGATTAAACTCATAAATTTCTAGTCCCAAGAATGCTAAACCTAATAATACTGTTACCAGTAACCAAGCTTGCATTCTTTTGAAGTCATAGTTCTTCATATGATACATAGCATAAACGCTTGTTAACGAACTAGTTAATAGAAGCATAGTTGCTACGAAAACCAAAGGAAGATCGAATAAGTCTTTTGCAAGAGCATGTTCCGAACTTGGAACGCGATCTTTTAATGCAAGGTAAGTAGCAAATAACGAAGCAAACAATACTGTTTCTCCACCAAGGAAAAACCAAAAGCCTAAGAACTTATTTTTCCCTTCCAATGTAGCTTTTTCAGGAGAAGAAGGCCACGTTGCTTCAGTGTATTTTTCTTCAACGTGCATGATTATTTCCCTCCCTTATCTTCATTGATAAGATCTTCTTTATGGATATGGAAACCATGATCGTCTTTGATAGAACGAACAAACATAGATCCTAAAGTGATTCCCAATCCAATGATGATTACTGGTACTCCCCATGATTCTTCTGCACGGTACATTGCACCAAATGCTGCAACGAATAAACCGAAAGAAGTTACGAAAGGAATGAAAGAATTATTTGGCATATGGATATCACCTAATGGCTCTGCAGGAGTCATTTCAGTTTTTCCATCCATTTTTTCAATCCAATAAGCATCTAAGCCTCGAACAAGTGGTAACTGCTTGAAGTTATAGAATGGTGGTGGTGAAGAAATCGCCCACTCAAGTGTACGACCATCTCCCCAAGGATCATTGCCAACTTTTTCGTTTTTCACAGAAGTGATGATGATATTAATTAATAATACAATCGTCGAAATTGCCATGAAGAAGGCACCAACTGTACTTACTAAGTTTCCTGTTTCAAAGCCTTGTCCTGGAAGGAATGTGAATACACGACGTGGCATACCCATCAAACCTAAGAAATGTTGAATAAAGAATGTTAAGTGGAAACCGATTAAGAATAACCAGAAAGTAATTTTTCCTAGTGTTTCATTTAACATAGTACCGAACATTTTTGGCCAGTAGAAAGTTGTACCAGCTAAAAGACCAAATACTACTCCACCAACGATTACGTAGTGGAAGTGAGCTACTACGAAGTAAGTATCATGGAATTGGTAGTCTGCAGCTGCTGCTGCTAACATGATCCCCGTTACTCCACCTGCAGTGAAAGATGGAATGAACGCTACTGCATAAAGCATTGGTGTTGTGAAAGTGATGCTTCCGCCCCACATAGTGAACATCCAGTTAAAGATTTTAATACCAGTTGGTACTGCGATTGCCATAGTAGCAACAGCGAAAATCGCATTAGCAATTGGACCTAAACCAGTTGTGAACATATGGTGAGCCCAAACCATGAATCCTAAGAAACCGATTAAGACTGTTGCGAATACCATTGAAGAGTATCCGAATAGACGTTTTCTTGAGAATGTAGCGAAAATTTCAGAGAAAATACCGAATGCTGGTAATACAAGAATGTATACCTCAGGGTGACCGAAAATCCAGAATAAATGCTCCCAGATAATCGTATTACCACCTGCAGCTACGTCAAAGAAGTTAGCTCCAAACATACGGTCAAAAATCATTAAGAATAACCCTACAGTTAATGGAGGGAAAGCAAATAAAATTAAAGCAGATACAACAAACGTTGACCAAGTGAAAAGTGGCATACGCATATATGTCATACCAGGTGTACGCATCGTAATGATTGTAACTAAGAAGTTAATACCCCCGATTAACGTACCCGCACCGGAAATCTGTAGTCCAAGTGCATAAAAATCAATACCGTGTCCTTTAGACTCTAAGGATAGAGATGCATAAGATGTCCATCCTGCGTCTGGTGCTCCTCCTAAAAACCATGAAAGGTTTAAGAAAACACCACCAAAGAAGAATAACCAAAAACCAAGTGAGTTTAAGAATGGGAATGCAACGTCACGTGCCCCAATCTGAAGTGGCATTACTGCATTCATCATCGCAAACACTAACGGCATCGCCGCAAGGAATATCATGGTTGTACCATGCATCGTTAAAATTTCATTATATAGACCGGCACTTACAAAATCATTGTTCGGAACAGCAAGCTGAATTCGGATGAACATTGCTTCTAATCCACCAACAATGAAGAAAAAGCCACCAGCGATTAGGTATAGTATGGCAATTTTCTTATGGTCTACTGTTGTTAAGTAGTCCCAGATCGTTGCGCCAAAACCTTTTTTCTGAGCGTACGTACTCACGCTGTAACCTCCCTTTGTTTCAAGGTTTCCCCTATTTTTCTTCTACTTTTAATCCCATTAAGTATGCAGTAAGAGCATCAAGTTGTTGCTCATCTAACTTTCCATAAGTACCAGTCATTGTATTACCTGGCTTATATTTTTCTGGATCTTTTAACCAGTTCTTTAAATCTTGCTCTGAATGATCTAACACACCAGCAATACGCTCACGCTCTCCAAATGTTGCTAAGTTTGGAGCCTGACGAGCAAGTTCTGGACGTGCATCATTAGGTGTTACAGCATGGCATCCGATACAGCTTTTATTGAAGATTTCTTGACCTTCTTGAGCAAGTGCATTGTCAACCACTGGTTCTTTAACCGCTTTCATATCCTTTGTCCACTGTTTGAAATCATCCTGGGACATAGCTTTTACTTTAAAGTCCATTAGAGCATGGGAAGGTCCACAAAGCTCCGCACATTTTCCGTAGAAGATGTTGCTGACATCTTCAGCCTTCTCACTATCAATCTCGAACCAGAATTTGTTTACTGTGTCTGTGTTCGTATCCATCTTACCAGCTACTGCAGGTACCCAGAAGGAGTGCTTTACATCAGAAGCAGTTAAATTGAAATAAACCTTTTGATCAGTTGGAAGTACCAAATCTTGGCTTGTGATGATACCTAAGTCTGGATATTCAAACTCCCACCAATAAAGATTAGCTCTTACATTTACAACTAATGCATCCTTTGTTTTGCCATCTTTATCTTTCTTATCCATTGCAGCCACATCAGCAAACTTAAATGTGTACGCTACTACAGGAACAGCAAGAATGATTAACAAAAGAATCGGAATGACTGTCCAAATGATTTCAAGCTTATGGCTTCCTTCAACTTGCTTAGGAATTGTTTTATCATTTCCTTTGCGGCGGAAGCGTAACAAAACATAAATAAAGATGACAGCAACAGCAATGATAACAAACACCATGATTAGTGTGCTTAGAATCATTAAATCATACTGATTTTTTGCTACTTCACCAGCTGGCGTTAAGGTAGAAACAAATGGCTCCCCGCAGCCTGCCAGTACTAGCGTCAAGATGGCAAATAATGAAACTAGACGCCAATTTTGCAGCCGTTTTTTCATAACGATTGAAACCCCTCTTTCGTAAAAATTTCTCACAAAACTGAACATTGATTAACAGTTGTGAGAATTCTCTCTATTAATAATTTCTTACAGAAAAATAAGAAAGAATTCCTAAATTAAAGTTACGATAACCATCGCGACAAACAGGATAGTAAGATAGTTTAATGAATAAACAAACATTAGTTTTGCCCATTTAATATCATCTTCCCATCTATACCCATAAATTCCTAGTGCTAGCCATCCTACATTTAAAATTATTGCAAGAATTACAAGCGGCATACCCAATGATGTAAGGAAGAATGGAGTTGGCTGTAAAAACACAATCCATAACATCGTTGATAGTTTAGTTCTTGCAAATCCTTTTACTACAGGTAACATGGGAACCCCAGCAGCACGATATTCTTCACAGCGCTTCATGGCAAGTGAATAAAAATGAGGTGGTTGCCAAATAAACATGATTAGGAAAAGAATCCAAGCTAGTGTGCTTAAGTTCGCATCCACTGCAGCCCAACCGATTAATGGTGGAACAGCTCCAGAAAAACTACCAACAATCGTATTTGCAGCATATTTTCTTTTTGTCATCATCGTATAGAAAACGACATATGAAACAACTCCAAACAACCCTATTAGAGTAGCTGTCCAAGTAGTGAATGCAAGGAGAATGAGTCCGGCGATGACAAGTGAAAATCCCAGCGCAAGTACTTTTGCCGGGTCTACCTTACCAGTGACAGTCGGTCTCGTTTTGGTTCTTTCCATTAAATGATCAATATCCCTATCAATGTAATTATTTAAACTGCAAGATCCAGCAATGATTAATGCTGAGCCCGCTAGAGTAAAAAACACTGTATCAAGATTGGTCAAGAAATGCTCATTCGCAAAAAATAATGCTAACCACAACCCTGTGAAGGTCGTAATCATATTGGAGTTCACAATCCCTATTTTAATTAGGGCCATGAAATCCTTCCAGGCAGTTGTATTTGGTATATCAGCTTGAAGGCTTGGTTCATTGCTCTTCAGAGAAGACTGTGCCAAAGCCTTTGGATTCGACATATATTTTCCCCCTCTATCAGATTCCACAACTATAAAAAAGTACCCATTCCTTAACTATAAAACATTATTGCATACTTTTCTATATTTGAATTCAAGGAAGTAAAAACTAATAAATGGCAATAATCAATTAATGGGGAGAAAAACATACTCATTAAAGTTATTAGCCTAATATAATTTTCATTTACATTTCTTCTGTTGTCTATTAAATCACATTTATTAGGTTTTTTGTGAAATATTTTTGGATATTTTATGTCCAATTTGTGACTCATTCTAGGCGAAATATATCCAATTTATCCCTAAGTTATGTAGTGTTTTCACCATTAAAGAACATAAGTATGCAAATGAATAAGAGATGACTTTCCTTGTCGAATTCAACAATCTCTTGATATAACTGGGAATATGATGACTCCATACTATTTCTAACAAATTATTGAATAAGTTTCAACAGTTTTCCCTATTATAATACAATAAATTTTTCATAACTAAAATCCTTGTAAAAATCTATCCGTTTGTGTAACATCGATAAAGTGTGTGGGGTATTCGTCACACTTTCTATTGTGACATTAATCCATTGGATCTCTATGGATTGCTTATTCAGTTTTCTTTAGATTTTTCTAGTACAAAATTATAGTAATTTAGTACCTCTATTATTTTAAGATTGTTTTCTTGTTCGTTCTACTTTATTCATTAAGAAGGTGAAAAACGCATGTCCAAACCTTTAAAATGGTTTGCCGTATTAACGACAATCGGCATGCTTCTCATACTCCTAGGAGGAGCACTTGTGACGAAAACTGAGTCTGGAGCAGGTTGTGGTGACTCTTGGCCATTATGTCATGGTCAGTTAATCCCGAGTGACATAACGATTGAACTGGTAATTGAACTTGCTCATAGATTAGTGTCAGGTACAGTCGGTTTCATGGTTTTAGCTTTATCTATATGGTCTTGGAAACGTATCGGCCATATAAGAGAGACAAAATTTCTATCTTTTTTATCGTTCTTCTTTTTGCTTTTACAGGCACTAATTGGTGCAGCAGCTGTTAAGTGGGGTCAATCTGACTTTGTTCTTGCCTTACATTTCGGAATATCATTAATTTCTTTTGCCTCTGTTTTCTTGTTAACATTATTGATATTTGAAGTAGATAAAAAGTTTAAAGCTGAGAAAGTCGTTATTGATAAAAAGATGAGCTTTCATATTGTTGGTTTATTGCTTTACACATATGCAGTTGTGTATACAGGCGCTTTAGTCAGACATACAAATTCTAGTTTAGTTTGTAAGGACTGGCCAATGTGTGTGAATGGAGAATTCACACTTCCAGCAAACATGTATGAATGGGTGCAAATGGGTCACCGCTTCTTAGCCGGTTTAGTATTTGTATGGGTAGCATATATCGTATTCGGTTTACTAAAGCACTACAAACATCAAAAAGTTGTGTACTGGGGTTGGATCATCTCATTTATTCTTGTAACACTACAAGTTATAGCTGGAGGGTTAATTATCATTAGCCGCTTAAACCTATATATTGCCCTATCTCATGCACTATTCATATCCCTATTCTTTGGTGTATTAAGTTATTTACTATTACTAACAACTCGAAGCAGTAGAAATGCTCTATTACAAGAAAAAGTGTCCAAAGAAAAAGACATAACAGTTTAAAAGGATAGAGTGGAATCCCACTCTATCCTTTTTTTTATCCTCTTACTATTTCTAATAGTAAATCTCCCGTATTTATCCCCTCGCCATTAGAAACATGAATCCCTTTTATAACACCTGTAAATGGAGCTTGAACAGTTGTTTCCATTTTCATGGCTTCAGTAATTAAGAGGTGATCTCCTTTTTTAACTTTTTCTCCTTTTTCAACCAAAACTTTGATGACAGTACCTGGCATCGTCGCTCCAATATGGGTCTCGTCCTTCGGGTCAGCTTTTATTTTTGATGCTACACTTGATTTAATACTCTCATCCTTAATAATCACTTCACGTTGTTGTCCGTTTAGTTCAAAATACAGGACTCTTGTACCATCAGGCTGAGGCTGCCCTATTGAAACTAATTTAACAATTAATGTTTTACCGGTCTCTATTTCAACTTCTATTTCTTCTCCTAATCTCATACCGAAAACAAATGTTGGTGTATCTAGATTAGACATGTCCCCGAATTGATCTAAAGTTTTATTGTAATCTAAAAATACCTTCGGATATAGAGAATACGCCATAACGTCAAAATCAGTTACTTCTCTGCCAATCTCACGGAACAATTCTTCTCTTAGAGTATTGAAATCAACATCGTCAAGCAATTCTCCAGGGCGGACAGTGATTGGCTCTTTATTCTTTAGAATGACTTTTTGAAGTTCCTTAGGAAATCCTCCAGTCGGTTGTCCTAAATATCCCTCAAACAACTCAATTACTGAATCTGGGAAATCAATAGTTGTACCCTTTTCAAGAACACTTTCTTCATCTAGATTATTCTGTACCATGAATAGGGCCATATCCCCTACAACTTTTGAAGATGGAGTAACTTTAACAATGTCTCCAAACATGAGATTCACTCTTCGGTACATATCTTTAACTTCTTCCCAACGCTCTCCTAATCCTACACCTTTTGCTTGTTGTTGAAGATTAGAATATTGGCCACCTGGCATTTCATGCTCATAAACCTCTGTATGAGGTGCCACCATTCCACTTTCAAAATCGGAATAATATTTTCGAACATCCTCCCAATAGTACGAAAGCTGTTCCAATGCTTTAATATCTATGTTTGGTTTTCGTTCAGATCCTTCCAAAGCGTAATAAAGAGTGTTTGCACTTGGTTGTGAAGTCAACCCCGCCATCGTGCTCAAAGCTGTATCTACTATATCCACGCCTGCATCGATCGCTTTTGAATAAGTCAAAATGCCATTCCCGCTCGTATCGTGCGTATGCAGATGTATAGGTAATGATACAGTATCCTTTAGTTCTGATATTAGTCTATAGGCAGCTGCCGGCTTTAATAATCCAGCCATGTCTTTGATAGCAAGGATGTGTGCCCCTTGTGCTTCAAGTTCTTTTGCCAGATTTTTATAATAGGTAAGATTGTATTTGGTTCTCGTTGGGTCATTGATATCTCCTGTATAACAAATAGCAGCTTCTGCAACTTTCCCGTTATCTCTTACCGCTTCAATCGCAATTTCCATTCCTTTGACCCAGTTCAAGCTATCAAAGATACGGAACACATCCACCCCTGCATGTGAAGATAGTTTTATAAACTCACGAATCACATTATCGGGATAATTTTTATAACCAACTGCATTTGATCCTCTAAATAACATCTGGAATAAAATGTTCGGCATTTTTTCTCGTAATGCCAATAGACGATCCCACGGGTCTTCTTTTAAGAAGCGGTAAGCCACATCAAACGTAGCACCACCCCACATTTCTGAAGAAAACAAATTCGGTAAAAGCTTCGCAGTAGGTTCAGCAATATGTACTAAATCATTCGTTCTTACTCGTGTAGCAAGTAACGATTGATGAGCATCCCTGAAAGTCGTATCGGTTACCAATACTTCCTTTTGTTCCTTTATCCATCGGACTAAGCCATCTGCTCCTTCACGTTCTAAAATCTGCTTTGTACCCCCACGGAAATCCACTTCAGGTACTATTGGTATCCTTGGTTTTTCAAAAACAGGCTTCTTTCGTTTTTCAACGCCAGGAAACCCGTTCACCGTAACATTTCCAATATAGGAAAGCATCTTTGTGCCACGGTCTTTTCGCACAGGGAAAACAAATAATTCAGGAGTAGTATCTATAAAGGATGTATCGTACTCTCCATTTCTAAATTTCTCATGGAGTATAACATTTTCTAAAAAGGCAATGTTTGTTTTGATACCTCTAATTCTAAATTCCTTTAAATTCCTTACCATTTTTCTTGCTGCTTGATCGAAAGTTAAAGCCCAAGTAGAAAGCTTCACTAATAGTGAATCATAATAAGGTGTAATGACAGCTCCTTGATACCCATTTCCAGCATCAAGACGTACCCCGAATCCACCACCAGAGCGATAAGCCATAATCTTACCAGTATCTGGCATGAAATTATTCAAAGGATCTTCGGTTGTTACTCGAGATTGAATGGCAAAACCGTGAGTTTTAATTTCTTCTTGCTTAGGTATGCCAACTTCACTACTATGTAAACTGAAGCCTTCTGCGATTAATATTTGTGATTGTACAATATCGATTCCAGTAATCATCTCTGTTATCGTATGCTCTACTTGAACACGAGGATTTACTTCAATAAAGTAGAACTCTTCCCCTGCTACAAGGAATTCTACCGTACCTGCATTTAAGTAATCCACATTCTTCATTAATTTGACTGCAGAATCACAGATTCTACTTCTTAAATCTTCAGACAGTGAAACAGATGGCGCAATCTCTACCACTTTTTGATGCCTTCTTTGGACTGAACAATCCCGTTCAAACAAATGGACAATATTACCTTCATTGTCTCCTAAAATCTGCACTTCAATATGTTTTGGGTTTTGGATGAACTTCTCGACGTAGACTTCATCATTTCCAAATGCAGCTTTTGCTTCTGATTTGGCACGATCGTAGGCCTCCCTAACTTCTTCAAGACTCCCTACAATCCTCATGCCTCTACCACCACCACCTAGTGATGCCTTTATGATGATTGGAAATCCATGTACCTTTCCGAATTTAATTACATCCTCAAGACCTTTAACAGGGCCATCACTTCCTGGTATAACAGGGATTTCTGCCAATTCGGCTTGAGTCCTTGCTTTTACCTTGTCACCAAACATATCCAGGTGTCTTGAATGAGGACCAATAAAAATAATTCCTTCTTCTTCACATCTTTTTGCAAAATGAATGTTCTCAGATAAGAATCCATAACCTGGATGAATCGCATCCACTCCGCTGTTCTTAGCGATCTCTATTATGCCTTCAATATCTAAATAAGCATCAATTGGCTTTTTCCCTTCACCTACTAAATAAGCCTCGTCAGCTTTAAATCGATGATAGGACCCAGAGTCCTCTTTCGAATAAATCGCAACAGTTCGGATTTCTAGTTCAGTACATGCGCGAAAAACACGGATTGCTATCTCCCCACGGTTTGCCGCAAGAACTTTTCTAATTCGTCTCTCCAACTTCTACACCTCTTCGTTATTTTATTGTGTGTAATTTATGTTACTCCATTGAATGAATAATACGATGGAGAAACTAGCGAAATAATACGAAAATTCAGACAAAAAATGGCAGATTCGGACTTCAATTACAAATCCGAATCCTACAATGATTATGAAGAAGAAAAAACTTTAAATGGGAATTTTTTCTTCATTTCAATCTGTTTTTCATTTTCTTTAAATTTATATTTATTTTCATAATTTGTGAACATAGATACATTCACAAGGATTCCAGCAGCTATTCCTAAAAGTAAAATGGATGAACCACCATAACTCACAAAAGGTAAGGTAACACCTGTAAGAGGAATTGACCCAGACATTCCCCCAAGATTAATGCAGGATTGGATGCCTATCATACTTGATATTCCTATTGCTAATAGACTACCAAATGGGTCTCTGCACCTTTTTGCCACAAAATATCCTTTGATGACGATTAAAGCTAAACTACCTATTACAAAAACAACGCCAATAGCTCCAAGTTCTTCGGAGATTACTGCCATAATGAAATCAGTATGTGGTTCAGGAAGATACCCATATTTTTGAACACTTTCCCCTAAACCAACACCTTTCAAACCCCCAGATCCTATAGCGATATACGAATTTACAAGTTGATACCCCTGTTTTTGTTCATACTTAAACGGATCTATGAATGAATAAATACGTCCCATGCGATTTTCTGAAAAAATATCATCCTTTAAAAATAGGATGAATGGTGAAAGCAACACCGCGAAGAACAGCCCTATTGCTAACAACTTTGACATGGTTTTTAAATTTATCCCCGAACACATAATGATAGTTGCAGCAATCAAGAAAATAATAAAAGCAGTTCCGAAATCAGGCTGTGCAGCAATCAATAAGCAGATGATCACAAGGAAAATAATGGGTGGTACAACACCTTTATCAAATTGATTTATGTATTCTTGCTTTTTAGCATAAATAGCTGACATATAAATAATGACACCAATCTTGATAAACTCAGCTGGTTGCAGATTCCTAGCCCCTAGATTTAGCCAACTTTTAGCATTTCCCGCCACATGCCCAAAAATAAATAGAGTTAGTAAGATAAAGATTGAACCTACAAAAATCAACATTAACACTTTTTTAAATTGATAGATTTTGTAGGGTAGTAAGGCGGCTCCAACGAAGGCGATAAATGCCAACACTAAATTTATTTTTTGTTTTTGATAGAAAAAATCGCTTGACACTTCATGTCTCATCGGCCCATTTACCATACTTGCACTGTATATCATTACTAGTCCGAATAAACTTAAAAGTACTATTACTACAATTAAGGTATAATCATAAGATTTTAATATTCGTTTTAACATCTTTTCACATCTCATTCAATTAGTATAACTCATTTGATATTAGTATATCACTTTGAGCTTTGAAAGCAATTATTTTACCATACTATTAATGTTTGGATTGTAAAAAAACTCAAACGAATCCTAAGATTGTTTGAGTTTTCGCAAAGCTCTTATTTTTTCATCGATGCTTCATGCAGAGCGGATAATTCTCTCTCAAGCTGTTCAAGAAGGGATTTTCCTTCCTCTTCAAGTACTAAACCTAATCGTACAGCAAAATCAATTTCCCTGGATAATCCGAACATTTGAGTATCTAACACCTCTTCATAAAGAGGACATTGAGGCATTGTAAGATTGTCCATTTGAACTTTTATAAGCTTAAGTATTTTATCAGCATCTGCTTTTAATAAAGCAAAAGCTCGTTCACGATGATTAACGATCATTTCCGACGTCATTCCTCTTAAATCCCCCATTTCAGAGCGATTAGCCTATTCTATCTTTTAAATTTTAACCTTATTACTATAAAATTGCAAGAAATTAACGCTATTTATCCAAGCTATCAAATTCCTTAAGTAGTAGTGAGAGATAATAGTTTGAAATAATATGTTATGTTGATAAAAACATTTGAAGTGTAGCCTTATATATAGATATACTAAATGTTAGTGGATGGATGAATAGGCATTGAAGGAGATTACACAATGGAAAATATTATTCTTATTAAAGGAAACGTGAAATTCCCAATCACTCTGGATCCAGGTGTATGGATTTTTGACGATAGAAAGAAAGACCTAACCGAATTTTTCAAAGAGGATATAAAAGAAGAATCCCAAGATGAATTGTACACTAAGGCCATTTCTAAACATTGGGATAGAGAGATTATGGAAGGGGCAGTTTATCCCCCAACATTAAAAACGGAAAAGAAATTCGAAAAAGAAAGACTTTTGAATGGAACTTTCGCAATCCAATTACTACCTTTTTTAAAAAACTCAGAGCCTGCACGGGAAGCTCAAACATTAATTATTGAAACGGAAGATACTCAAATACCAATACCATTGGAAGAAGCTGACTCGTTAATTTTATTATTCGCCATAGATGGCAAGCCTATTAAGGAAGATGGACCTGTGCACCTATATTTTAATCGTGGTGATTATAAAGAACAACCTATTAAAAATATTCGAGCATTCATAGTTGAATAAAGATCTGTAAAGGGTGACTCATAAGACATTTCCCCACTACCATGTGAGTGGAGACTGTCTTATACATTGAGTCACCCCTTTTAATTAAAGAATATTAGCGGCCAATTGAGCCAATCCAGACCTTTCCCCTTTGACTAATTTGACATGCCCCGCGATAGCCTGGTCTTTGAATTTTTCTACAACATAAGTCAATCCATTGTTATATTCGTCTAAATAAGGATGATCGATTTGTTCTGGATCACCCATTAGGACAATTTTACTTCTCTCTCCAACACGGGTTAAAATAGTTTTCACTTCATGCTTTGTTAAATTTTGTGCTTCATCAATGATGATGAATTGATCTGGGATACTTCTCCCCCTAATATACGTCAAAGCTTCTACTTCAATCGAACCCATACCAGCTAAGATTGCATCTAGTTCACCAGGTTTTTTTGTATTAAATAGATACTCCAAATTATCAAATATTGGTTGCATCCAAGGTCTCAGCTTTTCTTCCTTTTCCCCAGGCAAGTACCCAATATCCTTACCTACTGGTACAATGGGTCTTGCCACCAATAATTTCTTAAAAATACGTAAATCCTCAGTCTGCATGAGACCTGCAGCTAATGCCAATAATGTCTTTCCGGTACCAGCCTTCCCAGTAAGGGTAACTAAAGGTAAATCTGTACGAAGCAACAACTCCATTGCCATCGTTTGTTGGACGTTCCTAGATTTGATACCCCAGATATGTTCCGAATTTAAGACCAGTTTTTTCACTTTTTTCCCCGTTGCATCTATTTTCCCTATCGCTGAAGCGGATCCTCCTAATGCATCCTTCATAATTAAGAATTGATTGGGATAAAACGGATGATTAGAAAAATCTGATACCTGCAATTCCTGCTTTTCGTAAAACTTATCTAAGGTTTCTTTTTGTATATAGAGTTCCAAGAAACCACTGTAAATATGATCAACATCTACAACACGATCGTTCAAAAAATCTTCAGCGAATAGCCCTATTGCATCTGCCTTAACCCTAACTAAAGTATCTTTACTAACAAGAACCACTTTCCTGCCGTCCACCTTAGCTTCTTCTTCAAGTGCTAAATTTCTGGCAATAGCTAAAATGCGATTATCATTTGTTTTTTCCACAAATATTTCTTGTAGTTCATGAAACGAACGATGGTTCAATTCAATTCGAAGTACTCCACCATTATGAAGGGGTATTTTTTCATGTAGTCTTCCTAATTCCCGAAGACTGTCAATCAGCTTTGATACTTGTCTTGCATTCCTCCCCACTTCATCCATGTACCTCTTCTTAGAATCGACTTCTTCTAATACAACCGCCGGAATGACCACTTCATCATCACCAAAGGAAAAAATGGAATATGGGTCCTGCAATAAGACATTCGTATCCAAAACATAAATTTTGTCCAATATGACGCCCCCTGCCGAAAAGTTCTTCTTTTGTCCGAATCCAAACGCTTTCGCGATGTAACGAAACCTACTATTACAATATGTCTAGGACAGGACAGTTGCTAAAATATATGTTCGATTGCATAAAGATAGAAGAACTATTGCAGACTAACTATAAAAAGCTTTGCTCAATTAGGAGGTAATCTTGCGATGAAACATCGATTATTGATACTGCTAACCCTAATGATATTGGGTGGTTGTCAAATGACGAAAGAAAATGCACAAGAAGAAAAAAATAAAGCTGAAGAGAAAGTAATGAATGTTAAGAATTCTGTAATAGAAAATGTGGATACAAAAACAGGTAAGGAAATTTCAAAGCGGCTAGTGTCTTTAGCATCTAAAACGCCGTATGTAAATGATGCAACTGCTGTCGTAGTTGGACCCTATGCAATCGTTGGTATTGATATCGATGCTGAAATTGAGCGATCCCAAGTTGGCTCAATCAAATATTCAGTTGCTGAAGCCATTAAGCACGACCCATATGGAGCTAATGCCATCGTTATTGCTGATCCAGACACGAAGGCACGAGTAGATGAAGTTGCAAAGGATATTGAAAATGGTCGTCCCATTCAAGGCATTATGAATGAGCTCGCTGACATCGCTGGGCGATTAATGCCTGAAATTCCTGGCGA
The DNA here is from genome assembly GCF_003073175.1 of Peribacillus acanthi. Taxonomy (GTDB): domain Bacteria; phylum Bacillota; class Bacilli; order Bacillales; family DSM-1321; genus Bacillus_BN; species Bacillus_BN acanthi. Next base: position 229,310 of record NZ_QBBX01000004.1, read on the forward strand.
CCTTGTTGACCCTGTCCCTTATAAAGCAACCGAAGAACCTAAGGATGCATTGAATAAAAAAGATAAGCAGCTATTGGATAAGGAACAACAAGATCAATCAAATAATTATAAGGATTAGTAACAGAATTATCATGATAATGGATTAACCGATTAACTTTTGTGTTCAAGATTGTTATCTGCGACTTTTGGACTGATATCAGTGAGTTTAGGACTTATCCGTGACTTTTGAAATAGTTTCGTACATTCAGTCCAAATATCCGAAAGTTACTAAAATATCCGTAATTTAATGAAATAAATAAAAAGGATGAACCTTGTATTTTACGGTTCATCCTTTTTCCTATTTAGGCTTTTCTCATTGCTTCCATTACTTGATTATCCAATTTGGCCGCTGCATTTTTATCATACGTTTTATCATATTGAGGTTCAGTGACTATCTTAGAGCCGTAAAACATGACATCCCGCACTTCTTTTACTTTCAGTTCGATAAGAGCCAACTTTAATGGGACTCCTTCTAACTTTTCTTGCTTGACAGATGCTTCCCCACTGATGGAATATGTAGATTCATTTGCAATCAAAGTAATAACAACCGCTGGATTCGCTTTGATATTTTCCACAATTCTAGAGCGGTTATCGACTGAAAAATAAATGGTTTGGGCATCTTTAGCAAGTGTCCAAGAAATAGCATTTACATTCGGTCCGTTAGTTTCATAATCGATGGTAGCCAATGTTACGTAATGCTCTTTTTGTAATGCGTCAAATAAAGGCTGAATTAGTTTTGGTTCAACGATATTAGCCATCGTATCCCTCCTCAGAATATTATTGCTTTGCTTAAGTATAAGCGAAAAATAGTAATGTATTCAAGAATACGCACAAGATTGAAATTCCAGTAATTATCTTCATGTAGCAATACCTAGCTTGATATTTCTGTTATAATATAGACAATATCACGTTTCGAGGTGCCCAATGAGAGTTAAGTGTGTAATATGTGACAAGATAGAAAACATAGATTCTAATTCACTTCAAGCTAAAAGACTACGTAATAGGCCGATACATACATATATGTGTAATCCATGTCATGAAAGAATTGAAGATAAAACAAATAAACGTCTTGAAACAGGAAATTTCCGTTTTAATCGACCTATTAGTAAGGAAGAAGACTGGTAAACCTTATGATTAGGGGCGTAATTGCGGGAGTTGTTGCAGGTTTAGGCCTTGGGTTCCTTTTAAAAGGAATGGAAAAGATGACAGGTATACCTGTCTATTCCCTTTTATTAAACGTAGATTTCATTCCCTTTTTCCGAGCACATCCATTGTCAGAAATAAAAGAATTCCTATTACATTTGTTAGTTTCGATTTCGATAGGCGTAGTGTACATGTTTTTCGTCACTTCCAATAAAATTACTTCTTATAAAATAGGTTTTCTATACGCTACCCTTCTAACGTTACCTGCCATATTATTATTCTTCCCGTTAAGTTATTTGGCTGTTGATCGAATTGTTCCTAAGCCAAATGATTTTATCGCCATTGCTTTATGGGTATTTTCTCATCTAGTTTATTGTTTAATTCTATCGCTTTTTATTAAACGGAAAGCATAAGCAACTTTATTGTATTAAAAAATCAGCCCTTAAGTTTTTAAGGGCTGATTTTTTAATTAAAATAATTTATATACTAGATAATCCGTTGATTTCCGTTCCGGGCGAACGCTTTCCGCGGGGTGTGACTTGAGCCTCCTCAGTCGCTATGCCCCTTGCGGGGTCTCAAGCTTCACACTCCTCCCGCAGGAGTCGTCGCCCTCCACTCCAATCAACTAAGCGGTTAAAATACAAGAAGTGACGTACAAAATGATGACGAGAAACCAATTAAATGAACGTGAACAATTAGAAGTGTGGGCGATTGATCAACTTGTGCCTAATGACCATTTAGTACTACAAATTGAGGCAGCGATTGTGCCCACAAGGACAGGTCTTAAAATATACGACGACTACGAAGGAAGGATATCGGCAATATAAATCTAATTCATCGATTTGTGTAAAATGTCCTTTTCTATCGCAATGAAAAACCCATCAAAAACTTATACAACGTCATATTTG
>NZ_QBBX01000004.1:232025-245450 GCF_003073175.1 Peribacillus acanthi
CTTTGCTGCCATGAATGTAAAGAAAATGGCAACTTGGACTTGGCAACCTGCTAGAGTGTGAGCCAAACTAGTTGATTGGAGTGGAGGGCGCTTGACTCCTGGGGGATTAGCAGGACAGGTGTGATCCCGCAGGAGCGTTAGCGACGAGGAAGCTCACCGCCTGCCCCCCGGAAAGCAAGTGCCTGGAGCGGAAATCAACGTATTTTAACCGCAATCCTATCCAAAAATGACAAAAGACATCGAGAGGGAGGCCTCTCGATGTCTTTTGTCGACAATCTGAATCAGCCCTTAAGTTTTTAAGGGCTGATTTTTTTAATTATAATTTTTATATTTGTCAGGTTCAGCTTGAATTTGATTGAGCATTACATCAATCAATTCAGCAGGAAACCTTACTGATTTATCTTCACTTTCTTGGGAAAAGTCAATAAAGTACATGTCTTCATCTGTCCTTATCCCTTTCACTTCAACCCTATGATCATTTTCTAGGATGTTACGGAACATAATTTCCGTTTCTATTGCAGCTGTGTCATCAGGACGGGCATCACAGACAACCTTGATTGTCAACCAGTTATACAAAGCATCCTGAAGTGATTTCATTGGCTATCTCCCATCGTTTGTTCCTTTTTATGTGAACGCAATCGGATTTTATAAATACCAAGAAAGATGGCTGCAACTAGTAAACCTTCAGCTATCGGAAGGAATACTCCAAGGAAGGTCAGTAACGTACAACCGAAAAATAATGAAACATAGATAATGATATTCTTTCCAATCGAGAGCTTTTTGGCAAATCCAAGGTAGTACACTAATGCTGATAGCAATACGATTGTGAAATACAAGTACCACATGCCTCTTTCGGGATTCTCGTGAACCTTGAACAAGGAAGCAAAAAAGGACATGCTTTCCATTACACCATCCATTGTTCTCCCCACCCTTTAAATGGATTAGTTCATTTCAGCGTATTTCTTTTTCTTAGCAATACGCTCACGCTCGTTCTTATCAAGGATTTTCTTACGAAGACGGATTGATTCCGGTGTTACTTCGCAATACTCATCGTCATTCAAGTATTCAAGTGCTTCTTCTAAAGACATTAAACGTGGTTTTTTCATCGTTGTCGTTTGGTCTTTATTCGCTGAACGCATATTCGTCATTTGTTTAACTTTCGTTACGTTAACTGTAAGGTCGTTTTCACGATTATGTTCCCCAACAATCATTCCTTCGTAAACTTCAGTACCTGGTTCGATGAAAATGACACCGCGATCTTCAATACCCATTAAGCCGTATTGAGATGCTTTTCCGTTTTCCATAGAAACAAGGACACCTTGTCTACGTCCACCTACTTGGCCTGCAGCCATTGGCTGATAGCTGTCAAATGAATGGTTTAGGATACCATAGCCTCTTGTAAGAGTTAAGAATTCTGTTGAATATCCGATTAATCCACGAGCTGGAACAAGGAAAATCAAACGAACCTGTCCACTTCCGTTATTAATCATATCAACCATTTCACCTTTACGTGCTCCAATGGATTCCATGATCGCACCTGTGTGTTCTTCTGGAACGTCAATTTGCACACGTTCAATCGGCTCACAACGTACTCCATCGATTTCACGAACGATAACCTCAGGTTTAGATACTTGAAGTTCAAATCCTTCACGACGCATATTTTCAATTAGGATTGATAAGTGAAGTTCCCCACGTCCTGAAACAATCCATACATCCGGAGAATCAGTTTCTTCAACACGTAAACTTACGTCCGTTTGTAATTGCAAACGTAAACGTTCGTCAATTTTACGAGCTGTAACCCATTTTCCTTCACGGCCAGCAAATGGACTGTTATTTACTAGGAACGTCATTTGAAGAGTCGGCTCATCGATACGAAGAACTGGTAGTGCTTCTTGGTGTTCGATTGGAGTAACAGTCTCCCCAACGTTAATGTCTTCCATACCGGAAACTGCAATCAAATCTCCAGCTACTGCTTCTTCAATTTCAACACGTTTTAATCCAATGAAACCGAAGATTTTAGTTACACGGAATGATTTTACACTTCCATCAAGTTTCATTAAGGCAACTTGTTGTCCAACTTTCATCGTCCCACGGAATACACGTCCGATTCCGATACGACCAACATAATCGTTATAATCAAGTAATGCAACTTGGAATTGAAGCGGCTCTTCACGATTATCGACTGGAGCTGGAATATGCTCAACAATCGCTTCGAATAAAGGTGCCATTGTTTCTTCTTGATCTGCTGGATCTGGGCTAGTAGAAGCTGTTCCATTGATACCAGAAGCATAAATGACAGGGAATTCAAGTTGTTCTTCAGTAGCATCAAGCTCGATGAATAAATCAATTACTTCATCAACTACTTCTTCTGGTCTTGCAAAATCACGGTCAATTTTGTTTACAACAACGATTGGCGTGATTTTTTGCTCTAATGCTTTTTTCAACACGAAACGCGTTTGAGGCATACAGCCTTCATAAGCATCTACAACAAGTAAAACACCGTCAACCATTTTCATGATACGTTCAACCTCACCACCAAAATCGGCATGTCCAGGTGTATCCAAAATATTAACGCGTGTATCTTTATATTGAACAGCAGTGTTTTTAGCGAGAATAGTGATACCACGTTCTCTCTCTAAATCGTTTGAGTCCATGGCTCTTTCAGCTACTTGCTCGTTTGCACGGAAAGTACCTGATTGTTTAAGCAATTGGTCAACCAATGTTGTTTTACCATGGTCAACGTGGGCAATGATCGCAATATTGCGAATGTCTGTACGAAAATTCAAGCATTTTCACTCCTAAAATGTTTTTCCTTGCGATTAACTTACATATTATATCATAATCATTGTAGAAACGAACAATCATTTTATGTACAATGATTAAATGGGGTGATTAATCATGAACGGAAAAGGTATTTTCCTATTTCTTGCATTATTGGCTGCAGCATGTATGATGCTTGCTGGCGTTGCAATTGGGGAAAGAAGTATTATTGGTTTATTACTATCATTACTTGCGTTAGTAGGTGTAATGGGTTTTGGATTTGCCACAAAAAGTAAATATCGCAGAGAAGGGAAGCTGTAATATATAAGCTTCCCCTTTTTTTACGTATTTATATTTTGATTAGAATCTAATATATGTTCCTGAAGGATTTTTTCATGAAGGCCAGGTTTGGAGACAAATACTGAACTTTTCCCTAATAAATCTAATTTATTTCCAAATAGATCCGTAGTCTTACCGCCCAACTCTTCAATTAATATGATTCCGGCTGCGAAATCCCAAGGTGCGAGCCTCATCGTAATGTAAGCATCTACCCTTCCTGCAGCAACACTCGCTAATTCAATCGCCGCAGAACCGTACGAACGAGTTCCTCTAACCCGCTTTACTAGGGACTGTAATTTATGAGGTTCTAAATGTCTATTAGAAGCGACCCATGATGCATTGATGGCTATGATGCTTTCCTCTATCGTTACGGGTTCTAAAGGTGCTAGTTCAATCTCATTCAGATAGACTCCCTTTCCTTTAATGGCATGATAGAGCTCGTCATGCACCACATCATATATCAATCCTATTTTACCAATACCCTCTTCGAAAATGCCGATAGATATTGCAAAGTTCCGCTGCTGATGGATGAAATTTAACGTTCCATCTATAGGATCAATGATCCAAACAACTCCCTTCATATCAGCAATATCATGTCCACTTCCTTCTTCACCTAAAATGCGATGATCTGGGAAAGTTTCACGGATTTTACTATAGAAGAATTGCTCAGTCCATTTATCCATATTCGTAACTAAATCATTTGGATTAGTTTTAATTTCAATCTTTAATTTTTCCTCGAATGAATCCTTTAGCTTTTTACCAGCGAAACTAATCCATTCTTTTGCCAATCTATCTATTTCTGCCCAATTTGTTCCGGTCACATTTGTCCCCCCATAAATATCCAATATATTCGATTATTATCCCAAAAAGGACTTTTATTATTAAAAGATTAACGAAGAAACTAAATTAGAGCAACTTTGAAGACTTATGGGGGGCAACAATCAATAGTTCAATTTAACAAAAGTGAATGTCACATATGACCACCGATTCAATTAGTGAGCTAAATAAAAAGACGGGTTTACGTTTTGAAAAACGAAATTCCCGTCAGATAAATCCTATATAAAATAGTATTTCTTCTATGTTCATTTTAGATTTTTATCTCCTTGAACTCTCACTATTATAGTGCTTGCAGCCTTAAAAGTTCTTGACGGATTCTTTCTAGCTTTTGTTTGCAACGAGTTTTCTTTTTCTCATCGTTTTCCGTCATCGCTTCAAATAATGTAGATAATTCATAATCCATTTCCATCCTCAATACTGCGGTACGATGTCTTTCAACTTCCTTAGCTTTTAATGCTTGGTTCATGACTTGTTTCATAACTCGGCACTCCTTCCAAAAAAATAAATGGGTTTAATTTACTTAATATTCTGACTTTATTTAATATATCTTATGGTTTCCGATAGGATTCTGCAACTAATTTGTGTAAAAATCTATGAGGAAGTATTTTACAATGATACGGGTATTATCCTTGCGTTTCCTTTTAAAGAAATTTCTTAATATGATAATATGTTTACACAGACAACGCAGGAGGTACAAAAATGAAATTTTCTGGTTTTACCGCTACGGATTTCAACGTATTTAAAATCAATGGATTAGAGCCACGTATGGATGCACTTATTGATAGAATTCGCCCAAAATTGGAATGGTTAGGCAATCATTTTTCTGAAGAATTATCTATCATGTTAGGGCAAGAAATGTATCCTCATATTGCTAAGCATGCAAGAAGAACTGTTAATCCGCCAAACGATACGTGGGTAGCTTTTTCAAGTAACCGTAGAGGCTATAAAATGGTCCCCCACTTTCAAATAGGATTATGGGAAACTCATCTTTTTGTATGGTATGCTGTCATATACGAAGCCCCTATGAAGACTGAAATTGGACAAGCCCTCAAAACAAATATAGAAAGCATCCAACAAATTATCCCATCTAATTTTGTATGGTCTATAGATCATATGAAGCCTGATGCTACAATGCACTCAGAATTAAAAATAGAGGATTTCGCTTCCATGTTCGAACGTTTGCAAACGGTGAAAAAATCAGAAATTCTTTGTGGAATCCAAATCCCTAGAGATAAAGCAGTTGAAATGTCTGGTAATGAATTAGTAAATGTGATTCATGATGTATTTGTACAATTATTACCCCTGTATAAGATGAACTAAACCATATTATATAGAAGCAATAATTGTTGAAATAAAATAAATGCCTGTCCACACCTTATGATATAGTACCTCTAAAGTAGACACATAAATAAACCTGACTTAACATCCCGTGATAAGATTAGGTTTATAGTCTACTTTGGAGGTTTTTTGTATGGAAAAAGAATTTAAAAATAAATGTTTTACTTATTCTTATGATTTAAAGAAGAGGGCAGTTGAGCTTTATTTTGAGGGAACTCCCAGGAGGGAGATTTCAGAACACCTTGGCATAAAGAATGAACGTATAGTAAATGAGTGGGTATTAAAAGTAGAGAGATTTGGTTGGGAAGGTATTAAAGATCATCGAGGTCTTAAAAAAGGAATCAATAAAGGACGTCCTCCAAAACAAAAATTATCATTGGAAGAAGAAAACAAGCGTCTAAAAGCAGAAAACCTTTACTTAAAAAAGTTAATAGAACAGAAAAGGGGGTGTTAACTAAGCAGGAGGATTTTGCCTTTGTGGCCACTTTTGAGGATCAAATTCCAGTGACACTGTTAATAGAGTTTACAAATGTATCACGATCAGGATTCTACAGGTGGAAGAACGAAACAGGCAAACGTGTTCGTGATTTTAAGGATGAAGATTTATTTCATTTAATTCTCGAGATTTTTCAAGCTTCTCGAGGGACCTATGGGAAAAAACGAATAAAGGCAGCTCTGCTTAGACAACATGGACTCATTGTGAATCATAAATGCATTTCACGGATTATGCGTAAATACGGATTAGTTTGTAAAATTCGTCAAAAACGATTTAAGCGTCCTATACAACCTCATGGAACAATAAAAAATATATTAAATCGAAAATTTAATGCCCAGAGACCTGGAATGAAGTTTTGTATAGATATAACCTACGTTGAAGTTAAAAAGCCTATTAAACGTTGGGCTTATGTATGTGCAGTTAAAGACTTATTTAATAATGAAATTGTTGCATACACGGTAGGACCACACCAAGGGATGAGTTTGGTGCTGGATTCACTTAATCAATTAAAAGAAAAAGGATTCGAAAAAGGAGCCATCCTTCATAGTGACCAAGGCTTCCAGTTTACGAATCCCACATACATTAAAAGACTAGAAAGATACGGATTGACACAATCCATGTCCCGCAGAGGCAACTGCTGGGATAACGCATGTATTGAGAACTTCTTTGGACACCTCAAATGTGAGATGCCTTTCTTTGGTTCACCACAAACCTTAGAGGAAGTTCAAACAAGCGTATCTGACTATATGATTTATTATAACGAAGAACGGATCCAAAATAAATACGGCATGAGTCCGCTTGAATATCGGATTCATGCCGCATAAGCGTCATTGTTTTTTCAATGTCTACTTTACAGGTACACGTTCACTTATTGTAGACAGGCATTTATTTTACATTTTGATTTTTTGACCAGGTTCAGATTCTTTTGCTATTTGCACAACCCGATACGTAGAATACCCACTTACTTCTTCAAATTCTCCACAAACCTGTTTTTCTTGTGCCTTACTAGGAACGATTTCTTTAAATCTTCTGTATAGATTCATTAATTGATCTCGTTCTATCCCTTTTTCATAAGCTTTTTCAATCGCTTCAAAAAAAGAAATAACATCTACTACTTCTTCAGTAGACCAATCCAAATCTAAAGGATACTGATAATCCATTGCACACTCTCCTGATGTTAGAATACAAATATATTAGTTGCTTGTATTAATTTGACCATTTAAAACGGATATCTTCCGCTTGTTTAATAATTCTTTGAATTAATTCCTGAACAGGAGGAGCATCGTGAATAAGCCCCATTACCTGACCTGCCCAACCGAAGCCTTCTGCTTGATTACCTTCATGGATAAATTTCATATTGGCTTTTCCGCTAATGTAGTCTTTTAAACCTTCGTATCCTACATTGTTTTGTTCTAATTCTAATATTTTTGATGCCCAACCATTTGATATAACACGTGCTGGAGCGCCGATTGAGCGTTTAATCACCACTGTATCACTTTCAGAACCTTTTATTAATGCATCTTTATATGATTGATGAGCATGCACACATTCTTCTGTAGCAACGAATCTTGTCCCCATTTCAATTCCTTCCGCTCCAAGAGAAAGGGCAGCCATAAGCCCTCTGCCATCTCCGATCCCACCAGATGCAATTACGGGAATTGAAACAGCCTCTACCACTTGAGGTACCAGAACCATAGTTCCTATATCATCCCTACCTAAATGTCCACCGCCTTCTTGGCCAACAACCATGACTGCATCCGCACCAAGTTCTTCTGCTTTTTGGGCTTGTCTTTTGGCTGCAACAAGCACCAATTTTTTCACTGAAGTACCTTCAAACATTTTAAAGAAAGGAGCAGGATTTCCACCTGTAACAGAAACAATTTGTATATCTTCTTCCAGTGCTACTTCCACGAAATGTTCAAAGGGTCTACCATGCTGACCAATGGCGAAATTCACACCGAACGGTTTGTCCGTAAGATTCTTAACTTTTCGGATTTCCTCCCTTAATAGTTCCGGTGATTGTAGTGACATAGCAGTAATTTGACCTAGTGCTCCTGCATTTGAAACGGCAGCTGCTAAATCAGAGTATGCTAAATGAGCCAGACCTCCTTGGATAATAGGATATTGAATTCCTAACATCTTGGTTACTTTTGTTTCCCATTTCATACTTCCCTCTCCCATCTCTTACACTTCATAGATATAGTGTATAGAATTTTCAGATAAACAACCAGTATTTAGCTGAATTTCCTTCAAAACACTTAACAAAAATGGGCAGAAAAAGTTTAGTAGAATCTCTATGCAAAGTTATATATAAGTGTTATAATTCTTTTGTTTTATGACAAAAAATGAGATTTATTTCTTTAATAACTAAAATTGAACTCCATTTAAAAGAGGTGTTAGAAAAATTGTCACAGCATGAAACACCCCTGTTTACAGGCTTATTAGAACACGCAAAAAGAAATCCAGTCCAATTCCATATTCCAGGACATAAAAAAGGAAAAGGAATGGACCCGGAATTTCGTGAATTTATAGGTGAAAATGCATTATCGATTGATTTGATTAACATTGCTCCACTTGATGACCTTCATCAACCTAAAGGTATGATAAAAAAAGCACAAGATTTAGCGGCAAAAGCTTTCGGTGCAGATCACACATTCTTTACGGTTCAAGGCACAAGTGGTGCAATCATGACAATGGTCATGGCGGTTTGTGGTCCTGGCGATAAAATCATTGTACCAAGAAATGTGCATAAATCAGTCATGTCAGCCATCGTTTTTTCTGGTGCTGTTCCAGTCTTTATTCATCCAGAGGTGGATAAGAATCTCGGTATCTCTCACGGTATAACTACGGATGCTGTAGAAAAGGCATTAAAGCAACATCCTGATGCTAAGGGCTTATTAGTTATCAACCCTACTTATTTTGGTATCAGTGCTGATTTAAAAAAAATCGTGGAAATTGCCCATTCATATAATGTTCCTGTACTTGTAGATGAAGCACATGGCGTTCACATTCATTTCCATGATGAACTTCCCATGTCTGCTATGCAGGCAGGTGCTGACATGGCTGCCACTAGTGTTCATAAATTAGGAGGTTCATTAACCCAAAGTTCCATCCTGAATGTTAGAGAAGGCTTAGTTTCACATAAGCGTGTTCAATCGATTCTAAGTATGTTAACAACGACTTCAACTTCCTATATTTTGTTAGCTTCATTAGATGTTGCAAGAAAACGCTTGGCGATTGAAGGGAAAGAATTAGCAGAACATGCAATCCAACTAGCAAACTACATCCGTAATGAAGTGAATAGTATAGAAGATTTGTATTGTGTTGGGAAAGAAATTCTTGGAAGCAAAGCTACCTTTGATTATGATCCAACCAAATTAATAATTTCTATTAAAGACTTAGGGATTACTGGTTTTGACGCTGAAAAATGGCTTCGCGAAAAACATAATATTGAAGTTGAAATGAGTGACCTTTACAATATTCTTTGCTTGATCACTCCAGGGGATTCTAAGACGGAAGCGGACAAATTAATCGCTGCTTTAAAGGATTTATCTGTTGAGTTTCATTCATACAAAGCAGATCATGAGTTAGACTTGAAGGTCCTTCTTCCGACCATTCCTCACTTAGCATTGTCACCACGTGATGCTTTTTATGCTGATACGGAATTAGTTCCTTTCCACGAATCTGCTGGAAGAATCATTGCTGAATTCATTATGGTCTACCCTCCTGGAATCCCAATTTTCATACCTGGAGAAATTATCACACAGGATAATCTAGACTATATTCAAAAGAATATGGAGGCTGGATTACCAGTCCAAGGACCTGAAGACTGCGATTTCAAATACTTGAGAGTTATCAAGGAACATATAGCTATTCTATAAACAAAAATCCCGCCATTTCTGGCGGGATTTTTCGGTTATTTATTTTTCATCTGAACCTGGATGACATTCATCACACTTCGAATACAGAACTGACACTTTTTCATCCTCAAAAGATTCAATTGTACCATTGCAAGTTTGACAAATAATAGTTCCCATCATTCAGACTCCTTTAGTTTGTATTATTGAAAGCGGTTTCTTTCCTTGATTTAATAATAATATAACACATTAAAACTTTCAATAGTAAATTGTATGTAACATTTAGCCAAATGTTTGTACTTTTATAATGTGTTTCTTATTTATATTGACATAAATATATGTATTAAAGAAAAAAACAGAACAAAGATCTCACTGTATATTTTATTTGATTAGTCTGTCTTTTTTTATAATAGAATGCTAGAATGAAAACGATAACAATATGGTAAACAATTACACCTAAGAAAAGTATGGAAAAAAGTTCATTTTGAAAATAAAGGGGGAGAGTTTTCATGACTGAAAATGCTTATATTAAGTTAGTTCCCAACTCTGTAAAAGAAATCATTTCTACTGAAGAATTAAAAGATTTATTGATTACATATAAGGCAACTGCCACCAAGACGGGACATCAATTAGGATGGGATTACGGGGAGCATGCGTTTCCCTATGAAATAAAAGAAACCTCAGATGGAAAAGGCCGATGGTTTTATCTCGAATCAAAAACCGATCGATATAATGTTATACTATTAGGCATTGATCAAGAAAAAGTAATAGATGATGAATCCAATGAGCGAATTCAAACATACATACAAGTTACGTTAGACCAATCATCTACTTTTGGAGATAAAGGGAAAGCAAACGAGCTATGTAAATACCTCTCAAAGAAATTAAATGGAGAGTTACATTTGTTTAACGGACGAATCATATATGACTACAAAAGATAACGAATTAACTAAACAGTAAAAAGCTTGCCATTTTCGGCAAGCTTTTTCATTGTATAACAGTGTCTATAAGCTCTGGATTTATGATTTCATATCCCTTTGTCTGTAATCCTTTTACAATGGCAACTAGGGCTTCCTTCGTCCATGGTCGATCATGCATTAACAAGTTGGCTCCATCCGTCAAATATGGACTATTAACCATTATGTTAGAAAGTTCATGTGGATTTTGATACTTTTTTTCCCAATCATATCCATAAGTCCAGTTCATTAATAGCATCTTCTCTTGCTTTACAAGCTGTCTTGAAATTTCAGTGTTTACACCAAAAGGAGCTCTGAAGAATGTAGGCTTTTCCCCTATAATCTTTTCAATTTCAAGGTTTAGGCTGAGTATTTCCATTTTTTGTTGTTGGGGTGTTAACTCGCTTAACTTTGAATGAGAATAAGTATGATTCCCAATCACAAAACCTAAATCGTGGATTTGTTTTAGAGTTTGTTTTTCTTCTTCTGACTCAATAAAATGTCCATTTACAAAAAAGATTGCATTTACTCCTAACGAATGGAGAATTTTAGCCATTTCTAAACCATTTTTATCTGGAGCATCATCAATGGTTAACAAGACCACTTTCCGGTTTCCCTCGTTAATAGGTTCAATCGTCCAATTCGCTTCGTTTAACTTGTACAATTTTTCAAGTTTCGGAATTACAACATCTTCTTTTTTAGTTGTTTCAGATGTTTCAGTTGTTTTAGTTGTTTCAGATGTTTCAGCTACCTCATTTGAACTTTCTTTGTTTTCCTCATTACTATAAACTTGTTCACGTTCTGTTTTTTCCACTTTTTTTGTTTCTACAGAGTCTTCTGAACAAGCTGATAAACTTAAAACTAGTAATATAAGAAGAAAATTTTTCAAATTCATTTCACACCAGCTTCCTAATCTATGTTGCAATTACTAATTATATTATAACGGATGAATGGTCATTAGGCTCAAGTATCTTTCTACTATCCGATTTAGTTCACCCATTGATTCATTATGAAATGGAAAATGGTATAAATGCTTAAACTAATAAAAGTTATAATCGCGGTTTTGGCATTCGTTTGTATGATTTTTTTTCCAATCCAAATTGCAATATTAAAGAATACAATGAACATTACTACTTTAAAGATAATTCGATCATGTTGTGATAACCATTCCGCTAACGTATATCCACTCCAAACCATAATTTGAAGTAAAAAAACGATGTAACTTTTCATGACAAATCACTCCATATCACAGATTACTCATTTTACAAATTGTGTCTTTTTTTTCTAAACAGATAGCTATATTTCATTTACTTAACAAGTTGTTAACATGTCCTATTTGATGTAGTTTACGTGATAAAATCCCAATAACGAGACTTAAGAAAAGGAGTAATCATATATGAGAAGAATTCATCCAATTGCCATTTTATTTTTTTCAATGTGTTCTTTGATCCTCTCTTCTTTTAGTTCCCTTTCAGAGTCTAGTTCTGCTGCATTGCCAACAACAGAAGAAAAACAATTACTTTTTATCACTAGTAAAGATAAATATATGCTCGAAAATGAATACTATGATGCACTGATCGAACTTAAAGACAAGGTCCCAAATGAGACCAATCAAATGATTGTTATTGAGGCAGATTCAAAGGAATTTAATGAAACTAGCCCCATCGTTAATCATATTCAGGCTCCAGCTATCGCAATTATCGAAAAAGGAAAAATAAAACTTATAATACAAGGAATTCAAGTTGAAAAGGAAGAGATTGTTCAACAAGTATATCGGAATTTGAAGGGACAACACTAGATTATAGAAAAGTAACCTGATTTCCATTCTTCCTTTACATAGATGAAAAGAGTCATTTACTAATGGAGAAAATTTATTCGGCAATTTATTAAACAAAAACAAAGGTACTCCAAGATTCTTGGAGTACCTTTGTTTTTGTTTTATTTTACGATGTGAATTGGATTTCCTAAAGCAACTTCTGCTGCTTCCATCGTGATTTCACCTAATGTTGGGTGAGCATGGATTGTCATTGCGATATCTTCAGCAGTCATGCCTGCTTCAATTGCCAAACCGATCTCAGCGATCATATCTGATGCTCCTGGACCTGCAATTTGACCACCGATAACTAAGCCATCTTCTTTACGAGTGATTAGCTTCATGAATCCGTCTGTGTTGTTCAATGCTAATGCACGACCATTTGCAGCAAACGGGAATTTAGCCGCTTTCACTTCGATGCCCTCTTCTTTTGCTTGTTGTTCTGTATAACCGACAGAAGCTAGTTCTGGGTCAGAGAATACAACTGCTGGAATTGCCATATAATCGATCTCAGATGGGTGACCAGCGATAGCTTCAGCTGCAATTTTACCTTCGTAGGAAGCTTTATGAGCCAAAGGAGGTCCTGACACGATATCACCGATAGCAAAGATGTTTTTAACACTTGTACGGCATTGCTTATCTGTCTCGATTAAGCCACGCTCAGCCATCTTAACACCGATTTGATCCAGGCCTAATTCATCTGTATTAGGACGACGACCAACTGTAACTAGTACATAATCCGCTTCTACTTTCACTTCTTCACCTTTAGCCTCATATGTTACAGTTACGCCTGTTTCAGTTTCAACAACGCCTTTAGCCATCGCCTTCGTAACGATTTCAGCGCCTTTTTTCTTAAGATTCTTCTTAACTAATTGAGACATTTGCTTTTCGAAACCACCAAGGATTTCATCTGTACCTTCAAGGATCGTAACCTTAGTACCGAAGTTAGCATATGCTCCACCAAGCTCCGTTCCGATGTATCCTCCACCAATTACAACCATTGATTTAGGGATTTCATTCAGATTGATA
>NZ_QBBX01000004.1:245460-259478 GCF_003073175.1 Peribacillus acanthi
CTCCTGTAGAATCGAGTACACGTTTAGAATACTTGAAAGTAGGAATCTCGATTGGTGTAGAACCTGTTGCGATGATTGCATTTTTAAACTTATACGTTTGTGCAGAATTCTCATCCATGACACGAACTGTATTTTCGTCTACAAAATATGCTTCTCCACGTACGATTTCTACTTTGTTACCTTTTAATAAACCTTCAACGCCACCAGTTAATTTCTTAACAACTCCAGCTTTCCAAGCTTGGACCTTAGAGAAATCAACCTTTACGTTCTCTGCACTGATTCCCATATCTTCTGAATGAAGTGCATGCTCATAACGGTGACCTGCAGAAATTAACGCTTTTGATGGGATACATCCAACGTTCAAACAAACTCCACCAAGGTTACCCTTTTCTACGATTGTAACTTTTTGACCTAGTTGTGCTGCACGGATTGCTGCTACATATCCTCCAGGGCCTGCGCCTATTACTAGAGTTTCTGTTTCAATTGGAAAATCGCCTACTACCATTTTTTTACGCCTCCATTAACAATAATTCAGGGTCATTCAGTAAACGCTTAATATGATTTAATGCGTTCTGAGCAGTCGCCCCGTCAATTATACGATGGTCGAAGCTTAAAGATAAAGCTAAAACTGGTGCAGCTACGATTTCTCCATCACGAACAATTGCTTTTTCAGCAATACGACCAATACCAAGGATTGCAACTTCAGGGTGATTGATAACTGGAGTGAACCACTGTCCACCTGCAGAACCAATGTTAGTGATTGTGCAAGAAGCACCCTTCATTTCATTTGGTGAAAGCTTGCCTTCACGAGCTTTTGTAGCCAATTCATTAATTTCATTAGAGATATTGAATACTGATTTACGATCAGCATTTTTCACAACAGGAACTAATAAGCCTTTTTCCGTATCAGCTGCGATTCCAATGTTGTAATAATGCTTTTGAATGATTTCACTTGCAGCATCATCAATTGAAGTATTCAAAGTTGGGAATTCGCGTAGTGCACTTGTTAATGCCTTTACCACATATGGCAAGAAAGTAAGCTTAATTCCTTTTTGAGCAGCAACATCTTTGAATTTTTTACGGTGTGCCACAAGTTTTGTAACATCAATTTCATCCATTAATGTTACGTGAGGAGCAGTTTGCTTACTGTTAACCATTGCTTTAGCAATTGCTTTTCGGATTCCGCTCATTTTTTCACGAGTTTCTGGGAATTCACCTTCTGGAATCGCAACAGCAGCAGCTTTTGTCTCTTCTTTAGCTTGTGGTGCTTCAGCTGGAGTTGTTTCAGCCTGAGCGGCTTGTGGTGCAGCTACCTTGTTACCACCAGATAAGAATGTATCGATATCCTCTTTCATTACACGGCCGTTATCACCAGAACCAGCAACTTGACGAATATCTACACCTTTTTCACGAGCGTATTTACGAACAGATGGCATTGCAATTACTCGGCGATTAGGATCTACTTCTGCTTGAGGAGCAGTAGCAGCTTCACCTTGTGTAGGTTGTGCGCCAGCACCTGTTGGTTGGTCTTTAGGTTGTTCATCTTTCTGAACATCCTTTTTTACTTCTTTGCCTGCTTCAGCAGTAGCTTGTACTTGTGCTTCAGTACTTTTTTCGCCTTCTTCTTCTTCTTCACCTTTAAACTTAAGGTTCTCATAACCTGGGGCATCAAAAGTGATTAGAACGTCACCTACTACTGCAACAGTTCCTTCAGCTACTTTGATTTCTTCTACAGTACCTGCAACTGGCGATGGAATTTCTACAACCGCTTTGTCGTTTTGTACTTCACAAAGAACATCGTCTTCTTGTACTTTATCTCCTGGCTTTACGAACCACTTAACAATTTCACCTTCGTGGATTCCTTCACCAATATCAGGTAATTTAAATTGGAATGACAAGTCATCCAACCTCCTATCTTCAAATTGAACAGCTGATTTCTCGGGTAAAACAAGCAGAAGCTGCCAAAAATGCAAGTTCACTCACATTTCGGGCAGACCCTACCTTTGACCTCATCTACTAATTAGAAGTTCAATACTTTTTTCGCAGTTTCAATAACATCTTTATAGTTAGGAAGCCATACACTCTCAGCTTGTGGGAACGGATAGATTGTATCTGGAGCCGTTACACGTAGTACTGGAGCCTCAAGGCTTAAAATTGCGCGGTCATTAATTTCAGCAACAACGTTTGCAGCAACACCTGCTTGTTTTTGTGCCTCTTGAACAACCATAGCTCGTCCTGTTTTTTCAACAGAAGCAATGATTGTTTCGATATCTAATGGGCTGATTGTACGAAGGTCAATAACCTCTACAGAGTGTCCTTCTTTTTCAAGTTCTTCAGCAGCCTTCAATGATTCATGAACCATTGCGCCATATGTGATGATGGATAGGTCAGTACCTTCACGTTTCACATCAGCTTTTCCAATCTCGATTGTGTACTCCCCTTCAGGAACTTCCTGACGGAAAGAGCGATATAATTTTAAATGCTCTAGGTAAATAACTGGATCATTGTCACGAATCGCAGAAATTAACAGACCTTTCGCATCGTATGGAGTTGAAGGAACAACAACTTTCAAACCAGGTTGTTGAGTCATTAATCCTTCTAAGCTATCAGAGTGAAGCTCTGGTGTATGAACCCCACCACCGAATGGTGAACGGATTGTTACAGGAGCGCTGTAGCGTCCGCCAGAACGGTAACGCATACGAGCCATTTGACCGCTGATAGAATCCATAACTTCGAATACGAATCCAAAGAACTGGATTTCCGGAACTGGACGGAAGCCTTGAAGAGCAAGACCAATTGCAAGACCCCCGATACCAGATTCTGCAAGTGGAGTATCAAATACTCTATCCTCGCCGAATTCTTTTTGCAATCCTTCAGTCGCACGGAATACTCCGCCGTTTACCCCTACGTCTTCTCCGAAAACAAGAACTTTTTCGTCCTTCTTCATTTCAATGCGAAGGGCATCAGTAATTGCTTGGATCATTGTCATTTGAGCCATAGCTTACTTCGACTCCTTTTCTTTATAAATTTCATATTGTTCTTTAAGGTTAGATGGCATTTCTTCAAACATAATATTCATTAAGTCCGTAACTTTTTGCTTAGGAGCAGCGTCCGCTTTAGCAATCGCTTCTTTGATGTCTTCCTTCGCTTTTTCAATTACTTCGTTTTCTTTTTCTTCAGTCCATAGACCCTTCTTCTCAAGGAACTTACGGAAACGAACTAATGGATCTTTCTTTTCCCATTCTGAGTCAAGATCAGCTGTACGATAACGTGTTGGATCGTCACCAGCCATTGTATGTGGTCCATAACGGTAAGTTAATGTCTCAATTAATGTTGGACCTTCACCGTTGATTGCACGATCACGAGCATCGCGAACAGCTGCATATACAGCAAGTGGGTCCATTCCATCAACTTGAATTCCTGGAATACCAGCTGCAACTGCCTTTTGTGCAATTGTCTTAGCAGCAGATTGCTTTTCAACTGGAGTAGAGATCGCAAAACGGTTGTTTTGAACGATAAAGATTGCTGGAGCTTTGAATGCACCTGCAAAGTTAATACCTTCATAGAAGTCACCTTGAGAAGCTCCACCGTCACCTGTATATGTAATAGCAACAGATTTAGCTCCGTTCTTTTTCATACCAAGGGCAACGCCAGCACACTGGATGTATTGAGCACCAATGATAATCTGTGGCGAAATTACGTTAACGCCTTCTGGAATGTTATTTCCTTCGTAATGTCCACGAGAGAATAAAAATGCTTGGTGTAACGGAAGTCCGTGCCAAATTAATTGTGGAACATCACGGTATCCAGGAAGAATGAAATCTTCCTTCTCCAATGCAAATTGGGAAGCAAGTTGTGAAGCTTCTTGACCAGCAGTTGGTGCATAGAAACCTAAACGTCCTTGACGGTTTAAAGAGATAGAACGTTGGTCTAAAATACGTGTATAAACCATACGTTTCATTAATTCTTGTAATTGCTCATCTGTCAGATCAGGCATTGCTGCTTCGTTTACAACTTCGCCTTCTTCATTCAAGATTTGTAAAGTTTGGAACTGATCTTCCACATTGGCAAGCTGTTGTTTAACATCAAATTTTGCTTTCGTAGCTTTGGAAGCCATCCGAGTCACCTCATCCTTTCAATAAAAGGTAATTTTATTAAATGCCTTGATCTTATTCAGGGCAAGTAGAGCACTAATTCTTCACAGAACTCATAGTCTCATTTTAATTTTCCACAAAAGACATAGATAAAACACAGAAATGTAACTTCAAGTGATATTTTATTCTGTTACAATAATTTTGGCAATTAAAATGATACAATACTCTATCACGTAAATTAGTTTACTCTTGTATCTTTAGCTAGTCAACCTATATAAACAGTATACTCTTAGTTCAATTTCTCTATTGAGCTTTTCTATAACATACTAGAATAATTTAAAACTGTTATATAATTGAAAGCTATCCTGTACTACAAAACAAAACTACATAGGAGCAAATCTTAGAAAAATAGTTCTCCAACTTTTAGTATTGCCCTTTATCCAGAATTTAACTCCACTTCCATTACTATTTTAGAAAAGGTTTTTGATGATATACAAATACCGTTTTTTCGACATAACGTTATCTATTTGGGATTCATTCATATGTCCACCACTTATTTTCCTATTAGATAAATAGGCTATCACCAAGCCTTAGCTCTATAGAATGTATAGTTGAACTAAATCTTTATTCCCGCTCTATTCCTTTACTATCAACTCCTGATAGTGAAACAAAAATGCCCCTAAGTATAAATACTTAGGGACATCCTGTTATTCTTGAACCTGAACCTTCAATCCAGCCTGTTTATAAAACGCCATTTTTTTACGATTGTACTCATCTGTGGCTTTATTATATAAATCGTTTGTTTTTAAAACTTGATCATATGAGGCATTTACTTCATCAATATGCTTTTGAAGTTCCTCTAGCGTTAAATCTTCTTTTTTAAACTGTTCATACACTTCAATGTCTTTTTGAATACTTTCCATATATGATGTAAACAACTTCTCGTGTGCACTATATCTGGTTTCCATTAGAATTTTTAATTCGTTGGCTTGTTGTTTTATCTTTTTATCTTTAATGTCTTTTATGATAGAGTCTATCTTTTTGAATTCCTCTTGCGAAGATTCAATACTTTCACGCTCTTTCTTCATGGCTTCTTCTCGTTTCTTGGCGGTGTTGATAGCTTCATCAGAAAGTTTTACAATTTGGTCGAACTCTTTCATCCCTAATTGAATAATCTTATCGTATAGGGCTTTTTCTTGTTCTTCTAGCTTAGTTATCGGCACTTGTTGTTTTTCGAATTCTTTTTCATTCTTAACGATATTTTCTAATAACAATAATAAATTTTCCTCTGGAGAGGTCTTATTTAAGCAGCCTGAGATGATAAATGTGATGAACAAAAGTAGCACGATACTTAGATGTCTTGCTTTGAACACTGGCAATTCCCCCCAATTAATAACACATTCTACTATAAGAAAAAAATTTACCTTTTACAATAGGAGATATACCTCCTGCGAGCTTGTCCTATAGTATCACTATTATGTTGAAGCATTGAAAAATATGACCAAATTGGTAGATTCACCTTAATATCTCTCGAAATGAATAAATAGAACCTCTCTTGCGTTTACATACGAGTAAACTTAAGATAAAATTTTACATTATCTTATATACATAATCTTAGGGGTGAAAACCGTGCTGACTATGAATGATATTATTAGAGAAGGCCATCCTTCCTTACGAAAAGTTGCAGAAGAAGTAAATCTTCCAGCCAGCGAGGAAGATAAAAAAATTCTAGCTTCCATGCTGGAATACGTAATCAATAGTCAAAATCCAGAGATTGCATCTAAATACAGCTTAAGAGCTGGTATTGGGTTAGCAGCTCCTCAAATAAACGTTTCAAAACGAATGATTGCCGTACATGTCACTGATGACAAAGGTACATTGTATAGCTATGCGCTATTTAACCCAAAAGTTGTTAGCCATTCAATAGAGAAATCTTATCTAACTTCTGGTGAAGGTTGTTTGTCTGTTGATCGTGCTGTCCCTGGGTACGTACCTCGATATGCTCGAGTAACTGTTACTGGAACTTCATTGAATGGTGAGGAAGTGAAACTTCGCTTGAAAGGCTTGCCAGCGATTGTTTTCCAACATGAAATCGACCACTTGAATGGGGTCATGTTTTATGATCACATTGATAACAACAATCCCTTCCATCCTATACCCGATGCAGTCGCAATTGAAAGATAAGTTCCCTTTAGAAAACTAGGCTATCGTTAAGCATTAACTGGCGATAGCCTAGTTGCCCTTATACTTTATTCCTAAAATTGGCCTCTTCGTCGACATACTTCTTTACAGACAATATTCTTTCTTATAGCGCAAAAAAGGAAATGGCTTCCCATTTCCTTTTTTTTATATCAATCCCAGTTTTTTTAATCCATTAAAGATTCCATCTTCATCTACATGGTTTGTAATAACATCAGCATGGCGTTTCACTTCGTCTGGAGCATTTCCCATTGCGACACCAGTTCCAGCTGCATGAAGCATTTCAATATCATTCAACCCATCGCCAAATGCATATACATCCTTCATTTCAAAGCCTGCTTTTTTAATGAATTGCTTAATCCCTTCTGCCTTAGAACCCTTTACCGGTAAGACATCAACGCTTTTCTCATGCCAACGAATTAAACGAAAGTGCTCGTATTGATTCTTAAAATGATGCTCCTCATCCGCTGTACAGAACATGAGCACTTGGAATATCTCGTTCTTTAAATAAAATTGGTCATCAAATTCAGGGTGTGGGAACTTTAAGGAACTCATTGCTTCTTCTATTCGATCATTAGAATGTACATTTGCTTTCATAGTTTTTTCATTTAAAAATACTAAAGGAATTTCTAGGCTTTTTGAATGCTCGATAAGACGTTCAACTTCATCTATAGGCAAAGCTGTTTTGCTTAGCACTTCATTTTCAAACAATACATATTGCCCATTGATGCTAACATAAGATTCGATGTCCAATTCTTTTCGAATATTTTCAAACATGAATGGCGCCCTTCCTGTTGAAATGGCTACAAAAACCCCGTTTTCCTGCAATTGTTTAACTGCTTTTTTTGTTGAATCAGGAATTTCCTTTTGATGATTAAGTAGGGTTCCGTCTATATCAAAAAAAACGATTTTTTTATTCATAATTATCCACTTCCAATCTTGTTGCTCAAATTAATACCCTTCATTTAATATCTGTCCGTAAAAAAAGTCAAGCAGACCATATTAAAGTACTTCAATTAATCATTACACCAAATAATTTCCAACAAAAATCAGGCAAGAAAAATTGAGAAATCCGCATAATAGAAATAAAACAAACGGACAGCAATTTAGAGGGCACCTGCCTTTTTTTAGAATCAATAGAAAAGGCATATTTACTTTATTGAGTAATCGTTTACAATATTAAATAAGAAGGAGTGATTGTCATGCTCAAAAAGCTCCGTAGAAGGCTTCTAAAGCAATGGAAGGACATGCTTAGAAAAAAAACAATTGCATAAATTCGTTTTTAAAGCCCTTCAACACTTGCGAAGGGCTTATTCTTTCGTGTAAAGTTTCTAAGTATACAGTTTGTCCGTTTACATACTTTCTTCTTCAGGTAATTCATGGAAAATAAAACATCATATTCAAAAACATGAAATAAATACTGTTTTTTTATATAATGAAATAAGAAATGATAAAGGGTAAGTTAGGAGCGATTAGAATGGTTTATAAAGTATACTATCAAGAGAAAGCAAATGAAGTACCTGTACGTGAAAAAACAAAGACGATTTACGTTAAGGGTGAGTCAGAGCGTGATGTACGTTTAAAGCTTAAAAATGAAGCGTACAACATTGAGTTCGTGGAATTAGTTAGTGGTTCTTATTTAGAGTACGAAAAACAAAATGAACAATATAAAGTATTGGAGCTATAAGGATGAAATTTGTAAAAAATGATCAAACTGCCGTATTCGCACTTGGCGGACTTGGCGAGATTGGAAAGAATACGTATGGTGTTCAATTCCAAGATGAAATTATATTAATTGATGCAGGGATAAAATTCCCTGAGGACGAACTATTAGGGATTGATTATGTAATCCCAGATTATTCTTACCTTGTAAAAAACCAAGAAAAAATTAAAGGCCTATTTGTCACACATGGTCACGAAGACCATATTGGCGGGATTCCATATTTATTAAAAGAAATTAACATCCCAATCTACGGTGGTAAATTAGCTCTTGGCTTAATTAAAAACAAATTAGAAGAGCATGGTTTACTACGTCAAACGAAAATGATTGAAATCAAAGAAGATGACATCATTAAGTTCCGTAAAACTTCTGTTACCTTCTTCCGTACAACACACAGTATTCCTGATTCATACGGAATTGTCGTTAAAACTCCACCTGGACAAGTTGTACATACTGGGGATTTCAAATTCGATTTTACTCCTGTGGGAGAACCTGCCAATTTAACTAAGATGGCAGAAATCGGTAAAGAAGGAGTTTTGTGCTTACTTTCTGACAGTACGAACAGTGAAGTTCCTCACTTTACAATGTCTGAGCGTAAAGTTGGTGATAGTATTCATGATATCTTTAGAAAAGTGGATGGGCGTATAATTTTTGCCACTTTCGCATCGAATATTCACCGTTTACAACAAGTTGTAGAAGCTGCAGTAATAAATAACCGTAAAGTTGCAGTATTTGGACGAAGCATGGAAGCTGCCATTGAGATTGGACAAGACCTGGGTTATATTCGTTGCCCGAAAGATACATTCATTGATGCTCAGCAAATTAATCGTATGCCAGCAAACCAAGTTACAATTCTATGTACTGGTAGCCAAGGTGAACCAATGGCTGCATTATCACGTATCGCAAATGGTACACACCGTCAAATCCAAATTATACCTGGTGATACAGTTGTATTTTCTTCTTCACCTATCCCTGGTAACACGATTAGCGTTTCTCGTACAATTAATATGTTATTTAAAGCTGGCGCAGATGTTATTCACGGTTCTCTTAATGACATCCATACTTCAGGTCATGGTGGACAAGAAGAGCAGAAGTTAATGCTACGTCTAATGAAGCCAAAATTCTTCATGCCGATTCATGGTGAGTATCGCATGCAGAAAATGCATTGCCGACATGCCGTCGATTGTGGTGTTCCTGAAGAAAACTGCTTTATCATGGATAATGGTGAAGTATTGGCATTGAGCAATGATTCAGCCCAAGTAGCTGGAAAAATTCAATCAGGTTCCGTCTATATTGATGGTAGCGGTATTGGTGATATCGGCAATATCGTACTTCGAGACCGTCGAATCCTTTCTGAAGAAGGCCTAGTGGTAGTCGTGGTAAGTATTAATATGAAAGACTTTAAGATTGCTGCAGGTCCTGACTTAATTTCTCGTGGATTTGTTTACATGCGTGAATCTGGAGATTTAATCAACGACGCACAATCATTAATTAACAAACACTTGAATAAAGTAATGGAGCGTAGAACAAATCAATGGTCTGAAATTAAAAACGAGATCACTGATACATTGGCTCCTTTCCTATACGAAAAAACAAAACGCCGTCCAATGATCTTACCAATCATCATGGAGGTTTAATTTAAAAAAGGTCCAGCGGATTAATTCCAGCTGGACCTTTTGATTGTATAAGATAATGATTTTTAAGCAATTTCTAGCTATTCAACGATTTTTTTCTCAAATCGATTTATATCTTGGTCTGCACCAATGACAATTAAAATATCCCCTTCGCGAATGGATTCATTCGCTTGTGGTGATACCATGATATCCTGACCTCGTTTTATTGCAACAATATTGATTCCATATTTCGCACGAATATCAAGATCTATTAACGTGCTACCGTCCATTTTTTTACTTGCTACTATCTCCACGATGGAATGTTCATCCGAAAGCTCAAGATAATCTAGAACGTTATTAGAAACTATGTTATGGGCAATCCTTCTACCCATATCTCGTTCTGGATGGACAACATGATCCGCACCAATTTTACGTAATACCTTTTCATGGTAATCGTTTTGTGCCTTTACGGTAATCTTATTAACCCCAAGTTCTTTTAACATCAATGTCGTTAAAATACTCGCTTGAATGTTATCACCAATTGCGACAATAACATGGTCAAAGTTGCGGATACCTAAGCTTTTCAGAACCGTTTCATCTGTGGTGTCTCCTACTACAGCGTGGGATGCAATCATAGCAAATTCATTTACTCTATCTTCATCATTATCAATGGCTAACACTTCCATGCCCTGTTCAACTAATGCCCTACAAATGCTTCCACCAAAGCGCCCTAAACCAATAACTGCAAATTCCTTTTTCACAATTATGTCCTCCAAAAGGTTAAGTCAAAAACATGCTCATATTCTATCATAATCGTATTCAAATGAACAAATAAGAAATTAGTAAAGAAAGTCTACCTTATAAAGATAGACTTTCTTTCGAGTTATTTTTTTAGACCTTTGACATAATCCGCATCAAACAAAAACAATTTCAATAGTAGCAACAAAGATGGAATTAATAGAAATAATCCTGCAATGAATACAATTACTAGGGTGATTCCCATCGTTTCATCGGTATACCCTGTATAGATGGTGATATATGGGTCTAATATATACGGTAAATGTCCTGCCCCATATCCAAAAAATGCGAAGAAGAATTGAAGCATAACCAGTACAAAAGCAGATCCTAAAGCTTTCCTACAGTATATGAGATACGTGGCTCCAAAAAAACAAAGTAAGGAAAGACCAAACATCCACCATAAATCCACCATATTTTCAAAATGTCGTAGATTATGTTCACGTAACGAAACGAAAACAAGCAAACTAGCTAATATGGTTGGAGGGCTCCAAAACAGGGCAAATTTACGCAATAACTCCCTCGCAGCTAAATCATTAGCCCGATGTGCATAAAACGTCAAGAATGAGGCACTGATGAATAATACAGAGACAATTGACAAATATACTACACTCCAAGAATAGGGACTGGTCATCAGTTTCCCTGCTAGGAAAATGACTTGATCTCCCCGCTCCTCAATAAATCCTCCTTCAGAAATTGTCAAAGCAGTAGATAATGCCGCAGGGATTAATAAACCAGTTGCTCCATATAGGAAAAGGTAAAATTTATTATCTTTTGATCCATAATTCCCGAATGCATAAAATGATCCTCTAATCGCCAATAAAATTAAGGCAATACTACCGGGAAGTAATAAGGCCGTCCCATAATAATAGGCTGTATCAGGGAAAAAACCGATTAGTCCTACAAAGAAAAATACGAAAAACACATTTGTAACTTCCCATACAGGTGAAAGATATCGACTGATGATATGACTAATAATATGATCCTTCTTCGTCAACTTCCCATAATAAGCAAAAAACCCAGCGCCAAAATCGACAGAAGCAACAATTAAATATCCATATAAAAATACCCAAAGAACTGTAATACCTAGTACTTGAATCTCCACAAGTTCTCACCTACTTTCGTTAGTTCTTGTTTGTGCCGATATATTCCGAGTAACGCTGTTCAAGTTCAACAGCAGCCGGTTTATTTTTAAACATTTTGATTAATACAACGGAACATACCACCGCTAAAATTACATATACGATGAAGAATAGTACGAAAGTGATTCCAACCGTATCTGCTTTTGTAGCTCCTTCGGCCACTGTCATATATCCTCTTAATATCCAAGGCTGTCTCCCAACCTCAGCAAAAATCCAGCCCAATTCAATGGCTAACATAGCCAAAGGTCCCGATGCTACCACAGCCCAAAGTAACAATTTATTATTGTATGGGTCAAACCTTTTCAGTTTTGTTAAAAGGATAAACAATAATGATAATCCCATCGAATACATACCAATCATGACCATTAAATCAAACAAATAATGAATCCATAATGGCGGTCTCAGATGTTCGGGAGTTTCATTTAATCCAATTACTTTATGATCGAAACTATTACCTGCCAAAAAGCTTAGCGCTTTAGGTATCCTAATTTCATTATGCACTACATTATTTTCATCCAAAGTACCAAACAGAATTAAGTCGGCTCCTTCTTCTGTCTCAAAATGCCATTCTGCTGCAGCAAGCTTTTCTGGTTGAACTTCTGCCAAGAATTTGGCAGAAATATCTCCAGCTAGCGCTGTTCCTGCTGAAAATATGAACCCTGCCACCAACGTAAGCTTTAACGCCTTTTTCTCGTAAACTCCTCTTTTTCCCCTTAACATCGCATATGCAGTAATAGCTGCCAATACAAAAGCGGACGTCATATAAGCTGAAGTCAAAACGTGAAAGACCTTACTTGGAGTTGCTGGGTTAAACATTGCAGCTATGGGGTCTATGTTTGTAACGACTCCATCAACAAGGTCGAATCCTTGTGGTGTATTCATAAATGCATTAACGGTTGTAATAAAAAGTGCGGATGCTGATGATCCAATCATAACAGGAATCGTAATAATCCAGTGAACCATTGGATTCTTGAATCGGTCCCACGTATATAAGTAAATTCCAAGGAAAATAGCTTCGAAGAAAAAAGCGAATGTCTCCATGAACAAAGGCAAACTAATGACTTTGCCAGCCACTTGCATAAAGCTTGGCCAAAGCATAGAGAGTTGAAGACCAATTGCAGTCCCTGTCACAACTCCTACTGCCACTGTAATAGTGAATCCACGTGCCCATCTTCTAGCCAATAATGTGTAGTATGGATCATTTTTCTTAATCCCGATAAATTCTGCTATTGATATCATCACTGGGACACCTACACCAATGGTGGCAAAAATGATATGGAAAGCAAGAGTCATACTCGTTAACATCCTGCTTAAAATGACGCTATCTAGTTCCATCATAGTCTCTCCCCTTTGCCTTTTTACTCGATATAACACTATACACATAGTATAAATCCAATAAACTTCATTTGTGTGTAACATTTGTGACAAATTTCACAAAGGTTTATGAAAGTATTGTGAACAAATTAAAATACCTTATTTTCTCTCTTAAAGTAAGGCTGTTAAACTTTCCTGTTGTTTTCCGTTCCAGACGCTTGCTTTTTCGGTGGGCTTTAGCCGAGCATCCTCGTCGCTTGTGCTCCTGCGGGGTCTCTCCAGTTTCGCTAATCCACCAGGAGGCAAGAGCCTTCCACTTCAATCAACAAACTGCTAAAAATCACAATGGGCTTTAACACAGCCTAAAGAAAAAAATGATCCGATAAAAATCATTCGTGATTTCTATCGGATCATCCTCTATTTATCCTACATTTTGCATTTCAAATTGTGCCATTACTAAACCGTAGTATTCCCCTTTTTGTTCCATCAACTCCGCATGATTGCCCTGTTCTTTAATAAGACCATTTTCGAGGACAAATATTTTATCGCATTCACGAATTGTTGATAAACGGTGCGCGATAATAATGGAAGTTCTACTTTTTAATAATGTCTTTAATGCTTCTTGTATTTTCACTTCCGTTTCCGTATCTATGCTTGCTGTAGCTTCATCCAAAATAAGAATACGTGGATTCGCTAGAAGAGCACGTGCAAAAGATAGTAGCTGTCTTTCACCAACAGAAAGGACATTTCCACGCTCTTCAACCTCTGTTAAATATCCTTCCTGTAACCTAGAAATGAATTCATGCGCTCCCACTGCTTTCGCAGCATCAATAACTTCATCGTCACTTGCATCAGGACGCCCAAACCGAATGTTTTCCATTATGGTCCCAGAGAAAATGAAGGTCTCTTGTAATACAATGCTTATATTCCCTCTCAAGCTTGATAATGACAGATCCTTTACATCTATCCCGTCAATTTTTATTGAACCTGCTGTGGCGTCATAAAAACGGCTTATGAGGTTTGCGATAGTGGTCTTTCCAGAGCCGGTATGACCTACTAGCGCAATCGTCTGTCCAGCATTTATACCGAGAGAAATCCCTTTAAGCGCCTTCCTTTTATCATCATAAGAAAATTCAACTTC
>NZ_QBBX01000004.1:259488-274484 GCF_003073175.1 Peribacillus acanthi
TCAAAATCTATTTTCCCATTCATTTCCTCAATGCTTACAGAATCACTTTTCTCTGAAACGATTGGTTGCTCATCCAAAAATTCAAAAATCCTTTCCGAAGAAGCCATACCCATTAGCAGTTGATTATAGATCATACCGACACGGGAAATCGGTTCCCAAAACATACCTAAATAAAAGGCAAAGGAGACAAAAACACCAATGTCTATGGTTCCTTGTTGAATTAAATGTGCTCCGTACCAAATTAAAACGGCAGTACCAATCGCATTAGTCATGTCAACAAAAGGGCGGAACATTGCGTTCTTCTTGGATGCGACCTTCCAACTATCAAAGCTTTCGTAGTTGATTCCATCAAAGAATGCCATATTTTCTTTTTCTTGTGTAAACGACTGTGTCACCCTGATACCTTGTATACTTTCATTTAAGTGGGAATTTAGCTTAGATTGTTTAAGACGGACTAGTTGCCAGCTTCTTCTGATATTTTTTCGTAACGTCGTAGATATGAAAAACATGATGGGTAAAATAATCATCGCAGCAATCGTAAGCTCTGGACTTAATGTGAACAAGATTACAATAATCCCTATTAACATCACGATATCCATTAATAGATTAATAACACCGTTTGTGAATAACTCTTGTAAAGAATTAATATCATTCATAATCCTGACAAGTATGGACCCTGCCGAACGCTGGTCGAAGAATCTATGCGATAGAGTTTGTACGTGAGTAAACAAATGCTTACGCAAATCATAAATGATACTTTGCCCTAAAACGTTCATCCATTTTATTCTGTACACGTTCGCTACATAAAAAACGACATAGAGCCCAGCAATAAGAATCACTAATTTCGTCAATAGGTCGGTGTTCTTTTCCATTATCGCCTTATCGATGGTATATTCTCCTATCAATACAGGTATCAATAGACGGATTGCCGTTGTAATAATCACTGTAAGGATTGATAAAGGCAAAAGAGTCTTCGTATAAGGCTTCATGTAACTTAATAACCGGGACATTTGCTTCCAATTGAATGGCTTTTCTATGACCTGATCAGTGGAATAATGAAAGCGTTCCCGTACGTTTTGATTGGTTTTTTGCGGTTTAATTTTCATAAATGTACCTCCTTTCAATGAGTTTGTGATTGTAACAATCTAGAGTCTTTATATTGAATTTCATAGATTCGTTGGTAAAGTCCCCCATTTGAAATTAATTCTTGATGGATTCCTCTTTCCACAATTTTACCTTGGTCAAGAACTATGATTTCGTCTGCATGCTTTAAGGATGAAATACGATGGGCAATTATGATACTGCTTCTACCATCCATTACTTCTCGTAACGCTTTTTGTATATTATGTTCGGTTTCCATATCAACAGCACTTGTCGCATCATCCAAAATCAAAATGCTAGGATTTAAGCAAATAGCCCTCGCAATTGCGATTCGTTGCTTTTGACCACCAGAAAGTCCTAATCCTCTCTCGCCAAGCAATGTATTATAGCCTTCTGGCAGTTCCATAATAAATTCATGAGCTTGTGCCCTTTTGGCAGCTTCGATGATTTCCTCCATTGAGGCATCTGGCCGTCCGTAGGAAATATTCGCTTTAATTGATGAAGAAAATAAAAAGGATTCCTGTAGTACAAACCCTATGTTTCTTCTTAGTGAGGGTAATGAATATTCCTTAATTTCCTTGCCATCTATCAGAATCTCTCCCGACTCAGGTTCATAAAATCGTGTTATTAACTGAGTAATGGACGTTTTACCACTTCCCGTTGAACCAATTAGTCCAATTGTCTTGCCTGGCGTAAGATGGAAGCTTACATTCTCTAATGCAGAATCATCTTCCTCAGTATATAAAAGTGAAACATTCTTGAACTCTACGTCACCTTTCAGTCTGTCTACCTCAATAGGATTCTCCACCTGTTTGATTTCTTTTTCTTCCTCTAAAATCTCTAATAGTCTTTCTCCTGAAGCTTTGGATTGTGAGAATAGGTTAATGACATAACCTAAGTTCGCAATTGGCCAAATAATGTACCATACTAAGCTATAAAACGCGACCAATTCTCCTGGCTTCAAACTATCATTGATGACAAGATATCCCCCGTATGACAAAAGGAAAACGACTGATAGGTTCCCCATTAGATCCATCAAAGGGAAAAACTTTGCCCAAAGATTGGAAGTGAATATGTATTTCTCCTTGTAATTGCCGTTTGATGAGTTAAATTTTCCTATTTCAAATTCTTCTCTTGATAGTGATTTAACAGTATTGATTCCACTAATATTTTCTTGGACATTTGTATTTAATTTCCCAAACGATTTCCTGATCCCCCTAAAAGCGGGATGTGCAACTCTTTCAAATTTGTAAACAATTACTGCTAGAAAAGGTAGTGAAGCCATCGTTACTAATGTCAATGGAACGGAGTAATAAAACATGATGGCAAAACTAATTGAAATCAACAGTGCAAATCGGATAAGTTCCGAAATCCCAAAAGAAAGGAAGAATCGAAAACCTTCCACATCTGCGGTTAGTCTAGACATCAAATCTCCTGTTTTTGCATTGTCATAATACTTGAATGACAAGTATTGTAACTTTTCATATAAGGAATTTCTAAGTTTATACACCGCGGTAATTCCAAACATATCCCCTGTATATTGGTTAATATAAACAGCGATACCTTTCACAGCCATCAGTGCTACAAACCCAAATGCCAAATAAGGAACTAACCCATATTCCCCTTCTAATATAACCTCATCGATTGTCAGCTGTAATATGATTGGATAAATAAGCGTAATGGATGTCATTATCAATAAAAAGAATAATGATATAAAAAAGTACGACTTATAAGGCCAATAAAAATTCTTCAGCTTCTTAAAAGTTTCCATTATAATCCCCCTTTGCAAGGAAAAGTAAAGTGCGTATCTATAAATATATCGAGGTTCGAAATAAATTTCCATACATTTATTAAAAAATTTTTATTTTTTTGAAATTTCTATAAAAATTTTCCGCAATAAAAAAAGACTGACATTCCCATCCGGAATCCAGTCTCTACCTTATTCTTATTCTGCTTTTTCATTTTCTTCAAGAACGCGGTTAACACGCTTTTCTAACATTTTCATTCCACTTCCACCAGCCTGAAAATGTCTTAAAGCACCTGTCTTATCGAAAACATAATAAGCTGGTACATATTGATTTTGGAATGCATCCGTCAATTTTAATTCATTATCAACGAAGATAGGCTGAGTAATATCATGTTCTGCAGCTACTTTTTTGATTTCATCCATATTGACATCGTCCTCAGAACGAGGCATATGAACGGCGATAACATTTAGTTTATCCTTATATTGATCGCGGAACTCATTAACTTGTGGCATAGCTTCTTTACAGAGATAGCAGCTAATTGACCAAAAATGGATTAATGTTGGCTTTTCACCGATAAGTTCTTCTTTCGAAACCTGTCCATTTAACCATTCTGTCGCCCCATTTAATTCTGGCATTTGCTCACGTAATTTCATATATTCAGCCTCCTTTATCATGAATAAAAAGGATGACTCGTAAATGTAGCGACTATAACATTAAGAGTCTGCAAATCAACGCCTACCCGATAATGTTTTAATTCGCTCAGCTTCCCGAGTCACCCTATACAAACTTGTACTACCATTGGATTAGGCTATACAAATTTAATTAATTGCTTGTCCAAATGTTTGTATTACAGAGTTTTTTGTCCAGGTCTCCAGTTAGCAGGGCAAAGAGCACCTGTTTGTAAAGCTTGAAGCACACGAAGTGTTTCATCCACGTCACGTCCGATATTGTTGTGGTTAACAACAGAGTACATTAATTCACCTTCTGGACTGATGATGAATAATCCACGTAATGCGATACCTTCTTCTTCAATCAAGACACCATATTCACGAGAAACAACATGGTTTGTGTCAGCTGCTAAAGGATACTTTAGTTCACCAAGACCATTTTCTTTACGATCAGTGTTAATCCAAGCTAAGTGAGTGTGAATTGTATCAGTAGATACTCCAACTACTTCTGCATCTAAATCTTCAAACTCGTCGTAGCGATCAGATAAAGCAGTGATTTCTGTTGGGCACACGAAAGTGAAGTCCATTGGATAGAAGAAAAGAACTGTCCACTTTCCGTTTTTCATGTTTTCTTCAAGGCTAACCTTTCCAAATTGCTTATCAGTTAATACAGCATCCATCTCGAAACGAGGTGCTTGTTTACCTACCATACGTTCTGGCATGAAAATCCCTCCAAATAATTATTTATTAATTGAGAAAAAAGTTTGTTTTTTCTCAATTAGTCTCAAGTCACATTAATCATTATATCTTTGTCCCATAAGAGCGTCAATATTTAATTAAAATAAATATAAATAAACATTTAGTACAAACAACACTACAAAATGGGATATACATTTTCCACACTGTAGAAGTATTGCCAGATTAATTTCAACCTATCCCTCACCAGAATGTGGAATTATCTATTACCTTTCTTAGTTTACCATTGATTAATTTTTGTACAAAATGATTTGCCTTCTAGGATGCATTCATATATTAATTAGTGTCAATACTATTTAATGTAAATTACATTCATCATAAACAAATAAAATAATCTTACTTTTCTAATAGTTATATTTTCCTATAAAACAAGATTATACTTAATCAGAATGGGTAATATATACCAAACGGAGGGATTTGTCATGTTAGATTCCTATGAAAATAAGTTATTTCTTAATGAATTAACAAAGTTACAATGTGAATATAAAGCATGTAAAGACGCTGCACTTAAACAAGCCATTATATCAGACATTGAATTGATTAAAGCTGCTTTAAAAAAAGCTAAAGAGAATATGAATTAATACTCCCTTCATTCGGGTCTTATGTATGATGTTGCTGTGATTTCTTGAACGTGATTGGATCATATATTAGACTCATACTAGTTGATTTTTTCGGAGGGGAACATTTTTGATAGATTTAATACAACTATACTTGGTGAACATTAGTAACCACCTAAAGGATTTTGCGTGGTCTAGTATCTTAATAAAGAGCGGAATAACCCTCTTACAAATCTTTGCAATTTATATAGGATTTGTTATTCTACGTGGGCTTGGTAATAAATTGACAGAGAGAACTTTTACAAAAGTAAATCAAAGAAAAGGAGTTTCTGTCGCACGTGCCAAAACACTTGAAAGCCTAACGAAAAATATTATAGGCTATGTGCTAATATTTTTCCTTGTCATTACCATTCTTCAGTTGTTTGGAATCCAAGCAACAGCGATTCTAGCTGGTGCAGGAGTAGTGGGACTGGCCATCGGATTTGGTGCTCAAGGGCTTGTAAGTGACGTTGTTACCGGATTTTTCATTTTGCTTGAAAGACAAATGGATGTAGGAGATTATGTAACTATTGGGGCCCTTGAAGGAATTGTTGAAGAAGTGGGTTTAAGAACTGCACAAGTACGGGGATTTAATGGAACCCTTCATTATATCCCGAACAGAACTATAACTACGCTAAGTAATCATTCGAGAGGAAATATGAGGGCATTAGTCGATATTACGGTCCCCGCTTCAAATAATATTGATGAAGCAATTTCAGAAATTCAAAAGATTTGCCACCTAATTGCGGAAATCAACCCTGCCATTATTGAAGGACCAAGAGTATTAGGAGTTCAAACGTATGGCACTAATGAAGTAGTCCTTCGGGTAATTGCAAAAGTGAAAAACGGAGAACAAACTGCTGTTGAAGCACAATTAAAGAGAGCACTTCATGAAAAAATTCATGAATATTTGAAAATCACTTCTGAAGGAAAATAATTAAGTTTTCATTCGATATCGAAAGGGGAAGAACATTTCGTTCCTCCCCTTTTTCTATTTAATATTTACTTTATTTTGGATGTCCTTGACCACTAATTCTAAATCAGTTGGGACTTGTGGAATCGAATAACCAACAAATAATGGTGTAGTGACGTACCTCGGTACAATCTTACATGCAAATGAGGCACCTATTTGATAGAAAAATAGATTATAACTTTTACAAGGAAAACGAAATAAGTTTAACAAATAATAAACTGATTGTTGGATAAAATCTG
Organism: Peribacillus acanthi; assembly: GCF_003073175.1. GTDB lineage: Bacteria > Bacillota > Bacilli > Bacillales > DSM-1321 > Bacillus_BN > Bacillus_BN acanthi. The sequence goes on from NZ_QBBX01000004.1 coordinate 265,570, forward strand.
CAAATGCCTCTATCTTACCATTTTGAGACATTACAACATTCAACTCATAAAAGCCCATACGTGGATTGGAAGATAAGTTCCATTCTACCTCGTCCTTATAATCAATAACATATCCCTTAAAATCTTCATTATGAATGTTTGTTCTATAATCAACTTTATTAAGACCCACAATTTGCATATGCGGGTGTGCAATCGAACCACCTGAAAGTGGCCCATGATTCTTGAACATTAATACACTTGCATATTTCCCACTTAACATAAAATCCTGCCAATGTTTCATAGCAAATTGAAATAGCTTGTATAAATGATTTTTAGGGTATTGTGAAAGATCAGATTCACAACCACCACCTTCAATCAAGACGGTTTGATAGGTATCACGAAGCGTTTGGTATTTGTTTTCGACCAAAATAATGGGGCCATTGCGATCAATAATGATTTCTAATTGATTCTCATCACAAAACGGGCAAGATGTTTCTTTGTTATGAATAGTCGAGGGCTTCTGCCTTCCAACAGCCGGTTCAAAAAATAACTGTTTCTCCATTTCTTTCTACTCCTTACTGCACTTTTTTCTAACTTTATCATATTTACTTTACTAATTTCCCAAAAAATAAAAGCTTGGCTGAAAATCCAAGCTTTACAATTATCGGCTGTTCCCTTTAAAAGTAAAATAATCAGTCATTAGTTTTATCGCAGTCCCTATTGCTTCTTCACTAGGGTTTAACCCTGCATTATGTAATCCGAACGAAGAATCTGCCCCAAGCCAAAACATAAAGCCTGGAATTTTCTCCAGCATAAAACCGAAATCTTCCCCTGTCATAGCTTCCCTACATTCAAATAATTCTACATCGTTACGATCTGAAACGAAATCCATAAACTCTCGTGTTAATTTAGATTCATTGAATACTTGGTGATACATAGCTCCATAATCAATAGAGGCCTTACATTCAAATCCTATTTCTATTCCTTTTACAATATGTTCAATACGCTCTTTTACTTTCACCATTGACTCAACTGAAAGCGTTCGGATTGTGCCTTCCAGCCTTGCATCTTCGGCAATAATGTTTTGGACGGTACCTCCAGTAATTTTCCCAACAGTTATGACTGCTGAATCCAATGGATCAACATTTCTAGAAATGATAGTCTGTAGCTGGTTTACAAGCTGACATGCAGCGACAACCATATCATTGCTTTTATGAGGGTAGGCAGCGTGACCACCTTTACCTTTTAAATCAATAAATAGTTCCGATGTATTAGCAAACAATAAACCTTCCTTAATCGCAACCGTACCAACCTTATATTCAGGCGCAATATGAAGCGCTGTAATCATATCAGGCATCCATTTTTGAAACTCTTCTGATGCAAGCATAGGTTCTGCCCCACCAGGACCTTCTTCTGCTGGTTGAAAAATGAACAAAAGATTATCATTAATCGGGTTCTTTGTAAAATAAGTAAGTATGCCAAGCGCAATACTCATATGGAGATCATGTCCACATGCATGCATTCTTCCCTCATGCTCAGATTGAAATGGCAATTCCGTTGCCTCATTTATAGGTAGACCATCTATATCTGTTCTATATCCTATTGTTTTAGTCGGCTTTTTCCCATTCACCTTCACGAGGATTCCTGTCCTCCAGGTTTGAATCTCTAAACAATCTTGTGGAAGTGAACCAATGTATTGCATTAAATAGGCATGAGTTTTATGCTCTTGAAATCCAAGTTCCGGAATTTTGTGTAAATCCCTTCTGATTTTGACAAATGGGGCTACTGTCATACTACTCTCCTCTTTCCTCCCAGAAATAAAAAAGGTGACCCAAGAAAAGATCAAAATCTTTAATTCATCACAAATATGCTTTGAATAGATTTTTGACCATTTACTGAGTCACCTACTTCGTAAATATAGCCGCTTAAAGCTGGCGAAGTTCTTTCATAATTTCAGTTTTTGATTTTGTTTTGTCATCAATTTGCTTGATTACACGCGCAGGAATACCAGTTGCTACGGAGTATGGAGGGATGTCTTGCGTTACAACAGCACCTGCTCCAACTACAGAACCTTTACCTACAGTAACTCCTTCAAGTACTACAACGTTAGCGCCAATCATAACATCATCTTCAACCACAACTGGTTTTGCAGAAGGTGGTTCAATTACACCTGCAAGGACACTACCTGCACCAATATGACAGTTGCTTCCTACTGTTGCACGACCTCCAAGTACTGCGTTCATATCAATCATAGTTCCAGGACCGATTACAGCGCCAATATTAATGGACGCACCCATCATAATAACTGCATTATCGCCAATTTCCACTTGATCACGAATAATTGCACCTGGCTCAATACGAGCCTTAATGTTTTTCATATCCAACAAAGGAATCGCAGAATTGCGTCGATCATTTTCCACGACATAATCTTCAATTTTTGCTTCGTTAGCTTGGATTGCTTCACTAATTTCAGCCCATTCTCCAAAAACAACACCACTGTTCCCCGTGATGAATGATTTAACAGTTTCTCCGAAATTGATGCCTTCAAGGTCACCTTTTATGTATACTTTAACAGGTGTAGATTTTTTTGCGTTTGCAATAAATGAAATAATTTCATGAGCATCCATCATTTTCATGAGAATGGCCCCCTTTTTAATATTAATATAGACATACTTTATCAAACAAAAGTTTGTTAAACAAGAAAAAAGTCGAATCAAATTATTGTGGTAAAAAGTCTTGAACCAATTCGACAAAGGCTTGCACTTGTTTCAGTTCAAATGCCGCTTCATACCCCAGTAACCAAGTGTCTCGTTCAATTGGATGATCCTGTTCATCTAAAAGAGGTATTTTGTATATACTTTTTTCTGTGTCTTGGATGGTGATAGCCGGTAGAATGGCATACCCTATTCCATTAAAAGCCATTTGCTTACATGTTTCAATTTGATCCACTACTATGGTCCTTTTCGGTGCTGTGTGGAATTGTCTTAGCCACCAATCTTGGATTTCCTGATAATAACTAGAATCACTTTTGAATTGAATAAACGGCCGATCAGTTTCAATTACCTGCTCTAACTTGTTCATCTCCGTGTCCACTAAAAATAGACCGTCATTGAACAAATGTTTCTTTACACCTTTCCAATCAGAGTGTCCTCTTACAATTCCTATATGGACATGATCATCATATAACGCCTTTAATATCTCACTACTCCAGCCTGTAACCAAGGAAATTTTAGCATGTGGATACTTTCTTACAAATTCTTTTAATACTTTTGGCAGCCAATTCTGTCCCACTATGGATGCACATGCAATTCGTAAAGTACCATATACTTTTGAATCCATCGCTTGAATTTCTTCCTTGACCTTTTCTCTCTTTTCAATTACTTCGTTTGCAAATTTTACGACAGATTCACCTGCCGGGGTTAACGACAATCCTTTTTGTGAACGGATAAACAATTTTGTCTGCCATTCTTTTTCAATCGTTTGTAATCGTTGAGACAGAGCAGGCTGTGACACAAAAAGTCGCTCTGCAGCCTTTCGCATATTCATTTCTTGAGCGAGCACGGAAAGTAGCTGGTATTCAGAAAATGACATATATAGATAATCCCCTTGATAATAATTTCTTATGACATTTAATCAATTTATTATTATTTCTTTATTGAAATTAATTCAATAAACTATAAATGTCAAATATAGGGGGTGTCTCTCATGACTGCAATTATATTAATATTATTGGGTTTTACCGTTGCTTTTATCGGTACACTTGCAGGTAGCGGTGGACTTATTGGAATGCCTTCACTAATGTTACTAGGTGTACCGGTGCATAGCGCGATTGCAACAGCTAAGTTTTCAAATGTGATCAGCTCCTTCTCCAGCTTTTATGTTCTCCTTAAAAAGAAAGAATTAAAGCTTATAGAAGCAATAAAATTAATTCCGGTTGCACTTCTGGGCGGCCTAACAGGTGGAATAGTGGCTACGTCGATATCTGATAAAACTATGAGTATTTTTGCGATTTTCTTATTAAGTGGAGCATTTGTTCTCTCATTCATTAAGAAACCGAAACCCGTTGGAGGTGAAGGTTGGTATCCAGCAACTAAAACATATCCTCAATTATTTGGTATTAGTACGTACGACGGGATGTTCGGGCCTGGTCAAGCTACCATGCTTATGTATACATTTATTTGGAATGGCGCTTCCTATCTCCAAGCAATAGCTTACACACGCTTCCAAACGTTCCTAAGTTGTTTTGCTGCCTTTTTTCCTTTTTGGCTGAATGGAGATTTAAAGTGGAATATAGCCTTATACTTTGCATTCGGATCACTGATTGGTGCACAAACGGCTGTAAGATTGGCTCCAAAAATACCGACAAAATATTTAAAATGGCTGCTAAATGTAGTGACAGTTTTTCTTATTCTACAGCTACTTTGGAATGTAATTTCTTTTAAGTAAAGTAAAGTAAAGTAAAAGTATAAAAAGGATGAATCAGAAAATATCATCAGATACTTTTTGATTCATCCTTTTTAACAGATTATTCAACAGAATTATTTAATTGTTGAAGGATTGCACGTCTTGTCAAAATCCCCTCAAAAATACCTTCATCATTTTGAACACAAACAAAAGGATGGTCAATTAACATTTCTAAACCTTGTTTCATATCATCTTCTAGATTAAGCCTTGGAATGTCACTTTTCATGACTTCTGTTACTTTTTTACTTTCTAATTGTTCAAACTCTATTCGGGTTAATCCTAAGATTGAATCTAAAATCATTGGTGTGCTAATTAGGCCATGCAGTTTATAAAAAGGATCCAATACCGGAATTGCTGTATATCCACTTTTGGTTAGCACCAACAAAGTGTGCTCTAGATTGTTTCCAAGTTGAACATGAGCGACTCGTTCTGCTGGAATGATAAACTCTTTAATCTTAGATGAAAGTAACTCATTATTGTGTATACTAAGCATATTTATATAAACCCCTTACCTTTAATAAGTAACGAAAAAAAACACACCCCTATCTATAATAACATAGGTCAGTCATTCTTTCCCCTTTAAGAAAACAGGTAAACTTATTTACTTTTTGCTTTACTATTTAGTAAATCATATAAATCATCAAGAGTCTTTCGGGTCTTAATTGCTTCTTTCTTCAATGTAATTAGTTCAGCTAACATAAGTAACATTACGAAAAAGAGGACAATCAATATTAAATAAAGCACATCTATTACCACCCTTTTACCATTATATTCATATTATAGCAGTTATGTGGCAGAGGATGGACTTTCTTCAACACATAAAAAAATAAGAGCCCAAATGGACTCCTATTTTTTATGCTTGCAATAAATCAAAAATTTCAATCGTAATCATATCAATGTTATCAAACTGATATTTGGAAGACTTTCCTTTTTCGCTATATACTTCCAGTTCAAACATATCTGTTTTATTGAAGAATGTTACCTGACAAATTTTTGCTCCGTCCACTTCAAAGAAACGTTGAGCTGTTTCTGATTCCTTTGCTTGTTCTTGTAGACTCTTTAATCTGGTAAGGATGCCTTGTAATTGAGACATACTTCCACTCCTTTCTCAATGAAACCTATATCCGATAGGATTCACTATAACATACTTTCTTATCCTTTTGCTATGACAATGTATATTCAGAATCTTTTCTCTAATTTCTTTACAGATAGAATCATATAACCATACAATAAAGTAGGAATTGGATACAAATAAGGGGGAATCATTTTGAAGACTGTGAAGGATTTAGGGAATGACATTTACCTAATGGATTGCTATGATTTGCAAAGAACAGGCCGCACAGGAACCTATGTAATAAAAGACGAGAATAACATCACTTTAATAGAATCTTCAGCAAGCCCTTCAATACCTTACATATTAGATGGTTTACGTGAATTAAATATATCTCCAGAGAACATAACATACCTTATAGTTACACATATCCATTTAGACCATGCGGGTGGTGCTGGTTTATTGTTGAGGGAATGCCCGAATGCAAATATCATAGTCCACCCAAATGGAGCAAGACATTTAGAGGATCCATCAAGGTTGATCGCGGGTGCACGAGCAGTATATGGAGATGATTTTAATCGCTTATTCGAACCCATAATCCCTATCGATCCTTCAAGGATCATCATAAAAAAAGATCAAGAAACCTTATCACTTTCATCCAAACGCACCTTAACGTTCTATGATACACCTGGACATGCCAACCATCACTTGTCTATTTTCGATAATCTTTCAATGGGTATATTTACAGGGGATACTGCAGGGATTTACTATGAAGAATTAAAACAAAATGACATTCATTTTTATTTACCTTCGACTTCACCTAATCAATTCAATCCTGAAGCGATGATACAATCTTTACACTTATATAAGAATCTTGGTGTGAAATCCATTTACTTTGGTCATTATGGAATGTCCACACAACCTGAGGAAGTGTATAATCAACTCACTCATTGGATTCCAATATTTCTTGAGGCAACTGAAGAAGGGATGAAGCAAGGTGGAACATTCGAAGGTCAAACGGAGTCTGTCTACCGACTATTGATGAATAAGGTTCGAGCATATTTAGAGGAATTGCAAGTTAACATTGATCATCCCGTCTATGAAATCCTAAAGCTTGATTTACATGTAAGTGCGATGGGGTTAGTCGATTATTATCGTAAAGGAAATAGATAATATTTTCTACCGGGTCACATCTGTGTCCGGGTTATTTTTTTTTTGTAAATTTAACGCGTTTCACTCTCTTTTTCTAAGCTTTTTTATTATAATCGATGTAGTAGGGAGAAATTTTTTCCTACATATTACAAAATTCATCATTATTAGAGGTGAACTCAATTGGCTCAAGTAATTTTATTTTCCCAACCTCAATGTCCCCCTTGTGAATTTGCAAAGAACTATTTAAAGGAACATGGAATCACCTTTGTAGAAAAAAATATCGCACAAAATACTGCTGCTAGAAAAGAATTAACTACAAGGTACCAATCGTTTAGTACTCCCACTTTCGTTATTGGGTCAGAAGTAGTAATTGGTTTCGATCAAGCCCGTATTGAAGCCCTATTATCCTTGTAGTTCACATCAGTATTTTCATAAAACTTTATCCCCATGTTTTTTCCAAAAAAAACATTAAAAATACAACAAAAAAATTATTGAAAAAAAGTAACCCCATAGATTATTATTAGGATTGCTGATTATATACAGCATGTGTCTTGGGGTGAATTTTAGTGTGTGAAAATTGATTTACTCTAAAGACAATAATAGGAAAGGGGCGGATAGTTATTTGTTAAGAAAAAGGGAAATTCACGACTCCTCAGTGCTGTTCGAGTTATTATCCCATCCAGAAGTGTTTCCATTTGTCCGCGAAAAAGCGCAAACATTTGATGAATATATGTTTGTCATGAAATCGATAATGGACGCTGAAGAAAACGGAAACCTAATTAGTCGTGTCATTACAGACGAGTATGGTAGGGCTGTTGGTACTATTAACTTGTTTGATATTTATGATCGTAGTGGTTACTTGGCTACATGGTTAGGAAAGCCATTTCATGGCATGGGTTATAATCAAATGGCAAAAGAAATGTTTATTGAGGAATTATTTCGTGATTATGATATTGAAAATGTATTAGTTAAAATAAGAAAAACAAACCTTCGCTCAATAAAAGCAATAGAAAAGCTCTCTTATGTTCTTGATGGAGAAGAAGTTTTCCACGATGAATATAAACGCATAAATGCAGAAGAAGATATCTATAGGCTGTTTGTGGTAAACAAGCATTTATTCTATGCTTATATGAAAAATGAGCAAGAAGAGGTTGTCTTGGAGGCATGATTTAATTTATGATATGTGACACCAATACGTAACACCCCATTCGTTCAAACAAATAAACGGATGGGGTGTTACGTTATTTTTGCCATGTTTTTAGTGAGAAAATACGGTCCCACTCCGAAATAATATCCCTAAATGTAGCCCCTACAGTTGCTTCATATGGTTTCCAATTAAAAAAAGAAGTTAATGTTACCGCTTCATATTCTGAAGAAATATCGGATTGTACATACTGAGGATTTACCTCTAGAGCATGATGTTCCAAAGAAAAATCATCGTCCGATTTCACCTCATTCATTTCATAGATGACTACATCCACTTTCCAATTCCCTTTTTCATTTATAAGATTCACGCTTTCTTTATGGCCTTTATACGATACAGGAGCGTCTTCTACCGCTTCAAAAAATTCGGTCATTTGGACAACGTCTCCTTCTTCCCTAACCTCTGTATTTTCCCCGTATGAGAAGTAAGGTATAATGTTTGGGGCAAAATCAGTACCTAATATCCCAAACTTTCCTTCTTCAAATTCAAACATGTTTTCTGAAATAAATTGATCAATAAATTTTTGAGTAAAATAAGGTTTCATAAGGACGATGATTTCCTCTTTTGAATAAAGATTCTCACCAAAAGAAAGTTGAATGTTAGCTGCATTTTTTAGCAGATTAAAATATTGTTCACGGCTAACCTCTTCTTGTTTCGTTTCCTTTACTTGGATATTCTTGATAACTTCATTTTTATGTATCGTATCCGCTCCGGCAACTGAACCTGTGGAAAAAAACAGAGATGCTGATATAATGATTTTTGCCGTATGTTTTTGCATTATTTAAGCTCCTTTTTTTCTGAAATTGTTTTGTACTTACCATTCTATCAATCACTTCTAGCAATCAATATAAAAACAATTCGTTAAATAAATACATGAGCTGACAAATTCCTTTTATTTATGATGTAAATAATGACTATATTAAACATTACCCAAAATTTCCTGTAGAAAACCGTCACATGAAAGAAAAAATTGTGGTAAAAAATGGTTCTCCGTCAAATGTTGGGGGAAAATCATTCTAGGCTACCGCGCTTCGCTTGGTGGCCTTTTGTTCTGTGGAGGGATGG
>NZ_QBBX01000040.1 GCF_003073175.1 Peribacillus acanthi
CAGTTTACAGGAAAGAACTTATTAGGTGAAAAGTGTTCATTGGAAGTGAGCAAAAACTGTTCACTATATTTTAGCGTTTACATCTGTTTCATTCCATTTTTCGTATAAAAGCAATGATATTGTTTTTCATTGGAGAAGCACGCCTTAAAGGCAGGAGGAAAAGGAAGGGTGTTGGAGAATAGAAATGGTGGTAACTAATGATTTTGTAATTGTTTTCAGGTTGTATATTAAATAAATTTGGGCCTACAGTTGTTGTACGTAAGATATAATTTTTAAGACATCATGTGGGGATTGTGAATACCAAGAAATTCATTTGACATCCCACCCTACTTCTTACTAAAAAAGAACCTTAGAGTTTGTTTTTTACTCTAAGGTTCAAAAAAAGTGTTAGATTACCTTTATCTTAAGAAATTAATTTGGTTTTTATATAGTCATACTTTCTTATAAAATATATTTTCTCATCATTACTCCAATCTTGTAATATTATTATAAGTGACCAATTCTTTCACTGACTAAGAAACAAATAAAGGTAGCTCATATCTCCTGTACACCAAAATTTCCGGTTCTGATATCGGTATGCGAGACATTAAGAGGCACTTTAGGGTCCGGTCAGCAACAAATTTATTATTCTAGTTTATCTAGATTATTTATAATGAAATATAAAATACTAATTGCTTTATCGAGCACTTCAATAAATTCTTGTTCATTTCTGTATGAAAAAATAGGGTTACAATCAGGATACCCTAAACATTCGAGTACATATGATAGAAAATATTTTTTTTCATTTATAAAAAGTTCGATATAAAAATATGCTTTTTCTCTAGGTTTAGTTATAACAAATTTAATTTCTCCGTTATCATATGATAACTCCAGATTTCCTCTAATATCATCATTTATTTGTTTATTATAACCTCTTGGTAAGAATAAATTGTCTATATTACTACTTAATACACTTTTATCATTCTCAATATTTATCTTATTTTGAAAAAACAACGTTAATAGATTTTCTACAAAGTTTTTCCCGTATTGAAGTATATGTGATTTTAATTCACCCTGCGTCTTAAAAGATAAAGAACTAATAAAACCTTGTTCTTCTAAAAGAGTTTCAAATTCATTACTAATAAAAGGCATAATTACTTGTACTAGAAGGTAGTTTTTTGAACTGATATCAAATAAAATTGAATATCTGTAATTTTCAATAACCTTAACATAGGTGAAGATTTTGTCATCATTAGTATAATCAATCGTAAAGCCATGTTCTTCATAGTATTTGCCTATATTAATATTTACTATCTCCGTGAAATTTTGTCTTCTTTGCTTATTAATTGAAACTAAACCATATTTTTTTTGTAAAGTTGGATTGAAAGCATCAACTATTTCAAAGTTTAGCCCATTTAACATGCTGAAGTTAAGTGCCTCAAGGAATAATCCTTTGTTTTCAAATAACCATTCTATATCACTCAACTTTAACATATTATCAAGTTTTTTGAACAATAATTCATTCTCAACTATTTTTAATTCAATAAGCTTGCTAAATGAATTACTATTTACTGACTTATTTTTATTTTCATAAGTTACTAAAAACATTTCTTGAACAATACCATTTAACATTAGGGTATACTGCCATCCAAGGTCATCAGAAGAAAAGAATCTTATTGAAGGACATGTGAATTTCTTCGACAATTCAATAGCTATATTGTTTTCATTTTCGATATCTTTTAAGAAAAGTGCAAACCAATCTGAATTTAAAGGCATTACGTAACCTTTTATCTTGTGATGATTAAGAAAGGATTTAACCATTTTTATATCACTATTAACGAGGGTGACATTTGTTACATCACTCACACAATCACTCCAATACTTTGACTAATTTTCATTAAAGTGGCTTTGCTCTTAAAATGGTAACCCCACTTCTTATCATTTGGGTTGCAATTGGAATAGAAACAGCATCGTCTACAACTCCTACACCAGTTACGTTATTACCAATTGTAACAATAAGATAAACAACACCACCAGTTATTGCTGCAACAGCAAGATACTTATCTGTACTTTTATATCTTGCTACTGTAGTAGCTTGTAAGTTTTTGCCCTCAACTGAGACTGTAACTTGCTTTCTTTGTGGTACAGGTTTTACTGCTGGATCTGGATTTTTAGGAATCTTAGTTGCAATATAATATACGAAACCAGGATCTCTATCAATCTGATAATAGTATGCTAAATAATCTTTGTATCTATTACTGTAACTTGCTAAATAGACTATTTCATTCGATCTATTCCATTGGTTTACTGTACCTTTAAATGTACGCTTTCCCCAGTGTGCTTCGTATTTATTAATATATTTAGCCAATTGGTTTTTCTCGTTGCTGCGGTAAATTGAAGAATTAAACATTGACGCTTGTGACATTGGTTTAATTTCCCATATATAAGCATTTCCTAAATTATTTATATTAATATTTGTATCATATGCCATATCTAATCGGGACTTATTAATTGAAGAAGTTTGTGGAATCGTGTATTCAGTACGTGCTTTAGACCCAAAAAAACTTTTAAATTTATCTTGAATAGCTTTGTGTACTGCAGTTCCCAGCCACGCATACTTCGGAGTCCCAATACGGTCAAAATATGTATCTGGTTCTACATCAGCAACAGAAACCGACTCTTCTTCAAGAATTTCATATGAAAAAGTCCAATTTTGATTTATCACCCATTCTTGGTCATCAGGTGATCCAATTTCTCGAATAGTTTCCAATGTTCCTTCAGCTAAAGCATTATAATTCATACCGATGTATTCAAGTTGTCCCATATATAATTCTAATTGTTCAATATCATCTCCTGGTATGAAATCATAATTACCATTATTCACAAATTCGAAATGAGACTCAATTTTCTCTTTTAAGTTTTTGGCTACAAGGAATAGGTTTTTTAACGATACTATATCTTCGCTAGCCCAATCGTATCCATCACTTAAATTGTAAGGGAAATTCCCATTTAGAGCACCGTATTCCAAAACAGTGGGATTATCAATGGATTCATACATATTTAATGTTGAATTATATTGATTTAAATTTAATAATTCTATTCCATCGTATAAACCATCACCATCGGTATCACTATCATTAGGGTCTGTGTTTACTGTATATAAATATTTTCCTTGATAACCAATCCTAATCCCTGATGTTTCCAAAGTATCTGGAAGTCCATCAAAATCTATGTCTTCCTCTTGATTAACAATAAGTCTATAATCGATCGATTGATTTTGATCTCCATTAACATTGATATAAACTTTTTCATTGGCATTCAATTTTAGATACAATTGAGAAAATTTTGATTCGTATTTATCATCATTATAACCTATTTTTTGGGTCATAAGACTTTCAGTATCTTCTTTATATACTGATATTAAAGTGTTTTGTTCAATTTTATTATCCAAATATGAGTTGGTTTCAATTTTGTATAATCCACTTAATGAAGGGGTAAATGAATAACAATTAACCTGTCCATTTTGAACTGAATGGTCTGCCATAAAACTATTAGAACTATTTAAAGTTACAATATTTGATGGTTCTGGACACTCTCCTAGATTAGTATATGTTACACTTAATAATGGCTTATATATTGTATCGACACTATTCTCACTGGAAATAAACTTTTTATAACTATTAATTGCCTCTGTATCACTCTTAATCATAAAGCCGAAATTGGTATTCAAATCATTTCGCCAATTTTGAATGATATGAACTGGTATACTCCACTCTTTTTTATCAGCATTAAGTGTAGATGGTAATGTTAAACCATTAACTGTTGCTAGTTTATTACTAGTTACATAGTCTCCTCCATTATATGACCATGGAATAAAAGATGGTAATTTTTTCGCATACGTCCAAGAAGCTTCATTCTCATTCCAATCTCTAGAAACCTTATATAAACTTATGTTTATAGGGGAATTATTATTAGTCGATGAAAACCATAAACTAAGACTTGATTGTACTACTTTTGCAGAGATTGGTATTGATGTTAAATCAAATTTCAAAAGAGATCGAATTAAATTTCCACTCGATAATCCTCCACCAAGCTCTAAGTCATTTCCACCGGTTTGAGTGGGAATACTACTTCTTAAATTTGTATCTTCTACAGATGTGGATGACTGTATTTTAACTATGGTTGGGTCAATCGTAATAGGATATACACGGTTATTATCTTCTAACCAATCTTTGTTTGGTATTACGTGTAGATATAAGTAATCACCTATGACTTCATGCTCTATTTCTACGTCATAAGATTTAGATTCTTCTGGGATTGAGTTAAAATCCTTGGTGGTTTTAAAACCGTTAGGTATATAAGAATCATACATAAAAGGAGATTCAAAATAATAAAGTGGTTCATTAGTATTTATATCATAAAGATATATAACCCCTGCTTGCTCTTTAACTGTTAATCCATCTAAATTCATTCTATATGTGAACTGATTAGGAAAGCCTTCTATCGGTTTATCAGTATATATAATGTCTTCTTTAACTCTATCAGAACCCACAGTGTATTTAATATCAATGTTTGAATAGATTTCTGGATAGACAATAGATTCGTTTTTTACAACTGCTTCAACTTTTGCTGGCTTTTCCTTGGTATGTTCAAGGGGTTCCATCGTCATTTGAGCAGATATATTATTCTCTTCAATTTCTAGAAAAGGTGTGTTTGGTTCTTGTTGTTTATCAAATTGCACTTTAAAATTATTAGCTTTATTTTCGTATACATTTTCATTGTTATTGGTAATTAATTCATTTTCAATAGGTTGCCATTGCTCTTGTTCATTTTTAAAATGTATTGGTTCTTGTGAAATTTCGACCCTATGAGAGCCATCCTGATTCAGATACGTTTTAGATGTCTCCGTTCTCAAATCAAGAATTTCATTGTTCTCATCGACATTTGGTTTATCGTCAGATAATTGTTGGTTATTCTCTAGAGTTATGTCTGCAGATGTATCTGCATAACTTTCGTTCGGGACCAAATTTATTAAAAGTGTCAATACTAATAATAAGGTAAGTCCTTTCATTCCAAATTGTTTCATGCTGTATTATCCCTTCTCAAGATGAATTTATAACCAAATGATTGTACCATTTCCCATTTGATCTTTTGTTAATTTATTTCAAAATTATTACAGGTAATTATTTCCCGTAATATTAGTTTTAATAAAAAATAACTGCCCCTTTCAGAGCAGTTATTCTAGGTATCTTTCTCTTTTGAATTGATATTCTAACAGAATCATCAATTAGAATTGGAATTCTACTTTTAATTGCCAATAAGAATCTCTCCTTATGATGAAACAATATGGTAAGTCCTTCTTAATACGAATAGGTAAGGGTTTGAAATTATCGCTCCCTTTTCCCCTCGTTCACACCGTACATGAGACTTTCACCTCATACGGCGTTCCAACTAATCCAATTCGATTTAATCATTAACACTTTTGATATAAACATACCTTCCATGTCTCAATTCTTCCGTTTCAATAAGTCGGTGCCTCCCGTAGGAGGTGAACCTCTATTAGTCTCACAAGAACCTTATTAACCGATAAAGAGTTGCCTTGCATGATTAAATGATTCTTCATTAGTCTAGTGGCTATCCCTCCAGGCTGATTAGACCTTTCATTGGTACTGTGCCACCACTTTCACTGACATAAAGACAAGTTATACAATAACTAATTTCATTAATGCTTTCCTTGCCAACGCTTCTTCGGGAGTAAGCCCTCCACGTTATCAGCTTACAATGTTGAATTAAATCTATTTTAGAATGAACTTAGGTGCTTCCTGTAAGCCTGTTAGCATTCATACGCCTATAACGTATCATGGATTTTCATATTAGCCATTTTTACTCACCCACATCTAACCTCACAATTTGGTGATATACACATTTCTATGTATCGCAGGTATAGACCCGTACATTCAGAAGTTCGTCAGCTTAACCTTTTATTGTAGGTTTAATCGCATTCTCACCGTATTCACTCAACTCAAGCACCATGAATTACACCACTCCATCGAGTAGGCTTTCGTCAGCCGAACTGGTACGGTAATTTCTCACGCCTTTTCACCGAGCTTATAACACTATCATTCTTACTAAATTCAGTGCTATTCGACTAAGAGAGAACCCTTCAAGGCGTTACCCTATCATTTGATTCTTCGATATAATCCTTCAGTTCCGAAAGGAACTGTCTAGCCTTTACCAGAGTGATGTGTCCATCCTCCATTTAAACTAGAAACATTTCGCACAACTATCCTCCCTCAATAAAGAAAGCGAAATCGCCCGTTTTCTCTGGTTTTCTCAGTATTTCAAAATTCGTTAATTTGGTGTTATATGTC
>NZ_QBBX01000041.1 GCF_003073175.1 Peribacillus acanthi
CTTGCATGTATTAGGCACGCCGCCAGCGTTCGTCCTGAGCCAGGATCAAACTCTCCAAAAAGTGTTTGACTTGCTCATAAAATATCTTATTTAAAAGACTTAAAATTAAACGTTGACGTATTGTTTTGTTTAGTTTTCAAAGAACAATTTCGTTTACTTCGTTACGAAGCAACTTTAATATCATATCACGACTTCTCGTTACTAGTCAACAACTTTTTTCAGAAGTTTTTCCGAAGTTTCAAAGGACAACTTGTCCAATCTTCAATGTTTACTAGGCGCTTGAGGCGTGTATTGAATATATTACTATCTTACACAAACAAAGTCAACGCTATTTTTTATAAAAGTATCCTTTTTTTAATCTTTTTGTTTGTTCAAATAGAGGTACCTATGGTCAAAAATCCCTCCTAAAGCAACCAAACCAACTAACGTGCAGAATTAGCTTAAGAAAAAAACGTAAGTTGAACTACCTATTTGTATTGTTATTTAAGTGATATATACTGCGTTTTATCTGTTCTTTTATATTTTTTTGAATTACTCACCTTAGTTATACTTTATCTCCTCATTGAGTTGCATTTTAAATAAAGCAGGTGATGAATCTACATCTTCTATCCATAAGTTCTCATCTTTATGATTAACATGCTTTATCCATACATCACCTTTGTAATTTTTGTCTTGCCTACGGACCCATGTGATATATGAGCCAACGACCTGAGGATCTTCATCTAACTCGTGTTCTTTTGGAAATGTGATTTGATTCTGAGTGCCAGAACTTAAAGCTATCTCATATAGAGAGGTAAACATTGTTGGAACTGGCCCCCCTTCCCACTCTTTGTTTTCCTGTGACCTTGCGACGATCACTTTTGAAGATGACAGCCACTCCAAATCTAAGTCTACATATCCTGTCGGTGTATATTCTACTTGCTTGGTGGATACCTCTATATTAGCAATTTTAGTAATCTTATTTTCAACAAAAAACCGACCTTCTCCTGAAATATAAGCTAATTGATTGCCTTGTGGTGCCCACTTAAACCAGTCCCTAAATCCTAACATCCTGCCGATGTCCTTAAACACTTTTCCATCTGAAGATAAGACACATAAAGGATTACTGTCCATTGCCCAAGAAGGGGTTGGGGTGCCGAGAAAGCTGACCCATTTTCCATCATTACTCCACTTAAAGCCATCCATAGTTACAGCAAATAAATCACTTTCATCAATTGGGATTGAGTACAATAGCTTCGCTTTGTTATCATTAAGATTCATATCCTTTGGAATTCGATACAACTTAATCGGCTCCCAGCCTGTGGGAAGACGGTTTGACCCAGCAGAGACAATAAACTCCTTACCATTTGGATACCATTCAAAGCCACTAACACCTAATGACACATTTTCAAATCCATAAGGTCTGCCATGTTTAGTCTTTGTAACATTTAGTACCCATCCAGATATATAAGCCAGTTCATTTGCAATAGGGGACCATGTAATAAATGAAGTCTCAATGCTAGGATATGGTTCATAGTTTTCTTTCCTCTTTGTATCATAGATCCACAGGTTAGACTTTTCTCCCTGCTTATCACCGTCGATGTACGCAATAAATTTACCATCAAAGGACCACTGAGGTGAATAAACATACTTATCCTTGGTAAGCTGAATCTCTTGATCTCCCGCTTTCATCCATAACTGGTGGTCACGAACAAACGCAGCCTTCACTAGCACTTCTGCCTTCGCCACAGTAATGAACTGAAATATGAAAAGCATCATGAGTAAAAATATTTTAATTGGCAAGGCATTCCCTCCTACTTACTTATTAATTCACTTAATAATTCACCTATTGAATTCAAGTTGATTCTCTGCTTTTAGTGGATGGTTGTTCTAATCTAAAGCTCACACTTAGTTCTGTGGCAGTGGAACAAAATTTATGTGAGGTTTTTTGGATATACGTGAGCGAGTTTGGAATAAGGCCAGATTAGGTTTGTTTAAGAAGGGAAAATTTGTACTTTATAGAATATCCGTTAAAGATATTGAACTTTCAGGAAAACGGTTGTTGAATGGAGATTATTATTGAAATTGCTAGAATGTTACTCATCATCTTGTTCATCATTAATTCCTTTTTATTAATAGAGATAGAATTAAAGAAACTTAATAGGATAAATGAAAAGTTAGTTTAGAAATTTAGAGAAATAAAGAAGAAAGCATTCTACGAAGGGGTAGGATAGTATATCTTTATAGATTATTTTTATATTTTTAAAAGGATAACAGCTAAATCAAATTGAAATTTTATTTATGAGAAAGGTAAGCATTTTACTTATTAAAACGATTTCCATAAAGGGGATAACTAATGTTTAGGACACAACAAATAAAAGAAATTGAACAATTGCAAAAAGAGTGCGAAACACATGATCAGCTACAACTGAAACTTAACTGGGATATGCTGAAAAAACGCGAGTCTAATCACCTAGACTTTCTTCATTATGAAAAAGGCGAACTTGTAGCTTTTTTAGCCTTATATCCTTTTGGATCGACAGTAGAAGTCTGTGGCATGGTGAAACCAAGTGAACGACTAAAGGGGCATTTCCGTCAATTGTTCCAACAAGCGATGGAAACAGCAAAACAGAACGGATACAAGAAAATCTTATTGAACGCACCTGCGGGTTCAGATGCAGCAAAATACTTTTTGAATAAACTAGGTGCTGTCTTTGCATTTACAGAACATCAAATGGAGTGGCATGCTAGTGTGGTTGAAGAAGTAGACGGGTTAACCCTGCGAAAAGCAAAAGCAGAGGATTTAGACATGCGTGTACGTTTGTCAGTTGAGGCGTTCGGTATGGCAGAAGAAGATGCCAAAAAGATGGAATGCTTGTTTGACAGTGATGGGGACAGTGATATGTACATGATTGATGTAGACGACAAAACAGTAGGGAAAATTCGTGTGAAACAAGAAGAAGGGCAAGCTTGGATATATGGATTCTCTATTTTGCCAGAACAGCAAGGAAAAGGAATTGGAAGGAAAGTATTGCTACGAGTCATAAAAGATCAAAGTTCAGATGGTAATTCAATTCACTTAGAAGTCGAAACGAAAAATGACCATGCTTTAGGATTATATGAATCTGTAGGATTCAAAGCAGTACATTCACAAGATTACTATACGTATCAATATTAATAAGCGGTGATTCTTTAATTTGAAGATCGCTATCTTTATTGAGGAGGGATAGTTGAAGAAGAAAAAAAAAAGGGAATTTGCCTCTTAAAAAGAAGGAGAAAATTTTTTATGCTTTTTATGCTGATTGTCAAAGCCTCAAAGAATTCAGAAGCCGGAAATCTCCCGAGTTCAGAGCTCATTGAAGCGATGACGAAGTACAATGAGGAATTAGTTAAGGTAGGCGTGCGGGTTATGGCTAAAGGACTTCATCCAAGTTCAAACGGGATTCGCCTTTCGTTTCCGAAATCAGGGGAAAAACCAGTGATTACAGATGGTCCATTTACCGAAACGGAAGAATTAATTGCCGGGTTCATTCTAATTGATGTGAAGTCGTGGGAAGAAGCCATCGAGTGGGCCATGCGGATGCCGGACCCGCAAGGACATGGAGAAGGTCAGATTGAATTGCGTCAAGTATTTGAGGTGCCGGAGCTGGAGAATCCAGGAATGTTAACCAAGGAAAGGATCGATAGTTGAACAAGACAATCGTTCATACACTAAATGGAAGTAAATCTCAAAAAACTACATAACAAGACAGATAGAAAGGAAAGATTTTTCATGACCAAACACAAGATTTATACAACGAGTTTCGCAAGTGTCTATCCACATTATGTTACGAAGGCGGAGAAAAAAGGACGTACGAAAACAGAAGTCGATGAAATCATCGGTTGGTTGACAGGGTATAGCCAGAAAGAGTTAGAAGCCCAACTGGAAAAACGAACAGACTTTGAAACCTTCTTTGCGGAAGCTTCAATGAATCCTTCACGGAATTTGATCAAAGGTGTGGTCTGTGGTGTGCGAGTTGAAGACATTGAAGAACCAACTATGAAGGAAATTCGCTATTTGGATAAGCTGATAGATGAATTAGCAAAAGGAAAAGCGATGGAGAAGATTTTGCGTAAATAAATTCTAAGGGAGTTAGTTTAGTAGTTCGATAAAAAATGCTCTTCATTCATGCCTTGTACATTTTACATGCCGATTAATTTGCTATTTCGCCTTTTTTAATAATAGTTAAGGAACCTCCCGGTTCTCCACAAACAAAAAAGACCAGCTTCATCAGCTGATCTTTTTTGTTTGCCTGGCAACGTCCTACTCTCACAGGGGGAAACCCCCAACTACCATCGGCGCTCGAGCTTAACTTCCGTGTTCGTATGCCGACAAGCGATGTCCTTCGGATTCCTTCGTCAGCTTCAGTCACTCAGTCCTCATGTGCAAAGCACACTCCGGGCTTCGCTCCTTCTCTTCCTCGGACTCCTCGAACCTCCCTCGTCGGAGCTTACTATAGCCTATCTCCCTTTACTCAATTAATAGTTAAGGAACCTCCCGGTTCTCTAAAACAAATAAAAAAGACCAGCCTCATCAGCTGATCTTTTTTATTTGCCTGGCAACGTCCTACTCTCACAGGGGGAAACCCCCAACTACCATCGGCGCTGAAGAGCTTAACTTCCGTGTTCGGAAT
>NZ_QBBX01000042.1 GCF_003073175.1 Peribacillus acanthi
CCAGCTTCAGGACACTCTCATTCTACCAAGAGGTTATTTTTTTGTTCAAATCTCATTTTCAGTCATTACAGGAATGCTGCCCCGTTTTGTTTAAGAGAAGTTGCCATTAGGAAAGTAAGAGATTTACCATACCGAAAGCCTTGTTCTTGTGTCATTTTCGTCTGTGATGTATTGGACTTGATCATACCCCCGTTTTATTGCGTTGTTATACAATCTATCGAGTATTTCTTTATTCTTACAATATATTGTAGTAAATGAACTATCTACGATTAAAAGCACCAATTGACATTCGCTATTAATAAAATCCTCATAGGTTTCAATATCTATTACCTGTTTACCTTTTGGGTACGCAATTAACTCTACAAAAATAACATAATAACAATCCTTTTCTATTACTTCTTGCAGAAGCATACCATCCATTTCGTTTTCTGGAAAAAGTGGTTCCCCCAATTGACTTTCTTTCATCAAATAGGTTTCGTCATTTCTTATTCTCCAATTGAATATATCTATTTCAATAGGTTTGAATATATCACTAAGAAAAATACCAGGTTTATTTGGAATTTCGAAAGTAATGCCTCTTTTCATAAATGCTACCTCTCTTTATTTACTTAACCTACCCCTTTAGTGTCATAGTCTGAATCTGAACGACAAGCAGGAAGTAATATCGATAATAAAATAATTTGGCATATTGGAAAAACCTTAATACTTGCCATTTAACCTCCTATTTATTTTCATGCCTCTATACTTATTTACGAGCTCAGTCTTTAATTCCATAAAAAAGGCGATAACCCTTCTGGATCACCGCCCTCTTTTTGTCAAAATACTTTCACCAAAAAGGTTATTATTACAACATCAAACGGTAGGCATCCAAGAGAAAATCAATCTACGTAACCGTAGAGAAACTCCTTTTGTGTTATCGGTTAGCACAACTTCATTAGTTAATATTTCATTAGCTTTGAAATTTTAGATAGTTTCAAATTTATTCCTGTAGTTATATAAATTTAAGAAAAAGTTAGATATATGTACCTGAATCCTTATAAATACTAAATTCCCTCCAATTTAGAAGATTATAAAAATAGGATATTTTTTACATAAATGGTATTGTTAGGTTAGTAAAGGCCTTTACTGCAGTATAGAAAAGTTAAACTAGGAGGACTAACATGTTTAGAAAAATTTCAAATTTAGTTGCAGTAATTGCTATAACTATTTTTATTTTTGGAAGTAATACATCTTATGCGTCGGAAACCGAGAGTGCTGGTCAAGAAGTATTAGATGCGATTGAATCAACAGAATTCGATTTATCGGAGCCTGCAACACAAGAAACATCAATTTATAACGAAAAGGGTGAACAAGTTGGAGTAATCGGAATTGAACCTGTAACTTCAACTTTTCAAGAAAACTCATTAAACTTAGAGTCAGTTACAATAGAGGAATTGGTTAAAGAGGAAATATCCGAATATTCAGCAATGAGTGTACAAGCACTTGCATCAGGCGAAATTGAACCGAATGCTACAAAAGATATTGATTTTGGTGACAGTACATGGAAAATTTATTATTATTCAGTAAGTGTAAATTTTAGCTACTACATTGATGTCAATGTATCGACAAGCGGAATTGCAACAATAAAGAAAGCATATGATAAATTTAAATTGGTTACACCTCCATACACAGTAGATTCTGATGTACTGACTATAATTAGAGCTACAGAAACATCAACATCTCCTGCACATGCTAGGTACACTTTAACTCTAAATACATATGTCGGGGGAGAATGGGATATTTACTTAGAATCGAAAATTAAGGATAAAAAGTTGACCACTAGGGTAAATTAATTAATTGAGGTGATTTTATTTGATAACTTTTTTAACATCTGCTGGTGGATACCTGTTTATAGGTTTAATTATCGCAATCGTTTTTTTAGCTTTCAAATACACAAAAAAAAAATCTAACTAAGAAAGTGCTTCGAAAATACCTGATTATTTCTGTATTTTAAAGAATAGTCCAAACATCTACAATGAAAGCCAGGATACTTTGTTAAAAGGTCTTGGCATTTTTTTATGGGATTCCTAAATTACCTTCAAATGCTCCTGCAGGTTACTCCCTTCTTCTGTCCAAAGTAAAGTGGAAAAGATTAATAAAATTTCAACATACCTTCTTCATCAAACCTGCCCTGTTAGTAACACAACTTCCCTACAGTGCTAATTAGATAAAGAATTCCTATTACTTATACTATTAAACCAATAATACCCAGTTAATTATCTTTGGTATTAAGAAAAATACTAGAATCATAACAATTACAAGTAAAGACCCTCCAACATAATAAGGTTGTCTGTTCTTTATATTTTGTATGATATTTATTATTGAAGTAAAAATTAAAATTATAGACATCAAAATCGGCATTTCATACGCATCTTCAAAACCACTTTTGATAAAGAAGTATGTAATGATTAAAAACAAAGATAAAGTTATTGGAAAAAACACTTGCCCTTTTCTCTTTACTTTTTTTCTCTGCCCAATTTAGAACAACTCCCAAACTTTATTACTTTAATTAAATATACCGTATATTTGGATTAAAATTACAAATCATTACTGAGCTATCCTGCCCCGTTTGTTAAACAAGAAAAGGAGGTGTTGCAGTTACCTCCGTTGTTTAACTCAAGCCTCTTTTGTTTAATAAGAAATGGCTATTGAACACATTCAATAGTTAATCCTAATCGACCAGCGAGTTCCTTAGTAAATTCTTTTTGTGAATTCAGTTCTTGTTCCAAATACACTTTTTTAATCCTGTTTTGAGCCTTATCCATAGAACCAAAGAATCTGTAAAGGATAGTTATGTGGTGTGGATTTTCGAATATCCCTTGCTCTTCCCTAAATTCCAGTTCTTTAATAATGTCATTCATTGTCTGGAATTGTTCAAAGTATGGAAGAAGAACGGTAACTATATCACTTTGTAATTGTTCTTTTAATTTTTCAACATCGGAGTGAGAGTTAAGTTTATACCAGTTATCCGACTCTCCTTTGATTTCATTAATTCGTGCTCTTAGAACTGATTCTTTTTCCGTAGGGAAACTAGGAGGATTCCATTCATTCAACGTTCCGAATAATTTATCAGAATAGATGCCGGTATTAATAGTGAATTCTACTTCACCTTGGCTATTATGCCTAGATAGTTGGATATTTACTGTCCAAGTAAAATCCGCAAACACTTTTGCAAAGTTGTTTCCACTCTTTTTAAATCCATTTTTCTTAAATAAAGGGGTAATTATATCTTTGATAATCTGCTTCAAAACATTCTGCATACTCATATCCCTACTCCCCTAATAAAGTTAATTCTATGCTCACCTTCGTTTCTTAAACTATTCTCCCTCAATAAAGAAAGCGAAATCGCCCGTTTTCTCTGGTTTTCTCAGTATTTCAAAATTCGTTAATTTGGTGTTATATGTC
>NZ_QBBX01000043.1 GCF_003073175.1 Peribacillus acanthi
CCATCCCTCCACAGAACAAAAGGCCACCAAGCGAAGCGCGGTAGCCTAGAATGATTTTCCCCCAACATTTGACGGAGAACCATAAAAATAAACAAAAAAATCTGTAGTTTATAAAATTATTATGTAAACTAAATTCAGTTTAATAATGTAGCTGTTTAAACACATTTTTGCGCTGATCATCGTAGAAGTTGCATGTTTTTTCTGATTATCTGTATATTTTAAGTAGATGTTTAAATTTTTGGTAATTTACAAAGAATATATGCTGTCTATACTGTATTGTATTTTACATGAGGGAGGGTCATAGATGACCAGTATTTCTGAAAAAGTCATTGATAAAACCGGCTTAAAGCTTCATATAGTCACTACGGATAAATATAAAACGAACACGCTCGTTTGGAAGATGAAAGCTCCATTAGAAAAAGATACGGTAACCTTGCGTGGTTTATTGCCACATGTACTTCAAAGCAACACTAAAAACTATCCCACCAATACTAAGCTACGAACTTATTTAGATGATCTATATGGTGCAAGCCTATATGTTGACCTAGCTAAAAAAGGTGAGTTTCATGTCATGTCCTTCACTATTGAAATTGCAAATGAGAAATTCCTAACAGATCCAACATCTTTACTTGAAAAAGCATTTCAAATTTTGACTGAAGTACTGCTTCAACCGAATGTCACGAACAATGCTTTTGATTCAGCTACAGTAGATAAAGAAAAAAGGACGTTAAAGCAAAGAATTCAATCAATATATGATGATAAAATGAAATACTCTTCTGTCCGGTTAATAGAGGAAATGTGCAAAGGAGAGTCATTTGAATTAGAAGCTAATGGTATAAAGGATGAAGTTGATAGCATCACGCCTGAGACTCTTTATCGATACTATGAAAAAGCTCTGAATAACGATGAAATTGATTTGTATATTATTGGAGATGTAAAGGAACAAGAAGTAGTTGACCTTGCTGAGCGCTATATTAAACTTTCTGATAGACCAAAAGGCGAGAGAGTTCAACATGATAGAAAACAAATCGATGATGTAAAAGAGATTAAAGAAAATCAGGATGTAAAACAAGGTAAATTAAACATTGGATACAGAACTAATATTTATTACGGAGATGAAAAGTATTATCCTTTACAAGTGTTTAATGGAATCTTTGGAGGTTTTTCACATTCTAAATTGTTCATTAATGTAAGGGAAAAGGCCAGTCTAGCCTATTATGCAGCATCTAGATTAGAGAGCCATAAAGGTTTGTTATTAGTCATGTCAGGGATTGACAACAATAACTATGACAAGGCTGTTTCCATCATTCATGAGCAAATGGATGCAATGAAGAAAGGGGATTTCTCTGAGGATGAACTGGCTCAAACAAAAGCAGTAATAAAAAATCAGCTGCTGGAAACCATTGATGTTGCAAGAGGACTTGTAGAAGTTTTATATCACAATGTGATTATTGGGAAAAACATTTCACTTAATGAGTGGATGGAAAAAACAGATGAAGTTACTCGTGAAGAAATTGTGGATGTCGCGCAATCCATCGAATTAGATACCATCTATTTTTTAACTGGAACGAAAGGGGAATAAATCATGGAGAAAATCCTTTTCGAACAATTGCAGGAAGAATTGTACTACGAAAAACTCTCAAATGGTTTAGATGTATATATCCTTCCGAAAGCGGGATTTAATAAATCGTATGCCACATTTACTACTAAATATGGATCAATCGATAATCATTTTAAGCCAATGGATAAGGATGAATTTGTATTGGTTCCTGACGGGATTGCCCATTTTTTAGAGCACAAATTATTTGAAAAAGAAGATGGGGATGTGTTTCAGCAGTTTTCAAAACAGGGAGCTTCTGCCAATGCATTTACCTCATTTACCAGAACTGCCTATCTATTTTCCAGTACTTCTGATTTTGATAGGAACTTGGAAACACTAATTGATTTTGTGCAAGACCCATATTTCTCTGACAAAACGGTGGAAAAAGAAAAAGGAATTATTGGGCAAGAAATTACCATGTACGATGATAATCCTGATTGGCGATTATACTTCGGGTTAATAGAAGGGATGTATCATAATCATCCTGTAAAATTGGACATAGCTGGAACAAAAGATTCCATCGCAAAAATTACAAAAGAAATGCTCTATGAGTGTTACGAAACATTTTATCATCCAAGCAATATGCTCTTGTTCGTTGTTGGACCAATAGATCCTGAAGCGACTATGAAGTTTATCAAAGATAATCAAAGCAAAAAGCAATATGAGGACCAACCTGAAATTCAAAGACGCTTTGAGGAAGAACCTCAAGAGGTTGCAAAGAATAAGCAAGTATTAAAAATGAACGTACAATCATCTAAATGTTTAGTGGGAATTAAGGCACCGTCCGCTACTATTCAAGGTGAGGAAATGTTGAAGTATGAGCTTGCCGTAAATCTTCTATTGGATATTCTTTTCGGTAAAAGCTCATCTAAATATGACGAATTATACTCCAATGGTTTAATTGATCAAACGTTTTCTTTCGATTACACTCAAGAATCTGGATTTGGTTTTGCTATGGTAGGTGGAGATACAGATCGTCCAGATGAATTGGCAGAAAGTATATCATCATTCCTTTTAGAACAAAAAAACGGAATTGCAATTGAAGAAGAAGTACTTGAGCGTACGAAGAAAAAGAAAATTGGCTCCTTCCTTCGAGCTTTGAATTCTCCGGAATACATTGCTAATCAATTTACACGTTATGCATTTAATGATATGAAACTTTTTGAGGTCGTACCAACTTTAGAAAAGATAACGATAGAAGATCTAAAACGAGTAGCATCTGAATTAATTGATGAAAAACGATTCGCTGTATGTCAAGTCATTCCAAATGTATAAATTTCTTCTCTTTCGAAGAGGCTGTCCCAAAAGTACGACTTTTAGGGGCAACCCTCTTTTTTTGGTTCTCGAATGTGATCAATGGATTTCCGCTCCAG
>NZ_QBBX01000044.1 GCF_003073175.1 Peribacillus acanthi
TTGTAACCGTCAACCCCGATTGGACACTTTTTGCTCATTAGCGCTGAACACTTTTTAATCTTTGAAAATCCTTTGTTGGTTCTTCAATCGATGGCTTTCATTATCCATATGAATCACCTCAACACGGTGTAATAAACGGTCCAGTATGGCGGTCATCATCCCTTGGTTTCCGACAATTTCTGTCCACTCTTCTGGGCTTCTATTGGACGTCAAAATCAAAGAGCTTTGTTCATATAATTGATGGACTAATTGAAAGAAGAGGGTAGCTTCTCGTTGATCCATCGCCATATACATAATGTCATCAATGATAATCAGTTCAGAAGCGCGCAAGCGCTTCAACTGAATCTTAGATTTGTGTACGTATTCTTCGGTCTTGAGTAACTGAATTAACTCTCCCATCGTAATGAAATATACTTGATATCCCTTATGGATAGCCTCAATACCAAGCCCCACAGAAAGTAGTGTCTTTCCAGCACCTGGCGGTCCAAGAAGTATAAGATTATAGTTCTGTTCTAGCCACTCATATTCACGTAATTGCTTTAATTGTCGTTCAGTAATCGCATCCTGTTCCTCGATTCGAAACTTCTGGATCGGTCTATGGTATGGAAACCTTGCCCAGTTCAGGCGCTTTTCAATACTTTTCTCTTCTCGTTTCTTGAGTTCGTATGACGTTAATTGTTCTAGAAACTCCAGATAGGTCCAAGATTTCAGCTCTGCTTTACGGAGGAGATCAGGGAGACCCTCTGATGTCTCAGCCATCCTTAACTGTCGAAAAGACTGTTGGATATCTGTGACGCTCTTACTCATTATATTTACCTCCCATTAATTGAAGGTATTCACTGATGTCTCTGGTCTGGACAGCTATATTCACTAGGACTTTTTCGCTCTCCTCTGTTTTCAGAGGCTTATCAGGCGCTGTCCGCCTCAGAAAATCGACAACATCACGAAATGCATTAGCACTAAACAGGTTTTCTTCTATACATTTTTCAAGTGCTAGGTGGACCCATTCAGTATTTTCTTGTGCCACTTTTTTTATCAGTATGAATTGATCTCGCCGATAACGGCCATATTCCTGGCTAATTTTTTCTATGTAATTTAATGCTTTATCATGGGCTAGCAGGGTTACCACTTCTTGTTTTAATAGATCGAGCGATTCGGACCGCTCACGTGAATGGTTTCTATTCTTAACTAGTTTCCCTTTCTCCTGAGAGATCGTATGCTCCGCAATAATTTCGCCTGTTGACGAGTCACAGATTTTAAGTGCGTGGTTCACGACGTGTAAATGGACGATTTTCTTTCTAGTGTATGTTCCAACCGGAACAGAATATCGATTCGATTGGAAGTGTACCGTGTTGTCCTTACGGACATTCCTTGTTATAATTTCAGTATAGTTGCTTTCGGAAGAAAGCGGATTAGAGATCTTTCGCAAGTGTTGCTTTTCCAGGAGAAACACTTCGTAAGGTCTTTTTTTTGTTGTGTTGTGCACCTTGTAGTTTCCAGTCCTCTCTAGCCATTTTAAGCTGCGGTCGTTCCAATCTTCTAGATTCGAATACACTCGATTCTTAGCGAAGTTGTTCTTTATGTATTTCACGACATTTTCGACTTTCCCTTTAGATTCTGGATCGGCTTTCCTACATAGATACACTCGAAACTTTCTTTGCTGAATATAGTGTTGGAATGCTGTGGTCAAGATTAGGTCTCCTGCATTCTCACTCACCGCGATCAAATTATCTTGATCGTATACAATCTCTTCAGGAACACCACCAAAATATTGAAATGCTAGGTCATGACAACGGATGGTGTCCCTAGTGGTGAAGGGTCTGTTCCACCACCACATATATTTCTGACGGGAATGTGCCAGCACAAACGCTATGAAGTAGAGGCGTACATCCTTGCCGTGCATATCCTTTTGGATGGTCTGTCCCCAATCCACTTGGAGCTGTCTTCCCGGCGGCAGGTCCTCGACAGACTCATATTCACGTGACTCTTCCTTCTTATCAATTTGATACAAATCTCTTACCTCATTGACATAGCGTCGCACTGTGCTTTCCCCGACATCAATATTTGGAAACCGTTCCTGGAGCCAATCATATATCTGAGCCCCACTCAGAGAAGGAAACTCCCTTAGCCAATTGACGATCCAATCCCGATAGGGATTTAACTTTTTCTTCCGATCACTTGGTTCAAATTCTTCTACTGCCTCTTCAAACGTCATCTCCAAATATTTATACACTGTAGTGCGTGAAATTTTTAACCTTTTAGCAATCTGAGAAACTCTTAATCTTTGCTTTCTCAATTGATGAACCTCTAAATATACCATTAACTTTTCCTCCATTATGTTCCCCCTATAAGCTGATAAAATCAGTTTACAGGAAAGAACTTATTAGGTGAAAAGTGTTCATTGGAAGTGAGCAAAAACTGTTCACTATATTTTAGCGTTTACA
>NZ_QBBX01000046.1 GCF_003073175.1 Peribacillus acanthi
CTCCCTCAATAAAGAAAGCGAAATCGCCCGTTTTCTCTGGTTTTCTCAGTATTTCAAAATTCGTTAATTTGGTGTTATATGTCATTAATGTGGTTGGATTTATCTTGAAAGGATAAATTTGGACCCTTGAAGAAAAAAAACTCATAACTCATTAGCCACTCACTTACAAAAAATGGTGGATGAGTTAAATTATGATCGCACTGGTGGATGTCCACATCTCTCATGGAGGTCAACCCTCCCATGTCTCACAGAGTCTTCGCTCTCAAATTCCTTCGTCCAACCTTTCCATGAGGTGGATGTCAGTCATGCTGCCCCACAGGGTCTTTGCCCGAAGTTTAGTTGCTTTGCTGACTAATCCGTGCTTCAAATGTACGTGACGTATGACACCAAAAATCTATTCGCTATAAAACTGATCTTTACTAGATTACGCTGCTATTTCTACTACTCTTTGTCTCATATGAGGGATATCCTTTAACATTCTATCTTCACTAAACTCAAATTGTTTCTTCCCAATCGCAAAGAAAATTCGGATTAACTTATTACACAATGCAATCAGAGACTGCATTTTCTTTAGTGGATTATCTGGACGTTGTGTATAGTAGGCATGCAGAGCCTTAAAAGCAGAGTTCTTTGCGACCATAATCATACAAACTCTGAAGAGAAGTGCCCTCAGCTTCTTTCTTCCTCTTTTCGTTATCCTGGTTTGTCCCTTATGCTTCCCTGAAGTATTTTCCTTCAAGCTCAACCCAGCCAACTTTATGATTTGTCTAGGATGGGTGTAGTCTCCAAGATCACCTACTTCCGCGAAAAATCCGGCAACGGTGTCTCTTCCTACACCCTTGATGGCCAACATTTGCTGGACACCTGGGATATCTTCTATCAGTTTATCTATTTGTGTATCTAATTCTTCGAATTTCATTTGGATTAGATCATACTTATCAAGTAAGGTTGTCAGTTCTAGCTTGGCCATTGAAGTTCCTTGTCGAAGTCCGATGGACTCATTGGCTACTCGCTTTAATTGATGAATCTTGTTCAGTCCTACACTACGTTTCACTGCTTTTCTTAGGTGTTCTAACAGATCTTGATCAGAGAATTCAACCAGTTCATGAGGTAAGGCTTCTAGTCTTAATAGTTGGAGGGCTGACTTCCCTTCCCAGCTTTTAAAGACGATCAGAAACTCTGGAAAATAACGATCGATCCAGTTATGAATCTGCCCTTGAACTGTTTGAAGGTCATCTGTTAAGAGATCACGAATTTTTTTCGCCACGCGGAGCTCTGCATAAACTCCTTGCGGAAGCGTAGGTTCAGCGTATCTCCCATCCTTGACCAACTGTGCAATAACTCTGGCATCTTTCACATCGTTCTTGGTCGGTGAATTGTCGTCGAGTTCCTTACTTTTCTTCACATGCAATGGATTCACAGCGACAAACTTAATCTCATTTTCTTTTAGAATGTGAGCTAAATTAAGCCAATAATGACCGGTAGGCTCCATGCCTACTATTACTTTTTCCATGTTCTGTTCTTGCTTCAAATGATGAATCCACTGGAGAAATAGTTGAAATCCCTGCTTAGTATTTTCGAAATAACAAGGGGCACTAAACTCCATACCTCTGAAATCCTGCGCACGTGCAACGTGCTTGAACTTGGCTATATCAACGCCTATAATAAGAGTCTGAGAAGTAATTTGAGCAATCTTTTCATTTTGGTTATAATTCATTTTAAAGCCTCCTGGTAATTGAGTATTGGCCTTTTCGCTGGCCAGCTTCAGGACACTCTCATTCTACCAAGAGGTTATTTTTTTGTTCAAATCTCATTTTCAGTCATTACAGGAATGCTGCCCC
>NZ_QBBX01000047.1 GCF_003073175.1 Peribacillus acanthi
TTCGCTCCTGCGGGGTCTCGCCTGTAACGCTGATCCCCCAGGAGTCAAGCGCCTTCCGCTACAATCCATAAAGTTATTTTTACCAAAAAAAATAAGAAAATCGCTCTCTTTGGTATAATTAAGTCACCACAACACAATTAGAGAAAGGAACGATTTTCTTATGTATCAACAGTATAGCACTAAGCAACTATTCCTTCCAATGGACATTCAAATTTTAATTCCCCAACGACACCTTGCACGGCTGATTGATTATGCCGTCGATCAAATCAAGCCTACTATTTTTTCATCTCTCTATCCCGGCGGAGGCAGACCTCCTTATCATCCCCAAATGATGTTGAAAATCATCTTATATGCTTATGCCAACCGAATCTACTCGTCCCGTCAAATCGCCAAACAATTGACGGAGAATATCATTTTCATGTGGCTTTCAGGAGAACAACAACCTGATTTCCGAACCATCAATAGATTCCGATCCGAACGGATGAAAGAAGTTATCTATGAAACCTTCTTTTCTATAGTGGATTTACTTCGAGAAGAAGGTTTCGTCAAGTTGGAGGATTACTTTCTTGATGGTACAAAGATAGAAGCCAACGCTAATAGATATACGTTTGTATGGCGTAAGTCTACGGAAAAATATGATCAGAAGTTAGATGAAAAGTTTCGTCAGATTGTGTGGGATATTGAACAGGTTACACGGGAAGATGAAGAAGCAGAACAGGAATTGGATTTACTGGAGAAGCTAGAAGAAAGCCCGATTTCTTCTGAGAAAATCTCTGAAACCATAAAGAAAATAGAAGCTAGATTGGAACAAGATCCAAAGAACAAGCCATTAAAGAAAGCAAAGCGCCAATTAGAGAAAGATTTACTTCCACGTAAGCAAAAGTATGAAGAACAAAAAGCGACTTTCGGAGAACGCAACAGCTTTTCAAAAACCGATCAGGATGCGACCTTCATGCGAATGAAGGACGATCATATGATGAACGGTCAGTTGAAGCCTGGCTATAATGTTCAGATTGGAACAGAAAATCAATTTGTCGTAGGGTTCAGTCTGCATCAACGTGCTGGAGATTCAGGTTGCTTGATTCCACACTTGAATCTACTAGAACAATATCATCGACCAAAACCGAAGACATTGATTGCAGACTCGGGTTATGGAAGCGAAGAAAATTATGTTCATTGTGAAAATAAAGATGTGGAAGCGCTCATTAAGTACAACACATTCGATAAAGAAAAAACGAAAGCGTGGAAGGAACAAGTCGGACGAGTTGAGAACATGGAGTATGATGAAGAACTGGATGTGTGGATTTGTTCAAATGGAAAAAGATTAACGTTCCAATATCAGAGTAAGAAGACGACTGAAAATGGTTACGAATCTATCAAACGGACATATCGCTGTACCGAATGTCGTAATTGCCCTTTCCAAACTACTTGTGCGAAAGACAAAGACACAAAAACCATTCAAGTCTCCATCGAGAATCAAAAACAACGAAAAGAAGTTCGTGAAAGACTGGCATCTGAAGAAGGCGACCAAAAATATAGAAAGAGAAAAGTGGATGTCGAGCCAGTGTTTGGGCAAATCAAGCACAATCAGACATTTAACCGATTCTCACTAAGAGGCCTATCCAAAAATACCACGGATTGGGGTCTTATTTGCGTTGCCCACAAC
>NZ_QBBX01000048.1 GCF_003073175.1 Peribacillus acanthi
AACTAAACCAGCTAATAGTTTGTCAATATCTTTCAATTAAATCTTAAAATTTTTCATGCTATACTAAATTTACGCATACCAAATAACCTTCCAAATACACTGTTTGGAAAGTTTTGGACATATTGGTTATACTCTTTAACTAGGCTAAATCCTGGAAAGTCGATTTGTTTTTCAAAAGTGCATATATCCAGTGTAGAAGTTTATTTGCACAAGCGATCACAGCGACTTTAAAGGGTTTTCCTTCTTCACGTTTCTTATCATAAAACTCTCGTAACTTCTTATTTCTAGGGATGATTTCATCTGTCGTTTTCATTTTACGACAATCACGTATGGCACTTCTAACAGCCATAAACAACGCATGCCTTAGTCTACTAGAACCTCTTTTGGTAATCCGATTTAAAGTACCTTTGAATGTACCAGATTCAAAGACACTTGGATCAATTCCTGCAAAAGCAACTAGTTTCTTGGGGTGATTAAACCGATCAATTTCCCCGATTTCAGAAATAATCGTTGCCCCGATTTTTTCACCGATTCCGGGGATAGATTGGATAATGTGATACTCCTCAATACTTTCCGCTAAAGCGTCTATCTCGTTTTCAAGCTTAGATAGATGCTTTTTGTATTCTTTTATCATATTAATATACATATCTAGACTAAGAGAAAGGCTATGAAATATAGCTTTTTGAAAAGGGTTTTGAGCTGCTGCAGCCATTAGTTTTCCTGCCTTCTTTTCTGCCCACTCTAGTGAACGGCTTTTGCAGAACTCTTTTATTTTTTTCGTAATTGTCTCCTGTCCTGCTTTCAAAACATCTTCTGAACTAGGAAATGTTTGTAGAGTGAGTAAAGATACATCAGAGTATAAGTCCCCAAAAACCCCGATATAAACAGGAAATACTTGATCCAGAACAGCATGAAATTGAAGTTTTGTTTGTATGAACATACCCGTAATATTTTCATGTTGTCTAGTAAGATTTCGTACGTTTAAGAGTTGAATTCCTCGTTGTTTATAAGGTTCTAAGTCTTCTTTATAAAACAGCTCGCAGAGATGGTGAGCATCAATAATATCTGTCTTTACCTTACGTAAACTGGAACTCTTTGCACGATAGGATATGAGGGGATTTACAATAATTAATAAATATCCTCTGTCCTCAAAATACTGAACGATGGGGGTATGATAGTGTCCAGTAGATTCTAATATTAGAGGAGGGCGCTTGCCTGAAACGACCTCTACTTCTTTAATGAAATCAAGTAGATTACTTAATCCCTCGAGAGTATGTGAAACTTTAAAACTCTTTTTATAAGGTTGTTTTCTTTCCAAGTAAGCCTGAACCTGGCTTTCATCCTTAGCTACATCCAGACCAATGACTGGATTCATTATTTATCTCCTCCTAAAATATACAAATTAACCGGTAACCCCTATTCCTCCATGTAGTGTCATAGCTTCGTTTGTTATACGAGATCATTGTCCCAACCAGCCTCAATCATGTTTCTACAAGTAGGGGGCGAACTGTTTAATTGTCGGGATCAAGTCCCACGGGGGCTTCCGTTCTACCCCGGCTACGGTTATCATATATCGATATAAAAAATGGTCAACCAGAAATATTTTCTGGCTGACCTTATAATACGA
>NZ_QBBX01000005.1:0-23818 GCF_003073175.1 Peribacillus acanthi
TTTACTTTTAGCCATAATAAAAACTCCCCCAAAGGAAAACAGATTTTTTATTTCATCTGTCTACCTTTAGGGGAGCATATCACTATTGGATGCTTCTTTTTTTATCATCTAGTTAGGTAAATGAATTAATTTCTAAAAAAGATAGGTATGTGTACAGACTCCTATTAGGTTTTTGCAATAGTATATCTTAGCTGGATGGATAAATGTATATTGATGGGAGGAAAATGAATGGATTATGCACAACCGAAACTGTGGGTATCGAACCCGCAAACAAAAAAGGCAAATGTAGTACAAAACTCAAAGTCGAACCCTCAAAGCGATAACAAAAAAAGGACTCCTTCCGACACAGTTAATATATGGGATAGTATTAGCTTAAGAGCAATGAAGAAGGAAAACCACAAAAAAATATACCAAGGTAGGAACGAACATCAAGATATCCAAGTAATAGAGGCAAGAGAAATTCGTATGTATTTAGATGAACAATTGCAGTTCAGTTCATTAGATGAAAGGATTTATCATGAGGCTTTTGTTCATGTTCCATTCTCATTAAGTAATCGATACCGATCGGTTTTAATATTAGGTGGAGGAGAAGGCTTAGCGCTAAGAGAAGTTTTGAAATATAAAGATGTGAACCATGTGGACCTTGTGGATATAGATGCAAAAATCTTACACCTGTCTGCTAAATCCCCTGAGATGGTTACCCTGAATAATCGCTCTTTGCATGATCGACGTGTCAATGTACATGCCACAGATGGAATACAATTTATCAATAAAATAAATAAGAAGTATGATATCATCATCCTTGATTTTCCAGACCCAGAAAATGAAGACCTGGCAGCCTTATATACTCTAGAAGTGTTTGAAAGGCTCTATAGCATCCTATCTGATGAAGGTATGTTGGTTGTCCAATCCAATTCCCCTGAGGATACACCAATCGTCTATTGGAGTATCGGTTTAACCATGGAGAAAGCAGGTTTCTACACCAAGAGCTATCATACTATTGTTCCTTCCTTCGGTGATTGGGGCTTCCATTTAGGAGGAAAAAAAAGAATCAACCAATCCTTTAAACCTGTCCAAGTTCCTAATGAAACGCTTCCAAATGATTTATCCACACTATTTAATTTTCATCATGCCTATTTATCTTCCAAGCGACGTGCCGTTGTAAATCGGAAACATAACCCAATATTACACACCATTTTCAATCAAGAAATTGAGAAATGGGAAGATCCCGTTCGCAAATCCGAGATGAGAAATTAAAATGGTACGTTTAGAAGCATATTTCAATTTTCATAGATTCACTTGCAAAATATCACTAAAAGCGATTGGTTTAAACCAATCGCTTTTAAACAAGCTTGATTTCACTTTAATTCGAAAACTCTATTTGAACAGTACTTCTTATTTTAACCTTGCTTCATGAACTTTTAACAGTTTTCCTTTTACTGTCTTGTCCTTCATCGCACGTAAGACTAGTGGACCTTTTCCATTTAAAATATCTACATACGTGGCTGAATCTTGAATTGTGATGATTCCTATATCATCTCCAGTAACTCCTGCAATATTGGTGAGTGTACCGACAAAATCCACAGGTCTTAGCTTCTTCTTCTTCCCACCATTGAAGTATAGCTTCATAATTCCTTTATTCAATTCTTCACTCTTATCTTTTTTGAGAGTCGGCCTTGTATAAATCTTCTCTTTAAAAGCAGCTTTCCCACGCTCAACTTCCTCTTCTGATGGAGCTTCCTTTTTGGGAATGTCAAAACCGATATACTCTTCGATTTCTTCTAAAAATTTTTCTTCGTACGGAGTAATGAATGTAATCGCCTTTCCAGTTTTACCGGCACGTCCTGTCCTTCCTGTCCGATGCACATAACTTTCCTTCTCCATAGGAAGGTCATAATTGATGACATGGGTGATATTATCGATATCGATTCCACGTGCTGCGACATCCGTAGCTACTAAATAACGGAATTCCCCCCGTTTAAAATCGTTCATGACCGCAAAACGATCTTCTTGATTTAAACCGCCATGTATCAAGTCACATGGGTAATCCAAACTACTTAATTCATCAAATACCCGGTCCACTCCAACTTGAGTTCGGCAAAAAATGATGCAACTGTCTGGATTTTCATCGACTAACACGGCTTTAAGTAAATTAAATTTTTCTTCTTCGTTGACTTCGATTAAAGAATGCTCGATTTTATCAGTAGTAATCCCCGTTGCTTCGACTTCTATATGTGCAGGGTTACTCATATAGTTATGGCTTAATTCCTCGATGTCTTTAGGAAGTGTTGCGGAAAACAGCATGGTCACTCTTTCTGTAGGCAATTCACGGATAATCGCTTCTACTTGTTCTATGAACCCCATATTAAGCATTTCATCTGCTTCATCGATGACCAAGTATTTTAAACGAGAAACATCCATTGTTCCCTTTTCAAGGTGGTCGAGCACCCTGCCTGGAGTTCCTACTACAGCATGTGTTTTTTGCTTTAACTCCACTTTTTGCCTAGCAAATGGATGTTTCCCGTATACTGCTACCGCTTTAATTCTTTTGAATCGTCCGATATTTGTAAGATCCTCTTTTACCTGGACCGCAAGCTCACGAGTCGGCGTGAGAATTAATGCCTGCGGCTTATTCTCCTCCCACTCTACCATCTCACAAATCGGAATCCCAAACGCGGCAGTTTTCCCACTACCAGTTTGCGATTTCACGACAAGGTCTCTTTTTTTAAGTGCGATTGGAATCACTTTACTTTGAACCTCTGTTGGCTGTTGATACCCTAATCCCTCAAGAGCTCTGACGATTTCTGCACTTAATGTATAGTCTGCAAAACTTTTAAATGTCATATAGTAACCTCATTCTATTTTCATAATATCCGATTATATATATCTCCCATTAGCTTAACCGCTTCTTCCATTTTCTTTTCTTCAATATCCGTAAAAAAGAATATTGCGCACGGATGCATTTCCTCAAAGAAATAACGGCTTGGATCACTCCATATTAATCCGTTATTATAACATTGTTTTTGAAAGAGAGCATAACTCTCTTTAGAGTGGTTCCATTCCCCAAAGAGGTACATGCCTGTATCAGAACCACTCCAGGTAAATGCATTAGGTAGATAGTTATCGAACAATCCACGTAAAATTGTATAACGGCGATTATAAAGTCTACGCATTTTCCTAATATGACGCCCATAGCTTCCATCACCCATGAATTTGGCAATCGCTGCTTGCTCAAGCAATCCAGTAGAGAACGGCTCAAAAATATACTTGGCATGCAAAAAATGAGGCAAAAGCTTTTCAGGAAGTATGGCATAACCAATCCGAAGTGGAGTGAGTAAAGTAAAAGCAAAAGTCCCAAGGTATACCACCCGGTCTTCTTCATCCAATACCTTCAAAGGTTCAATTGGCCTACCTATACGTCTGAAAATACTATCAATATCGTCTTCAATAATAACGGCATTATTTTCGCTTGCCCACTGTAATAAATGCAATCTCTCTTCCAAATTCATGACCTTACCTGTTGGATATTGGTTGCTTGGAGTCACGTATACTACTTGACTCGTCATGTCATCAAGCTTAATCATTCCATTTTCTTCAGGGATTGCTTTAGGAATTCCCCCTACGGTTTCAATCATATTTCGAAGCCTTACATAGGAGGGATTTTGAAGAAGAATTTCTTCCCCTTGATCTACAAGTAGATGTGCCAGTATCGCCATCGCATGTACAGACCCATTCACTATAACAATGTGATCAGGGCTTACATTCATTCCCCTTGATACATTTAAATGATTGGCAATTTCCTGGCGAAGTGGTGGATATCCTATCGGATCAGGTTCTTCATTTTCAAGTAAATAATCTAAATCGTTCATCCCTTGCTTCATTGCCCTTTTCCATTCGACAATCGGAAACTTTTGAAGGGGTAAATCACGATTCGAAAAGTCAACTAACAAAGCTGGCTTTTCTCCATTAGAGCTTTTTATATCATGATCATAAGGAAGCCTTCTTCCCCATGATGATAGCTGATACTGTGGGGTGACTATTTCTTTTTTCTCGAAAGAGGTGATAGAAGGGTTGGTGACAAAAGTCCCACTTCCTTCCTTGGTATGAACATAACCATCCGCTGCCAGCATCTCATATACTTGATTCACGATACCCCTCGATAACGAATACCTTTTTGCCATATCTCTTGTAGAAGGCAACCGAAATCCATCATTCAACTTACCCGACAAAATAAAATCTCGTAAAGAATGATAAAGTGCCAAATATTTATATTTATATTTTTTCCCATATAAATTAAGGGGTAATCCAATTTCCTCCATATATGCTTCCTCTACAGTTAAATTGGTACAATAAAAAAAGTTTAAAATTGGTCCTTTTTATTATCCACTTCTCATTTTACAATCTATTTTGTAAGGTGTATAGGATATAAATGGAAAAGGGGATTATTAAAAATGAAAGTACATATGTATGTTTACAATGGTTTTGCACAATTTGAAAGTGTAATCCTAGGTTATCTATTAAACACAAATAAACACGAAGTCATTACTGTTGGTCCAACAAATGGACATGTTATTTCAGCAGAAGGATTTAAAGTGGTAGTTGATTATACAATCTCAGAAATACACGCAAAGGATGTTGAGACCCTAATCATCCCAGGTGGAGACTCTTACGGAGCTATGGGAAATGAGGAATTAAAAAAACTTATCACTGAATTGAATAAAGAAAACAAAGTAATGGGAGGAATCTGCCACGGTCCAATGTTATTAGCCGAAGCGGGGATTTTAGAAGGAAGAACTTATACAAGTAATGTAGAGGTTCATGAACCACAATTCCAATTATTTAAAGGTACCCACTTAAACCAAGACGTTGTCGTTGACCAAAACATCAT
The DNA here is from genome assembly GCF_003073175.1 of Peribacillus acanthi. Classification (GTDB taxonomy): domain Bacteria; phylum Bacillota; class Bacilli; order Bacillales; family DSM-1321; genus Bacillus_BN; species Bacillus_BN acanthi. Next base: position 4,889 of record NZ_QBBX01000005.1, read on the forward strand.
CACAGCAACCGGTAATGGCTATGTAGAATTTGCCTTCAAGGTTGCTGAAAAACTAGAAATATTCAACAAGAAAGAAACTTTAGAAGCTTATTATTCTTTCTTTAAAAATGCTAAAGAACCAGTTACTCTAGGATAAATACCTTCAAAAGCCACTGCATAGCAATTGCAGTGGCTTTTCTATGAAATTAAAATATGTTAATTTTTTCCATATTAATAATTTTACTTATGAAAAAGCTTTATCTCCTTTTATTCCTACTTGGAACGATTATTCCCTATTATTTCTTCAATGGATTTCTATTTTCACATGGAATGAATCTCCCTTTATTATGGAATCTATTATTCGCAAACTCCATTTCCAGCTTCTGTGCTGTCGACTTTTTCATTTCCTATATCGTTTTGTTCTATACATGTTCAATGAATCCCGTAAATATTACATTAAAGTAATATGGATATGCCTGTTGGTTCTATGCACAATTGGCTTGTCCGCAGCACTGCCCTTGTTTTTATTTTTAAGACAAACATATATGGAAAATACGGAAAAATCGCATTGACTGGTGAAGCAATTACGTTGGTTGTATTTTCGAATATAAATAATAACGACCAGCTATCTCAAATCTTCTACTAAAAAAGAACACGTGCTTAATAGAAAGAGCCACCGGTGCTATTAGGTGGCTCTTTCACTAAGACAATTTTATCTTCAATCAAGTATTAACATTTGTATTTTCTTTAATAATTTTTGTCCTCTGATTATTAAAGTACACACTGAATGATGGCAGCACAAGAAAAATAAATGCAATTATTCCCTCGGTCCAATATTGCTTCATAAATAATTGAAGGGCTATAAAACTGAAAGCTACTAAAACGATTAGTGAAAGAAACCATAACAAATTTGTTTTCACAATCTCACCCCGAAAAATCGTATTTTCCTTACAGTTTAAATTTATGTATTTGCCTTTGTAATTCTTCCGCCAATTTCGATAAATAATTGGTTGAAGAAGCGATTTCCTGCATGGATGCCAGTTGTTCCTCTGTAGATGAAGTCACTTCCTGTGTATTAGACGAGGTAGTTTCCGCCACTTCCAAAATAAACTGCATCGTTTGTACCATTTCTTCAGCACCTGATGCCATCTGGTGTACAGCAGAAGAAACTAGTTGTATCTGAACCGTAACTTCATTTACGGAATTCTGAATTTGCACAAATGACTCCCCAGCTGTATGAACTGCTCCAATCCCTTCTAACACTTCATTTGAAGCATGTTCCATTAGTAGAACAGCATGAGTAGTTTCTTGTTGAGTAGCCGAAATCAATTCCGAGATTTCTTTAGCAGATTGTGAGGATAGTTCCGCTAATTTTCTCACTTCATCTGCTACAATAGCAAATCCTCTTCCTTGCTCCCCTGCTCGAGCAGCCTCAATCGCGGCATTCAGTGAAAGAAGATTTGTCTGTTCTGCAATATTTGTAATTACACCAATGATATTTCCAATTGCATTAGAACGATCTCCCAAACCTCTCACAACACTAGCTAGACCTTTTACTGTATCGTTTATCATGTTCATTTGATGAACAGCTGTTTCAATTGATTGTCCCCCTTCTGTAGCTTTATCAGAAGCAACTAGAGCCGTAAAGTATACACTTTGAGCATGATTTGCAATTTGCTGTGCACCCTTAGACATTTCGTGGGCAGTCAATGTGGTTTCTTCTACACTTTCAACTTGTTTATCCACCTTTTTTGACATTTGCTGCATAGTGATTGAAATCTGCTCTGTTGCATAATTAGTCTGTTCAGCATTGGCAGTTAATTCTTCTGATGACGCTGCAACTTGTACTGCACTCGAATTTACCATATGAATTAAATCTCGAAGATTATTTTTCATGAAATTTAAATTATCCGTTAAATCACCAATTTCATCCCCATGTTTTATTTGAATATTTTTGACGGATAAATCTCCATCAGCAATTTTATTAGCGTACTCAATTAAAACTGTTATCGGTTTTATTTTTCTTCTAATCATCCAAATCGTTAGAAAGCTGGCAATCGCCATAGGCATGAGTCCGAGCATAAAACTACCGACTACCGATTCCCATGTTCTTTCACTTACGATTTTCGCATCAAAATCAATCGCATTGAGTGCTATGATTTCTTTAGTAGGATCGTGGTCCTTAAATATTGGAGCATACCCTGTTAACCTTTTCACCCCACCATACTCGTAAATTTTTGAGTAATGTGGATGCTTGGTTTCTAGAATCATTTTCATTGCATGTGAATCGATATAAAACTTGTCCCCCGCCTTAAATCCTTGCTTCTTTAAGTTAGAGTCCGCTGCTAGTATTGTTCCATCAAGCATTATTAGATATTGGTCTTCGAATATTTGCTTATGTTCGGTTGTCCAATCTAATGTTTGTTCTAATTCCTTAAGTATTTCTTCATTACCATTAATTATGGCCACGATGTCGCTCGGAACAATTAAACCTGTGGTGATATTTGCACATCCTACTGCTTCAATCCCCGCTGCCTCATACGTTTTTTTATAACTTACCCAGTAATTTGAAACTGATGTAATAATCATGGAAACAAAAACAACGCTTACGATGATTATTCCCAGATGCCATGTAATATTTTTTTTCAAAACTTCTCCCCCACGATTGGAAATATTGGATATTAATTCCTGTATTATAATATATTTCCTAAGGTGAAGCTGTGATATTAATCACTGTGGCAATAGTAGAAAGTATTGGACATAGGATGGAATTCTATTTAACGTTTACTGGATTGAAAAACAGACTGAGTGACTGCAAACTGAAAAAAATTACCGTCCAGGTCAAAAAGTTAGGAAAGTGCAAGATTATTAAAAAAGCGAAGAGTAAATACTCTATGTTGATGAAATTCTATTTCAAAGATAGATTCGAGGTATTAGGAGGAAAACAAATTGTAGAATCCGAGAGATAATCAAGGAATAAATGGATCTAGATATTGATAAGAGTCGGCTATTTAACATAATTTTGAAAGTAACTAGTTTTTCAAAAATTAATTTAAATAGCCGACTAATAATCTTCCCAACCGTCTTCTGAATGAACTTGAAGAATTTGTGCATTTGATACAAACTCAACCGTTTTCCCATCAACTTTGTACTTAGTAAAAGAAAGTTTAATTTTTGCAGAATCGAGCAATTTAGAATGGTCATCTATAGAGATATATAGTGAAAATAACGTGTCTTTTCCATCTCTTATTTCTTTTGATAGCCATTGGGTTTTCCATGCACGATGCTCACCATATTTTCTAGCAAGTTTCGTTTGCTTACTTGTAAGGCTCATGATGCCCTTGGGGGTTATCGTTTTTGTGACAGTTGTCTCAATTTTAGTCTTTTGTACAATAAATTGGTTAGTAGAATTGAGAATCGTAGGAAGGTTTGCAGCTAAAGTAAGTCCAGTAATAAGGAACAATATGATTAGGCCTATATGAATCCTTTTTTTCCTTTCCACTACAACCATAATGAACACCCCCTAAAATTCATTTCCAATATATAGATATTATATATTGAAGGTGAATAATCCTTTTTTAAAATGTTAGCAACTAAAAATTAGGCAAATAAAAAGACCAAATTTGGTCTTTTTATTCCGATGTTGTTTGTTAAGTTCCTGTACACAAAAAGTGAACTACTTACATTTAAGCCCGACTTTTTAATATTATTCCATCCAAGTATACATGTAATTCGGATCTTCAATATCCTTTGCCTTTTTAACGATTTTCAAAGGTTTGAAGGTATCAATCATAACGGCTAGCTCCAGCGTCTCTTTTTTACCAATACTAGCTTCTGTTTTTCCTGGGTGTGGACCGTGTGGTATCCCACTTGGGTGTAACGTGATGGATCCTTCTTTCACCCCTTTACGGCTCATGAAGTTCCCTTCCACATAATACAGAAGCTCATCACTGTTGACGTTGCTATGATAGTACGGTGCAGGGATTGCCTCTGGATGGTAGTCATACAGCCTTGGTACAAACGAGCATACAACAAAATTGTGCCCTTCAAACGTTTGATGGACTGGTGGTGGCTGATGCACACGACCTGTGATTGGTTCAAAATCTTCTATATTAAAGACCCACGGGTACAAATAGCCATCCCAGCCCACGACATCTAATGGATGGTGGTTAAGTGTATGTTTATGCATGTACCCACGTGATTTTGTCAAAACAACATGTTCACCTTTTCCTGCATGAGTCACAAGCTCTTCAGGTCCTCGAATATCCCGCTCACAAAACGGACTATGCTCTAGCAACTGACCATATTCATTTCGATAGCGCCTTGGAGTCGTGATTTGACTGAATGCTTCCACGACTAAAATCTTCGTATCGTCAGTTGGAATTAGTTTATAAATGGTACCAATTGGGATAACCACATAATCGCCAGGACGGTACGTGATTGTGCCAAACATCGTTTCAATTTTTCCGCTGCCATAATGAACAAATAGCATTTCATCTCCATCGCCATTACGATAATACACATCCATCGGCTGATCAGCATGAATGATTCCAATCAACAGATCGCTATTTCCTAAAATATATTCCCTAGCGCTTAATGCATCGCCTTTATTCGTAATGTCCGTCGTATAAAAATGACGGTGGTTTAACGATTCCATCTCTTCATACTCTGGCAGGTAAGAACCTAACAGTTCCGATTTTGCCACCTCTGTCGGCATATAATGATGATACAGAATCGATTGAGTTCCAGAGAATCCTTTCGTTCCCATCACCTGTTCACGAAACAAACTTCCATCATCTTTTTTGAACATCGTATGTCGTTTGTGAGGAATTTTCCCTAATTGACGATAAAACATTGCTTCACCTTCTTCCTTCTACAACTGTATTTTTCAACGTACCAAGACCATCGATTGTAAATTCAACTTCGTCCCCTGGCTCCAGCCAACGATGAACCTCTGTCCCAAGTTCCAAAATGCAGCCCGTCCCGACTGTTCCAGAGCCAATCACTTCCCCAGGATATAAGGTAACCCCTTTAGAAGCTCTCTCAATCATCTCTCCAAACGAATAATAAATGTCTTTCAAATTGCCTTTGGATAGCAATTTCCCATTAACAGTGGCTGTCATCTCTAAGTCATACACGTCATCATGACGATAAGATTCTAATTCATCCTTTGACACCAAATAAGGACCAAAGGACGTCGCAAAATCCTTCCCTTTCGCTGGCCCAAGACCAACCTTCATCTCTTCACGTTGTATGTCCCTGGAACTCCAGTCATTCATAATAAAATAGCCAAATATATAGTCTTCTGCTTCACTCGCAGAAATGTCTCTCCCTTGCTTTCCTATCACACAAGCAATCTCCAGCTCATAATCTAACCACTCGCAACCAGGCGGACGTTCAATTTCTTCATCCGGACCTTTTACTGCTAAGTGATTGGTAAAATAAAAAACGGGAAAGTCATACCATTCCGGAATAACGTCTAGCCCCCTACGACTGCGGGACGTTTTCACATGCTGTTCGAACGCATAAAAATCTCGGATGCTCACAGGTCTAGGAAGGGGAGCCATCAATGTTACCTCGGATAAGGAATAAACCCCCTCTCCCTCTTTATCAAAAACAGGTAGTTCTTCAATAATCGATGTATATTGATCGTGACTATCAAGAAAGCATTGCAACGTACTAGGAAGCCTTCCTCCACTACAAACATTCATATCTACCACTAATCCATTGTCTTGAAGCCAGCCAGCTGAAACTTTTCCTTCTTTAGTTTGAAAGGTTATATATTTCATAGAATCCTCACCTTGGCATGGTTTTTCTAGTAATCTCAAATGTATCCGTCATTGGTTTAGTGTAGGTTTGACCTGCTAATCTACCAATTGGATTCAAACCGATGGAATCAATCCTGCCTCCATCAAATAGATCATCATCTACGTGAACATGTTTGACCCTTCCAATGACCAAGCTTCCTGATCCAGCATGCTCCCCAAAATGAAGAACCTGATGTAGCTCACATTCCAGATGGACCTTGCTTTCCTTAACGCGATATGGGGTAACAGAGGCACTTTTTTCCTTTGTCAAACCAGCTTGCTCAAATTCATCCACATCAGCATCAAATTCTGTGGCACATTCATTCATTTGTTCTGCGATTTCTTCACTGACAATATTGATGACAAATTCCTTTGTCTTTTCAATGTTCACTAGCGTATCCTTCTTTGCCCCATCCGTACCTCTCCTCATCGGTGAAAAACAGACAAGCATAGGATCAGCAGATATTGCAGTAAAAAAGCTGAAAGGTGCTAGATTACTAACTCCCTGTTCATCGATGGACGAAACAAAAGCAATGGGACGAGGTAAAATCGAGCCGACCATTAATTTATAGGCATCTCTCCAGGCAAGTGTGTCTGGTTGTACATCCATGGTTCATTCCACCTTTCCCGATAATATTTCACTTAATGCTGCACGAAAAGCTTCATTATCTTCACATGTTCCAAGCGTCACTCTGAACATCGAAGCATACCCTAATAAATGACCCGAACGGACGACAAACCCTCTTTTCAATAATTCACGAGAAACCGTTTCTCCCGAAGTTTTCGTATCTACCATGATAAAATTAGTTTGCGATGGGAAATACGGTAATCCCATATTTGAAAAAGCAAGCTGCATTTTAATCCGTTCTTCCTCATTTTGCTGAGTACAAGAGATAATGAATTCTTGATCTTCTAACGCTGCTAAGGCTGATATTTGTGCAAGACCATTCGCATTGAAAACTTCTTTCACCTTCAATAGCTCCCCCACTAGAGCTTGGTGAGCGATACCATAACCAATTCGGAGACTTGCTAATCCATAAATTTTAGAAAAAGTTCGTAAGATTACTAGATTAGGGTGCTGATCTAATAGTGGAATTGACTCTAAATAATCCTCACTTGTTACATACTCATAATATGCTTCATCTAGTACAATCAAAATATGCTGAGGTACAGACTCAATAAATTGCAATAGCTCTTCTCTACCAACTATGGTTCCTGTAGGATTATTAGGATTACAAACAAAGATCATCTTTGTACGATTTGTGATGGAAGAGAGCATATTTTTCAAATCATGAACCCCATTAACGAGTGGAACGATGACCGGTTTACCGCCTTCAATCAACACATTCGTTTTGTATCGAGGAAATGTCACATCCCCCATCACTGCTTCATCGTCAAGACTAATATATGTACGAGTTAGGACTCGGATTAATTCATCCGAACCATTCCCTAAAATGAATTGATTCGCGTCCAACCCATAAAACTCCGCTAATTTTAATCGTAAATCGCGAACTGCGCCGTCCGGATACAAATGAAGATTATCTAATGAACCAAGTATGATTTGTTTAACGAGTGGCGAGGTACCATACACATTCTCGTTCTCGGACATTTTCCGTATGTGCGTTAATCCTAACTCCTTCTTCACATCCTCTAGCGATTGGCCGAGTACATAAGGAGCGATGGTTTCTACTTGTGTTCTAGTTCTAATAGGAAAAGTCATGATTTATTTGCCCCACTTTCTATGTACAAAAGAGGAAGACCATAGCCCTCCTCTTCTTCTTATTTATTACAAATTTCCTCTTAGTGCTTGCTCACGCTCAATCGATTCAAATAACGCTTTAAAATTACCGTCTCCGAAGCCTTTTGCTCCTTTACGTTGAATGATTTCAATGAATACCGTTGGACGGTCCATGATTGGCTTCGTGAAAATTTGAAGCAAATATCCTTCATCGTCTCCATCCACAAGGATATTCAGTTCTTTTAATTTTTCGATTTCCTCGTCGATATTTTTCACACGTTCACTTAACGTATCATAATAAGTAGACGGTGTTTTCAGGAACTCAACGCCGTTCTTTTTCAATGCTGCAACCGTTGATACAATATCCTCAGTTAAAATCGCCAAATGTTGAACTCCTGGACCATTAAAGAACTCGAGATATTCTTGAATTTGTGATTTACGTTTTCCTTCAGCAGGCTCATTTATTGGGAATTTAATACGGCCCCCATTGTGCATTACTTTAGACATTAAGGATGAATATTCCGTGCTGATATCAGCATTTGTAAAATGTCTCATTTCCTTAAAGCCCATGACTTTTTCATAATAGCTGACCCATTCATCCATTCTCTCAACGTTACCAACTACATGGTCAATGCCGATGATACCCGTATCGACTGTCGGAATCGTGGAGCCTTGTGGTCTGAAACCTGGCATGAATACGCCTGAATAATTTTTACGTTCTACTAACGTATGAATAGTGTCGCCATAAGTACCGATGACAGCTTTTTTTATCACTCCATGCTCATCGGAAATTTCATGCGGAGGCTGAATTTCAATCGCTCCGCGAGCTACCGCCTCAGCATATGCCTTATCCACATCATTCATTGTCAATGCAATGTCTCGTACGCCATCTCCATGCTTTTTCACGAATTGCGCTACACGAGATGAATCGTTGAGGGAACCAGTGATCACAAGACGTACTTTTCTTTGCTGTAGTACGTAAGAAACCGTTTCACGATTGCCCGTTTCCAATCCGGAATAAGCTACGATATTAAAACCGAATGCCGTACAGAAAAAGTGAGCGGATTGTTTCGCATTACCAGAATAAAACTCTAAGTAATCCACATCTTGGACCGGAAAAAAGTCTGTTACATGATCTTGTGAAGCCATTACCTTTTCTTTCATTACAGTTCCCCCTAATAATTTTTATACTATTCTGACATTATTATATTTAATGCTATTCGTTTCTATCAAGAATGCCATGTAAAGCTCTAACGCTATCACGTACTAAAGTGATACTCCTTTTGTTTAGATGGTGGAAGATGAACAGCTTTTCCTCTCAATGCTTCCACTGCTTCTAATACACTTTCATTGATACTTGGATGTGGATAATGACCGAATTCAAGGTCTTCTGTTCTTGCCACCATTTCTAAGGCAAGAACTGAACCTGATATCAATTCCACAGCACCTTGACCTATCATATGAACTCCTAGAAGTAGATTACTAGAAGCATCACTAATGACCTTCACAAGTCCATCCTTTTCCCCAAGTAAACTAGCATAACCATTTCCACCTAGACTGAATTCAGCCACATGAATTTCCGAATATTGGATCTTAGCCTGTTCCTCAGTCAAACCTACAAAAGCAATGGGAGGCTTCGTGTGAATCACAGTAGGAATAAACGTTTGATCACTTTCAGAAGGAATCCCAGCAATGGATTCCGCAGCTACTTTCCCTTGCTTAATCGCCTTTACAGCTAAACTTGGCCCTTCGGTCACATCACCTACAGCATAAATGGACGACACTGATGTTTGCCCAACTCTATCTGTTTGGATAAAGCCTTCGCTTGTAGTATCTACTCCAATTCGAGTTAAATTTAGTTCTTCAATATTCGGAATCATTTTTCCAGATACAAAAAGATGGGTTGCTTCAATACTTTGGTCTCCCAATTGTAAAAATAGCTTATCATCTTGTTCGTTCACACTCTCGAGAGTTGTTCCCTTTATTACTTGTATTTTCTTCTTCTTTAATTGTCGCTTTAATTCCTTATTAATGGACGAATCAAGGGAAAAATCACTTTTCTCATCCGGGAAAATAAGTGTGACCTCCGATCCTAAAAGGGTAAAGGAACTTGCAACTTCTAAAGCGATATAGTCGTCTCCGTATACGACCAGTTTTTCTGGAAGTTCTTCGACTGAATAAATGGATAAGGCATCTACTATTCTTTTATGATTCTGTTGTATAAAGTCAGGATGCTCATAGCGACTACCGGTGGCAATGATTGCATGCTTAAAGCGAAAAACGGAAAAAGAATGATCATTTTCAACTCCAACCCGATCATCCGAGATAAAAGAGGCAGATCCTTTAATGGTTTCAACAGAATTGACTTTCAGTAAAGACTGTATGCCTTGCTTAAGTGAATTTATCCGCTCCTCTTTTTCTGCATGTAGGAAAGATAAGTTCAATTCTATAGGTCCAACCTGAAAACCAAATTTTCTAGCATTCTTAAATTCGTCCATCTTCTTGGCACTGACAGAAAAGATTTTGGATGGGATGCATCCCTTATTTAGACAAACCCCGCCCACGGATTCTTTTTCAATCAAAGTAACTGACAATCCTAGCTGGGCTGCACGAATGGCGGCATGGTAGCCCCCTGGTCCACCGCCAATAACTACGACATCTCTTTCTTCAGCGATTTCTCCGACTACCATTACATCAACTCCACAAAGATTAGCGTTGGATTTTCAATTAACTGGGCAAAGCGGTTTGTGAATCGAACTGCAGTCGCTCCATCAACCACACGATGGTCGTATGACATCGAAATATTCATCATTTGACGAACGACAATTTCATCCTTATCATTTACGACTGGTCTCTTTTTCGTTTTATGGAATGCCATCAATCCTACCTCAGGTGGATTAAGAATTGGAGTAGCACCGATACTTCCTCCTAGAGGGCCAACGTTGCTAATAGTAAACGTACTTCCCGTATATTCATTTACCTTTAATTGACCTGCCATCGCTTTGTCAGTAAGCTCCTTCATTTCTTCATGAAGAATTTTCAGCGATTTCTGTTCAACATACTTTTGAACCGGAACGATTAAACCCTCTGGAGTATCCGTCGCTATGCCGATATGGATATTTTCATGAAGGTGGATGACTTCATTTTCTTCATCTAATGAGGCATTAAAAATAGGGAACTCTTTTAAACAAATGGTTAATGCCTTCATAAAAAAGACAGTGGCAGATATCGGCTTACCTTGTGATTTCAGTTGCTCTCGTAAAGCAATCAGATCGGTTACATCAATTTCCTCAAAGTGTGTACAATGAGGAATGGAATACAGAGACTGCGCCATTTTTTTACCGATTTGCTTTCGCCTTCCTCTATAAGGGATGGCTTTAGACGATACAGTTTCTTTTATAGGTTGGATGTCGATTTCTACTGGCTCTACCTTCTTCCCCTTGATGAACGTATAGACATCTTCATCTGTTATTCTTCCAGCTGGGCCAGTCCCTATTACATTTTCGATATTCACCCCATTTTCACGGGCGATTTTACGGGTGTAAGGTGAAGCCATGATTCGCTTATTAATGGTGCGATTGGTTTCGGAAATTGATTCGATTTTTTTAGATGATTCGTTTTTTGGTGAAGAATCTATGTTTTTCATTATTTCATTAATAGATTTAGAAGAATTCTTTTGCTCTGATTCTAAGATGAGGATAGTCGTGCCAACAGGAATCGTAGAACCAATTTGGACCTTTAGTTCTTTGACGATTCCTGAAAGTGGTGAAGGTATTTCTGCGGTCATTTTGTCGGTCTGTACCTCGACAAGGGGATCGTCTGCTTTCACATAATCCCCTGGTTTTACGAAGAAATGATTAATATCAGCTTCTGTCATTCCTTCGCCAATATCATGAAGCTTTACTTCAATCATGTTTCCCCTCCTTAGAACCTCATTACTTTTTTAACTGCATGTATTACACGTTCAGGAGTTGGTAAATAAAAATCTTCGTATCCAAAGTAAGGAACCGGCGTATCAAAACCTGAAACTTTTTCTACCGGTGCTTTTTGATACAAGAATGAAGTTTCATTAATCACTGAAAGTATATCGTTTGCCACACTACTAGTAGGGTGTGCTTCTTGAACAATCACTGTACGTCCTGTTTTTTGCACAGACTCTGCAATCAGTTCTTCATCTAAAGGATACAATGTCCGTAAATCTATTACGTCACATTGGATACCCAATTCCTCTAATTGCTTTGAAGCGTTCATCACCACAGGTACCATTGCCCCCCAAGCAATTAAGGTCACGTCATTCCCTTCCCGTAGCTTTTTCCCTTTACCAATTTCCACGGTATAATGACCTTCTGGAATCGACTCTTTCGTCGAACGATAGCAGCGCATTGGTTCTAAAAATAGAACGGGGTCCCGGTCTTCAATCGCTGCAATCATCAAGCCTTTTGCATCATAAGGGTTGGACGGACAAACGACCTTAATTCCTGGCATATGAGTGAACAACGCTTCCGTACTATCACAATGGATTTCCGGTGCTCTTACCCCTGCCCCATAAGGAGCTCTAATGACCATAGGAACCGTGAAATGTCCTAACGTTCTTGAACGAAGTCGGACCGCGTGGGTCATGATTTGCTCATAGGCTGGATAAATAAATCCGAGGAATTGTATTTCTACAACCGGCTTTAATCCATTAGCTGCCATTCCAATCGCTGCACCTACAAATCCTGCTTCACTTAAAGGTGTATCAATGACTCGATTTTCACCGAATTCTTCTTGGAGGCCGTCTGTTGCTCGGAACACGCCACCGTTTTTTCCAATATCCTCTCCTAAAAGGAGTACAGTATCATCTTCTTTTAATTTGACTCTCATTCCGTCTGTGATGGCAGAAACCAACGTCAATGGCTTTGTTTTTTCAGCTATTTTCATGATTCATCTCCTCTCAAAACATGGAGAAGCTCTCGTTTTTGCTTTTCTATCGAATGTGTTGGCTTTTCAAACACATAATCAAAAATGACGGAAGGGTCAGCTTTAGGAAATTGCTCCATTTCCTCGACCGCCCTATTGATTTCAGCTTCAGCATCAGCTGCAACTTTTCTCGCCCAATCTTCGTCAAACCAACCATGGTTCTTCATACAACGCTCAAGTCGTAAAATTGGATCAGTTTCTTCACGTCGAAGGCTACTTTCATTTTGATCACGATACTTAGTTGGATCATCTGCGGTAGTATGGGCCCCATATCTCCATGTTACTGCTTCTATTAATGTCGGGCCTTCACCATTTCGGGCTCTGTCTAATGCCTTTTGAATTTCTACATATACAACAAAGACGTCATTCCCATCAATACGCACTCCTGGCATATCATAGGCTAATGCTTTTTGCGCAATCGTCTTCGTGTTCATTTGCTTGGAAATAGGTACTGAAATGGCAAATTGATTGTTTTGATTAAAGAACACGACAGGTGCTTTAAACACGCTGGCAAAATTCAATCCTTCGTGAAAGTCTCCTTCCGAGGTGGCACCATCGCCAAAATAAGCGATCGCCGCATTCTTCGTCCCTCTTCTTTTTTCTGCAAAAGCTGCCCCCGCCGCATGAGGAAGCTGAGTAGCAATCGGAATGCCTGGTGGAAAAATTTTCAACCCATCTGGCGGCACGTTTCCATCATTGCGACCATTCCAAAACAATAGGACATTTCTTAATGAGTGTCCAAAAGTAATGGTAGCTCCATGATCTCTATAAGTTGGGAACATCCAATCCCCTTTATTTAGAGCAAGCGCACTTCCAACCTGGGAAGCCTCCTGCCCTTCAAAAGGAGCGTACGTACCAATTCTTCCTTGGCGTTGCAAACTAATTCCTTTTCTGTCAAACGTTCGAATGCGAATCATGTGCTGATAAAATTCCCTGGTCCGTTCTTCAGTTAACAGTTCTCGATACTCTTCGCCAATCCAATTCCCTTGAGGGTCAAGTAGCTGCTTAATTGGAAATTGCTTCTCCATCTTGGACCTCCTATCGTTTTAGTTACGCACTGCCCATTTTGGTCTCTTAGAATGTGAGAAGAAACTATTTCTACGAACGCGTGATTTCATTCGTTGCTCACAGAAAAGGTTCGCCGCTTCCACAGTCGTGATGCCATTCACACTTGCTTTTTCATAAATATTTAATAACGAATTATAAATCGCTTTCGTTTGCTTCAGAACACGCTGTTTATTTGGCTCATACAGCTCATCCGCCACTTGAATTAAACCACCGGCATTGACAATATAGTCAGGTGCATAAAGAATGCCCTTATCACTCAGCATTTGTCCGTGGTGCAATTCCAACAGTTGATTATTTGCGGATCCAACCACTGCAGCAACCTTTAACTGTTCAATTGTTGCATCATTCAAAATTCCACCTAAAGCACACGGAACGAAAACATCAGCTTCTACTCCGTAGATTTCGTCTCCACTGACGACCTTAACTGCCACACCAAGCTCTTTTCCTTTCGCTTGGATGGCTTCAATTGCTGCAGTGTTAATATCTGCCACATATAGATCAGCTCCAGCTGTCATCAGCTGTTCTGCCACCTTCGCCCCAACTTTACCTAGCCCTTGGATCGCATACGTTTTTCCGAATAAATCTTCCGTACCCCAAATCACTTTATTCGTTGCTTGAATGCCATAAATGACTCCTTGAGCTGTTGGAATTGATGAATCCCCGCTACCCCCATACTCTTCATCCACTCCCACGATACAATTCGTCTCTTTAAGGGCATGAATGAAATCTTCTGGACTCGTACCCATATCTGTTCCTGTATAAAAGCGACCGTTCAACGACTCCACAAATTGGCCAAAGGCACGGAATAATTCTGGGCTTTTATCTGTTTTGGGATCACCGATGATAACGGCTTTCCCCCCACCAAAATCCACATCTGCAGCTGCACATTTATAGGTCATCCCTTTAGAAAGTCTTAGCACATCCTCAAGTGCATCTTCTACACTTGCATACGGCTGCATTCTACAACCACCTAGAGCTGGACCAAGTGAAGTGTTATGTATCGCAATAATGGCCTTCAGCCCTGTTTCTTCATCATTACAAAAAACAACCTGTTCATGGCCCTTAATCTTTTCAAACATATCCAACTTCATTTCCCCCTTTTGACCAACTAAACCCATCATAAAATCCCCCATATAGATCATGTATTCTAGCAATCTGTCTTTTCTCGATGAAGATAAACCATGCAAAAAAAATAAATATTTTACTAAAATTCTATTTTTCCATTGAGACTCTATTCGACAAAAAGTAAACGCTTACATTTCTATTCTAATAAAATGATTGGATTGTCTTTTTTGGCAAGATCGCCTGACGCACACTTCCATGTGCAATCTTGACTTCCTCACATTTCACTACAACCTCAGTGACAACTGAACGCTGACTGGACTCGATGACTTTAGCAGAAAAAAACAAGGATGATCCTTCCTTCGCAGGGGACAAATGCTTCACACTCACCTCAGCCCCCATGCCTTCCTCATGCTCTTCTAAAAACGGTAATATAACTTTTCGTGAAACCCACTCCATATGATGAACAAGAGAAACAGTCGAGTACAAAGGATGAACCAATTCATCATTAAAACTTGCAAACATTTCAGAAATGACAACGACTTTCAATGTCTCTTCATACCCAATTCCTAACCCTGGCTTCAAGAATCCACCTCAATTCACCATACAATAATATATAACGTTTATTTAACGATATGTTATCATTTTGTATAATAAATCGTCAATAAATTGTCAAAATTCTCACTTTATTTGCACTGAATTTTTGATATAGGAAAACGGATAATCTTTCTCACTGAAGCATATTTCAACCGTTTGCCACTATATCTGTTTAGATTGTTGCTCTTTTTGGGCTACTTAGATCATTTTTCTTTCACATTCAAGGTTTCATCCTTGAGGAAGTCCACTGTGTAGGTGAAATAGGAAGGGTTTTCATGGGAATTTCTTTCAAGTTCGAACCAAAATTCATGATTTTACCAAACAGACTACATTTTTTACCGATTGGAACAATTTTTTTACCGAAATTTCAATTTTATTACCGAACTGACACGAGATATTACCAAACCCTGATTAAAGTGCATTTCCCCCAATCCTACAAGTAACATCAAAAGAAAAACATCCTCACCCTAAAGTGAAGATGAATTAATAAACTTCTTTTTGAGAATCCCTTAGCCAAATCGTAATTCCTAGCTTCCGGCAAATCGTAACGTAATGCATGAGTGCAAGCAACACCGCTCCCATGTTCATACCAAGGATAATTCCTTCCATATTAAAAGATGCTTTGGATCCTAAAAAATACATCATTGCAAACGAAATCACATGAGACCAAACGACGTGAAAAAATGCATCCTTTACCAAACCTAGCCCGATTAAATAAGCCTGCATTGGGATAATGAAAAAGTGGAACAAGAAATAAGGCCATAGTAATTTCAAATAAATAGATGCTGCTGAGGATGAAAAAAAGAGTGCCGTCAATGGTTCGGCGAATACATACATTATGAAAACAGCAGGAACTCCGTATATTAGTGTGAACCACATTGATTGGTTCAAAAGAGTAGTTAGCTTCCGGTTATCCCCTTTTGAATACGCGTCTGACACATTTGGGATGAGCATGACCATTAATGAATGTGCAATGAAGGTTGGAAAAAAACCAATCGTCATAGCCACTCCCATCAACATTCCAAAATGCTCGGTTGCCAAGACTGTACTGAACCCAGCAGCTATCAAGGCAGACTGGATCAAGAATGGTTGGATAGCGTTAGTTATTGCATGAAAAATTCGTACCCCCACTGTTGGAAGTGAAACAGCAAGAAGTTTCTGACGTGCGTGCGGGCCAGGCATATATGCATTATTATTTTTTTTCAGCGAATGCATATGAATGATAAATAAGCTGATTAAGTATAAAAACACAATTATTTCACTACCTACAAAAGCACACAATGCGATTAACAATGATTTTTCCTGATCAAAATCAAAAAAGTTAAAGATTAAGAAAAGAACGCCAAACTGAAAGATTTTCCTTAGAAAATTTGAAAAAGCGATTTTCCCCATTTGTTGCACACCCATAAAATAGCCCCTGGCAATCGATGAAAAAGCTGCAATGGGAACTAGTCCGATGATTAGCCATTTTACATATGGATTAAATTCATCCAAAACAGAAGAAAAAGAAAATACTACCGTAGCCAAGACCATGACCATTAACATGACCACTCTTGCTAGTTTAATTGCGTGTTGCAAAAGGTTATAGTGAAGCTGCTGCTTATTCTCAGCGACGAACTTTGAAATCGAAATCGGCAGTTCTAAGCTAGCTAAAATAAAAACTAAGAAAATGATGGGCATGATAGACATATATAGTCCCATCCCCTGCTCACCCAGTTCTCTCGCAAGAATCATATTCACGAAAAATTCTACGCATTCACTAAAAAATGCGGCCACGACCAGTAAAATGGTCCCTCTAAAAAAGGATGTCATACTGCCTCCCCCTATCAAACTATTTCCACAGAAAATTCACTTTAACTCATGCTTTTCAAGCTTCACTTTAATAGGATATGAGACAAGTCATAAGATTATTTTTGTTTTAGAAGGAAATGCTAAGTTTTTCAATCTGAATGAATTACCTGAAAAACTTAATCCTATAATTCGAAATCTTTAAAAACAATATTTATGAAAATGCAAAAACCAGTGCAATATGCACTGGTTCTTACTACTTATGACAACAACGCCCGATCACTAGTCATCTGCGTCCCTCGTATTTGTTGAAACTCTTGAAGAAGCTGTTCAACGGTCAATTGTTTCTTCTTCTCCTCGTCAACTTGTAAGATAACCTGGCCTTTATCCATCATGATCAGACGATTACCCAGGTCGATAGCTTGTTGCATATTATGTGTCACCATCAAGGTGGTTAGATTATATTTCTCTACTATTTCCTTTGTCAGTCTTGTAATCAGTTCTGCTCTTGACGGATCAAGAGCGGCAGTATGTTCATCCAATAATAGAATAGAAGGTTCCGTGAAAGTGGCCATCAATAGAGACAGTGCCTGACGTTCTCCCCCAGATAACAAACCAACTTTTGCATTTAGTCGATTCTCTAAACCAAGATGGAGCGTTTCAAGCACTTCTTTGAAATACTCTCGTCTATTCTTAGTTACACCTCTCTTTAAAGTCCGGGTTTTATTCCGAGAATACGCCATAGCTAAATTCTCTTCGATCGTCATCGTAGGAGCCGTTCCAGCCATAGGATCTTGAAACACTCGACCTATCAGCTTTGAGCGCCTATACTCAGACATTAAAGTCACATTCGTATCGTGGATCATAATTGAACCCACATCTGGAAGCATCACACCTGAAATCATATTCATTAATGTCGATTTACCTGCACCATTACTTCCAATGATGGTGACAAAATCCCCTTGCTTCAACGTTAAATTAATATGATCCAAGGCTACTTTTTCATCAGGCGTTCCTTCATTAAATATTTTATGGATTCCATTCAACTGTAACATGCTTTAAGCCCCCTTCCCATTTGGGACGATTGGAAGTGAGTTCATTTCTTTTAAGCGTTGAGTTTTCCTCTTTTTCTCACGGTAACCATCCACTAATTTTGGAATGATAAGTGCACATATAACAATCGTAGCTGTGATCAGCTTCATATCTCCTGTTTCCAGGAACTCGACTCGTAGGGCAAGTGCCACAACGATACGATATATAATTGCTCCACCAATGACAGCAAGGGTAACACGAGCAATCGTTTTAGTTCCAAATATCGCTTCACCAATGATGACAGATGCCAAACCAATTACAATCATCCCGATACCCATTCCAACATCAGCAAATCCACCATATTGAGCGACCAGTGCACCTGAGAACGCAACCAGTCCATTGGAAATCCCTAATCCTAAGATCACTAGTATGTTCGTATTGGCCGACAGACTTCGAATCATCCGCTTATTATCGCCAGTAGCTCGAATGGCTAACCCAATTTCTGTTTTCAAGAACAAGTCAATAATCAACTTGATTGCGAAGGTTACAAACAGCATCGTAACAAGGATACTAAACGTTTTCGGTGAAATTCCTAAAGGTGACAACACAGTGCTCAGAAAAGAATCAATCCCCGTTTTCTCAAAGAAATCTCGGATACTAGTAAACATTGTATCTGAGTTTAATAACGGCACATTGGATTTACCCATGATTCGCAAATTTATAGAATACAATGCAATCATCATTAGAATCCCAGATAATAAAGGGTTGATTTTCCCGAATGTATGAAGAACCCCAGTCAAACAACCTGCTATAAATCCAGCCAGCATAGCAAGCAAAGTTGCCACTACTGGATTGACTCCACTAATGATTAAAGTCGCAGCGACGGAAGCTCCTGTTACG
>NZ_QBBX01000005.1:23828-45293 GCF_003073175.1 Peribacillus acanthi
AGCTCCCATCCACTGTTAAGTCAGGAAAATCCAATACTCGGAAGGATAAATACACCCCAAGTGCCATAATGGCATAGATGATTCCTGATTCGAACGCTACAAATATCGCAGTTGGCACGATGTATCCTCCTCTCTAGTTTTACTCACCAGTATAAAACTCTCCGAATTCAGTCCAGCTATCTTCTACTTTCAACCCTTGCGTCTCGGCTGCTTCTTTATTAATCATCAGCTTTAAGCTTTGTGGAAGTGCAACTGGGATTTCAGATGCTTTTTTCTTACCTTTTAAAATTTCTACTGCCATTAAACCTGTTTCATATCCCAGGTCCATATAGCTAAATCCACTAGCAGCTACAGCCCCTTTTTTCATTGAATCAAGTTCACCCACAAATAAAGGAATCTTGTTATCGTTAGCTACACCAATAACAGATTCTAATGCCGAAACGACTGTATTGTCGGTTGGAACATAAATTGAATCTACACGGTCAATTAGTGATTCAGTAGCTTGTTTTACCTCTGCAGAAGTGGATACAGATACCTCAACAACAGAAGCACCAGCAGCTTCAGCCACTTTTTTCACTTCATCTACTTGGACGACTGAGTTTTGTTCACCTGAGTTGAAGATAACCCCAATTTTCTTAGCTTTTACTTGATTGACCATAAAATCAATCGTTTTAGAAATGGCTTCAGGATGACTATCTGTTGTTCCTCTGATGTTAACACCAGGCTTATCCAAGGCTTCTACTAATTCCGCTCCAACAGGATCCGTCACGGATGTAAACACAATCGGGATATCCTTCGTTGCATTCAAAGCACTTTGAGCACTTGGCGTAGAATTAGCGAAAATCAAATCGACTCCATCGCTGACAAAGTTGGAAGCAATAGTGGCGTTATTGTTTGGATCTCCTTGAGCAATTTGGACGTCAAACTTAACATTGTCCCCTTCTTTAAACCCATTTTCAGCAAGCGCCTTCTTAAATCCTTCGAAGGCTGCGTCAAGCGACGGATGCTCTACAATTTGTGTAACCCCAATTGTATACATCTTGTCCCCTTTTTCTCCAGTTGACGTATTAGAGCTTCCACATCCCCCAAGCACAAGAGCCCCTGCCATTAATAGAGATGAAACAACACCTAATTTCTTTTTCATAATGAGCCCCCTAATTATGTAAAAATAATATTAAAACAATCTGTGAAATAGATAATCTAGCAATCTCTAGTCTGTTATAAAGGTATGTAATTACCATTTCTCTTAAGATAAAAACAAGGTCATGCATAAATTTAACGTAATGTTATCATGAATATTCTAAAAATTCAAACTAAAAATTTTTACACTAAAACGCTTTACTGCGATAAAATTAATATTCTTTTAAAAAACATAAAAATATACGATTAGACAATAAAGGATATTGAACTTTCTTAAAGAATATTAACCGAAATAAAAAATTAAGAATGGAGGTTTTACAATGAAAAAATTACTTTGGATTATTCCATTAATATTATTAATCATCATTGGATGTAAAAGCGATACTTCTGTAAAACCTGATTCTCCATTACATACTACTATGCTTATGAAAATGGCCATAAATAACAAAGACTATTCACAATTTGTCTCCTTATATACAACTGGAAGGAAAAATAAAGAATCTCAAGACACTTTTAAGAAATTAACAGATTTAAAGTCAGCTATTACAGATTATTCTAACTATGAATTAATCACTCTTGATAATGGAGAAATGGTGTTAGTTCATTTAACACATGGTCAAAAAGGTAAAGTTGAAATACAAGATGTTATTCTCCTTCCTACTGATTTGAAAGAGTTTTTTAAACAAAATACTAAATAATTCTAAGGGTGGAGGAATCAAAAACTCCTCCCTTTTTCGTTCGTATTGTGAGACCATAATAGCAAGAAACGAGACGAAATACAGTCGCCACATTGATAAAGTGGTCTATACAATATTGGTTTTGCAGTAATGCTTTATCTTTGTTCTAATTGAGTTATGACTAAGATTATTTGGAAAGGAAGGAAGGAAATGGCTGAATTACTTCTATCGTTTGAAGAAATGTGGGAAAAAATAATAGCTTGTGACAGTTCATATGATGGCTTGTTTTTCACAGCTGTCAAAACTACGAAAATTTATTGTCGACCTTCCTGCAAATCCAGGAAACCGAAAAAAATCAATGTCGATTTCTATCCTACTATTGAAGAGGTTGAAAAGGCTGGTTTTCGATCGTGCAAACGATGTCAACCAAGCTCAGATCACACTCCACAAATGGAGATCGTCAAGGAAGTCATGACTTTTCTTGTCCAAAATTATAAACAAAAATTGGTTTTACAAGACATTTCCAACCATGTAGGTGTAAGCTCCTTTTACCTGGAGCGTTTATTTAAGCAACTAACATCAGAAACCCCAAGAACCTATTTGGAAAAAGTCCGAATCGACAAAGGAGCTCACCTTTTGAAGAATACCGACTTACCAGTTTTAGATATTTGTTATGAGGTAGGTTTTCAAAGTCCTTCAAGTTTTTATTCTGCTTTTCGAAAACTAAGACATTGTTCACCAAATGAATTTAGAAAACAAAAGGAGTAGTGAACTAATATGTTAACGGAAGGACGAAAATGGATTGACCATGTTACTTACATACAGTTAATCCTTCCCGAGGAATTTCGATTCTCAGAATGCCTAACATTTCTAGGCCGATCGTCTCAAGAGATTCTACACGAAGTATCAGACAATAGCTTCTATAAATTAATAAAAGTTGATGAGGAGCACATCCTTTTAAAGGTGAAATGTGAGGAACATTCTTTAAACATAGAATTTCTAGGAACCATTCCCAACCAGTTTTCCCGACTTCAAGCTGCTAAGTATGTGTGGGAATTGTTCGATTTAGATAGAGATTTACAATCATTTTATCGACTCACTGACAAAGACCCCATTCTGGCCCCTTTAATCAAAAAACATTTCGGATTACGAATCATCGGGATTCCTAATTTGTTCGAAGCCTTATGTTGGGCTATTATGGGTCAGCAAATTAATCTCACCTTTGCGTACACATTAAAAAGAAGATTCGTAGAGAATTTTGGTGAACCATTTATTTATCAGGATAAAACCTATTGGCTGTTCCCTAGTCCAGAAAAAATTGCACAATTAGACATAGCTGATTTGACAACGCTCCAATTTACCACGAGAAAAGCGGAATACATCCTTGGAATCTCAAAACAAATGGCAACAGGATTATTAACAAAAGAAGAATTGGTTCATTCGGACTCACAACAAATATTATTAAACATTCGAGGAGTAGGGAAATGGACGGCCGATTATGTTCGGATGAAATGTTTACTTGACCCTTCTGCCTTTCCAATCGCAGACGTAGGGCTTCACAATGCAATCATGTATCAATTAGGATTAGATAAAAAACCTTCTATAAAAGAGATTAAGGAATTCGCTTTAAACTGGAAGGGTTGGGAAGGCTACGCTACCTTTTATTTATGGAGGACTTTATATGAGTAAAGAATTTAAAGCTTATTACTATTCCCCTATAGGAATTTTAGAGATGATTGGGACGAAAAAAGGAATCTCATCTATCCTTTTTTGCGAAGAAGAAGAAAAACGGAGTCAAGACGAAAGTTTACCATCAGTAATGCTCGAGTGCTTTCAACAGTTTGATGAATATTTTAATGGTAACCGTAAAGATTTTACGTTTCCCTATACTATTCATGGGACTCCTTTTCAACAACTCGTTTGGAATCAACTCACTTATATCCCCTACGGCAAAACAAGTACATATAAAGATATTTCCGAGAAAATTGGAAATGTAAAAGCATTACGTGCAGTAGGAAATGCCAATGGAAAAAATAAATTAAGCATCGTCATTCCATGCCATCGTATCATTGGATCCAACGGGACCTTAACTGGCTATGCGGGTGGATTGTGGAGGAAAGAATGGTTGCTAAAGCATGAGAAGTCTATAAATTTCGTGTAGAAATATCACCAAAACAATCCTGCTATTTTCTCCCGCCAATACCTAAGACTTTTCCATTTTTTTTATCAATAAAAACTACAATAGGTCCTAATGATTCTTCATCATTGGTTCGAAATGTAACTTTCAAGGTGTGGATACCTTTTATATTAACCATTTCGTCCTTTGCTTCATCAATAATATTCAAATCCATTTCTGAAGTGAATTCCTCCACTTTTGCCTTTTTCCAATTCAGAATAGAATTTTGAGAATGAGGATGTACATAATCATAAGCTAGGTTTATTTCCTCTGAATATTTTGAGTAAGGACTGGAGCTACACCCCATTAAAATTAGTATTAATACAAATCCTACTAAAGGTCTGATTTTCATTAAGGTATCCCTTCCTTTAATGTTTGATAGGGAGTTCCCACCATTTAACTTGGAGCTGAACTCCCTTTTTAACTACCTTATTGAATTTCTACAGATTGAACTTCCTTCTGCCCATCTCGAACTACATAATAGATTTTAACCTTCGTGTCTTTAGGTAAGTTTTCAAATTCTGGTTTCGCTACTTCTGCTAAACGATATGTCTCTGATTGACCTTGTTCATTGACTACCTCAATCGAGTTTAAATCTTGTAGCCCAACAAACGTTACCACAGTCTCCTGTACATTGAGTTTTACTTGGTTCGACCCTACCCAATGAAAATCAACCTTTGCCTTTAAGTTTTTCGTCTCTGTTGCAGTGGACCAAACTTCTAGTGTGTATTTCCCGGGAGGAACATTCAGTAGGTTTTGCTCAAGTGCTAATTCCATTTCTAAAGTTTCTCCAGCTTTCAATACCTTTTCCTCTATCATTTGCGTAAACATCTTATCTGGAGAATAGGTATAAACTACATTCCCTTTTTCATCTTTAAGTTGATAATCGAAATATTGTCCGCTATTCATCGTGAGAGTGACATCTTCTGTTTTATTATTTTGAATGAAGAATTTGGTACCTATCTTTTTGTCATTTGGATTTTCCACACTTGCGACCAATCCTCCTTCGACAATCTCCCCATTTTCCTTTTCAGGTCCTTTACTTCCATTGGCTTTATCATTGGTGATGGCAGTCCCACACCCGACTAATGCCAAAATTAAAATTATGGTCGATACTACCCCTAAAACCTTTTTGCAGAAGATCATATCGTTACACCTCGTATGTTTTATTTTGTTACTTATTCTATTTGACTGATTACATTAATAAAAGTTACAAGGCATTTGACTTAAATGAACAAACAAAAAAGTAGCGACTCCATGTGCGCTACTTCTTTATCTTAATTTTAAAATGAAATGGTAAAACAAAACGGTTGATATTTGAGAACCCATATAAAATACAAATGCTTGTGTAAAAGTAAAATTCTTATATTCAAATAAGTGGAACTGATGGGTTATCCACTCAAACCCAATAGCAAAAAAGGAACTTCCTATTATAAAAAATACTAACTTACCCCCTTTTGGTTTGAAATAATCGTAAATATAGATAAAAAAATATCCGAATGGTGCATACATAGCATAGGAGAGTAAATCAAACAACTCAAAGGCAGAGGTATCAAACACGTCATAGAAATCCTTATCTGGAGCAGATAGAAATTTATCTATTAACCGAGCACTTGCTGTTGGAAACAGTAAAAGTAAAATGGTTATACTTTTAGGAAATTTTCGGGGCAATTTCCTTATGATTAAAACCGAAACAATAAGCAAGATAATCACAAACCACTCATTTTCATCGAATGATTTAGGAAGAGGAAGAGCCTTCATGGTCCACCACCCCTTCGTTTATTAAAACCTTTCGATATTGCTGATGTAAGAATTTTAGAAATAAAAAGGTGATAGCATATAGACATGGAGCAAACACATACCACTTTCCTATATAATCAACAGCATTCATTACCAAACATAAAAGATTGATTAAAACTATCAAACAAACGTAAAGTAAAATACTGAAAATAAGATTTCTTTTATTTTTCTTTCGTTTAGCAAAAAAAGAAATCAGTATTAATACAATGAATGTCTTCCCTACAATCTCGGTTATTTTAAATGTTGCTTGATGCTGTTCGTTCACTTTCCACCATTCTAAATTATCCCCGAATATGGAAATGTAACTGCAAAAAATAAAACTGGTAAGTAACCCGAGAAAGATTTGTTCTAACCCTGAGATATTTCGTGGTATAGAAAAATAATATAAACCTATAAGGAAGGTAAAGGAAATAAGGACAGTTTCGGTCAATAGTATAACCTCCTCAGTTCTTAAGATGGATGTAATACCATTGGATTATTCTTCGTAAAACAAGTATAAAGAATATTGATTAAAAGCATAATAAAGCAAAAAAGGAAATTTTATGGTAATTCTTTTCACCTCCATCATTCTTTTTAACTTTATTGCCTTTAAATTAAATAAGAAACTGAATGCTAATCAAATCCTACATATTTGGAATTTTACTATAGCATTTCAATTATGCTTTGATCTGTTTATTGAATTTAAATTAGGAGCATATTGGTATTTTAATAAAGGGGTAGATTGGGCAGAAATCTTACCGAGAACTATACTAGTTCCTCCAGTAAATATGATGTTTCTTAATTGGTTTCCTTTTCATTCAACGATTTTTAAAAAGACAATCTATATTATTTGCTGGACAGTTGCGATTTTACTATATGAGATTATTACCCTCACTCCAGAACCATGGGGTTATTTCCACTATGGCTGGTGGAAGTTGTGGCATGCCGCACTAATTGACCCTTTTCTATTTCTTATCTTAGTCACCTTTTATAAGTGGATTTGTAATTTGGAAATAAACAGTTAACAGAAGATGGAATGGCCTACCACGTAGAGGCGCTAACCATCTTCCTTTTTATGTCTCCCAAAAATTCTGAAAACATGTGATAATAGATTCAAGTTTACTACCAATTAGGAGGATATTCTTGAATTTTACTACTGAACGATTATCTATCATGGCTTGTACAATTGAAAACACCACTGATGTCACATCTCAATACGAGATGGGACCCCATATAAAAATGCATCTTAAAGAATTAGAATTAGATCCCACAACTTTAGGATGGGGTGTCTGGTTGGTCAAATTAAAAGATACAAATGAAATAATTGGAGACATTGGTTTTAAAGGCAAACCTGACCATCTTGGGAAAGTTGAAATTGGTTATGGAATTAGCCCTTCCGCACAACGAAAAGGCTATGCCACCGAAGCAGTGGATGGGCTGATTCATCATGCATTTTCAACCCGTAAGGTGGATAAAGTAGTAGCGGAGTGCTTACAAGATAATGTCGCTTCCATAAAGGTCCTGGAAAAAGTGGGGATGACTAGAATAGGATCTGATTATGAAATGCTGTATTGGGAAATTATTAAACCGTAAACATAAGAAACCGCTTGGATTTACCAAGCGGTTTCTTATGCTTAACTCTACTATAGAAATAATGTGGTTTATGTAAGTACTCACTTGCGAATTGGTGTGAAATATTAATGAAACATCCCCGATACAACCGCGATTCGATTTTTCGCTTCCTTCATCATGTTTGTCAGTAATTCCTCAACGGTCGGTACGTCACTTACTAATCCTGCTATTTGTCCCCCATTTACAAAACCATCCTTCATATTTCCGTGAATGGCTCCGTTTACATGATAATGTTCCGTAGTCATGTCAGCATACTCTTGTACTGACATACCTTCTTTTTCTTTTTGTAAAACTTTTTCAATATACAATGATGGCAATAGTCTTCTAATTTTACCAACTGTTCTACCTATCACAACCGTTCCATGATCATTGCATTCTAACATTTTTTGTTTATAGTTTTCATGAAATGGAGCTTCTTTTGTTGCTATAAAGCGAGTACCCATCTGTACTCCACTTGCACCTAGCATTAAAGCAGCTGCCAAACCATGTCCATCTCCTATACCGCCAGCAGCAATTACTGGGATGGAAACTCCTTGTACAACTTGAGGAATTAGAGCAAAAGTGGTGGTTTCTAAACTGGAATTTATCCCCGCTGCCTCATACCCCTCCGCAACCACCATATCCGCACCCGCTGCCTCAGCTTTTTGTGCATGTAAAACCGTTGCGACAACACAAAGTATTTTAACTCCATTTTCTTTAAGAATCGGAATCATCGGTGCAGGATTTCCTGCAGATAATGAAATTACCTTTATTCCATGTTTGATCACTAAGCCAACTAGCTCTTTAACATGCGGATTAACACTAATTGCAATATTCACGCCAAATGGTTTTTCCGTCAATTCCTTTGTTTCCACGATGATTTTTTCCACTTCTTTAGGAGTCATTGTCCCTGCGCCAATCATTCCTAATCCACCAGCATTGGAAACAGCGGCTGCTAAAGGTGCATTTGATATATTTCCCATTCCACCTTGAATGATGGGAAATGAGATTCCTAATAATTTTGTAATTTGATTCACACGAAATTCCCCCTCCGTTATAATAATGTTATACTATTTTTAAGATTCAGACAATGAAGAAAGTGGGGATATGATGAAATTTGCTTTTCAAAATAAACAACCAAATGTCGATGAAACGGTATTTCTTGCACCGGGAAGCTGTGTGATTGGTGAGGTTACAATTGGAAAGGAATCTAGTGTATGGTTTAATGCTGTATTGCGAGGAGATGAGGGTCCTATCACAATTGGAGAACGATGCAGTATACAAGATAATGTGACTTGTCACTTGTATGAAGACTTTCCCCTTGTGATTGAAGACGAAGTGACAGTCGGACACAACGCCATCCTACATGGATGTACCATCGGTAAACGAAGCATTATTGGTATGGGTTCTACTATCCTGGATGGAGCAGTGATTGGCGAGGAGTGCATCGTAGGGGCTAACACTCTAATTCCCCCTGGCAAAAAAATACCTCCTCGTTCATTAGTAGTCGGGGCGCCTGGAAAAATAGTTCGTGAAATAACTGAAGATGATTTGAAACTGATTCAGTTATCTATTGATACATATGTGGATAAAGGAAAATTATACAAGGATTCACTAAAACCAATGTCATAGAGGGTATTCATTAAGGTGAATTTTTGAAAACTTAACATAATTTTAAAAAACATCAGCTCATATCTATTAGCTTTAGAGCTGATGTTTTTTAAATATTATTACAAACTAAATTTTTGAATGGACTGTTCTAAGTTTCTCGACAACGTACTTAATCTTGCAGTTAAATCTGAAATGTTATTCATGGCTTCTTCTTGACGATCAGTAGATTCTGCAAGGTCTTTAGAAATGTTAGCTGTAGATTTTGTAGTTTGTCCAAAATCTTCAATAGAAGCGGCAATTTCTTCTGAGCTTGCAGACATTTCTTCAGTTACGGCAGAAACCTCTTGGATTTGAGAACTTACCTGTTCTGTAGCCATTAATATTTTGTTAAACTTCTCACCCGCATGTATCACTGAGACGGTACTTGCTGAAACTTCTGTTGTTCCATGATTCATACTTGATACAGCTCGATGAATCGTATCCCTAAAACTAGATAATAGTTGCGAGATTTTTTCTGCAGAAACCTTTGATTCTTCTGCTAGCTTTCTTACTTCTTGAGATACAACAGCAAACCCCTTGCCATTTTCTCCTGCCCTCGCTGCCTCTATGGCTGCATTTAATGCTAATAAGTTCGTTTGTTCTGCAATCCCTGAAATGATTTTCACGATTTCGTTAATTTCATTTGCTTGTGAACCTAGATTTCCTATTACAGAAGATGACGCTTTTACTATCTCTTCAATGTTATTTATTTGTTGGATAATATTTTGGACAGTCCCATAGCCTTCTCTCACTTGATCGTTCACATCAGTGGATTGTTCACTGACACTTGATGCAGCTTCTGCAATGCGTTGGACGCCAATAGCCATTTCTGCAACTGCATGAATGGATTCTTCACTACTTTGAATTTGTGATTCAGTTGCACCTGCAACCTGTTGAATCCCTTTTACAATCTCACTATTGCTATTATTCATTTCTTCCGTCTTGTGATCAATTTCCTTCGTAACAAATAGTAATGTTTCCGCTGACTTTTTGATATCCTCGATCATAGTTTTTGTGCTAGTTGCCATTTCTTTAAAGGAATCGGATACTTGTTTAATTTCATCTTTTCCTTTTACCTTTAAGTTTTGTAGAATGTCATCTGCAGCATGGAGATTTCCTTCAGCCATATGACTCGCAGCAAGACTAATCGTTTCAAGAGGCTTTAGTCTTCTGACAATAAATATAGTGAGGATGGTTACAATGACTGCAATCAAAATCATGCTGATGATTACCGAAATCGGTAATACGGATTTATTAACTTCTTTTGCTATTTTCTCTACATTTTTTGCATCAATATCTACTCCTAGTACTCCAATTACTTTGTCACCGTTCTTGATTGGAACAAATGCAGACAAATAATCACCAAACTTTGGATCATGAACAATTGGAGCAGCTGAAGACTCTCCCTTAAGTGCTGGTTCAATGTGAGAATACAAGGTTGTGGACGATTGTTCATTAATCCCTGCAGCATTCTCTTCATCAGTTGGCAATCCATCAATCAGTAATCGCACCTCTTTGTTTTCATCAGCAGTAAGGGTATATACATATAGAGCACCAGTCTTTTTCCTAAAATCATCTAAGACTTGTCTTAGCTCCCAATATGTGTCCGATTCCGTTTGATTTTCAAGAAATTCTTCGTACTCATTTGTATCAATTTGTTTAGAGATATTTTCTGCTAACCCTATACTAAAATTGGCGATAGTAGATTCAACGGAATCATTTGTACTCTTGTAGAGCATCACAATATTTCCTGTTAATGCAATCAACATCCCCAATACCATTGCAACAGCTAGAATACTACTCAATTTCTTCATAACTTACCTCCTCATAAACTATATCACCATATTTTTTATCGACTGATTTCAAATAAGGTTAATAGTAAATATCATGATAATTATAGAGAAATCTTTAAAGTTCTATTTTTTTATAACTATTTTTATTATTCGCTTAATAATATCCCGTATGGCTTTATGGCAAAAAAAAAGACCGATCAATTGATCGACCTTCAATTTATTAAACATTTGTAAATTTTGACTAGTTTTTATTTCAGACTTTAGCAAATATAGTCCATTCTATAAGAACCATATTGTAACTACTACTAATCCACCACTGATCGATGACTGCATTTTCACCTGGAGAAGATGTTAGACACGTACAGAGGTCAAAACATAAATTGAATCTTCTTTTTTTACTGAAAACCCACCTATAAAGCCTTCCGATAGGGAACTTGAACTACAAATTGATTCTAGTACAGATGAGATTTACCAAAATTCACAGAATTAGAGGATGATCCATCACATCATATTCTTCATCTTTATTTTTCATCTCATTGCCTTCCTGAAAAACAGACTCAAAAAATTGAAGTGCCGGTTCCGCTAACTCACGATAGTATTCGGTAAACAGCGAAGCCGCATGTCCTCCCAACCACTCCTCGGGAAGCAATTCCTCTGGCAAGCCTGGATCCACGAATAAAAACTTACGGTATTCATGGACTAGCTTCGTACGTTCAACGAAGCATTCTGCATCTGTCATAGCACCTTTTTGAATATTACTTTTAGCGATAATGTATTTTTGACTGTATTCTGTTATAAAATCTTTATAACGAATATTGATTTCCTCGAGATTCCAGCTTTTATCTACGATTCTTTTGTTATCATGCGGACCATCATAGGATGCAATAAAGAAATCTACATACTCTTTAATGTCGTATTTTTCTATGAGATCCTCAACCTGCTTTTCTAGCTTATTCGGGGAAATCCAAACACTATTGGACATAGTTCCAAAGCCACTCCACACCAATTCCTTCCTTAACTCATCACGAATGTTACGAATTTCTTCAGGAATGGTATACATTAACATACGCCACTTCCCATCCCACTTTTCTGGTTGGAGTTTAAAAATTCGGTTCGCCGCTTCTTCCATGCGTTTCGCTCCACGGTCTGTTAGAAAATAAAAGCTTTTGTTTCCTTTTTTCTCTGCTTGCACCCACCCTTGCTTGTTCATCCGGGAAATGGCTGCTCGCACAGCTTGATCATTATGTCCAAACTCATTTAGTAAGCGAATTAAACTACCAATCCAAATTTTATTACCATAATGTCTTATGTAATCACCATAGAGTGTAAAAATCATTGATCTAGTATTCATTCTCGTCCTATCCTCTTCCATTCTATCTAGTATTATTATTTTACCAATTTAAAGCATCATCGTCTCGTAATCTTTCTTATAAAATTGAGAATTCTTAATTACTAATGAACTTAGGATTGTTCTGATTGCTAAAAATGTATATAAATTTGAAATTTTGCATCAGTGGAATAATGATTCCGTTTTCCCTCTTTCTGAATCTCGAAATGGCATCATTGGTCTCCTATGATTCTCTTTGGTCCCTTTCAAACTCAGAATCGGGCATCATTGCACTCGTATGATTCTCTTTGGTCCCTTTCAAACTTAAAATAGGGCATCATTGCGCCCGTATGATTCCCTTTGGACCCTATCAAACTCAAAATCGGGCATCATTGCACTAGTATGATTCCCTTTGGACCCTTCCAAACTCAGAATCGGGCATCATTGCACTAGTATGATTCCCTTTGGATCCTTCCAAACCAAAATTCGGGCATCATTGCGCCCGTATGATTCCCTTTGGATCCTTCCAAACCAAAATTCGGGCATCATTGCGCCCGTATGATTCCCTTTGGACCCTTCCAAACTCAGAATCGGGCATCATTGCACTCGTATGATTCCCTTTGGAACCTTCCAAACCAAAATTCGGGCATCATTGCACCCGTATGATTCCCTTTGGAACCTTCCAAACCAAAATTCGGGCATCATTGCACTCGTATGATTCCCTTTGGAACCTTCCAAACCAAAATTCGGGCATCATTGCACTCGTATGATTCCCTTTGGAACCTTCCAAACCAAAATTCGGGCATCTTTGCACCCGTATGATTCCCTTTGGAACCTTCCAAACTCAGAATCGGGCATCATTGCACTCGTATGATTCCCTTTGGACCCTTCCAAACTCAGAATCGGGCATCATTGCACTCGTATGATTCCCTTTGGATCCTTCCAAACCAAAATTCGGGCATCATTGCGCCAGTTTGATTCCCTTAGGACCCTTTCAAACTTAAAATAGGGCATCATTAAACCTGTATGATTCCCTTTGGAACCTTCCAAACCAAAATTCGGGCATCTTTGCGCCCGTATGATTCCCTTTGGACCCTTTCAAACTTAAAATAGGGCATCATTAAACCTGTATGATTCCCTTTGGATCCTTTCAAACTTAAAATAGGGCATCTTTAAACCCGTATGATTCCCTTTGGATCCTTTGAAACTTAAAATAGGGCATCTTTAAACCCGTATGATTCCCTTTGGATCCTTTCAAACTTAAAATAGGGCATCTTTAAACCCGTATGATTCCCTTTGGACACTTTCAAACTCAAAATCGGGCATCATTGCACCCGTATGATTCCCTTGGACCCTCTTCTGATCCTCAAAATGGAATCATTGGTCTCCTATGATTCCTTTTGGAACCTTTCAAACCAAAATTCGGGCATCAATATATCCTCCCCTCAATTCTAATAAAACAGTAAGATTGAAAAGTACTCTGCTGCCGATGATACTATCCAGTAAACTAGCATATAAGTTGATAAAAAAACTCAAAAGGCCACCCTTCTGAGTCAAAAATCTATTTTCCTATAAAAACAGGGGATCTTTTTTCACTAAAAGCGAGCAACGCTTCTTCTCGATCCTTTGTCGGTATCGTTTTTTCATAGGCTTCGCTTTCAATCTGTAATCCTGACAAAATATCGGTCTGTAAGCCCGCTTCAATTGCATATTTCGCTTGTTGGACGGCAATCGGAGCATTTTTCATTATTTCTGCTGCCAATCCAAGACACTCAGACAGCAACACATCTCTTTCGACCACTTTTGTTAAAATGCCTATCTCAAAAGCTTCTTTTGCAGTGATTTTTCGTGCGGTCAATATCAGTTCCTTCGCCTTGGTTTCACCAATTAGGCGAGGCAATCTTTGTGTTCCTCCTGCTCCTGGGATGATGCCCCAGCTCACTTCCGTCAATCCCATTACAGCCTCTTCCACCGCAATCTTGAAATCACAAGCAAGTAGTAGCTCAAAGCCTCCACCAAATGCATAACCATTGATTGCAGCAATGGTCGGTTGCGGAAGCATCGCCACGCTTTGGAACACATCTCGAATTTTTTTCACATTCCTTCTAACCTCAGTAGGAGTCAACGTCTTACGTTCTTTTAAATCCGCTCCTGCGCTGAACGCTTTATCACCAGCACCCGTAATCAATACTACGCGTACATCAGGATCAGAGCCAATTTCACCAACCAAATCCCCTAACTCTACTAAGCTCTCATAATGAAAACAATTTAATGCTTCTGGGCGATTAAGGGTCACATACGCAACATGATCCTTTTTTTCATAGTTTAAAAACCTCATCCTACTCTCTCCCCACATTTTCAATAATTGTAGAGATACCTTGTCCTACACCTACACACATCGTAGCCAGGCCATATCGTTCATTCCTTCTCTTCATTTCGTAAATTAAAGTTGTTAAAATCCTCGCCCCACTTGCACCAAGTGGATGTCCAAAAGCGATTGCGCCTCCGTTCACATTCACTATTTCACGAGAAACCCCAAGCTCATTGATACAAGCCAATGATTGAGACGCAAATGCTTCATTCAATTCCACTAAGCCAATATCGTCCATAGTAAGGGTCGCTCTTCTTAAAGCTTTTTTAGTAGAATAAATTGGACCAATTCCCATAATAGAAGGTACCACTCCTGCAATGGCGCTAGTCACATAACGAGCTAAAGGCTTCAAACCAAGTTCATCCGCTTTTTCCTTTGACATTAAAAGTAAAGCAGAAGCCCCATCATTGACCCCAGAAGCGTTCCCTGCAGTCACTGATCCACCTGGAAACAGTGGTCGTAAAGTGGAAAGCTTTTCTAAAGTCGTATCATACCGTGGATGCTCATCATCCTTAACAACTAATTCTTTCCCTTTACGGTCTACATACACTACAGGAACAATCTCTTCTTGAAACAATTCAGCCTCAATGGCTTTTTGAGCCTTCCTTTGACTTTCATAGGCAAATTGGTCCTGTTGTTCACGTGTAATTCCATATTGCTTTGCCACATTCTCCGCTGTTTCTGGCATACTATCGGTGCCATACATTTCTTTCATTTTAGGATTGATAAAGCGCCAGCCAATCGTAGTATCTACTAGCTCCATGTTACCTCGAGGAAAATCTTGCTCTGGCTTTTTCGTCACAAGAGGTGCACGAGTCATACTTTCCGTTCCCCCTGCGATGTAAATGTCCCCTTCACCTGCTAAAATGGCTCTCGCTGCATAATTTACAGCATCCAAACCAGAACCACATAATCGATTAAGCGTAGTTCCACCTACTTCAATTGGCAATCCAGCTAATAAGGCGGACATCCTGGCTACATTTCGATTGTCCTCCCCTGCTCCATTGGCATTTCCAAAAACTACTTCCTCAATCTCACCAGGATTGATTTCTGGATTTCTTTTAACTAACGAGCTAATAACCGTAGCACCTAAATCATCGGGACGAACATTTCGCAACCCACCATTGTACTTTCCGATTGGAGTCCTAACTGCATCTATAATTACCACTTCTCTCATCTTACTTGTCACCGCCTTTATCACTGTAATCATAAACACCACGGCCTGATTTCCTACCTAATCTTCCTGCTTTCACATATTGCTCCAAAAGGGGTGCAGGACGATATTTTTCACCAAGCTTGGCATGTAAGTAATTCAAATTATTTAACCTTGTATCCAATCCTACTAAATCTCCCAGTTCAAACGGGCCCATTGGATAATTGAGGCCAAGACGGATGGCTTTATCGATTTCTTCAGGAGTCCCTAAACCTTCTTGCAACATATAAAAAGCTTCATTACCAACCAGTGCTGAAATTCGGCTCGTCACAAATCCAGGGAATTCATTGACCACCACGGTTTCTTTTTTCATCATTCCAGCCAGTTCTTTCACAGCTTCAACCGTTTCATCACTCGTTTCCAAGCCACGAACAATCTCAATTAACGGCATCTTATGAACGGGATTGAAAAAGTGCATCGCAATCACTCGGTCTGGACGCTTCGTAAATGAACCGATTTCCGTTGGACTCATAGTGGAAGTATTAGTAGCAAAAAAACAATGTTCTGGTGCATGGTAATCCATTTTTTCAAAAACAGCTCGTTTAATCTCGATTTTTTCAGGAACGGCTTCAATAATAAAATCGGCTTCTTCAAAGGCAGCTTCCATGGAAGTTGAATATTGTAATCGACCCTGTGCCTCATTAAAATCCGTTTCGGTAATCTTCCCTCTTGTGACCGCCTTTTGAAAAAGTCCCGTAATTTCTTCTTTTGCATTAGCTAGCTGTACTTCCTTTATATCCACTAACGTGACATCGCACTTCCCAATTGCTGCCACATAGGCAATTCCTCGTCCCATCACACCGGAACCAATAACCACCAAACGTTTCATTTATTTCTCCTCCATTTTTTAAAAAAACAAAAAGGGTCTGGCTTCACACTGTAAAAAAGGTGCGTTTGTGAGAGCCAACCCTTTCGTCTCTTAAATCTGATCCATTCCTATACTCCAAATGGATTTAAAGGACGCCCTCCGTAATAGGAAATGACGCTTTTTGTTTCACAATATAAATCCAATGTTTCAACACAAAGCTCCCTGCCAAATCCGGATTGCTTATAGCCACCAAATGGCGTTCCTGGGAAAGCAGAAAAAGGACAATTCACCATCACAATGCCAGCCTGAATTCCCTTCGAAATGCGTGTGGCTCGGGCATGGTCCTTTGTCCATACTGCAGAACCCAACCCATATTCGGTATCATTAGCTAGTTTAATAGCTTCTTTTTCATCCTTAAATTTCATGACTACAACGACAGGTCCAAAGATTTCTTCCTTGACCACTTTCATCTCATGAGTCACGTTAGAAATAATGGTTGGCTCATACCAGTATCCATTTTCATAACCCGCTAGTTTTGCAATAGAACCTCCCGTTTCAATCGTGGCTCCTTCCGCTTTTGCCGATTCAACATAACCGTGTATAACATTAAGTTGATCCTGGTTGATGATTGCTCCAACATGAGTTCCTTTATCAAAAGGATTCCCTAGCATCAGCTTCTTCGTTTTTTCAATAAATTTCTCCATGAAATCATCGTATATAGCTTCATGTACATACAGTCTCGAACGTGCCTCACAGGACTGACCGGAATTGTAAAAGATTCCAAACAATGATCCATCCACAGCCGCATCGATATCTGCGTCATCAAACACAATGCTTGGCGATTTACCACCTAGCTCTAACGTTACTCGCTTTAGAGTACTAGATGCGCGCTCCATAATTTTTCTACCAATTGGCGTGGAGCCTGTGAAGGCAATTTTATCTACTGCTTCATTCTCCACTAAATAGTTCCCAACCTCTGAACCAGCTCCTGGAAGAATATTCACGACGCCTTCTGGAACGCCAGCTTCGATACAAATTTCTCCTAGTACTATGGCCGTTAATGGCGTCAAAGTAGCTGGTTTAACCACAACTGAACACCCCACTGCAATAGCAGGAGCAATCTTCCAAGCTGCCATCATCAATGGATAATTCCAAGGGATGATTTGTGCACAAACACCCACTGGCTCTTTTTCTGTGTGATTTTGGAAGGCGCCTGGCATACTGTTCACACTTCCACGATGACTCACAATTGCACCAGCATAAAATTCAAAGTCCTCAATAGCTTGCATCACTTGTCCTTGGGCTGCTGACAATGATTTACCTGTATCTAGAATCTCTAATTCTACTAATTCATTGAATCTTGCACGCATAATACTTGCGATTTTATTCAATGTCCTAGAACGCTTATTAATAGGAAAATGACGCCATTTACCGAAATCAAAAGCTTGGCGAGCGGCTTGAACCGCTTTTTCTGCATCTTCTATATTGGCTTTAGCCACTTCAGCTATTATTTCACCAGTTGCCGGATTGTAGGTAATGAATGTATCATTACTACTACTCTCCATTCTCTGCCCATTGATGATTAATTGGTAGCGTTCTCTCTTCATTTCGAGCTGATCCAACTTTGAGTCTCTAACCGTTGACATAGTCATCACCTTTTCTACGAGACTTATTGTCCAGTGAATACGGATGGTCTTTTTTCAATAAAGGCTTGAACACCTTCACGATGATCATGGGTCAGTCCGGCCATTCGTTGACCGTAGGCTTCTTTTTGTAAAAATTCCTCTAATGGCATTTCATAGCTAGCATTCAATTGACTCTTTATAAGCCCGATTGCTTTCGTTGGCATGCTGGCTAATCGTTTTGAAAAGCTAGAAACCGATTCATTCCAATCTTCATCTGAACTGATTTTTGTCACAAGTCCAAATCGGATTGCTTCTTCTGCTGAGATTTTTTCACCGAACACTGCAAGCTCTAACGCTTTTGCATGCCCGACAATTTTCGGCAAATAGTACAAGTTTCCCGAATCAGGAATTAAACCAACATGAATGAAGGCCTGCACTAACTTTGCCTTCTCGTGCATAATCCGGAAATCACATGCTAACGCCAAGCTTAAGCCAGAGCCTGCAGCTACACCGTTAATCGCAGCTATAACTGGTTTTTGAAGTTTCGATAACTGAATCATGACTGGAGTATACCGGGTACGTAGCACTTCACCATGATCCAACCCTTCGCCTACTCCCCCTAAATCCTCACCTGAAGAAAAGGCTCTCCCTTCCCCAGTAATGACAAGACATCGAACAGCATCATCTCTATCGACTGATTTCAACGCTTGAAGCAATTCCTTATGCATTAAACCCGTAAATGCGTTTAATTTATCAGGACGGTTCAAAGTTAACGTCGCAATCGCATCATTCACGTCATATTTAATTGTTTCGTACATTTCTGTACCCCCTTTATGGAGTTTGGTCCCGTTACCAAATTGAATGAAAAAAGTAAGTTGCATTCATCCATGCTTCATTTAATGTACAGTAAGGGAGCCCTCGCTGAAAAATCCAATTAAATATAGGTAAGTGCAATTCCCCATCACTCATTTGTTTCTACAGCGGGACCTGATCCATCAAAACCCTTATCTTCCTCTAAATTGAGGTTTTCTCTTTTCTTTGAAGGCTGTCATGCCCTCCTTTTGATCTTCTGATGAAAAAAGGAGGTAAAAATTCTTCCGTTCAAACTGCATTCCTTCAAGTGTGGACGAATCCACTGCTTTTTGGACCGATTCTTTGATCAGTCTTAAGGATAATGGTGGTTTTGTCGCTAAGTTCTTAGCAAAGCGGACTGTTTCTTCCATGAGTAGATCAGTAGGAATGGTTTCGCATACAACACCGTAATGTAGGGCTTCTTTTGCTGAAAATCGATCGCCGGTCATCAACCAACGTAACGCTCTCGATCGACCTACAAGCTTTGTCAATCTCTGTGTTCCCCCTGCGCCTGGCATGACTCCCAAATTTACCTCAGGAAAACCAAACTCGGCATCCTCTGCTGCAATCAATAAATCACAACATAGAGCAAGTTCAAACCCTCCACCTAGAGCAAATCCATGAATCGCTCCTATGATAGGCTTTTTGATAGCTCCAAGTCGGTCCCAATCCGTAAATTGGTTGAGAAGCTCCATTCCAATCGGGTCGGCGTCCACCATTTCATCAATGTCTGCTCCGGCAGCGAAAGCTCTTCCCTTCCCAGACAAAACAATCACACGTATGTACTCGTCCCGGTCATAGCTTTCCATTGCCTCCACAATCTCAGAGACCATTCCTCGATTGATGGCATTCAGTACTTTCGGCCGATTCAAAGCAATGAATCCAATCGAATCTTCCACCTTTGTTTCAATGAATTGAAACTCCTTATTCATTCATTTCTTCACCAATCATCAATGTTACAAGATCACCAGCAAAAGACATTAAATCCTTTCCAGAAGCTCTTCCTTCATCGGATTTCATTGCAGCTTTCAATGCGTCGTGGTTTTCATAATACATTTCACACATGATGTAGTATTTACCTTCGCCACCCATAGGACTTCCTACAACTCTAGTAACCTCCATTTTTTGCAATCCTGGAATTTTAGCTGTGATAGGAGCATGATGTCCAAAATAGTGTTGATCGAAAGCTTCCTTATTTTCTGGGTGTTTGTAAAGCGCGATTAATTTAACCATGTAAAATTCTCTCCTTTAAAATTATTAAGCGTTCAGGGATTAAGACCGGGGATTGGACATGAACGCTTATTTCCCCTTTACATTAGCGTAGAAATTGGCTTCATCGCCTCAAACGGATTCTTGCAGCTTTTACAATAGAGAATGCTGCGACATGCCGTTGGTCCAAATATATTCTCCATCGTCGTATATGATGAATCACAATATGGACAAAGCACATGCCATTCTCCAGTTTCGCTCACTTGTTTTGGCGGAGGAGCGATCCCGAACTCTTTAAGCCTTTCACGACCTATTTCTGTAACCCGATCGGAGGTCCAAGGTGGGTCGTATACAAACTTGACATCAAACTCTTCCAACCACCCAATTAAAGTAACCGCTTTCAAAATGTTGCTTTTGATGATATCTAAAGCTGGACACCCCATGAAGGTTGGAAGAATGGTAATGATAATTCCTCTATCAGAAATCCTTACTTCTTCTACCATCCCTAACTCTAAAATGCTGACAGAATCAATTTCTGGATCTTTGACTGATTGGAGCGCCAGTTCTATTTCAGATTTTTGGATTGGTGTAAAGTTCCCAAACCATTTCATATCATTCATCCCTTTATAAATAGGCTATTACCAAATGGCTGTTGGGTCTGAAGCATATACTTCACTTAAGACATTGAGAGCATCTTGTAAGTCTGGTGTATGGTCTCCCTTACGACCTTCCCCACTTTTCTTTCCGATGACAGCAGTGTACGTTAGACCGATTGAAGAAAATATCTCACTCATAGCTGCATGGAATCGTGTAAGGAGAACCTCTTCCGATTCAATTAGCCCTGCATCTGACATTTCTTTTCCTAATAGTCCTAAAGAAAGTACATCCCCCATATCTTTCATAACAATGCCAATAGCATGTTCCATTCTACTTCTTGCTTCTCCACCAGCTTCAACCAGTTGCTTAAACCAGATATTCCAGTGCATCTGATGATAGTAAAGCTCCATACTGACTTTTACTGCTGTATCTGCAAGCGGTTTGTAGGAAGAAGTTTTCAATGAGTGCATCTTGATTGTCTTTGCATGTGAGTAAAAGAAGTGACGAACTACCGCAAATGCCCAATCATATTTCGGCTCCTGAAGATAAGTGCCGGTACCATTCACTTTTTCAAGAAGAATCGCATTCTTACGCTCACTTGCTGGCCTTGCATGAGCAAGGAAGTCCATATCCTTTT
>NZ_QBBX01000005.1:45303-110929 GCF_003073175.1 Peribacillus acanthi
CCCTAATTCTTCTAACAATCGATAAAACATAACCGCATGACCCATCGTGTCTTGGTTGATAGATGAATATGCGACATCCTCTTCAATATGTGGAGCTAATCCAAGCCATTCAGAACCCCGATAGGCAAGGATAAAATCGTCGTCTGCAAGCTGATACAATAACTCTATTAATGGAAGTTTATTAGTTTGCTCAAATTGCTCCGTCATTTTTCGATTTTCCCTCCCCATGAGAGAATTTCTTTTTCATCTAGCATCTCCTGCTCATAGTGGCGCCATTTTTTCTTCAAATAGCCATATCCTTTTGTATTTCGATAATCCTTATTATCTAGCCTAGCTAGAGACTGTCTTTCTTCTGGCGTCATTTTCCTAACATCTGACCGCTTCACCACCCATATATCAGCAACAGGTTCTCTTCTCATAAAATTCTCCTGTGCCATAACTAGGGCCAGCTCTTCATTAGGCGCTAATAAACTAAACTGATATTGCATTGGAGCTGTATCGGATCTCCTACTAAAAACCTCGTATTCTTCATAAAAACTACTCAAGGAAGGCCCTCCTTTCTTTCAAAATTAAACGTTGTCACTTTTCTTGCTCAGTGCTTCTCGAACCCAAGCATTGTTTTCATACGCAAGCTCTCTTAATCTCAAGCGATCCTTTGATTTCGGTCCTCTATTTTGAATGATTTCCTTAAATTTCTTCCAGTCTGGCTGTTGGTAAACCCACATCTTTTGTACGTTGTCAAAATGCATCGTAGAATCTGGAATCGTCAAACCAAGGGAAAGAATTCTTGGAACATATTTGGTGAAAAAATCTTGGCGTAATTCTTCATTGGATTTCGAACGGATTCGGTATCTTGCTGTCACGTCTTGTTTCGATGTTCCTGTCGCAGTCGCATCGCCTGGTCCGAAAAACATTAGCAATGCTTCCCACCAGCGGTTGATCGAGTCTTGAATCAAATCTTTTTGCTCAGGAGTACCTTCTGCAAGAGCCATGATAATCGCTTCCCCATGCTGGGCATGGAATACTTCCTCCGCACAAATACGTTTCAACGCTCGAGCATAAGGACCATAAGATGCATCCAGCATATTCGTTTGCGTGATGATGGCGGCACCATCTACTAACCATCCTATTAAACCTGCATCTCCCCAAGTAGGTGCTTCCATATGGAAGACATTATGAAACTTCAAATCTCCCGATAATAAATCTTCTAAAATATCACCACGTGTTTTCCCAGTCGGTTTCAATAAATCTTCTGCCACGCGAAGGAGTAGCTGACCGTGCCCCATCTCATCCTGTACTTTCGCCATGATGCCTAGCTTTCTTTTTAAAGTGGGCGCTTTCGGTACCCATTCCTTTTCTGGAAGCGCTCCCATAATTTCACTGATTCCATGCATGGAAATAAGTTTAATTAGGACATTTCTATATTCATCTGGCATCCAATCGTCCGCTTCGATTTTTTCTCCTGCCTCTATTCGTTCTATGAATTTTTTATGTTTTTCTTCTAGAGTTAAAGTTTCAATTCCTGACATTTCCCCACCACCTTAATGTATAACGTTTATTTAACGTAATTATATTATAATGTAATATACTATTCAACAGAATGTTCTGACTATTTATGTGTTGGTCATACTAAATTTTCTATGATCCACAATCCTGACTGCTTTCCCCTCTGATCTTGGGATTGTTTTCGGTGGACACACCTTTACATCAATGGAAATGAGGAGTTGGTTTTTTAATCGATACTGAATCTCCCCTGAAAGGAATTGGATTTGCTCGTGTTCAATGTTTTGACCTAGTTCACCAAATATAGCTTCCTTGATTTCAATATGAAGCTCCACAGTATCGAGTGCACCGGTGCGTTTTACGTGTAACTGATAGTGGGGAACGATGTCATTAGAGCCCAAAAGTACATGTTCGATTTCTGAAGGGTAGACATTCACCCCACGTACAATCAACATATCATCAATCCGTCCTTTGATTCTGGACATTCTTGTGGTGGTTCTGCCGCAGGCACACCTGTCTCTAGAAAGCGATGCAATATCTCCTGTCCGATAACGGATGATGGGAAGGGCTTCCTTTGTAAGGCTTGTGAAAACAAGTTCCCCTTCTTCCCCATCAGGTAGGGGCTGAAGGGTAGCCGGATCTATCACTTCCACATAAAAATGGTCTTCTGCAACATGTAGACCTCTTTGCGCCTCACAGCATTCCATCGAAACACCCGGTCCTAACACTTCGCTCAAGCCATAAATATCACAAGCTTTAATACCAAGCTTTTTCTCTAATAAGCCTCGCATTTCTTCCGACCAAGGCTCCGCCCCAAAAATACCGAACTTTAAAGAATTCCCACTTGGAATAATACCCATTTGCTCCATTCGTTCAGCAATCGTCAGAATATAAGAAGGAGTACCGCAAATAACGGAAGGCTTAAAGTCTTGTATCAACGAAATTTGCCGATCAGTATTCCCACCTGAAACTGGGACAGTTGCCATACCTAATTGTTCGCTGCCATAATGAAGCCCTAATCCCCCTGTAAATAAACCATATCCATACGCATTATGTAACACTTCTCCTTGTTTTCCACCTGCCATCGATATGGCACGGGCTACCAGGCTCCCCCACATTTTAATGTCATTATGGGTATATCCGACAACGGTCGGCTTTCCGCTTGTACCAGAAGAAGCATGAATCCTCACAACCTCGCTTTTGTCGACAGCAAATAATCCGAATGGATACTGACCTCTTAAATCTCCTTTAGTTGTAAAAGGTAACCTCTTAATATCATCTAGATTCGTAATGTCTTGTGGAGATATCCCTGCATCATCCCATTGTTTTCGATAAAATGAGACCTTTTCATATACGGTGTTCGCTGTAGCTTTTAACCTTTCTAATTGCAATTTCTCCATCCGTTCCCTACTGAACGTTTCTTCCTCATGTAAAATCATATTCTCACCTCATTTTTATATGACGATAATATTTCGTTTACAAATAATATGTAATATTATTATCATATTTACCTTTTATTTTCTGAAAAGTCAAATAATAAAACGAGTTTCATGTTACTATTATGGAAAGCTTTTGATTAGAAAATTAGGAGAATATTCATGAAGATTACATTAGAGAAAGCCACCCACACCGATGCAGAAACCATTTTTGATATCCAAATAAAAGCTTTCCAACCATTGTTGGAAAAATATCGAGATTACGAAACTAGTCCTGTGAATGAAAGCATTGCTCGAGTCATGGAAAGGATTAATCACTCTAATGGGGGATTTTTCAAAATAGTAGCCGACCACATTGTAGTCGGTGCTATATGTGTGGTATGGAAAGAAGAAACAAAATTTAGGATCAGCCCAATGTTTATTTTGCCTAAATACCAAGGACAAAAGATTGCCCAACAAGCAATCCTTTTAATCGAAGAGCTTTTCCCTCAAGCTACTAGTTGGGAATTGGCGACTATTTTAGAGGAAGAACGTAATTGTTATCTATACGAGAAGATGGGATACAAACAAACAGGTGTGACGAAAAAAATCAATGATAGAACCACTCTCGTTTATTACAAGAAAACGTATTGAATTTTGATTCGTAGCCTTGTCGAAAAATCGATAAATGGGCCGTTTTGATAATTTTTTGTATGCTTCGATTTTATTTTTCTCGGTTTCGAATGTATTTTTCCAGTTTCGATTTTATTTTTCCGGGTTTCGAATGTATTTTTCCAGTTTCGATATTAAATTTCCAGTTTAGATCATAGGTTCAGTATCCTTTCTAAAAAACAACATGAATATGGGGTCTCGAATCAGAAATCATCCTGAACATGCATATTAGAGCAGAAAATTGAAGAAAAGCACATTATTTTCAATAAAAATGCAAAGAATTAATCTTCTTTTTTATGATTTACCATAACCTAATCAACATTATGTCCTTTTGTATGAAGATTCACTTGAATGGACTTGCTAAGCTGGCCAGTTACACGCAAGAAGCCTTCTTTCTCGGTCTGTACGGGGTCCGGGCCTTTCTACTTTCAGGGCGGCACCTTACCCCTTTGGAGTTTCTAGTGGATCTCTTGCCCGTTACAATTCAATCAACCAATATAAAAACGTCCGGATCATAACCGGACGTTTTACATTTAGCTGTTACTAGGCTGGGTCACTTCTTGTGAGATATAAACCTTCCATGAAACGATGGTGGTGCTATCCCTTACATTCCGATTCTGGATGTCCTTTAACAAGCTCTTTATATTCTGTTCATTCTCTAAATTAAAGAGAACATCACTTAACTTTTTGGGATTCGAATATGGTTCACCAGGGCATTCAATCAAACCATCGGTAGTAAGGAAGAGATGATTTTCTCCCTTTCTTAACTCCCTTACTCCACTGCTGTAACAAGGTACAAGCTGTTCAAACGTATTGACTTGTCCTATCCATTCATAGAAATGTCTCTGGTTCAGATGATA
Source organism: Peribacillus acanthi (assembly GCF_003073175.1). Classification (GTDB taxonomy): domain Bacteria; phylum Bacillota; class Bacilli; order Bacillales; family DSM-1321; genus Bacillus_BN; species Bacillus_BN acanthi. Next base: position 49,754 of record NZ_QBBX01000005.1, read on the forward strand.
CTGTCCAAGAGCAGCTAACTCTGGATGGAACAGATATAAAAGGCAATCTCCCACCGAAAACCACCAAACGTATTTATCTTTTCGAACAACAATTAAACAAGCCGTTTCTCCTTGAATCTTTCTACATATTGATAGGAAATCCTCATCTTGAAATATGTTCAAAACGAACGTCTCCAAGTCCTTGAAGATGACCTTTAAAGGTTGATCGAGTATCCTCTGAATATCGGATTTTCTTTGTTGAAATAGTTCAACGATTATTTCCGCACTTTGGGCAGTGTTATGCGCATCAAGGATCATCGCAAATTCCCATGAACCTTCTTGATCTTTCCATACTAAGCAACCGTCTTCGTTCTTATATTGACCCGCTATCGAATTCCCTCCATAACGTCCAATGACCATAGTGTCGATAGACTGGATATCTATCACATCGACAAAATCTTGTTGGCTTCCAACCCAAATCAATTCCTTATTCATGACTGGAATTCACTAAATAGGATCTTAAACGTTCGCATAGCTTTACAACTTCATCATTGTTTCCCATTGGAGCTTCCGGCCAGTTATAGACAGCCATAGGTCCCCAATAATCTTCTGGGGTATTCGGATATCGTGCCACAATATGCATATGAAGATGAGGAACAGAGTTACCAGAAACAAGAGAATAAATATGCTCTGCTTTTTCCGATTCCATTAGTGCCTTACTCACGTTTGCCATCGTCACTCCAAACGCTTGAGCTTCTTCCATCGTCATGTCACCTAAGGTAGGTGCGTGTCGTTTTAAGTCAATCATAATATGACCTAGATAATTTGGCTCGCCATTCCTATCGATATGACCTACGTATACAAATTCATCCTCATAAATCATGACACCTGCGGTTTGAATATTTCCAGCATGCTTGTTACAAATGAAGCAATCCCCCATACTAATCATCCTTTTTATAATATTTAGATAATTATAATACAAATTATTCCATCAAGATACATAGTTTGATTTGCTTTAGCCAAAATAAGGGATAATGCTAATGACTGAATGAGGTATATCCATGGTTTTCTCACTGATCAAACCGATTCAAAGTCAAGATCGATTAGAAAAAGTCGGGAAATTTTATGAAGAAATCACTAAAGTTCATATCGACTATTACCACTACTGGAAAGAGGCTACCTTTCTTCACTGGGATTTTTTACTTTCCCTTGCGTTTACCATAATTCCGCCGATTATCTGGTGGAAGGTACATAAAAAAGAAAGCAGAATGAGGCTATTAGTTGCAGGGTTATTCATCACAGTGATAACAAGCTGGCTTGACTTTTTAGGGACGATTTATGGATTGTGGTACTACACAGGAAAAGTCCTTCCAACCCTTCCCTCCTATATTCCATGGGATTTTTGCATTTTCCCGGTTCTTGTTATGCTCATAATCCAATATAAGCCACATGTTGCAGCATGGAAAAAAGCATTATTTTTTGCGTCTTTTTCAAGTTTTATTGGAGAGCCACTATTTTGGTGGTTAGGTTTTTATGTATTGAATAAATGGAGTATGTTATATTCTTTTCCGATATACTTTGTGCTGTTTTTGATTGCCCATAGGCTTAGTCAATCCAAACACTTTGAATCAGTATGACGCTTGTAACAAACAACAATAAAGAGAAGTGCTTGAACACTTCTCCTTCAATGATTTGTAATCGGAATTTTAAGAACATCGATTTTGGAGCCATCTTTTGCTGAATATACAAACAACTCCAGTTCGGTGGCCTGAAGCCCCTTATCAATTGTGATCTCGAACTCACCCCATGCAGGTGCTCCATCCGTTTGATAATAGTCTTCTTTTACGATGGTATTGCCTTTTATGATTGCATATTGAAAAACACCTTCAAACACTCTAGCTTTACCAGTAACGATAACGTTATCTTCCTTTTGATTGACCTGGATTTCTTTAAACGCTTGATTCTCGTATCTTTGCTCTTTTGTTGGGACGGGATTATTGACATCTTCTACTGGACTGCAGGAAGTTAATACGACTAAAAATGCTGATACTATAAATAAGAAGAAAGATTTATACATCATTGAATTGCCCTCCTCATTTCTGTACTAAGGCAAATGAATTGACTTGATATGAGATAGTTTTAAATATACAGTGTCCCCATTGGCCAATGCTAGTTCGACAAGGTTATTGTTCACGTTGAGTAATTTTCCTATTTTCATTGGATCACTCCCTGCATCAAACACGACTAGCTTTCCAACTTCTCTTTTTAATTGCTCCTCTAATGAACGTTGTAAAGGAACGCTAGAGGGATTAACAGGGAGACTTTCATTACTCAAAGAATATGGTGTGATGGTTTGATTGTAAGGGGTTAGCCATTTCAAATGGCTCATGGAGATGAACATCGTTTTATATACCGGTGAGTAGAACACAAAATAATCATTTAACACACTAGTGATATACCCATGAAAAGTCAGGTTTCCAGTTACGTAAATTTCAGAAAAGGTACCTTTGGCGTTCGTCAATATTTTGCGATAGGATATAGCGTCCATTTCATCTGGAAAAGCTGACTCAGTTGGATTACTTACAAACTCATTTTTATCAATGGTTTTTTTTATTCGATGAACATGTAAAAACGGGATATAGATAAACTGATTACCATTATACAGCACTAGTATATCCTGCCCTAAATCAGTCAAGACTCCCTTGAAAGAGGTTTTTCCCGATAATAATATTGAAACTTGTTTTCCCATTAACGTATTGATATCACTCAACATAATCTCCTCCTTATAAAATTAACTAAAAAACATGTCTACCCAGTAGAACAATAATAGTAGTGTGACAATTGTTGTTAAGGGGATGACTACAATTGATACACTTAGATAATCCTTCCATGTGATTTGAATCTTATGTTGTCGTAAAATATGCATCCAAATAAGAGACGCTAATGTTCCGATGGGTAATAACAATGCCCCCATATCGCTGCCAATTATATTCGCCAAATAAATGGTTTTTAACGTCAGTGGTTCCAGCCCCATTTGAGTCAAGGTAATCGTCCCAATCATTAAAGCAGGATGGTTATTGAAAATATTGGATAATACTGAAACTAATCCGCCCATTACCAAGCTTGCATAAAATAAGCCTTGATTTACAATAGGTTCACATATACCGACTAATATATCCGTCAATCCAGCATTCTGAAGTCCATATATGATGACATACATGGAAAAAGCAAAAACAAAAATATGCCACGGGGTCTTCTTCAATATATCCACAGGATTGGTGCGTATATGGTACCATCGCCATATCAGTAATGCTAAAGACCCCAATACCGCAACAATTTCAATAGGTATTGAAAAGAATGAAGCCACAAATAACAAGCACCTCATGATGAAGACAAAAATCAACACTTTCAACATGAATATGGTCCTTTTACGTTTTGTTTCAACAGAAATGCTACTCTTTAATGGATGAAAATTTTTAATAAAAAACATTTCTTCTATATCATATGATGAGATTGGCAATTTTTTCGGCAAATGGTTCCTTACTACCATAAACATTAGCCCACTCATAAATAAAAGGCCTAGTGTCGCTGGTACGAACATCATTGCGGTTTGCATATAGAGCGTCATGTCCACAATTTTCAGTCCGATCAAGTTAACAATGTTACTTACTCCTATTGGGGTACTCGCAGCCGTAGCAATCAATGCACCACTTAATAGATATGGAATTTGTTCGTGAGGTTTAAGTCGAAGGTTTTTTGTTAGCATTATTAAGATAGGAGTTGTAATTAAAATACTACCATCATTATTAAATAATAGTGTCATCAAAAAACATAACAATTGGATATTCCAATATAACCGATAACCCGATCCTTTAGATAAAGTCGCTAGCCTAGCCGCTGACCAGTGAAAAAAACCAAAGCTCTCTAATATAACCGCCATGACGATGGTACTTATGATTGTTATTGAGGCTCCACCGATTTTGCTGATAATATCAAAAATATCTTCTCTTGATACGATGCCTGTAAGTAAGATCAGCACCGCACCAATCGAAGCTGGCCAAGCTTCATTGATTCCCCTCGGTCTCCAGAATATGACCAGCATAGTCAAACTGAAAACCAGTATTGTCATTCCTATTTCGAAAGTCATTACCATGCTCCTTTCTTGAGGTTTCCTACATTTGCCCCTGCATGTCCAATTCCCTATATACATATTCGCCCCAAAGAGATAAGGCATGGATACTCGTCCAACACAAGCAAAAATGTATGTTTGTCCATCTAGGGCTGGTACCCCCAATAGACAACTATCATTGTGCTTGCACCATTAGAAAACTTGGCTTGCACCATTAGAAAACTTGGCTTGCACCAATCCCAAAGAGTCGGCATTTGCTAATTTGCACTTATACAATATTCCTAATATTGGCCACTACTTCGACTTACTTCTTTGCTGCTAATTTATACTCCTAAAGTAAAAACCACAGCCGAGTGACTGTGGTTAAGGAATTCGAGCTGACCCTTCTACTATCTCGGTAGCGGGTCGTTCATATGTTTTTGGATAAATCGGAAGAAGCAAATTAATAGAATGGCCGCAATAGGATAAGTCGGGACGGAATATAATAATTTCCACCCTGTATAAGTTAGTACATTATTTTTGATACATACCCATTCAAAAAGGATGGAAAAGCAAGTCCAAAATAGGATATACAGCACTGACTTCCTCCCTTTGATTTCCCATTTATCATACACATAAAGAAAGATAAGAGCTGATGCTGGATATACAGTTAGATGGAAAAATGCAGAAGAGGGTTCATATGTAGGATTATCAGAAAAATAATACAACTGATAAGGTGTTCCAACTAAGAAATAGTCAATGGTTTCTACTAGGAAAACATTATAAATCCAGATGCTTATATTAATGACGGGATGAAAATATTTTCGAATCAAAAAGAACAGACTCAGTGATGCGATACCGGTAATGATCATAAACCAATCATTCCAATCAAATGTGTAGTTCATCTAGTATTCACTTCCTCAAAAGCATCTTCCGAAAGATTTTCAAAAAAACTACGGAAAGCAAAAGATAGGATAACCAAAATGCAAAAGTCCACCAAACTTTCCACTTCACATGATTGAGTATGTCAAACCAATCTGCCAACCATTCTAATCCTGCATTAATCATTAGAAATACCAATACCAACAAGACTTTCTTTAATATGCCTTTTATTGCCACAAAGTCATTTAAAAACCAGACTAAAAATAATGGATAAAGAACTAACCGATTCATAACATGAGTAATTTCTATAAGAAACTGATCAGGAATACGGATGAAATTAAAATTCAAATGATTTAAAGCAGAAAAGTTTTGGATGAATAGAGAACCTAGCAGCCAGTAAACAATCAACTCTAATAAGGTTAGGTTACTCCTCTTATATTTGAACACATAGAGGGTTAAGAACAGATTTATAAATAGATAAAAAATAAAAATCATTCGGCCCTCTCCTTCTACATATCGAAGTCCTAAATATAGATTGTCCCAATGTGAGATGAAATACTAGGATTTATCCCCCACTTTTGTACTATCCATATTAAATAAACCGATTCATTTTTGGAGAATATACATTATATCCTTCATTTCAGAAAGGACTAAAATGAGAAATAAAACGATTCCTTTTGTGATATTATCTATACTTCATTTTTTACTTCTAGGACACACCCTCTATAAAAAAAAGCAGTCGATATTTTTGATATTATTTAGCGGTATAGGATTAGGATATATTTTTGAATATTTCGTTTTGGACATCTGGAGAATGTACTGTTATTATCCAAAGGTATTTAAAAATAAAGTGGTTGATTCATTTTTTGGTGGGATGTTGTCCCAAGCAGTCTTTATTCCAATCATGGCTACTTTTCTAGTTGCTTTCAAATTAGGGTGGAAATGGAGAATTGGAGCGGGTTTGTTCTATGGGCTGATTGAACGCATATTTTTGCGATGGGGACTTTTTAAAAATAGAACCTGGAATACATTATTTACCATAACTGCATTACCCATTTATTTTTGGTTAATAGAAAAATGGTGGGATGCCATGGAGGGAAAAAGAAAAGATTTGCTATCAAAATTTACCTTATTCTTTATTTATTGGGTAAATTACTGTAACATCTATTTTTTCCTAGTTGCCTCCTTTAAAAAATTGATACTGCGTGCTGGTTTTGCGAAGGATAAATACTCAGATACTTTTATCGTGGCGCCTTTGTACACGTTTTATTTATCAATCATTGGAACCCTTACATCCTTATGCCAACATAAATCAAGCAAAATTCTTGGCTTCTTAACAATCCACCTATCTGATCAACTCTTATATAAATCGAGAATCATTCAACCAAAGAATTGGTCAGTCTTTGCTTTTCTTCCGATTCACTTCGTTCAATTAGCAATTGGCGAGTATTCATACAAGCACATTAGAAAATACTGGAAAATATAAAAAGACCTTCAATTAATAAATCTGAAGGTCCTTTTTTCGCTTGTAGTTCCCTTAAATATATTCCAACTCTACCTTCACTGCTGTCCCTTTTCCTACGTGGCTCTCAATGCTCATAGAACCGTTATGTTCTTGAATAATTTTATTGCTTACCGTCAGTCCTAACCCAATTCCTTTATCTTTCGTAGTATAAAAAGGAGTTCCTAGATGTCTTAAGAGGTTCTCTTCTATACCGGTCCCTTCATCCTTAAATGTTATCAAGACCTTCTTGTTTTCTGCCTTTCGGACAGTGATTTGAACGATTCCTCCATTTGGCATGGATTCAATCGCATTTTTAAGAAAATTAACAAAGACCTGCTTCAATTGATGAGGGCTACATAATAACTCGACATCTTCAACTAAATCTTCCAAAATAATTTGGACGTTATGTAATAGGGCTTGTGGATGAAGTACATTAATTGTGCTATGTAAAATGGAAAATAACTTTTCTCTTTCAAAAAGAATAGCCTGGGGCTTAGCTAGTGACATAAATTCATTCACGATGATGTCGATTCGGTCCAATTCATTCATGATGATTGACAAATACTGATCTTGTTTATAAGCATCAGTATTACTACGTAAGAGCTTAGAAAACCCTTTTAATGAAGTCAATGGATTCCTAATTTCATGTGCTACACCTGCTGCGAGTTGACCGATAATAGATAGTCGATCTAGATTGCGAAGGGCAGCATCATTTTTGATTCGATCCGAAATATTTCTACCGACTGTTACAAAAGCCTCTATCTCTTTTTGATCATTATAAATAGGCGAAATATTGGATTCCAAGTAAATTGCATCACCTTTTGATGTTCTAACTTTTAATTGGATTAACTGAGGTTCTTCCGTCTCCAATAACGTTTGAAAAATTGAATTAAAGTGCTCTTCTTCCCCAGGCAGCATGAAATCATACACTTTTCGGCCAACCATTTCTTCTGGAGAAAGTCCCATTACTTGTTGATGCGATGGTGAAGCATATATAATTTTTTTATCAAAGGTAAATACCTTAATCATATCAGAAGTATTTTCCGTAATGAGTTTATAAAGCTCACGGAATTTTCCTAATTCTCTTTCCATTTTTTTTAGTTCAGTAATATCTCTGAAAATAGCAATAATCGCTATGATTTCTCCACTTGCATTCCGAAAAGGTGAATAGGAAACGGCGATATCCAGGACTGATCCATTCTTATGGTAACGCTGGGTAATCATATTAGAATATACTTTTCCATGTTTAACGGATTCAATGATATCATTTACGATTTTTGGGTTAGAAAATTCAATAAATTTCCTACCGAGTATCTCTTCTGGAGTGTATCCAAAAATTTTCGTATACATCGCGTTCACTCGAATAAACCGATCGTCCATATCCACAATCGCAAACCCATCTGCAGTACAATTGAGAAATAAATCGAATAGTTCATCAGAATTATATAAGAATGATTCATTTTCCTTACCCATTATCGGGAAACTATTAATCATCGAGCTCTCTCCCAACTTATCATATGTCCTTCTCTCTATTTTACAGAATTTTTCGATAAATAATAGACTAAATTTACTTTTTTTGAATAGCTTTTTTTATTAGTGGATAAGTATGGTACAGTAAAAAGGTACTTTGAAATTTGAAGGGAGATTAATTTAATGAATAATCAAGAAGCACAAAATACTTTACCACCCAAAACTTGTTCGATAGAACGCCTGGTTACAATGCCTGAAGATGTACAAAAAGTACTAGAAGGCAAAAAAACTGCAACGCGCAGAAATGGACGATATGCAGATGTAGGTGAAATCATGGTTTTAGGAGATAAAAAATTCGAAGTAAACCGTGTCTATTCACAGTCTCTAGGAGAATTAACAGATGAACACGCCCAGCATGAAGGCTTCAACACGGTCGAAGAGTATAAAGAAGCCATTCTTTCTTATCATCCTGGCATGCCATGGCTTCCACAAATGAGAGTCTGGGTTCATGAATTTAGTGCTGTCAGTGAATAAAAATGGATTTATTGTACCGTAGCCTAATATTCATCCATGTTCTTAGTGTCATAGTTTCCATTGGGCCTTTCTTCATTCTACTTCCTATCGTAAAAAAACTTAAAATGGTGAAGGAAGAAGAAGTAGGGGCACACTTAGAAACATTCCGATTTGTAGTTCGGCTTACAAAACACGCAGGACATGTACTCGTTGGTTCAGGTGTCTTGTTAGTGATATACGGACCATGGACATGGAGTACACCTTGGATCGTTATGACACTCCTGATCATGTTTGCATCGCTATTTTTTTTGGCCAGAGCTTTTTCTCCTAAATTAAGGAAATACCAAGAAGAAGTACATAATCGTTTAGAATTAGCAGAAAAATTAAAGCGTTCAATATGGATTTACATCATACTACTCATCGCCATGCTATGGTTTATGGTTGTAAAGCCAAGTTTGTGGTAATAGAAAAATCAAAACCTTGTCAAATTAAGACAAGGTTTTGATTTTAGTAAAGAAATAATAATATTGGTAAATCACAATAAGTATTAATAGTATTTTTACTCCTAAACTATCCATGAAGATGAATGGTATCGCCATCATCGCATTTGCAAACAAAAGAATCGAAAGTTTTTGTCTTAAGGTCATCCCTTTCTGCTTCACAAAACTCTCCAAATGCTTTTTATATAAAGAAGTCCCTTTAAACCACTTCTCAAAGCGCTCAGAACCCTTCACAAAACAAAAAGACGCTAACAATAAAAATGGCGTTGTCGGCAAGACCGGCAATATAATGCCTAGAATCCCTAAACCTATGGATAAAAAACCAACAATAATATATATGATTTTTATGATTTTATTAATAACAAATCCCCGTCCACTCTACTTATTATGAAATTTAGTACTATTTTAAGAGTATATTAGATTCAACTGGACAAAACAACCTTCATAAAATAACCATGTTCCTTGGAGTTTGAATTTGTTGGAGGTGAGTAGAAAATATGCAGGACAGAGAAAATAAAGAGTCAAAAAGTTGCCATTTACCTTTTTGTGCACAAACAACCGATAAAGCACCTGTATTCTCCGCTGAGGCATATGACAATATCGAAAAGAAAATAAAAGAAGTACGTCTAGAATCTTATCAAGGAAAATGGGTCATTTTATTTTTTTATTCTAGTGATTTCACCTTCGTTTGACCGACAGAATTAGCGGCGGTCGCTGCTATTTATGATCAATTTATAGCAATTAATTCTGAAGTTCTCGCAATAAGCACAGACAGTGTATACTCGCACAAAGTATTTACTGAGGTGTCCCCATCTGCTTCCAAGGTCAACTTTCCATTAGTGAGTGACCGGAACCATTCTATAAGTAAAGCTTACAGAGTCCTCAATGAGAAGACTGGCGCAACTTTTCGTGCCACCGTCATCATTGACCCTGAAGGAATAATTGTAAGCAGATTTATTAACCCTTCTGAAGTCGGCAGGAATATATATGAAATATTGAGAATCATACAAGGCATACAATATGGACGCAGTACCGGACAAGGAATACCTGCCAATTGGGTACCAGGGCAGCCAGGTATAATAAGGGATCCGAAATATATTGGGAAAATCTAATTACTACATTTATTAAGAACTTGCGTGCCTTAATTGTTTCTGGGCATTAGCCCTGTCACTTTGCCTACTTTTTCATATGTTGTTAAAGTATTCATCCCGACCATATATAAAAGAGGAGCGATTCCGTGATGAACCCTTATCAATTTTATCCTGGATATATTCCGCAATCTGTAAATCCATATACTCAAAACCCTTATCAACAACAGCAAGACTTTTACCGTCAACAACCAGAATTTTATCAACAACCAGAACATTATCAACCATTAGATTCATTAGAAGGATTCGAATCCTACCAAGAAGAACAAGCCGATATTGATAGACAACCTAACCTTGAAAGAAGAATACGCGAACTGGAAAGAGAAAACCAGCAACAGCAACAAGAACTAAGACGCCTAAGTCAGGAATTGAATCGCCAAAACCAAGAAATTGGTCGTTTAAACCGTGAAGTTGCTCGCCTCAACCAAAATGACGAGCGCCATACTCGCCGCTTAAATCGCTTGAATCAAAGACTACGTGCTGTTGAGAACAGATTGAACATCCCGTTTTATGCTGAGGATGGGTTTTAATAAAGAAACAACAAAGAAGCAGGAGTTTGTCCATGCTTCTTTGTTGTTTTATGGTTAGTAGCGATAATTTATTTAAGAATTCTAATAAAAATCGTTGGTACTTTCAGTGCTTATTAATTTTTCTAGAATATCTTGGTTGTTTGAAAGTCCTAACTCGTTATAAGCATATAAAACTGCACCTAATACTGGTGACAAATTAGGCTTTTGTATAGAGAATGTTTTTAATGAATTGCTACCTTTCAATACCCTTTCGACCATTGAAAGCACATAAGAATGATTTACGACACCACCAACAAATGACAATGAAACACTATCTTTTACGAACATTGATGATACAAGTTGTATACCTGTAACTAAAGAAGTTACTACTTTTTCACAAGCATTATTCGCAATTTCACTACCTTTAGATGCCTCCTCAGTAACAATCGAACCCATACCACTTAGCATTTTTAATGCCCTTATCTTCTCACTATTGAATCCTCTAGCTGCAAGTTGCCGTAATTCTTCAATATCTTTCACGTTCCAATAATTTAATACGGATTCAACTAAAGATTCTTCTCTTAGGAGGCTTTTTTGAGATATTAAATCGTAAATTACAGAGTAGGTTAGAAATCTTGAAGCGGCTTCAGAATCATGATGGAAATCGTAATTCCTAATCATTTTTCCACTTTCAATTTTACCTACAACAATCGATCCTGTCCCCGCAATAGCCAATATTCCAACTTTCCCTAAGAAAGCACCATAATGAGCAACTTCAGCATCATTTAATATGACCTTTGAACTTTTTAACCCCGTAATAGACAAGTACTTTTCTGCCCACTCCATATCTTTAGGACCGTTTAGACCCGCAAATCCGGCTACGATACATTGAATAGATTCCAATGTATAATTTGCCTTTCCTAAGGCTTCCATTATTGCAGACTCAACATTTTTTTCAGGCTCTTTATTTTTTCCAGGATGTGAACCTGCTTTCTTTGAAAAGGCCAGGATGTTTCCTTCTAAATCAGCAATAACAACCCTAGTATATGTTCCTCCTCCATCAATACCCACTACAATTCGTTTATCCAAAAGTCTTCTCCTTTTGTCTACTTTTTTACTTTTTGGAAATATCGATAATGATAAACAAAGAATAAATAATTGATTACCAATAAAGAGCAGTATATGATTAGCCACCATTTTTTTGTGGTCATCCATTTTTCAAATAATCCCGTTCCATTAAGAAGCGAGTCTTTTTCAAACATACTGAAGTTGTGTCCAATACCTAATAGGATGGACAATATGCTAAGAGTACCAAACATAATAATGATTGCGATATAGTTGCTTTTAATTTTATTGTTTTTCTCTTGCTCTTTCTGGAATATAAAAGAAAAAAAGCCTTCGATTGAACTAATTATTCTTTTTATTCTTGTCTGATTTTCCTCTTTTATTTCCACGTCTTTAGGTGCTCGGAGAAATGTCTCCCAATTTAATGATCGCTCCATAATATTTGATCGAATAGATATTTCATTATGTATTTTATCTTCAATTTGTTTGATATATTGTCCCGCCCGAGACATTCTTCTTACTTCACCATTCCAAATAAGTATAATTAAGTTACACATAAAGGGAATAAATATAACATAAATAGCCTCAACGATACTTTCTTTCCCCCATAGATTTGCACTAAAAGCGATTAATACCCCAATGGCCGTCAAACCATAGTTTATAATGGATTGCTGATTTTTAAGTGAATCTGCTGACTCATTTCGTAAGGAATTATACTCCCCAATGACAATATCAAACCATTTTAATTGAAATTCAATCTGTTTATCATTATTTTGTTCCATTGTAATTTTTCCTTTCAAAACGCTTGATCAATTCTGGATAAGTAATTTCTTCTGTCCTTAGCACATGCCAATCAGCAGTTTCAAGTTCGCTTCCATTGCCTATTCCAATCGAAAACATTTTGGTTTTTTTTATGGCCTTTATACCTGCTTCACCGTCTTCAATAGCAACACAATTTTCAATGTCCACTTTAAGATTCTCTGCAGCTTTTAAGAATATTTCTGGGTCCGGCTTTCCTTTTTTTAGTGACTTTGGATTAACAATACAATCAAAATAATTGTATAGACCAATTTTCTTCAATACAGTTTGACCATTAGTACTTGAAGATGCCAAACCTATTTTAATATCATGTGATTTTAAGTCTAAAATGAATTTTTTCATACCTGGTAATATAGAAGTTTCATTCATGTTTTCGATAAGGTGTTGATACTGCTCATTTTTACTTTCCGCTAATTCAAATTTTTCAATTTCACTTAATTCTTTTTTAGAAAGTTTAACTAAGGAATTAATAATCTCATATCTTCCGATTCCTCTATACCTTTCATTATCTTTTCTAGTGAATGGAATTCCTAATTTGTCAGCTACTGTTTTATTTGTAATGTAATAAAACTCGAATGTATCAGCAATTACACCATCTAAATCAAAAATCACTGCCTTTACGGACGTACTCAATTAATTGTTCCTCCCTCTATTACCACATTTTGTTGTCTTATAAGAGCGCACCCACATTCGTTTAAGATCAAAGAATTTATGGTGCTATTAAAATAAAAATAGTATTTAGTAAGATGATAGATTTTTTGAAGCCGGTGAATTATGATTGTCTATTAGGTATAGGATAATACTAATATACTTAATGTTATATTTAAAGCGAAGGAATTCTGATCAATTTAGTAGATAATCTAACAGGAAAATTTTAAAAAATTGAGATAAAACAGATTAGAAATTGAATGGTATTGTTTCTGTATTGGCAACTAAATCCTGGGTTCTAATCATGTACAAAAACAAAAAAACGACAGCACCCACTGTCGTTTTCCTCTAAATTTATTCCCCTTTTATCTCCAACAACTTATGTCTTAAACTACTTTCCATTGAAGCTAGTTCATTTTCGGCTTGGCGTCGTTTCATGCGCCCTTCCTCTTGAATTCGCAACGTTTCTTCTAGTGTGGATAATAGAGTTTCTTGCGTTTTCTTAAGAGTTTCAATATCCACTAGGCCACGTTCATTTTCACGTGCTGTTTCAATTGTATTCGTCTTCAGCATTTCTGCGTTCTTCAGCAAAAGCTCATTCGTCGTTTGGGATACCTTCTTTTGGGCTTCGACTGCATGATGCTGTCTAAGAAGAGTCAGTGCAATCGCAACTTGATTCTTCCATAAGGGAATAGCAGTCATGATGGATGACTGAATTTTTTCCACTAACGCTTGGTTAGTATTTTGAATTAAGCGGATTTGCGGTGCACTTTGAATAGTGATTTCACGGCTCAGTTTCAAATCGTACAAACGTTTATCTAAACGGTCGGCAAACTGAATCATGTCATTCACTTCTTGAAATTTCATATGATCGTTCGTAGCTTCCGCTTGCTTTTGAAGAGCAGGTATCGTCACTTGCTGCAATTCTTCAAGCTTTAATTCCCCAGCCGCAATATACACATTTAACGCTTGAAAATACTCTTTATTATTTTCATAGAGCTTCTCTAACATCCCTATATCAGATAATAGGTAATTTTTGCTTCCCTCAAGCTTCACGCTAATTCGATCGATTTGAGCTCCAGTTTTTTGATATTTTGATAAAACCTCTTGTACAGAACCAGGAATTTTTCCAAATACGCGCTTCAGTAATGAAGGTTTTTCCGCTTTTAAATCATCCGGATTCACATCGCTTAGCTTCTTCATTAAGTCATTAATGATATCTCCAACCTGCCCGACATCCTTCTTTTGAACATGCTCTAGCATCGTATTGGAAAAAGACAATAGCTTCGATTGAGCAGGAGTCCCGTATGAAATCATTGCTTCGTGATTTTTAGGATCAATCTGAGCTGCTAGCTGATATGCTTTAGCTCTATTCTCTTCAGGAATCACATCAATCAATTTTACAGGCTTCGCTTGTTCCGTATGGAGATTCGGCGTCTTACTACTGCTGTCACCGAATGGATTGGAGAGTAAATCATCCATTAAATCTGAAGTGTTCGTAACTTTATTTTCGTTCATTTCAATCTCCAGCTTTCTTCATTTATTTTAGAATCTTTTTTATTTTTGATGGAATACTTTGCAACGTCTATTTCAAAATTTAACTGATCGATATCATCTGAAAGAACCTGATACAAATCTTCTTCAATCGATTTGGAAAGTTGGTCTAACAATCGACGACTTTCATTTAAGGAATGATCTAATTCTAAATTCTTTTTCGGTTGAGCTGATAAAAATACATATTTCTCAGCTAGCTCTACTGCCGAATCTAAATGCGAAAAATAAAACTGCTCTGCCTTGTAAAATCGCTTAGGCTCGCGTTTCGTCAAACTATAGATTTTCTTTGTTACACGAATCAGCTCTATCCTCTGTTTTAAAGAAGGAATATGTTTAATCCTTAACAGTGACTTTTGCAGTCTAAACAACTTAGGTTTAGCTTCCTTTAAATTTTTCTTGATATATGCATATTCTTTTCCTGTGATACGGTGTAATTTTAAAAATTTCCGTTTTAAATATACGGAGCTTAACCAATAAGTGATAATTGCACTAAGCGTGGCATTTAGCGATGATATCCAAAAGGATTGGTCAAAAGCCACAAAATTTACTAGCCAAACCGTTCCTGCTGTCGGGGTGACAATCAATATTTTTAAGAAGAAAGATACAAATGGATTCATTGGAAATCGACTCCTGACATAATGTCTTACTAAACATACGTATGTATGTGGAATGGGTTTCATTTCTAAAAGAAAAAGTTACTTTACTCAAGGTTAATCATACACAATCTCTTATATTCATTCTATTGACCTCGGAATGTAAACTAAACTAAGCCTTGAGGCGTATATCCATGAAAAAAAGCCTCGAAAATTCGAAGCTTTTTTCTTTTCAAAAGTTAAAAGGAAATCATGGCACCCCGTTCATCAAACACGGCACTTGGATTCCAAGCAACCTCCCAAAGATTATTCTCAGGGTCACTAAAGTAGGCTGTTCTGCCTCCCCAGAATGCGTCGCTTGGTTCACGCAAAATTTTGCCCCCTAACTCCCTAATATTTGTGATTGTAGAATCAACCAGTTCTGGTTCTTCCACATTGATTGCGAACGTGACACCACGATATGTATCAGGAGAAAGACTAAATTCAACACCTGCATCCTTCGCCAATTCCTCTATCGGAAAAATGGATAGCATTACTCCAGCTGTTTTGAAAGCTGCATAAGTATCTGAACTAAATTCAGTTTCTTCCCATCCTAATTTTTTATAAAAAGTTCGTAGTAATGGTAAATCAAAAGCTCCAATAGTTAATAAACTGACTCTTTGTGGAACCATCAATAGCGCCTCCCCATTCTATTTTTGTCTTACCGGTATCCAAACTTCGCTCTTATAGTCTTCATCACTAGGATTACCAGGATAATAGATTTCAAGCTCAGGTCCAATAGCATGTTCATAACCAGATGTAGGGAACCACTCTGTATAAATATTATGCCATACTTTTTGAATCGCATCAGGTAGTGGCCCAATTGATTCAAAAATTGCCCAAGTCGAAGCTGGTACTTCCCTTTCCTCTAAGTTAAGAGAAGAGTTCCCTTCTGTTTTTTCCGCTGCAATCATATAGGTGAATTCCCCAGATTCCATTTTAAAATCCATGCAGGCTCCTAATACACCTAACGCTCCAGCAGTAGAAGTTAGGTTTTGACAAAATCCATTTTCGAAGGATTCGTTCCAGAACTTTGGAATACGTTTATTTTGTTCACCATTAGTAGTCGTAACTCGAATTCCTTTTCCCACAATAATAAATGATTCTTTTTCTTCGATTCTAACTTGCATCCCTAAATCCCTCCCAAAAAAACTTTAAATAAAAAAAGACCACTTAAGGTCTTAATATTCTTCAAAATTCAACTATTTACCTTCCTCTACGTAATGCTGAAGCATAGAAAGTTTATTGTCCCAAAACCGTTCATAATAAGCTAGCCATTGTTTCAATTCATTCAATGGTTCATAGTGCAATTGATAAATTTTTTCTCTGCCGACCTTTTTTCCACTGACAAGCTTTGCTTCACTGAGAATATGAAGATGCTTAGCAACTGCGGTACGGGATATAGGGAAATGTGAAGTTATTTCTGAAATAGGCAATTCTTTGATTGAAAGAAGTCGAAGTACTTCCCTCCGGGTAGGGTCAGCAATAGCTTGAAATACATCATGCCTTTGTGCTGATGTAGATGCCAATTTATTCAACAACCTTTCGTAATTTATCCACGATTCCTGTCCAACCATAATCCATTTTATCTCGAACATCTGAGCTCTTAACATTTGCTTTTGGAAGGATTTCCTCAGGATGTTTCCAACCACCGTGAATCAGGGTGAACTCTGTTTTCCCTTCTACTTCCTTCAGGTTAAACGTTACAAACCAACCTTCAGTATCCCAAGTAAATTCTAGTCGATTTGGAGGATCGACCGCTATCACTTTACATGGAGATGGACCAAAAGGGGATTGCAAATGAAACTCGTGCCCTTCTATCGGTTGAAAATCATTTGGCATAAACCATTCTGCAATTGCTTCAGAGGTTGAAACAGCATTCCATACTTTTTCTATAGGCGCATTAAAAATAACAGTCTTTTTAATATCTGATAGTTTTTCCATTATGAAGTCTCCTACAAAAATGAATTAAATGAAACCAATTAGTTTCATATAAAAATCATATAACACCTAATGGTTTCATGTCAACACTCCCCCAATTTAATCGACAATATTCGGGGCGTGACAGGCACGCCCAAGGGAAATTTGTGGAAATTAGGTGAATAAAGAAGGTAATTTGAACCATTTAGCGAAATGTTAATTACAGAGAAAAATTGTCCTTTTTTGTGGGGGTTTGGGTGGGTATGTTTAACCAAGTTGGTCCAGTTTTATTTCACATTTTAGTCGTATTATTTCCTATTTTGATCTACCACTTATATTTTTCCGAAACGAAAATTAGAAGAAAAAAGCCATATTCAAAACTGATTATCATTCTACTCATGATTTTGATGCTAACTATGTCATTCCCAGTAGAATACGCCAAAGGTTTTATGTATGACTTCAGGGTCATTCCAATCATTATCGCTTTTGTATACGGTGGAACGATGCCAGGCCTCCTGTTGATCGTAGTTCTTTTAGTTTTTAGGTTTAGCATTGGAGGACCAGGTTTTTATGTAACATTGCTGAATTATTCAATCATCACAGTGATTCTTTCATTTGTCGTTCGAAAATACGACAAAGTACAGGTAGCAACAAAAGTGAGGATTGTCAGTCTTGTCTATTGGTTCATTGCACTTACTAGAGGCATCACACTTGTCAAAATGAATCAAATCGATCAACTCCCATTTATGTTAACTTTCTCAATGATTACTTGGATCACATTAGTGATGGTGGTGTTCCTCATTGAAAACGTGAACGAACAACAGGCGATCCGCCAAGAACTACAACGAGCAGATAAATTGAATGTCATCAGTCAACTGGCTGCTTCAGTGGCACATGAAGTACGGAATCCTATGACGTCTGTGAGAGGATTTTTACAATTAATGAATGATGACAGCAATTTGCTACCCTCTCAGAAAAACTACATTCGAATTGCACTCAATGAACTTGATCACGCTCAATCTATTATTAATGATTATCTTTCCTTGGCAAAACCACATACAGAAGGACTAACCTGGATAAATGTCTCAGAAGAATTAAAGAACATAATCGAGCTAATGAGCTCTTATTCTAATATACAAAACATCAGTATTCAGTCTTCCCTGGAAGATGCACTATTCGTTAAAGGAAATAAAGCCGAAATCAAGCAAGTATTAGTCAATATTATGAAGAATGGGATCGAAGCGATGGAAGCTGGTGGAGCCATAACGGTGAATGCCTTTGAAAAAGAAAACACCATATGTATAGAAGTGAAAGATAACGGGAAAGGCATGACAAAAACACAGCTGAAACAGTTGGGAACTCCATTTTATTCTACGAAAGAAAAAGGGACCGGTGTTGGCCTGACCATATCGTATCAAATCATTCAATCAATGAAAGGGACCATTTTGGTAAGTAGTGAAATCGGAAAAGGAACTACTTTTACCATTCAAATACCAAAAAGTGTTGCATAAATTTTTCTGATCAGTTGTCCATCATGTCATCACTATTGCCTAAAAGTAATAAGATATTAAATGGAGGTGACATCATGGCAGTTGTAAAGCATACATCAGCAGATATTAACCTTTTAGCTAGATTGCTTAGAGCAGAAGCTGAAGGTGAAGGTGAAAGAGGGATGATGCTTGTTGGAAACGTGGGGATTAATCGTATACGAGCCAATTGCTCAGATTTTAAAAACTTGCGAACAATCCCACAAATGATTTATCAACCTCATGCATTTGAAGCTGTGCAAAAAGGATACTTCTATCAACGGGCTAGAGAAAGTGAAAGAAGGTTAGCTCGTCGAGCAGTCAAAGGTGAAAGACAATGGCCTGCAAAATTCTCATTATGGTATTTTAGGCCACCAGCAGATTGCCCACAAACTTGGTATAATCAACCTCTCGTTGGCCGCTACAAATTACACTGTTTTTACCAGCCAACTGGAAAAGAATGTGATAACATTTATAATACTTTTGCATAAAAGGAAAAGGACCTTCATTACGTAAGGTCCTTTGTTTTTAATATAAATTAACCGAAGCAATATAGCCTTGCTTTCCATTTGGTAATTTGACTAAATACCAAGAGAAGAAATTAGCTAGTCCTACGTCTTCCACACGCTTCACTATTTGAATCTTTGTTCCTGCTAGAAGCTCTGTAGGAGTTCCACTAGTCGAAGGCGCTGTTCTGAACCTAGCCTTCTTCTTAAGAACAAGCTGTGTCCCTTCTTTATGCATCTGAGATGACATAGTGGAAGACTTGGTCACATAGTTTATCTTTTCTGTAAAGGACGGCCAACCGTCAATATTATTCACCTTTAGCTCAGTAGATGTAATGAAAGACGGTGTGACACCAACGTAGTCCTCGATATTTTTATACACTTTTTCTTGGTAAACTTTTTCTTTCGCGTTCGGATTGGATGGGTCATTAAAGTTAGATAAACCATTATAAGCCCAAAGTGCAAAGTACCAATCCTCCAAAACAAGTTTGTTCTGTTTATTAATGAGTGGGTACAATTTTCCCGCCTTATTCCATTTTTCCAACAAAACGGATAATCCCGCATCAATATTGGCATGTAAGTCATATTTTACAAAATCCCAATCAAACGAATTATCTTTTTCTGACATAGGAGTGACCTGCATAATCCCAAATCCACCATCGAGGCTTTTGAAAACCTCTCCATTCGCTTGAAATTGCGTCATTTTAGCATTCTCAGTTAAAACAATTCCCTTGACAATTTCAGGTGGAATGCCTTTTTCTATTGCTTTTTGAGTAAGTAAATCTTTTAATTCCTTTGGCTGAATCACTAGCTTTGACATAATAGTTTTCAGGCGGTTTTGTAAAATAACTCTCTCAGTAGGAACGAATAGATTACTAGAGATGGTGGTAGTTATTTCTTGAAAAAGGCTTGGTACAACTGGACTAGATTTCCGAGGCTGTACCTCTGAATCTAGGTTTCTTAGTTTCGATTCGAATTCAAGAATTTGTAGGAGGCTACCTGAGACTAACTCTAACGGAATTCTATTTTCAACAGCTATAATTTTGCCACTAAGTTCTTTTTTCAAAGCTGCCTGTGTTACAGATGAATACTGTATGACCATTGCTTTATAAGTTTTCGCAAGGTCCTCAGAATCAGTAAGTGGGTTCAACTGCATATTCAATTGATTGACGAGTGAATTTGCTTGAACGACTGGAGCTAGTTTCTGGACAGTAGCTTGAGCAGGTTTTAAATAATAGTTTGTAAGATTCGTGCGAGATGCAGCAGGCGTCACCTTCTCAAATATAGAAACGTTTATAAGTTCCTTTGTTAAGGTATTATAAGCTGTAACTGCGTTGACAACGGTAGTAGCTTGATCTCCTTTATTTCTGATCACAGAGATCGTTTCCCCTCGTTTAATAGCATTACTAAAATTTGTTCCAATAGTGATATTTTGAGCTATGGCATTTAGCCTTTTTGAAAAAGTCTGTTTTTGCTTAGCTGGTAGCTTACCGACAGTACCCTTTGCAACTTTTAGCTTCGCGTTAGCGTTAGCTATCTGTTTATCTGGACTAACAGGCTTCCCTTTTCCGCTATAGACACTAACTGCCCTCAATGCGTTTCCAGCAACCTCTGCATCCTTCACCGCTTTTTCTGCGTTGATTGCAGCAAAAGAACTTCCTGGGAATAGCAAAACAATCATCAGATTTAACAATAGTATGATGCTAATATGTTTTTTCAACTCTAGTTCTCCTTCGAATCATTTTATCTAGTAATCTTATTAAATTTTTTATGTATAGTTATATATTCCCAATATCATAACATATTCCCCTTCATTTCGAACACAAAAAATCGGGGCGTGCCTGTCACGCCCCGATTTTTGTCGATTACTTATAGAGTACGATTGATCCTACTGTTTTATCTTTGGATTGCCCGTTTACTCGAATTTTTAGTCCATATTTGCCTAGGTTACGGCCTGCGTCTGGCATGAATGTATTGTTATAGTTGTTGCTGTCGTTAAAGAGTGATACTGCCTCTTGGCTTGTTAATGATAGCGTTTGTGTAGGGTATACCAAATCCATGCCTGTTGTTGGATTCAAACCAAACGCCGCATCTGCGATATGATAACGAGATGAAGCTTCAACCGGTGCACCATCTAATACATTCCACTTCAAGCTTGATCCTAAGTGCGCATCTACGACACCAAGGTAGCCATCACCAGGATGTTCTCCTGTCCAGTTATTTGTATAGCTGTCATCTACATACCAAACGATTAATCCACCATCATAGCTCATCAGGGATTGACCACGCTTAATGTTCTTAAGACCTTCGTCAACACCTTGATGGTTACGCCATTCTAGTAAATAGTAATGGTCAGTAAGCTTGTTTCCATCCATTTTCTTGAATCCATCTAATCCAAATGAGGAAGTTTCACCTTCAGCTCCATCTTCTAATACAGTCTTTCCATCTGCTACCACTTTTATGTTGTCTGCAAAGAAACCAACATGTGCTGTTCCCCAATCGGTTGCATAGCGTAATCGAAGATCGATTTTCTTTCCTGCATAAGCGGATAAATCAAAAGATTGAGCTTGCCACCCATCTGATTTCCCTGTAAAACCAGGCATTGAATTCAAAATAGTTGGATAGCCTTCAGGAACCACATCGGAACGTGTATCGCTGTTACCTAGTGACTTCCACGTGTTTCCACCATCTTCAGATACTTGTACAAATGCGAAATCCCATTGCTCTTCAATGTCATACCAAGCATCGAATGATAGTGTTGCAGATGTTTTTGTACTTGTTAAATCAACAGAAGTTACCATACTGCTATCCAGCTCATCTGCCTCGCCGCCCCAATATTCATAGCTTCCTGCTGCTGGCACGTTTACAGGGGTTTTCTTCTTCGGAAGATTTACTCTAACCGCTTGATTATTTTTACCTAGAGGTGAATTGGCTTGATCCAATAAGAATTGAACTCCTTTTGTGGATACATCTTCCCAGTTCACAACAGCGGGAGTCGTCCATTTTCCACCAAGTGTCGATTGTAAGTATTGTTTAGCCCATGGTGAAAAACCTGTTGGTTCAGTACCTGGCACTTTACCAGCCCAAGAACCACTAGCCATGATAGACCAATAACCTACTGCTTCACCTGTACCAGAATAAATCGTATCGTATTCATCCGGTAACCCTAAGTCATGACCATACTCATGTGCGAAAACTCCAGTCGCTCCGTCCTCTGGCATCATCGTATAATCGTAGAAGCCTGGTAAGCCTTTACCTAGCCCATCTTCATCATGGAATTTTGCTGAACGATGTGACCAGATCGCGTTATCCCCTAAGGAACCACCACCTGCTTCTTGTCCCATACCAGCATGAATAATTTGTAGGTGATCGACTAAACCATCAGACTCCCAATAGTTCCCATCACCATCTAAATCATGTGGATCCTCCAAATCATAATCTTGTAGAGGAACACCAGCAGCTTTTGCAGCTTTATATGTATCAACTACTAACTGTTTAGAACCTCCTGGCGTAACATTGTCATGGCCGCCACCTTCTCTATCAGCACCATAAAATTCAGCTGAACCTGGAACCTGTAACCAGCCATATGCTTGTCCTTCAATCGTATACGTTCCACCCGATTGCTCTTCATAAAATTGCTTTTGTGAAACAAAGTTTTCCCCGTTAGGACCGGTTACACCATCATCACCATAAATCATGTCTTGGAAATGCTCTGTATTATAATCCTTATAATAATTATCCGTTTCACCCGGCTGAATGCTATTGTGCTTATAATTATCGAACTCTACCATCAGAGTCAAAACTTTCCCTTTTTTATTAATACCAGGAGATTGTCCTTCACTGACTGGATCGGGATTCCCTTTAAGGTGTCCGTTTTTTTGGCCATTACCTTTTAAAAGACCGTTAGTGAAGTCCTTAGCTTTTTTCTGTTTCGCTGACTCAGCCGCCTTAACCTTAGCGGCAAGAGGATCGTGACCCTTAGTGGAAACTTGTTTCCCTTTCACATCAAGATAGTTTTTGAGAAAGTTTTGCTTTTGAGCCTCTGAAGCATCTTTTGAAAGAAGTCCTCTATTAATAAATGACTCTATTAATTTTTCATCATTAATAATCGCTAAATCTAGCGAACCATGATAATGAGCAGAATGCTTTTCATGAACATTCGTTTCTGCTTTTCTTAAGATATCTCCATCTTTAAATGAAGTATATGTTCCCGGAAAACCTGCGAATAATGAGCCTGCAAGCACAACGGAAGATAGACTAGTTTTTATGAACTTATTCAAATGTTTCCCTCTTTTCCAAATATTTCGGCCGTAGAAACATAATATTCCGAATATTCAAAAATAACAAGGGTACATAGTCACTTCCGGAAATTGTAATTCTCCCTTGGAATTAGGTAATTAGTAGAATTTAGGGCTAATTTAATAGGTAAAAAGAAACAACCAATATCCTACCTTAAATCTTTTATTTTCGAACATTTGATATTGAATCTTTCCCTTTTAAAAATCGCCAAAGTGTCGTAATGGAAGCTATTAATGGAATGAACGCAGAGACAATGGATGTTGCCGGCATAGTTGAATCAAAAGAAGAAACCTGGTAAATCCCTAATACTGAGAAGAATAATGACAACAGCAACCAAATATAATTTTTTTTCATTTTTCATCACCCTTAAAAGAAAATTTTACCATAATACATTTTACCAAAATGGAAAAAAAACAAATAGAAGAGTAATCAAAAACGACACTGAACATTAAGTATTCAGTGTTGTTTTAACTTTTCTATATAAAACTCGCTCTTATTGAATATTATATATTTTGCATTTCTCATAGAATCTTGTTTTCCCTATTTGCAATATTTTTGCAGCCTCCTGTTTGTTCCCCTTGGCTGTTGCAAGAGCTTGCAGGATCGCTTGCTTTTCGACTTGTGCAAGCGTTTCCTTTAATGGTTGTACCAACGTTTGACTAGGTGCCATTGCACTTCTATTTATCGATTCTATGGACTGATCATTATTTTTATCATGATCCCGAAGATAGAGAGGGAGATGAGTTAATTCAATCCGTTTTCCATCAAGTACATTAATCGCTCTTTCTAACACATTTTCCAATTCACGTATATTTCCAGGCCAAGTATAATGAACAAGACATTCAATTACTTCCTCCGACAGTAATGTTCCATGACGGTAAAACTTTTTTTCTAACTTCTTCAAAAGTCCATTCGCTATTGATTGAATATCTTCCTTACGATTTCTTAGAGGTGGAATCTCGATTTTGATTACGTTGAGGCGATAATATAAGTCCTTACGGAACTTCCCTTCCTCCACCATCTTTTCTAAATCTCTATGTGTAGCCGCAATCACCCTTACATCTACTGGAATTGAGGTTTGCCCCCCAACACGTTGGATTTCTTTTTCCTGCAATACGCGTAGAAGTTTACTTTGCATGGAAAGTGGCATATCACCTACTTCATCTAGAAAAATCGTCCCATAATTAGCAATTTGAAACTGTCCCTTTTTCCCACCCTTTTTTGCACCAGTGAAAGCACCATCTTCATACCCAAACAATTCGGATTCTAATAAATGCTCTGGGATAGATGCACAGTTTATGGGAACAAACGGAAAAGTGGCTCTCGTACTATTGTCATGGATAGCATGAGCAAACAATTCTTTTCCAGTACCTGATTCACCAAGTAACAATACAGCAGACTGACTTCCAGAAATTCTTTCCGCTAAACTCTTTGCCAATTGAAAGTCTTTACTTTTTCCAACCAAATCTTTAAAGCTATACTTACTCTTTAATTCTTTTTCATATTTTGTTTTATAGTATTTCAGCTCTTCCAAGAGAGGTTCAATTTTTCTTTGGTAATCCCACCAATCTTCAGGTGTTCTAAACATTACCGTTCCAACTGCCCCCACTAATTCCCCATCTACTATAAGAGGAAAACGATTAGCAATCATTTCACTACCATTAATGGACTGCACTGAAGCTGGTTCTGCCTGGCCTGTCGTAGCGACTATATGCATTCTTGTATTTTCGATAACGTCCTTAACATGACGTCCCATTGCTTGTTCCACAATTGTTCCTAAGAACTCACAATAGGTTGAATTGATATAAATTATGATTCCATTACGATCGACAATAACAATCCGTTCTGCTGTTAGATTAATAATTTCCTGTAGCCATTTATAAGGGATGTTATCAATTCCCATGTTTATCATCCTATGCACCTTTGCTAAATGTATTTGCAATTATTATAACAGATGAAATATTAAGAGTTAGAAATTTCAAATAATTACCTATAAAAGAACCCTATTTGCAAATAACAAATAGGGTTTTGGTATATTTATTGAACTGTATATCCACCGTCTAAAACCACTGCTTGTCCAGTAACTCCTCTTGCTTTTTCACTTGCCAAGAAAACGGCATAATCTGCAATTTCAGAAACAGATAGAAGTCGTTTTTGAGGAACCAGTGGATAAATGACGTCCTCTAAAACTCTTTCAAGCGGAACGTTTCTTGTTGTTGCTAGATCTTTCAACTGATTTCGAACGAGCGCAGTATCGACATAGCCCGGACACAATGCATTAACAGTGATTCCGTGCTGGGCTCCTTCTAAAGCAGCAACCTTCGTTAACCCGATGACTCCATGCTTGGCACTATTATAGGCCGCTTTTCCAGCAAAACCGACTAGGCCATTAATAGAAGCGATATTAATGACTCTACCAAACCCTTGCTTTTTCATCATTGGGAATACATGCTTAATTCCTACAAATGGTGCTGTAAGCATAACTTTGACCAACAGTTCAAATTTTTCTGTAGGAAAATCTTCTAATGGTGACACATATTGAAGTCCTGCATTATTTACTAGAATATCAACACTACCAAAGGTTTTATAAGCAAGCTCTAGACTATTTTTAAATGCAGCCTCGTCCGTTACATCACAGGTCGTTGCCAATGCTTCGAATCCATCTTCAATTAACTTTGAAGCTGCTAGCTCACTATTTTCTTTGTTCATATCGGAAATAACAACCTTTGCTCCCTCTAAAGCAAATGTTTTCGCAATCTCCAATCCAATCCCACTTGCCGCTCCAGTAATAAAGGCTGTTTTTCCTTCAAGTAGCTTATCCATTTCTATTCCCCCCTTGATTTAATAAAAAAACATTCATTAAACAAGTCCAAATAGCGTATACAATGCAATGATAAAGAAAACTGCTACAGTCTTGATGATCGTGATTGCGAAAATATCTCGATAAGATTGCTTATGTGTTAACCCAGTAACGGCTAACAATGTGATAACTGCTCCGTTATGAGGAAGTGTATCCATACCACCAGATGCCATTGAGATAACGCGGTGCATAACTTCTGGTGGAATATTAGCAGCTGCAATTGCTTTATTATACGTTTCAGCCATTGCACTCAACGCAATCCCCATCCCACCAGAGGCAGAACCCGTAATACCAGCAAGGGTCGTCGTTGTAACAGCTCCATTTACTAACGGATTTGTGAAAGTACCAGAAATACCATTGCTGATTACAGCAAAGCCAGGAAGAGCTGCAATCACACCACCAAATCCGTATTCAGCGGCGGTATTCATAGTTGCTAATAATGAACCACCAATACTAGTATTGATTCCTTCTTTAAAGTTTTGCATAACTCGATTCCAGTCAAATAATAAAGTTGCAACAATACCGATTATTAACGCTAATTCAACAGCCCAAATTCCTTTAACGGTTGCAACATCGACTACACCAAGAGCATCCATCCCTATTTTTGTAAAGTCAAAACCATTTGGATACCAAATAGGTATGTATGTAACAAACACTTTATTCATAACTCCCACTAGAATTAGAGGAACAAATGCTAGAATTTGACGGCCAAGAGATTGTTTTGTTGATAAATCAGCAATAGGCTCATCTTTTTCTTCTAATTTCTGCGCCTCCGCAGCTGCAGCGGTTTCAGAGCCAAATCCAAAATAGCCTTCTCCTGCTCTTTCCGCTTTTTTACGACGGGATTCCAAATAGAAAAGACCAATAAGTAGGACGAAAACTCCACCTAATACCCCTAAAATAGGCGCAGCATATATATCGGTTTTAAAGAACGAAGTTGGTATAACGTTTTGAATTTGAGGTGTACCAGGAAGTGCATCCATTGTAAACGTAAAGGCACCTAATGCAATGGTTCCAGGAATAAGCCTTTTAGGAATATTGGCTTGTCTAAAAAGTTGAGCCGCAAACGGATAGATCGCAAATACTGCTACGAACAAACTCACACCACTATAAGTTAAAATCGCTCCTAATAAGACGATTGCAAGAATTGCTCTTTTTGCTCCAATTGAGCGGACAATCGTTTTCGCAATAGATTCAGCAAGACCAGACATTTCTACCACTTTCCCAAAAATAGCCCCTAGTAAAAAGACCGGGAAGTAGTTCTTAATAAAACCCACCATTTTCTCCATGAATATACTAGAGAAAAACGGCATGACATAACTAGGTTCCGTTAATAAAACAGCAAAAAGTGCACAAATAGGCGCAAATAAAATGACAGAAAATCCTCTGTAAGCAACAAACATTAAAAGTCCGAGCGCCAACAAAATCACTATTAAATCCATGATAATCCCCCTTGTGAAATTCTTTTCTCCCTATCCCCTTGCAGATCCCCTAAAGTAAGCGTTTACAAAATAAACATGGGCCTCCTTTTCAAAAAATGCTTTCGCTACTATTATTTGTTTTGCAAGTTCCGTGCCAAAACAATTATTAATTCTGAATTATCTAAAAACAAATCAATATCTACTCATTTTTCCTATAAATATATTAATTAGTCTATTCGATAGATTGGATTATCTTTAGAAAGAGAAAGGTGATTCCGTATTTCCGGAAAAACAACAATCTATTTTTTCCGTTTTATCGGAAATTTCCGGTTTTCCGGAAATTCAACTTTAACTTAATTGTCAATTGAATCGCCGTATTTGCATTTCAACTCACTGAAGCCGACAACTCTGCAAATCCAGCCAATGATGATTTTTTTATAAAAAAAACTGGCAATGAAGGATGATCATTACCAGTCGAGGGTGTTTTAAAGTTGCTTGCCATTAATAAATTTTAAGCCTTTTTTCTTCATTAAATACTGCAATCCTGTCCGGAAAGTGGAATGAATAGTAAGCTTACTAGTATCAATATCCGCTTGAATAATTCCTTGTGCAAACTCGGGAGAGAAACCAGTGAAAATAACCTCAACACCCATTAACTCTAGAGAATCCTTCAATTGGTAAATTTTATGACTAAGCACCCTAATCCCATGCTCATCTAAACCTGAAAGGCTAATCCCCGTAAAATCTACCAATACTGTGTCCGCATCCTGAGGCTGTATATTTAACAAAATATTTGTCTGAATAGATGAAAATCTACTATCCGTCATAGCTCCCATTAATGGAATAAGTATTGTATTCGGTATGATTGATGGAATGATAGGAGCCGAAAGTTCATTAATTAACGTTTCATATTGCCTAATTTTCTCTTTTAGTTGCGCATTTTCTTGTTCAAGACTACGTAAGTCGCTCATTCAATGTCCCCCAAAACCCTTAAAATCTTTTGTTGAATTCACTATACTTGATTAACAAGTCTTAAGTCTATTGAAAATGATTCATTACAAGCTTTTTCTACTGAGCCTGTTAACGATTTTAATAATCCACCACAAAATAATAGTAACAACTACAAACGAAACACCCAAATAAAAATAATTCATCTCCACTGTTCGACCAAAAGCTACTTCATTTTGAAGAGAATGTACGGATTCATAATCTTGAGTTACTTTAGGGAAATAGGATTTGGTTTGAACAAAACCTATAAATATTGGGGTGAAGATGTAGATAATATGGATAAACAAAGAACCAATTAATGCGAATATGATTGTTTTCATTGTATTTCCTCTGTTTATTTTAGAATTCGAATATGTTGAAATAAATAAGAAAAAAGTAGATTTATTACTTTTCTCGTAATTTCTACATTATTTGAAGTTTAATTCTTTATACCTATTATATGTCTTATATGTCGGATATTGAAAATTTAAGTCAATAGCAAAACCTTATTAAATTCAGAAGCCAACAGTTCTGCCCTAGCATTTATAAAAGCCTTATAGTCATCATATATTTCTGGAATCAAATGTGAATCGAGCTTATTTTGAGATAACTCAAACTCATCCATATATACATTTGGCGATTTATCTCTTATGATTTCTTGATTTGTATATGCATCTAAAAGAACAATATTGCAAATATGATTAATTTCACTACTATTCACTTTATCTTTTAGAAATGCTTTTGGATAAAAGTGATGATAGTTTTTGCTATTTTTACTTTTGAGATTACTGTTATCCAAAACTACATCGGCCCCTGTATTTAACCTCATTGGACTCTTAGAAGCTAATAAACAAAGGAAAGTTTTATGAAGGGCTTTCTTTGGATCGAAATTCCTTCCCTTTTCTTTAATAAATTCAGGATTAACTATTGGACTATCATATTCAGGTTGTTCACCAGCCATTATTTTCTCTATCTTAATAATATCCTGTGCAATTTTACTAGGTTGACCAGCTGTATATCTTTCAGATAGAGCTGTTTTCCAGAAAAAGTCCTGTAGTAAAGCTTGTGTTTTAATGTTATTAATCATTCCATGATGATAGAAAAAATAAGCTAATGGTACAAGTAAGTAATCATAAGGCAAAATACTTGATACCTTAATTTTCAAATCATTCCTTAAAAAATCTACAGCATAGGCTAATGCATCCATTGCTTTTGGCCAGATTTTTATGAAGTCATCTTTTTGAATGCTATAAATAGCCTTGGATGTACATTCTTTAGTTAAAATTGTAGAGACTGTATATAGAAGCGTATTATGTTTAATAGTATTATATTGGCGTTCTTTTAGCTGACTTAAGAATTCCGCTGCTTGCTCCTCTAGGTCAAATACACCTTCTTTGAAGGTATGAGCAATCATTACTTCAAACGGGTCTAACTTCTTTCCTTCTGTATTTGCTCGCTCGTATGCAAGTGTTGCTTCTTCTAAACTAGCCCCTTCAAGGATAATGGCACCAAAATTGTAAGTCTTTAATCTATCACTATATGTTTGCAATATCGAAAACAATGTCTCATCATATCGAGCTATTACATTGATACTAAATTTATATAATTCACAAACTTTAATAAACTTTCCTTGCTGTAAATCATCAGTAGATGTGTAGACGATTTGATCCATCCCTACAGCATCTAAATTTACATATATCTCAGAAAAATCTTCTTCCTTCTTACCTGTTATCACTTTTAGTCCATTTAGGGCACAATAAAGACTGGTCAAACGCTGTTGACCATCTAATACATAGTCTATCGAATTCAATGGCTGTGGGTTTGGAAAAGAAAAACCACCAATTCCTCTGAGGGTTTTCATTTCATAGTTTGTCCTCCAGATTGTTGCAACTCCTACTGGTAAGCCTCTAAAAATGGAATCTAGTAAGCTCGCAGCTTGTTTTTTCGTCCAAACATATTTCCTTTGAAATTTAGGTATTTTTATTACCCCTTCTTCAATTTTCAAGATGAAATGACTGAATTGGTGTTTGTTTATATCTGTGTGTGTCATAATGTATTCATCGCCTTTTTATCCTAGAATTAATCTATAAAATTATTTAATTGCTATATAATTAGTAGTCTATGAATTATTATACCGTTCAAAAATTAAGAATGGACAATTGTAAATACTGTAAAAACCAAAAAAATGCTAAAGAATCCTAACATGGTAGCTTGATTCTTTAGCATTTTTAACTATAAAAAAGTTGTTTAAATTTCTCTCTTCCCTTTTCTCTCAAAATGATAATGCAACCTATATTCACAAATCTCCCTTGTCCAGTTAAAAAGTAATTGTTCTTCTTCATGATTTACATCTATATTTATATGAAAAGTATCACTTGTAAATGTAATTAAGCCTTTAGAACTCCCACTCCACTTTGTCATAGGCATTGTAGAAATAAGTTTGCTAACACCAGATTCATTGTATTCCCAGAGATTCTTTGCACCTTTATCGGAGAAATCAATCCGTTTTCGATATTCTTTCTCCATTAAATATTGATGAAATAATGGTGCGACTTGTTTAGGTGTGATATCTGTGAACCACTTTCTTGGTCCTCTTTCTAACATTGCGTGAAGTACCACCATCTTGTAACTCTTTGTCATACCAGTTTTTTCGACTTCTTCAAACCAATCTCTATACCGCTCATATACTTCATTTTCATTATCCGATAACTCCTCTGCCCATGAGAGAAAACCTAAATAAGATGAAAATTCCTGTCTATATTGAACTGAATCAGAAGCACCTTTTAAATGGAGTTCTAAATACGTAGGCCTTCTTCCAAGCTCTAACTTTAGATCTATGTAATCATTGTACAATTTATCTTTTCGAGGCTGTTTTTTCTTTCGCATTTCTGAAAGTAGTTGAATAACACGAGTATCCAGATTTAACTCACACAGCTCTGGTACAACTGGTTGAATTCCTCTCTTATTGCCCTGTTCTGTTTTATCAAATAAACTAAGTTTCACATCAGCGTTACGGTAGTTCCCTATTAAATCAATAACGACACAAAAATTTTTCGAATCATGCAAACGTA
Source organism: Peribacillus acanthi (assembly GCF_003073175.1). GTDB lineage: Bacteria > Bacillota > Bacilli > Bacillales > DSM-1321 > Bacillus_BN > Bacillus_BN acanthi. The sequence goes on from NZ_QBBX01000005.1 coordinate 81,675, forward strand.
ACCCACGCCCGATTTGTTGGGTAAATACCGTTAATGATTCTGTAGGTCTAACAAAAAGAAGTGTATCTACTTCAGGGATATCTACACCTTCATTAAATAAATCGACAGTAAATATGATTTCTAGTTCACCTTTTGCTAGCTTTTCAATCGACTCTTGTCTGCCAACTTCAAACTGTAGTGAGTGAAGGCTAACTGTTTTAAATCCTTTACTACTAAAATAGGATGATAAAAAATTGGCTTGTCTAATAGATGAACAGAATCCAATTGTCCTCGTTTGCCTTTTATCAAGCCATGCTAGTAAAATGTTTTCAGCCATTTCATCGCGTAATTGAACTTGTAAAAGCTCTTGCTCATCATAACGATTACCAAGCCATGTAATGGAACTATAGTCTGTATCATCATACACTCCAAAATATTTAAAAGGAGCTAACCACTTTCTTTCTATTGCATCGAGGAAATCTAGGCGAAACGCTACATTTCCATCACAGATTGCATACACATCTTTATTGTCATTTCGGTCTGGAATGGCCGTTATTCCTAATAAAAACTTTGGTTTAAAATAATCTAGAACTCTTTGATAAGAATTTGCAGCAGCATGGTGGAATTCATCCACTACAATTAGATCAAATTCTTCTGGATCAAACACCTGTAAATGCTTTTGCAAACTTAGCGTTTGAATGGATGCAAACACAGCATCACCGTCATTTTCTTTTTGCTTACCATTGTAGATCGTGTAATTTTTATCCGGCATAATGTTTTGAAATGACTTTTTTGCCTGGTACAATATTTCTTCCAAATGTGCAATAAACAGAACCCTATTATAGTTCATTGCAAAAAATCCAGCCAAATAGGTTTTTCCCAATCCCGTTGCCATAACAACTAATGCCTTGTTGTATTCTTCTTCCACGGTTTTATTCAGTTCATCGAGTGCTTCTAACTGTGCAAATCTCGGTTGAATCTGTCCATATGATACAGAGGATTCATGAATTACCTCACTGACGGGCATATACTCCTTTTCGGTAGGAAGCATTAAATCCATTTCTTCTGCCTTTGTCCAATTTTGAATGAAGTTTTGGTTTTTTTGATGGTATTCTGTGTAACGTTTCCTATAATCCTCTAGCGTTTCCCTGTTTAACGGAACAGTCCTAATGGAATAAAAGGTGTCTAAAAATTGCTGAACTCCTTCTTCGAATACTTCCCTCTCATCACTGATAGCAACATTCCATTCCACTCCATGATGCAGAGCTGACCTTGATAAGTTAGATGATCCTACAAACAAAGTATCTTGAACTTCATCTTGAAAAAGGTATGCCTTTGGATGAAAAGAAACTCCATTGCTATTCCATAATCGAATCTCAAAATCGGAAGAAATATCAAGAAGCATTTCAAGAGCATCTGGTTGAGTCACAAATAAATAATCACCTGTACAAATTTTAATCTCAGCTCCCCTAAGAGATGCTTTTATCAGCGAATCTCTCAAATACTCCACACCAGACTTCATTACAAAAGAAGTTAAAATACAGATAGAAGAAGCAGATTCAATGTTTTTTATTATGTGACTACCAAGTTGGCTAGTAATCAGCCTAACATTACTCATCTTCAACCTCTATTAAGTAAATTTTTTCTTTGAAGCCACCACGTTTCTCAGCTTTCTGCTGCCGCACTTTTTCTACTTCTTCAATCGAAGATCCATGAAACTCAGCAAAAGCATGAATAATTTCTAGCAAATCCGCTAGCTCCTCTATAGAATCTTCCTTGGTATTCGTCTCTATATACTCATTTAACTCTTCAAAACTCTTAGCTTTTAATTCTCTTATGTATTCTTCGTCATTTAATATTCTTGTTGTAAATTTCTTTCCTGTTTTCGTAATAACATCAGGTATTAAATCACGTACTAATTTGTTATAGATTGGCATTTTTATTCCTCCAAAATAATTTACAATATCTACTAATATGATATATCAAAAGTGAATTATTTGGTTAATAGAAATAGTTTCCTATAAAAACTTTCACCTTACTTTTTTAATTTAATTGTCGGAATCAAATGTTACCCAGTTGTTATTTTCAAATGAATTTTTGATTTTGGAATTACAGAATATAATTAATGTTTTTAAAAAAGTTAATCTTTCCTATAAAAACTCCATGATTTCACCATTCCCCACTGAAAATATTTTCATATGATAGCTATAAAGACGTTTAAGGAGATGAATTATGGATATTCACCATGAAAAATGGGGCTTCCCTTCCGGTTGCACAAAATGTGGGTGCTGGGATTGTTGTTGTCCCGATAAACCAGAGCCACCAAAACCATGTATTAACTGCCCATGTTGTGTACGAGCTATGGCCTTGTTATTAAGACAACTTGCAGGTTCCACAAGTACATTTGATTTTTTTCTAACTACGAATGTTGAATCGGGTTCAGTACAAGGGGTTACAATTGTAAATGTTTTTAATGATACTATAGTAAAGGTCTCCAAGAATGGAACTATTGAAAATATTAATATTTGTGAGATTTCCGCTGTCCAGGACCAAAATAAAGGTCCTATCAATACTAATAATATCCAAATCGCAAATTTAACCCTTACTGATATCGTTCCGGAATTGGAGGATTGCGACTGCTGTGAAGCAGCATTGAAGTTTATTTTTTTAGCTCTTGCTAATATTGTAAATGATAGATTTGTCTTGAACGCAAAAGGAAATATCAATTTTACAAATTCAACTGTAAATAGTACTTCAGATGTGGTAGATGGGGTTGTAAAGATTGTTGGACCAAATAATCAGGCAATTTTAGTTTCACTTTGTCAAGTAACGGAAATAGAAGATCAACAGGCAAATGGAACCATTTCTCAAATAACTCCAGGAGCAGTCGTTCCAGATTTAGAGGGTTGTGATTGTTGTGAAGAGGGATTAAAAAACTTCCTTGATTCTTTAGCAGGAACAGGGGAAACAGCCGACTATTTATTGACCGATGGAAACAAGGTAGAAAACGGAGTAATACCAACTGCAAATGATGTAGTAGATGGTGTAGTTAAGGTACGTGCAGGTCAGAATAGTTCAATACTTTCCATCTGCCAAATAGTTAGAATTGGAGATTTATAGTATAGATTTTTATTAAAGCTATTAAGTACACTATTACACTTGATGAATATACAAGCCACTCTCTATTAACAAAAGGCATTCCGAAATGGAACTCTCGAAATGCCTTTTGTCTGCAATGAAACAAAAACTTATTGCAACATCCCACCCATAATCAAATCCCACACCATCTCAAACTCTTGGTCGATTGTAGCTGACGCCCATTCCTTTGCATGTGCTGGGTGATGAAATTTGGCCGTGGCGATAAAGACTCCCGTTGCTAATTTGATAGCATCTCCTGACTTGAATTCTTCTTTTGCCAATCCTTCTTCTACGATTGGAACGATTTGACCGATTAATTCCTCGATATGTGCAGTGACGGCATCAACGGATTCTTCCACCAGTGTGGTGTACATGGTAAATAGTTCTGGATCTTCTTGAACCTTTGTATGTTTGATGTTAATCAAAGTCTTAACCCATAGTCGCAATCGCTCTGTAGGTGTACATTCTTGTTTAAATACTTTTTCTAAAGGTACGATAATTTCATGTAACCATCTCTTTGCAACGGCTTCTCTCAAGGATGCCTTGCTCGGATAGTGACGGTAAATCGTTCCGTGACTTACATTGAGTGCTCTTGCCACATCGACTACACTCGTTTTTTCTGGGCCAAATCGACGTAGAACTTGCTCTGCTGTGTCTAAGATTGTTTCCTTTGTTAATGGTTGATCAGCCAATTGGTATTATTCAACTCCTAAGATTGCCATTTGATCAGCAGCATATCGAGTACCAGCTACAGCTTCTGCTGGAACAGCTGCTTCAATTCGTTCAATATCTGAAGGGCTAAGTTCAAGGTTCACTGCTGCCAATGCATCCTGTAATTGGGTACGTTTACGTGCTCCAATCAATGGTATCACATCTTCACCACGAGAAAGAACCCAAGCAATCGCTAGTTGTGCGACATTACATTGTTTTTCTTCTGCAATTTCTCTTAAAGCCTCTACAAGAGTTAGGTTTTTATCCAAATTCTCTCCCATGAAACGTGGTGCGAAGGAACGGAAATCTGGTGCTCCTTGACGGTCCTTTGTCCACTTGCCACTTAATAATCCACGTGAAAGGACTCCGTATGCTGAAAGGCTGATGCCTAGTTCACGTAAAGTAGGCAAGATTTCTTTCTCGATTCCACGACTGAACAGTGAATACTCAATTTGTAACCAGCTGATTGGATGAACAGTATGAGCACGACGAACCGTTTCTGCATTCGCTTCTGATAGGCCGATATGTTTTACATATCCCGCCTTCACCATATCCGCAATCGCTCCAACTGTTTCTTCAATAGGTACACTAGGGTCAACTCGAGCTGGTTGGTATAAATCGATATAATCCACTCCCAGACGTTGCAACGTATAAGCTAAATTATTCTTAATAGCTTCTGGACGATTGTTCATGCCAATCCATCCACCACCTGGTGATCTTAACACTCCAGTTTTAACCGCAATAAATGCGTTCTCACGTTTGTTTCCTTGAAGGGCTTCACTTAATAGAAGTTCATTATGACCCACTCCGTAGAAATCTCCTGTATCTAATAAAGTAATTCCTTTTTCTAAAGCCTCATGAATCGTAGCAATGCTTTCTTTACGATCTGCTGCACCGTATAAATCAGACATTCCCATACAACCTAAACCAATAGCAGAAACCGAACCGTTTTGACCAATTTTTCTATGTTCCATAATACAATTCCTCCATTCATTTGATGAATTCATCTTAGCACAGGTCACTAACGAATAACAAGTGACAAATTTTATTTTTTGTCATTTGTTATTTAAAGATAGTTTATAAAGCACATAGATTTACCAACCAATAGATGCATTATTAGCTTAAAATTGACTCTCTTATCATTACTCGTTCATTATTTTGAAAAAAAAATTAAAACCAATGTCTCGAACAAATCGCTCGAGGCATTGATTTTTTATTTATATTCTATGGTTATCGATTTTCTTAAATGTAGTCCCAAATAAAGCATTTCTTACTGGATCAGAAGATAAGAAATCATGTGGGAAACCTAGCTCAATCTGGCTTACTTGTTCTAAGCGTTGAAGGTGTTCATTTGATAATGAGAACTCTAATGCACTAAGATTATCTTTCATTTGTGCTTCTTTTCTTGCACCAACAAGTGGAATGATGACCCCAGATTGTTGGCGTACCCAATTGAGAGCAACTTGAGCAGGCGTTCTACCGATTTCATCCGCGAGATTCAAGACTTCCATAGCGATCTTTTTATTATGTTCATTTAAACGTTTGCTTTCTGGGGCTAATCGCTTCACTTCATCCTTTGTTTCATGTAAGTACTTTCCTGATAAAGCACCCCCAGCTATTGGAGCCCAAGCCGTTACTCCAATATCAAAGGCTTTAGCCATTGGCAATAAATCACGTTCTGGTGCACGTTGTAGTAGACTATATTCCACTTGCAGGCCAATAAATGGTGTCCATCCACGCAGCATGGCTAATGTATTCGCTTGGGATACAATCCAAGCTGGGGTGTCTGAGACTCCTACATATAAAACTTTACCTGCTCGAACTAAATCGTCTAATGCACGCATCACTTCTTCGACAGGTGTCGTAAAATCCCAAGCATGCAGCCATAATAGATCGATATAGTCTGTATTCAATCTTTTAAGACTTCCTTCAACGGTTTGTACAAGATTTTTACGATGATTACCCCCACCATTGGGATCATTTGGGCGAGTAGAGAGCGAATATTTTGTTGCAATGACAAATTGCTCACGATTGCCTTGAATAAATTCCCCAATAAACTTTTCACTCGTTCCATTTGTATAATTGCAGGCTGTATCGATGAAATTGCCACCTGCATCGACAAACTGGGAAAAGATTTTTTTGCTTTCTTCCATTGAAGCCCCGAAACCCCAGTCTTCTCCAAAGGTCATAGTCCCAAGAGCAAGTTCTGAAACTCTTAATCCACTTTTACCAAGTAATTTATATCTCATAATTATCTCCTTCTACTTGTTTAACCTAGTTTAAAATTCCAGGCTTTAATAGGCTCATGCTAATTTCCCATAATTTTTTTGCCGCTTCTGGATCGTTTGCTTCTTTTGTTGTCTTTTCAGGTTTACAATTATTAAAGAATTGTCCACTTACTCCTTTTACCTCTGGTGAACTTGCAAGAAATACTGGAGTTTTAGCTCCTTTTTCTGTTTTTGCTGACATGAATCCGAAAATCGTACGAAGAATCCATGGTAGTTGATGCATAATGTTTGATTTGATGATTCCAGGGTGTAGGCTATTTACCGTAATGGGTCTACCCTCTAATTTCGTTGCCAATTCCTTAGTAAAGAGAATTAATGCAAGCTTTGTAGGACCTACAGCTTTATAGAATGCATAATTGTTTTTCACCATCAAATCATCAAAGTTTATCTTTATTCCAGTATGCTTAGAAGCAACGTTAATAATTCTACCTTCTCCACTAGCTTCCAATGAATCTAGTAAAAGATGAGTAAGTAAGAAATGAGATAAATAGTTTGTTGCAAAGGTAGTCTCAATCCCATCCTCCGTTTCAGACCTTGTAGGTAAGAAAACAGCTGCATTGTTAATTAATACATCTAACTTATCGAATTTTTGTTTAAACTCTTCTGCTGCTTGTCGAACCATCTTTTGGGAAGAAAGATCCGCAACTAGTAAATGAACATTCTTATTCCCCGTATGTTGGATAATATCCTTTACTGCTTCATTTCCTCTTTCTTTACTACGACATAAAATTACTACCGTTGCGCCATTTTTTGCTAATTCAAGAGCTGTTGCTTTTCCAATCCCTGAATTTCCTCCAGTAATTAAACATACTTTATTCTCCATTTTCTTTCCCCTTTTCTATTAAAATCATATTAGGTTGGCAAATTCATTAAGTCTCTTAGACATCCTCTGTATTTCTTCTACAGACTCATGAATTTGTATAATGTTCTCTTTCTGAATTTCTCCCACATTCGAGATTTTTTGCACCATTTGATTGATATTTTCCATAGATATTCGGATATTCTCGAGTGTGTCTTGAATGGTTTCCGTTGATGAGCGAGTGTGCTGTGACAGCTTTCGAATTTCATTGGCTACAACGCTAAATCCTCTTCCATATTCATTTGCCCTTGCTGCTTCAATTGCAGCATTTAATCCTAAAAGATTGGTTTTATCAGCAACTTGTTTAATAAAAGTAATAACCTCTTTGGTTCTTTGCACTTGTTGGCTTGCTTCCTCTGAAACTTCTAATAAATCTCGAGTATGTGAGGACAATGAAACAGCACCATCTGAGACATTCCCCACATTTTCATTGACCACATCCAGGGAATCGATCATTTCATTTGAAATCTTTAATAATTCTTCCTCGTTTTGATGCATAATACCGAGAGACATCACTCCAATCACTTGCCCAAACTCATCCTTTAATGGAAGTAGATTAGCAGTGAACTCCACCCCATGCAGGCTGGATGGAACGACTGTCCGAATAGCTTCACCATTTTTTAATACCGTATCCGCTGGTGTGTCAGGTTGAATGTTCATCCCTGCTTTTAAGCGAAGATTTATTTTTTCGCCAGGAAAATAGGCAATAATCTTATCTGTATCTCCAATCGCAATTGAAACGTCTGTCGGAATGGCAGTCTGAAAAATTGGAGCTGCTGCTAATATTGATTCAAGTAAGGAGTGATACTTTGACAATGATAACCCTCAATTCGTGTAATATTCTCTTGATAAAATTCACCATTTAATGGATTGTCCATCTCTAAAAAACCCACCATTTGGTCCATCTTCCTCTATCTCTGTAAGCCACACTATTGATTGTGCAGCCTGCTCAACACTCCTTGGTGCATGCGGACCACCCATATCGGTACGTACCCATCCAGGACATACCGCATTAATTTTGATATTCCCATCTATTTCAGCTGCCAATTGGCGTGTTAGCCCATTTAATGCAAACTTCGATAATTTGTACGAACCTGGCCCTATTTGATCCATACCATCCGTTTGTCCATATCCTGACGAAACATTGATAATCCTCCCATAGTTGTTTTCTTTCATTAATGGAAGAAATGATCGAATTAAGTGGTAGGGACCTAATAAGTTAGTCTTTAAGGTTTGTTCTAAGATCGTTGTATCCTCTTCTGACATCCTATCGGTTTTATCCAAATAAACACCTGCATTGTTAATCAACACATCTATGTGACCAAATGTTTGTCGAACATACTCCACTGCATTTTGGATGCTACTAAGATCATCTACATCAAGCTCCATTACTGACATCTCATATCCAAGTTGTTGAACAGCCATTTGTCCTTTTTCTTTGTTTCGACTTCCTAAAATAACATGAAAGTCTTTCTCAGCTAATTGCTTACTTAATTCCAATCCAATACCCCTACTGGCTCCAGTAATAAGTGCTATTTTCTTTTCCTTCATCATCGTAGCCACCCTTCAATATTTATTTGTTTGTACATACAATTTTATTCTAAAAAAAATTTGTTTATATGACTGTAAGAATCTTCTGCTGCATCGGGTTTAATGTTTTCAAAAATCCCAAATGCATTTCCACTATTGTCTATAAAAGATGTAGCATGGACCGTTTGGAATTTCAGATCCTTTCTAAGTAACCTGTATCATTGTGAAGTTATAGTAACAACTTTTTTGTTGTTTGTACATACAATAATAGTAAATTAAAATTTTTGATAAATCAATTTTTTTCTTTATTATTTCTTCCTTCAAATAACGACATTTTTTTGTTATGGTTTAATTAATCGTTGGAAAAAAATACTTACAAATGACATTTGACAATTCGAATAGGATTATTGTAGTTTGTATGTACAAGCAAAATAAAAGGAGCTTTTTATTATGATTGATGATTTTTTTAATAACTGCCTGTATTTTACAGTGAATAAACTCTCTCGTGCCATAACAAAAATGGCAGAGGAATCTTTTAAAATCACAGGTTTATCGCCTACTCATGCCTTTTTAATGATGCTGGTAATTGAAAAGCCTGGTATATCCCAATCTGAGTTAGCTGAAGCTCTTCATTTAAAGCCTTCTACTATCACTCGTTTTGTCGATAAGCTGGTTGAGAAAGGGTACATTGAACGAAAAACAGAGGGGAAGAGATCATTAAATTTCCCAACTGAAAATGGTGAAGCCATCCTTAAGGATATTAAAGAAGGCTGGAAAATCTTATTCCGCTCTTATTCTGATATTTTAGGCGAAGAAGAAGGTAAATCACTAAACAAATTAATTAATGAAGCAGGCAACAAATTAGAAAAGTAATCAGATTGATCCTTTGATGAATACTAAAAGGGTATTTAGCAAAGTGATCTACCTTTTTATATTTGCTTGTACAAACAACACTTACTCTAAAGGAGTCATACGAATGAAAACTCTTGTAATCATTACACATCCAAATATTGAACAATCCCGCATCAATCGTACATGGATGGAGGAATTGAAAAAACACGAAGAAATTACGATCCATTCTTTATATGGTGCATATCCAGACGGAAAAATTGATGTTCAACACGAACAAAGCTTATTAGAGTCTCATGATCGAATTATCCTTCAGTTCCCATTCTACTGGTACAGCACACCTGCTTTATTAAAGCAATGGCAGGATGAAGTGCTTTCTTACGGATGGGCATATGGAGAAGGCGGAGACAAGCTTCACGGTAAAGAGTTAGGTCTTGCGATTTCTACTTTTGGTCCAAAAGATTCCTACCAGCCAACTGGATACAATCACTTTACGATGGAAACTTTAACAACTCCATTGCAACAAACAAGTAACCTTATTGGCACACGTTTTATGCCATTATTTGTGTTGAATGGCGTGATGCATGTCTCAGATGAGGAATTAGCAGCAAACGCGAAGGCATACGTAGATTACGTTCTTCAACCTACACCCACATTAGTGAAAGCTTAAAAACCATCTGAAAGAAGGTAACAAAGTGAAAACATTAGTCATTGTTGCTCACCCAAACCTGGAACAATCACGTGTAAACAAGCACTTAGCAGAAGTAATCGAAAAGTATGAAAATGTTACCGTTCATCGTTTATATGATGTTTATCCAGATGAAACCATTGATATCGTGCGTGAACAGGAACTACTTCTAGCTCATGATCGTATTGTTTTCCAATTTCCATTCTACTGGTACAGTGCTCCCTCCCTATTAAAAAAATGGATGGATCATGTTTTAGCTTATGGTTGGGCTTATGGATCAGGGGGAGACAAGCTTCACGGCAAGCAATTAATCGTTGCCACTTCTACGGGGGGCCCTACAATGGCCTATGCTGCAGGAGGATACAACCATTATACAATGAGTGAATTGCTTAGACCGTTCCAAGCAACTAGCAACTTGATTGGAACTATCTATAAGACTCCATTTACCGTTCATGGTGTGAGATTACTTACCCAAGATGAATTGGAACAGGTCTCAGATCAATATGCTAAATATGTGTTAAAAGCGGATTAAATAAGTTCAGCCTGGAGATTTATCCAGGCTGTTTTTTTCATTTATTTCGTTTCATGCATTAAAAATGCCATTACTTCTTCTTTGTCCGGAATAGGAGATACTGCACCAAATCCCGTTGTCGATAAAGCTGCTGCCGCATTAGCATACTTAGCAGCTTCCACTGCGGTTGTTCCGCTCAAATACTTGGTAATAAAAGCACCGTCAAAGGTATCACCTGCTCCTGTAGCGTCGACAGTATCGACTGAAAAGCCATGTACTAGATGTCGTTCAATAGAATCCGCCACCATCACTCCATTTTTACCTAGTTTTAAGACCACTAATTTAACCCCTAATCCAAGGTAATAATCTACAATTTCATTAGGGTCCTCTAAGCCAGTCAGTTGCTGAACATCCTCCAAACTCGGGAGGAAAACATCCGCTAGTGGTGCCGTTGCATGAATAACTGCTTTTGCTCTTGCAAGAGGCCATAACTTCAATCGAAGGTTCGCATCGTAAGAAATTAAGATATTATTGGCACGGGCAATTTCAATTGCTTTGAATATCGCATCACAGCTCGATTCACTGATTGCTTGGCTAATTCCAGAAACATGAAGCAGTTTACACTGGAGAATGGCTTCCTCCGTTATTTCCTCCGGTTTTAGCAGACTAGCCGCTGACCCCTTTCGGTAATAAGCAAACTGATGACCTTCCGGAGTGTGGGTGATAAAGTAAATACCGGTGCTCGCATTAGCGTCTTGCCTTACGAAGGTTGTGTCCACTCCTTCTTCCTTCCATAATTGAAGGAACTGATCACCAAATGTATCCTTTCCTACCTTTGTCAGATAACCTACACTCGCTCCTTGACGTGCTGCAGCAATGGCAAAATTAGATGTATCACCACCATAGCCAGGTAAATAGCTGTTTTTTTCAGAACCAATCATCTCACTAAATTCCATTAATGGTTCACCAATTGCGAGAATATCCAAGGTATATCCTCCTTCCTAGATTCTGTTATACTGCTCAATGCCAGCTCTAAGAGATTTGGCACTTTTAATTAGCTTCGTTTGCTCTGCTTCTCTTACTTCAATTTCAATCGCTTTTTCAAGAACTTCTTCAACATGGGCTTTTGGCACAACAACGACACCATCTAGATCCGCAACAATCAAGTCACCAGGATGAACCGTGATTCCACCACATTCAACAGGAACATTTAGTGCTTCTGTTTTGTATCTTCCGACTGTTGTCCCTGGAGAGATGCTTCTAGAATAGACTGGGAACCCATAGTCTCTTTTAATCTCCGTCACATCGCGAACTCCAGCGTCTAAAATCGCGCCAGCTAAGTTATTGACATAAGCTCCAGCTGTCATTAATCCGCCCCATACCGCAACGTTTCGATCACTCCCCTCAAGACCAATAACAACAACACTGCCTTCTGGAGATTCATCGATTGCTTCTAACGCATGTACCGGCGGTAATTTTTCCTCTGTAAATACTTCTTTCACTGTTACTGCAGGACCAACAACTTTGCGGTCATTAATTCTAGGCTTAATTTCAAAATCCATATATCCTGTTTTTCCCACTACTTGATCGACTGCATCTGCCACGGATGCTGATGCCACTCCGTAAAATTTTTCAATAACCTCTTTTGAATAACTCATGTTTATTCCTCCTTTAGTTCTGTCTATCTACTTTACGAATGAATTTACTTCCTAATTCAGCTATATATTCAAAATTTCCTTGTTCCAACATGCTTGTATTCACTAAGTCATTTCCCACACCTACGAAAGATGCGCCAGCTCCTAGGTATTCATTGATATTACTTAAATTAACTCCACCAGTCGGAACTAATGGGATGGTAGGGAGTACCGTTTTCATCGCCTTTAAATGTCCGGGTCCTCCAATCGAATTAGCAGGGAATACCTTTACAGCCGAGCTCCCCCGACTCCACGCCGTATGAATCTCGGTAGGTGTTAATCCACTCATAATGCAAGCTACTCCCGCTTCCCTACATAGTTCTGGAAGTCCTTCAACGATAAAAGGGGAAATAATATATCGTGCACCAGCGTTAATACACTCTTCTGCTGCACGAAGATCCACAACTGTTCCTGCACCGATCAGTAAGTCTTGATCCTTTGAAAATTCCTTCATTAAATCAGTTGCCCCTGGAACAGTCATAGTAATTTCAGCGGTTTGAAATCCTACACTTTTTAATAACTTAATCGCCGTATAAGCAATGTCTGAAGAGTTAGCTCTTATTACGGGTACGATTTTATAATCAGATAGCTTTTCTAATACATCAGACACTCCATATGTTTGCACTATTCAATCCTCCCAACGGTTAACCCAAGATTTTGGTGTATCCCCTGAAAGGACTCTAACTATTTCCCGAGCCGCTTTCTTTTGTAAATCTTGAAGAGATTCTCTTGAATACCAGCCTGTATGATCAGTGACGACCACATTATCGAGATTGAAAAGTGGATTGTCTAAATTAGGAGGTTCTGTTTCAAAAACATCGATGCCTGCTCCAAATATTTGCTTTTGTAATAGCGCTTCCGTTAAGGCATTTTCATCTATCAGTCCACCCCTTGATGTATTAATGAGGACTGTATTTGGTTTCATTAAAGTCAGCTTACCACTATCAATCAAATGATAGTTTTCTTTCATGAGTGGAGCATGTAAAGAGATAATATCGGCTTCACGACACAGTGTTTCAAGGTCCACAAGTTCAATAGAATCTTTCTGTTCTTGAGCAAAAGGATCGTTTACCAAAATTCGTCCAAATCCAAGTCCTGAAACTTTTCGGCAAAAAGTTTGACCTATCCTTCCAAATCCTACAACACCTAGGGTTTTTCCATTGAACGAAAAGACTGGTTCTTGGTCTCCTACGTTCCATCTTCCTTTTCGTACATCCCGATCTCGTGTTACTACTCTACGAGCAACAGCAAACATGAGCGCAACGGCATGATCAGCTACTTCTTCACTACCATAATCTGGTACATTGGCGACAAAGATTTTTTTATCACGAGCCGCGGATAAATCAATATTATCTACACCAACACCATAACGAACAATGACCTTACATTTTTCCATGGTTTGAATCACTTCTGCATTTAACGGTGTTTCACGTACTAAAATGGCATCAGCCAATCTTACTGCAGGAATGATATCTTCTGAATTCCAACTAGTGTTAATATGAGTAATATCAACAGGGAAGGAAGAAAGCTCTTCCTTCTCTGCTTCATAATTAGGATAGTTGGCATTAATGATTACGATTTTTAAACGAGGGTTCTCAGCCAAATCTCTTCCATCCTTCCAATTTTCAAACTTAGTAGATTTGTATTATTCGTTTCTTAATGCTTCAACTTCTGCTAGTAAATCTTCTACCCATTTCTCTCCAACTGTTTCTTTCATCCAGTCTGCAACTGCAGGTTGAGTAGCTTGTCGGAATTCCTCAACTGCTTCAGGTGTTAGAGTTGTTACCTTCATCCCTTTTTCTGACAGGATCGCTCCTGCATTCATATCTTGGTTCGCAGTCATCCCTCTGTGAATCCATTTCGCAATATCAACACCTTCTTGCACAACCTTTTGCTGCTCTTGTGTTAACTTAGAGAAGAAGGCATCACTAATCATGTAAGCATGGAAGCTGTAAACATGGTTACTTAACGTTACGTGTTTTTGTGTCTGGAATAAGCTTGCTGCCAAAATGTTCGTTACACCGTTTTCTTGACCATCCACCACTTTTTGTTGAAGAGCTGTTGGTAACTCTGTCCAAGCAATCGCTGATGGGCTAGCACCAGTACCTTGCACTAACTTTTCATATAGCGGACTTGGTTGTACACGCATTTTAAGTCCCTTCATATCTGCAACACTCTTAATCTCTTTTTTGCTGTTGGTAAATTGACGAATACCATTGTCAGCGAGACCTAGTAAACGAATACCCGTCTGCTTCTTCATATCTTCAGCTAGATTTTTTGTATAGTCCCCATCAAATACTGACCATGCTTCCCCTTGATTCTTGAATAAGAACGGCATATTGTATACACCCATTGGAGGATACAAAGAGGAGATTGGACCATCATGAACTACTCCCATTTGAATGGAGCCTAATTTAAGACCTTCTAACACTGTATCCGCATCACCTAGCTGGCTAGCAGGATAAATTTCAACTTGAACTTCCCCATTTGTATGTGACTCTACATATGATTCAAACGCTAGTGCTGCTGCTTGTTTTGGTTGATCCAACCCAGCAGGCTGGAAATGCGCATAACGTATAACCACTGCATCTTTATTAGTCTTTGTTCCCGATGCTGGCTTACTTGCTGGCTCCTTCGTTGATGCTGTTTCAGAATCCTTACATCCCGTTAAAATCATCCCTATTAATGCAATAACCATCATGACCATCATTAAAGGCTTACGCATTCAAATATCCCCCTTTTTAATAGAAAAATAAGTATTAGCCAAATGATTTTTATATATGTTTCTTAACACATCACCCCCATTGAGAAAAACGTAACTCATTGTAAATACCCAAATAGATTGGGGATCGCTGTGCTGACCTCCGGAATCAAGATGATGAGTAAAATGACAACTAATTCGGCAAGTATTAAAGGAAGTACTGCTATAGAAAGGCGACTGAAGTTGAGTCGTCCTACCGAACTTATGACAAACAATAATGGAGCGGATGGCGGTGTTAACATACCTACTGCCAAACTTAATACAATGATCATGGCTACTTGAAGAGGATCAGCGCCATACTGGGCTGCCACTGGCGATAAGATAGGAGCTAGAATAATCATGGCTGGAATTGTATCAACGAACATTCCAGTGATTAATGCAAACAGAGCAATTAAGAATAGAACTATTAATCTATTATCTGTCAATCCAATCATCCAGCTTGCAACATGCTGAGGGACCTGAGCATATGTAAGTGCCCATGAAAAAGCAGAACCCATTGCAATAACTAATAGAACTGATGAAGTGATAATGGCACTTTTCACCACGATTCCAGGGATGTTCTTAATCGTTAAAGCCTTTGTTACAAACAAGCCAACAAATAATGCGTAAGCAACAGCAACAGCAGCAGCCTCAGTTACAGTGAAGATTCCAATTCGAATTCCACCTAATATAATGATGGGTACTACCAAAGCTGGAAGCGCATTCAAAAAACTTTTTAAAAGTTGTTTCATAGAAACTCTTTTAGATGGATTTGAATATCCTTTTTTCACACAAATGATATGGTTTGCAGCCATTAATACTAAACCTAAAAGAACACCTGGTAATACTCCGGCCAAAAACAAACCTGTGACCGTTGTTTTTCCGTCCGTTAAGGCGTATATGACCATTAGGATACTAGGAGGAATGATGGGCCCAATTACTGAGGAAGCTGCACTTAAAGCTCCGGCATAATATTTGTCATATCCCTCTTTCCGCATCATTTTCATGATGACTGCGCCTGGACCAGCAGCATCTGCTAAAGCAGATCCACTAATACCCGCAAACATGACGCTTACTAGTACATTCGCATGACCTAAACCTCCTCGAATGTGACCGAATAGATCTTTCGAAAACTTGATTAGCATATCCGTCAAACGTCCACCCGTCATTAAGTCAGACGCTAGCATAAAGAAAGGAATAGTCATCATAGGAAAAGAATCGATTCCACTAAATAATGTTTGTGGTAATACTTCTAGTGGTAGCATCCCATCCGCAAATATCGCAGCCAAGGTAGCAATCCCCATTACAAGAGCAATAGGAATGCCGATTATAATTCCGATGAAAAATACCGTCATCAATACGACTGTCATTCTTTTTTCCCTCCTTCCTCTTCATCATCCATATCCGTATCAGAAACTGTATCTATAGCAGGTTGTTCCATGTAATCTCTAAAAACCGTAATAAACTGAAGGATAAAAATAATAGCACCGATTGGGATCACCATATAGACGAGTCCTATTGGCCACCTTAATACTGGACTTTGTTGTACCATAGTCACTGAAGCGTACTTGTAGCCGATGTAGGCTAAGATTGCCATGAATGTAATGATGATCAATCCGACGAACGCACGCAAGAAAGGTCTTACTTGCTTTGGCAAATAATCATGTAGGACTTCAATCGCAACATGCCTACCTTCACGCATACCAAGCCCTGCCCCAAGAAAGGCAGTCCAAACCATTAGATATCGTGCCAATTCTTCTGCCCAGTTGATGGAGTAGCTAAAAAAGTATCTCGTGATAATATTGGTGAAAACAAGGACGAACATTCCAAACATCATTAAACCTAATGCAAAATGATTAACCTTGATAAATCCTTGTTCTAATCGCTTAATCATGATTCATAATCACCCCATTCTTGCAATCTTTTTTGCGCTAACGCTTTTTTCATCCGCTTTAGACGATCTGTCACTTTCTGACCACGCAGCAGGGATACCCCCACCACTAAAATATCTAAGATTAATAGATGAGCAAGTCTCGAGATTAGTGGAGTGAATACATTTGTATCTTCATCCAGATCCACACAAAGAGCTTGTGAGCATTCGTTTGCAAGAGGTGATCCCGGTGAAGTAATCCCAATAACATAGGCCCCTGACTCTTTTGCCAAACGCACATTTTTAATTAATTCTCTTGATCTACCCGTATGTGAAATGGCCACTACCACCGAGTCCTGCCTTACTACACTCGCTGACATACTTTGCATATGAGAATCTGAATAGGAATTACAAGGAATACCTAAACGGAAAAACTTATGATAGGCATCCGCTGCAACTGCAGCCGAGGCACCAAAGCCCCAAAATTCTATCCAACTTGCATTAGCTAAAGTCAAACTTGCTTTGTCAATTCCTGTAGAATCTAGTTTATTTACTACATTTGATAAATTTTCTATGGTAGAATGACCAACCTTTTGGATATAGTCCACTGCTGTATCTCCAGGCTTGACTTCCCTGTGAACAAATGGCGTTCCAGTGGCCAATTCCCTTACAAGTTGCAGCTTAAATTCCTTGAATCCATCAAACCCTAAAGAGCGACAAAACCTTACTATCGTTGGATCACTGACCTCTGCGAGTGCAGCGAACTTCCCTATACTCAAATTCACCACTTCATTCGGATCCTCTAAAATAATCTCACCAATCCTACGATCTGCTTTGCTATATTCGTTCAATTCATTTTGTACACGACATAAGATATCATGACAATTCTCCATACACTCACAACCTTAAAAATGTAGTAAATTTACTATTTTCTGATTATTTAAAGATTAACAAAAACTTTATTGGTTTGCAAGCGGTTCCAAAAAATTATTTTAAAGGGGTTTTTCTAGTAATCTGACGAAAATACTAGACTTGGAGGAGTTAAGCTGGTTAGTAAAACTACATTTAATAGCAGAGTCAGTCACAAAGCGAAGTTTTGAGAACTTTTTGAGGGCTTATACCATTTAGATAGATATAGAGAAAACAAAGATAGAACTTCTTTATCTAGTACACATGCTAGTGAACTCTATGCAGTTATAGCTATTCCAACAAGTAGTTGCAAATTTTTCGAAAAAAATATTTTCACAGAGAATGCATAGCTATAAACCCATTTATTACTATAGTAATATATAAAATTTTTGTATAAATCTAGCTAAATCCCCTTGATATTTCCTGCAAAATGGAACATTATTGTAAAAGAAAACAACATACCTAGGTGAGTAATTGTTATTTTTAATGCAATCGTTTTCATTGGTTTAGTTTTCACTACATAATTAAGGAGAGATACAACTATGATTTACGCAAATCCTAATACAGAAGGTTCAGTTATTCATTTCAAAGAAAAATACGATAACTTTATCGGTGGCGAGTGGGTTGCCCCAGTTAAAGGTCAATATTTTGAAAATAAGTCTCCAGTAGATGGCAACGTATTTACGAAGGCAGCTCGTTCTTCAGTAGAAGATATTGAACTAGCTTTGGATGCAGCACACGCAGCAAAATCTGCTTGGGGCAAAACGTCTTCAACTGAACGTGCTCGTATATTAAATAAAATTGCTGATCGTCTTGAAGAGAATTTAGAGATGATCGCTGTAGCAGAAACTTGGGAAAATGGTAAAGCAGTTCGTGAAACATTGAATGCTGATATTCCATTAGCAATCGACCACTTCCGTTATTTTGCAGGTGTAATTCGTGCACAAGAAGGACGTACTACTCAATTAAACAATGATACAGTAGCTTACCATTTCCACGAGCCACTAGGTGTGGTTGGACAAATCATTCCTTGGAACTTCCCTATCCTTATGGCTGCTTGGAAAATCGCTCCAGCATTAGCTGCAGGTAACTGTATCGTATTAAAGCCAGCAGAACAAACTCCTGTTTCTATCATGGTAGTCATGGAATTAATCCAAGACTTACTTCCTGCAGGTGTTCTAAACATTGTAAATGGTTTTGGTATCGAAGTTGGTAAACCACTTGCGACGAACCCTCGTATTGCGAAAATCGCATTCACTGGTTCTACTGCTGTAGGTCGTCAAATTATGCAATATGCAACTGAAAACATCATCCCAGTAACTCTTGAACTTGGTGGAAAATCACCAAACGTATTCTTTGAAGACGTAATGAACCAAGATGATTCCTATTTAGATAAAGCAATTGAAGGTTTTGTGATGTTCGCCCTAAATTCAGGCGAAGTTTGTACGTGTCCTTCTCGTGCACTAATCCAAGAATCCATTTATGATAAGTTCATGGAACGTGCATTAGAGCGTGTGAAAGCTATTAAAATCGGTAATCCACTTGATACTGAAGTAATGATGGGTGCTCAAGCTTCTAACGAGCAAAAAGAAAAAATCCTTTCTTATATCAAACTTGGTAAAGAAGAAGGCGCTGAGTGCTTAATCGGTGGTGAAGAAAACACGATTGAAGGCCTTGAAAATGGTCACTACATCAAACCAACAGTCTTTAAAGGTCATAATAAAATGCGAATCTTCCAAGAAGAGATCTTCGGACCAGTACTAGGTGTTACTACGTTCAAAGACTTCGATGAGGCAATGGAAATTGCTAACGACACACTTTACGGCTTAGGTGCAGGTGTTTGGTCACGTAGTGGTGATCTTGCTTACCGTGCGGGTCGTGCTATTGAAGCTGGTCGTGTATGGACAAATACTTATCACCAATATCCAGCAGGTGCTGCATTCGGTGGTTTCAAAATGTCAGGAATCGGCCGTGAAAACCACGCTATGATGCTAGAACACTACCAACAAACTAAATGTTTGTTAGTAAGCTACGATAAAGACGCTCAAGGATTCTTCTAAATCGAAAGGTTGGATGAAAAAATGGTAGAACGTGTGGTAGCTACTGACGCGGCACTTACATTAATAGAGTCCATTAAAAAGACGCACGGCTCTATCATGTTTTATCAATCAGGTGGTTGCTGTGATGGATCTGCTCCAATGTGCTATAAAGAGGGAGATTTTATGCTTGGGAGTTCGGACATACTTCTCGGACTCATTGGCAATACCCCCTTCTACATGCACAAAAGTCAGTATGAGTACTGGAAACACACCCAACTGATTATTAACGCTATTGACGGTCGAGGTGCAACCTTTTCCCTTGATAGCATAGAAGATCAACATTTCATTACTGAATCACGCGTTTATACAGACGAAGAATATGAAGAAGTGAAGAAGCTTCTTTAATTCCAAAAGGGCTGTCCAGCTAACATGTGGACAGCCCTTTATTCTTCCAAATCCACTTTATCCCTTCATAAAGAAGTCAATCTTTTACCTCAATGACCTCGACGCTTTAGAATTACTTCTTCAACAAATTGTTTGAATTTTTCCTCGGCTTCAGAATGTAGTTTAACGGTAAAGAGCAAAGTATGATCAGGATGGTCCTCTTCCTCTGAATAATCTTCATAAAAAATATCCCATGTTCCATTGTCATTTTTAAAACCAATTGCTTCTATATATTCATCATTTTCTTCGACGTAATAGCCAATATGCCAATGGCGACCTTTTAAATGCTCCTGTATTTCTTCCGCATACGGTTCAAAGGATGTCTCTATATCGATTAATTCCATTTCAGAAGAAAGCTTATTATCATCAATAGGAATAGGTTTAGGAAGTTCCTCATTGTCATATAAGAACCCTGCTAAAGAGTATGCTAAATCCTTTTGTGCATTTTTTTTCGCATCACGTTTGGTTTTTCCACGTGATAACGGATACTCCCACCCAGATTCAGGAAAAAGAGTAGGGAAAAAAACACAAAAAACTTCTTTCTCTTCCTGTTGAATAAATGCTGGATACACTAATTTTCCGAAACTTATCATTGCCTTATTTAATGATTGTTTAACAATGCTTCCTTCTATATCCATTTATATCAACTCTCCTATTATTCCAGATATTCAGTAACATCTTAAAAATGAATATTCAACTATTTTTTTACATTATAAATAGAAAAAAAGCCGTAATCCTTTTGTTGTAAGGTTTACGGCTTTTTAGTATGATTCCGACTGGGATCGAACCAGCGACCTCTACCCTGTCAAGGTAGCGCTCTCCCAGCTGAGCTACGGAATCGGGATATGTAAGACACTTATTAATATAATATTAAAATCGTAGTAAGTCAATTATTTTTCTTCATAAACAGCTATTATGTACCCTATTAAAATGGTTATTTCAATTCCTCTAACCACTTCTCAACCTTTTTATTCATCTCCTCTTCTAACTCACCCAAATGGCCTGAATCTGAAAAAACTTGTGATTCATAGCGGTCTGGAAACATTTCTTTAACAGAATCACTCCATCCACTACCGTCCATCGGTTCTTTATATTTCACAACCTTATACTGGGCACCATCTTTCTTTAACATAACCCGAGCTGGCAAGGAATGTCCACCTTGACCTGCAGTTCCGCTTTCCACGTTAAATCCACTATAATACGACCACATATAGACTGTAATGTTTCCATTGCTCTCTTCAGTCCCATACACTCTATGTACTTCAAATTGTCGATCCGTACCAGAATAGGAATCTTTATAATGCTCCACAATGTAGTTTGAAATAGCTTCATTCATTTCTTTCGTTACATTCTTGTCTCCATCAGTAAAATTGGATTTAGAACAGCCAACCAAAAGAATCATTAGAATAAACAACATCATCTTTTTCATTTGACTCACCTCATTCTATTTAGACGTTAATTGGTAGTATGAGTTACAAATTATTAAAATAGAAGGGTAGAATTTTAAAATCAGTTAGGTAATGAAGATGAAATATCAATAGGTAAGAGCAGTGCAGTGACCTTTTGAGGGAGTGCAGTGTTATCTGTCTGTAAACGGGGTAGATTCTAATAATTCCTTTAAAGAAGCAAAAACAGTAAAAATCACATTAAAATACCCCTTAAGCATGTCACTCAAAGGGTGGCTCTGTTATAGTGATCTATCAAATCTCTTAGATGCTTGTCGTGCTTCACTGTTTTCATTTAACACTTGTTCTAAGTTGGTTTCGTGTTGTTTATCAATTTGTAGATTTTGGTCGTGACCTGAGGACTGGAGTTCTTCAAGATTGGGTTTCTTCTTTGCTTTGTCAAAGCTTTCATCGTTTTCCATCTTTTATCCACTCCTTATAGTTTGTATTCCTACACTTCTTATTTTCCCAGTCAACTGAAAAATAAACACAATATTTTTAACAATTATTAACTTTAAAACCATATTTTTGTATACTATAAATATACTGTTTTCATGTTTTAGGGGGTATTCTGTGATTTGGTTTAGTTTGATTTTTATTTTCGTAGCATTTATTTTTCCTATTATTGATTATTTTTGGGACAAGAGAATTAAGCAGGATTTGAAAAATCACAATAAAATTAAAACTTACTCATTAATTATGCTTTATCAATGGACGGTTGTAGCCTTAATCTTTCTCGGTTTTTATCTAAAAGGCATTTCATTTAAGGAACTCGGCTTTGTTTCTACCTATGAAGATCTATCGAATTTCTTAGGGTTTTTAGCGGGCATTCTTGTGAGTGTGTTTTTCTTCCTAGGAATCTATCTTTTAATACCTTTTGGTAGAAAGAAAATCCTTCAACAATATGAAGCTATTGAGGTGTTACTTCCAAATGGATGGAAAGAACGTCTTTTGTTTGCAGGTGTTGCGGTAACTGCAGGTTTTTGTGAAGAAGTCATCTTTAGAGGATTTATGTTCTATTATCTGGATCAACTGAATTGGAATCTTTCCCTAATTGCTATTGCGATCATTACTAGTATATTGTTCGGACTAGCCCATGGATATCAAGGATGGAAGAATATTATTTTTACTGGATTAGTCGGTTTTGCTATGGCTAGGTTGTATATGCAATATGAAAGTATTTGGATTCCCATAATTCTTCATATTGTCATTGACCTCCGATTTGCTGTCTTACCAAACTTAAAGAAGGTCTTAAAAATAGAAAATAAAGCAGCTTAAAATAGCTTAAACAAACGGGTTCAATTGATGAACTCGTTTGTTTTTTCATGATCCTAAAAATGCATCAGAATAACGCAGTTCGCCCGCAACTCTCTCCAGGTCCCCTTCTCTTAGCTCATAGACCATGAATACATTTTCTGGAACTTGGAATTGCTTTAATGTAAAACCGAATTCTCCAGCTTGTCGGAATCCCAATCTCGGATAATAAGTAGGATGTCCAATTAAAAAGACTAATCCGAATCCCATTTCTTTGCTTCTCTTTAAACCTTCTTCAATCAACTTGCTGCCAATGCCTTTCTTTTGATAAACAGGACTTACTGCAACAGGTCCAAGGGCTAGCACTTCTGTTTTGTCTTCACCATTAATTATATTAGCTTTACTAAAAACGATGTGTCCTACGATTTCACCTTTCTCCTCTGCTACAAGTGTTAGCTCTGGTAAAAAGTCTTCTGATTCTCTAATTCTCTCTATTAATTTTGACTCATCTTCTCGCTTTCCAAATGCTTCATAGTTCAACTGGAAAACTTCCTTAAAATCATTTTCGTTTTCTGTACGTATGTTCAATTTTGGTTCCTCTATTCTATGAATGATTTTTGATATGGGTGGAAAAATAGGGAAAAAAACTGAGGGTACGTATGAAGAATCATTTTTTTTCGAAAAAAGAATTTAACCAAACTAAATTGATCTTTTACTTCATACTTAATATATCTGCAATCGTCTTGTTCATCGGGAATTCCTTTTTTCTCCCCCAAAAGGGCTACGGTGTTTATTTGGTAATCTTTATACTTCTATTATTTTACTTCATATGTATGTATTTGTTATTTGAATTTATCATTACCATCCCCAATTCTACTGAACGGTTACGTAATATTTGTATCGGCTCTGGCCTCATGCTCTCTTTGTTTTTGATTACATATGCGAATTTATATTTTCAAGTGTATAAACTATATGGAAAAAAAGCCTTTACCTTTTCCGGAAATAAACTATCAGGAAATGATTTCATCTATTATAGTATCACTTCTTTTACCACTACCGGTTTTGGGGATATCACTTCTATAGGTGCCATAACTAACATACTAGCAGCATCCGAGATGATTTTGGGGATGATTACAAACACAATTTTCATGGCAATTCTTACCTCTAAGCTAATCACAAAGTTGAACAATCAACCATCCGATAGGCAGTGAAATCCATATGGGAGTTCACTGCTATTTGCTATCCAATCATGGCTTCTTTTTTGAAAATTATCTGTTCACGGTCAGATTGATTTTGCATATCTTCTATTCTTCTTGTCTGTTTCTTCTATTAAATGCAGATGGTATGGGTACTTAGTTCTTTCTGCCTCAAGCATATGGTACACCATAGAAGCACACATTATCTTTGTATGGTAAAATGGGCTGTGGGAAAACCCTTATTAGATAACTTAGCTAGCGCTTAGCCCTAGGCTGGCGACTGTCGAGTTGCACTTATACTTTATTCTTGGTCCCTGGGACTAACATCTTTGTTGTCAATTAATAGTTACTTAATGTCAAAAAATTCACGTGTTACAGGAGGGTACATCATGAGCGTACCAAAAGGGTCAATCAAAGAAATTACCTTTACTAGTCAGGCGTTACAGGAAGAAATCCCATTATTGGTTTATTTGCCTGCTACGTTTTCGCCTCTATACAAATATACAGTGTTAATCGCACAAGACGGAAAGGATTACTTCCAACTCGGTCGAATCGGACGTGTTGCCGATGAATTGCTTCACAATCGAGAAATGGAAAATGTGATCATCGTCGGAATTCCTTATAAAGACGTACAAGACCGTAGAAGCAAGTATCACCCGAATGGAGAAAAGCACGAAGCCTATATCCGTTTCCTTGCTCACGAGCTTGTTAAATTCTTGGATCAAGAATTCCCTACCTACCAAATGGGAATGGGACGTGCTCTTATCGGAGATTCACTAGGAGCAACCGTATCACTTTTAGCTGCATTACGTTATCCACATACATTCGGAAGATTAGTCCTTCAATCTCCGTATGTGAATAGCTACGTGATGGATGAGGTTGAAAAATTCCAAAGTCCTCACCTACTATCGATTTATCACGTAATCGGAACAGAAGAAACGAATGTCCCAACAACAGATGGTCAACATAAAAACTTCATCGAGCCAAACCGTGAGCTTCACGAACTGTTCAAGCAAAAAGGTTTTGTTATGCATTACGAGGAATTCGAAGGCGAACATACGTGGAAATATTGGCAAAAAGACCTTCCAAAAGCGTTAAAGCACTCTTTTTAATGAATGAGTTGGAAAAAGTTAACTCATACTAGAAAGGCGGAAGCATTCTTTAATTTTTAATTTAGTGAAACATAATGAGCGGGTAGAACTTTTGCACCCGCTCTTTCTTAGTATATTTTGTCTTCATAAAGTAACAAAAATATAACAAACGTTTCATTACCTTAAATTCCGAATTTTTTGTTATAATGTTGAAAAGCAAATTTTCGTTATTACATTACTTTTCATAAACAGGAGGTTTTTACATGAAATATGGAGTTGTTATCTTCCCATCTAAGAAACTACAAGATTTAGTCAATTCATACCGTAAGCGCTACGACCCACATTATGCTTTAATCACACCTCACTTAACATTAAAAGGTGCGTTCGAAGCGGACGATGAGCGTATTAAGGATATTGCCTCCGAATTAAGTAATATTGCGAAAAAACATCAATCATTCGATTTGAATGTTCTTAAAGTAAGCTCTTTTTCTCCAGTAAACAATGTAATTTATTTAAAAGTGGATGAAAATGAAACGTTAACTGCCCTTCATGAAGATCTACACAATGATTTCCTTGGCGAAAAGCCTGAATATCAATTCGTACCACATATTACGCTTGCTCAAAAACTATCCAATGACGAGCATTCGGATGTGTATGGCCAGCTTCGTATGTTGGACTTCACTTACAAAGAAACGATCGATCGCTTCCATTTACTATATCAATTAGAAAATGGTTCTTGGACTGTCTATGAAACATTTCGTCTTGGAAAGGAATAGTAAGAGTGAACGTTAAAATCGTAGAAAACAACCAACAGCTTGAAGATGCTTTTTCCGTTAGAAAAACCGTATTCGTAGAAGAGCAGCAAGTTCCAGAAGAAGAGGAAATTGATGCGTTCGAAGATGATGCAAAGCATTTTGTATTATATGATGGTGAAACTCCAGTAGGTGCTGGCCGATTTCGTGTGCTAGATGGCATCGGCAAAGTCGAGCGCATCTGTGTTCTTTCTTCCCATCGTGGGAAAGGCGCAGGAAATCTAATTATGGATGCTATTGAGTCTTATGCTTTCGAGCAAGGTATCCAAAAATTAAAATTAAACGCCCAAACACAAGCAATCCCTTTTTATGAAAAGCTCGGATACGAAGCAGTCTCTGAAATATTCATGGACGCGGGCATTCCTCATAAAACAATGGTTAAAAGTAAGTAATACATAATTAAGAAGAGCGTTACTTCATTAGGAGTTACGCTCTTTTTTGTGGATAAAAAAGGACGGCCTCACGTGCTAATACCGCTTAATCAGTAGATTCTATTATAGAATTTTGTCGATTTCCAATCTCAAAGAAACCTCCTATTTCCCTCATTAAATATTAGTCAAATCATTAAACTTTGGTTATTTTTTCTACATTTATGGCAACACTTGTAAAAAAGAAACCGGGAGAAGACTATGCATTACACTCAGATAGTGACAGAATTAACGACGGGATACATTGCACTTTTTCTACTTACAAAGATATTAGGAAAGACTCAAATCACACAAATCACCGCCTTCGACTTCATCTCTGCCGTCATCCTTGGTGAGCTAGTCGGAAATGCATTATACGATGATCAAGTAGGAGTGCTTGAGGTCATATTTACAGTGGTCTTTTGGGGAATATTAGTTTTCGTGACTGAGGTAACCACACAAAAAGTGAAGAGGGTTCGCGCTTTTTTAGAAGGACATCCTTCTATTGTCATTCACAAAGGCCAAATCGTTTTCAAAGCTCTTAAGAAAAATCACTTAGATTTAAATCAGCTTCAATTGCTTTTGCGAAAAAAAGATGTGTTTTCCATTCGCGAATGTGAGTACGCCATATTAGAAACAGACGGAAGCATCAGCATTATTAAGAAACCTGAATACTCAACTGTGGTAAATCAAGATATGAACATTGTGAAAGAACCCTCTCAAGTACCTGTAAACCTAGTCATGGATGGTGAAATCATCCACGAAAACCTTCAACTAATCCATAAAGACGAAGCCTGGCTACATAATCAATTGAGATTATTGGGAAAAGGAAAGGTCGAGAACGTATTGCTTGCAGAATGGATGGAAGGCGAAAGCTTATTTGTACAAGGTTATGACATTAAATCGGAGAGTGCCTCATGAAAATGAGGTATTTTTTGTTTGGCTGTTGAGATGGGGATTTGAAGTGTAGCCCGGGAGCTTTGTGGGTTGCTAGGGAGATTCAACTTGGATAGAAAAGATTTTATGTTTGGGGTGAGGGCCCGCGACATATTTAATAAAGAGGTCAGGTCCTATGTTTATGGAATTAAAGTGGTAAATGGAGTGCATTTTGTCGAAAAATCGATAAAATGGGATTTTCGAAAATATTTTTCGGGGTTTCGAAAATATTTTTGAGGTTTTCGAAAATATTTTTCGAGGTTTCAATAATAAAATGCTCGGATTTAAAAATAAAGTTCCTATTACCTTTTCTAGCAATGCGTCAAACATAGATTTTGAGCAATATTACGCCGGGCATGAGTCATTTGATTTCACCTAAGGCCAAAAATGAGCCTCTCAAGTTAAATTATTTTTACTAATTATAGAGATTTGAACTATATGGCTGCTATAATCCCCTTTTCTTCTGAGCTGAACCCAATTCGGGCATCTTTCGGCCCCTATGGATGACTTTTTCCACTTTTAAAAATCTAAACCGGTCATCCGCGCTCCATTAATAATCTTATTCCACCCGCTCTGAACAATTATTTACTTAATTCTCACCCAAGCACCCACGGTAGCTCAATACTCACATCCAATTGTAAAATAGGTGGTGAAAAACCCTCTGGGACAAATATTAATTCGTCAGTAATTACAAAGGTGAGGTTTCCTTCTTTGACCACTTTATCTTCCTTCCATTCAGATGTAGAAACCGGTTTCCCTTTTATTATTTTCCCTACAAAGTGGTAGGTAGCATGATACAGAACCAGTCTTTTATCCGTTTCTCCAAATGAAGATACGTGGACACATTGAGACGGTTTAATACCTAAGTCTGTGAAAACCTGATTTTCAGTAGCAGTCAAAGATTCGAACGCCTTATAAAAATTGTGACAATCTTTACACTGACAACGCTCCCAATTCTTTTCATATTGTTTCTTTGTTTCTTCAACGTCTACCTCTATCTCCCAGTGAAAAAATTTCAACTGTATTCCTCCTAAATCTCATCATCCACAAAAAAACAAACCCATTCTCCCATAAGAAAACAGGTTTGTACTCAAGATGATTTTGTTTCGATTTCCCTAAACGGTGCAGTAACTTGATATCCCATTAGATATACCCATTCCTTCAAAAAAAATGGGAGTTGGGTTTTCCAAGATTTATAGGCAGACGTGGGAGTTGGAGAGGAATAGACTTCCATTCCTAGTTCCTTAGCCATGAACAGGGATCGACTCATGTGCAGAGGGTCACTGACGAGCACGAAGGTTTTCAGGTCTTTCCCTGCCACTAAATCTGCAGTATAAATCAAATTCTCTTCCGTAATTCGTGATTTATTCTCAATTAATATGTCTTCTTCTTTTACTCCTTGAGAAACAGCGTATACTTCAGACGCCTCTGATTCAGCGAGTTTTTCCCCCTCTGCTTTTCCACCCGTAAAGATGATTTTATCGACCATCCCCTCTTTATAAAGTGAAATCGCATGGTCAATCCGTCCCTTTAAAACAGGAGAAGGCTTGCCGTTCCATGCTGCCGCTCCAAGGACAATCGCAGCGTCGACTTTTTCTTGGTCATGCCTGATGCTGTAATATAAGATACTTAAGCCGCTGTAGGCAATGAATATTGTTATCGCAAGTAATAGTAATTTTCTGATTTTTTTCACCAAAATTATTCTTCCTTCACTAACCAAAGTGCGAGATCTTCAATCGTTAAACGAGCTTCCCAGTTTTTGTAAGCCTTGTCATATATGCAGTCACAGCCGTACGATACAAAGCCCAGGATGGCAAGTGGGATATGTGTACATTATGCCAATTGCATAGCGATGTTATCGCCTG
>NZ_QBBX01000005.1:110939-215643 GCF_003073175.1 Peribacillus acanthi
TGAAACTCTATTTTACCATGAGAATCTCTTAAAATGGTCCGCAAATCAGAAGTAATTTGTTCATGTTTCTGTAAATTCTTCCAGATCGTTCCTTGATAATCCTTTTCAAAAATCCCATGATGGGGTTTTCAGCAATGGCTGCTTCGAGTTTCGTACTATAAACGGACACATCACGGTTGGACTGCAAATAAGCCGCTCCCCCATAATGATCTGCATGACAATGCGTCAAAATCAAATGGGTGACCGGCATGTGAAGTTCATCTAATTGACGAAGAACTTTTTTCATCGTACTTGCTTCAAGACCCGCGTCTATCAGCAATCCTTCATGTTCAGAACGTACATAACCTATATTGATGTCTCCTTGAAAATAATAACAGTTCCTTGCAATCTCTGTTAACTTCAACATTAGACAATAATTTCCTATGGGTCTTGTCATATCATTTCGTTAAAGAGCCTGCCTTTTCCTGTTATTTCGGCTGCTGTTTTTTGAATGGTTTCTGATTCAACCTGTTTTTTGTATTTGTTTTGAATAAAGAACGGGAATTTTCGTTTCGGTTCTTCTTTTGGAGTTTCCTCATGAGTCTCGTCTACCCATTCATCCGTTTGCGTATAAAATTTGACTGGTAAAATGGCGTTAACCCCTTGTACGAAAGGTAACGGTTTTTTATTTCCACTGTCGATTCGTTTCGCGTATTGTAAATAGTCGTAATGAGTTACTGGTGCAATATACCCCATGATTCCACCCCTTCTTCATTTTTGTTAAAAGTCAGATACAAGTTATATTTTCCTTAAAGCGTTCGATATGAATTACGGATTTTGTACCCTTTTTTTCAAAAATGAAACTTTAGTCTGTTCGTACTAACATAATCTGACTATGAATATAGTCTTTAGCTTTAGTCTATGTTCTGCTATCATGGGGATTGACTATTTTTTTGGATAAGCATATAAATTTTTTATTTTTCGTAGGGGGTTCTGCATGAAGAAAGCGTTGTTCCAGCAAGAAAATATTACATTGCCTTATCTTTCACCAGATGCCCTGCAGCTTACATATGAGCGTGGGAAAAAGGGGCTGTTAAGCTGCCCGCTTTGTCACGAGTCCGTACGTTTGTATATCGGAATGGATAGGGAGCCGTACTTTTTTCATGTTCAAAGACCGGACGAGCCATGTATGGAAAAACAAGTTGAAGACGTCCAACCGACTGAATCAACCTCTATATATATAGAACGAAATGGTTTTCGTGTCCCAGTTTCTCGAAGCATTGGAACTTCCACGTCAACAATAACTGAACTTGAATTCTATAAAGCTAGTAAACCCATCAGCCCACTAGTCCCAGCATATAGCAAAAACGAGCGCCTACCAGTTTCAATAGAAGATGAATATTTAGACCGGTTAGCAACCTCTGGCGTCATACTAGATCATCAACAGCTGCAAGCAGTAACTCATATAGAAGGACCGTTACTCGTTCTATCAGGTGCTGGCAGTGGAAAAACTAGAGTCCTAACCTCGCGAACAGCCTATATGTTGTCAAAGGGCATTTCACCTAAAGAAATTATGCTAGTCACTTTTACAGCCAAAGCTGCTCAGGAAATGAAAGAACGTCTTCAATCGTACCCTGGTATTACACCAGCTGTATTGAATGGACTTGTGACTGGGACCTTCCACAGCATTTTTTATAAGATACTTATGTTCCATGAACGGGAACGGTGGCAAAAAGAAAGCTTGATTAAATGGGACTGGGAGAAAGAAGTTATATTGAAAAAAGCAGGATGGGATAAAGGTCTCGATGATAAGGAGTTCGCTTATGATCAAGCGATTCAGCAAATTGGATTATGGAAAAACTCATTGCTGTTTCCCTCTGATATAAAGGCTGAGTCAGAATTCGAAGAGTCTTGTTTGTATTTATATGAACGGTATGAAAAGGAAAAAAGAATGAACGGACGGTATGACTTTGATGATATGTTGATTGGTTGCTACGAGCTGTTCATAGAGCAGCCCGACATTCTATCAAGGTATCAGCAACGATTCCGCTATTTTCTTGTAGATGAATTCCAGGATATTAATAGAGTTCAATATGAATTGATTAAACTCCTTTCAGCCGAAACTAAAAATGTGTGTGCGGTTGGTGATGACGATCAGGCGATTTATTCCTTCCGTGGCAGTGATCCATCGTACATCCTACATTTTGAGAAAGATTTTCCGACTGCCACTATTGTCACCTTGAACGAAAACTATCGTTCATCCCATGGTATTGTTTCTACTGCGAATCGAATTATTTCTAAAAATAATAACCGTCGTGTAAAGAACATGCATGCTCAATATGATGATAGTAAGATCCCTACCCTATGCTTCCCATATGATGAGGAACTCGAAGCAACAATGATTGTAGCGGATATGTCAGAGAAGATAGAAAAGCATGGGTACAACCCTGAGGATTTTGCTATTCTTTATCGTACCCACTCGATGAGTCGTGCCATTTTTGAACGATTAGCTTCATCGAATCTACCATTTGCAATTGAACGTGATGCAGAATCATTTTATGAACGTCGTATAGTTAAAGCCATGCTGGCATTCTTACGCTTAAGCAAAAACCCACATGACAGCAAAGCGGTAAGCGATGTGTTTCCGGCCCTTTTCTTAAAGCAAAGTGTTCTTCAGGAAATCAAGGCTCAATCCATTTTGCAAGATTGCGATTACGTTGCGGCTTTTTCTTTCGTTAAAACTGGTCATAGTTTTCAAGAGAGGAAGCTACGTATGCTCCCTTCCCTTGTTCGTAATTTGAAAGATATGAAGCCTAGCATCGCGCTTGAAATCATTGAAAAGGATCTGGGCTTTTCTGATTATGTGAAGAAACGAGGCAACGAAGGTAGTATGCAGGATAAGGGTTCAGATGATGTCCGTGATTTAAAAGTTGCGGCTAAGCGATTTGTGTCAGTAGAGGAGTTCCTCGATCATTGTGACCATATGATGGCAATGAATAAAGAAGTGAAACAGCTCTCAAAGCATTTTCGTCAAGCCATCCAACTATCTACCATCCATCGTTCAAAAGGCTTGGAATACAAATGTGTCTATATATTAAGTGCAGTGGAAGGCGGAATTCCACATGATTTTGCACTAGAGGCACATAGGCAAGGCGATCCATCGGCACTGGAAGAAGAACGAAGATTAATGTACGTAGCGTGCACCCGTGCAAAGGAAGAGCTTATTCTATCAGTTCCTCAGACCCGAAGAGGAAAAAAAGCACATCCTTCTAGATTTTTAAAAATATAGTTTAATTGAGGTCGCACTCTTAGAAGTGCGACCTCGTTTTTATGTAAATAGGATATATGTTTAGATCTCACATAAATGATATTTTTAAAACGCATTTTTGGTAGAAAGTCACGGATATATGGTGGAAAGTTACGGATATATGGTAGAAAGTCACGGATATCATAGTATCAATCAAGTATATAAAAAGCTAAAACTATCAAAAACTGAGTAAAACATACATTTTTATATAAATAGTAGACATGCCCCTCACCCTTTTGTAGAAAATCCATAGAATATTCTATCCTAATAGGGAAGAGGTGATTTTACATGCCAAAACATCATCACCACAAAAAAGATAATGGTGGAGGACAAAACGGCCAAAATGGTAACCCAAGCCAATTTTTCGCCAACAGCGTATCCATTGGGACTGAAGTTACAGTCATTTTAGAAGGTGGTACCACAATTACTGGTGTATTCCGCGGTATCCTTAACGGTACAATTCTAGTAGCCAATGCGTATATCGATCCTAGCGAAATCGTTGCTTTCAGATTAGCTTAATCTTTTCTGGAAAATATCATTCCCTTATAAGAAGAGATCATATTGGACAAGTATGGTCTCTTTTTCTTAGGCTCTTTTCGCAAAGAATGTTGTTTTAACACTATATAGTTGCCCGTTGATTTCCGCTCCAATCAACTCGGACTTTTAAAATTTAATATAGCAACAAAGTTTACGAGAACAGCCTATTCTTAAGAATACATATTTTACAAGGATTTTATATCTATAGTGAATTAACGAAGAAAAAAAATCGAGTTTACATTGATTCTGAGCGTAAACTCGATTTTTTTACTATATGCTACTATTTTTTATTATTAATCATGTTAGCAATTGTACTAAAATCAATGCTTTTGCCGTCAGCCACAATTGACTGGACAATTTTGTCTTCCATTTCCTGGTTCACAGGTTTATTGGCCATTTTAGATACTTGTTTAATCAGGTTACGAATGGTCGTTTCATCTCTTAAATTTGCACCTTGCAGAGAGTTAGCAAGATTTAAAATATCCCCCATGTTAACGCCCGTTTTCTTTTCCATGTTCTTAAAAAAATTTGAATCCATTTTCATGCCCTCCTTCTCTGTCTTTCTATCGTATGATGGGCATTTGAAATGGTGCAGAAAAAATGTAAAGCCGTGGATAAACAAGAATTTTTTCCTTATCCACCAATTTCATCATGATACTCGTCCATGCACTCGTTATATTTTCCTCATATATTATGTTGAGTCTATAAGATGTGCGATAGCAAAGACATGCATCTGTAAACTCATTCCATAGTAGAAGGAGGGATAAGAACATGTCTAGCAACCAACAAGATCAGCATAAGGACTGCAAACAAAGTAATCATGATCATAAAAAGAAACATAAGAAAAAACCAAAGCCACCTAAGCCACCGAAACCGAAACACGATAAGAAAGACAAATGTGAAAAAAAAGAGGACCATAAATGTAATTGCTGCAGATCTAAATGCTACAATAAATGTTCAAAAAGAAGGTCTTACAGAGAAAATTCTAATGGCGATTACGATTACGACTATGATTATGACTACTAAATCGCCTAATCAATGAGCTTTTCGACTGTATAAAATCCCCCCTCATAGTGCGCTTTGGGGGTTTGGGTACATAAGTATGGGCTAGATAATGGTGAAAGAATGTATAATTTATGCGGAGAAAATGAACAAGTTGGAAAATGAGTGAGGAACGACGATACGTCTAAAAACATAAATATATACCCTGAAAAAAAGTAAAACGGAATGGTTTCCCATTCCGTTTTCGTTATTACATATTAGCAGAAAGAAGCACCTACGATAATTAATAGGATGAACAATACTACAATCAAAACGAAAGTAGAACCGTAGCCACCGCCGTAACCAGGTGAGCAGCATCCGCCGTATCCGTATCCGTACATATATTTCACCACGCTTTCGCTTAGTTCACTCATAACATATGTAAAAAAAGCAAAAGGTGTATGGGCTCATGCCCAGTTAACGTTAGATTATTGAAGATAAAAATATAAAGAAATGCTTATATCTCAATGGTTTTGAGCCCTTTTTAGGTCATTGACCATTTTAAGACTCTTTGATATTTTTTGGGCAAGATTCTTATAAAGCCCCCTTGTTTCCGGATCTTTTTCACTTACAGAAAGGAAATTCAAATCAGCATTAAGCTTTTGAAATGCAGAGAGAAGAAGCTCTTTATCCTTGTTTTTTGGAACATTCAATGTGTCATCGTAAGTGTCGATGAAAAGCTCTCCATTGGGATCCACTTGTGCAAGAAATACATTTTCTACAGTAAGATTTTTTTTCCCTAGTTCCCCTTGTAGCCACTTACGGTTCAAACCAGCACCTGCTAAACCATCATCAAATATTTCCCCGTCCTCAATGATCGTTTGTGTAACGCCGGTTTTTCGTTTCTCTTGAAAGATATCACCGTAAAGGATTGGTTGCTTTTCAGATTTTAGCAATACACTTATTTCACCATTTGTTTCCAAAGCTGCAAATTCTACATCAGCTACTCTAAAAATATCCTTCTTCCTTAGCTGCTCCAACAGTTCCTCAGCTGTATATTGTTCTTTTCGAATATTTTTCTCTAATAATTTCCCGTCTTTGATAAGAGTGGTAGGTTTCCCTTCCACAAAATCACGGAAAAACCGATTTTTAATCGAAAAATATGAAACGATGATAGGAAACAATGACCAAATTAATATGCTTGTGATTCCGTTTGCCAGATTCAGTTCTGCATCCATAGATAAGGTTCCAGCTATATCGCCGATTGTGATCCCTGCTATATATTCAAAAAAAGACAATTTTGAGAGCTGTTTTTTTCCTAAAAGCTTAGTCACGAAGAAAAGTCCGACAATGATGCAGACTGAGCGGATCGCGACTTCTACATATTCAGGCATTCTTTCACCTTACTTCCCCTGTCGTTCTAAATCATTCATTCTCTTTTGCAAAGCATCTCCGACCGAAATCACTTCTAACATACACGAATGGAGCTGCTGAGCATCATGTTCGGAACCCATTAGAATCGCCCAGTTACTCAACTCAGCTTCCATGTAATCTGTCATTGCTTTCAATTCGGTCAGTACTTCAATTGATTCTCTATTCATATACTTACCCCTTTGGTTTAAAAATCAATGAGGCAATAAATCCGAAGACAATCGCTGCTGATATCCCTGAGCTAGTGACTTCGAACATACCTGTTAACACCCCAACAAGTCCGTGCATTTCCGCGTGATGCATCGCTCCGTGGGTGAGAGCATTTCCAAAGCTTGTAATTGGGATTGTCGCTCCTGCACCTGCAAAATCAATAAGTGGTTCATATAATCCGAGTCCATCCATGACTGCACCGATGACAACGAGTAAGCTCAAGGTATGGGCCGGAGTAAGCTTTGCGACGTCAAATAATAGCTGACCAATTACACAAATGGCTCCACCCACAACAAATGCCCAGAAAAACATTGGTAACATTGATATCCCTCCTCTTCTTCTAGCCTCCAAATTCAATAGCGACTGCATGGGCAATACATGGAATGGACTCACCTTGTTGAAACGAAAGTGGAGATAATAAAGCTCCAGTTGCTACAACTAAAATCCTTTTGTACGTCCCTTTTTTCATTTCATTCAATAAATGTCCGTATAGGACGGTCGCAGAACAGCCAGCACCACTACCGCCAGACATCACCGGTTGATCGTCTTTGTATATTAATAATCCGCAATCCTTGAACTTTTCTTTATTGATGGATAACCCTTTAGTCGTCAATAAATCAAAAGCTGTCTCATTTCCAATTTGACCAAGGTCACCAGTCACGATCAAGTCATAATGACTAGGATTCAATCCTGTATCTTGGAAATGCGCCATAATGGTATCCACTGCGGCAGGTGCCATTGCTCCACCCATGTTAAAAGGGTCTGTTAACCCCATGTCAATAACTTTCCCAATGGTTGCAGCAGTTATATACGGCAAAGGTTCTGGATAATCGGCTTTTTGAGCAAGCATGGCTACTCCCGCTCCAGTGATGGTCCACTGAGCTGTTGGTGGCTTTTGTCCACCATATTCAGTTGGATACCGAAATTGCTTTTCTACCGCTGCATTATGACTGGATGCACCCGTCAGGACTTTTTTTGCCCCTCCATAATTGACGATGAAAGCGGCTAGAGCAAGACCTTCCATTGAGGTAGAACACGCTCCAAACAATCCGAAATAGGGAATGGCTGTTGTTCTTGCCGCAAAAGAAGTTGGCGTAATTTGGTTAATTAAATCCCCAGCCAATAAAAATTGAATATCTTTCTCCTTGGTTGAACCCTTCTTTAATGCCGTTTCAATAGCTTCTTCCAATAAAATACGATGTGCCTTTTCATACGTATCCTGTTCCATCCATAAGTCTTCATGGAGGATATCGAAATCTTCGGCCAGGTTTCCTCTTGCCTCAAAAGGACCACCTGTCACTCCGGTAGAAACAATGACAGGATGATTTGCAAATTGCCAAGATTGTGAGCCTACGAGCATCGTTTATCCCCCCAGTTTTAAAAAGATTGTTTTGATAAGAGCTACTACAAACGCTGAGAAAACTCCAAATACGATCACAGAACCAGCTAGCTTAAATATGTTACCGCCCACTCCGAGAACATATCCTTCCGTCCGGTGTTCAATCGCTGCGGAGATAACCGCATTTCCAAAACCGGTAACTGGGACGGCACTGCCTGCACCACCAATCTGTCCTAAATGGTCATAAATACCAAAACCCGTCAACAGCATGGAGAGGAACACCATTGTGGCTACAGTAGGGTTTCCAGCACTTTGCTCAGTAAAGTTAAAGAAATAAATATACATATAAGTAATTGCCTGTCCAATCAGACAAATGGTTCCTCCTACTAAAAAAGCACGTACACAATTCATAAAAACTGGCCTTTTTATTTCATGCTTAGATTGAAGCTGTTGGTATTTCTGTTGTTGAGGCGTTAGGTTTTCCTGTTTGCTCATGATGTTCCTTCTTCCTATATTTGTTCTTTCTTCAGCTCTAATATATCTTTAAACCATTTGTTAGCTTTTTCCCTCGAATAATTCGGATCCTTCAAATGATCATTTAACTCCACTACTTCCATGAAAATCTTGTAGTCGCTTGATACAACAAATTTATGGTCGGGATATTTTTTTTCTAGTTTCTTCGTCAACTCTTTTTCAATTTTCTTCATTCGGAACCTATGTAAATGTTTTACTTTATATGCGACTAGAATTTTCTTCTCTCCTGTCACAATTGCAACATCATAGATTTCGGGGTAAGACAACACATATTTCTGCATGCCTTCAGCGAATTCAAACTCTTTTTCCGTCTCTTTCAAAACAGCTGGATGAGGATTCGTTGTCTTTAAAAGGGCTAATCTTGTATCCTTGGATTTATCCTGCGCTGAACAACCCATTACGGTCAATAAAGCTAAAACCACTACACATATGAAACCTATTCTTGTTCGCATACTTCCACCCCCTTATGGATTTCATTTTTTGTTATTTTTTACAAAGAAGCAGAAAATATGTTTCATAATTATGGGAATGAAAGGAAACACCATTTGCACTATAAAGAATAAAAGCTGTTATAATGCAAGTTATTCTTCAGCAGGAATAGGAAAATACGTGGTCAAAGGAAATGTGAACGGTTTCAATGGATATCTATGTATGAAAGTTAAGGATTTCTGGATGATTTTCGCTGCTAGACTACTAAAAGTCACAGAATTTTGGTTGGAAATGCTGGAATTCATATATATATAAGGGACGCCTAAAGGCAGATTGTGCTCATTATCAGGAAATTACCGAACGGGTTAAATATTTTACCGAATGGAAGAGTTTTTTTACCGAAATCTCAATTTTATTACCAAATCAACAGAACATATTACCAAACAGACACTTTGACAAAAAAAATAGAAATGCAGCAGTGCTACATTTCTACTTGATGTATTTATCGAGGCCTTTTTTTACTTCCGCAGCCACAGCCGCCTTTTTTGACAGGTTGTTGAACAGGTTGAGATTGAGATTGAGATTGGGCTTGAGGCCTTGGTTTTGGATAAATTTTTGGTTGATTTTGCATCATGTTATCATGCGCCTCCAATCTAAAAAGATACCTACTTCCCTTACATCATATGAGGTTGTACAAAGGTGGTTTCTGTCAAAAGCCTAATCCATCCATGTTTTTTAGTCCATCCATTTTTGAACCAATGTTTCAATTAAGGCTGCCAGTCCTGCAACCGCCAAAATGACAATCACCACTCCAAACCAATTTGGACCAAACCGATAGGCTAGAACTAAAAATATCGCTGACCAAACACCTGTACACCAATGACAACTTAGCAAAGCCCCAATCCAACCTCTGATCCCTTTTGTTTTTGGTGTAATAAAATACTCCTTTTCTCCCTTTTCGTTAACCTCTTCAATTTCATCAAAAAAAGGATTCCGGATAAATTCAGTAATTTTATCATAGACGACGAGGCGCGTAAGTCTAAAACTTGCAAGCGCCAACAGAAAAAAATGAAAACTATTTTCGAACATGGTACACTTCCTAACTCTTTAGAATAGAATTTTTTGTACACTTGTCATGAATTTCTATGTAATTTAGGCTTCTAACTCATGCCTTTTTGCACATTCCTTCATATTCTGTAAGTGACAAATGTCAATCATATTATTAGGAGGAAATAAAATGGGTTGTGGACATCACAAATTTTCAAACGATTGCGTATGTGACACACTAGCTGCAATTGCTGATGCACAAGATAGAGTAGATGACCGTAATGATGATAGCTGTAGAACAAGTTGTAATATGGCTATTGAAGAACTAGTTAATCCTGCAAGAACAAGACGGAATCCGTTTGACACTATTCCTGTGTTATTAACTTGCGGTTGCGAACCGTTCCAAGGCATTGGAGTAAGAAGAGACCGTGGAGGTTGCGGTATCTTTGATGTAGAGAAAAGCTTCCTTTTCCGTGTAAGTGAAGTTGACGAGGATTCTTGCTGTGCAACGCTTGAACTTCTAGAACTAGATCCTTGCTATACTGGTTCAGATGAAAATGGAACAGAAGCTCTAAGAGGTGGCGGTTGGGCAATTCCAGTAGACATCATCACAGATTTTGACAAATTCCTTTGGAAATTGAAAAATACTGATCGTGTACTACGCACTGGTATTTGTATCACTGTTGACTTAAAGAACTTCACATCCGTTTCTTGCTTACCACCTGTAAGAACGTTCCGTAACTAAACGGAAGGCTACTGCCCAGCAGTAGCCTTTCTTCTTTTTTTATAAGTTAAGAACGACGATTGACTCGAAATCTTCTAGCTTGCATTCTAAAGGTTTTTGCCCAAACCCCGTCCGTACATAGTAAAGGTCACCTTTCCTCTTTTCGATATGGCCTCTAACCATCTTCCCTTTGATTTTCATATCACAGGTAGGTTTGGGTACAACTAATGGAATCCTCGCCAAAAAATTAATAAGTTCTTCTTTCGTCATTTCACTGAATTTTTTTCGTTCTTGCCCTTTCATGACCGATTCATCAGAAGGTTTTACTTCTATCTCATCGTTTACACTTTGCTCGGTTTTTGTGGCGACACTTGTACCTAATTCGACAACCACATTTTCCTCTGCATCCACCTGAATTTTTCTTACCACTTTGACTTTTGCTTTCTCCCCATTGTGCAATTCATTTTCAGGGTTCGCATCATCTATTTCGACTACTTCAGGTTCATGTTTGGAAATCCTATAAATGTCTTGCATATTTTGTTCGGGAGGAGCAATATCTGGCTGAACGATATACATAAACGGCTTCGCTTTTTTATCGTCACTGTTCCTACTCATGTCCCACCCTCCAAGAAATACCTCGGAATCACTCCCGAAGGCAGTATTTTTTTCTATATATATTCAGAATTCATTGAATTATGAATGGTAGGATAAATTTACCTTCTCTTAATAAAAAATTTACATCGGATTGATACAATACGACTGTAATCAACATAGGGCTAGGAGAGGGAATAAAATTGTCATTAATTAACGAGGAATGGAGTGTAGGGGGTCTATCACACTCAAAGAGGTATTTATTGAATCAAATAATACAAAAACGTAATTTAATTACTCACTTCCAACCCATCGTTCAACTTTCGAAAGGGCAACCATATGGGTTTGAAGCTTTAACAAGAGGGCCAATTGATAGTCCTGTTTTCTCTCCCATCGCATTATTTTCGTATGCAGAAAAAACAGGACATTTGTATGGGTTGGAGAAAGCGGCAAGAGAGCTTGCCATTGAGAGAAGTACCCCCTTTTTAAAACAAGGAGAAAAATTATTTTTAAACATCAGTGCTCAAGTTATTTACGATCCTAATTTCACACCTGGCCATACAATTCAGTTATTAAAGAAATATGGGATTGAGCCCTCAGATATCGTGTTTGAAATAACTGAGAGAAGTGCGATTGAGGATTTTGAGGCTTTTCGAGAAGTTATTCAACATTATCGCAATCAAGGATTTCTCATAGCAGTTGATGATGCAGGGGCTGGATATTCTTCTTTGCAGGCAATCTGTGAGCTCACGCCTGATTACATAAAAATAGATCGCTCTCTAATTAGCTCGATTGATACACATCCAATGAAAAGGCATATTGTTGAAGTGTTCACGACATTGGCTAGTAAAATGGACAGCAATATCATCGCAGAAGGAATTGAAACGGCGCGAGAATTGTCCACCTGTATGGAACTTGGCATTCCTTTTGCCCAAGGGTACTTTTTAGGTCGTCCATCGGTACGTAAAACAAACTTAAATCCTGCCCTATTCAATTCGATATCAGTCGACATAATTTAATAGAATTTTGAATTTCAGCGCATCTTTTTCCATATGCAAAAGGGTGGCAAAATCGCCACCCTTTTCTTTTATATTTTCTTATAGGACATGGTATCCAGAGTCAACGTGAATGTTTTCTCCTGTAATTCCGCGAGACAAATCACTGAATAGGAACAATGCAGTATCTCCCACTTCTTCTGGAGTTGTTGTACGGCGAAGCGGAGCTGTTTCTTCAATTTCCTTTAGAATGGAGTTGAAATCGCTAACACCTTTTGCTGATAACGTACGGATTGGACCAGCAGAAATTGAATTAACGCGGATTCCTTTTTTACCCAAATCATTCGCTAAATATTTTACGCTAGCATCCAAAGAAGCTTTGGCAACACCCATTACGTTATAGTTAGGAACGACACGCTCTCCACCTAGGTATGTCAATGTAACAATGCTACCGCCTTCAGTCATTAATCCTTCAGCTACTTTTGAAACAGCCGTTAAGCTATATGAGCTAATGTTATGAGCTAATAAGAAACCTTCTCTTGTTGTATTCATATAATCGCCTTCTAATTCTTCCTTATTAGCGAAAGCGATACAATGTGCTACTCCATGAATCACGCCTACTTCTTCTTTAATCTCAGCGAAACACTTTTCAATATCTTGGTCATTTGTTACATCACAAGGAAGAACTAGACTATTGGCACCAAGAGAATCTGCAAGCTCTCGAACACTTTTCTCTAATCTTTCACCTGCGTATGTGAAGATTAATTTAGCTCCAGCAGTGTGCAAAGATCTAGCGATTCCCCATGCGATGCTTCGTTTATTTGCTACGCCCATTACTACATAAGTTTTTCCATCTAATGAAAGAGTCATTTCTATATGT
The DNA here is from genome assembly GCF_003073175.1 of Peribacillus acanthi. GTDB lineage: Bacteria > Bacillota > Bacilli > Bacillales > DSM-1321 > Bacillus_BN > Bacillus_BN acanthi. The sequence goes on from NZ_QBBX01000005.1 coordinate 123,924, forward strand.
CCTCCTATTTATACAAGTTATTAGTACCTACTACTAATCATAACAGAAAAAAATGCAGCGAGAAAGTTTTTTATTCTTTAGGCACTGTTAAATTTTCCTGTTGATTTCCGTTCCAGCTGTATACAGAAATATTGAATACCAACCTTATACTTTTTAGAGCTATAACAATCCTTCTATCAAGTTAATTTCAAAGGAAAAATGTGATGGATAAAGCAATTGGAGTGAATAAGATGAATTCCATAGCGTAGGATAAATGGAATAAAAAATGGATAAATTCTCAGTTATATAAAAATGTGATGGATAAAACTATACAAACCAAAGGATTAACGGGGGTAAGTGACGGATAATCATTACAAAGTGAAGGATTAATAATCCCATCACCTTCTACTTAAATCAAAAATCCGTTAGAGGTACTTAGAATAACCGTCCCAAAAATAAAAACCTGCGAATCCGCAGGTTTTCACTTTAAATAACTCATAAATAAGGTAGCCATTCCAAAGTAGATTAAAATACTGATTAAGTCATTGATGGTTGTAATAAACGGTCCTGATGCTACCGCAGGATCAATTTTCATACGGTGCATTAAAAGTGGAACGAGTGATCCAGCTAATGTTGCAACAATCAATGTAGAGAAAATGGATAATCCCACTAAAAAGCCTAAAAACCAATCCCCATGCCATAAATAAACTACAAATGTCACTAATACCCCACAGGTTGTTCCAGTGATGACACCTGTTCCCGCTTCTCGAAGAATCAATTTCCATTTGCTTTCTTGTTCTAAATCACCTGTAGCGATACCACGGACTGCTACCGCTAGTGCCTGTGTTCCTGTATTTCCTGCCATCCCTGCAATCAACGGTATAAAAACCGCCAATATTGCTTTTTGATTCAATGTTTCTTCAAACCTTCCAATCAAGCTGGCAGTCATCATTCCAAGGAACAATAAAATCACGAGCCAAGGAAGTCGTTTTTTTGCAGCACCAACTGGATTTCTGTCCATTCTATCAAGGTCAGATACCCCGGCAAGCTTGGAATAGTCGTCTGAAGCCTCTTCATCCATAACATCGATAATGTCATCGACCGTAATGATTCCTAGCAAATGGTTCTGGAAATCTACCACTGGTACGGCCAAGAAATTGTAATCTCTCATTTTCCTTGCGACTTCTTCTTGGTCCTCACTTACTGAAACTGATACAACACGATCGCTCATCACTTCTGCTATCATCGTATCGTCATCCGATACAATCAAATCACGAAGAGATATAACTCCTGCAAGTTTTTTATCTTCATCTACCACATATACATAATAAATCGTTTCTGCACGCGGAGCTTCATTTTTCAAAATGTACATGGCGGATCGAACGGTTTGGTTCTTGGAGATAGCAATGAACTCCGTTGTCATGATACTACCAGCCGTATACTCCTCATAATGCAGAAGCTCTTTGATTTCCTGAGCTGCTTCATCATCCATGATAGTCAGATAACTAACTACTTGGTCTTTATCCAACTCATTTAAGACGTCAACCGCATCATCCGCATACATTTGCGCGAGCATGTCGGCAACATAGGTTGGATTCATTTCAGAAAGAAGCTCTTCGTATTCATCTTCTTCTATTTCAAGATTTTCAAATAAGCCAGCCATTTCTTCAGGGGATAAGTAATGATAAATTTTCGACCTTATTTCCTTATCCAGCTTCATATAAAGCTTTGCTTGATCATACGGATGTAATTCAGTAAACTCGTCTCGAAAAGCATCTAAATTATCTTTTTCAAGAGCTTCAATTATCAGGTCTTCGTTCAATTTCTCCATTTCACGATCGCGTTCCTGCTGTTCACTCATTACTTCCCCCCCTCTCAATCTAATGACATTTTTATTGAAAAATCATCAATTATAAATTATTTTTACCCTTCATTATACTAGCAAAACTAAACAGCTTTGTCGCTACTAAAATGAAGGGAATTTATTCTTACACCTATTATTCAACCGATTATTTAGTCTTAGAACTACCATACCCAAATATATTACTCAAGCAACATTCAAAAGGAAACACACTTTTGTCAATACCTTCCTTTATAATGCCTAAACTATGGTAAGATACTACAAATGAGAAGAAACATACTTTAGATAGGATGTTGATACATGAAGCTAGATATTATAGGAGATATTCATGGATGTTATGAGGAGCTTCAAGCATTAACTGTAAAAATGGGGTACCTGTGGCAGGATGACATTCCTGTTCATCCTGAAGGAAGAAAATTAGCTTTTGTAGGAGATTTGACAGATCGAGGACCAATGTCACTCAATGTGATTGAGGTGGTTTGGAGGTTAGCTGTCGAAAAACAAGATGCCTATTATACTCCAGGAAATCACTGCAATAAACTATATCGTTATTTTAAAGGAAATAAAGTCCAAATCTCACACGGATTAGAGACCACTGTTGCTGAATATGAAGCCCTTTCAACGGGTGAGCAAAAAGAAATACGAAGAAAATTCATGGAGCTATATGAAAAGGCCCCATTGTATCAAACACTAGATAATAAGCAACTAATTATCGCCCACGCTGGTATCTCAGAAAAATATATTGGACGAACGGATGAGAAAGTAAGGACCTTTGTGTTTTACGGAGATATTACAGGCGAAAAACATCCAGACGGTTCTCCCGTTAGACGCGACTGGGCCATACATTATCGAGGAAAACCATTGATTGTTTACGGCCATACCCCTGTAAAAGATGCACGTAAGATTGAAAATACATACAATATCGACACAGGATGCGTATTCGGAGGGAAATTGACGGCCTTGCGATATCCAGAATTGGAGTTGGTCGATGTACCTTCAAGTATGCCGTTTGTACCGGAGAAATTTAGATCGTTTGACTGAGATTAGGGTATAGGGAGACATTCTAAATCTCCCTATTTTTTTCATTCCAAAACATATACACACTAAGACTTAAAAAACTTAATCCACTCACTAAAAATGAAATGGTAGAAACCCAAAACAAAGGAGAAATGTTCCCATCACCAATCGGTCCTACTTTTGGTTGATAGATTTTATATATGCTGATTATAGAGAGGCCTATTTGTATAATGGACAGAAGTAATATGGTGTATTTCTTCAATTCAATACTCCTTTTCATTTCCGCGGAAATAATCGAAATATGGTACTTTTTCTATAAAAAAGTCGAATTCATACTGATTTCTAGTCTTTTCCCTTTCATATGCAAAAAGACTGAAACCTAGATTACTTAAGGTCCAGTCCTATTATTTTCTTCATATCTTTTGGTAATTCAATCGTGAAGGATAACTCCCTTACTAAAAAGGGGTGATAAAATGTAATGCTTTGACAGTGTAGTGCTTGTCGTTCTATTAGATCCCTTTTGCCACCATATAGATTGTCCCCTAATAAGGAGTGTCCAATATAACTCATATGCACACGAATTTGATGTGTGCGACCTGTCATCAACCTCAGCTTTATGTGTGAAAAATCATTAAATAGATTTAGTACTTCATAAAATGTGCAAGCATATTGTCCGTCATCCCTTACTTCCCGTTCAATAATACTTGTTAATTTTCGACCAATCGGAGCCTCAATTTCTCCTGCATCACTTGCTAATTCTCCATGAACGAAAGCTTCGTAAATACGCTTCACACCGCCAGCCTTTTGTTGCTCACTCATCAAATGGTGAACGTGCCGATGTTTAGCAATTAACACTAGTCCAGATGTGTCACGGTCTAGTCTAGTCACGATATGGATGGTTGAACCAATCCCTTTTTCTTTGTAATAGCCGGCCAAACCGTTTGCTAAACTCCCTGTCGGATGCTCACGGGAAGGAATCGTATTCATGTAAGGTGGCTTATTGACCACTAGTACAAAGTCATCTTCATATACAATATCGAGCGCAAATCTCTCTGCAATCAGTCCCTCACTCGATACTTCTAATGGAAAATAAACAGTCACTTCATCACCTACTACAAGCTGACGACGTACAGTCACTTCTTCACCGTTCACGAGAATTGTACCACCATTAAATTTTATGTCGGTTAAGGCTGCTTTGGAGATATGGTGGTTTTTTAGGAAATCCCGCAAAATCATTCCGTTCTCTTTGGTAGCAGCCTTCCATTTCAAACAAAAACGTTTTTCCATATTAACCTATTAACCTTCCGAGATAAATGAATCATGCACTCTTTTCCAGAACGGGAAAGGTCTAAAGCGAGCAAAACGAACCCTTTCATCTGCTACCCTAAACTGGATGGATTTCACTTCTTTATGAAGGATTTGCAAATGATCGACAGTCACGATAAAGTCCACCTGCTTCACAGACTTCAACATGCATGTATGGTGGCTTGGCAAAATCAATGGTGAACCTACCGTACGGAAAACACGGTTATTAATCGAAGCCATTTCAGCTAATTGAATTGCATTGATGGAAGGATGAAGAATCGCTCCACCTAGTGCTTTGTTATACGCTGTACTTCCTGATGGAGTCGATACGCATAAACCATCACCACGGAAAGTCTCAAAATGCTGCCCCTTTATTTCCACATCCATAACTAGTGTGCCCTCGACACTCTTTACAGTTGACTCATTTAATGCCAAATACTTTTTCTCACGTCCTCCGTTTGAAAAGCGGACAATAACCTCAAGTAGAGGATATTCAATAATTTGATAAGGAGTTTTAGCAATTGCAATCACTAACTTTTCAATTTCATCTGGAGTCCAATCGGCATAGAATCCAAGATGACCGGTATGCACCCCTACGAAGGCAGTTTTATCAAGCCTGCTTCTGTACCGGTGGAATGCATACAATAATGTTCCGTCTCCTCCAACAGAGATTACGATATCTGGCTGCTCTTCATCATATTCCAATTGGAAATCAATCAGGTACGATCTCATTTTATGCATTAGAGTATTCGATTTCTGATCGCCTTTTGAGGTTATAGCAAACTTCATGACTTCCCTCCTCCAACCATATTAGCCTTCCTGTGATTCCTTTTTCCTTGAAAATACTCGTTGTGCTTCTTGAATCTCAAGTCGTATTTGTGACATTTCTTCATCCAATCTGAACGCCGCTTCTGCTGCACGTTGCAACCTATCTCGGATATCCACTGGAAATTGCCCCTTATATTTATAATTCAAAGAATGCTCAATCGTTGCCCAAAAATTCATCGCCAGTGTGCGAATTTGTATTTCAATCAAAATCTTCTTTTCACCATGAATGGTTTGAACCGGGTATCTTATCACTACATGGTACGATCTGTAACCGCTCACTTTTTTATGTGAAATATAATTACGCTCTTCCACGATTTCGAGGTCATTACGTTTTCGTAAAATCTCGACAACCACTCGAATGTCATCAACAAACTGACACATCATCCTTAAGCCAGCGATGTCCTGCATTTCATGTTCAAGCCTATTCAAAGGGATACCCTTGCTATTGGCTTTATCCAAAATGCTTGCTATTGGCTTTACCCGCCCCGTTACAAATTCAATCGGGGAATGTATCCCTTCTCTTTCAAATTGGTTTCTCATCCCTTTTAATTTAACCTTTAGCTCCTCAACCGCTTGTTTATACGGAGCTAAAAAATCATCCCAATGCTTCACAATCCCACCACCTTAACAAGACTTACTTGAAGATTCGTTCAACCTCAGCAACCATTTCTTCCCCATAATTGCTATTGCCTTCAATGTTATCAATCAAGTATCTTAATTCATCTTGAAAATTGGTTAATTCTAAATTCCCTTCGCCATAAAGATAAACCGGAAGATTTTGTTCTAATCCGATTTTTAGCTCTTCCCATATACATTTCGTCAATTCTATGTATTGATACTCTTCTTGATGTTCTATGATATAAATGAATGATAAATTGTCTGAATCGACCAACATTTGTCCCGTTGCCACTGCATTTTCTAACACAATGTTCTTTCCACAATACAACTGCACTTGTTGATCTGATATCTTTGCATCTTCAATGGTAATTTTCTTTCTCATGACTGTTCCTCCTGCATTACCCGTTCTATTTATGTATTTTAGAAAACTTGACTAGATCCAAGCCTAAAGCGCCGGCATTTGCCTAGTGACACTTATACTTTATTCCTAAAATTGGCCAATACGTCGACTTACTTCTTTGTTGCCCAATTTATACTTTCCTAAAGTACAAAAAAGACTCTTATATTTTACCATAAGACTTACTTCTTTCCTAAGAATCAAGTATGATAATCGTTAGAAAAACGAAAAAGTTTCTATCAAAATACCGGACCGTGTAGTCTTCATATATGCACTCTAATATCGAAAGGAATGAATCCACCTGTCTATCCATCTGGAAATCGAATTCAAAAACCTACTTACGAAAGTGGAATTTCTACGTTTATGCGATTATTTTAAAATAAAGAACAATTCCTTCATCACCCAAACCAATCATTATTTCGATACAAAAGGATTTGACTTAAAGGGTGCTAGTAGTGCCTTACGCTTACGTGAGAAAAAAGGAAAATGGGAAATGACATTGAAGCAGCCGGCAAATATTGGCTTGCTTGAAACGAACCAAGACGTTGATGAGATAACAGCACATGCTTTTATTAAAAGCAATGATTTCCCCAATGGCGAGGTTAAAACAGCAGTTCATTCAATCATAGATAAATTGGATGGCCTTCACCATTTTGGTTCCTTGACAACCTCTAGAGTGGAATTCCCCTATGAAGGAGGACTTCTTGTACTTGACCATAGTTGCTATCTTTCAATAGAAGATTTTGAGGTTGAATACGAAGTAGCAGATTTTGAATCTGGCAAGGAAATATTTCACAATTTACTAAAAGAGCTTAACATTCCTGTCCGCAAAACCGAAAATAAAATTGAGCGATTCTATAAACAAAAACTACTCCAGATTAACGAGTAACCTTATTAGAGGTGAATACATTGAAAATAGATGAAATAAAAGCATTATTCGAAGTACAAGCACTTCAAAATTTAGACCGAACTTCTGACAATACGAATGTAGCTGGGAACGATATGTTTCAACAGCTATTATCTCAATTCATCAATGATGGGACAGACACAAATCCAAACCTTTCATCTCTAGGCAGTGTTGAAAATATCCTTGAAATGGTGGAAGAAAAGAAAGATAACCTACTATCTTTCGCTTCGATGCTTCCTTCCACGTTCACACCTATCATGTCAGAAACCATAGAAAAAGTGTCTGAAAAAGTAGAGGCTGTATCTTCAAAGGGATTCCATGATGTAATAGAACAAGCTGCAGAACGATTTAATTTGCCTGTAAAGTTGATTCAATCCGTCATTCAGCAGGAATCCGCTTTCAATCCTAACGCTCAAAGCCACGCTGGTGCATCGGGGCTCATGCAACTTATGCCTTCAACTGCTAAATGGCTTGGAGTTAAAAACGTGTTTGACCCTTATGAAAATATTATGGGTGGAAGTAAATACTTACGGCAGATGCTAGATAAATATGATGGCAATACCGAATTAGCATTAGCTGCTTACAATGCTGGTCCCGGTAACGTAGATAAATATAACGGCATTCCCCCTTTTAGGGAAACACAAAACTATGTTAAAAAGATCATGATATCCTACCTTAATTGATGAGTTAGAAGCATTGAAGCTTGTTCAGAATACATGTCAAATAAAAAAAATTCCTGGGGTCTGACATTTTTCAGTCGACCTCTTTTTTTATGCCCGAGCTAGTTGTTTGAGATATTTGATTTCAGTTGATAAAATAAATGAAGAAATGGGAAGTTAAAGGAGAATTATTATGACTGAGCGATCCATCACCCCTTTTGAAGCAATCGGTGAGGACAAACTACATGAACTTATTGACTTATTTTATGAAAAGGTAAGTCAAAATGCTGTTCTAAAGCCAATCTTTCCAGATGATTTGTCGGAAACTGCACGTAAACAAAAACAATTTATGACCCAGTATTTAGGTGGGCCATCACTATATACAGACGAACATGGACATCCTATGTTAAGAGCTCGCCACATGCCATTTGAAGTAACTCCTAAAAGATCGGAAGCATGGCTCGCATGTATGCAAGAAGCAATGGATGAAGTAGGGCTTTCTGGTCCAATTCGAGAGTTTTTCTACCAACGATTAGAATTAACCGCCAATCACATGATTAATACACCTGAAAATTGAAAACACGACATCATGAAAATCATAGGTTAATGAATTTAACCGAGAAAGGAGAATGCAGTTGAGTTCTCAAAAGCCCGTTTTCAAGATTTCTGAATGGTTTAATTCACAGCACTGTGTGGGGACCGGAAACAAACCGGTTGAAATATATGTATTCATTGATCCATTATGTCCTGAATGCTGGGCAATGGAACCAAACCTGAAGAAACTCCTAGTGGAATACGGACAATTTTTTAGTATTAAACATATCCTTACTGGAAAATTAACAGATTTGAATTTTTGCAGTAAAGTTTCAGAAAACATGGCACAAGTATGGGAACGGACAGCAAGTCGTACGGGCATGTCATGCGATGGTAGCCTCTGGTTTCAAAACCCTATCTCATCACCTTATAATGCATCAATCGCCATTAAAGCTGCTGAGCTACAAGGAAGGCGAGCAGGGACCAAATTCCTCCGTAAATTACGGGAGCTCATGTTCTTGGAAAAACAAAATATTTCTGATATGAACGTTTTAACCGAATGTGCCCAAATTATTGGTTTAGATGTAGAAGAATTCCTTAAGGATGTTACATCCGAAGCTGCAGCAAAAGCTTTCCAATGCGATTTGAAAATTTCATCTGAAATGGAAGTTACAGAAAGTCCCACTGTCGTATTTTTTAATCAGAATATTGAAGAAGAAGGCATAAAAATATCTGGTGCATATTCATATGAAGTTTACGTCACCATTCTGGAGGAAATGCTTGGTGAACTCCCTTCTCCCGCCGATTTGCCACCTATCGAAACATTCATTCAATATTTTGGACTTGTAGCAACAAAGGAAATTGCAGTTGTATATAACATGAAAGATTCAGATGTAGAACGAGAAATGAAGAAACTGGTTCTACAGCAAAAGGTTGAAAAAGTGCCGGTTAAATACGGTACCTTCTGGAAGTATATCGGTGAATGTAATTAAGAACAAAAGCGCAATACAATGAAAAAACCCTGCAGGGATGGGCAGGGTTTTTTCTATATATACGAACAAAGGGGATGGGAGAGTTTTTCACGGTCAAACAAAGGGGTATATGTTTGCTAAGTGATCAACTTCACACCCCTACTATAACAAGGAAAGATTAGCATTTCAATTCGTTTGTTAGTTATTTCACAATATTGTCAAATTCTTAGAATATTGCATGTCAGCCCTCCATAAAAATAAAACAAGGACAACTTTTCATAGGAGGAAACGATGAAAAACTATTTGATTTGGATCATTCCTTGCCTTATCCTAACCTCATTTTTCTTGCACATTCTAGCATTAATGAACCTATTCCCTCTCTTAATAAGCGCACCTTTACTTTTTATCAGTATCCTTTTTTTCATACTAGTTATCAACAATCGCAAAAGATTTAAGGGATTTTAATTCATGTTTACTATTTTTCGAAAGCTTTTCTCTTTCTATTAGTTTAAATTCTATAAAGCCTTTCTCCCTATTTGAAAGCGGAGGGTTCTTTGGATGAGTGAAGGGAAACATCGAAAAAAATGGTGGTCGAGACTAAAGGAAAAAGGTAAGCTTGTAAATGTTATATCATTCAGGCGAGGTGAATCGGCTGGACCCTGCACTGTAAACCCACCCGATTCAAGGAAATAGGTAGGTTTGTGCATACTTTATTCATTCGGGTGAAGAGAAAAGCTGGAGAGTACAGGGTAACCCAATATGAGTGAAGAGTAAACTTCCGTTTTTCCTCAAAAGCAAAGAGTAAATTTTGAAAAGTGAAAGGGATTTAGGACGAATGTGAAGGGTAAATGGGGTCAGGTGAAGGGATTCCATAGGTAAGTGCATGGTACCTTGGCCAACCTTCGAATCATCAACCCATATTTACATTCCGACTCCCCTACTTCATCCACCTCCATGCAAAATAAAAAAACAACGGCCAAGAGCATTAAAGCTTTTGGCCGTTTTCCTTGATTATTTCAATAACTCTTCCATCTCAGCTAACTTTTCTTCGAATACTTTTAAAGCTTCACGGATTGGATCTGCAGTTGTCATATCCACTCCTGCTTTTTTCAATACTTCGATTGGATAGTCAGAGCTTCCTGCTTTTAAGAATTCTAGGTAGCGGTCAACAGCTGGTTGGCCTTCCTCTAAAATTTGTTTGCTCAATGCAGTTGCTGCACTGAATCCAGTCGCATATTGATAAACATAATAGTTGTAGTAGAAGTGAGGAATTCTAGCCCACTCTAAACCGATTTCTTCATCGATTGTAATTTCTTCTCCGAAATACTTCTTATTTAAAGCATAGTATTCTTTCGTTAATAATTCAGCTGTAAGTGCTTCACCGTCTTGAGCTTTTTTATGGATTAAGTGTTCGTATTCAGCAAACATTGTTTGACGGAATACAGTGCCACGGAAGCCTTCTAGATAGTGATTTAATAAATACAGACGCTTCTTCTCGTCGTCTATTGTCTTTAATAAATAATCATTCAACAAGTTTTCGTTACAAGTAGATGCAACCTCTGCCACGAAAATCGAGTAGTTTCCATATGGATACGGTTGAGTCTTACGTGTGTAATAGCTGTGTACAGAATGCCCGAATTCGTGAGCAAGAGTGAACAAGTTGTTCACGTTATCCTGCCAGTTCATCAAGATGTATGGATTTGTTCCATATGATCCAGATGAATAAGCTCCGCTACGCTTTCCTTTATTCTCATGCACATCTACCCAACGATTTTCAAAGCCCTCTTGTAATACGTTTGCATATTCTTCACCTAGTGGAGCAAGACCTTTTAAGATATAGTCCTTGGCTTCCTCGTAGGATACTTCCATTTTTACCTCTTTCACTAATGGGGTGAATAAATCATACATATGTAATTCATCCAACCCTAGTACCTTCTTACGTAAGTCCACATATTTGTGAAGTAAATGAAGGTTTTCATTTACCGTATTCACTAAATTCTCGTAAACGGATTCTGGAATATTATTGTTGCTTAATGCAGCATGGCGGGCAGAATCATAGTTTCGTACTTTCGCATTGAAATTATCCTTTTTCACTGTACCAGACAATGTACTCGCGAACGTATTTTGATATTTTCCATACGTTGCATAAACGGCTTTAAATGCATCTTCACGAACTTGGCGATTTTCACTTTCTAGGAATCGAATATATCGGCCATGCGTGATTTGTACATCTTCTCCATCTTCACCTTTAATCGTCGGGAATTCCAAATCAGCATTATTCAACATACCGAACGTATTGCTTGAAGCACTCATCACTTCAGATGCTTGAGCTAATAGCGCTTCTGCCTCTGCAGATAGAACATGAGGTCTTTGAAGATTAATCTCTTCCAAAGCATGTGTATAAAGCTTCAACTCTTCCTTTTCATTTAGAAATTGTTGAATTTTATTCTCCTCAACTCCCAAAACCTCTGGCACGATATACGACAAGGCGCTAGCTGCTTGTGTGTATAATGTTTTTGCACGGTCATCCATACCTTGGTAGTGTGAATTTGTCGTGTCTTGATCGTATCTCATATGTGAATAAGCATACAGCCTACCTAATCTTTCAGTTAGCGCATCTTGGAATTGAAGTGCTGAATATAGTGCATCAGCACTATCTCCAAGCGTATTTTTAAAGGAACCGGCTTTCTTGATTTCTTCCTTTAATTCGTTTAACTCCTGTTCCCAGGCTTCATCTGATGCAAAGATATCTTCCAATCTCCAGGTATCCTCTACAGCGATGTCTTTTCGTGATGGCAATGTTTTAACAGCAGTTTCTTGTGCCATGATCTTCCTCCAATCAGCATAAAAAATTTACCCTACCTACTACTATTTCTTCATTCCAAAAAAAAATCCTGCTTTTTTATATTTCGGTTTCCTAATTAATTTTATTAAGAAGCTGCCAAGCCCTCTTAATTCTGTCTTCTATATCAATAGACTGGTCAAAACCTAACCATTCATAGGATTCATCACTATTCTTCATGACACCAATGGCAACCAGAAAATCAATATAGTTAGATGGTGCTATGTAAGGATTCTGTTCACAGAGTGCAAACTTCCGAACTACAATGTTTCCTTTTCTGATGCGATTTAAAAAATGACCCTGGATAAATTTCATGGAAAACCGATTTCCAGGCTTTCTAAGTCTAAAACAATCATACCAAATCCAAAATTGCCATTCGACCGCTGAAGTTTGTAAGTTCTGCATACCTTTAACAGGCAGTCCAATTTCATTTGGTAATGATCCAATACTTAAACGACTTCGATAAATTGCCTGCCAAAATGTACTTGTTGGATTTAAATATCGATAAGCATTCTCCTTCCAGCCACTCCTTTTTGTTTTCCAGCAATTGAGTATATGTAAAGAAGATGAAGGGAATGACAAATCGAAGAGCTGTGTAAATGAAAATATTTGGGATGACTTTTTAGTGAGATTGGCGAAAACGGTTTGTGAGGAAAAAGGATAAAGTTCGTGTAAAATGAAGAAAGTTTGTTCGATAGTAGAATAGAACAATACAAATGAGGTTTGCAAAAAAGACCAGATCATTGGAGAAATTCTAAATTCATGAGGACCTTTCTGATGGAGCCAAGTAGAGGATAATATCCATACTGGGGTGATTCCAGCCTTTTTATAGGCAATTGTCCTCTTTTCTAGAGAATCAAAAGCCAATGATGAGCATTGAAATTCGATCGCAAATTTTCTTCCCATCTTATCTTCCAAATAAATATCCGCTCTTTGGGAAATAGCAGGAATATATTTTTCTATAGTTGGATGTAAATATTGATCCTGTAACCACGAATACAATTGCAGCTTACCTACTAAATGCTCTTTCGATTCATTCTCACTATCCACATCACATTTTGATTTACTCCTATGTGCGAAATGGGGAATCTTAATAGCTCCACTTCTCAATATAACTTTTTCTTTACACCCTGGACAAAAGAACATTTCCCTTCTTAATGCGTTTATTTTCTCACTAGGTAATCTTTCTGACAACAATACGTGAATTCCTTGTGTATTTAATGCAACTAACATCTTTACACCTCCTGTTGGACATATTCAACAGGAAAAACGAATTTCCTTTTATGAAATAAGAACTTTTGTAAACTTAGCTATCCACAATCCTTAACAATGGAGAATACCTATTTGAACCTATCCTCCCCCTTTAAAATTGGTAATAACGTCAAATTACTTGATTGCAAGCCATTTATACATGTATAAAGCAAAAAAAAAAATAGAGTGCACTACTGCACTCCATTTTTATAATAATGGTGAAAGTAATCTACAAAACGACTCTAACACTTTCATGCCAATATTACGTTGCTTAAAAGAGTCTACATGGATTTCTTGGGCTTGTTCGAGATCATCCATAAAATCTTTGACGAGCTTTTGTGTGCTACCCGTTTTATAGAGGAACGCATTAACTTCGAAATTCAGATGGAAGCTCCTCATGTCCATATTAGAGGTCCCAATCGAGGCAAGTTCATTGTCAACGATTACAATCTTGCTATGCATGAATCCTTCTTTGTATTCGTAAACTCGTACACCTGCCTCTAATAAATCAGGGAAATACGATCGTGATGCATGCCATACAATCCACTTATCAGGATTTTTAGGTACAAGCAATCTCACATCAATCCCACTTAGCGCTGTTACCTTTAGAGCCTGAAATACATCCTCATCCGGAATGAAATAAGGAGTTGCAATGTAAACCGACTCTTTCGCTGTAGTAATCATGGAGAAAATCATATTTTTTATGACACTCCATTCATTATCCGGACCACCAGCAATCATCTGGACTCCGCCTTGATGATGTTCAATCGGTACGCTTTGGGGTAGGTACTCATCCGTTAAAAAGCTATGGTTTGTACTATAATACCAATCTTGCAGGAAAATCAATTGAAGGGTACGTACCGCTTCACCTTTTGCCATCATATGTGTGTCACGCCAGAATCCAAAGTTTTTATTTCTACCTAAATATTCATCTCCTATATTGAGGCCCCCAACAAATCCAGTGTCTCCGTCAATGACGATGATTTTTCGATGGTTACGAAAATTAAATTTATTGTTTAAAAACGGTAATCGTACAGGACCAAATGGAGAGACTTCCACTCCTGCATTGCGTAAATCTTGAATATATTCCTTCGTTAATGTCCAAGCCCCTACTGCGTCATATAAGAATCGTACTTTCACGCCATTTCTTGCTCGTTCCATTAAGGCATTTTTAATATCGCGTCCAATTTCATCATCACGAACAATATAGTATTGAATGTGGATATGGTGCTTTGCTTCTTTCAATGCAGAAAGAATTTGAGAAAAAGTCTCTTCCCCGTTCGTCAAAATCTTCGTTTCAGTTGCAAATGAAATGGGACTATTCCCAATACGCTGGGCCAATGTGATCAACTTCCTCTGATGTTCTCCCATATTGGCAAGCTTATCAACACTGATATCACGTTCACCATCAATTTTTAGGAATGCCTGCTTATCTAAAAAATATTTTTTACGGAACATTTTTTCTTTACGATAATTTCTTCCAAACAACAAATAAAAGATAAAACCAACTAACGGGAATGCTCCAAATACAACGAGCCAGGTAAGGGTTTGGGTAGGATGTCTATTTTCCAAGAAAATCACAAACCCAATGATGACAGCAGATAGTGTCAAAATTAAACTGAAAAATCCAAAAAGACCTCCTTGGACTTTATCATGAAAGAAAAACCAAACACCCCATAAAAGAGCAACAAATAAAAGTAACCGAACTGTATTTTTCATTATTCCACCTCGAGAATCCCTAAACATACTGTACAACTACATATACCCAAAAAGATTATATTAAATCCTCTATTGAGCTTCTACAATGTAATGTAAACAGGAAAACAAACAAAAACCGATTTCCTGCAAAAGAAATCGGTAGAGTATATCTATACGAAATATTGACGTACCGTATCAAATACATTTTCGTTCATAACTACTTTCCCATACTCTTCAAGTCGATGAATCGTCATTTGAGATTCATCTCCATATTCAAGAAGAATGCTTAGTACATTATCCATCTCTTCTTCGTCCATTTCTTCTTCTAAGAATTCAACGAACAGAAAATATTTTCCTTCGTAAGCGAATAATTTGGTCTCAAAACCTTCCAGACCTGGTCTCTTACTTAAAGAAATCACATCCTCAAAATCTTTAAACATAATAACAAACTCTAAAATACCATCTTCAACAATAATTTGTTCTTCTTCTGGTATTTTTCCTTGCATATGGTGATCGAGGAGGGACTCAATTTTCTCATGAACGGGCATATCTTTTAGCTTATCATCAAGATTTTCACCATTAATCAAATCTTTAGCCAGATTAGCTCTTGTTACAAGTACTTCTAATCCTTTATCTAGTGCTTGGACTTGAATCCATAAAGGTCCCTCAATGCCAAATTCTTCTTCATGATGAACTTCATCCATCATTTCCCAGAATAGTTCTTCACTTTTCTCACGATTGTACCAAATCTCATCGCGATCAAAGCCTCTTTCCTCAATATCAATATACGAAATGTAAAATTTTACGGTATGTTCATTAATGCGTTCAATCTCCATAAATTCCCTCTCCCTTCTCTTCAAATTTTGAAGGGAATTACCCCCGAAAATTAAGCTTTTCTATCTATAACTTTACCCCTCTAACTCTGATAATAATCAATAAAAGTGGATAAGTTATATTTATTCTATTTTATGATAAAAAGCGTAAGAAGGAAAATGAAAAGCACAAAACAAATAAAAACGATTGAAATGCCTACTTAGTTATTTGATTTTACATAATTTTTAGATAATTTGCAATATCAAAAACAGCCCTGCAAATTTCTAGAATCAGGAAGCAATTGAAAACATCTTCATTTCGCTTAAAATCCCTATATTTTTTTATAAACCTTGTACATTTTTGGAATATCATTACCGTTCAGATAAAATAAAAAGACCCCAACAACATAGTGTCAGAGTCTTTCCTATTAGTTAACCATTCGCTGAGCTTCACGAAGATGGAAGGTACGAACTTTCCTTGGAAGGAAACGACGGATCTCATCTTCGTTATAACCCACTTGCAAACGCTTCTCGTCAAGGATGATCGGCCTACGAAGTAAACCTGGATTTTCCTTGATTAAAGTATATAGCTGTTGTAGAGGCAGAGACTCTACATTTACGTTTAATTTTTGGAACGTTTTGGAGCGGGTAGAAATAATTTCATCCGTTCCATCCTCCGTCATACGCAGGATTTCCTTAATCTCTTCAATGGATAATGACTCAGAAAAAATATTTCTTTCTACATATCCAATATCATTTTCTTCAAGCCAAGCTTTTGCTTTTCTACAAGAAGTACAGCTTGGAGAAGTATACAATGTTACCATATTAATCACACTCCCGAATTATAGAATCGTAGATCTATGCTGGGAAAACTTTTTAATGAATGTAAAAGTGTATGCCATCTATCTATTTATACGACAGCTTCTTTTATTGTTTATCCACTCTACTTTGAAATTACTATAAACAAGTAATTTCTATCACAATTATACATCAATCTCATTAAAAAGAATACCTTTTTTAAAAAATACGAAATTTGTTATACAAACCTTGAACACAATGGTATTTTTGTCATTTTATAGTACTTAATACCCAAATCTATCAAACTATCTTTTATCAAACAATTGAAAATTATCAGCTTTCATTCTCAATTAATCAGACTTAACTCTCAGATTATATTTAAGTAATTTGCACTTCCAATCTGGATATTCCCTATTGAAGCAACTCGTAAACATATTTTTTAAAAAGATTAATATTATTTTATCTTTCCAAGCTTAATTTTCCCTTAAGAAATTATTTTTGAACAAATCGTTAACTATCAGAATTTTCCCTTTTCAATCTTTATACAATTTTATACAATATAGGTAATAGCAATGTGAGGCACTCGCTCCACACGAAAGGAGAAACACAATGGCTGGTTATTTGCTCGATTTAACGATTGTGACTGTACTAGTGATTGGTTTTACGGCATTAAATGGTGTCATTGTGAATGGCATTGGTGAAAGGTTTTTTGGCGGTAAGGAAAAAAGCATTTTTAAAGATCATTCAGCCAAAACTCAAACTGGTTGGAAAGCAGTAGGCGGTAAAAAAAACTAACCATAGTTTCATAACCTCATTATTTTCAAAGAGCATTCTACAATGCTCTTTTATTCTCTCTCAAAATTTCTCCATGTAATTAGCCTACCTAAGACTAAAGATGTATTAATACCACTCTCTTTGACTGATTCAAATAGCTTCATTAATACTTATATTTATGATACATCGCTTTAAGGGCATATAATTGGAACAAGACAACTGAGTTGTGAAAGATTCGACAACTAAAAAGAGACTGAAAACAAATGACGCGTTATTCGCTCATTTTGTTTTCAGTCTCTGGAGTTAGTTTTTACGGAGTATAATCTACGTTTGATGTATACGAATTACCTGCATTCCACAAAAGATACTCTTTAATTCCTTGGTCATTTAACGCTTTAATTTGGGCTTCAACCTCTGCCTTTCCGTACTTTTTATAATTTCCTTTACCTAGCCAAGAAGCCGTAAAGTCCTGTAACCATGGCCTAGAAATAGGTGGTGTTTGAAGCTGAGCTAGTTTAAGCTTTTCAACCTTTACGTATTCGGTAACCAATTTATATGGCTCCACATCAGGCTTTGCAATCCCAAAATATGATGTCCAATGACTAGGATAAATCATTGATGAAATGACATCTACATTTTCAGATATCTTCGAGAAATTTTGACCTATACCTGGTGCTTCAGGTAAGGTTGCTGTATAACCAAAGATATCAACAGATACCTTTACACCGTATGGCTTTAACTTTTCCCTAGCATAGGCAACAAAGTCAGTGACTGCTGACACCCGTTTTTGGATATTATCTTCACTTCTCTTTTCATAGTCACCCATACTATAGGTTAACGTTTGATCTCGTTTTTCGAATCCTTCAGGGAAACGAACATAATCAAATTGTACTTCTTGAAAGCCCATTTTAGCTGCCTCAATGGCAATCCCGATATTGTAATCCCAAACTTCTTTCAAGAAAGGGTTTACGAATGATTCTCCTCTTCCATTTTTCCAAACGGTATTACCCTCTCTATAGGACCATTCAGGTTTTTTATTAGCAAGAATGGAGTCTTTGAAAACTACTACTCTAGCAATAGGATACACTTGCTTTTTCTCTAAAGTTTTTAACATCGCCTTTGGATCTTTGATGAAATTCTGCCCGATTCCTGCATACGGTGAATTAGGTTCTGGCTTATACGTAATATTTCCCCAGTCATCCTTAATGTCAATAACCATCGCATTTAGATCTGTGCTATCCATTAATCCTAATAGTTTGTTAAACTTACTTCCACCTGCTGAATGTCCTGTAACATACACACCACGGACCGCATCAGGATACTGAAAAATGAGTCCTGAATCATATGTAAAACGAGGTAGTGATTGAACCTTTTCTTTTGTCTTTAAAGCAATCAATCTATTCGAATGACTACCCACCACTTGATTACCTTCATTTCCTTCTGCTAGTGCAGAGGTAGGACCCATTGAAAATAAAGCTGAAACTAAAAACCCGGCCGCAATGATTGTATTCCTAAGCTGCATGACAGAGCCCCTCTCCCATATAAATACTTTACTTACATTATACGGCGAAACTTCCTTTTGTGGGGCGATTTTTTCCACAAAAGGTTAGCTGAGCCAATCGGGCCTTTACGGACAGTTTTCAAAATCTTTGTAGCAGATAAAAAAAAGACCCAACAGAATCAGTTGACTGTCTGTTGAGTCTTATTGAAAACTTATTTAGACATTTTCTTGTATTGCTCAAGTTCTTTCTCTGAGCAATATACGAAATGTCCTGGTTTAACTTCTCGCATTTTCACTTCTTCACCTTCAGCATAATCATGCATGTTAGGGTTGTAAGTGATACGCTTACGAGTACGCTCGCTAATTGGATCCGGTTGAGGAATCGCAGATAATAATGAGCGAGTGTATGGATGGATTGGGTTATTGTACAATTCTTCACTAGTAGTCAATTCTACAAGTTTACCAAAATACATAACGCCGATACGGTCGCTGATGTATTTAACCATAGATAGGTCATGAGCGATGAATAGATACGTTAATCCCTTTTCCTTTTGCAGCTTTTTCATCAAGTTGACAACCTGTGCTTGGATTGAAACGTCCAAAGCAGAAATAGGCTCGTCTGCAATGATGAATTCAGGTTGAACTGCTAGCGCACGGGCAATACCAATACGTTGACGTTGTCCACCAGAGAACTCATGTGGATAGCGGTTCGCATGCTCTTTATTCAATCCAACTGTTTTAAGAAGATCGATTACTTGGTTCATGCGGTCTTCTTTAGAAGTTGCCAACCCATGAATATCGATTCCTTCAGCTATGATATCAACTACCTTCATACGTGGGTTTAAAGATGCATATGGATCTTGGAAGATCATTTGCATATTACGGTTAAACTCACGTAATTCTTTGGCAGACTTCTTACCATGAACATTTTTGCCGTTGAAAATTACTTCACCATCTGTAGCATCGTATAGACGAATAATCGTACGACCTGTTGTAGATTTTCCACAACCCGATTCTCCTACCAAACCAAGCGTTTCACCTTTGAAAACTTGGAATGAAACATCGTCTACTGCTTTAACCATATTAGGTTTTCCAACGTTGAAGTGCTGTTTTAAATTCTTAACTTCAAGAAGAACTTGATTTTCTGCCATTTTATTTAGCCCCCTTCATGGAAAGGAAGTGACTTCTACGCTTCACGACTGCGTCAGGAGGTGTAACCTCTGGTGCGTCAGGGTGTAATAACCATGTTGCCGCGTAGTGAGTGTCAGATACTTTAAACATTGGAGGTTGCTCTTCCAAGTCGATTTGCATCGCATACTCATTACGAGGTGCGAATGCATCTCCTTTTGGAGGGTTCATTAAATCCGGTGGTGTACCTGGAATAGCATACAACTCACTTCCAGCAATATCAAGATCTGGCATTGAGCTCAATAAGCCCCAAGTATATGGATGTTGTGGATTATAGAAAATCTCATCAACGGTACCGATTTCAACAATTTTCCCACCGTACATAACAGCAACGCGGTCAGCTACGTTAGCTACCACTCCAAGGTCATGCGTGATGAATATGATGGATGTATCGATTTTCTTTTGTAAATCCTTCATCAATTCAAGGATTTGAGCTTGGATTGTTACGTCTAGAGCTGTGGTTGGCTCATCTGCAATCAATACTTTTGGGTTACATGCTAGTGCAATTGCGATAACAACCCTTTGTCTCATACCACCTGAAAATTGGTGAGGATATTGTTCAAAACGTACTTCAGGTTGTGGAATTCCAACTAGACGCAATAAATCAATTGCACGTTGCTTTGCTTCTGATTTACTTAATTTTTGGTGTTTTAAGATCGGCTCCATGATTTGCTTACCAATTTTCATCGTTGGATTCAAGGATGTCATTGGGTCTTGGAAAATCATTGAAATATCTTTACCACGAATCTTTTGCATTTGACCGTCAGTTTGTTTTGTTAAATCTTTACCGTCAAACAAGATTTGCCCACTTTTAATTTCTGAATTTCCTGGAGGAAGTAGTCTCATGATTGTCTTGGTCGTTACTGATTTACCCGAACCTGATTCTCCAACAATCGCTAATGTCTCACCTTTGAATAAGTCGAAATCAACACCACGAATGGCTTTAACCTCTCCACCAAAAGTATGGAAGGATATATGCAAATCCTTCACTTCTAAGATTTTCTCCATTGAATTCACCTACCTTAATCTCGCATTTTTGGATCTAGAGCATCACGAAGTCCATCCGCAAGCATGTTGAAACATACCATGATGATACTGATGATAAGTGCCGGAATGAACATTTCATGTGGATGAAGCTGTAAAGATTTGTAACCTTCATCTATTAATGTACCAAGAGAAGCTAATGGTGCTTGTAATCCTAAACCGATGAAGCTTAAGAATGCTTCAAAGAAAATAGCACTTGGAATTGTGAACATTGTATTGATAATCATGACACCCACTAGGTTTGGAACTAAATGCTTGAAAATGATTTTTGAGTTTCCATTTCCTAATGTTCTAGATGCCAATACGTATTCTTGCTCTTTTAGTTTTAAAACTTGGGCACGAACAACGCGGGACATACCAACCCAACCAGTAATACTTAACGCAATCGTGATAGAAAGTATACCTGGTTCAAGGACCAAGATCATCAAGATTACAACAACTAGTGTTGGAATACCTACCAGAATTTCTGTAAAACGTTGCATGTACGTATCAAGTCTTCCACCGTAGTATCCGGAGATTGCCCCGTAAGTAACACCAATCACTAAATCGATTAATGCAGCCAATACAGCAATATAAAGGGAAATTTGTGTTCCTTCCCAAACACGAGTAAATAGGTCACGGCCCAAAGCATCCGTACCGAACCAGTAATACTCTTCTACTTTCTTTTGTTCGTACATATTGACTTCCTTACCACTCTTCATGGTTTTAACTCCATCAAACGGAAGCCATTCAATGTTTTCTAATCCTTGAATTCTTGGTGGTAAATTGTTGTGAGCCACTTTTTGTGTTTCACCGTCTTTTCCACTAATAACAGGACCTAAGAACGCCATAATGATAATGATGGACATAATGACCATACTGGCTACAGCAGCCTTATTTTTACGTACACGCAACCATGCATCTTGCCAGAAGCTTAAGCTAGGTTTAGAAATTTCCTCACCTTTAGAAGCATCGATAATGGCAGGTTGGAATTTTTCTTTTGGAATGTGAATTTCGCTTTTTGCCATTACTTCTTACCTCCTGCTAGTCTGATACGTGGGTCAATAATTCCATATAAAATATCTACAATAAGAATGATTGTAATAAACAATGCTGCAAAAAGAATGGTAGTACCCATAATTGTAGGATAATCATTAACCTGAATGGATTTAACGAATTGCTCACCAATTCCAGGAATTGCGAAAATACGCTCAACTACTAGGGAACCAGACATTAAACCTGCAGCTAAAGGACCTAATACTGTAACTACTGGGATTAATGCATTACGTAAAGCATGTTTGAATGCGATTTCAAAGTAGTTTGCACCTTTAGCTTTTGCCAAAGTAATGTAATCCGATCCTAAAACCTCAATCATTTCCGTTCTCATGAAACGCGCTGCAATTGAGATTGGGAACATTGCCAAAGCAATTGTTGGTAGGATGGTGTATTCGAAACCTTTCCAGAACAGAACTGGAAACCATCCTAATTTAAGACCTACATAATATTGTAATAATCCTGCCAATACAAAACTCGGTACAGACTTACCTACTACGGCAACAAATGTCGAACCGTAGTCCACCCAAGTGTTTTGTCTGAGAGCAGCAATTACTCCTAAAATAATTCCAATGATTGTACCTATAAACATAGCTTGTAATCCTAGTTGTAAAGAAGGACCAATACGATTAACCAACAAGTCTGTAACTGGAGTGTTACTGAATTGGAAAGAGATCCCCAAATCACCTTGTACCAGATTAGTCATGTAATTCATATATTGAACCGGGATTGGCTCATCCAAACCATATTTGTCTTTCATGATTTGTAATTGCTGAGGGGGTAACTTGGATGCACTAGCAAACGGGGTACCCGGGATTAACTTCATGAGGAAGAATGTGAGGGATGCGATAATGAATAGAGTAATAAGCATGTACAGTATACGTTGTCCAATGTATTTAACCATCTCGACACCTCCTGAAAAATCTTAATATTTCGCAAAGTTAGACAATTTCCTTAACAGGGAAAAAGAGAGTATATTGAGAAAATATACTCTCTTCTGTTCCTAGTACAGAATTATATACACCTTTTTTTAAAAAGCAATTGGTAATTATTCTGCGTCTGTGATTTCGATCCATTTCCAGCTGTAGTCAGAACCTACGTTGTGGTATACGAAACCTTTAACCTTAGGAGCGATTAATAGGTTTGTAGCACGTTGGTAAACTGGAGCTAGACCAGCATCTTCTTCAAGAAGGATTCTTTCAGCTTCTTGTAATGCAGCCCAACGCTCAGCAGGCTTATCAGCAAGCTCGCCCATAGCAGCTTTGATGTTTTTATCATACTCTGGGTTAGAGTAATCCATACGGTTACTTCCACCTTTAGTTACCCAAAGGTCAGAGAATGAAATTGGATCTAAGTAGTCAGCACCCCATCCAGCGAATTGGATGTCATAAGTTTGAGCATTGTCACGCTCTAAACGGATAGCGAAAGGAACGCTTTCAAGCTTAATTGTTAAACCTTTAAGGTTAGTTTCTAATTGGTTTTTCATGTACTCGTCAGTTTTCTTAGATGTTTCAGTGTCTCCACCTAGGTAGCCGATTGTAACTTTGTCAGTACCAAGTTCTTTTAGACCTTGTTCCCAATACTTCTTAGCTTCTTCTACGTTATACTCAAGCATGTCTCCGTTTTTCTCACGGAAGTCAGCTCCGCTCTCGTCATAGAAAGAATCTTTAGGAACAGCATAGTTAGCAGGAATTGAACCGTTGTTCAAGATGCTAGCTGTAAGGTCTTCTTTGTTGAATGCCATAGCGATTGCACGACGAATGTTTTCGTTTTTAAGTGCTGGGTTTTGCTTTTGGTTAAGTTTTAACCAGAATACAGTAGTTTCTAAGTAACGAAGTAAGCGCTCGTCGCCATCGTATTGAGGAACGATGTCAGAAGATAACTTACCAGTGATATCAACTTCACCAGCTTCGAAAGCGTTAACAGCAGATTGAGAATCTTTAACAACGTTTGTAGTTACTTTTGTTAACTTAACGTTTTCAGCATCCCAATAGTTTTCGTTCTTTTCCATTACCCACTCAGTAGCAGCAGGGCCGTCCCACTTAGTCATTTTGAATGGACCAGAAGCAAGTAGGTTTTCAGCGTTGCTAGCATATTTACCAGCAGTAGATTCAAAGAACTTTTGTTGGATCGGATAGAAAGTTCCGAAAGCCATAAGAGCTTTAAAGAAAGGAATTGGTTTTACTAATTTAACTTCTAGAGTTTTCTCATCAAGAGCTTTAACTCCTAAAGTGTTGATGTCGTAAGGCTTTTTAGCAGCTGCAAGATCAGTGATCTCTTGTGCTCCAGCGATTTTACCGCCCATCATGTATGGACCGTAAGGAGAAGCAGTTTCTGGATCGATAGCACGTTTCCATGCAAATTCGAAATCAGCAGCAGTGATAGCATCACCGTTAGACCATTTTGCGTCTCTGATTTTGAAAGTGTAAGTTTTTCCATCTTCACTTACTGTTGGTTCTTCAGCAGCAAGTCCAAGTTCTGGCTGTTGATCAGCGTTAATACGGTATAGACCTTCACTCATTTGGTTCAAGTATAAGAAACTTGTAGAACCTTCAGCAAGAGCGCTGTCCATAGTTGGAATTTCAGCAGAATCTAGTGTTTTTAGTTCTTGAGGTACATTAGCTGTTTCAGCAGGAGTATTTCCTTCGTTTTCTCCTTCTGCTTTTTCCTTCTCTTTTCCACCGGTACAAGCCGATAAGAAAATGCTAAGGACTAATGTAAGAACTAAAAGTAATGAAAATTTTGACTTTTTCAAATTTGACACCCCTTTTATGTTTTAAAAATTCTTACAATGTTCATTATACATTTTTCTGATTATTTGTAAATTAACTTTTTCAATAAAATTTACAGAAATATTATAAAAATCATATTTCCGTTACAAAAAATAGGTCTTTATACCTATAATAAAACATTTTATTTTGGTAAAGTACTAATGAATTTAAGCTACATTCATGTTTATTCCCCATTCCAAAATCAGTAAAAAACACTAGTTAATTATTCCTTTTTTACCAAAGAAATTTATTTGACAGCACTTCCCTCTATATAATGTTATTCAAATATAACTTCTATACACTTTTTCAATTCGTTGTCAGTTTGATATACTTTTAATTAATTCATTGGGTAGCATATTATTCTAAGGAGATGAAATTAATTGAAGCGTATAAGCGTTTCTGTTTTAGTTTTAATGGCACTTATCCTTTTATCCTGCTTATTTCTATATAAAAGGATTCATTTAGTAGATTTTATTAATTTAACTTTTTATGTATCAGGCACATTGATTATTTTTTCACTATTACTTCTTGTACTAGAGAAGGGGTTTTTCGATGTAATCAGTCACAGCTTTCGTTTACTTTTCTCACGTAATAATAAAAAGAGATTTGGTCATTTGGCAGAGGAGGATGAAGAACAAGGGTTTACTCGCCTTTCAGATTTAATCACTTTTGACTATTCTTGGACATTATGGACAGGACTCATTTTATTTGGGTTTATGTTAATAGGTCTCTTGTTTTATTATCAATAAGAATAAAAAACATTTTCCTTGTCTAGTATTTCTGACATATGAAATAATGAAATAATACATTTGTAAGGTTTATAAAGGAGTGTCCAGCATTGAAAAACATTTTTTCAGGTATTCAACCTACCGGCTCCGTTACGTTAGGTAACTATATTGGAGCGATGAGACAATTTGTTGATTTGCAGCATGATTATCACTGTTATTTTTGCATTGTTGATCAGCATGCCATTACTATGCCTCAAGACCGTCTAGAATTAAGAAAAAACATTCGCAGTCTTGCAGCTCTATATTTGGCAATTGGAATCGATCCAAATAAGGCAACAATCTTCATTCAATCTGAAGTACCAGCTCATGCTCAAGCCGGCTGGATCATGCAATGTATTTCCTATATTGGTGAGCTTGAAAGAATGACTCAGTTCAAGGATAAATCATCAGGTCGAGAAGCTGTCTCTTCTGGATTACTGACATATCCACCATTGATGGCAGCAGATATCCTACTATACAAAACAGATGTCGTTCCAGTTGGTGACGATCAAAAACAACATATCGAACTGACAAGGGATTTGGCTGAGCGTTTCAATAAGAAACATGGAGAGATTTTCACGATTCCTGAGATTCGTACACCTGAAGTTGGAGCTCGAATCATGTCTTTACAGGAACCTACAAAAAAAATGAGCAAATCGGATCCGAACCTGAAGTCATTCATTACTTTACTGGACGACCCAAAACAGATTGAGAAAAAAATTAAGAGTGCGGTCACTGATTCTGAAGGTATTGTGAAATATAACGTAGAAAATAAACCGGGAATCTCAAATCTTATTTCCATTTATTCAATTTTCACTGGTGAATCTATTGATAACCTTGAGAAAAAATATGAAGGTAAAGGCTATGGAGATTTTAAAAGCGATTTAGCCAAAGTGGTGGTAGATACGATTAAACCTATTCAAGATCGTTATTATGAATTGATTGATTCTAAGGAACTTGATGATATTCTTGACCGCGGTGCAGAAGTCGCAAACAGAGATGCAAATAAAATGATTCAAAAAATGATGAACGCAATGGGGTTAGGAAGAAAAAGATAAAAAAGCGGCTGAGTCCCCAAAAATGGGACCAGCCGTTTTTCTATTATGATTAGATTTCTGATTAATTAAAGCATCGTAGGCCTGTCCCCTACTTCCATCTCCCATAGCTTCTCGAAAAATGGTTGTCCTTTAATTAAGTTTTCACATAATTGTAGATGTTTGCTTGTCCAACCATATTGAACTTCTTCAAAGAGCTCTTCCCATGCTTTCTCAAACTCTAAGTCTTGAATGTCCATGTATTTATGGGGAGCCCATTCTGTATACCAATATCTTATTTCTGGAGTATTCTTAGAAGTATGTAATTGATCAAGTGCCATAAAAAGTAACTGTTTTAATTGTCTTTCTTTTCTTGTCAATCCACTCATATAATCTGGAGCGGGAGACAAAATATGATATTCTTTTTTCTGAAGACCAGCATTATTAAATCTGTATTCCTTTACAGGATGGTTTTCCACCATGTCATACACTAATTGTTCTTGCCTCGGAATTAAACGACTTTTTCGAATGGGAATCGTGTATCCAATCGTGTCTACAGCTAGAATTCCTGTTCCATCTGTAACGATAAAGCAATAGTCCAACTGTGTTCGTTCATGGTTTTTTCTCAAGAATGCTTTTTGATAAACATCATTCAATAAATCTTGAGGGAGCTCGGCTAAATCATTCTCAATGTAGTGAAATAACGTGGTTGTTACTTTTAGCAAAGGTACTTGGTCAAGCAATTCTATACCATCTTCTTTTCTCCATTCGTGGAAATGGCATATATTATAGCCGTTTTCTTCACCTTCAAACCAATTCACCCAAACATCATGGAGATATAACATATTTGATCCCTCACCTACTTGTAAGCTATTTGTCCATAAGTATAGTCATTGTAGGGAGAAATTATTCCTTTTTAGCAAATCGTTGGACTTATTTTTAGAGGACTGGAAATTGAGGGGGAATTCGTTTTTTTTCGTCACTCACTTCATGCATGATTTCGTAGCATAGCTGTGTGCTGCCTTGCGACGAGCTGAAACATCATTTTTCTAAAATTACTGATGGCTCAGCAGCAATTGTTTTTATCTATTTCAAAAAAACAATCGGCAAAATTTCATAGAAAGAGTAACTTATCTTTATTTCGAGGAAAAAGGCATTCTGTCTAATAAACTAAGGATTACTATAATCATCCCTATAGGAATAATGTATAGTTCGAGTCTTCCAACAATGAATTTTCCAAATTCAGTGAGAGTATGGCCAGTGGTTAACATATTCAAATAACCAATGCAGCTTACCGCTCCTGAAACTGCCATTCCACTTCCAATAAATATTGATAAAACACGAACTATATAATATAAGATAGACTCAATTAACCCATCGTCTTTCCGTGTCACATGGACTACCTCCTACATGTTTTCTTTCCTGTTTCTTCTTATTTATATATGCCAAAATCAAGGTGAAAAGTACAAGCCTTTTAGCAAGACACAAAAAAATAAAATCCACCTCAAGTGGAGAGATGGATTTTATTTAGCAGATTTAGGATTAAATGCATCCTTTAAACCTTCACCAATAAAGTTAATGGAAAGTATAACTAGTGTTAAAACAGTAGCAGGAGGAATCCAAATCCACCATTTATTCGCCAATACATCCGGACTTCTTGCTTCTTGTACCATGTTACCCCATGTTGGAATGGTCATAGGTACTCCAAAACCAAGATAGCTAAGACCTGTTTCAGCAACGATCATAACAGCCATTAAGATTGTTGCTTGTACGATGATGGTTGATAAAACGTTCGGTAAAAGGTGCTTTACAATGACTTTGAATGAATTACAACCAATAGAGATAGCAGCTAGGATGTATTCATTTTCTTTCTCCGCCATGACTTTACTTCGAATTAACCTTGCTGTACTCGTCCAACCAAGAATACTAATGACGAGAATCAATGTTCCGACTCCAGATTCCACAAAAATCGATCTAATTACGATAACTAAAAGGATGAATGGGAATGTCATGACGAAATCGGTAAATCTCATTAATGCTCCATCTATAAAGCCACCGAAGTACCCTGAAACTGAACCTACGATTGTTCCAGTGATAATCACAAGTGCAGTGATGGATATAGCTAGTTTTAAAGAAGTTTGGCCACCATGTAGAATACGAGGCCAAATTTCTCTTCCAGATTTATCTGTTCCGAGGAAAAATTCAGATGAAGGCTCTTTACTAATTTGTGTTAACTTAATTTTAGCTGTTTCCTCAACTGGTACCGTTAACGGTTCAGCAAGTGCGCATAAGGCGACCACAGTTAAAAAGAATAGTAAACTGACCATTGCAATTTTATTTTTCAAGAAACGTCTACGAGCAATAGCCCATGGAGATTGACTTTTTCTTGGTTTAGTATGCTTAATGTCAGCTGTTTTGTTACGGGTTGATAACGTTGGTTCCATTTACACTCACCTGCCTAACCTAAACGAATTCGTGGATCTACTAAACCGTATAGTAAATCTGCAATTAAATTTCCAATGAGGGTCAATATTGTAAGCATCATTGTAACAGCCATCATTACAGAATAATCGCGGGCATTAACTGATTCTACGAATAGAGAGCCAACACCAGGATATGTAAAGATCGATTCAATAATTACTGCTCCACCAAAGATATTGGCTATGTCAAAACCAAGTAATGTTACGATTGGAATGACTGAGTTTCTTAAAATATGTTTATTGAAGATAGTAGATTCGCTAGTACCCTTAGCTCTTGCAGTACGTACATAATCTTTCCTAGCACTTTCAATCATGTCATTACGTAAGAACTGAGTATATGATGCAGTGGACATTGCACCTAATACAAGTGCAGGTAGTAATGTATGCTTAAGTTTGTCCAGATAATAACCAAAAGTGCCTATTTCTGAATCAAAGCTTACACTTCCACTTGCAGGTACCCAACCTAACTTAATTGCAAAAACGTAGATAACAACTAAGGCAGCAACAAAGCTTGGAATAGCTAGTGCTAAATAGTTAATGGCCGATATCCCATAATCACCTACAGAATAAGCATGTCTACCTGAGTATCTTCCCATTAAGAATGCAAGCATATAAGTTATCATTAAAGACATGATGCCAAGTAAAATCGTGTTTGGTAAGCGAGATGCTACCAGTTCAGATACTTCCCTTTTGTGTATAAAAGAATCCCCAAAATCTCCTTTTACGACTCCGCCCATCCATCTAAAATATTGCACATAGATTGGATCATTAAGTCCCATCTTTTCACGCATATCTTCAATGTATTCTGGATCTGAATTAAGAGGGTCGATTTTGCCAGTAAGGGCATCCCCTGGCATCATTTTGGCCAGGGAAAATACCACTACTGAGATAAGGATAATCAAAGGAATCATACCTAATATTCTACGAAGTGTATATTGCAGCATTCGGCATTCTCCTTATCAAGAAAACTTTCTAATCTATTACTCAGTTACGCTCCATAAGTGGAAATCATCAGTTCCAAGTGGAGTAACTTTTACGTTTTGTACACGTTTGTTGATTGCCCATGGATCTTCACGTTGCTCGAAGAAGATTACAGGAAGCTCTTCGTTGACAAGTTTTTGCCACTCGAAGTAAACATTTTTACGGTGTTCCATAACATCTGTGCCATCAGTTGGGAATTGAACACCCTTCTTGATTAGCTCATCAGATTCAGCAGAGAACCATCTCCACATATTCCACTTGTCAGTGGATAACCAAATACCAGATGGATCTGGGTCATTTGAAAGTCCCCATGCACCCATGAATGTTTCAACTGATGGATCGTCTTTTTCGATTGTGTCATAGAATAGGTTGAAGTCTTTTAATGCTCCACCATTAATTTTTGCATTGATACCGATTTCTTGCCAAGATTGAACGATGAATTGTGCACGTGCTTCAGAAGTTTCAGCACCACTCATAGCATCAAAGTTAACTGTGAATGGTTTGCCATTTGGATCTTCAACGAATCCATCGCCATCTTTATCTTTGAATCCAGCTTCGTCTAGTAATTTCTTAGCTTTTTCTACATCGTACTCATATGTGTTAATTTGATCGTCACCAATTTTCGCCCAAGAAACTGATGGGAATGGAACGTTTAACGGCTGTCCAAGTCCGCTAGCAAAAGATTCGATGAATGCTTCACGATTTAAAGCGTGAGCCATTGCATGACGTAGGTTTTTGTTTTGGAACTTCTTGTTATCAGATACTACTACACCTTTTTTAGTGTCATAATGACCCCAGTCAAAGCCGATATAGCTGTAAGAAAGAGCTGGAGTTGTTACAGCGTTTACGTTTTCAAGTTTAGAAATATTTTCCCATTGATCTTTTGGTGCTTCGATAATATCGATTTCACCGTTTTCAATAAGACCTTGCGCTAAAGCACCATCAACGATTTTGTAAACAACAGCATCCAATTTCGGTTTACCTTGCCAGTAATCGTCGTTGCGTACTAGCTCAACGCTTTCACCTGGTACGATTTTAGAAACTTTGAATGGTCCAACCCCGATTGGAGTTTTACGGATTTGGTCAGCATCTACTAATTCTTTAGCAGAGATGTCGCCATAGTAGTGTTTTGGTTCTGGAATAGACCAGATATTGTCAATTACGTTGATAGAAGGCTCTGTTAGAGTAACTTCTACTGTGTAAGGATCTACGACTTTAATACCTTCGATTTTGTCAGCTTTACCATCTTTGTACTCTTGAGCACCTTTGATCATAGCTACGTTAGCAAAACGAGGGCCTTCGTATGTAGGATCAGCGATTAGGTACCAAGCATACTCCATGTCTTCCATAGTTAACTCTTCACCATCATGCCATTTAACGCCTTCTTTAAGCTTAAACGTAAGCTTCATTTTATCTTCAGAGATTTCCCAAGTAGCCAAGTTAGGCTCAGATTGAAGCTCATCATTTACTGAGAATAAACCTTCGTGCATGAATTGAAGGATGTTTGCATCATCTTCTCCTTCATAGAATGCGTAAGATAATACGCCTTTAAATGGTTGTGTATAACCGAATGTAACTCTTCCACCTTCAACAGGCTTCTTTTCTTCTGATTTTGCTGGATCTTTTTTAGTAGTTGTTGTTTTTTCTCCGCCCGAGCATGCAGCAAGGAACATTGATAAAACAAGCATAATGGACGCTAGCCAAAACGCTTTCTTTTTCATTTGTTTCCCCCCAAATCGTATGATTTTAATTTAAAGACTTACTAGTTATATAAGTGACAAGCAACTCTCTGCCCAGGCTTCACCTCCCTTAAAGCTGGCTTAACCTGAGAACATTCCGGCATCGCAACTGGACACCTTGGATGGAATGGACAACCAGATGGAGGATTAATTGGACTTGGGACATCGCCTTCAAGTACAATTCGTTCCTTCTTCTTTCTTGGATCCGGTTCAGGAATAGCTGATATTAATGCTTTTGTATAAGGATGAAGCGGATCGTCATAAATGGACTTCTTATCCGCGATTTCCACTAGGTTTCCTAGATACATAACCCCGATTCGATCACTCATATGTTTAACAACACTTAAATCATGGGCAATAAATAGGTAGGTCAAGCCAAATTCATCTTGTAATTCTCTAAGTAGATTCAAAACTTGAGATTGCACTGAAACATCGAGTGCCGAAACAGGTTCGTCGGCAATGATTAGCTTCGGCCTTAGAGCTAGTGCTCTTGCAATACCAATACGTTGCCTTTGACCTCCGGAGAATTCATGTGCATATTTGTAATAGGCATCCTCTGGGAGACCAACTTTTCCAAGAAGTTCCATTACTTCATCCTTCAATTCAGCCTTGCTCTTGTTCGTAAAATTACGGATTGGTTCAGAAACAATGTCACCGACCATCTGAGTAGGGTTCAAGGATGCATATGGGTCTTGGAAAACCATTTGTATATCTTTTCGGATATTTCGAAGGGTAGATCCACCAATTTTTGTGATGTCTTTTCCATCAAATAGGATTGTGCCATCTGTTGGTTTCAATAATCTTAGCAATGTTCTACCAGCAGTCGATTTACCACAACCTGACTCACCCACGAGCCCTAATGTTTCTCCTTTATTAATTTCAAAGGAGATGTCATCTACTGCCTTCACCATACCGATTACTTTTCTTAAAAACCCTCCCTTAACAGGGTAATAGGTTTTAAGATTTTTAACTTCTAGAAGCTTTTCTGACGATTTGTTTCCAGAACTGTTCTTGTCCTTTACTTCAGTAACGCTCATTATGTATGCACCTCAGCCTTCGGTTTACTAGATTCATATAGTAAGCATGCCACTTCATGGCCAGGCTCGTTTTCAGCTAGTAGAGGTGAGATTGTACGACATTCACTCATTGCTGAAGGACATCTATCCACAAATCGACAGCCTTGTTTAGGCATGTTTTTTAATGAAGGGACGATTCCTTTTATGGATGCTAACTCTTCAACTTCTTCATCAAGTTTTGGTATCGATCCCATCAAGAGTTTCGTATATGGATGTTTTGGGTTATAAAATAGAGCGTCAACGGTTGTGCTCTCTACAACCTTACCTGCATACATTACGATGACGTCATCACACATTTCGGCTACAACGCCTAAATCATGCGTGATAAGGATTACAGACATATCATTCACTTGTTGAATTTCCTTTAACAGTTCCAGAATCTGAGCTTGAACTGTTACATCAAGTGCAGTTGTAGGTTCATCCGCAATAAGCAATTTTGGTTGGCAGGCAATTGCCATCGCGATCATGACCCTTTGTCTCATACCACCTGACAGTTGATGTGGATATTCATCTACAATTTGTTCTGCTCTTGATATTCCTACGCTTTTCAAAAGTTTGACGCAACGGTCTCTTGCTTCTCTTTTAGAAATCTTTTCATGGTTGAAAAGTACTTCCATCAATTGAAAACCGATTGTAAAAACGGGATTTAAAGAAGTCATAGGTTCTTGGAAGATCATTGAAACATCTTTTCCTCGAATCTTATTAATCTCTTTATCTGATAATCCTTCAATATTTCTTCCTTGGAACTTGATTTCCCCATTACGGACCTTACCAGTGCCTTTTGGAAGCAATTGCATAATAGATAGAGACATTACACTTTTTCCACAACCAGATTCACCAACAATACCGATAACTTGTTTAGGCTTAACCTTAAAAGAGACATTATCAACTGCATTATAGTACTCACCCTCAATAAGAAAACCAGTTTCTAGATTTTTCACTTCAAGAAGTGGTTCTTCTTTTGTGGAACGGTAATTTGGCATGACGTCACCCCTTAAATCTACAGTACTCTTATTTAACTAAATTAAGAGTATTTTTTTAATAGTTATTATTTTCTGTAAATTCATTATATTTTAATGAAATAATATTACAAACTTTTTACATTTTCAAGCTATTTTTTACTTTTTTTACATGATATGTTGGGAAAAATGTTTAGATTTGAATAAAAAACCTTGATACATCAAGGTTTTTCTCGTTTTTTTTCGTAAGTATTTCGAAAGATGTCAGAAGTCACAGAAAATGACATTTTGGTAGAATAATGATGAATTGAATAATATTCTTTTACTAAGTAATAGCCAATACAATAACCTAGCAAGGCAGGGTATCCATTTTTTCCATACATAATAGCTTCATGTAATTTTTCATGTTTTTGAATAGTCAAATTTTCTTTTATATGTTTTTCCCATAACTTGTTTACTTCGCTTTCTTGATAGATAGAAGTCCACTTTGCCGTATACCGTTCGCCTAATATTTGGTTGACTGTATATTCTGCTAACCCCTCCATGATGAGGGAATCTAACAATGACATTTCTTTAGCAGGCTTCGTCATCTTATTTAATCGGTTTACATGATGATATTCGTGAATCATTATGGCTTCTAATTCTTTAACTTCCACATTAGGTGAAAGGAAAAGAATCATTTTATCCTTAAAAGCGATTCCTAACTTACGCTCGCCTCGGATGAATAATGAAGCTGATTTAATTGGGAATAGATAAATTGGAATGTCTACTCCACTCCATTGGATCTTGTAGTTCTGAAAAATTTTTTCAGCTTCCGCCCACAGAGATCTATCAACCATTTTACGGAAATCTTCCTCAGATTTTTTACCACCCCGAAACATTCCTTGATTTTGTAGGTATTGATGTAGCTTTTCAACATCATCTTCTTGGAATGCATCTAATAGTAATTTTGTTATTTCAATAGGATTGTCTGCATGTTTTTCCAGCCATTCTTTCGTATCCACTACCCCACTTAGGTCACCTCTTTGATGAATATTTGCTGAGATAGTCTATGCAAAGTGGGAAACAGTGGAACCTGCTAAAACAGACATACAATGGATTATATGCTTGTACCTATTCTAAAAGTCCAACATAACCATTCTAATTTCTTCCATTTATCAAAGCTTCTTGATAAGTTTGTTTCTTTTTGATGTAAATTACCTATGACACTACCTGAAAAAAACAATAGATAACAGGGGGAAGCTACAAGCCTAAGCGTAGGTATTGGCCTATTTTCATTTATCCTTTATTCCTGAAATTGGCTACTATGTCTCCTTAATTCTTCGCTGCCAATTTATACTTTGTGAAAGAAAAATAAAAAACGAAGGCGTTAGCCTTCGTTTCAGACTGTAGACAAACTCGTAAAAATACGAGTTTGTCTACAGTCTTTCTTCAATTAAAATAATTTATATACTAGATAATCCGTTGATTTCCGTTCCGGGCGAACGCTTTCCGCGGGGTGTGACTTGAGCCTCCTCAGTCGCTATGCTCCTTGCGGGGTCTCAAGCTTCACACTACTCCTGCAGGAGTCGTCACCCTCCACTCCAATCAACTAGTAACCGGTTAAAATAGAAGAGGTGACGTACAAAATGATGACGAGAAACCAATCAAATGAACGAGAACAATTAGAAATGTTGGCGATTGATCAACTTGTGCCTGATGACCATTTAGTACGAAAAATTGAGGCAACGATTGATTTTACCTTTATCTATCCATTGGTTGAAAAGCTGTATTCTGAGCTCGGTCGTCCAAGTATTGATCCAGTAGTCTTGTTTAAAATGGTATTCATCCAATACATATCTGGCATACGTTCTATGCGCCAAACCATAAAAGAAATTGAAACAAACATGGCCTATCGGTGGTTTCTAGGATTTGGTTTCTACACAGAAGTCCCTCACTTCTCTACCTTCGGTAAAAATTATGTGCGTCGTTTTCTCGATACCGATGTGTTCGAGGATATCTTCTATTTCTATCGCAATGTACGGAAAGTAAAAACCATCAAAAACTTATACAACGTCATATTTGGGAAGCTTACTTAGAAGAGGCAGAACATCTACGTCACAACGATGTAATCAAACAGATATACGCGAAACGCAAGGAGACGGTTGAACGTGTTTTTGCAGATGCGAAAGAAAAGCATGGTATGCGATGGACAACCTTACGAGGTCTCAAAAAATTGTCTATGCAGCCGATGCTTACGTTTGCTGCCATGAATGTAAAGAAAATGGCAACTTGGACTTGGTAACCTACTAGAGTGTGAGCCAAACTAGTTGATTGGAGTGGAGGGCGCTTGACTCCTGGGGGATTAGCAGGACAGGTGAGATCCCGCAGGAGCGTTAGCGACGAGGAAGCTCACCGCCTGCCCCCCGGAAAGCAAGTGCCTGGAGTGGAAATCAACGTATTTTACCCGCAATCCTATCCAAAAATGACAAAAGACATCAAGATGGAGGCCTCTCGATGTCTTTTGTCGACAATCTGAAACGAAGGCGTTAGCCTTCGTTTCAATTAGCATTATTGATATTTTTTAAATACGATTGTAGCGTTGTGTCCACCAAATCCAAGTGAATTGCTCATTGCAGCAGAGACTTCCTGCTTTCTAGAAGCGTTAGCTACATAATCTAAGTCACAATCAGGATCAGGAGTTTCTAGGTTCATAGTAGGTGGTAAAACATTTTCTTTAATGGCTAAAATGGTGAAAATAGCTTCCACACCGCCTGCAGCACCTAATAGATGTCCTGTCATGGATTTCGTTGAACTAACCGCTAATTTATATGCGTGGTCTCCGAACACTTCTTTGATTGCCATCGTTTCAAACTTATCATTATAAGGTGTGCTCGTTCCGTGGGCGTTAATATATTGGATATCTTCTGCTTTAAGAGCTGCATCGTTCAATGCCATATTCATTGCACGAGCCCCACCTTCTCCACCTGGTGCTGGAGCTGTGATATGATGGGCATCTCCAGTTGCTCCATACCCCACGATTTCCGCATAAATATTTGCTCCGCGTGCTAATGCATGTTCTAAATCTTCAAGAACCACGATACCTGCACCTTCACCAATTACAAATCCGTCACGTTTGGCATCGAATGGACGACTAGCAGTATTTGGATCTGTGTTCGTAGAAAGTGCAGTATTTGCACAGAAACCAGCTACAGACATTTTGGTGATTGGAGCTTCAGCACCACCCGTTATCATTACATCTGCGTCTCCGCGTTGGATGACTTTAAATGCATCTCCGATAGAATTCGTTCCAGTAGCACATGCAGTTACTGTACATGAATTGAAGCCTTTAGCTCCAAGCATGATTGAAACTTGACCCGTCGCCATATCAGGAATCATCATAGGTACGAAGAAAGGACTTACTCTTCGATATCCTCTATTCAAGAAGGTTTCATACTGACTCTCAAACGTTTCCATTCCACCGATACCAGAGCCAATCCACACACCTACTCGAGGAGCAATCTCATCTGTAATTTCAAGATTAGCATCTTTGACAGCCATAAGTGAAGCTGCTACAGCATAATGAGTGAAACGATCCATTTTTCTAGCTTCTTTTTTATCAACGTACTCTTCAATATTGAAACCTTTTACTTCTGCCGCTACTTTTGCCGGATATTCATCCGCGTTCAATCTCGTTAAAGGACCGATTCCTGTCTTTCCTTGCAGAATATTTTCCCAAGCTGTGCTTACATCATTTCCAACTGGTGTCACAGCACCTAATCCTGTAACTACTACTCTACGTTTCATTTATTTTTCTCCTTTGTAATAATTGGATATGTTAGGTAATAACGAATTTCAACATTTTTTCGTGATTTATAGGGTACATTAGTTTTGTATTATCTTCCCCATCTTAGCGCAATCGCACCCCAAGTAAGGCCAGCGCCAAAACCAACCATAACGATTAAATCCCCATCTTTTATCTTACCCGCTTCCAATTCCTCCACTAGGGAGATAGGTATAGAAGCTGCAGAATTGTTTCCGTATTTATGAATCGTTTTGGACATTTTTTCTATTGGTAGTTCAAGACGTTCTCTAGCTGCTTCCATAATTCTTACATTGGCTTGGTGAGGAATTAAAAAATCAACATCTTCTTTATTCAATCCTGCCTTATTTAACACTTCAATGCAAGATTCACCCATTTGACGAACTGCAAACTTGAACACTTCTCTACCGTTCATGTATAGGTTTTTATCTTGATAGAGGTACTTTCCACCTGAACCATCAGCACCTAACTCAAAAGATAAGATTCCTTTTCCATCCGAAACAGGTCCAATGACCACTGCTCCAGCTCCATCGCCGAATAGCACTGCAGTATTACGGTCATTCCAATCCATAATTTTTGAGAGTTTTTCAACGCCTACCACTAAAATATTCTGATAGACCCCTGATTGAATAAATTGAGCTGCAGTAACCGCTCCGTACATAAACCCTGAACATGCTGCGCTCAGATCCATGGCTGCTGCTTTTTTAGCTCCCAATCTGTCTTGTATCATACAAGCAACCGTTGGGAAAGGCTGGTCAGGTGTTACAGTCGCAACGAGAATCAAATCTAGATCTTCTGCTGTAATACCTGCATTTTCAATTGCTCGCAAAGCTGCAGCATATGCCATGTCAGAAGTATCCATATCCTCTTCGGCGATTCTTCTCTCTTCAATTCCAGTTCTGGTTCGAATCCATTCATCCGACGTATCCAAAATTTTCTCTAAATCAAAATTGGTCATGATTCTTTCAGGTAAACAACGGCCTACTCCTAATATTCCAGCATTCATAATCGGTAGCCCCTTTTCTATTCATAATAAACATTCTATTTACTTTAGACACTAATTTTATTACCAAACTTTATGACTTGGTACTAATATTAACGAAAAAATTTTTTTCTTTCAAGAACTTTATATTTTGTAGAGAGAATTCGTTATGTTTAAACAGCTATCAGTTTAAATAGGACAATAATCCAAACCATTCAGAGTTGTCCATTCATATTCTACACTATTAAATTATAAGGAAAGGAGTAATGATATGTTCTATAACCCCAAGAGACCCATGCGAAGCAATTCTAAAATGAATCAACTCATGTTCGGTACAAAGAGACAAATAGAACCACCACCTACCAAACAAGAAGGTGTTGACCTCGAACAATTAATGGTGCATGCTGATACTCTCATGCAAGCATTCTCTCAGATAAAACCAACTATACAAAAGTTCAAACCATTAATGGAAGGCCTATTGAAAAAAAAATAAGCTGCCGAATTGGCAGCTCATCTACATATGTACTTTACTTTTCTTCTTTTAGGGCGTCTTGCTTTCCTAAGTCGTATGCTTCTTGCATAACTTTTGTAAAAAGTTCCATAAACGTCGGTAAGACTTCCATAGATAATTGAATGCCTGCATCATCTAATTTTGCTTTCGCTTCAGGAAAGTATTTCATGGCGATTTGCATGAATTGCATATTTTGATTTCCTTCCATTTTGCATGCCTCCTTTAATAGAAAAATAATTTGTTGATTAACCCTTTAGAGCTGGATGTCCAATTCAAAATGAACCAAGCTACTAGAAAACGGGCGCATTGTCTTATTAGACATTTACATGCACCCGAAATTCTTATTCAATTCTCACATCTATTTTACTTCTGGATGGTATTTTTGAAAAGTAACATAGCTTCCTCATTATTTCTTTTTCCACTCTTGTAGTTTCTTTTGAATTTCCAAATGTTGTTTTTGTTTAGATATCCCTTCATCAGGCTTTGTTTTCACATGAATTTTGTGTGTCTTTCGATTTGAAATTCTAGTTGTCAGAAGAGGAATTTCTTCTTTGTTGCCTGCATGTTCTAGGCAGGATTTTAGATGATGGTCTAAATCACTTACTAATTCATATACACCTGGTTGCAAGTTAATTATTTGGGACCAATCCTCCACAAGGTCACGAACGTATATGGCATCATCTAGCAAACCTGTCAATGAAGAAAAAGACTCTCCTGATAATAAACTCCGAATCAAAGCTCCCTTTGGTTGCCAAGGGCCATAAATAGTCGGTGCTAGTAACCTTATCTTTTCTTCCTCATCGATTAATTCTTCTCTAAAAGGATAAATCTCGATGATTACATTTCCTTTTGAACGGACTTCATCTGTTATTCCCTTTATTTGCTCTTTAATATCAAGTAGAAGATCGTCAAAATCATAGTAAGGAACATGTATGATTGAATCAGCTTCAATATCAAGCGTATTTCGATTCTCTATAGGGTAAAAAGTAAAATTAGAATTCCGGCCAAATGATAAGGCTTTTTCCTCTCTCTCATCTTCGTCCATCCCGGAATTCCAATCTAAACCAATTACCTCTTCTCCCGTTTCCAATAAAAACTCACATAAATGGTAACCTACAAACCGATAACAACCTAATACTATATGCTTTTTCATAGCTTCCCCCAAGTTTTTAGTCCGCTCTTTTTTCAAATTACCACAGGATACGAACCCATTTGCCATGTTGTATCCTATGCAGATTATTTGAAAATTACCAATGGGTTACTAAAGTTCTTGCTCGAATTGGTGAAAAAAAGAAACCGCTTGACGAGCCAACTTAAATCTTTGCTCCGCAACAAGATATTGAAATTCAACCTTGGCACCAGACTCTATAACAGGTTTTATACGCTGATAAAGATGCGATTGATTATCTCCTTGATGTCCTAGTACATGAATAATCTTAAGTGGAATAGATGAATTAAACTCAAAGGGTGAAGTGTCACCTAATAACGAAAAATTACCATTTGGTAACCCATGTGCCATTTCTAATTCGCGAATAAATCTTTTATAAAAAAACTTTTTCTCCTTTTCATTGGCTAGTTTCTCTTTAAAACAGAGGCAAGGATTTACAAATACTGCGGAACGGACTTTATCTGGCCATTCCTTCATAATTCGAATAGCTAATATCACTCCCATTCCCTCAGCATAAAGGTGAATTTTATCATTCAATATTTCACTCTTCATAATCATATAATATAATTGCTTGGATAATTGGAAAGCTCGTTCGCTTCCCCAATGTCTACCGTACAAGTGGGAAGAAAATGCGGTATATCCCTGATTCATCATGGCCTCTATCAGTTTAATCCGACTAGGATGTTGATCCCAGAAGCTACTTTTCTCTTCCACGTAATGCTCTCGATCGCCAATGAGAAAGACAGAAAAGCCATTTGGTTTTTCTGGATAATAGACAATATTCCATTGGCTGTCCATTAGAAAAGAACGTTTCATCATTTCTGTCCCCTTTCTCTAATTCTCACTTCAATGTATGAAAAGATTGGCTTTTCGAAAGCGTATTAGCCTAGATAAGAGATAAAATGGTTTCTTACATGGTTTTTAGTATTACGGGCAATTTAAGCTTAAAAAGCGTTTTCATTAAATGAAAAGTATGATACTATATAAAGGATTGTTAAACAAAGAGGTGAAAACATGAAATACGTAATGACCTTTTTCTGGACGTTTTTATTAAGTCAAATGCTTACATACGTAGTTAGTTCCATGATTTCAGTTGATTTTTCATTCACTACAGGAACTACACTAGCAGTTGTAGTATTTGTTTTAATTACAGTGCTTAGCTTCTTAATTCCAAATGATCCAGTGGATCACGCACATCACTAAGAAATTTAGGGTGACTAGTCATTAGCTAGTCGCCCTTTTTTCTATTATATTGTCTTAAATAGCAAAAGGATGCTTGAAGTTCCATAATAAATGAACCTCTAAGCATCCTTTTTAGATTAATATGAAAATTTTGAGCTAGTCATTGCTTATTTCTTTATTACTGTTTTGGATGGTATGTCCAGTGGCGCTTATCGTTTGAAGTTTCTGGGAATGAATCTCCCGCTTTTAATTTGATTTTCTTAGGGTTAGTAACATTGCTGCCAGTATCTCCAACTTCAACGTAATAGCCGTTATTTGGAGCTTTTTGGCCTGATCTAAACTGATGTGATTGACCCATTTTGTTTCCCTCCTTTTCTTTCCCTATTATTATGACCTAACGTTTTTTTTCAATGAGTCAAAAATCTATAAGAAATTAGAAAAGAGCGATTGTGGAAAATCGCTCTCAAGTATTAACCCATTAAATCTACAAGTAACGCTTTTTGGGCGTGTAACCTGTTACCCGCTTGATGAAAAATGACAGAGTTTGGGCCATCAATGACTCCACTTGAAACTTCTTCTTCTCTATGTGCAGGAAGACAATGCATGAAAATATAATCTTCTTTTGCATACTTCACAAGATTTTCATTGATTTGATAGCCTTCAAATGCTTTTAAACGGACCTCATTTTCTTGTTCCTGTCCCATACTAGTCCATACATCAGAATAAATGATATCTGCTTCTTTTACAGCCTCGATTGGGTCTTCTGTAACCACAATGTTACTACCACTAATTTGGCCAGCTTCGACAGAATGTTTTACTACTTCTTCAGAAGGGACATACTCTTTAGGGCAAGCAATCGTAAAATCCATTCCAGTTTTAGCTGCTGCCATCATTAATGCATGCGCCATATTGTTACCGTCCCCAACGTAAGCTATTTTTAGCCCTTTTAATTCACCTTTGATTTCTTGTATCGTCAAGAGATCTGCAAGCGCTTGGCATGGATGGTCATAATCCGTTAAACCATTAATCACTGGGATAGAGGCATACTTTGCCAATTCCTGAACTTTTTTATGTTCAAACGTACGTATCATTATTCCATCTAAGTATTGTGAAAGTACTTGAGCTGTATCAGAAATGGTTTCTCCACGTCCTAATTGTAGCTCTTTTCCACTTAGAAACAATGCATGTCCCCCCAACTGAAGCATCCCCACTTCGAAGGATACACGCGTTCTAGTTGAAGATTTTTCAAAAATCATCCCTAACGTTTTCCCTTTAAGAGGCACAAACGCTTCACCTAATATGAA
This sequence comes from Peribacillus acanthi, assembly GCF_003073175.1. Classification (GTDB taxonomy): domain Bacteria; phylum Bacillota; class Bacilli; order Bacillales; family DSM-1321; genus Bacillus_BN; species Bacillus_BN acanthi. Next base: position 166,696 of record NZ_QBBX01000005.1, read on the forward strand.
TTTTCGTTTTATCAGCATAGCAAGATTTAAAAGTGAGTGAATCTTGTCTTTTGTCATGTCTTGCATACTTAAAAAATCTTTTTGTTGAATAATTTCCCCTTTTTTGACCTCTTTCATTACATTCATCATTTCAAAACCCCTTCTTTTCTATGTGATAGCCATGTTTGCAATGGAGTAACATCCCATTGAAGCACTTTTTTAGAAATCAAGAAAGCCAAGAAGGTTTCTTCCTCTGTAAAGGTGAATAATCGATATTTAGTCCCTTTTATTCGTAAGGATTCTCCACTTTTACCATAAGCAAGAACCGCCATCGCTTGATCGCTTTTCACCCAGTCGTCAAAGTTTTCCTGATTAACAAATTCAACACCAACCACTTTGCTATAATTTGCTATCTTTTCACTAATTTGAACTGTAGAATCTACATAAACTTGTAAAGCTCCCTTTTTCCCCTGTCTCCCCAAATAATGGAATGATTTAAATAATGCATTCTCCAAATCCTTACCAATGGCAATTCCCTCTCCAGTTGATTTCATTTCAGGACCCACTTTTGGATCAAGACCGTTTAATGCAAAGGTCGAAAACACTGGATATTTAATAACTGTGTATGGAAGAGGTTCTAAAAGTCCTGTAGAATCTACTAATTCTGACAATTTATATTTCCCGAGCAATATTTTTGTCGCAATTTGTACCATGGCAGTGTCCGTAATTTTACTGATGATTGGAATAGTACGGCTAGCTCGGGGATTTACTTCCAACACATAAACATTTTCGCCTTCAATGACGTACTGGATGTTCATTAAGCCTTTATACTGTAGTTCCTGAACTAGTTTTTTTGCATAAGAAACCATCGTTTTTTGGACATGATTTGAAAGGCTCTTTGCAGGTATGATAGACATACTATCCCCAGAGTGGACACCCGCCTTTTCTATGTGTTCTGTAATAGTCGGTACCAGGATGGTTTCTCCATCAGTCACTAAATCTAATTCCGCTTCCTTTCCTGGCAGATAGCGATCCATTAAGATGGGATATTCCATATTCGTTCGCAACGAAATATTCTTTTTCAATTCTTCTTTATCCGTAAAAATTTCCATACCTCTTCCACCAATTACATAGGATGGACGAAGTAAAATCGGGAAGCTAATTTCTTCCACACTCTGGAGTAATTCCACCATGTTATTAGCAATAGTGCCTTGGACATGCGGAATCTTTAGCTTTCGAAGCAATGAATAAAATCGGTCACGATCTTCAAGCTGATCTAATACTTCGTAAGAGGTACCAAGTAAATTTGCGCCGTATTCTTCTAGTCTTTGTGCCAAATTTATTGCCGTTTGTCCCCCAAATTGAACAATCACATCGATAATACCTTCAGCTTCCATTACATTTACCACATGTTCAAAGGTCAATGGTTCAAAATACAATTTATCTGCAGTAGCAAAATCCGTGCTTACAGTCTCTGGATTGTTATTGATCATGATGGTTTCAATTCCTTCGCTTTGTAGCGCGAATACTCCATGGACTGAACAATAATCAAATTCTATTCCTTGACCGATTCTAATGGGACCACTGCCAATCACTAATACTTTTTTCTTATCAGATTTTACTTGTTCATTTTCTCCAAAGTAGGACGAGTAATAGTATCTAGTATGTGATACGAATTCTGCTGCACAAGTGTCCACCGTTTTATAGGTAGCCGCCACATTGAAGAACTTACGCTTTTGACGAATTTCCATTTCGGTGACGTTCCAATTGGTTGCAAGATACGCATCAGAAAAACCTTTTTCTTTGATATATAACATGAATTCTTCTGTTACATTGGATATGGAAGACTCTTGTATTTTCTTTTCCATTTCGGTTATTTGTGAAAAACTCGATAGGAAAAATAGGTCAATCTTTGTAAGTTCATGTAGTTTTTGAATAGAAACCCCTCTTCGAAGCAGTTCCATTAAAACAAAGAACCTTTCATCATCGGCCATTTGCAATTTATTGAAGAGTTCTTTCTCTTCATATCCCTTTAAACTAGGTAAAGATAGTCCATCTACTTTTAATTCAAGGGACTGGACTGCTTTCTGGATTGCAGCTTCCAAATTCCGCTCTAATGACATGACTTCACCAGTGGCTTTCATTTGAGTTCCAAGTGTTCTCGTTGCCTGAGGAAATTTATCAAATGGCCATCTCGGAAACTTGACGACTACATAATCCAAAGAGGGCTCAAAGCTAGCAAAGGTGCTCTCTGTCACTGGATTGATCAACTCATCTAATGAATATCCAATTGCCAATTTCGTAGCAATCCTTGCAATTGGATAACCCGTTGCCTTAGAAGCCAAGGCAGAAGATCGACTTACCCTTGGATTGACCTCAATCAAGTAATATTGCTTGCTCTTTGGATCAAGAGCGAACTGAATATTGCAGCCTCCAATTATGCCTAATGCTGAGATAATTTTAATAGAAGCCGTTCTTAGCATTTGATATTCTTCGTCAGATAACGTCTGGGATGGAGCTACTACAATAGAGTCTCCTGTATGGATTCCCACCGGGTCGATATTCTCCATATTGCAAATGGTAATACACGTACCATTTCCATCTCGCATGACTTCGTACTCGATTTCCTTAAATCCAGCTATACTTTTTTCAACTAAACATTGACTGATAGGACTTTCTTGGAGTCCACCTCTAACTAATTCTTTTAGCTCCTGCAGAGATGATGCAATTCCTCCACCAGTACCTCCCATTGTATAGGCAGGGCGCACAATGATAGGAAATCCAATTTCATCAGCAAAGGTAATCGCCTCTTCTAAAGTATGGATGATTATGCTTTCAGGGACAGGCTCTTCTATCTTGTACATCAGTTGGCGAAACAAATCACGGTCTTCACCATTTTTTATCGATTCGATGGGCGTACCCAGCATTTTCACTCGATGCTTTTCCAGGATTCCTGCATCATCAAGAGCATAAGCCAGATTTAATCCCGTTTGCCCGCCCAATGTAGCCAATAATCCATGTGGTTTTTCTTTTTCAATGATTTTACTTACTGCTTCAACAGTCAAAGGTTCAAAATATACAACGTCTGCATTCATTTCATCGGTCATGATGGTGGCTGGATTGTTGTTTACAAGAATGACTTTATACCCTTCCTCTTTCAAAGCAAGACATGCCTGTGTTCCTGCATAATCAAATTCAGCTGCCTGGCCAATCACAATTGGTCCAGAACCGATGACTAATATTGTTTGTATGGTAGTATCTTTAGGCATAAACTTTTTCTCTCCCGATTCCGTAACGTACCAGATTTATAAATTCATCAAATAACTTTGCACTCTCAGCTGGACCAGGATGTGCTTCTGGATGGAATTGTGCAGTTAAAATAGGCAATGACTGATGAGATAATCCTTCAACAGACTGGTCATTCACATTTTTGAAACGAACATAAAGCCCTGTTCCCTTGAGGCTATCCTCTTCGACCATATAGCTATGGTTTTGCGAAGTCATAAAGACTTTCTTCGTTATCACATCCACAACTGGCTGATTGGCACCTCTATGACCGTATAATAACTTTTCAGTGTTTCCACCTAATGCCAATGCGGTTAGTTGATGACCGAGACAAATTCCCAATGTTGGATATTTGGTGATAATTAGCTTTAAGTTTGGCAAAAGCTCTTGTAAGTCCTTCGGGTCTCCAGGACCGTTCGATAATAGAATCCCATCTGGTTTCAGAGCTTGAATCTTGCTATATGACATGTTAAATGGGACGATGGAAACCTGGCAACTTCGAGCAATTAAAGCTGTTAACATCGATTTCTTGTAACCAAAATCTAACATAACGATATGAGGACCATTTCCATCGATTTTTTTTGTCTCTCTCTGACTGACTTGGTCCACTATATTTTGTTGAACGGCATTGCTTCGACTAGAGCTCCATTCCTTCGATGAACCGATTACTGCGGGCATCGAACCGTGTGAACGAATCCTTTTTACAATTGCTCTTGTATCAATATGGCCTAGCATAGGTACATTCCATTTTTCAAGATAATCCTTTAATGATTGATTAGCTTGATAATGTGAATGTGTCATGCTTCCTTCGTATACAATCACACCTGCCACGTGTGGAATCTTGCTTTCAAAGTCGCTTTCATTGATCCCGTAATTACCGATCAACGGATATGTGAACACCACAATTTGGTTTTTATATGAAGGATCTGTAAGGACCTCTTGATAACCTGTCATACCTGTATAAAAAACAACTTCCCCTTCAACACTCGATGTTGGGGCCGCCGTAATCCATTTACCAGTAAAGGTTTCTCCACTCTGTAAATGAATATATCCTTTCATATCCTCACCTCTTCTTTTTTGAATTTTTATAAGTATTTTAGTATTTTTATTCATTTCTGTGTTAAAAAAATACCTGACTGCGAATGAATCGCCTGACAGATTCTTTGTATGGCAATATCCATTTCTTCATAGGACACATTAAGGGGGGGCAATAACCTTAAAACGTTAGGTCCTGCCGATAATGTCAACATGCCTGCCTCTTGTAACTTTATTACAATGTCGTTCGCTTCACTAGCCAGTTCAATTCCAATCATCAAACCCATCCCTCTAATGTCTACAACATAGTTTGAATTTGAAAGCTGTTGCTTTAATTGGCTTTTCAAGTAGTGACCTTTTTGTTCGATTAATGCTAGAAATTCATCTTGAAAAATAGACTCTAATGTAGCTTTACAAGCTACTAGACTTACCGGATTTCCTCCAAAGGTTGAACCATGACTTCCCGGTCCGAAATATTCTATTAATTCTGCCTTTCCAATCATTGCACCAATGGGCAGTCCATTCCCTAATGCCTTTGCAACTGTAACAATATGCGGTGAAAAATCAAATTGTTGATAAGCGAAACATGTCCCCGTTCTTCCAATCCCAGTTTGGATTTCGTCCACAATGATAAGAACGCCATTCTTGGACGCAACTTCTTGAATCTCAGTTAAAAACTCTTTTGTCGCAAGGTTGATTCCGCCTTCACCTTGGACAACTTCAAGCATGATTGCAGCCGTATCACCATCGATTTTCTTTGAAACACTAGCAATATCGTTAAAAGAAATATAGTCAAATTGCTCCAACATCGGGCCGTATCCAATTCTTACTTTTTCTTGGCCAGTCGCTCCCATTGTCGCATAAGTTCTGCCGTGAAAGGATCCTAAACACGAGATAATTTTTTTTCTACCAGTAGCTTTCTTTGCCAATTTTATAGCCGCTTCGTTAGCTTCTGCTCCACTGTTACAAAAAAACACACGATCAAGACCCGAGGCTTCTGACAAAAGATTCGCCACCTGTTCTTGGATCGTTAGAGTAAATAAATTGGATGTATGCCAAAAATGCTCTAATTGATACTTAACAGCCTTACCAACCTCAGGATTGCAATGCCCAAGACTAGTCACACCAATCCCTGATGTGAAATCCAAATATTCTTTTCCATCTTCAGATTGCAGCCAACAGCCTAACCCTTTCTTCGGTCTAATATCCCATCTTTGGTAAGTTGGGAATAGCGATTGTGTCATATTGATTTGTTCACTCCTTTTGTTGAAAATTTGGCTAAAAACATGCCCTTGGAGCTAGCGAAAGCCTATTTGTACTGATACTTTTTTTAAAAATTCCCCTACTAGATCGACTTACTTGTATTATAGTGTAAATGAAGTCCCTACCAAGCAATCACCTTCAAGAAACGAATTTTTACCACTTACGATCAAAACTTCATTCACACCTATTTCAGTCGCTTTTAAAGCGGTATTGACCTTGGGAATCATTCCTCCGTAAATGATACCCTTCTCAATAAATTCCATCACTTCATTTTTGCTAATCGACTGAAGTAAATTCCCCTCATGTAACACACCTTGAACATCAGTGACAAAAAGAAGAGCATCAGCATTGATTGCTTGGGCTATAGCTCCAGCAGCCATATCTGCATTTACGTTAAGCTTCTCTCCTGTTTCGGAAATTGCAATTGGAGAAATCACGGGTGTCCAGCCTTCCTCCATTAACAATTTTAGTCTTTTTATTTCAACGTTCGTAACTGTTCCTACATAGCCTAATTCAAGAAAATCCACAAATTCTCCTGTAAGAAAATTAGCGTCACTACCGTTCAGTCCAATGGATGGAATATGATATTGATTTAACAAAGATGTCAGTAACCGATTCGTTTTTCCTGCTAGCATCAGTTCAACAACTTCCATCACTTCCTTTGACGTCACTCTAAGACCATTATGGAACTCTGATTGAACACCCATCTTATCCATCATTGCAGATATATCTGGACCACCACCATGTACGAATACGAGCTGATGACCATTATTCTTTAACTCTTGTAGGCTTGTGAAAAAATCTGCTGTTAGATCATGGATAGTACTCCCACCAAGCTTAATGACATAAGTGGCCATTATAATCCTCCTAGCTTCGATAGCTTGCGTTTATTTTTACATAGTCATATGTAAGGTCGCAGCCCCATGCTATTCCAGATTCATTGCCTTCCTTCATTTTTACATGGATTGTGATGGTTTTGTTTTGTAAATATTGGAGAGCATCTTCTTCAGAAAATGCTACTGGCTGACCGTTCCTTAGGACCATGATATTCCCGAAAGAAATATCCACTTGATCAGGATCGAACATAACTCCGCTACGTCCCATCGCCCCAATAATTCTTCCCCAGTTTGCATCAGCACCGTACATCGCCGATTTAACTAAATTACTCCCCACTATTGTCTTAGCAATCTTTTGTGCATCCAGTTTCCCTTTTGCACCAGTTACTTGAACCTCGATTAACTTCGTTGCTCCTTCACCGTCTTTGGCGATTTTTTTAGCTAAATCTTCACTTACCATTTTTAATAGCTCAACGAAAACATTCCAATCCTCATGCTCAGGAGATAACAGGTCGTTTCCTGCCTGCCCGTTTGCAAGGACCATCACCATGTCATTGGTAGATGTATCTCCATCCACTGTAATTTGATTGAATGTATAATTAGTGACCTTTGACAACGCATGTTGCAAGGAAATCGCATCAATGGAAGCATCTGTTGTAATAAACCCAAGCATGGTCGCCATATTCGGGTGTATCATTCCGGAGCCTTTGGCCGCCCCTCCCATCGTAACAAGCTTCCCACCAATTTCAGCCTGGTACGCACAGCCTTTAGTAACAGTATCTGTTGTTAAAATTGCTGTTTGGAAAGCTTCGGCACTTTCGGTGTCGTCTGCTGGATTTAATAACTTGATTCCGGTGTGTATTTTATCCATTTTCATATACTCACCAATCACACCCGTTGAAGCAACAGCCACATGATGTACTTTCAAGCCTAGGTGCTCAGCAGCCATCTTGCGCATTTCATAAGCATCCATCATTCCTTGCTCGCCTGTACAAGCATTCGCACAAGCACTGTTCACTATAATTGCTTGGATAGTCCTACCTTGGCTCAAGCTATCCTTTGTGACTGCAATCGGAGCCGCTTGAAAAACATTCGTTGTAAAAACAGCTGCACAGGCTGCAGGCTTTTCAGAGATAATGACGCCCACATCCTTTTTCGTATAACGTAATCCCGCATGTACCCCTGCTGCTTTAAATCCTGGAACCGAAAGTATCGATCCTTTTTTGACTTCTTGAATCTTTTGTTTTACAGTTTCCATTTTTTCCTCCTACTTTCTTCCTTAAGGAAATAAAGGCATTTGTTGTAAACCTTCCATTTCATTTAATCCACACATTACATTCGCATTTTGGACAGCTTGCCCTGCCGCCCCTTTTAATAAGTTGTCGATAACGGAGACAATGGTAATCCTATCAGTTCTTTCATTTACCGCCATGCCTATGTCACAGTAATTTGAACCATAGACCTGTTTCGTACATGGGAAGGTATTCTCCCTCGCAATCCGTATAAATGGACATTTCATGTATGTCTCTTGATAAAGTTCCAACAACATTTTTGTACTAATAGTTTGATTGGCTTTGATATACATCGTCGACATAATGCCTCTTGTCATCGGAACTAAATGTGTACTGAAATCAATAGTAGTGGCAGATGGAAGCCACTCCGTCAATTGTTGTTCAATCTCTGGAATATGTTGATGTTCATGAACTTTATATATTTTCATATTTTCATTGATTTCACTGTACAAACTTGCTGTACTTGCTGTTCTCCCCGCACCTGAAGCCCCCGATTTTGCATCGATAATCAAATCAGTGGCATCCGTCCATCCCTCTTGAAACAAAGGTGCCAATCCAAGCAGTGACGCAGTCGGATAGCAACCTGGGTTTGCAATGATTTTCGCATTTGCGATTTTCTCTTTATTCCACTCAGTCAGGCCATAAATGGCTTTTTCCAATACACTATTTGGTGCTGACGTTTTTTTGTACCATTTCGAATATTCATCCCAATCTTTTAATCGTAAATCACCAGATAAATCAATAACCTTTACTCCTAAATCCATGAAAATGGGAGTCAATTGTGATGATACCCCACTTGGAGTCGCTAAAAATACCAACTCACATTCCTTTGCAATTTTATCTGGGTTTATGTCTTCTAAAATGTATTCAATATTCGTTAAATGTGGATTTCCTTCATTGATTGACTTCCCTGGACTTGATGAAGTATGCAAAGAGCCAATAGTGAAAATAGGATGGTGTTGCAATAATCGCACCAATTCTAATCCACTATAGCCAGTCGCTCCAATAATGGCAGCTTTCATTAAGTCTCCTCCTACTTATCTGTGATCATATTAATGTCTCTCATTATAAAACTGCATAAAAATAAAATCAATTGTATTTTTATAAATTATTTTTCATTTTTCAAACATTAAGGAATATAGTAAGCACTCTTAATACTGTAAAAAAATTCTTTTTCCAGTTGACGGCAAGACAAATTTCTTATTAAATCAAAGATAGCTATGCCTAAGTGAACCTCATAAAGGTGGTTTTTTCATGTTTGAATCAATCAATAACATTTCTACAGAACTACAAGAACTAATTAAATCGATGCATCATGTCAAAAAGCTGGAGAAAGGGACTTATTTATTTCAGGAAGGCGCTGCTGCAAACGAATTATTTATCATTATGAGTGGAAAGGTACAAATCAGTAAGATTATACCTGACGGAAGGGAATTGACTCTGCGTATTTGTTCAAAGGGAGATATCGTTGGAGAAATGATTTTATTTTCTTCTTGTTCTAAATATATGATGAGCGCTAAAATCCTTGAGGATGGGGAAGCTGCGGTTATCATGAAGGATGCTTTGGAAGAGAGACTGTCAGTTGATGGCACGGTAGCTGTCGAATTTTTAAAATGGATGGCAACTCAATATCGGAAAACGCAAACAAAGTTTCGCGACCTACTTCTTCACGGTAAAAAAGGAGCTCTTTATTCAACTCTAATTCGCTTGACCAATAGTTATGGAGAAGAAAAAGATGATGGAATTGTCATTAACCTTCCCTTGACGAATCAAGAATTGGCCAATTTTTGTGGCACTTCCCGTGAAGTAGCAAATCGGATGTTAAGTGACCTTCGAAAGCAAAACGTAATTTCCATTGAAAAAGGGATTATTACCATACATGATCTCGAATTTTTAAAAACGGAAATCGATTGTGAAAACTGTCCAGTTGATATTTGTAATATCGATTAAAAAGCCGGTACTCTCAGTAAATCGAGATGCCGGCTTTCTTTATGTACAAACATCATACCCCAAAGAAAATCATAACAGTTATGAATATTGGGTGCAGTGACTAAAGTTACACATTAAGTAAGTTACCTCCAATACAACAAAAAAAGGATTCTAACGAAAAATCACTTCGTTAAAATCCTGCTTACTAAACAATGATTATTGTATTCCAAGTGCAATTTTTGCATAGCGAGACATTCGATCTTTCGTCCATGGTGGATTCCAGACAATGTTAACTTGTGGATCTTTGACTTCCGGAAGGTCTTCAAGAAAGTTTTTTACTTGATCTATAATGACTCCTGCTAGTGGGCACCCCATTGAAGTAAGTGTCATTGTAATGATTGTACGACCTTCATCATCCAAATCTACATCATAAACTAATCCAAGATTTACGATATCGACACCTAGTTCAGGATCGATGACTTGTTCCAAGGCGCCTAAAATATTCTCTTTTAATTCTTTATCCATATCTCTTCATCCTTTCTAAAGATGTTTTTCGAACCACTTGGTGGCTTCTAACATTGCAGAATGTGAAACGACATGCACTGCTTTTTCTTCCAATATGAAGGTGATCTCAACCCCCTGTTGTTCATACATTGGCTTTAATTTTTCATAGAATTTATAGGCACTATGATACGGGACTACCATATCACGCTCTCCATGCCAGAATAGCAACGGGACAGCTCGCCAATGTTCAATGCCCAATGAAGGATCATATTCCTTTAATCCCTCATATTCCTGTTGTATTTCCTCTTCAGTAATCGGCATCTCTTTTACTGCTTTACGTATATTATTCACTTGGAATTCCGCGAACTCCACATATGCAGGAGAACCCATGAAGCAAACGCCACTTTTAATCCAGTCGTATTTTCTAAGAGCTCCCATCGTAATTATTCCACCCATAGAAGTACCAGACAGTCCAATTCTAGCCTCATCAGCAAGTCCATTACGAACATATTCATTTTTTAGGACTTCTAGTTCTTGAATGGTATTTTTAACAATCTTCCAGAAATTTAAGCCCATTTTGAACTCATCATACCCTTCTGACCTTTCACCATGAAGGATTGCTTCTGGCATGACCACACGGATTCCTTTTTCGGCTAATAGGTATGCAATGGTTAAGTTTCTTTCCTTAACACTTGTGAATCCATGGACAAATAGGACAAATGGCAAAGTTTCATACACTAATTCTTGTTTGACAACGTGAAGAACGGGAATATCTTTTATTACTTCTCTTTTTACTATAACCATGCTTCTTTCCCCCATTACATGTTCCATGTTTTTCTTTACAAATACTATACTCGAAACATGTATAAATGGAAAAAGATTTAACTTTATCTTAGAATGTATTTTACAGAACTTTTATACAATATAGATGCTGGACATGGATATATTTTATTAGAAGAACTTATTTTACGAACAACTAGTTAAAATAACATTGTGTGAAAAAAGGAGAAAATATGGCTGATCAACATTTAATCGTTCTAGATTTAGATGGTACTTTATTAAAAGATGATAAAACAATATCAAATAGGACAAAAAATACCCTTTTAACTTTAAAAGATCAAGGGCATCAAGTCATGATTGCAACGGGACGTCCTTATCGGTCCAGTGAAATGTATTACCGAGAATTGGGATTAAATACTCCTATTGTGAATTTTAATGGAGCGTTTGTGCACCATCCTACTTATACTAATTGGGGCTCATTCCACACACCACTTGATATGAAAGTGGCGAAAGATATTGTTGAGGCTTGTGATCAATTTAAGTATCACAATATCATCGCTGAAGTTCGAGATGATGTGTATTTCCATTATCATGACGAAAAACTGATTGATATATTCAAATTAGGAAATCCGAAAGTGACCACAGGCGATTTAAGACATTACCTTGAAACGAATCCTACTTCGATGTTAATTCATACCGACCCAGAACATGTTGCTCAAATTCGTCAGCATCTTTCGGATGTCCATGCAGAAGTGATTGATCATAGAAGATGGGCAGATCCTTACCATGTCATTGAGATCGTAAAAACTGGATTAAATAAAGCTGTAGGGATTCAAAAGGTCGCACAGTATTTTGATATTCATCAAAGTAAAATCATCGCATTCGGAGATGAAGATAATGACCTTGAAATGTTAGAATATGCAGGCTGTGGTGTCGCTATGGGGAATGCTATTTCTGCATTAAAAAGCGTTGCTAATGATACGACCTTATCGAATGAAGAAGATGGAATTGCTTTGTATTTAGAGGAGAAATTCAACATCAAGCTTGCCTAATAGAAGTAATTTCCTTTATGAAAAGGAACAATTTGAACACAATATAAAGGACACAGTGATTGTGTCGACCTGTTCTTTGATTGACATTAGCTTTTTAAATCGATAAGAATGTGGGGGATATACAATGGGTAGAAGCAATAAATCTAAGCGTTTCGTTCAACAGGGCAAAGATGTTGTTTCAAAGCATGATGAAAGAATCCCTTATCATATGACCTTGGCAGAGGCAGAAGCCAAAAAGTTGAAAAGCCATGGTGAAGATTTATCTCTTGGAGGTTTTTAAATGGGGAACCAATTATTCCAGGAAGCTAGAAATAGCGTCAATCAAGCTGTAAATGCTGCTGATGGAAACAAGCAACAAGCGATAGAGAAGGCACAAAATGCCATATCATCTGCCTATTCTAATTCCACTGTTGCCGAACAAGCTCAGTTAAGCCAAATGCAGGAACAGTTGGACTCTTGTAAATAAGTCCAAAAATGCTTTAACGATAAATGGCACGTACTGAGATGAACTCAGTACGTGCCATTTTTTAATCCTTACGGAAAAATCCGAATACTCCTTCTGTGTGGACGATGTTTGTAAAGGCATTTGGATCAACTGATTGAATAATTTTTTCTAAATCGTATAATTCATAGCGAGTAATGACAATCATCATCATTTCCTTGCTTTCATTGGTAAACGCTCCCTTTGCAGGAATAGTGGTGATTCCGCGGACTAATCTGCCATGGATTGCTGCCTTTAATTCTTCTGATTTTTTTGTAATGATAAGGGCTGTTAGTTTATTATGCCTTGTATGAATGGCATCTACCACTCTGGAAGCAGCATAAAGGGTCACTAACGTATACAATGCCTTTTCCCAGCCATATATGTAACCAGCTGTCAAAATAATAACCGCATTCAAGCTAAATAGATAGGTTCCTACAGGCTTGTCTTTCATACGAGATAAAATCATCGCGATGATATCCATCCCCCCTGTGGATGCCCCATATTTGAGGGTAAACCCTACACCAACCGCTGCGATTACCCCACCAAATACAGCATTCAATAAAATATCTGGAGATACTTTTACAACCGGTATGATTTCCATAAAAAAGGACATAAGGACTACGCTTAGGAAACTATACAAAGTAAACGATTTTCCAACCTTTTTCCATGCTAAAATTGTTATAGGAATGTTCAAGACCAGCAACAATATTCCCGTTGAAATCTTAATAGAAGCGAATGTGGCGAATAGACTTGATAGTAGCTGTGCAACCCCTGCAAAACCACTCGCATAAACCTTGGCAGGAATCAAGAAGAAATTCATCGCTATGGCATTGAGCAAAGCTCCAATGATGACAATGATAATTTTTTTTATTTCAGACCAATACAATGCACTTCCTCCTTTATTCGATTATAATTTACCTATAGAAGATATAGGAATGTAAGGAAGATATCAACGAATTCATTTTAATTTTCCCCATTAGAAGAAATTAACACTTCTCTTCCCTATCTATTTTTTGAATGCTACACTAAATGTAAATTATCTAATTTAAGCAGGTGAAGTAAAAATGAACGTACATATTTTAGCGGATAGCGCTAGTGACTTGCCATATTCATATTTTGAACAAAAACAATTGCCTTATATTCCATTACTTGTTCATCTTGATGGAAAGGATTACGAAGATGGTTTAACCATTCAATCAATCAGTGTATATGATGCAATGAGGAATGGCTCTGTACCAAAGACTTCCCAAGCTTCTCCCGAGTACATGCATAAATTGTTTACCCAATTGGCAGAGGAAAAGAAACAAGGTGTTTATATTGCATTTTCCTCTGAATTATCCGGTACATACAATACGGCCGTTATGATTCGTAATGAAGTGAAGGAAACGTATCCAGACCTTGATTTAGAAATCATCGATTCTAAATGTGCTTCTTTAGGCTATGGATTAGTGGTAAAGGTTGCTGCCAATTTAGCTGCAAAAGGAGCAAAAAAAGAAGAGATCGTAAAGGCTGTTGAATTCCATTGTACTCATATGGAGTCTCTTTTCACGGTTGATGAACTTGAATATCTAGCTAGAGGTGGGAGGATATCAAAAGCATCTGCGTTAGTTGGGGGACTTTTAAATATTAAGCCTTTGCTTCATGTTGAAGAAGGAAAACTTGTCCCACTGGATAAAATCCGAGGAAAAAAGAAGCTTTTAAAGAAAGTCCTTGATTTGATGCATGAACGCGGTGAGAAATTACAACAACAAACAATTGGAATCAGTCATGCGGATGATTTAGAGACTGCTCTTGAATGGAAAGAAGCTATCTCTCAAGAATTTGGCGCTACTCATTTTGAAATTGAAATGATTGGTTCAGCAATTGGTGCCCATGTTGGCCCTGGAACTATTGCACTCTTCTTCTTAAACAAGCTTCCAGAATAGTTGAATGAAGAGGCACAAAGCAAAATAATCCAATACATACTCCTTTCTGTGAAAACGAATACTAACTTTACAGGAAAGGAGTGTTATTATGCCTAAGACTTCAGACAATGATAAAAAAGCGAAAGACAATCAAGCCCTGCAACATGAAAAAAATATGGTTCGTGAGAAGAACCGTAAAGCAGGCAGAGATGCTTATTCTAAAAAGACGGATCACTTATAGAATGGAATATGATAGCCTTCTGTCAGTTGAAGACAGAAGGCTTTATTTGTCACTATAGCTATTTTTCAATATAATGGTACATATAAAATGTAGCTGGAGGTACATACATATGTCAAAAGAAAGTTCATTCGATATCGTCTGTAAGGTAGATGTTTCTGAAGTGACTAACGGCGTGAATATCGCCCTTAAGGAAATCCAGAATCGCTTTGATTTTAAAGGAAGCAAGAGCGATATCAAAGTGGAAAAAGAAGAGCTTGTCCTTGTGTCAGATGACGAGTTTAAGCTTGAACAGTTAAAGGATGTCATGATTTCAAAGCTTATTAAACGAGGCGTTGGAACGAAGAATTTAGATTATGGCAAAATTGAAGGGGCATCCGGTGGAACAGTACGCCAGCGTGCCAAGTTAATTCAAGGTATCGATAAAGAAAATGCAAAAACGATTAATACTATTATCAAAAACAGCGGACTAAAGGTCAAGTCTCAAATTCAAGATGACCAAATCCGAGTTACTGGTAAAAGCAAGGATGATCTCCAAAAAATCATGGCTTCTATTCGTGAAGCTGGACTTCCGATCGATGTTCAGTTCATGAACTTTAGATAAATCCTTTATAAATCGAATCCCTAACTGATTGGGATTCGATTTTTTTTATAATCCTTTCTTTGTAGGTAAAGTAATAAAGCAGGCGCTAGTACCTCTTTTCCAATATTTCTCACGTTTTTATATCAGGAAATATTGGAATATACATACAGAGAGTATTGATTGGAGGAGTTCAAATTATGACAAATGATAACCAACAAAATCAAAAAAAACCAGCATTTCCACCTCAACATCAAAATCATCAACCAGGAATCCAAACAGAAATGACACCTGAGCCGGAATCCGTAAAACCAAATTATCAAGGGAGCAATAAGCTTAAAGATAAAATAGCCATCATTACTGGTGGAGACAGTGGGATAGGGCGGGCAGTTGCCATCTACTATGCTAAAGAAGGTGCGGACGTCTGTATTGTCTACTTGGACGAGCATGAAGATGCCAATAAAACTAAGGAGCTTGTGGAAGCTGAAGGTCGAAAATGCTTATTATTAGCAGGTGACCTTGGTGAAGAAACGTTCTGTAAGGAAGTTATTGAAAAAACGGTTGGTGAATTCGGCAAACTCGATATCCTTGTTAATAATGCAGCTGAACAACATCCACAAAAAAGCATTCTGGATATTACAACAGAGCAGATGCAAAAAACATTCAAAACGAACTTCTTTGCTTACTTTTACTTGGCAAAAGCTGCCCTGCCTCATTTAAAGAAAGGAAGTTCTATTATCAATACCGCTTCTGTCACAGCGTATGAAGGACACCCCGAACTTATTGATTACTCATCAACAAAAGGGGCAATTGTATCCTTCACTAGAGCATTGTCGAACTCCATTTCAAAAGATGGAATCCGCGTGAACGGGGTTGCTCCAGGTCCTATTTGGACGCCACTCATTCCTTCCACGTTCACTGAAGATAAAGTAGCCAAGTTTGGTCAAAGCACTCCAATGGGACGTGCAGGACAACCTGAAGAACTGGCTCCTGCATACGTCTTCTTAGCTAGTGATGATTCTTCCTATATCAGTGGTCAAATGATTCACGTAAACGGTGGAAAGGTTTTAAACGGATAAATAAATAGTTCACAAAATTTACGATTTTCGTTTAGAGTTATTAACAACTTAACAAAATACTCCATTACGATATCAAAGTAATGCACATTAATAACCACTTAAGAAAAAGCTGTTGATTCTGAAATTAAAGGGTTCCATTTTGAAGTACTTTTCTAAAAATAATTATCGAAAATGACAGACGTTTTAACATCGTTAATGATATAAAAAAAGTAAAACTCGCCTTAGAAATTGGCGAGTTTCTTTTTTATTTAAATACGATTATTGGGTAGCCCTTAAATTCTACCAATGAACTTCGGATCCCTAATAATTCCAGATTGACCTGGTACCCAATTAGCAGGGACTCCTTCCCCAGTCCTTCCACTATATTGTATCCCTTGAATTACCCTGGGGTTGAGGGAGAAATAGATAATATTTCCATGTACGATAGGTTTCTATCACTTAATATTCCTAATGATGTTTTAACCGTTTTTTCTCAACTTCGTAATGCCCTCTATGAACCATCTTGCGGCATTTGAAAGAGGTCTTGCAAGGTGTTAAATGATTGATTTTCTGACAATACATTAATTTTTAAAAAAGTAAAGAAGGGGATTCTCCCCCTTCTTCCTGTTCAACTTCCAACTGTATTGTACTTTGAATATTACCGTAAATAAAATAAATTATTTTTGGTAGAAAGAAATTAGGGTCCATGTTAAAATCATATTAGGAAAATAAAGGCAATGTAACCTTTGGGTTCAACCTCGCTGAAAAGTAGGTTGGACCCTTTTTGCATTCTTAAACCTAAAGGAGGGCTCTTAATGTTGAGAACAGAAATGCTATTGCATCGGCTGGACGAGATCGGCAAATCGCTCGAAAGAAAAGGCGGTGCCCTATTATTGTTAGGAGTCGGTTCCGTTGGAATTGAGACTGCTCGGCTGGACGAATATTCAGATTTGGATTTCTTTGTCATTGTAAGGCATGATCAGAAAAGCAGATATATCGACCATTTGGATTGGCTAGAAGAAGTTTACCCTTTAGCTTATTCTTTTAAGAATTCAGAAATTGGCTATAAAATTCTGTTTGAGGACGGCATTTTTGGTGAATATGCAGTATTTGAGGAATCGGAGCTAGTTAAAGGTTCTTATACGGAAGGGAGAGTCGTTTGGAAGGATCCCTCCTACAACAATATAGGAATTTCAAAACCTTCCAACCCGGTACCTAACCCCAAAAAAGACTCCTTAGACCACCCATTGAACGAAGCTTTAACTAATCTCTATGTTGGACTCTGCCGCTTTGCCAGGGGAGAGCGCCTATCAGCGACGAGGTTCGTACAAGGTTATGCTGTGGACAGGATTTTATCTGTACTTCATTTGATGGAGCAAGAGGTGGATTACTTTCCTGATCCTTTCGGAAACGAGAGGCGCATGGAAAAAAGATATCCTCGTTTCGCGGAAATCATTGCAGACATGATACAGGGATATGAGCATGTACCTGAATCGGCACTTCGTATTTTAAGTTTCATAGAAGAAGTCTATTCCGTTAATCAAAAACTAAGTGATGAAATACGACGTTTAGCCAAAATATCCTGCCGTTAACAAAGGAATTGAATCTTATCATATAAAAATAGCTATCTATCTATTGTCCCATTACTGCAATTACTAGTTTTGCGTAAGAGAATAGATCAAAAATAGAGTTTACCTTCCAGAAAGAGCCAAATTTCTCTATCAGGAAATTTGGCTTATTAGTTATATCTCGAAAGTCCGTTAAACAAATTGCTGACTAGACTGTTACAAAAAAAAGTTGAAGCATACAGAGGTGAATAAGATCCTGCATAATTACAACTCAATTGAATTATTTACTATGGATGATAAGCTCCCTTAGTTTAAGTGTAATTGTTCACAAACTTATTAATTAAATAGTTACATCTATTTTTTTTCAATCGCCATTCGCAAGTTCGAGATAACTCCAATAAGCAATACTAACGAACAAACCATTTTTTCAAAAGGTGTTCCAAACAATTGTTGAATAAATCCAAAAGACCAAAGTACAACAAAAAACCAACATATAACGGTTATTCCTCTTTTGTATTTATATAGTTTAATTCTACCAACAATCAACGTAAAAACTACTCCAACAATAGAAATAACGATACTTATAACAGATATTGGTAGCTGTTCAGCGAATGATTCAGACCTTCCACCATTAACCCATGTGAATGGAATACTTTTGCTTATAATAAGAAAGTGGATTAAGATAGTCAAAGAGTAAAAAATAATTCCCATAAATACAGCAGTTTTCATACTAATTTTCCTGAGTTTTTCTAAAATAAAATCACCTCATTTTTCTTCCTGTTTCAATTTTATTAATCCAGTAATATACTATTCCTATATCTCTTACCATCTGACAGGTAACTGAAAGTAAGATTTCGAAGAGTTATCAAAAATGACCATTATTCATAAACAGAGCAAAAAACATCGGCTAGGTATTCAAGCACCCGTTTAGTATTGGAAAATGAAATAATACAAATAAATACATTGTGTGAACTTACTCGAACAACTGGACGTTCGGCTCTAGCTTAAGTATGTGAACAATCAATGAGTGCAACTGCCCACGGTGATGGAACAGGTGAGCCTGAGTATCCAACAGCCATTCGTAACGTGAATGAACCACCCCAAAAAATGAAGTCGTTTCTTGCAACAGCTCCTCTTCCTTTAAACTTCCTATGCCTTTTTTTAGATAAGAGTAATTGTAAATCAAGGAATCTGTTATTGCCTTCCGATTCGCTTCTGGCTCAGCTTCTTCATAGAAATGATCCATCTCCTCCTCCGAAGCTCCAGCACCAATTAGAAAGTCGGCTTTACATAGAACCGATATGTGCGAGAGTAACTCACCAATCGACCATTTTCCTTCAGTCGGTCTAATATTCAGGTCTCCTTCGTTCAGTGTGTCTATCAACTTGATAATAGAGTTAATTGCCAAATCCATTTCTTTGAAAACGCCTTTACAGTAAACATTCATATCCTATTCCCCTTTTGTAAATATAACAATGTATTCAACAACAAAGTACATTAATCCTCCTGAACCTACACAAGGTGTTTAATCTGACTTGTCCTGATAGGTTTTTCATATAAACCTAATGGTGTTAATCAACTATCCCCGTTTGTTCAATAAGTAAGTTCCACAAAAAAAGCGTTAATCCGTCCTGGATCAACGCCCTCGTTACTTTAAGTGTAATTCTTCACAATCCTATTGCGGTTCTCATTTTAAATAATTCAGGGCATATTGCTCCTTTATTAAAAAACAAGAAAATCTGAAGCTCAATCAATCATCAGCTCTTGGACTTGTTCTAATTTGGTTCTATATAATTTATATGTTTTATTCATGAGAATGTTTATGAATAATTAATCCAGATTGGAAATAATTTTACTCGATTTTAAGAACAACCTTCCCCTTTGTCCGTCCACTTTCAACGTGCCTATGAGCCTCTACGATTTCATTTAAAGTAAAGCACTTTTCAATTACAGGTCTTAATGTTTCTTTTTCCATAAGCACTCGTAAAAGGTCCAAATCACTGTCATTTGGTTTTGCAAGATGAATCTTAGGCTTCTTACTACCAATGATAGAGCCTATCATTAATTGAATTGGATGATACTTGGGGTAGAGTGGATGTTCTGTTATATAAATACCGTTCTCAGTTAGAGAGTGGAAGCAACTGAAAAAGGTCCTCTTTCCAACAGCATCAAGTATTATATTGTATTTTTTTCCGTTGTGAGCAAAATCTTCTTGGGTATAATCAATTACATGGTGAGCCCCTAAATCTCTAATCCACTCAATATTCGATGTACTACATACGGCTGTTACTTCAGCACCGTAGTATCTGGCTAGCTGAACAGCAAAGTGTCCTACTCCCCCTGATGCACCATAGACTAATACTTTATCGCCAGCTTTTACCTTTGCGACATCTCGCAATGCTTGTAAAGCTGTCTGAGCAGCACATGGTATTGCAGCTGCCTCCTCAAAAGTTGAGTTTTTTGGCATAAGGCTTAGAACATTTTGTCGCGGGCAAACATATTCCGCATGGGAGCCTACACAACTTCCAAAAACATGATCTCCAACCTTGAACTTTTGTACATTTTCACCTACTGCTTCGACTACACCCGCAACGTCTATTCCCAGAATTTGAGTTTTAGGTTTTATTAAGCCATTTTCTAATCTAGTAGGAATATAACCTTTTCGAAATAAAATATCATATTGATTTATAGAGGCGGAAACAACTTTAATTAATACCCTATCTTCTTCCTTGATGAACGGCTTAACAACATCTCTTATCTCCATAACTTCCGGGGAACCATAGGATTCAAAAATAGCTGCTTTCATACTGTTCAACCTCCCATTAATTATCAATTAGTTAGATATCTTTAATTTTTTCAAAATATTGTACCCGCCTCATAAACGTGTTCACTTGATATCTAGTTGATAACTATTACAGGAAGTAGAGGGAAGCGCATATTCGTTAATTAAATTTACAATCACAAATCACTAATCCTACTGCATGGAGTTGTCTCTAAAAAAATACTTTTTCCAAAAATAAATCAAATGCCCGTGCAATACGAAAAGCTAGTTCTAAAGACGGCGAGTAGGTTCCCTTCTCAAGAGAAACAATAGTTTGTCTTGTTACCCCTACCTTGTCAGCTAATCTAAGCGTAAATACAGTAAAGAGTTCTATTTCCAACAAAAGAGAAGATAACAAAAGATCTTCTCTTTTGTTGGTCAAATTTTTACTAAACTTACCCTTTTAGTCGAATAAGAGAAAGGAGAATCACCCATTTCCTATCTGCACAAGGTAAAAACCTCAGCGTTACGTCAAAGTTATGATGACATTTCCCTTTTTGTGCCCCTTTTCTACATATCGGTGAGCCTCTGCAACTTCTTCCAATGGATATCTTCGATCGATGACAGCTTTGATTTTTCCAGCCTCATAAAGGTCTTTAAGATAGTTCAGATTTGCTTGGTTCTGCATAAGTCCCGCAGTTACAAAAATTGCTTTCTTTTTCCCAAACATCGTAGTCTTAAACATGTCAAATAGAATGGATAATGAAGGTACTGTGGAAAGGTATGTTCCTCTTTGCGTGAGAGAGCATTTACATTCTGTAAAGGAGCGTTTACCCACTGCATCGAAAATAACATCGTATGTCTGACTGTTCTTCGTAAAATCCTCCTTGGTGTAGTCAATGACCTTATCTGCTCCATGCGACTTTACCAACTCAATATTAGTTGTACTGCATACTCCAGTAACTTCTGCACCCAAGTATTTAGCTATTTGTACCGCATATATCCCTACTGCTCCAGACGCACCATTAATCAGAACATGTTGTCCGCGCTGTAACTTTGCCTTATCTCGAAGGAACGTCAGTGCGGTAGGTGCACCATCACAGACAGCAACGGCTTCTTCATAGGTCATAGCAGACGATTTGATCGTTAGCGGAGTATCTTCGTGCAAACATTTGTATTCGGCTTGAGCACCAAACGTTCTTGTACTTAATCCAAATACTTGGTCGCCCACTTTATATTTCAAAACTCCTTTTCCAATAGCATCAATTTCGCCGGAAAGCTCCGCACCAAGTATTGGGTTTTTGGGTCTATTTAGACCGTAAACAAGCTTAACAATGGGGGATCCTTTTCGAAAGGTACAGTCTGCTGGTCCAACTGAAGCCGCATGTATTTTGATCCTTATTTCATGATCTTTTGGGATTGGCGTATCGATTTCTTGAAGTTGAAAAACATCCGGTGTTCCATATTTTGTGCACACGATTGCTTTCATATGGCCTCTCTCCTTTTTTTCATCTTCTTACTTATAGAATTGCACCTCTTATTAGGAGTAGGGTAATAACTAAAGGAATGTGGAAATCTAGTAGTCAATTGTTGTTGGATGATTTCAAGATGAGGGTAACGTCCGTTATGGGTGCTGATTAGGATATTTATTTTTTATATAGTTATTGCCTTACATAGAAGTAAACTCATGTTTAGTAACTTCCCTCTTTCCAGAGATGAAATCAACCGCAGTTTCATCAAATCCCCTAATGAGGAGCCATATTGCTAAAATCATTTCATTAGCTGCTACTGGAACAGCTAAAATAGCACCCCAAAAAGATATTTGAGGAAATACGCCGAACATGACGAACAAAGAACAAACAAAAACACAAGTGGCCCCTGTCATCCCCAGAATTGATATGAATCTCGGTACAAGTTTGGTTTTATAAAATATATAACTATACATCATCGTGTTTATACCTAGCATAAAAAGGGGACCAAGCATAAATGTCCAGTCGTGTATTGCTTTTAGGATGATTCCTGAAGAATGAAAAGATGGGTGATCTGGGGCTTCAGCTGCTACAAATTCCTGGCTTAAGGTTAAGAGGGACAATACACTGATTAAACCAATTGTAATAATAATCGCTTCAAGAAACCTGAAGCATACGTGCCATAGTGCGATTGTTTCATTATACATTCTTAACAATGGAAACATGGTAGTAGCTGTACCAACGGCTGAAACGACAAGAATTAACTCCATAAGCGCTCCTAATATCACTTGGTTGGCATGTTCAGAACCTTTTATTAGGTAATCGGGACCATTTAAGATAGGATCGTATAAATTAAGACCTATCACAGCCGAAACAGCAGCTAGTATAAATAAAACACCCACAATTTTTGCAGCTTTTTTGTTTGAATTCATATTTTTATCCCCTCGCTTCATAAATTCGAAAACAATATTCACCTTACTGCTTTGTGTCTTCCCCATAATAAAATATCTCTTCTAACGGTAAGTTAAAGGTGTGTGCAATGCGAAAAGCTAGTTCTAGAGATGGGGAGTAATTCCCCTTTTCGAGAGCCACGATGGTCTGTCTGGTTACGCCCACCTTGTCAGCCAACTGTTGCTGAGTCAATTCATCATGGTTGAAACGTAATTTTCGAATGTGATTGCCGACAAGATTTTTACCCATTTTTTATACTCCTCTCCGATAGTGATAAAGTTTTGTAACAGAGCCCATCACATCTGAAATGAACCCTGAAGTAATCAGAATAATGAACATCATATGTGAGGGCTGAAAAATGACCAGTGATCCCATTGCAATAAGAAACCCAATGATAAATACGAAAAATGAATTTCGTTGCGCTTTCAATTCAATTAACTTATCTAATTCATCCGCAAATGTTGGTTCTTTTTCGTTGGTTGTAATTCTAAATACAATGTTGAAAATAATGCTGATAATGATATGTGCAACTATTGAAAACAATGTCAGGAAGAGGACAAATGTACCCCAATAACGAATAGCTTCAATTGACTCCAGCCCCCCTCCTGGAAAACGCGGATACATGTACAAACAATAAGAGACGAAAATGAGTATAGTACTAATTACAGATACGATGCTTTTCTTTTCTTGGTATGTCATGATTCAAACCTCCTTGTTTGATAAATTTTACAAAAAGTAAAATTTGTTATACATAATGTAAAATAAACTATACATGAAGTCAAGTAAAAATTACAAAAATAGGCAGGAAGAGTTAAGTGTAGAAAAAACACAATACCTTACTAATTTAACTTGCTAAGAATTATCAAAATAAAACTGAATTTACTAAATCTTTCCTCCGATAGACTAATAATAAGTCCTTACTGCTATTTATTAATGTGGTCCTTCAAATTAAATGACACATTGTAATTACGTTTTAAACTATTCTCTATGTTAGTAATTTAACTAAAAAGAGGACTATTCCTTCTAAATTTAATGCTCTCCTAAAAACTCTTCTTCAACTAAACTGCCACTTTTATTAGAAAAAGAAAATGCAGTAAGATAATTAAAATCTAAGCGTACCTTTTTAGAAAAACAAGATCTTTACTCAAACGACTTGGCTATTTTTATCATTGTCTCTTTTGTAACTTCTATATCTCTACCAGCACCTCCAGAAATATGATGGAAACAATACCAAAAGAAATTTGAAGATATAAATCATTCAACGTTAATAATGCTTTCCGTTCTTTAATACCTCCAAAATAAAAGCGTGAATTCGTATATGAATTCACGCTAAAATCTTATTGATATTTTCTTTACACTTTTAATCTATTAAACCATTAAACTAGCTTTATTGGTAGAACAAGAATGTCTTATTACCAGTTCGTGTGGCACAATGATGCGCTTCACTGGTTCTTTCGGATTTTCTAAAAGTTGAATCAAGCTCTTAGCGGCTTGATAGCCTAACTCAAAAATATTAATGTCCACCGAAGTTAGAGGTGGCTTTGAAAGCTCTGAGAATAAAACATTATTAAAGCTCAGGATAGAAATATCATCTGGCACTAAAATATTCATTTCTGACAAAGTATTCAATACACCAAGAGCCATTAGATCATCGGCAACAACTAATGCTGTAGGAGGGTGCTTTAAGTTTAATAGTTTACTGATTGCTTCCTGACCACCCTCCCGTAGAAACTGACTATGGATGATAAATTCATCATTGCTTTGGATACCAGCTTCTCTAAGTGCTTTCTCATATCCTAATAAACGTTCAAGCGTTACCACGAAATTCAAGTCTCCACCGATGAAACCAATCTGCTCATGGCCCAGGTCAAGCAAATATTTCGTCGCTTCTTTTGTTGCTTTATAGTTGTCATTATCAACATGAGTGATTTGCTCGACATCCTTAAATGGCTTACCGATTACGACAAATGGAAATTTACGTTCCCTTAAATAGGTGAGAACACGATCTTCAATGCGAGAGTAAAGAAGGATGACTCCATCTACACGACCACCTTGGACCATCTGCACCACACCATCAAAGATCTCATCTTCTGTTTTTCCCGTACTAATTTGAAGGGCATAATGTCTTTCGTGGGCACCTTCACTCAAACCACGCAAAACGGTTGGAAAAAATGGATTTTGAAAGAACACATCCGTCGAGTTAGGTAACACTAATCCAATAACCTGAGTGGATTGATTTGCTAGACTACGAGCAATAAAATTTGGATGATAGCCTAATTGATCCATTGCCTCACGAACCTTCTCTTTTGTCCGTTCACTAATTCGAGGGTTATTTGCAATTACCCGAGATACAGTTGAGGGTGCTACATTTGCCAATTTAGCCACATCTTTAATTGTAATAGCCATTCAACTCTACTCCTCCTCTCTTAAAGCGCTTACAAAACCATTTAATTGAAAATTTTTACATTATTTACGTTTATGAAGGGTGACCCAAAATCGAGTCACCCATTATTAATAAAAGTAAAATTTGGTTAAAGAATAAGTAGATTTAACCACTTACCTATTTTAATACATAAACTCTTGTTTCGTAAGGGTTAAAAGTAAGATTTTCATTAGAAGTGTCTTCCACTTCTTCGTAATTGTGCAGCACTAATTCGTAGCCGTCTAATTCTACTGCAAACGTTTGCGGTTCTGCGCCAAAGTTACAAAGTACAATAGCAGACTGATCACCATAAGTTCTTTTATATGCATACATAGCTGGATTTTCTTCTAATAGTAATTCATAATCGCCATATACGAATACTTCATTGTCTTTACGTAGAGAAATCATCGCTTTGTAGAAGGAGTAGATGGAACTAGGATCATTTAATTGTTTTTCTACATTGATGGCGGTATAGTTTGGATTGGTTTTCATCCAAGGCGTCCCTGTAGTAAAGCCAGCGTTTTTATCGTTATTCCATTGCATTGGAGTACGGGAGTTGTCACGACCACTTCTCCAAATGATCTCCATAATTTCTTGATGTGGACGGCCTTTTGCCGTTTCGATTCTGTAATAATTCTTCATTCCTACATCATCATAATCATCAATAGATTCGAATTGGACGTTTGTCATCCCTATTTCTTGTCCTTGGTAGATAAATGGAGTCCCCTGCATCAAGAAGTAGCATGCTCCAAGCATTTTAGCGCTTTCTGCCCAATACTCTTCGTCATTCCCCCATGTAGACACGCTACGTGGTTGGTCATGATTTTCAAAAAATAAAGCATTCCAGCCTTTTTCATGCAAGCCTGTTTGCCATTTAGTCAAAGTTTCTTTTAACGCAATTACATCAACCGTATTGTTTGCTCCCTTTTCCCAAAGGCCTAAGTGTTCGAATTGGAAAATCATATCAAACTTTCCGTTCTTTTCTCCAACCCATTCATCCGCTTGTTCGATTTTCACACCGTTAGCTTCTCCAACGGTCATAATATCGTACTTATCGAACGTTTCTTCTTTTAATTCTTTTAAGAATTTATGGATGCCCTCTTGATTTGTGTGCATGTCAAAGGAAGAAACATACTCTTCTTTTTTCGGATTTGGCATGTCAGGTAAACCTGGACGTTTTTTAATGTGGGATATAGCATCTACGCGGAACCCATCGATTCCTTTATCCATCCACCAATTCACCATATCATAGAGTGCTTTACGCACTTCAGGATTCTCCCAATTTAAATCAGGCTGTTTTACCGCAAATAAGTGAAGATAATATTGATTAGTCTTTTCATCAAGCTCCCAAGCACTTCCTGAGAATATACTTTCCCAGTTATTTGGCTCTTTACCGTTCTTACCATCTCTCCAGATGTACCAATCACGTTTTGGATGATCTTTAGAAGATCGAGATTCAATAAACCAAGGATGTTCATCACTTGTATGGTTGATAACTAAGTCAAGAATGACCTTCATCCCACGTTGATGAGCTTCCTCTAATAATAAATCAAAATCTTCCATTGTCCCAAATTCGTCTAATATATCCTGATAATCACTAATATCATATCCATTGTCGGCGTTTGGAGATTTGAAGAATGGACATATCCATAATACATCAATCCCAAATTCTTTTAAGTAATCAAGTTTCGAAATGATTCCTTTTAAATCGCCGATTCCATCTCCATTACTATCCATAAAGCTGCGTGGATAAATTTGATAACACACAGCTTCTTTCCACCAATATTTATTCATCTTCTATACCTCCCGATTCTAAGCTGGTTAAAGACCTTTGAATCGTTTTAATAATTTTCAATCCGGTTTTACTTTTCTTGATCTTTTTAAAACTAAAATGATGAACACTACAAAAGCTGTGTATACAGCTCCCATCGCTGATAAATAGGGAATATTAAGACCTGACTTTTCAGTTAGGGCATAAATTTCCGCTTTCTCGCGATCAATGATTAACTCATACTTCCCATCACTTTCTCGGACAAGATCTCCAGCTAATAGACCACGTAATTCCTTGTCTTTAGCCAAAATATCTTTACCTATTGTAACATTTTGCGATTTAGAGGTATTGTTAACCGCCACAACAATCGTTTCGTCCTTATAGGTCCGTTTATATACCGCCATACCATTTTCTTCATGGATTAATTCCATGTCACCTCTAGTCAGCGCAGGTAATTGTTGGCGTAACTCTCCGAGCTTCGTGATATAATCTATTAATTCTTTATCTGCTTTAAAGCCCATCAACCTTCTATTATCAGGGTCTTCTCCACCATCTAGGGCAATTTCAGATCCGTAATAGACAATAGGGATTCCAGGAACAGTATATAAATATGTAAGAGCCATTTTCCAACGTGTCCCAGGATTTTGCTTATTCTGAACAATTTCCCTAGTAAAACGTGTCATATCATGGTTATCCATAAAATTCCCAAGAAGGTTCGGTCGATCAAAGAATGCCATATTTCTTTCAAGTGATGTAAACAACCAGCCTAAACTGTTGTCAGGCTTTGCAAACGCCGTACGAAGATGTTCGTTTTGCCCAAAGTCAACGAACCCATCAATTCCTGTATCTTGATAAGAAGACACAACACGTAGGTCATCATGCCATACTTCTCCTAACAAATAAAAATCTTCTTTTACTGACTTCACTTCTTTGGAAAAATCATTCCAAAAATCTTTAGGAACATGCTTAACTGTATCCAGACGATACCCATCTACATCCGTTTCTTCAATCCACCATTTTGCTGCATCTAACAAATATTTTCTTGTTTCAGGATTTTCCTGGTTCAAGTCAGGTAAGTCAAATAACCAATTGTTTTCCACTTCTTTTTGGTCTGCCCAGTTAGAGATGGGCTGTTTTTCATGAAACCAGTTCTTTTTGGAAGCATCATTCACCCAAGGATGGTTAGGTCCCACATGGTTTACGACGAAATCCAGAATGACTTTCATATCTCGTTTATGTGCCTCTTTGACCAATTTCTTGAATTCATCCATAGTTCCAAAATGCTCTTCTGTTTTATAGAAGTCACGAATCCAGTACCCATGGTATCCTCTATCTTCATTATCAAATACAGGTGTTAGCCATAATGCGGTATATCCCATATCCTTCAAATAATCCAGCTTATCGGTAATGCCTTTAAAATCACCACCGTTATATGCTTTTGGATCTTCAACATTTACTTGAAAATCATTTTTAAAATCTCCGTTATTAAAACGGTCGACCATAATGAAATAGATTGTTTCATCTTGCCATTTACGTTCTTCTTTTTCGACGGCACCTACAGGAAGGGCGTAAAAAAGAAGAAACGGAATAATAATGAGTGAAAATAAAGACTTTCTCATTTTCCGCTCCCCCTTAAAATACCTATTTAGCCCTTTAAGATTATCCTTTTGTACCGCCTGCCGTCAAACCAGATACGAAATATTTTTGGAAAAACAAGAACAATGTCGCGATTGGAATAGCAATTAGAACGGCACCTGCTGCGAACTTTGTAAACTCATTACCGAATTGTTTAGCTACCATCTCGTACAAACCTACTGTCATCGTCAGATTTTTATCAGAGCGAAGCAGAATTCTAGCTAAAATAAAGTCTCCTAATGGAGCAATAAATGAGAATAGAGCAACTACAGCGATGATTGGCTTAGCTAATGGCATGACAATTTGCCAGAAGATACGAATATGTCCTGCACCATCCATTTTAGCTGATTCGTCTAGTTCTTTTGGAATAGTGTCTAAATAACCTTTCATCAACCAAGTGTTCATTGGAATTTGTCCACCAACGTACACAAGGATTAATCCAAGGTGTGTATCAATAAGTCCTGTACGGTTAGCCAATACGAATATCGCGATTAATGCTGCGAAGTTCGGAATCATTTGCAGGATTAAGAATGTCAAAAGTCCATTTTTTCTTCCAATAAATCTATATCTTGAAAAAGCATAAGCTGTAAATGAAACTGAAATAACAGTTAGAGCCATCGTAGATAAACTTATTTTCATTGAGTTCCAATACCATAGGATATAGTTAGATTTCTCAAGGTCAAATAAATATTGATAATGAGCAAGGGTTGGATTTTCTGGGAACATTCTAGATCCAGATAAGCTTGCCCCTGGATTTAAAGAAGACCCGATAACCCAAAGCAATGGGTAAACAACGACGAAAATAACTGCAAGAATAATTAAGTAGGAAACTGTGAGTCGGATAATTTTATTTTTCTTCATGCTCATATTACATCATATCCTCCTCTTGGAAAGACTTAGTTCTCTTAAATTGCCATAATGCTACTGAGATAACAATAATAGAAAGAATCATCGTTACAGCCGCCGCTTTACCATATTGCGCGCTAGTCATAGTGAGACGGTAAATCCAAGAGATTAAAATATCGGATCCCCCAGCATTTTGACCTGGTAGTGCAGGACCTCCGCCATTAAATAAGAAGATAACGTTAAAGTTATTGAAGTTAAATGTGTATTGCGTGATTAAGATTGGTGCAGTTGCATAAAGCACTAAGGGCAATGTAATTTTAAAGAACTTTTGCATCATGCTTGCACCATCTACTGTAGCAGCTTCATATAATTCATCTGGAATCGATTGAAGAACCCCAGTTGTCATGGCGAAAACGAATGGGAATCCAAGCCATGTCTGAATCATAATCAAGGCAAAACGAGTCCACATTTCATTTGTCATCCAAGCCAATCCGTCTATCCCTAACATAGGTAGAACGGATTTATTGATGACTCCGAATGTTTCATTAAACATACCAGAGAAAATTAATACTGTAATAAAGGAAGGAACCGCCCATGGAAGAATTAACATCGTCCGAATGATGGCCTTTCCTTTTAAATCTTTTTGATTAACTAAGATTGCAAGGAAAATTCCTAGAGAAATCTGAAGTGTTGTCGCTAAAAATGTCCATACGATTGTCCACCCTAGAACTCCAAAGAATGTTTTTCTCCAAATGTCCAATTTGAAAATATCCACGAAGTTTTGGAAGGCAACCCAATCCACTAATTTCGCAGGTGGAGAATGGTATAAATCATAGTTTGTAAAAGCTAGCAATGCTACGAATAAAATCGGGAAAATCACCACAAAGATTAACAGGAAAAATCCTGGAGTAATCATTAAGTATGGAAAACCATTATCAATTAAGTTATGGTATTGCTCCCTAACAGAATGAAGACCCAATCCCATGTCGCGCTTTTTACCATTTTTATAGGCATCCAATATACCTAATGAATATATGCCCAATCCTATCACTGTGATGATTAGGGCTATGATTCCGTCAATTAATAGGAAAATGGAATGATCCAGTCCTGCTATCTCACCTAATGTGAATAGACCCCAAAAGCCCATATTCAATGTATCAGCAAAAACAATGCCAAATGATGATGCCAAAACTAAAAAGATAAGTCCTTTAACGAATTGTTTATTATAAAACTGTCCGAATCCAGGTATGATGGATAGCAAAGCAGCGTTTCTTCCATGTTTAGTAGCAGTTTGTACAGCTTCCATTAGGGCTTTTCGCCTCCCCTTTCTGCAAATAGGAGAAAGTTATAGTAGTAATTTTATATCGCAATTTGTATTCAAAAACTAAGAAAAGCTAGTGCAAACGTTTGCCTAATTTTTCTATAAAAAACGGCTATATGCCGTATCTAAGTTGAAAAAAGTCTTCTTATACTTTGTGTCTATATATAAGGATAGGCAATACCCTCCCTATCGGAAGGTATCGCCTTTACCTTTGTCACCCATTATTTTGCTGGGTGGTTTGTTTCGATGTTTGTTTTGATTGTTTTAACTGCATCGTCAAGCGCCGCTTTTGGCTCAGCTTTTTGAGATGCTACAGTTTGAAGTGCAGAAGCCATTGGTCCCCAAACTTCAGCCATTTCTGGAATGTTTGGCATTGGAACTGCGTATTGAGATTGTAATGCAACCGCTTTTGCACCTTCGTTATCAGCGATTACTGGATCTTCAACTAATGCCACGTTAGCAGGAATTTCTTGTACAGCTTGGAAACGTGCTTTAGAGTTTTCGTCGTTTGTTAAGTGCTCGATTAACTTAGTTGCCCAATAAGGACTTTTCGTAAATTGAGTCACGTGCCATCCTTTAACACCCATGAATGTTTTTACAGGCTCACCATTTGGAAGCTTAGGTAGTGCTGAAACTCCAATATCAATTCCTGCATCTTTCATTCCTTGGAATGCCCAAGGTCCGTTCATAACAGAAGCCGCTTTACCTTCGTTAAATAGTCCGTCCATTGCAGCTCCACCAGTTTCACCGATGATACCCTTAGGGAATAGACCTTCTTTGTACCATTTTTGAATATAAGCAGTACCTTCAACAGCACCGTCGTTGCTTAATCCTACGTCATCACGGTCTAGAGCACCGTCTTTTTCATTGAAAACATATCCGCCCATACCAGCGATTGGACCATGCGCGAAGTAGAAGTTATCCCATAGAGCAAGGAAACCGTAGTTACCACCCTTAGTGAAATCTTTAGAGAAAGTATAAAGCTCATCCATTGTTTCAGGAGCTTTTTCCATTAATGCTTTGTTGTAGATAAATACAGGTGTTTCAGTAGCTTTTGGAAGACCATAAAGCTTTCCATCATACATTTGTGCAGTTACAGAAGAATCACTGTATGTTTTTAATACTTCGTCTTCTACTTTAATTTCTTGGATAAGACCTTCTGTAACAACTTGACCGATTTGGTCATGTGGAAGTGTTACAACGTCTGGTGCATTTCCAGTAGGTCCATCTAGACGTAATTGATCACGGATTTTATCAGCCATGTTCAACTCTTTGAATTCAACTTTGATTCCATATTCTTCTTCGAAAGACTTGATAGCAGCAGGTAACCAATCCTTACTCTTATCTTTGTCTTCCCAAACTACAAGTTTCTCTGGTTTTGGCTCTTCAGCTGTTTGCTCTGTGCCCTTTTCACCTTCAGCAGGCTTTTGCTCTGCTTCACGTTTAGGACCACAAGCTGCAAGCATACCTACTAAAAGGACAAGCATCAATAGCATTGATAAAGCTTTTTTCATAATTGACCCTCCCGATATATCCATACAAAAATTTTTATTCTATACAACCGTTTGCACAAAACTGCAAAAATTGTCGAAAATGAAAACGGTACCAATACAGGACAAAAAAATAAATCCTACTGAATTGCACTATTTATGTATTAGGTAATCCTTTTTTCATTCTAAATTCATGACTCGCTTTATGAAACCGATTGCACAATTTCTATTACCTATTATACTTGCTTTCGATTCTTTTACAACAACTTTTTTATGACAAGGTTTGCCAGGTAATACTATCCTCTTTTCTGTCATACCATATTACGGTTGAATAAACGGGGTGCATTTGTTAATCTGAATGATAGTTTTAATTGGAAGAATTTGATCAAGTGGAAAATTGAATTTAAGGAATAAAAGACATTTCTATACTCTATTATCTTCTATCTTAAGCTTGATTTAATCTAAATTTTTCATACTTTCGTGCAAACGATTGCAAAATAATTTGAAGGAGTGGATATTGGATGGAACTATCTGCAATTTTTCATAGACCAGGCCATAATTTTTCATTTATAACAGATGAGAATACACTTGGAATACGCATTCGAACAAAAAAAGATGATGTCGATAAAATTGAACTTCTTCACGGTGATCCATACATTTGGGAAGATGGCCATTGGGCTTTTCAACGCCAATCTATGGAATGGTCTGCAACTGATGGGATCTTTGATTATTGGGAAATTCAAATTAACCCTCCTCACCGTCGCCTAAGATACGGTTTTCAACTTCACAGCAAGGGTGAAACGATTGTTTATACTGAAAAAGGATTTTACCATGAAGCCATAATGGATAGTGGCTATTATTTCTGCCATCCATATCTTCATGCTTCTGAATTATTCCAAGCTCCAAAATGGGTGAAAGAAGCTAGATGGTATCAAATCTTCCCTGAACGCTTCGCCAACGGTAATCCTGCCATCGATCCAGAAGGTGCCTTACCTTGGGGAAGTGCAGAACCTTCTAAGACCAATTTCTTTGGGGGTGACTTTGAAGGAATTATTAATCAACTAGATTATTTAGCTGAATTGGGGATAAACGGTATTTATTTTACTCCTTTTTTCAAGGCACATTCCAACCATAAATACGATACCATTGACTACATGGAAATCGACCCACAATTTGGTTCTAAAGAAGATTTGAAAAGACTTGTTCAAGAGTGTCATAATCGAGGAATTAAAGTAATGCTCGATGCCGTTTTCAATCATAGTGGCTTATTTTTCCCTCCATTCCAAGACTTATTAAAAAATGGTGAGAAGTCCCCATACAAAGATTGGTTCCATCCACATAGTTTGCCTTTAAAAGGCGGAGAGCGCCCAAACTATGAAACATTTGCATTCGTAGATGCAATGCCAAAATTCAATACTCAAAATCCTGATGTAAAAAAATACTTATTGGATGTAGCTTCATACTGGATAAAAGAGTTCGATATCGATGGTTGGCGTCTCGATGTTGCAAATGAAGTGGACCATCAATTTTGGAGAGAATTTCGAACGATAGTAAAAAAAGAAAAAGAAGATTTATATATTCTAGGTGAAATATGGCACGATTCCATGCCATGGTTACAGGGAGATCAATTCGATGCCGTCATGAATTATCCATTTACAACAAATGTTTTGAACTTATTGGCTAAACAAAACATCAATGCTCAACAATTCATGAATGCAATGACAGCTGTAATCCAAAGCTACCCTAAATACGTTATGGATTACACTTTCAACCTAGTAGGAAGTCACGACACTCCACGAATCATGACAGAGTGTAATGAAGATATTAATCGAGTGAAATTAATTTATACGCTACTTTATACATTTATGGGCTCGCCTTGTATGTATTACGGAGATGAAATCGGGATGACAGGTGAACAAGATCCCGGTTGTCGAAAATGTATGGAATGGGATCTAAGTAAACAAAACCTTAATCTTTTAGGGCACGTCAAGAAATTAATCGAATTAAGAAAGTCGGAGAAATTGCTAGCGAATGAAGGAAGATTTCAGTTTTTAAATCGTATTACATCTGACATCGTAGCCTTCAAGAAATTCCAAGATGATCGAAATGTATTTGTCTTAATCAATCCTACTAATCAAGAACAGACTTTTGAACTACCTCTACCTAAGAAGGGAATTGTAGTTAAAAACCTTTGGACAGAAGAAGAACTTGCACTAGAATCCTCTTCTGTTCAAGTTCAGCTTGGACCATACGGGTTCAATATCTTAGCCTTCCAAGATTCAAATGTCGTATAATCTTTTCTTTTAGGCCGACCCCACTCTATATTTAGAGCGGGGTCAAACCTTATATTATTTATCCTACTAGATTAATAGGAGTACCAATATGTCTAAATCTACTAAAAAATTGACTTTATTTGCCCTCACCTGGCCATTGTTCATTGAACTCTTCCTACATATGCTCATGGGAAATGCAGACACATTGATGCTAAGTCAATATTCAGATCAATCCGTTGCTGCAGTCGGAGTGTCCAATCAGATTCTATCATTAGTGATCGTGATGTTTGGCTTTATTGCTACCGGAACTGCCATTTTAGTGGCACAAAATCTTGGTGCTAAAAACGAACTGACAGCTGCACAGATTGCAGTAGTCTCGCTAGTAGTCAATTTGGTTTTTGGCCTTGTATTAAGTGCTATTATCTTTTTCACAAGTGACTTTTTATTACAATTTATGGATTTACCTAGGGAGTTATTATCTGAGGCAGATTCCTATCTCATCATAGTTGGAGGATTTTCCTTCGTTCAAGCCTTGATTATGACTGCAGGGGCAATCATTAGAAGCTACGGTCACACTAAAGATGCTATGTATGTCACAATCGGAATGAATATCCTGAACGTTATCGGGAATTATTTGTTCATTTTTGGCCCTTTTGGCTTCCCTATTTTAGGAGTGGAAGGCGTAGCTATTTCCACAACAGTTAGCCGTCTAGTTGGATTTATTGCCATCATGGTTTTATTAGTCAAGCGTGTGCCAACCAAATTACCTTTTAATCAATTTTGGAAGATGCCCATCCAACACATTAAGGATTTATTAAAGATCGGTATTCCATCTGCAGGTGAACATCTATCCTATAATGGTTCACAGATGGTCATTACTTTCTTTATCACGATGCTTGGAACCAATGCATTAACGACAAAGGTTTATGCACAAAATCTAATGATGTTTATTTTCTTATTTGGAGTTGCAATTAGCCAAGGAACCCAAATTTTGATAGGTCATCAAATTGGTGCAAGGAAATATGAAGAAGCCTATTCCCGTTGCATAAAAAGCTTAAAGCTAGCACTTTGTATTACACTTGGGGCTTCCCTTCTTTTTTCCCTTTTCTCAAAACAATTATTATCTATTTTCACTTCCAACGAGTCGATCATTGCTGTTGGAAGTACATTGATTTGGCTAACATTAATACTTGAACCTGGTAGGACATTCAATCTAGTTATCATCAATTCATTAAGGGCAACTGGTGATGTGAAATTCCCTGTTTACATGGGAATCCTCTCTATGTGGGGAATAAGCGTAACGCTTTCCTATGTACTTGGAATATACTTCGGTTTAGGACTAGTGGGAATCTGGATTGCATTTGCTGCAGATGAATGGTTCCGTGGCCTGCTAATGTTATGGCGTTGGAAATCAAAAGTTTGGATGCGAAAAGGGTTTGTTTCACATCAAGAGTAAAGTCTATGGTAAAAGTTGCTAGTTTCTAACTGCTCATTTATATTAAAATTAAATAAAACTTTTCACCCAAAAGGAGAAGTACAAATGAAACTAGGAGCATTTTCAGTAAGTTTAAATGTAAAAGACATTAATATTTCCAAGTCATTTTACGAAAAACTAGGATTTCAAGCTTTTGGTGGTGACATAAATCAAAATTGGCTTATTATGAAGAATGAGAATTGTATTATTGGGTTATTTCAAGGAATGTTTGAAAAGAACATTCTAACCTTTAATCCAGGATGGAATGAAAATGCTGAAAATCTCGAAGCGTTTACGGATATTCGAGACATTCAAAAACAACTCAAGGCTGAAGGAATAAAAATGCTCACTGAAACTGATGAAGCATCTAAGGGACCAGCACATTTTGTCATTGAAGATCCAGACGGGAATCAAATTCTTGTAGATCAACATCGATAAAAATGAGAAGCTACCGGAACCTTCCTTTAACTATTCTCAAGTAGGCTTTTCAAAAGCAAAAAGCAGTGTGATTTCCCGTTTGAAATCCACTGCTTTTACACTTGTATTTGTATGCTATTTCATTGTAGTACTTGAATAGGATGACAGTTTACCATAAAAGGCAACCTCTTTACTATTACGATTCAATTAAACTAATATTGTAATCTTCGAACCATACATGAATCTGACCAAGATGTGCTAATAGTTGAGGTCCTGTCATCAATTGACCAAACCACGGGACTGTAAAGGCAGATCCTCCACTTTGGATAATATCATCTAGTTGTGTTCGGTCAAAAAATTCATGAAGTGCTGAATTTTTGTCCTTCAAACACTCTTGAAGCCAATTTTTTATTTTATTCGTGTAAGCTGGATTATGGGTTTTTGGATAGGGGCTCTTTTTACGGTACAATACTTCATTAGGTAAAGTTCCTTCTAAGGCTTTTCGTAATAATCCCTTTTCCCTGTGCCCTGTCATTTTCATCTCCCATGGAACATTCCATAGATATTCAACTAATCTATGATCAGCAAAAGGAACACGAACTTCTAAACTTGCTCCCATACTCATTCTGTCTTTTCGATCCAATAGAGTTGTCATAAACCAAACCATATTTAAATAGAATAGTTCTCTTCTTCTAGCTTCTTCCTTCGACTCTCCCTCAAGTTGTGGAGTCTCTAGAACACTCTCACGGTATTTTGACTGAACATATTCTTCTAGGTTCAGTTTATTTCTCCATGATTCTTTTAATAATTGGGAACGAAGCGAAGTGGAACGCATCCAAGGAAATCCGTCTCTATTCAAATCATCCGCACGATGAAACCATGGATACCCACCGAAAATTTCATCCGCACATTCACCTGATAGCCCGACGACAAAGTTTTGTTTTATTTCCTTACAGAACCAAAGCAAAGAGGAATCAACATCGGCCATTCCTGGCAAATCCTTCACGTGAACCGATTCGACTAAATAATCTGCTAGCTGTTCCTGTGAAATTACACAGTTGTGATGAATGGTTTCAAACGTATCTGTCATTTTCTTAATCCAAGGTCCATCTGAATTTGGTTGAAATTCGCTTTCTTTAAAAAATTGATCATTACCTTCATAGTCAATGGAATACGTGTGAAGCGCAGACTTCCCATCACGTTTATAAGCATTTGCTGCAATAGCTGTAATCGCGCTTGAATCAACGCCACCTGAAAGAAATGTACATAAAGGGACATCAGAAACGAGCTGACGAGTTACTGCATCATGTACTAATTCTCTTACATTCAAAGTC
Organism: Peribacillus acanthi; assembly: GCF_003073175.1. GTDB lineage: Bacteria > Bacillota > Bacilli > Bacillales > DSM-1321 > Bacillus_BN > Bacillus_BN acanthi. Next base: position 204,647 of record NZ_QBBX01000005.1, read on the forward strand.
GTTTCTTCTAGGCTATCAGTATGTGCTCGACTTTTCACATTCCAATACCGCCAAATTTTCAATCCCTCTTTAGAAAAACGCAAACAATGTCCTGGTCTCAATTCCTCGATACCAGAAAATATGCCCGTACCAGGCGACCTAGATGGTCCAAGACCAAAGACTTCTGCCAATCCTTCTCTATCAATGGCTGTCTTCATTTCTGGATGAGCAAGAATACTCTTTAACTCTGAACCAAATATTATACCATTCTTCAGTTTTGCATAAAACAACGGCTTTACCCCAAGGCGGTCCCGCCCGATAAACATCTGCTTTTCCTTTTCATCCCACACAGCAAAGGCGAATATCCCATTAAAAAAATCCACGCACTTTTCTTTCCATTCAATATACGAAGTTAGTAAAACTTCAGTGTCAGAATGACCTTTAAAAGAATATCCTTTTAATAATAGCTCTTTTCGTATGTCCTCGGTGTTGTACAACTCTCCGTTATAACAAACCGTATAACGATTGCTAAGCTTTTCGATGGTCATTGGCTGTCTTCCACCGATTGGATCTACGACTGTGAGCCGTTTATGTCCAAAACATGCATGAGTATCTGTCCATACGTTGCTATCATCTGGTCCACGGCGCTTTAACGTTTCGGTCATCTTCTCAACAATTTGTCTCTCATTACCAACATTCCGAGTAAAATCTACCCAGCCAGTTATTCCGCACATGTTATTCATCCTCTCTCTATCCAAAACGTAAAGCATGTTTACAAGTCAATCCCTGCATGTAAGATAGCCTATGCATGAATCGTTTAATTGGTTAATTGTCCTATCTTTGTAAAGGGGGAAGTTATTTCGAGAACACAAAACGCAAGAAGGAATCGCCTCATGTATGATTTGTGTACAATATGTCAAAAAAGTAGGTGAGGCAATCCATATGGAGGTACAATTATGAATCAGCAGCAGAGAATTAAATTAATCAGCCATCAATCCCGTGCCTATAACGAAGGGATTGTAGAATATATCAATTCTCAGTGGGTATTTTTTAACGATGAAACCGATGAGGCTTCACCTCTTGAAGAATTCATCAATCAGGAGGTGGAATTATATAGAGGAAATCGGTGGCGAAGTGGAATATTGCTTGATGATGGAGGAGTAAAACTATCAAAAGAAATCGTTTATTTGTTCGACCAAGAGGAAGTGAAAATTAGGAAGCATGTACAATTTTCTTTTGGAAGATTACTCGAAGAGTTGCATGATGATTCATTTTTTCAATTTATCATGACATTGAACTCACTTGATTTTTCAATTTATGATTGTATATACGGCTACAACCAGCTTACCTTTTTACGCGAACAAAAAAATAAATCAGGAGTCAATTTTTTCATCTTCGATAATGGAGAAACCATTTGCTCCGTCCAACATCATTTTGTTTACTCCACCAATGCGCATGACCGGTTTGAATTCACTTTGAATACTGGAAAACGCATAGTCATCGAAAAATTAAATAAATAATTCAATTTCAAGGTCATTCTAAAAGATTATTAGCAAAATCTTTTGATAATACGGCCAAAATAACATGTTTCAATCAAATAAAAAAAGTGCATATGATGCACTTTTTCTATTTATACCAAAATTTGAGATTTCTTTAACCCTATTTCAAAATCCGCGTCTTTCAACGGCTTATCAATATAATATCCCTGAGCGTAGTGACATTCCATTTCTTTAAGAATATCCAGTTGCTCCTTGGATTCCACGCCTTCTGCTACCACTTTTACCGCTAATCCATGCCCCATGGTGATAATAGCTCTCACAATGGCAATATCCGATGAATTATCTTTTAAGTTGTTTATGAAAGACCGATCGATTTTCAAGTAATCAATTGGCAAGTTCTTTAAGTAACTTAATGATGAGTAGCCCGTTCCAAAGTCGTCAATGGAAACTTTAACTCCTAATTGTTGAAGGCCCTGCATGACCGAAATGCTATATTCAATGTTTCCAATCATGACGCTTTCCGTTAATTCTAAATGAAGATATTCGGGATCCATCCCTGATTCCTCTAAGGCATTTCGAACTTGTTCCAAGAACTCCGGCTGTTGAAATTGATGCGCAGAGACATTCACTGAAATAATTAGTGGCCCAAGACCTTTCGATTGCCATTCCTTATTTTGCTTACAAGCTGTTTTCAACACCCACTGTCCTATCTCTAAAATGAGACCTGTTTCTTCAGCGATTGGGATGAAATCAGCCGGAGAAATAAGCCCAAGATTAGGGTGTTTCCATCGTATAAGAGCTTCGCTTCCATAAATTTTTCCCGTTGGCACATCGACTAACGGCTGATAGCACAAGTAGAATTCCTGATTTATAATCGCTCTACGCAAATTACTTTCCATTTCAAGACGGTGAACTGCTTGTTCGTTCATCTCGTTTGAATAGTAGAATACTCTGTTCCCACCTGCATTTTTCGCGCGATTCATGGCAGTGTCAGCATTTTTCATTAAATCGTGGGCATCAACTCCATCTTCTGGAAAAATGCACACACCTATACTAGCAGTAATGAAAAATTCTTGATTATCATAAAGGATGGCGTGACCTAGTGCTCCTTTTATTTTATTTATCGCTTTCCGTATTGAGTCCATATCGACATTCTTAGTCATCATCAATGTGAATTTATCCCCACCAAATCGGCCCATGTAGGTCCCTGATGGCATATGATCTTTAATACGATTAGTCAACACATTCAGTACGCTATCCCCTGCAAAATGTCCGAGGCTATCGTTAATAATCTTAAATCGGTCAATATCAAGGATTAATACTGCGAGTTGACGTTTTTTCTTTTTACTTCTATCTATTTGTTCTTGCAGTAGCTCAGTGAAACGAATCCGGTTTGGCAACCCCGTCTGCAAATCAAAATTGGAAAGCTGTTCAATTTCATGTTGGATCTTTTTTTGTTCTGTAATATTTCTTCCAATTCCATATATGCCAACAATCTCGCCACCAACTGTAATGGGGATGTTACGAATCTGGAAGGCTTGTTGCTCACCGCTCTTAGTCACAATTTGCACTTCATATTGCTGCTCTTTCCCTTTTAAAGTCCTGTAAAAATGCATTCTGATCTTTTGTACATCTTCTTTTCGAACATATTTTAATGCCACTTGACCAAGGACTTCCCCTTTTCGATACCCAAAAGCAGATTCAAAGCTATTGTTTACAGTCGTAAACCTACCTTGTAAATCAGTTGAGTAGACGAAATCTGTATTGTTATCGAACAGCGATTTATAATACTGTTCCGAAATATTTAATTCATCGTTTAAGCCTTTGATTTCACTTGAAGTTGCTTCTATTAAATGGGATAGCGTATTGACAGACTCCAATGTCATAGGCAAAGAGTATTTAAAAACTGGTACCTTCTCTAGTAAAACAGGTTTAGATTCAGATATTCCAATCAAAGCCGTTGTATAACCTCTTAATGATAATTTCTTATCTCCCGAGGAACAAAATTCTCCCGTTGCAAAAAATCCGGCTACATTGCCTATTTGCATAAGCATATCTGCCTCTTTTTTTGAATAATCCCAAAGCATTCTTTTTCTTGCTACACAGTTAATTAAGAACATCGTTTCAGGAGGTTGCTTGACTAGTTTTTTCATGTCACCAATGGACTGCTTAATCAATTGGGGGATATTCGCATAAGCGAAGGATAACTCATCGCCTGCTTTTACTTTCCCATTAATTTCAATTGATCCATTTTGATGTGTTCCCATGATAAAATATGCTTGTTGCTCACCTCGAAATGTGTTCAATAGAGGGAACTCATATCCGGATTGCGGCAAGCCTTTTACAAAGCTATCTCCTAAATATTTTTTTAATACCTGGACAGGCTTTTTGGAGTTTATAGAGTATATGAATTGATCCTTGGCATTAGTGACAGTAAAAGTTTGACCAATCTCTTTCCAATGATTATTAATGTAGGTTTGAACAGTTAGGTGTTCGTTGTTTAATACGACTGCAACAACTGCATTGTCAGAGAAGTCTGTCCCATCGAATACCCATGATTCTCCGTTAGGTCCAATAGATCCTGCAATACCTCCAATAATCGTTACATCTTGGCTTTCTTCTTGTATTCCTTCCAAGATACCGTGTTTATCGATTATAGATGTTGTTGGAAAGACCATTAACACCTTAGATCCAGTCTCACACAGTTCTGAAACTACCTTCCTACCAAGCCTTTTTCCTGAAGTAAACTCTTCCCCTTTAATCAAGCAGCTCTTAACTTTTGTTTTTTCGAACACCGTCATCGAAAGGACAATGCTTTCCTCTTGAATTTTCCCATCTATTATTTCACCAAATGTCGAACATCCGATCATGACACACTTAGGCAATACTTCATTTAATAATCTAGTTATTTGCTTTACATTCGTTAAGTCCTTTTCGCCAGAGAAAATTTGGACTAAGATATTTGGATAATCCTGAAGCTCATGATCTATTAAAAATTCTTCTAAATCTTCAATCGTTGTAAATGAATAATTTAGCGTTTTAGCCAAGATTATCACCTCTCATGCCGAAAAATGTCAAAAAACTTCTATTAATATAAAATATCACAATCTTATGTAAATTTCTTTAGAAATAGAAAAAACCACCAAAAAAAATTGGTGGCTAGTAAAGCGGAAGCGCCATGTTTAGCTACGTATGGGCTGGAGGACTCCGTATGAGATAAAGGAAACCTGAAATGCGTAGAGCGCCTGTTTATCGGCGACCAGCATAAGACGAGCCGGCTGGAAGGTTGGTCTTGACCTTCCGGCCGGATTAGCTTATGACCTCGAGCCGATGGCGCTCGTAGCTAGACAACACGAAGAACGATAGTGATTCGATGTTGACTTATCGTAAAGAGGAGGCCGAAGCACACTAGTCGCTGGGCGCTGAAGCTAGACACTGCTCTAACTTTAAAAAGGAAAATTTGTATAGTTTAGATAAAGCGCAAGATTACCCCAGATAGATCCCTTGAGGTAAGCTTAATCCGAAATAAATTGTAACAAGCAATGCAACGAATAGTAAGATCCAGAAGAAAGGTTTCATTTCGCCTCGTTTTGAGCGTCCTAATACCATTTCCATTAATCCAATTACAATTACACCTAGTAACGCCTTAACCATGTAGGAAACTGTCAAATTTGTAGAAACAATTAAGCCTACTCCTGATGCGATAATCAAAATGTAAAATACTCGTAAAATCATTTGGGCGATTTTTGATCCTTTTTGGTTCCCACTTTTTAGTAGTCCATACGTTACAAAGAAAAGGACAATAGCAACTACCCAAGAAGTAATATGCATGTGTGTCATTAAAAAAATCCTCCTAGTTCATTTTCATTCCCATCTTACCACAACATCGTATAAAGCACGAAAAATTAATGTCCAATTGGCGACTGATTATTATAGCCATTATTTTACCGTATTCCTTAAAGTTCCAATTTCATTGATGGTTATTTCAATGACATCGTCTTTTTTCAGGAATTTGGGTGGTTTGAATCCTTTTCCAACTCCAGCAGGTGTACCGGTGGCAATAATGTCCCCTGCTTCAAGAGTCATTCCTTTGGAAATGGTGGAGATGATGTCTTCTATCGAAAAAATAAATTGGGACGTATGTCCAGATTGTCTTACTTCACCATTGATTTTTGTTTCAATTTTTAAATCTTGGGCATTTGGAATCGCAGTTTTATGGACGATATATGGACCGATTGGACATGATCCATCCAAACTTTTGCCTAATAAAAATTGTTTATGCTTGTTTTGCAAATCTCTCGCTGTTATATCATTCAGAAGTGTATATCCAAAAACATGGTCCAGGGCGTTTTCTAGAGAGATACCTTTTCCACTTTTACCAATGATAACGGCAAGTTCTCCTTCATAATCTAACTGAGATGTAACCTCTTCATGTAAAGGTATGATTCCTTCATGACCTATGATAGCAGTTGGGGCTTTGGAAAACATCATCACATGCTCCGGGATATCGTCTGCACTCCCCATTTCAATCGCATGGTCAGCATAGTTTTTACCCACACAAAAGATATTTTTTAACGGTCGTGGAATTGGCGATTTCCAAGTGACCATATCTTCATTAAGATAAAATGAATCCGAGCGATTTTCTTTTGCCCATTGGCTCACCTTTTTTACATCCTCCCATACTGGGTCTCCACCTTGAATAATGCCAAGCAAGCTCGTAGGAAGGAAATCATCCTTGCCCGACATTTCCTTTGCCGCTTTGCGTACATCTAATAAAAGATCGTTATCCATTTCCTTGTATACTATAATTTCTTTTTCTTTATAAATAACAGTAGCTAATTTCATAGTGAGTCCCCTTCTTTATATTTTTTCCATCTAGGTCGTTTACCGTAAGTGAGTGTTCTCCATACATATTCAACTGGACCCATTGTGTGGGAAGATAGCCACCATTTACTGAATAATAATTGCAAAATAAAGATTACTATCACTAGAACTACACCAATTGTATAGGAAATCCTTTCATATAGTCCTAAACCGTAAGAATAAAAAATAAAACTACATAGTACGGATTGTGTTAAGTAATTGGTGATCGACATTCTACCCGCAAAAGCGAATGGTTGAAACCATTTTTGTACCGTTTCTTTTCTTAGTAAGAGAGTGATGCCTGTAATATAGAAGAACGTAAGAAAAGTCCCCCCAATAAAATCTTGTACCATGGTGATAGATAATTTATGTCCTGCATAATACGGCATTAATTTTAAGATAATGGCTCCTACTAAACTAATCCACATGGTTATTGTAAGTGACTTTTTATAACGCTCAGGATTTTCTAACCATTTGATTTTCGCAGCACCAGCGCCAACTAGTAAATACGGTAAAATGGCAAAGAACATAAGCACTACCGCTCCACCACCATTTATTAGATACCAATCTTCCCAGCGTTGCTGTGTGATTTGCATGAAGGAACCATTTTGATAAATTTCAATGGATTGATTGATTAGCTTCGTTTCGTTTTTGAAAGAGTCTTCCTCTGTTGGAACTATAAAGGAAGCTAAAACCACTAATAAACTCATTACGATTTGAGGAATTAAGTATAATAAAGACCCTACCCATAATAATGTCTTCCCATTTAATTTATGGAACAACAAATAAATTAAGCCCAAAATGGCATAATTGATCAGTATATCGCCATGCCATACAAGAAAAGCATGTACCACTCCAAATCCAAGCAAAGCAAGCATCCTTCTTGTATAAGTAGTTTTGAATTTTAACCCTTTATTCTCTAAGCTTCTTTCCAATAACACCGCTCCATATCCAAAAAGGAAGGCGAACAACGGATAAAAACTAGCTTGGGCAATCACGTCAACAATATAGGATAAATTCCGGTCGATTCCTTCTTTATAATAGGAATATGGATCAATATGTAATACCGGGCTAAAAAAGGAAGGCATATTAACAAGGAAAATGCCTAATAGAGCAATTCCTCTTAATATATCTATCGTTTCTATTCTTTTATCTCTTAATGAATACACAGTTTCTCCTCCAATTCTTCATCTTCTACCGATTATAGCAATCCAAGCTCCGGAAGAAAATTCCTTTTTATCCCCATTTTTAAAAGGAAATAAAAATATTTTTGTTTTACTTTTAAAATCAATAGCAACAGGGTATCCCAAAAATAAGGTTTTTTTGAAAAAGGAGTGATGTCATGTCTTTAATTAATTTCTTAAAGAAAGGAAATAAGTCATCTGGGATCGCAGCTCTGGGAAATACAGTTCTTGCAATTGTTAAAGGAATAGCCGCAGCTCTTAGTGGCAGTGGGTCCATGATGGCTACTACGTTACACTCTTTTGCGGATGCCCTAAATCAAGGATTCGTCTTTGTAGGAAGTGCTTTAGCAGAGAAAGCACCAACTAAACGATTTCCTACCGGTTTCGGACGGGTCATAAATTTATTCGTTTTAATTGCAGTCATTGTCATTTCGATTATGGCTTATGAAACCTTACATAAAGGTTGGGAGCTAATTAAACACCCAAAAGCCTCGTCAGATCTACTTTTAAATGTCGGTGTTATGCTTTTTGCTGTTGTGATTGACGGATTTATCCTGTTTAAAGCAATGAAGGAAATCGTCCATGAAACGAGAAGTGATGCTAAAGGACTTGGTGTTGTTTCAACTGCTTTTAAGAATGTAGCACTGGCAGCTCCCCCTACCCGTTTGGTGTTTTACGAGGACATCATTGCTACATTTGGTGCATTGTTAGCACTCGGATCGATTTTATTGGCTCATTTTACCGGTCTGTATTTTCTAGATGGGGTAGGGACCATTTTAATCGGAATTCTTCTTGTCGGAATTGCGATTAAAATCGGTTACGAAAATACATTAGGACTTATCGGGGTGGCAGCACCTATAGAAGTAGAAGAACGAGTAGCATCCATCCTCCTTTCTGACCCTGACGTTGTCGATATTAATAAACTTCGCATCCTTCAAGAAGGTAGAAAATACCACGTGGAAAGTTATATTGAATTGAAAGAAGGCTATTCACTTGCTGTGGCAGATGATATCAAATTTAGGGTAAGAGACTTATTGCTTAAAGATCCAGATATCGGGGATGTCACACTTGGTATTTTAGAAACGGACAAAGTCCAAACCTGGAAAGGTGTCGAACCTTAAGCCTCGACATTGAGATTCTATATAAAAGAGGCTGACTCAAGCTTAAAAATCAACTTGAGATTCGCCTCTTTTTTGTATTTATCCTTTTTCCTATGGTTAGATGGAAGTGTTGAAATTTAGTTTTTGTGAAAAGTGAATTTAATAACCTGATTTTATTTGAGTGAAAGGCGCGAAGACTCCTGTGGGATCAGCTGGAGCTGAGACCCTACAGATGCCAACGGCGGAGGATAGACTCAGCTCAAGCCCCTCGGAAAGCGAAGCGCCTGAAACGGAAATTAACAGCCATTTTATTTTTACAAGCCGTCCTAAATACATGAGGGTGTCACAAAAGTTTATACCTTTGGGACACCCTCGTATATTAATTCGTATATTAATTCACAAACCGTTCGGAGTTACCTTTAGTTTTCCAATACTCATTTCGCAAATGTACTTTTTGAATTTTCCCAGAAGCTGTCTTTGGTAATTCGGATACGAAAGAAACACTAGTGATAGCTTTGAAATGCGCTAATTTTTCTCTCGAAAATGCAATCAAATCTTGTTCGCTTAATGTCTGTCCATTTTTTAACACAACATACGCATGTGGAGTTTCACCCCATTTTTCATGTGGTACTGCTATCACTGCTGCTTCCGCCACTGCGGGATGCTCATATAAGGTTCCTTCCACTTCAATAGAAGAGATATTTTCTCCTCCAGAAATAATAATATCTTTCATCCGGTCAACAATATCGATATTTCCATACTTATCCACCGTTGCCATATCTCCTGTATGCAACCAACCGTTTCGAATTGTTTGCATGGTCGCCTCTTCATTTTTCCAATAGCCTTTCATTACTCCATTGCTTCTAACTACCAGTTCACCGATTTCAATCCCGTTTTTAGCAACCTCTTCTCCATGTTCATTGACCACGCTTACTTCACTACCAATCATTTGGTGACCAGCCTTCGCTTTCATACGATGCTGATCCTTTTCAGGTAAATCCTTCAATTCTGACCTTATCGTCGAAACTAGACTAAGCGGGGAGGATTCAGTCATTCCATAAACTTGGATGAATTCCCATCCTAATTCATGCTCTACTCTCGTTACAAAAGCAGGAGGTGGTGCCGAACCAGCAATCACCACTCTCACCTGTTGCTCCACCTTAGGTGAATATTGTTCGTTATACTGTAGCAACGAATTGAGTACAGTTGGTGCCATATGCATTACGGAGACATTATGTTCCTGTACTGCTTGGAAAATAAGTTCTGGCAATGCCTTTCGTAAACAAATATGTGTAGCACCGTTACTTGTATAATAAAATGGAGCGCCCCATCCATTCACATGGAACATCGGCAGGATATGTAAATATACGTCTTGATCAGTAACACGAAGATGGTGCATCGTTGTGATGCTATGTAAATAATTATTCCGGTGAGTTAACATGACACCTTTTGGATTACCAGTCGTTCCACTTGTATAAAGTAAACTACATACATCGTTTTCATCTAAGTTCGTTCTGCGAAAACGATCCCCAGAATATCCCAATAACCACTCTTCATAATCGATTTCACTCGTTGATGAGTCTTTGTAATGGACAATAATCTGTTCAACACTTGTAAGCTTGTCTTTAATCGGAGTAATGAGTGAATATAATTCTTGATCCACTAACAATATTTTCGACTCACTATGGTTAAGGATGAATAAATAGTCTTCTGGCTTTAATCGAGTATTAAGTGGCACCATAATGGCTCCCAATTGGAAAACCCCGTAAAATCCTTCTAGCATCTCTACGGTATTAGGTGCTAAATAGGCTACACGGTCACCCTTTTCAACCCCTAATGCTTTTAATCCATGCGAAAGCTGATTGACCCTTCTGTTTAACTCGTTGTAGGTGAAACTCCTGTCATCACAAACTACTGCTTTTTTTTCCCCGTATAATTTCACGGCACGATCCAGAAAATCATTCAATATTAAAGGGACGTTCATTACATTACACCTCACGTTTTTTGAAAATTCTAAATTTAAAACTATAGTATCATAAACCCCTACATAGATACAGAAATAAAACAGGATTTCTGTTGTACAACACACCACCTTTCACATTCTGTTCACATAGGCATAGGATAGAATGAAAAGTAGAAGCGCTTAATGCATATATAGACGTTGGGATTAGTGAATTATGGTCAGCCATAATGCTGATGTCACATAAATATGTATGTGACAAATTAAGTTGAGATTGGGTGAAAATCATGCCTGCCATTGTCGGAGCAGTCCAAGTAATGAGTGTGGGGAGTAGCGGGGTCTTTCATATAGGTGATGTTTATAAAATCGCTCCTGCCTCAGTAGCAAAGACATTCGCTGGTGCAGGGTCGTT
>NZ_QBBX01000005.1:215653-245931 GCF_003073175.1 Peribacillus acanthi
AATACAGGTCAGAAGCTTTCAGTCTATAACCAAGTCAGCACGACAAACACCAATGATCAAGACCAGGTAGACCAACCTATTACATTTAATGTGTAGAAGGGAGTGTGGTGCGACGTGAATTTTTACATTCAGCAATCCATTCATATTAATATGATCAAAATAGCGAGCGTAAGTAATTCATCGGTATTCCAAATAGGTACCGCAGGAATTATTAAATCCTTATCGACCCTTTCCAATACTGGAGGTTATACAGAGGCTGCACCATTGCCTGCCAAGAATGGTGCAGTTGTTTCACAGGAATCTGAATAATAGGCATTCACCTATTCTTCCCTTCTCACATAGGATAAGGTAGTAAATCGCTTTCCCTATGGATCAAGCATGTGAAGGGGTGAAACGATGCATTCAGAACTTTATGCATATGCCTGTCAAATGCAAGCGTATTTACAGGCCCAGGAAAGAAAAATTGCTTCTTTAGAGCAACAAATAGCTGAACTACAAAAAGCCTTGGTGGACCTAAAAAATAAACCTATGGTTAATGTAGAAAAAATCGAGTATAAATTTGACCAATTAAAAGTGGAGACATTGGATGGAACGTTGAATATCGGTCTAAATCCAACCGACCTTCAAAATATTGATGAATTCGCAGTAGGAAAAAGTACCATTCAAAACGGATCGTTATATCCTGAAGACCTCGTCCCTTTAAGGAATTCCTTGTTTAATGCATTGAAATCAGAGACAGAAACTTACATTCAAGAAAAAGTTCCTGTTCTTATCAATGAATTATCCCAACAGTTCCAAAGAAATCTCGATTCTACCTATATTCAATTCATACAACAGGATTTATTGAAACAATTAGACAGTCGAATCGACCATTATATCTCTCAAAGTTCTCCAGAAGACTTAACGGTAGCTAAAAAGGACATTCTTCGTGAAAAAATTTATTCGATGATCACAACTGATATATCTCAAGCTATTTCAACTTTCATCATGAATCTGCCTTCATAGTTCATCCTAATACTTAGCGAAAGGGGAGCCACTCCATGGAGCTCCATGTAACAAATGAAAACCTATGTGTGGGAAATATACAGGTAACGGGTGTAGCCAGTTCAGCCCTGTTTTTAATCGGTGATGTTAATACGATTCAATTATCCTCTGCATTTGATACCCCACCTGAATCACTCATTATCGGGCCTTTTGTGCCGCTGGTTCCGAAAGGCTAATACTATGTTAACACGATCATCCAAAGTAGAGAGATTGACTGTAAAGCTAGTTTCATTTTCATCGACACTACAACTTGGAGATGTTTCATTCATTGACGGGGCTTCAACGGCTCTTGCCGTTCAACGGGAAGCCGAGCAGTACATTGGCTTAGAAGGTGAAGTGATAACATTCACGAATCCACCTCCTATTTTGCCAATTACCGAAAAACTCATTATGACGAAAATTAACAAGAACCCTATTATTCAAGTTGGCCAAATTGATGTGCTTGGGGTATCTTCAGCATCAGTCCTAGGAGTAGGAAATGTCGGAGATGTAAGAATGCAGGTAAGAGTACGTCATATCCGTCAATTAGAGGAAAAAAACCATAAAAAGTAACAATAACAATACAGGAGGTGAATCACTATGCCAGCCATTGTTGGACCTATTCAAGTTGTCAGTATAAGTGGTGGGAACATTCAATTTGGGGATTCTTTTGTTATTTCTCCTAAGTCCGCCTCTAAATCAGTGGCAGGATCAGGAGCCTCCAACACTGGAATGTTCATCATCACCAATAATGGAATCAGTGCAAATAATATTCTAGACACGAATTTAGTTGATCAACCCATTTTAGGTAACAATTAATTAACCATTATTTTCTCCCCTTTCGCTTTCTTTCCTTCGATTTTGTGATTCTTGGCAGCTTTCCTGAGGGCTGCTTCCGAATCCACCTAATAAATTTGGACAAACCTTTATCACTCTGTAAGACTTGAATTGTATTGAGACTCAATGCTAATTCTTCATTACTGTACAGGGCATGAATCTGTTTATGACAAGGAATACAAAGCAAACTAGTCGGTAAAAAAGTGCCTCCCATTTCCTTTGGTGTCAAATGATGCTCTGTTAATTCTACATCCTCTCTTAAACATAACTCACATTTTCCAGTTGTGATTTTCTTTCCCATCATCTACCTCCAATTACTTACCTATATTTAGGATAAGACAAAAAAAGGGATTCATCCTTAAAACTTGTTGGATGAATCCCTTTTACTATTTATAACTTTAGCAGATGAGCACCGTCAAAAAAGAATAAATACCTTTCTTTTACAGGTCGATTGAAAATGCTCTCAATCGCTTTTGTATAAAGGTCTATTTGTACTCGATACCGAGCTTTCAATATATCCTGAGCACCTTGGAATCCGTTTTGGAATCTTCCTTCTATTCCGTCCGTTTTATAGTCGAGGAGGATTAATCCATCTCCATCATCAATGATGCAATCTATGATCCCTTGCACCAATATTTGTTCGTCTTCACCTTGCCAATCATGGTAGGCTTCTGAAGCAGGGACAGACATAGAGAAAGGTACTTCTCGCTTAGTTTTATGGTTTTTCATTTTCTTACCGATTTCCGTTTGGAAAAAGGTCAAGATATGCGTCATATGAACGGCCGTTACTTGGTCATTTGTAAGGAATTCCTTCTCGATAAGATTTTTTAGAAATTCTTCTAGACTTTGTATCGTCACTTCCTGTTCAAGAGGTATATGCTGCATGACTAAGTGCATAATCGTCCCTCGCTCAGCGGGTGTCAACGATTTCTCTTGCATGAAAGAAGGTCTTTGCAGACTCAAACGCCTTGGCTTTGGTAGAAATTGTGTAGAACTTGCTTCATCCCTAATTTCCTTTTGGCGTTTCAATTCTGTAACAGACTGCTTAGATCGATGACGTGTGGAATCTAATCTACCATATTGCCACCCTAGCTGTTCATATAACTCTTCCTTATAGATAGACTCTGTATCAACAGCTTCTCCTTTTTGGACAGCTGACATCCAGTCTTCTTGACCGACTATTTCACTTTCAGCCGTGATTTGAAGAGTAGCCGCTTCAATCACTTCTGTTTTCCAGCATGAAGGATGGAACGTTATATCTTCAGGAACAAGAGGGTTAGTAGCTGACGAGAATAGGCCAGAACAATGGTCATGCCTTGCCAAGGCTGGACCAATCCAATCTATATAGCTTTTAGCCGTAGCTCTCATATAGTCCTTCAATAACCACTCTTCATGATTTTTTAGCTTTTCCCATTCCTTTACCTTCTTTTCAGCATCCTTTAGAGTACCTAGTAGGTACAGCTTTTCTTTTGCTCTTGTTAAAGCCACATAAAGGACGCGCATTTCTTCCGCAATTAACTCTAGATGCTTTTTCTTCTTAAAAGCAATTTGCGGCAAAGAAGGATAGGTGATTCTCAGTTCTGGATTTACAAAACTAGAGGCAAAACCGTCTTTATCTAGTAGATAGGATTTTTTTAAATCCATCGTATTGAACTGGCGATTTAGCCCTCCAATAATGACGACGGGAAATTCAAGACCCTTACTAGAGTGAATCGTCATCAGTCGAACAACATCTTCCTGCTCTCCTAATGCGCGAGCGGCACCTAGGTCATCTCCCCTATCCTGCATTCTCTCAATGAATCTAAGGAATCGGAACAAGCCCCTAAACGAACTGGTTTCGTACTGTCTTGCTCGATCATATAAAGCTCGGAGATTGGCTTGACGCTGCTTACCCCCAGGCATACCACCAACAAAATCATAGAACTTTGTCTCTCTATAAAGCTGCCAAATCAACTCAGACAACGGGATATCTCTAGCCAACATCCTCCAATATTCCAGTTGTTTGGAAAAAATGAGAACCTTTTCATAAAAGTTCGTATTTTCTTCCGTCATGCCATCTCTACAGAAATCCATTACTGTTTCAAAAAAGCTATCCCGCTTGCTACTTACTTTAATGGCAGCGAGCTCTTCCTCATTCAATCCCACAATGGGCGAACGTAACACAGATGCCAAGGGAATATCTTGAAGTGGATTATCAATTATTTTTAGCAAAGACATCATGATGGCCACTTCTGTTGCTTGAAAATATCCTGTAGAAAGATTGGCATAAACCGGAATTCCCTGTTTCTTGAATTCCTCCATAATTTGAGGAGCCCAAGGCATCGAACGAAGAAGAATAACAATGTCCCTATACATTATGTTGCGATAGGACTTCGTTTTCGTATCATATACTTGACGTCTTTCAGCAATAGATTCTTTAATGATTTTTGCCATCATTCTAGCTTCAAGCTGCACCGTCTCGAGCTCTTCTTCCTCGAAATCTTGCAAATTTTCCCCTTCATCCGCTTCAAATTCTTGCTCTTCCGCTTCCTCTTTCTTTTGATTGATTAACACTACCTCAATCGGATAAAGTTCTTCTTCCGGAAAAGGAGCACCAAGCTTCAATTCCGCATCCTGATCGTATTCGATTTCCCCTACTGCGACTCCCATCAATTGCTTGAATAAATAGTTCGTTCCAGACAAGACTTCTTTCCGGCTTCTGAAATTTTGATTTAAATCGATTTTCAATCCTGTTTGCTCGCCTTGATGGGTAAAGCGATTGTATTTTCCTAAAAACAGATTAGGTTCTGCAAGTCGGAACCGATAAATGGATTGTTTCACATCCCCTACCATGAATAGGTTTCCTGTGTATTCCCCATCTGCAGTCACAAGGGATAAAAGGGTTTCTTGAACGAGGTTCGTATCCTGGTACTCATCGACTAGTACTTCCTTAAATTGCTGTCGGTATTCTTTAGCTGTTTCGGATGGAACAAGCTTCCCTTGCTCATCCTTTGAGGATAGAATCGCTAAGCAATAATGCTCTAAATCTGAAAAATCAACGATTCCTTTTTCTTTTTTCGCATCTGTGTATTTAACATCGAAAGCTAGAACCAGCCCTACTAGTGTTTTTGCAAACCCCTTAATCATTTCCATATCTTTAAGATAGCTTTGAGGTTTTCTACTAAATAGTTCATCTTTAAGCTTATTAATGGTTTTCTTTGCCTTGTCTCGTATTTTCTGAGATTCTTTGGCTAGGTCTTCGTCACACTCACCCTTTTTTATTCGTGCAATAGTTGGAGGGTCATAGGCATTTATTTGTTCATACATACTTTCCCATGAAGTTTCGATTGCCTTTTCAAGAGAGTTTACAATCTCTAAATCTTTTAGAAAGGTTTCAGCCCTTGGAGCAGGTCCATCAGGAAGCTTAGTGAGGGCTAAAGCCTCGAATAAAAGATCTTTTGCTGTTTGTAATTGAAGGATAATATCGTACTTTAAGTTTGAATAGAATGGAAGATTTTCAATTTTCTCATCCTCTTTTATGTCATACATTGCGATTAATTTTCTCAGCCATTCCTCTGGATTAGGATTTGAACGTGCAAATTCATGTAGTGTACGAACAATGGTTTGCAAAGCTCCATCACTTCTGTCGTCTGTATAGGCATCAACTAGACGGAAAAAGTCCTCATTTTCAGGAATGCTATATTGCTCTTCAAACAATTCTTCCAGCATTTCATCCTTGATTAACTCGCCTTCTGTCGTATCAGAGATTCTAAATCCAGGATCAATATCAATCAAATAATAGTATTTTCGCACGACCTCAAGGCAAAAGGAGTGGAGCGTTGAAATAGAAGCACGATTAATTAAGCTTAGTTGCTTTCGTAAATGTTGTGAGTGAGGATTCTCTTTGATGGCTGCCTCTAACGCCTCTGCAATTCTATGTCTCATCTCTGCTGCTGATGCATTAGTGAAAGTCACCACTAATAACTCGTCCACATTTATAGGGTCTTCTTTTGAAAGCAGTTTGTTAATAATCCGGTTGACTAGAACCGCCGTTTTCCCAGAACCTGCCGCAGCTGCAACTAAAATGTCTTGATTACTCGCCCAAATCGCTTTCCATTGATCCTTCGTCCATGTTAAACCTTCAGGCATTTCCGGTATACGTGTTTTACTCAAAGTATCACTCCCTCCTTTCTTAATGCCTCTAGTAATTCATCATCTTTTTTCACCTTCAAGTTTCTATAATCATTTTCATCAAGTGTCGGATCGAACTGACAGACACTTTTAAATGAGCAGAAGGTACATGGTGTACGATCTTTTAATTTGTACGGATCGATATCTATTTTCCCGTTCACAATTTCCGTTCCAGCTTGTTGGTATATTCCTCGTACATGCTGTTTCAAGGCATTGAAATCGTCTAAGCTTGCTACTTTAGAAGTTTTTGCAATGCCTCCTGTTTTTGTAAAAGCTGCCGGAATAATCGTTGATTTGCTCGATGTACCTGCTTCAAGAGAATCGTCCATCAATTCTAATACTTCTTGATCCGCAAGTAGCAATCCTTTCATTTTATAGCTCTTCATTAACTCCGCCTCTATTTCATCCAAGGTTAGCATTTTGCTTCCTTTTACCATTGGGTTATGGACATGGAAGTAAAGCACTCCTGCAGGATCGGCTTTTTTTCCAATCAATGTAGGAGCATACGAGACGATAATATCAAGATAGGTCAACATTTGCAGCGCTAATCCATAATACACTTCATTCAAATTCAAGGCTTTTTGACTCGATTTATAATCTAGGACTCTTAAATAGGTACCATTTGCACTTTCCGCTTTATCTACTCGATCAATACGTCCCATTAATTCCATCTTTGTCCCATTTGCCAATTGGAACGTTAAAGGTGGTAGCTTTTCGTTTCGTCCAAATCCTAATTCCAATCCAACAGGAGAAAATCCACTTTTTCTAGCATGTTCACTCAAAGCATAGGAAGCTCGTCCAATGACATTTTCAAGTTTCCTCTTCACATAATGATGTCGATTGGAGCTAAGTAGGATCTGATTTTGAAGTTTTGGCGCCAGCCTTTCTATCGCCATTTTTGCTAGATCAGCACATTGCTCTCGATTCAGTGACGCCCAGGATACGTTACGATCCATTAAGGAATCCGCAATAATTTTTAATGCACCATGGAACATATCTCCTATATCAGGCGCATCTAAACGATAGATTTTTCGCTCTTGAAGCTTTAATCCATGGGATGCAAAATGAGAAAAAGCACAACTATTGAACTTTTCCATCCTAGAAACAGAAGCGAGAATATCTTCTCCATATAGTTTTTTTGTCGTTTCGGGTTTCAGTCGTTTTGTACGATTTTCATAGAATAAACTAGATAACACTTTTTTTGCCATGTCGCGGTATTCATTGCTTTCCATATAGTAGTTATACAGATCCCACCATACCGCATCGACTGGATATCCTTTTTTCTTTTGACCGAGCTGCGATGTCAAATAAGCAATCGCCACTTCCTCATTGACCATGTAGAAAAGCTGATCTTGTTCGCTCTTGTCATTCAATTCATTTTGCACAAAGATGCTCTTAGCTTCTGGAAGGACTTCCTTCACTCGTTTTATATAGGAAGATGCCAGAATGGACTTACCTTCTTCATCTGCAAGTGGATATGTTAAGTAAAGTCTGTCTGAACCGGTTGTAAACGCTCGATATGCGGCAAACTCTTCATCAAGCAACCGGATTTTTGAACTCGGAGCAACTGTAAGACCACTTGCAAGCAAAGTGTCACGATCCCGGTCATTAAAGATACCTTCTTCATTAACCTTCGATGGAAGGACTCCATCATTGAGACCAATTACAAATGCTATTTTTACATCGTTTAATCGAGAAGTATCTAAATTCGCTACTAATACTTGATCAATTGCTGGTGGAACTAGGGAAAACTTTAATGATTCTAACCCTGATTCTAGAATGTTTATAAACTGCTTCATCGAAACATTTTCATCACCCATTAACTCGACAAACTGGTCTAATAGGTCCATAATACCCTTCCAGGCTTGTTCATGTTCCCTTGCAACTACTAACTTCCCTGCCTCTTCCGCTTCCATTCTCATGAACTCCAGTTTTTCAGGAACCTTGGCTTCTTCCAAGAAGAGGAATAATGCTTCAGCCATCGTCCGGCCATCGTGCGCTTTCTTAAGGCGTTTACCGAGTCTAATTATATGTTCCGTAAATAGAGCTCGTAATTCATTCAATTCTTGTTCCAATTCTTTCTCTTGATTGGTCTGTCCCCGTTCCTCTAGTTCTAAACCTCGAATTCTTCGATATCTCCATGCCTCTTCAGAGGTCCATCGATTCCCCTTAATCCCTCTTGATAATACATAGTTCTCCAGCTTGTCCACTTTTGACCTCATAATGTTTTTACTGACATCCACAGGAAAAAGCAGTTCTGTCTTGATGGCACGGAAAACCGGCTCGTATCTCCAATTAGTCTGGAGGGTCTCTAATGCCGATCGTATCAATTCAAGTAATGGATGATGAAGCATTGCATTTTTTGTATCTATAAACATCGGAATCTTATAATCATGAAAAATCGTCGTAATTAAGTCATGATAGGCCGAACCATTTCGAAGTAATATTCCAATATCCTTCCAACGGTATCCATCCTGCCTCACATGCTTATTTATCGTTCGTGCAATTTCTTCTACCTCAGCACGTCTATTTACAGCTTGTACAAATGTTGCTGCTGTATCCCCTTTGAATGATATAGCCGGTCTGATGTTAAATTTCTCTTCAAGCTGAAGAAGACTTTCATTCTCTAAATGACGCATATTTTCATGTAACATCACGTCTTGTTCGACAGGTACATTATTGGCCAAAGCTAACGAGTAGAGTTGATGATATAGGTTTCCTGACATTCTAAATAAATAAAGGTCTTCTGGTGGTTCTTGACGGAATGGGCGATCGAGTGTTAAACCAATAGTCACTGATTTTGCCACTTTCATAAGCTGCTCTAGTACCATGATTTCCTGTGGCGTTAAACTAAAGAAGCCGTCCACATAAATATCGGCAGCATGTAAAGAAGGAGCGGCACTAATCTTCTCCGCCAAAAATCGAAGATAATCCTCTGAATCGATATATTTTCCAAATAACTCTGTTTCAAAAGACTGATAGATTAATTCCAAGTCATGCAATTTATCATGAAGACTTTTTGCATCAGACTTAGTGGATGCTTGTTCAAGATAGCTTTTAATGGTTTCTGGCTCAATACAATATCTCTTGAACTCTGTCAGCATTTCTTCCATTTGTGAAATGAATCCGAATTTCTCGGCAGAACGCTGAAACAGCTTTAATTCATTTTTCTTCTCCTCCATGATTTTGCGGATGAGCATATTAATCCCGACACTATCTAAATGTATGCGTGTCATGCCACCAGTTTCTTGTAGAATACGCCATGCCAAACGGCTAAAACTAAATACTTGTGTCCGAATCATCCCGGATAAATCCGGTGTGGTCACAAGCTTATATTCAGAAGAAAATGTCATTTGATCCGGGACCAAATAAATAATAGGAGTTCCTTCCGGTTGCTCCCTCAAACTTGATCTAATTTCATTAAGCATCATTGTCGTTTTTCCCGAACCTGAACGACCCAAAATAAATCGAAGCCCCATGAGCATCCCCTTCTCTATGAAATATCTATATTTTCATGCTTTTAACATCCATTTTTGTCTTCTTACAGTATATCAAAATCCCTTTTAAATTTCTGTGATGGGGGCACTTCTGATTTGTTAATTTATGTAAGATACTTTTTTCATACAACCTACAAACATTGTGTCTAGTGCATAGACTGCAAAATAAGGAGGTATGTAAATTGAAATCTGATAGAGCAGCTGCAAATTTATTAGTGTTATCTGCCGTCCTAGTAGCCTCTAGCATCTATGTGCTTATTCCCATCTATTCTCCGATTGGACTTTTCTTTGGCACTTCTGCTAAAGAAATTGTTGTCGCCAGCAGTTCATTCACTTTCTTTTACGGGATAGGTTTATTAACGTTTGGTCCCTTATCCGATCGTTTTGGCAGAAAAAAATGGATGGTTGGCGGACAATTTCTGGCAGCCGCGTTGACCTTATTAATTGCCTATTCTACCTCCGTTGATATGTTAATAGTGAACCGCGCGCTCCAAGGATTCGCACTTGGTAGCTTTGCACCTGTCGCCTTTTCGTTTTCATTCGAGCTCTTCAAACCTAAAATGCGTACTATCGTGCTCGTTTTGATTAATAGTGGCTTTTTAGCCTCTGGAATTATCGGACAAATGCTCAGTTCTTTCTTTACCAACCTTTATTCATGGCATGCATCGTTCTTATTTTTTTCCATCTGCTATTTAATCATTGCCCTATTAAGTCTCTTCATTTATCCTCCATCATCCGAAACGTATATACAAAAAGATACCGCCATCCTCAGAACCTATATCGGATTTTTAAAAGATAGAAGGTTAATTGTCTGTTATGTCATCACCTTTACCTTGCTGTTTTCATTTGTCGCATTTTATGAAATCCTTGCTGGAATCAGATCCGACATTCTATTACTACGTGCAACAGGACTCATGGGATTGATTCTGTCTTTCTTTACAGGACCTATCATGGATCGTTTGAAAGAAACTAAAACCTTGTACCTGGGCATTGGTTTATTGCTAGCCGGTTTGATTCCCTTAGTCATCCTTCCAATCAGTAATTGGATTATTATCCTCTGTTCAATCCTAACTGTAGGCTCTATTTCATTATTAATTCCTACAGTCATCACATGGATCGGGAACATAGCAGGAGTACACCGAGCGAAAGCAATCTCCTTATACTCATTCATCCTCTTGGTTGGAGCAAGCTTTGCTCCTATAGTAGTCGCTCAGCTAAATTTTCTAGAGAGCATCTGGATCTTAGTTGGATTTCAATTCATAAATTTATTGGGTATTGGAATTTTATTGAATAAGAAGGCTACATTGGTTAGATGACTCGGTGTATGAAGAATATCGTAGGGTCTGTATGGATATTGGTGTGATACAAAGGATAATTGAGTTCAAAGAATTTTTGAATCTGTCCTAAATGGTTTTTATAATTTGTGAAGAGTAATCAATCTGTATTGAACGATATCTATAAACTGTGAACGGTAACCCATACGCTCTGAACGATATCTTTAATTTGTGAAGTGTAACCGTAACCTTGTGATCGATAAATTTAGTGACTTCGTTAAAAGTGAAGAGTAATTTTTCAAAAGTGAAAGGTAAATTGGCAGAGAGTGAATGGTTTTCGTGGGGATGTGAAAGGAAACCCAGTCGCTCTGAACGATATCTTTAATTTGTGAAGTGTAACCGTAACCTTGTGAACGATAAATTTAGTGATTTCGTAAAAAGTGAAGAGTAATTTTTCAAAAGTGAAAGGTAAATTGGCAGAGAGTGAATGGTATCCGAAGGGAAGTGAACGTTAACCCATACACTCTGAACGATATCTTTAATTTGTGAATAGTAACCGTAATCTTGTGATCGATAAATTTAGTGATTTCGTAAAAAGTGAAGAGTAATTTTTCAAAAGTGAATGGTAATTAGGCAGAGAGTGAATGGTATCCGAAGGGAAGTGAACGGTAACCCATACACTCTGAACGATATCTTTAATTTGTGAATAGTAACCGTAATCTTGTGATCGATAAATTTAGTGATTTCGTAAAAAGTGAAGAGTAATTTTTCAAAAGTGAATGGTAAATAGGCAGAGAGTGAATGGTTTTCGCGAGGATGTGAAAGGAAACCCAGTCGCTCTGAACGATATTTATACTTTGTAGAGAGTAATTGAACCCTTGTGAACTTTTGTTTGGATTTACCAAAAAAATCCTTTTCCTCTCCCACCCAAATAAAAAACCAGCACCCTTCAATACCGGATACTGGTTCCATCATTAAAACTCTATATTAAATTGTTTGAAAGGCCAATATCTGACGTTTACCTTTCCAACTACATCTTCAATAGGTATGAAGCCGAAGTGACGACTATCTTTACTACCTAGACGGTTATCTCCCATAACGAACAATGCATTTTCTGGCACACGTTTTTTTCCGGTTAATTCCTCCAAGGTGAAATCACCCGTTAATTTTTGCCCCAGCAATGGATCTTTAAAAGGCTTTAGAAAAGGCTCATCCATTTTTGTTCCATTAATGTACAGCTGATCGTTTTCATATGTAAGGGTATCTCCTGGAAGGCCTATCACTCTTTTCACATAGTCCTCTTCTTCTTCTCCGTGGAAAACGATGACATCGAATCGTTCAATGTCACCGATCTGATATCCGATTTTATTGACTACGAGCCGATTTCCCTCTTTTAAGGTGGGTTCCATTGATTGACCTTCCACAACGTAGCTGGAAAAGAGAAATGTGTTCATGATTAAGAATAGGATGACACCCAATACGGCGGCTTTTAACCATTCTAAAAAAATACTCGGTCGTTCCTCAGTCATCAGCAACCCTCCACTCTTACACAATACCCTTTTTATCCATTATCTCTTTCTACGCTTTTATTTAATCTTACTTCTATTCTTTTTCCAACATACCAAAGAATAAAAATAATGACCAATACAATGCCTGTCCGAATTGGTTGGTGAATTAATGAACCAATGTCGTATCCGACAAAACTAATTGTAAATATCATCACCAATTTTCCAATTAGTACAGCTAGGGTATATTGCAAGACACTAATGTGTGAAAGACCTGCCACTACATTCACGACCGCTGAGGGGGTGAACGGGAAACAGAGAAGAATAAAAATGGGCCCGAAACCATGTCTGTCTAACCAATGAGTCAATCTTTCCACTTGTTTATTTTTTCGTATGACTGTAATCACTCTAGTATGGCCGTATTTACGAACAATCAAGAAGACGACGATGGCTCCTGCACAGGATCCAATCCAGGAAAGAATGAATCCGATCCATAACCCAAAAGCAT
Organism: Peribacillus acanthi; assembly: GCF_003073175.1. Lineage (GTDB taxonomy): Bacteria > Bacillota > Bacilli > Bacillales > DSM-1321 > Bacillus_BN > Bacillus_BN acanthi. Next base: position 228,468 of record NZ_QBBX01000005.1, read on the forward strand.
TCGTGTTCGCCATAACAAACACGAACAAGGGTAAAAAAGGTAAAAACGCCTCAAAAAAAGGCAGTAGTATGGCAGGTAGTGGACCGAATGAACGGTACTCTTTCAGTAACTCCATAATATGTTCTAGTGTGAAATATTCTTGAAACCACTCAATCACAAGTCAGACTCCTCAGATAATTTGATTTATTGGATCTATATATCATTCATAACCCAAATTAACATACTATTCAATATACATCTATTCCCCTATTTTCTGTACGCAATCCATTATGTCATTATTTTACTTCCTTAAAAATAAGAACAGATGTTCTATTTTAAAGTATTTTAGGATATACTAATGACAAACATTAAAAAAGGAGGATAGCGGTATGACGAGAATACCTGACGGAGACCGCGATATGATTGAACAAGCCATCTACTTACCTATGGTTTTAACAGTTTTAAACAAGGATTTATTTTTGATTGACCAGAGTCCTTTCAAGTTAAAAAAACCATATAAGGAATTGATCGAAGCAGCAATGAAAGTCGTTCAAACGGAGTTAGCCGAGGTGAAAAAATATTTGCGGAAGGAAAATATAAAGGTGGAGGAAACGAAAAGGGATGATACATTTACTATGTTCCTATTCCTTTATAAAGGCTACGAAGAATACCATAATTATTTTAACCCTCGAATCCGCAATAAAGTCGAAGAGTTAATGATGTTTTATTTATATAAAAGACTCCAAAATTAGTCATGTCAGACAAAAGGTTTTTCGTGCTCCTTCGTCTTAGGGATACTGCGGTTAACATATAAAAATTTCCTCTCCGTCTCGGCAATGCGCTGAACATAGCGATTTTTCAACAAAGCTGTCCGATATAGTTGGTTATCCAACGAACTTGAGGAAAGTGGTAAAGAAGTCTTCCAACCATTCCTAAATACAACATCAGTGTCGCCATAATGGTTTTTAGTCCTCGACATGATGTGATCATACGCAACCCACATACATTCAGAACGAACAGGCGAAGTTGTGGGGAAAAATAGGATTGAACAGACAGGATCGACTGCGATGGGCGATTTATGGGTAATACCCGTCAAATGTCTGGTCCCTTCTTTTCTGCCTTCATAGCTAGACCCATAATACTCACAGCTCCGCTTAATAATATCCATTGGTTTATGAGGACAAATATACTCTCCCTCCCATTCGAAGATTTGTGAATACGTTTTTTTACCATATTGAACAGGTTTAATGAGAAGTGTATATGGTGTCACTTCATATTCTTCAATAAATGAATCCTTTTTCAAATTAATCTCTCCTAATCATTTTCCACAAATTATAGCACAGTAAAACATTCAGTAGACTGAATTCACAAAATTTTCAATAAATTAAACTATTCCATTTTCGTTCAAAAATAATAGTTATAAAATTTTAAATATTCTGTTGATTTATCCAACCTCTATCCATATACTATTAAAAAGGTCAGGGGTGGTTTCATGAACAACGACAAATCCTACTCGGAGCAAATGAAGTCTGCTGTCATGAATAAAAAGCAACAAAAGGAAGCTTACATCCAGAACTTAATAATCGACATGGTCATTCACGAATCGATTTTACGATATAAAAAAGAGAGGCTTTTGAAAAAAATAGACGAGACATTGGATCAGAAAGACCACACCACTTTCTTAAAACTTAGTTCGGAATTGAATGGGGTTATAAAACAATTTGGCAATTAATATAAAAAGAGAGGCTGACTCAAAAGGTCGTTGAATGACGATCATTTGTGTCAGTTTTTTGTGTTTCTACGGGATTTTATGTTTGAGGGGAAGAAATGGGGGTAATAAAAGAGGCTTCCACCTCAATTCTTGTGCTATTTTTTCTCGTTTATTGACCATCGAATCCCACTTTTTGAGGTTGTGGGCAACGCAAATAAGACCCCAATCCGTGGTATTTTTGGATAGGCCTCTTAGTGAGAATCGGTTAAATGTCTGATTGGGCTTGATTTGATCGACGGCATAATCAATCAGCCTTGCAAGGTGTCGTTGGGGAAATAAAATTTGAATGTCCATTGGAAGGAATAGTTGCTTAGTGCTATACTGTTGATACATAAGAAAATCGTTCCTTTCTCTAATTGCAAAGAGAGCGATTTTCTTATTTTTTTTGTAAAAATAACTTTATGGATTGTAGCGGAAGGCGCTTGACTCCTGGGGGCTCAGCGTTACAAGCTCGGCGAACGCCCCCGGAAAGCAAGCGCCTGTAGCGGAAATCCATTGAACACATTCGAGAACCAAAAAAGAGGGTTGCCCCTAAAAGTCGTACTTTTGGGACACCCTCTCTTTTTTCTCATTATACCTTCGCTAACTCACTTTTTACTTTTGTTCCTGTTGCCTGTTCTTCAGATGTTTCTTCCGCTGGTTTTGCCCGTTTGATAAAGAAGGCAAGAACTAATGCAAGAGCGGCAATAAAGACAGACACAAAGAATGCGTAATTAATCCCTTCTAGCATAGCTTTCATCATAATTTGTTGCTTCATTTCTGCCATTGCGGCTTCATTGGGTTGCCCAGTTGCATGTTTCATTGCATCTGCTGCCATGTCTTTTGCAACTGATTCCGTACGGTTGGACATAATGGTGACTAACAACGCCGTACCAATGGCTCCAGATACCTGCTGCAATGTGTTATTCATGGCTGTTCCATGAGGATAGAATCGGGCTGGTAATTGATTCAATCCATTTGTAGAAACTGGCATCATAACCAAAGACATCCCAAACATGCGTAAAGTGTATAAAGTAATTAAATGAGCATAAGTGGTATCTAGTGTTAATTTACTGAAGTAATAGCTGGTTATAACAGTGATCGCTAATCCAATAATCGCAAGTATTCTTCCACCAATTTTGTCGAATAACCTACCTGTGATTGGTGACATGATTGCCATTAAGATTGCTCCAGGCAATAACATTAATCCTGCATCCATGGGTGAAATGCCACGGATTGTTTGAACATAGATAGGCAAAAGCAACATCCCAGAAAACATGGCCATTGTAACTACCATGGAGATTGACGCTGATAAAGCATACATAGGAAATTTAAAGATTTTAAAGTTAAGCATAGGTTTATCCATTTTTAACTGACGATAAATAAACCAAACTAAAGAGATTGTTCCTATGATTAGAGTCATGTATACCTGTGGGCTATCCCACCCTTTACTGCCGGCAGAACTAAATCCATATAACAATCCGCCAAAACCTGCACTTGATAAAAGCACGGAAAACAGATCTAGGCGTATATCAACTTTTTCTTTTTTATCTTTTAATAAGAAAAACCCAATTAACAAAACAGCCCCAGCAATTGGTGTAACAACATGGAAAAGCATTCTCCAGTCATAATGTTCCACAATCCATCCAGATAATGTTGGACCGATTGCAGGTGCCCCCATTAGTACCAAACCGAAAATCCCCATTGCCGCTCCCCTTTTTTCAACTGGGAAGCTTGTTAACATTACATTCATTAATAAGGGCATTAAAATAGCTGAGCCAGAAGCTTGAGTCATACGACCTGATAATAGTAATGGAAAAGCGTGTGCAAAGCCTGCTAGTATTGTTCCGAGCGTAAATAATCCCATTGCCACCAAGAATAGACGTCGAACAGAATATTTTTGAATTAAAAACGCTGTGGTTGGAATCAAAATTCCATTCACTAACATATATCCGGTTGATAGCCACTGCACAGTTGCTGCATCAACCTTTAAATCATTCATAATCGAAGGCAAAGCAATGTTTAGTAAAGTATTATTTAAGAATGCTATAAATGCACCAACCATCAGTACAGCAAGAAGTCCGTATGGTGGACGAGGGTTAGTGTTGATTGTTTGTTGCATAGTATTATTCTCCCCTTTTATACAACCAGTTCATTTTTTTATACTTATGTTTCATACACCACATCATATACCATCAGTTCAATAATTGCAATTCCAATTTCCCCAATAAAATCTGGCTTTGTACAGTACTGTTAGTTTATGTATAATAATTGTTATACCGATAGTCTAATTGAAATTAGGTGATGAAATGAATGATCGAAAACAGCATGTCATTAACATGGCACACCAATTATTCATTGAAAAAGGTTTCCAAGCTACCTCGATCCAGGATATCTTGGACTATAGCGGAATCTCCAAGGGAACCTTTTACAATTATTTTTCTTCTAAAAACGAGTTGATAATCGCACTTTTTAAAACGATCTATAAAAAACTTGACCAAGAAAGAAATGAATTGCTTATTGGGCAAGACCCTTCAAATATTGAAATTTTCATCATGCAAATAGAGTTGCAAATGAAAACGAATCGGACCAATAAGTTAATGTCACTTTTTGAAGAAGTATTCTTTTCAAAGGATGAGGATTTGAAGAAGTTCATCAAGGGGCTTCATTTGAGATTTGTAGGATGGATATACAAAAGGTTTATTGACATTTTTGGTGAAAGCAAGAAACCTTATTTATTGGATTGCGCTATCATGTTTATTGCGATTTTAAATTATAATTATAAATATTACATGAAGGCATATGACACAACAGCTAACTCATACCAAGTGATTCGGTATAGTGTAGCCCGTATTGAAAAAATCGTTTATGAAGTGGCCGATTCTGGTGATCAATTATTCCAGCCAAGTCTTTTAGATATCTGGCTACCAGAAAATCGAACTTGCGAGCAGCCTTTACTAACACAGCTGCAGCATACTTTATTAACCTTTAAAAATGAATTAAAAGACGGACCAGATCAGGCAAGAAATATGGAGTTGTTAGATTTTATTCATACAGAAATAATGGATTCGAAAACCCCAAGAAAGTTCCTGATTGAAAGTGCCATTTCAACCTTAAAAGCTAACAAGGAATCACAGGAATTCCAAATGCTTGAACAATTGATATCCGATTTTTTTAGTACCTCAGCTAATCCAACCTAGAAACAAAAAATCCCACCAATGTAAGGTGGGATTTTTTGTTGACTATTCTTTCACTTCTTGCCCTTTATTTTCTAGCGTAGAAATTCGTTCAAGCATTGTTGGATGACTGTAACGGAAAAATTTCACCAATGACGGAGGATTTACTTGACTAAGTCCTGCTTTCGAAAGCTCCTGGAATGTCTTCACGGCTGCTTCCCCATCCTGTGTCATTTCATATGCATAGTGATCGGCTCGTGTTTCTTGATACCTAGAAATCATATTTGAAACCGGACTCGACGCAAAGGATAACATGGACAGAAGCAAGAAGAACAAAGGTAGTGAAGCTAAACTTTGGATATTAGGGATTTTCAATAACTGTCCCCATTTTACAATGATTCGGTTCATAAGTTTAGCAATTATCCACAATCCTACAAGTGAAAAAAGTAAATACCCTGCAATCCCGATATAAATGTGTTTCTCGACATAGTGGGCCATTTCATGTGCCATGATAAAGAGGATTTCATTTTCCCCCAACTTGTTCAATGTTGTATCCCAAAGAACTATTCGAGAATTTGAGCCGATTCCAGTGACATAGGCATTCATGCTATTAGTTTTCGCTGCCATATTTACTTCATAAACATGCTCAGCAGGAATCCCAGCTTTGTCTGCCAAAGAAAGAATTTTCGATTCTAGCTCTTTGTTCTTCAAAGGATAAAAATCATTGTAAAGTGGATCGATAAGGACAGGCTGAACAAACATGAGAAATAAAGAAAATGGTACGGATAACAGCCACGCATAAAACCACCATTTCTTTGTACTCTTACGAATCAGCCAATACAATACCGAAATGATTAATAGCATTAATCCAAAATTCACCCAAAAATCAATCACCTCATCCTTCATCCAAGAGGAAAAGGTTTGGGTGGAGATATTATACTTGCGAGACAGTTGATATCCAATGTATTCAAATGGAAAGACAACTAGATAGGAAACGATGGATAGCCAGAATAAATAAACACCGTTTTGCAAGATTCTAGATTTAAATTGCAAGGAGGATAACTCAAACTTCCTAGACAATCCAACTGCCAATATGACAAAGTAAAACAGCCATTCATAGGGTGTGGATAAGAAAAACAAATAATTTCGTATTTCCGAATATTCCTCGCTTAACAATAATTCTCTAGCATTCATAAATGTTTCTGGATCAGCAGCAGTACCTTTAAATGCGGAAGGTATACTCGTATCAGCCCATTTGAAAATATATAAATATACTAGGACCGCCAATGATAGATATAGAAAAAATGCATAAGAAACAGCCTTTCTAACCAAGGTTTTCCCCCCTTTTGAAAATTTGTCCTCTTCTATTAGTGTAGTTAAATTTGTCCAACTTAGAACAATATATTGGGACAAACAAGAAACGTTCAAACAATCTTCAATAAATGGCATACTTATTCCATTCAGCTCATGTATGATAAATATATAAACATCATTCTTACAGTCCTAATTCTTATCTTTTCTTAATAGAGGTGGAAAGATGAAAAAATACTATATTTCGTTTGTTGTCCTATTAATCATTGGCATTAGTTCTGGCATTTATTATTTCACAGAATACCGTCAATCCAAAATGAACTTCCCAGAGGATCTGACTTTAGAAAGCCATCTTGGTCAAGCATACAGCTTTAATAATATGGAACCAAAGGTGAGACTAGTTGAATTTATGTATACACAATGCCCTGATGTTTGCCCCAATACGACCTTCCAGATGAAGCACCTACGCAATGAACTAGAGAACGAAGGTGTCTTCGGAAAAGAAGTTGAGTTCCTAACGATTACGTTCGATCCGGAAAAAGATACAAAAAAAGTATTACATGACTATGCAAATACTTTTGAAATGGATAAGATTCCAGGATGGCATCTATTACGTGGATCAGACGAGGATGTTAAAAAACTAGCAGATAACTTTAACTTCCAATACCGCGATCCTGGGACAGGGCAATTTGTTCATACGAGCGCTACCTATTTATTGAATAAAGATAATGAAGTCATTGAAGTATTTGGCATGGGGGAAAAAACCTTCAAAAAAGAAAAAGTTTTCAATGCAATAATGAAGGAAATAAACTAAAAAAAGCTCCCTCCTGTTCATACAGGTAGCGGAGCTTTTTATGTTACTAACTAATTAGAAAAGAATATACACTTAGAACCGCGATAGAGCCAAGGACGACAACAATTACATTCATACCTAAAAAAGCAAAAGCAAAGGCAGCAATTGCCCCTAACACTCCCATAACGATATCATCGCTAAACAGCAGAATCCCAGGGAATATAAGAGCCCCTAGCGTAGCGTACGGAATGTTTTTTAAAACACCTTGAACAAAAGGAGGAAGTTCCTTTCCTTTGAACAGAACGAAAGGTAGCATCCTTGGTATGTATGTTACAACCCCCATAAGGATGATGAGCAACAGGATCATTTTACTGTCCATGTGCCATTCCTCCCTTCTGCTTTATGTACAAAATCCACTCAACAAGAATCGCGGACAGTAAGGTAGCCACTACGATTGACCATCCTGTTGATAATACTTTCCCTAACGTAAAGATACTATTGAAAGCAGCAGCTACCAATGCCAGGAAAGCATACTTACGATTCCCTTTTAAAGAGGGTACAAGTAGACCAACAAACATTGCATACAAAGCCACTCCCATACTTTCTTGAAGTGTTTGTGGCAATCCCGCTCCAAACACATGCCCAACTCCTGAAAAAACCACCCAGCTTCCATAGGCCATTACAATAACACCGAATACAAAACCCGTCGCTGCCTTTCCCTCTCTCGTAGCAATCACCGAAAAGGTTTCGTCAGTCAACCCAAAAGCGTAAGTAATTTTCGCCCATAAGGAATCCTCTTCAACTTTTTCCGTTAAGGTCGTACTCATGAGGAAATGTCGGATGTTAACAATAAATGTCGTCAACACGATTTCAAATACACCCGTCCCTAATGAAATCAAATTCAACGCAATATATTGTGAAGCGCCAGCGAACACAATTAAACTCATCAACACAGTTTCCAACATCGACAAACCAGAGGACTTTGCCAGTAATCCAAAGGTCAAAGCAATAGGAAAATAACCGATGGCAATGCTCAAGCCTGCTTGTGTACCCTGTCTAAAATGTGAAACTGGAGAATCTATAGTACGCACATCCAAGACTATCCCTCCAACTAAACTAATTTCCTATTATTTTCTTAGAATATTAAATAAATTGCAAATAGAAAATCGTAATTAAAACTAATAGTATCGTATGCACCTAATAAATTTCATCAAAGCTTGCTTCATGGGAATATTTTGATTACCTTTTTCCTCATTCTTTTCCGAAAACGGGCATCATTGATCTCCTTTGATTACCTTTTTCACTTACCGTTACCGAAAAAGGACATTATTCTCACCCTTTTGCGGCCACCCTCCCTTTAGTCGTGCAAAAAAAATCTCTATTTATTGAACAAAAACCGAGGAACACAATGTAGATAAACACCTCCTACATAAAGAAACAGCCCTTCCCCTACTAAAGGAGTTGGACTGTCTTAGTATCCTAGTATCATATTAATACCCATAATATACAGGTTTACGTTTATGCATAAAAGCCGAAAGTGCCTCTTTCCGATCTCTTGTAGGAAGAATCATTTCATAACATTTATGCTCAAGACTTAAGCCTGAATGAAAGTCTGACTGAAGTCCAGATTTTATAGCTAGCTTCGCTTTTTGGACAGCAAGAGGTGCGTTGCATATAATTCTGTTTGCTAAATCTATGGCAGTTTCATCGAGTTGTGATTTAGGCACTGAATAAAGAATAAGGCCAAATTGGCAAGCCTCTACAGTTGATATTCTCCTTCCTGTCAGAATCATTTCAAGGGCACGCGCCTCACCAATGAGCCTTGGTAAACGTTGTGTTCCTCCTCCACTTGGGATGGTCCCGTAGCTTGTTTCTGGAAACCCAATCAAAGTATGATTTACAGCAATTCTAAAGTCGCAAGCTAGAGCTAGTTCTAGTCCTGCTCCAAATGCATACCCATTCATAGCTGCAATCGTAGGCTGTGGCAATTGCTCTAGCATCCTAAGAATTTCATTAAAGCGGGTCGATTGCTCCAATGCAGCCGAATCTGAGAATACATTTCTTTCCTTAACATCTGCTCCTACACTAAATGCTTTATCTCCACTTCCTGAGATAATGACTACTCGTACTTGATGATTATTTCTAATATCTAAGATGACTTCTTGTAATCTTTGCAGCATAGAATGATTGATTGCATTCAAGCTATTTTCGCGATTTAGCGTAACATGGGCAATATATGAGTTCACTTCATATAAGACTGAAGACATATTTTCACTTCCTTTCGATGTCCATTTCGTTTAAGCGATTCTAGTTGTCTATTCCCATATCCCTTCATATATAAGCCATTATGAGAAAAAAACTTTTTCCTTCTTTAACCAATTTGTAGTTAAATAAACACACTTAAGTTATCCACAATTCAAGATTATATAGTTTGCCTAACAACAAAAAAGAGAGCGTCATTTTTTGACACTCTCTTCAACCAATTATTTATTTAATACAGCTTCCTTTAACGCACGACGCAGGATTTTCCCCGTTGTATTCTTAGGCAGCTCATCAATGAATTCGATGACCGAAGGAAGTTTATATTTTGCCAGATGCTCCGAACAATATTGTAAAAGTTCCTGCTCTGTAAGACTATTACTCTTTTTTACGACAAAAGCTTGGACAGCTTCACCAAGGTTTGGATCAGGGACGCCCAGAACAGCAGCTTCCACCACTTCTGGATGGGAATACAAAACTTCTTCTACTTCACGCGGATATACATTATATCCACCTACAATAACCATGTCCTTTTTACGGTCCACAATATAGAAATAGCCTTCTTCATCCATTTGTGCCAAATCACCAGTATACAACCATCCCTCTTTAATTGTGGCCGCAGTTTCTTCAGGTAATTTGTAATACCCTTTCATGACATTTGGACCTTTAACAATCAGTTCTCCAACTTGGCCAACTGGAACTTCTTCTCCCAATTCGTTAACGACTTTATTTTCAACGTTGACGATGTTAGTACCAATTGAACCTGGTTTGCGAGGACGGTCCAGTGGATTGAAGCATGTTACAGGAGAAGCCTCTGATAATCCATACCCCTCAGACACTAGAACATTAAATTTCTGTTCAAATGCCTTTAATAGGGCTACTGGCATAGATGCACCACCAGAAATGCAAAGTCTTAAAGTCTTTAAATCTTCTGGATTGCTCTCCTCATACTGATTTAAGAAGTTGAACATCGTCGGTACACCTGCAAATACAGTCGCCTCATGATTTTTTGCGATGTCAAAAATGTCTTTCGGTGAAAACTTCGGTGCAATAAGAAGTGTGCCTCCAGCCATAAGGGGAGCATTAAGCACAACAGTTAAACAGAATACATGGAACATTGGTAAAGTTGTAATGACACGATCGTCACTATTAATCTTCAAATATTCCGCAACATCGCTTGCATTGCTATAAAGATTACGATGGGTCAACATTGCCCCTTTTGGCTTTCCTGTAGTTCCAGATGTATACAAGATGACAGCTACATCTTCATCATCAAGAACAGGGCTTTCAAAATGCAAATCACCTAAAGTCAAAAGTTCTGTAAACGATTTCATTTTTGGGAAAATCGTAAGGGATGTCAGATCCATTTCCCCATTCACTTGACCTGTTGGACAAATGATGAAATGTTCCACTTTTGGTAGGATTGCGTTCATCTTTTCAGCTAATGGGACTAGCAGATCCAATGTAATAACTGCTTTTACATCTCCATTGTTTAAAATAAATGCAATTTCATCTGGTGTGTAAATAGGATTAACTGGTATAACCGTTGCACCTAAACGTAGCGCTCCATACATTCCAATAATGAAATGTGGAGAATTTCCTAGAATAAGGGCAACATGGTCTCCTTTTTTAACACCTAGTTTTTGAAGTCCATCAGCGAACTTAGAAACAGCAGCATTTAATTCTGCATATGTACTACTTTGATTTAGAAAATGGTAAGCAATTTTATCAGGGTTCTTGGTTGCAGTATCTTGTAAGCGATGTGATAAATTCATAATATTCCCCTCCTTTTGCACAGTGAATGAATAGTCACTCATTTTTGTCCACTTATTATTATAGCGTAATAAATTTCAACCCTTCAACAAAAAGAATTGAAAAATGCAAAAATTTATAAAATAAAAAAAATTGAAGCCAGAGTTTAAAAAAAGCCAACAATATTAATCACAGAATGAACCTAATACCTATAGATAAATTAAGACTAATTTTCCTTCCTAAACATCCTTATGAGCTCAGCCCAAATGAAAAAAGACTGCCATTGGGCAGCCTTCTAATTAATATATTAAATTTATTAATTCTTCCTTCGTTATATTGCCAAAATAATGTTTCGCATCAATGTCACCTAATGTTTCCTCTAAGGCAGATTTATCGTATCTGGTCCCGGCTAATCTTGCCTCTACGTCAGAAACATCACCAACTCCAAAGAAATCACCATATATTTTACAGCTCTCAATGATGCCCTTGTTAACCTCTAAGCGAATATCTATTTGACCAACAGGGAAGCGATGTGTTTGTTGGATATTGGACTTTGGAGACTTGCCATAATTCCAATCCCAATTTTGATATCTTTCTTTAGAAAGGCGATGGATTTTTTCCCAGTCAGCATCTGTAAGGACATATTCAGAAACATTTTCTTTTCCGTCAAAAATAGATTCCAATAACAGGGATCGGAACTGCTCAATAGAAATTGGCTCCTCTAGAAACTCTGAAATATTGGCCACACGGCTACGAATAGATTTTATTCCTTTCGATTCAATCTTGTCTTTCTTAACCTTCAAAGCGGATACTACAGCATCAATTTCAGAATCAAACAGCAGAGTACCGTGAGAAAACATACGACCTTTTGTCGAGAATTGGGCATTTCCCGATATTTTTCTACCTTCAGCTAAAATATCATTTCTACCACTTAACTCAGCGGACACACCTAGTTTTGCTAAGGCTTGTACGACTGGTTCGGTGAATTTCTGGAAATTATGAAAGCTTTCTCCATCATCCTTCGTAATAAAGCTGAAATTCAGATTACCTAAATCGTGATAAACTGCTCCACCGCCTGAAAGTCGACGAACTACCTTGATACCTTTTTCCTCGACGTAATCTGTATTGATTTCTTCGATTGTATTCTGGTTTTTTCCGATAATAATCGAAGGCTCATTTATGTAAAATAATAGATACGTTTCATTAATATCTAAATTCTTCAATGCATACTCTTCAATCGCAAGGTTAATTTGTGGATCTGTGATGCCTTTATTATCAATGAACAACATGATTTATTTTCCCCCTAAAGTCTATTAATGAGGCAGGAACTCTAGCTCCATCCCAGTTTCAGCTAGTCGTATTGTACCCGCAAATCTCTGAGAAGCTTCGTCAACTAACTGCTTAAGCTCCCCGAAATGAGGTAAGTGAGTCAGAATCAACATTTTCACATTCGCATCATGAGCCAGCTGTCCTGCATCAATGCTGTTCATATGTCCTGCTCCACTACCATCCATCCCCGCATAGAAATTACATTCACACAATAAAATATCAGCTTGTTTCGAGAATTCCTCGAACTCTGGAATATAGGATGAATCGGCCGTATATACGAGTACTTTCCCTTCACATTCAATTCTCATCGCAAAGCACGGGACTGGATGCTTCGTTCTAAGGAATGAAACTTCAAAAGGTCCAATAGACAATGTTTCTTGATCCGTATATCGAACTCCTCTAGTAAGGTCCTTGTAGGTTAACTTCTCGAATTCGGCTTGATCCTCCCCATGTCCGTAAATCGGGATGTTTTCCCTTCCTTTTCCAAGGAATTTATGAATTAATAAAGCATGTTGATACACTCCGATATCAGCTACATGGTCAGGGTGATAGTGTGAAATAATTGCTGCATCTATTTCTGTAGGATGGATATAGTTTTGCAACTGTGCTAGTACACCACTTCCACAATCAATGAGAAGATAGAATCCATCATGTTCGAGTAAATATCCAGAACTTGCGGCATTTTTTGCAGGGTAACCTCCCCAAAAACCAACAACTTTAAGTCTCATTGTGCTTCCTCCTAACAGTTTTATTTCTTTCTTAAATATATATAACTATGCCCATTTTTGCATCTTTTTACATTTTGTTATAAAACATAAATTGACAACTTCAAACTGTTATAATACAATATGATTAACAAATGAAATAACGAATCGAAACTAGTCGCAGTTTTTATTTTTTGAAAATTCAAATTATGGAGGTAATAACAATGATTCAAAGCAGCGTAGAATTTTTTAAAAATCTTCCACCTAAACAATGTGTAGATTGCGGCAATAAAATTGAAGAACAACATGAATGTTACGGCAATAAATGTGAAGGATGCAGCCATATCGCTCAATTATAAAGGGATTTTCAAATTGTCTATCTTGGACATTTTGTCACCATATTGATGATGTCAGCCATTACACTGACTCATACTCCCTCAATGTTGCGAAGTGTATTACGAAACTGTTATACACGTTTCAGGAAACCCTGAATAGCAAAAACCAGCCGCCTAATTAGCGACTGGTTTATTTTTTTCTTCAGTACTATTCAATAGCTCCCTCATGTTTATCCATTTTGAATTCAGATCTATTAAATTTGAATACAAAATACAGTAAAGTTCCAACCATGAAAACAGCCATGAATGAAAGTAAAATCCATGCATTATGCCACATGCCAGCAAATGATCCACTTGAAATAACATCTTTATATCCTTGAACGGAATATGTCATTGGCAAGAATGCATTGAACATTTGCAATGGTTTAGGAATTAATTCTAGCGGGAAAGTCCCTGCACTTGTCGTTAATTGAAGAATTAAGACAATAATTGCAACAAATCTACCGGGATCGCCTAATGTAGTGACTAGGAACTGAATCAAAGCAATAAAAGATAACGATGTGATTATAGAAAATAGGATAAATAAAGGAACACTCTGTACCTCTATTCCTAATCCAATTAACAAAATACCTGATGCAATTAAAGCTTGAATAATCCCCACTATTGCCATTACACCGTATTTGCTGAAGAACCATGACACCCCGTTCTTCGGTGCCACTGAAGGATCTCTAAGTGGATAAACAATGGACAATAATAAAGCCCCCACAAACAATCCTAAAGATAAGAAATACGGAGCAAATCCAGTACCATAGTTTGGAACTTCCGTTACCGGTTCTTTATCTACTTTAACCGGTCCAGCCATCATATTAAAATTATCTTCATTTGGATGTACAGATTGAGCTTTTTCAGCAGCCTCACCCAATTTATCCTTAAACTCTTTTGAACCTTCTTCAACTTTGGAGCTTCCGCTCACTAGCTTCTCAGAACCATCTGCCAGTTTCTTAGAACCATCTGCTAATTGAACAGAGCCATTCTTTAATGCATCCATCCCATTAGATAGCTCGCTAGCACCATTTGCCAATTTGCTTGCACCATTTGAAGCTTCACCAAGCTTCGTTCCAAATACTTTGAAGTTGTTAATATATTCTTTCTGACCATTATCCAATTGACTGATACCAGATGAAAGCTGCTCACTACCCTCAGTCAACCTGCCTAAACCAGCTTGTAATTGTTTTTCACCTTGCGCCAGTTCTCCGATTTTTCCATCTAAAGTGGATGCTCCTGATGCAAGCTGATTAGCTGCGGCAGCCAATTCTCCTGTTCCAGAGGACAATTGCGTACTACCTGCAATAATTTGAGACAAAGCTGCAGTCAATTCTTTTTGTTTATCTTCTGGCAATTCTGCCATATAAGGTTGTAATTGCTTTTGTAACAAAGCTACGCCATTCTTTACATTTTCAGCTCCCATAGAAGCTTTATTGGCTTCATTTGCCCAAGCTGTAAGGTTTCCGCTAAGCTGATTTGCCCCAGCTTGAATCTGTTCTGTTCCGTTAATCATAGCATTCATTGAGCTATATGCACTTTGAAGTCCTGTTGAAAGCTGTTCACTTCCACTTGAAGCACTTTCTAGCCCCTGCTCAATTTTTATAGACCCCGCTTCTAATTTTTCATGCGCAGCATCTAATCGCCCCAACCCGTCAGCAAGTTCTGAAGTACCTTTACCCATCTTTTTCGAACCAGAATCAATTTGTTCCACACCATTTTTGAATTCAATTTGCTTACTTGCTAAAACCTGCAAATTTTCTTCTAATGTTTTTGAACCATTAGTTAATTCTTGGATTCCATCATAGAGTTTTCCAGCATTATCACTAGCAGTACCATACCCATCTGCCATTTCTGAAACCTTATCAAATACTGATTCAGCATATGTTTCAGTAATTTTTTCAGATAAGGAGGCTTTAATGCGTTCCATTGCCGTTTCACCTATTTGTGCAGATAAAAAGTTATAGCTTTCATTTGGAACATATTTAAGTTCTAGCTTTTGTGGGTGTTCATCTAGTAATGTCGTCGCATTTTCAGAAAAGTTCTCAGGAATTTCTACTAATAAATAATAGTCCTGTTTTTTCAAATGATCGTAGCCTGTATCTTTATCTACAAACCGAAAATTGAATTGCTTGGATTCCTTTAACTTATCCGTCAAGTCTTCTCCTAAGTGAAGCTGTTCACCGTTATAGTCAGCTCCCTTGTCCTCATTAACGATAGCGACTGGAAGATCGTCCAATTGTTCATAAGGATCCCAGAAAGCCCAAAGGAACATGCCACTATATAAAATTGGGATAAATAATACTGCAATAATCGGGATTAACAACTTCCGATTACGTATTATGGACTTCCATTCAGCAGTAAATGACTTATTCATAAAACATACTCCTTTCTTTTTTGTCCGAATGACCATTTTGTTCATTTGGTCATTATTGAGCTAAATTTAAGGATTACCTCCGTTATTTAGATAATCCTTTAAAAATATATAGCTCGAACAGTTTTGCGATTTCTTCTTTGTTCAAAGGTTGATGATTTTGTTCCCAATCAAAAATCATCGCCACATACATTTTCAACATGATAAAAGCGGTAATTTCAGGATCACAACTTGTAATTTCTCCTTTTTCTATCGCTTTCTCTACTTGATGTTTGATGTAACTGACGATTGCTTTTTCAATTTCACTTGCCATTTCTGCAACAGCTGGAGTACCAATTTCCTTTTCTTCTTGTAAAAGTTTAATGGTAAATTGATGCTTCATCCTATACTCAAGGATTCGATATAAGGCAGCATGCACATTTTCGTAGAAAGACCGCTCACAACTGATTACTTCTTCAGCAGCTTCTTTCATATCAAGAATTAAGCTGTGGACAATTTCCTTGAAAAGCTCTTCTTTATTTGTGAAAAAATTATAAATGGTCCCTTTTCCTACATTTGCAAGCTTTGCCACTTGCTCCATCGTAGTAGCTTTATATCCAAATAAAGTGAAAGATTTAGTAGCAGCATCTAAAATGAGCCTCTTGCGATCAGTAGCCATGTTTTCACCTCACATAACCTCGTAATGACCAAATGAACATTTCGGTCATTTAGTACGTTAACTATACTAACACACCAACTTCCTTATTTCAACTAAATCATTTAGGAAAGAAAATACAGAATAATAAAAGCTACGAAAGCAAAAAAACATATGTTTAAGAATAAAGTAAATAAGCCATCCCTTAACTTTAGTATCCCTTCATTCTTTGTGACTAGCTGTCGTTCTTTCCTATTCATACTTTTCCCCCACTTCACCATTTTCTTTTATCTATCATATAACAAAAATGGTAGGAATCGTAGATATTCTCTCCTAAAAGTTTAAAATATTCCAAATATTATTTGATAATACGATACCTTTTTTGGCACTATAAGAAAAACGGCAGCCTCATTTCAGGCTGCCGCAGACTGTAGACAAACTCGTTAAAATACAAAAAGTGACGTACAAAATGATGACGAGAAACCAATTAAATGAACGTGAACAATTAGAAGTGTGGGCGATTGATCAACTTGTGCCTGATGACCATTTACTACTAAAAATTGAGGCAGCGATTGTGCCAACAAGGACCGGTCTTATAATACACGACGAGAACGAAGGAAGGGTATCGGCAATAAAAATCTAATTCATCGATTTGTGTAAAATGTCCTTTTCTATCGAAATGAAAAACCCATCAAAAACTTATACAACGTCATATTTGGGAAGCTTACTTAGAAAAGAGCAGAACTTCTACGTCACAACGATGTAATCAAACAGATACACGAAACGTAAGGTGACGGTCGAACGTGTTTTTGTAGATGCGAAAGAAAAGCATGGTATGCGATAGACAACCTTTCGAGGTCTCAAAAATTGTCTATGCAGGCGATGCTTACGTTTGCTGCCATGAATGTAAAGAAAATGACAACTTGGACTTGGCAACCTGTAAAGTGTGAGCCAAACTAGTTGATTGGAGTGGAGGGTGCTTGACTCCTGGGGGATTAGCAGGACAGGTGAGATCCCGCAGGAGCG
>NZ_QBBX01000050.1 GCF_003073175.1 Peribacillus acanthi
AGTCAAGTCCGTAATATTGTGTAAATTGCTTTCCCAACGTTTTCAACTAGTTTTTCATTATATTTAATAGTACTTAACTATTTTAAATTTTTCACATACATCCACTACATTTTTTTGGGCGACTTCCATGGATTCTAAAACTCACAATCAGTAAAGGCTGTCAAAGGCTCTTTTCACTTTGACAGCCTTTACTGATTGTGAAATGATCCATGAATGGAAGTTGCTTAAAAAAATCTTGTTATTTCTATTTTGTAAGAGTTTTCTTTTTGTTGTATGTCGTCTCCTGATATTGCATTAATACAGCTCCAACTAAACGAAAAGCGGATTGAGTATTAGGAAATATACGAATTACTTTTTCTCTTCTACGAATTTCTTGGTTTAGACGTTCCAGAGAATTGGTACTACGGATATGACATCGAACTTCTACTGGGTGATTCATATATTGAATGGTATCTTCGAAACCTTCATCTAATATCGCAAGAGCTTTTTCATATTTTGGTTGGTTGCCAAACTGGCTCATTAGCTCATCTTTAAATAATCGAACATCTTCGATTGTGACTGCTTCAAAAATGCGCTTAATCATCACACGAATTTCAGCTGAATCCTTTTTTGGCAGCTTTTCGATAATATTTCGTTTAAAATGGACGTTACACCGTTGCCAGGTGGTTCCAATAAATTCACGTTGTATCGCTTTTTGGAGCCCTTGATGTGCATCAGAAATCACTAACTTAGGTGATTGTAGACCACGAGATTTTAGTTGCTGGAAAAAGCGGGACCAACTATCATAATTTTCTGTGTGGTCGACACTTAAACCTAATATTTCTCGTGTATTATTCTTCGTAATGGCCGTTGCGATATAAATGGCTTTGGAGACGACACGTTGATCTTCACGAACTTTTACATACATCGCATCAACAAAAAGAAAAGGATAATACGTAGTGTTTAATGGCCTTTGAGCCCATTCATTCACAATAGGATCAAGTTTTTGAGTAAGGGATGAAACAAACGATTTTGAAATACTTTCCCCACAAAGTTGTTCCACAATATGTGTAACTTTTCGTGTAGACACACCATTGATGACCATTTCTAACATAGATATGACGAGAGCTTGATCACAACGAGCGTATTTTTCAAAAACAGTAGGTGAAAATTCTCCATTGCGTGTTCTTGGCACCTTAAGTGTAATTTTTCCAATACTCATCGTGAATTCACGATCATAATATCCATTACGGTAGTCATGACGCTCCATAGATCGTTCATAAGCAGAAACGTTTAGATAATCATCTCGTTCTTTTTCCATGAATTCATTTAAAACCAAAACGATCGCTGATTTCACTACGGTTTCGATATTTGAATTCATGACCGAATCTTTTAAAAGTTCCATATTTAGGTTAAACTGTAATTGAGTCATTATTATTCCTCGCTATCATTGTTTATCGTCGTTGAAAACATTGTAGCCAAGAAGGAGTAAAATGACTCTTTTCTTTTTACACAATTATATGGACTTAATC
>NZ_QBBX01000051.1 GCF_003073175.1 Peribacillus acanthi
AAAAAACACGCAAACCCCTCATTCTTTTATACTTGAATTGTCGAGAAACAAGTCTAAAGAATGGAGTTGCGTGTAAATGAATTTTATCATGTTTATGCCTGGATTAAAAGATTCTGTGATAACCAAAGTGGAAGAGTTCGGAGAGACCATAAGAATCTATGTAGAGATGGCGAGGAAAGTACATCGTTGTCCCCAATGTCAGGAAAGAACCAAAAAAGTGCATGACTATCGCCTTCAAAAAATTCATCACCTAAAATGGTTTGAAAGGAAGACGCAAATTTTTTACAAGCGCCGTCGGTATGTCTGTGGTTGTGGGAAACGCTTTTCAGAGAATAATGCATTTGTAGAGCGATACCAGCGTACGTCATTGGAATGGAACCTAGCTGTATCCATTCGGTCAATCAAAGGCAAAACATTTAAAGAAACCGCTGAAATCTATGGGACTTCTTCGACCACTATCGTACGTCGATTTGATAGTCTTTCCAAAAATGAAATTCGACCAATTGTTGAGTTGCCTTCTGTAATCGCCATTGATGAATACAAAGGTGATACGAAGGAAGGCAAATATCAATTAATCATTGCGGATGGAGTAACGAAAGAACCTCTAGATATTCTTCCAAACCGTTATAAAAATACCATCAAGCACTATCTAAAGAAACATGGTGCTAAGGTCCAAGTGGTCGTTATGGATATGAGTCCATCCTTCAAGGCAGCTGTTCAAGAGGCATTGGGAAGACCGGTCATAGTGGCTGATCGATTCCATTTTTGTCGTTATATCTATTGGTCACTCGATGGGGTGAGAAGACGAGTCCAAAAGGAATTCCATGGATATGACCGAAAGAAATGTAAGAGAATCAAGTACGTATTTCATAAAGCGAGTGAACGCCTAACAGAGGAAGAACGTTGGCATTTACATCGTTACTTAGATATGTCAGAAGAACTTAAGCAAGCTTATGATTTAAAAGAAGCGTATCGAGCGTGGTTTTGTCGAGCAAAAGAAATAGGGCAAGAACAAATAGCCGAAGTAAAAAAAGAACTACTCACCCTCTATAAAAAGATAGAAGACTCAAAGATTCCGGAAATGTGTAAAGCTATCCAAACGTTTAAGAATTGGCAAACGGAAATACTGAACAGTTTTGTCTATTCCTATTCAAACGGCTTTTTAGAAGGCATCAATAACTCAACGAAAGTATTGAAACGTAATGCTTTTGGATACCGGAGTTTTGAGAGATTCCGTGCCAAAATTTTATTAACACATAAGTATAAAAGAATGGGAAGTCATGTGGGATAGGATCTTTGAATAGATACCCTTTTGTTCTGTGGAGGGATGGTACCATCCCTCCACAGAACAAAAGGCCACCAAGCGAAGCGCGGTAGCCTAGAATGATTTTCCCCCAACATTTGACGGAGAACC
>NZ_QBBX01000052.1:0-358 GCF_003073175.1 Peribacillus acanthi
AGCTCAGCTGGGAGAGCACCTGCCTTACAAGCAGGGGGTCGGCGGTTCGATCCCGTCATCCTCCACCATATTATTTGCCGGTGTAGCTCAGTTGGTAGAGCAACTGACTTGTAATCAGTAGGTCGTGGGTTCGACTCCTATCGCCGGCACCATTTTTGAATTGTACGAGCCATTAGCTCAGTCGGTAGAGACGAGCAAAGCTCCTACGAGTTGCGGAATTTACTTCTTGAAAAGAGGTAAATGGAGCACATCTTTGATACTTGGTAGCGGAGATGAATTATATACCGAGCCATTAGCTCAGTCGGTAGAGCATCTGACTTTTAATCAGAGGGTCGGAGGTTCGAGTCCTCCATGGCTC
>NZ_QBBX01000052.1:858-1299 GCF_003073175.1 Peribacillus acanthi
GCGCCCGTAGCTCAATTGGATAGAGCGTCTGACTACGGATCAGAAGGTTATGGGTTCGACTCCTTTCGGGCGCGCCATATATGCTTAAGAAGAATGCTTAAAATTAATTAATTTTAAGCGGGGAGTAGCTCAGCTTGGTAGAGCACTTGGTTTGGGACCAAGGGGTCGCAGGTTCGAATCCTGTCTTCCCGACCATTTAAAAATCATCCTATATTGGGGCCTTAGCTCAGCTGGGAGAGCGCCTGCCTTGCACGCAGGAGGTCAGCGGTTCGATCCCGCTAGGCTCCACCAATAATTGTTCTTTGAAAACTAAACAAAACAATACGTCAACGTTTAAATTTAAGTCTTTTAAATAAGGCATTTTATGAGCAAGTCAAACACTTTTTGGAGAGTTTGATCCTGGCTCAGGACGAACGCTGGCGGCGTGCCTAATACATGCAA
>NZ_QBBX01000053.1 GCF_003073175.1 Peribacillus acanthi
GATCAGGTTGATAGGTCTGAGGTGGAAGCGTGGCGACACGTGGAGCTGACAGATACTAATAGATCGAGGACTTAACCACAATTCACACTCATGTGTTGCAAAAAATCCTTATTGTTATCTAGTTTTGAAAGAATAATTCTTTCAACTTTATATGTCTGGTAATGATGGCGAAGAGGTCACACCCGTACCCATTCCGAACACGGAAGTTAAGCTCTTCAGCGCCGATGGTAGTTGGGGGTTTCCCCCTGTGAGAGTAGGACGTTGCCAGGCAAACAAAAAAGATCAGCCGATGAAGCTGGTCTTTTTTGTTTGTGGAGAACCGGGAGGTTCCTTAACTATTAATTGAGTAAAGGGAGATAGGCTATAGTAAGCTCCGACGAGGGAGGTTCGAGGAGTCCGAGGAAGAGAAGGAGCGAAGCCCGGAGTGTGCTTTGCACATGAGGACTGAGTGACTGAAGCTGACGAAGGAATCCGAAGGACATCGCTTGTCGGCATCCGAACACGGAAGTTAAGCTCTTGCGCCGATGGTAGTTGGGGGTTTCCCCCTGTGTGAGTAGGACGTTGCCAGGCAAAAAGAAAAAGATCAGCTGAAGAGCTGGTCTTTTTTGTTTGTGTTTTTTAGGAACCGAAAGGTTATGATGAGGAAAGAGTAACTAATTTTAGTATATAAATAAGTAGAAAGTGGGAAATTTTCTTCCGTTATGACGAAGACTGTGGTGTTTTTAAGATTTTGACTAGTTTAAAAGGGAAACCTTAGGGGTCTTAAATATAATAGGTAACAGTTTTTTTGAAATAAGTAAAAGAATAATAAAAAGGAAAACTTTTATTAAAAATAACGTTGACTTTGTTTGTGTAAGATAGTAATATATTCAATACACGCCTCAAGCGCCTAGTAAACATTGAAGATTGGATAAGTTGTCCTTTGAAACTTCGAAAAAACTTTTAGAAAAAGTTGTTGACTAGTAACGAGAAGTCGTGATAAGATATAAAAGTTGCTTCATAACGAAGTAAACAAAATTGCTCTTTGAAAACTAAACAAAACAATACGTCAACGTTTAAATTTAAGTCTTTTAAATAAGACATTTTATGAGCAAGT
>NZ_QBBX01000054.1 GCF_003073175.1 Peribacillus acanthi
ATTTGAACTGACCCCTGTAAAGTAGACATTGGAAATAATAAAAATGATTTAAGCGGCTTTAGCCCTAAATTCAAGAGGGCTAAGGCCGTTTAGTCGTTTTTGATATCTATCATGATTATAGAAATGAATGTACTCATCTACGGCAATTAAGAGGTCTTCAAACGTGTTGTACTTATGTAAATAATATTTCTCACATTTTAGTGTCCCCCAAAAAGATTCCATTGGTCCATTATCAATACATCTTCCTACACGTGACATGCTTTGTGTTATTTCTGCTTTATCTAATCTACGCTTGAACCCATGAGAGGTATACTGGTACCCACGATCACTATGAATAAGAGGCTTATCTCCCTTCAAATGCTTAGTAGCTTGATCAAGTGTCTCAAAAACCAGCTTATTATTATTTGAATGTCCTAAAACATAGCTAACAATTGATCCATCATACAAATCAAGAATAGCGCTTAAATAAGCTTTCTTTGAAGAACCATATTTAAATTCTGTGACATCCGTTACCCACTTTTCATTCGGCTTTTCCGCCGTGAATTCACGTTTCAACACATTCTCTGCCACATGTTGGGGGATAGACCTCTTATAAGACTTTCTCTTTCTGCGGATCACAGACTTAATACCTGCAATCCTCATTAATCTATATATACGTTTGTGATTAAAGTTCTTTTCAAATATTCGGTTTATATTTAAAGTCATCCTGCGATAGCCGTAAATGCCATCTACTTTTATGTAAAGGGCTTTTATCTCT
>NZ_QBBX01000055.1 GCF_003073175.1 Peribacillus acanthi
AGAGATAAAAGCCCTTTACATAAAAGTAGATGGCATTTACGGCTATCGCAGGATGACTTTAAATATAAACCGAATATTTGAAAGAAACTTTAATTACAAACGTATTTATAGACTGATGAGGGTTGCAGGGATTCAATCTGTGATCCGAAGAAAGAGAAAGTCTTATAAGAGGTCTGTCCCTCAACATGTGGCAGAGAATGTGTTGAATCGTGAATTCACGGCAGAAAGGCCGAATGAAAAGTGGGCAACTGATGTCACGGAATTTAAATATGGTTCTTCAAAGAAAGCTTATTTAAGCGCTATCCTTGATCTGTATGATGGATCAATTGTTAGCTATGTTTTAGGACATTCAAATAATAATAATCTTGTTTTTGAGACGCTTGATCAAGCAACTAAGCTTTTGAATGGAGACAAGCCCCTTATTCATAGTGATCGTGGGTACCAGTATACCTCTCATGGGTTCAAGCGTAGATTAGATAAAGCTGAGATGGCACAAAGCATGTCACGTGTTGGCAGATGTATTGATAATGGACCAATGGAATCTTTTTGGGGCACACTAAAATGTGAGAAATATTATTTACATAAGTACAACACGTTTGAAGACCTCTTAATTGCCGTAGAGGAGTACATTCATTTTTATAATCATGATAGATATCAAAAACGACTAAACGGCCTTAGCCCTATGGAATATAGAGCTAAAGCCGCTTAAATCATTTTTATTATTTTCAATGTCTACTTTACAGGGGGCAGTTCA
>NZ_QBBX01000056.1 GCF_003073175.1 Peribacillus acanthi
TATTGAGTGTCCTACAACCCCGAGAGGCAAGCCTCTCGGTTTGGGCTATGTTCCGTTTCGCTCGCCGCTACTCAGGAAATCGCTTTTGCTTTCTCTTCCTCCGGGTACTTAGATGTTTCAGTTCCCCGGGTCTGCCTTCAATACCCTATGTATTCAGGTAAAGATACTGTTCCATTACGAACAGTGGGTTTCCCCATTCGGAAATCTCCGGATCAAAGCTTACTTACAGCTCCCCGTAGCTTATCGGTGTTAGTCCCGTCCTTCATCGGCTCCTAGTGCCAAGGCATCCACCGTGCGCCCTTTCTAACTTAACCTATCGGTTATGATAAGCTTCGAATCTCTTCGTCAGCTTCAGTCGCTCACATCCTCATTTATGTTAATAAACTCCGGTGTTCGCTCCTTGTGCTTCCTCGACCTTCTCGCTTCTCATACACCTTAGTTAATTCTAAAGAACTTACTAAAATGATGTCTTGTCATTAATTATCTAGTTTTCAAGGAACAAGTTTGTTGCTATGTGAGAGATAATTCTCTCAAAACTAAACAAAATCAGAAACGTCTGTTTAATGAAGTAACTTATACTTCATTTCCTTATATCCTTAGAAAGGAGGTGATCCAGCCGCACCTTCCGATACGGCTACCTTGTTACGACTTCACCCCAATCATCTGT
>NZ_QBBX01000006.1:0-15643 GCF_003073175.1 Peribacillus acanthi
ATTCAAGTATAAAAGAATGAGGGGTTTGCGTGTTTTTTATGCATTCTAAATAGTGTCTATACCCCAACAAATATTATAGAGCCTAAAAAATAGAAAAAAGCAATCCTGAGCTCAGGATTGCTAATATCTGGTGAACGCTAAATATAATACATATATAAGTAGGATTCCTACAAATAGTACATATGTTAGGAAAATCGGATTCCGCATATATGGATGTTCTTGTACCTTCTCGTCAATGTGAGTATCGAACTCTCCTCTTAAAGCATTTCGACTTTTCCCTAATGAAACGGTATACATTATCCCAAACAGACCGACTATACTTAAGATTAGCGCTAAGACCCAAATAAATAAGCTCATGTAAAGTCCCTCCAAAAATAGTATGAAATAATAAACTTTATCACTTCATTCGTCTATCCTTATAGTGACTCAATCACGCGATATTCATTCAAATCTTAAAGTAGTACATCATTTTCATATAGATATTCATATGAAAGATCAAGAAAGAGAAAATCGGATTCATTCAATTGCAAAGAAAAAGTCCTAATTGTCTCCCCTGTTTCAATATCACTGTAACAATCGGAAAGAATTCCACGTTTTTCGTTCCGCATTTTAATGATATTTTCGAGGAAGTATGGCCTCCAACTCCAATTTTTATCACGATAATCAGCTTGGACAATCCAGTTTCCATCTAACTTAAGAACATTTTCCGATTTTTGGAATCCTTCTTCATCACAAATATATAAACGGAAACATACAGGTGATAATGAATCTGCAAGTGATTTCAATAACTCAGTATAGTCATTTACTTTTCTTGCTTTAGCGATTAACCCTTGTAATTTTTCGTATAAATCCCTTTTAATGGTGAAGATTTTTTCTAATTTCTTTTTTTCAGCAATGATAAATCTTTGGCAATCATCCCTTAGCTTACCCTTTAAAATATCCTTTTGAACCAATGCTTCATGGGGACTTGCCAAATAATAGCCTTGATAGTATCGTCCCCCATTTTTCCAAGCAAATTGAAGCTGGTATACGGTTTCAATACTTTCAAATAATAATGTGGCACCAATTTTTCTTGCTAATAGACCCAATGTATATAAAACTTCCTGGTAAGAATCCCATCCAGCACTTTTTAATTTTTCCAGATTTACCTTTAATATATGAGGCGATAAACCAGAAATTAAATCAAGATGGCTATCATCCCCAAGGTGATCAATCGCAATTTTGATGCCGTAGGTCTTATAATATGTCAATAAATGCTGTAAATCATCGAGGTTTCCCTTGTATTTCTTTTGTGAAAGTTCTAGAACTACTCGACTCAATTGATTTTCAGGCAAGTAATTTTGGAGTAATTCAAGAACATCCTCTCCATCATTTACCATTAGTAGTTCGGGATCACGATTCAAAAAAATAAGGAAATCTTGGTTAACATGTTTTGTAATAATTTTTAATGCTTGTTCCAAAATATAATTATCTACCTCAAGCCTATATTCCTCTGGAATGTTGTCATCTTGAAAAAAAGGTCCTAAGCTTACTATCCCCTTTTCCTCGTCATTGTAGCGTCCTAAAACTTCGTATCCAATAACTGAGTGCTCATCTGCACTGAATATTGGTTGAAAATAGGGAAGAATTCTATCTAAATTTGTTAATACTTCAACTGCATCCATGTGACACCCTCCGAAGCAATCATACTGGATTCAATTATAGCACCAAGACAAAAAAGATAGAAATTTTTTAAAATGGGAATTGATTTAATACTTGACCTCCATCCATTGTAATGCACTCACCATTTATATATGCAGCATGGTCCGAGAATAAGAAATAAGCCAATTCCGCTATTTCTTCCGGTGTTCCTAATCGTTGTAAAGGTACACTATTGATGGTGCGTTTCGCGGCTTCCTCGCTTTCCCACAACTTATCTGCTCCACCTGTTCTTTCGATAGGCCCCGGTGCAATTGCATTCACACGAATTCCGTATTTTCTACCCCATTCAACTGCTAACGTTCTCGTCATAGACAGCACACCTGCCTTTGCACTTGCTGAATGGATAACTCCGGCACCCGCACCCCATGCATAAGTTGCTACCATATTAATAATAGAACCTTTTGTCCCTTTTTCTATCCAATACTTACCTACCTCACTAGAACAGTAGAAGGTCCCGTTTAACACGATGTCTATTACAGATTTCCATCCATTAGGGCTAAGATTTTCAGCGGGACAGATGAAATTCCCTGCAGCGTTATTCACTAAATGATCAATTCTTCCAAAGGCCTCATGAGTTTTGGTCACCATATGTTTAACATGTTCAATTTCACGCACATCCATTTGAACCGTTAACACTTGATTCTCAAACGTTTGAATTTCCTTTTTGGTTTCTTGCAATCTATCTAAATTCCTGCCAGTTATGACCACGTTCGCTCCAGAATCGGCAAATTTTTTCGCCATATATTTCCCCATTCCGCTCGAGCCACCAGTAACTATTACTACTTTATTTTTCATCTACAATCCCCCTAAAAAAATGAATGTTCATTCATTTACATTTTAACAGTAGTTAGTAGAATTTTCTAATAATTTATTTTATTTATGGAATTAGCAAAAAAAGGTTGATCGACTTCGATAATGATTACTACATTCATTAACTGATTCGAATCAACCTTTTTATTTAGAAAGGGAAAAATAATGGTATGACCAATATCATTAATATTCCAATTACAATTTGTAATGGTAAACCTATTTTGATGAAATCTTTGTAAGTGTAGCCCCCAGCTGACATGACCAATGTATTAATAGGAGATGCAAATGGAGTTGTAAATGACATGCTTGCCGCTATTGCCACACCCACTAAAATTGGATAAGGATCTATACCATGTGCCACTGCCGTACTTAAAGCAATAGGAGCCAAAATGACAACGATGGCTATATTGGTTATAAATTGTGAAAGAATTAAAGTAATGGTAAAAAAACCTATCAATATACCATAACCACCAAATCCACCAAAAACCTCTAGGAATTGGTTCGTAATTTCTTGAGCAGCACCTGATTTTTCTAAGGCAAGTGCCATCGGAATCATCGCTCCAATAATGACAATTGACTCCCAATTAATCCGTTGATACGCTTCTTCCATACCTTTTACACAGCCAGTCACAATCATTAGTACGGCTGCTAACAAGACAGATATTACAGGGGAAACTACTTGGAATGACCATAAAATTAACATGACAACCAAGATTCCTGCAGCTATTGAGGCCTTACCACTCGCATAGGCATTACTTGCTTCCTCTGAAATAGAACCTAAAACTACGACATCACGATCTTCTTTGGAGATTCTCTCTATATTGTCCCATTTCCCGTGAATTAGAAGCGTATCCCCTGGTTTCATTTTTTCTTTGGCAACACCGCTTTGAATGTATTCACCTTTACGATGAATGGCTAGAACGTTACATTCATATTTCTCTCTAAAATGAATATCCATTAAACTTTTCTCTTCATATGATGAATGTGGCGGAAGAACCATTTCAGTCATCCCATATACTTTTCCTAGAAAATGACTTTTAATTTGTTCAAGATGAAATTCTTTTCTTTCCAACTCAAAATGCGAAATGAAACGATTAACTTGATCTTCTTCTCCTAACACCAGCAATAAATCATTAGGGTGCAAAATTTCATCAGCTTTCGCTGCAATCGATTGCCTAGATGATTTTAGCGATAGTAGCTCTTTTTGTTTTCTTTCTATTTCTATTACAGTTGTCTCAAAGCGAACAGGTAGCTTTAAGTCCATTAGTCGTTCTCCAACAATCTCAGATGTTTCAGGAATATGGATGAAATGTAATTTATCGTATATTTTGTATAATCCCGCAAGTTCACCTGCGGAAAGTCCTTTATCATCTACAGAAGATGTTAAATTATGAGAAGGCAGCAGTTTTCGACCAAAAATAGCCATGAAAACTAAACCTGCCACCAATGCAACTACCCCTATAGGCAATAAATCAAATAATGCAAGTTTTTCAAATCCACCTTCTTTAAGAACACTGCTTGCAATCAGGTTAGAAGGTGCGCCGATTAATGTCAACATGCCTCCTAGACTACTTGCAAAGGCCAACGGTATTAAAAAGCGAGAAGGACTGACTTGTAGTTGAACAGCTAAACTCATAACAATTGGCAATAGGATTGCGACTGTTCCAGTATTACTTAAAAAACCACTAAGAATCGCAACTGTCACCATCATTATCATTAACATTTTAAGTTCGCTGTTGCCGCCTATTTTCAATGCCATGTTTCCCATTTGTTTGGCTAGACCCGTATTAAAAATTCCTGATGCTACAACATATAATCCTGCAACAGTTATGACAGTTGGGTTTGAAAATCCAACTAATGCCTCCTGGGCTGTAATGACCCCAGTCAGCGTAAAAGCTATCAAAATTCCAAGAACGATTAAATCCTTCCTATACCTACCTTGTATAAACAAAAAAGCCATAATGACCAATAGTAAGAAGGTCCATAACATTGGATGAATCGTCATGCTTTACCCCCAAAAAAAACGAATGGCAACCAATAAGATTTTGTAAATCCTTTGGCTTTCTCTCTATTTTAAAATTAATATTACTTGTCGTTTACGTTTGTATCTAATTATTCTTTAGTATGCATCAGTTTGCAATATTATTTCATTAATATGTATCTGAAAAGTAAACTTTATTATCTTTTTTTGATTTATTCTATCTCATATAATAATAGTAACTTCCATTCTAACACTCTATAACTATACAATGATAGAATGAAGTTATACTAAGTAGATAGGTTTGATGGTAATGAAAGAAAACTATTCCAGAAGGTCATTCATTAAAAAAAGTGCCCTTGGATTGATATCTGTTTTAGGTGCGGGAATAAGTAGTAAATACTATGCGGAAGAACTTGAACCAAAGTGGATTGAAATTACTCAACAAAATCTTCAATTTCCCAATCTTCCATCTTCATTTTCCGGACTGCGTGCCGTTTTAATCAGTGACACACATCTCGGATTTCAATTCCAGCTTCCCCAACTTGTGCAGTTGATTGATAAAATTAATAAGCTTCACCCCGATTTGATTTTCTTTACTGGGGATTTAATGGACAACCCTCACACATATATTGAAAAGAAAAGTATTTCTCCAATTCTATCCAAGCTGAAAGCAACTTATGGGAAATTTTGTGTCTATGGGAATCATGACCATGGTGGCTATGGTTCAGACATCTACTTAAATATTATGAAAGAAAGTGGTTTTATTGTACTTAAAAACCAAGCGACACACATCATGAATGATTCTGGTGAAAAAATATTCATTGCTGGCGTGGATGACTCCATGTTAGGAAAACCGAATCTCCCCCAAACAATACAGAATATCCCTGAGGACTCTTTTACACTATTGTTATCTCATGCTCCTGATTTTGCAGAAACTTCCTCCAAATATCCCATTTCTCTTCAATTGAGTGGACATAGTCATGGTGGGCAAATTCAAATACCATTTTACGGAGCTTTGATAACTCCACCACAGGCAAAAATTTACATAGAAGGTTTGTATGAGATCAAACAGATGAAGTTATACGTAAATCGTGGGCTGGGCACAACCCGTCTACCCTACCGCTTCTTATCAAGGCCGGAAATTACCTTATTAAAAATCATCTAAAGCCCTGAACTTATTTATAAGCTCAGGCTTTAGATTTTAACCTAAATAAATATATTTCTCTTCGATTTGTTGTGATGGCAATGGTTTAGAAAACAAGAAACCTTGAGCCTTTTCACATTTTACCAATCTTAGAAAGTTTGCTTGTTCTTCCGTTTCGACTCCTTCAGCAACGACCTCTAGACCTAAACTATGCGCAAGGTGGATAATCGTTGTAATAATTGCTTCAGATTTTTGATCGGTTAATACTTCTTTGATAAAGGACTGATCAATTTTCAGCTTGTCCAACGGAAACTGCTTTAAATAACTTAATGATGAGTAGCCCGTCCCGAAATCGTCTACAGATATCGTCAAACCTAAAGTCTTAAGCTCCCTCAAGACATTTAACGCCTTACTAGTGTCTTGCATAGCCCCTTCAGTAATCTCAATCTCTAACAAGTCCGGGGCAATTTGATATTTCTCTATTAACATTCCGATTGTCAAAGGCAATGATGGTTGTAAAAACTGTTTTGGAGAAAGATTTACTGCAATTTTACAGTTTCCTACACCTTTTTCTTGCCACTCTTTAATTTTTTTACAAGTTTCTTCAAGTACCCAATGTCCAATTGGAATGATTAATCCAGTATCTTCTGCCAAAGGAATGAAATCTGCTGGAGAAACAAAGCCAAGAACAGGATTATCCCAACGTAATAAAGCTTCATAACCACTGATTTCATTAGTTTCCAGAAGGATTTGTGGTTGAAAAAAAAGTAGCAATTCATTCTTTTCAATAGCTCTTCTCAGGTTGGTTTCCATCGTCAAAACTGTTGGGATATGAATGTTCATTTCCTGACTATAAAATTGGAAGTGCGCCTTACCGTTTGTTTTAACTTGATATAAAGCTCCATCAGCTTTTCGAATCAAGGTTTCACTATCATTTCCATCTAAGGGATACATAGAGATTCCAATGCTTGGTGTAATGAAGTAATCTTGATAATCAAGCTCAAAGGGAAGACTTATACTTTCAAAGATTTTTTGGGCAATATCAGGTACAACATTGAATGAGCTGTTTGGAATCAGGACAACGAATTCATCCCCACCAAGTCTGTAAACAGAATGAGGTTTTCCTACATCAAGTGAAAGCAACCTATTCCCAATTAAATTTAAGATATAATCCCCTTTATTATGACCCAGAGAATCATTTAAATATTTAAATCGATCTAAATCAATATATAATATGGCAATTTCTGAGCCCGTTTCTTTTGCTTTCAAGATTTTTTGTTCTAAATGTTTTTGTAAAGCTGGCCTATTTAAAAGACCAGTTAGTTGGTCATGATATGCTAAATATTCTATTGTTTCAAGATTTTTGGAGAGCTCAGTAATATCGCGAAGAATAATATATAACCCTCTAATTTCCATATCAACTACAATGGGTACTGTTTTCAAAACTGTTTTCAATTCTTGACCGTTTTTGTGAATAAACAAGCAATCTCCCATTTCTAAGGAGTAACCTTCTAAAGTGCCATTTATTAATTCATTCAGTCTTTGATTTTGTTGATCATGAACTAAATGATAGACAGATCTGTTGCGTAACTGTTTTTCTGAATAACCTAATATTGAATAGGATGAGGGATTGGATCCAGTGATTTTACCTTCACGATTCAATGATAATATAGCATCCATATTATGATCGATGACAGATTTAAATCGCTGTTGCGCCTCAATCATATTCCTTTTCTCAATTTCTGAAGCTGTAATATCCCTAGTTATTGCAACAATGAATTTTATGTCGCCATTTTCTTCCTTAATTGGAGTCAATAATGTTTCACCATACAGAATATTCCCATCATCCAATAAAGTGGATTGACTGAAAGTGACATGATCTCCCTGCTTCAAAACTTTTTCATATTGCTCCTGAAGAATACGTGCATACTTAGGTGAAATGACATCCTCAATTGTTTTGCCCATAGAATCCAAGGAAATATTAGCAACTGAAAAAGCCTTTTCATTTGCAAAAACATAAAGGAATTTAGGTCCCTCTTCAACCTTCATAATATACAACATGTCTGATACGTGATAAAAAATAATGTCAAAAATGATCTTCTCAATACTTTTCCCGTTTTGGGCATTACGTATTTCTTTTTTCAAGAATGCTTTAAATCGATTCATTACAATCACACCTTTAATGATTCAAACTGAATCTATTAAATCTATTTTTTATGGAATACTATATTCTAAAAATAGTAGAATGCATACAAATGTAACCTATTATATTAAAGTTTTGTCGTTTCTTGTTGAAAAATACCTATTTTTGTAACTCTATTATAAAAGAAGTAAGGCAAAATAAAAACCTAAAGTACATAAAATTATGGTCCCAACCAAGGTGCTAGTAACATAAATGAAAAAAATCTTATTTTTCTTTTCTTGCCATAATTGTACAGATTCAATACTAAAGGTTGAATAAGTTGTAAATGCCCCTAAAAATCCGGTTACAACCAATAAATACAACGAAGTATTTTGAATGACAAAAAAGTTAGCTACTCCAAAAAGAAAAGATCCTATTAGGTTAATTAAAAAAATAGGGAAAGGAAATAAGTGATGATTGAATATCCTTGAAAAAAGTATGCCTAGTGCATATCTTGCTGAACCACCAAAAAATGCACCCAGTAATAGCGTCCATTCAAACACTTTGATTTCTCCTTCCTAACTTCATGCCCACCCATGCTAATCCTATGCCACCTACTAATGTAAAGGATACATAAATGACGGCGAAGAGAGGTGAAGTACCAACTAAAATAAACATATCACCTGAATATGTAGACATGGTTGTAAATCCTCCACATATTCCTGTGCCCCAAAATAACCTCCATCTTTCATTGTTGTCGCCTTTGAACTTGGGAACCGTTGTAATAAATCCAAGAATAAAGCTCCCAACTAAATTGACGAATATGGTACCAATGGGAAAATGAACGAATGAAAATAAATCAAAAATAAAAAAACGTCCCAAGCTTCCAATTGCAGCTCCAATACCAACAAATAACATTTTTAGAGTCATAGTAAAATATTCTCCATTCATCCATCCCAAATGTTATGACATCCGTCTCTAATTCACCCTTAGACAGGCTCACATATTAAATTACCCCATAAACTATACAGAAAATAGAAAAGGAGGTAACCTTTTGCATACTTCATATTATAATTATATACCGTATCAAATGAATCCCGAATATTTCCGTCAACAAAATATATACGATCATTCGTTTGTCAATCCCGAAGACCAGCGATTCTTTCCATTCCTTCCATTTATTGCTGGAGGACTTGCAGGCTTGGCAATAAGCCCATTCTTCTTTAACCGACCTTGTTGTGGTCCATATGGTCCTTATCCAATGTATCCAGGATATCCAGGATATCCACCATACCCGCCTGGTCCTATGCCTTATGCCCCGATGCCAGGCTATCCTTCTGCTTATGGTAATAACATAACAGATGTAAACATTTATACAAAGCAATAGAACACAATGCTCATAAAGACAGAAATCCCTTCCCATACTTGTGAAGGGGTTTCCTACATAAATTTAATAAAATGGTTAAAAATGAAGAATATTTAGTTTTTTTATCTCAAGTACTTACTTTAATGGGGTGAAATGTTATAATAAGGTAACAATTGGTTTTGAAGGGAAGAATTAAAATGGAGCAAAAGGAAAACAGGCCTCAATCAACAGACGTTTTAGCCCAGGCATTGTTTATTGTAAATAAGCATGCAAAAGCTGCTCCTAAACCCCAAGCGCTTTATGAGTTAAAACAAAGAACCATTGAAAAAATGTTAACTGAGGGAAAAGCAAAGAAGCTTGGACTACATTTTTCGGACAACCCAAAATATGCACAACAACAGTCTGATGTTATTGTTGAGTGCGGAAACTACATTTTTCACTTACCACCATCAAAAGAAGATATGAAAAACCTACCCCATTTAGGAAGCCGTTCTGTAAACAAACGGAATCCTAAGACATTCCTTTCGCTTTCTAAAGCTAAAAGTGTTCTCTTTTCGTACATCGGTACCTCTTTGGTGGAACAAAAGACAAAAAAGGTACTACCAAAAAAGACCTTACACCATCAAACCTCTAATATTTTTCCTTCTTCTTTTCTAGGTAAAGACCTTTATTATTACAAAAAACAGTAGAGGCTAGGACATATTATTTTGTCTTCTTGATTTACCTAGACAAAACATTTCCCAAGTAAAAAGGGAGTCGCATTCAAGTTGCGGCTCCCTTTTTATTTAGATGATATGACGATCAATTAAGCCGATTAGTTCAGCAATCTCTGGTTTGCTGACTTGTGCATCAGCTCCAACAATTGTACCTTTATGACGAAGGTCTTCTGTGATTAATGACGAGAAAATGATCACAGGCAATTTTGATAATTCTTTATGGGCCTTAATACGTTTTGTTAAATGATGTCCATCCATCTGTGGCATTTCAATATCTGTTACAACTAACTGAACTTCTTTTAATACGTCTTTTCCTTCTGCATACAGTCCTTCTAAATATTGTAATGCATCTTGACCGTTTTCAAAAAACTCGATGTACTGGAATCCAGCTTCGTTTAACGTATCGTGCAAAAGCTTTCTTAACAAAGGTGAATCCTCTGCCACAACCAATCTTTTATCTGATCTCTCACGTTTTCCTAATTTTTGAACTTGTTGGACGTTAATACCTGAATCAGGATTAATCTCTACAACGATTTTTTCAAAATCTAGTAAAAGAATCATTTCCCCATTCAACTTGATTACACCAATGATTTGGCTGTCAGCACCTTGATACATCTCCGAAGGCTTTTCGATTTCCCCCCAGGAAATTCGATGAATTTGAGTAACGGTATGTACATGGAAAACGACCTTCTGTTTATTGAACTCTGCCACAATAAACTTATCTTGCTTTGGATTTTCAGAAGGTGGAAATCCTAAAGCAGTTGCCACGTTCACAACAGGCAACACTTCTCCTCTAAGTTCAATAATTCCTTCAACATTTTTATGTGCTTGGGGAACGATCGTCACAGGAATAGGATTGATAATCTCTTTTACCTTAATCACATTGATTCCGAATTTATTTGTACCGATTCCAAACTCGACGATTTCCAGTTCATTTGTTCCACTTTCTAGTAAAATCCCTTTTTTGTTATCCATGTGGATCTTCCTTCCTATGAAAAAATACTCTAGTATTATCAATATATCATGAATATTAATGAAATTCTTTCAAAAGTTCAGTAATATTCATGAACTTTACCGAAAATACAGAAACCCCGGTTACCGACTTATGTACTGTGAACATAAGCTAGTAACCAGGGGTTCATTGTAATTTAGCATTATTCTATTTAGACCATGTTAAAAGAGACAATTGATTTCCAATTAGGCAACTGCTTTCTCAGTGAAACATTTATATAGGTACATTCAAACCTCATAACATTATCAATCTAAATTGATTAAAGGAAGTGAAACCTTAACGAGAGTCCCTTGTCTAAGTGTACTTTCATACGAAATCGAGCCACCGTGATCATGGATGATTGCTTTAGTTACCATGACTCCTAATCCTGTTCCTGACTCCTTGTTTGTATAAAAGGGTTCTCCAATCTTCAATAATTCATCATCGTTCATGCCGATTCCATTGTCGGAAAATTCAACATGTACTGACCTTAAACTTCTATAGACTTTAATTTCTACAAGTCCTTGATCATCTAGGACAGCTTCTATCCCATTTTTCAGGATATTATAAAAGGCTTGTTTAAGCTTTCCCATATCCCCTAGGACATACAGCTTTTGTTCAATAGATGTCTGAATCCGTACGCCATTGATATTACTGTAGGATTGAATAACTGAATGAATACTTTTAATTAAGTCACTAATATCGATGGGCTTTTTTTGTATTTCTGTTTTTTTTGCTAGATTTAAATAGTCTGATATTAAAGATTCCGCTCTGTCCAATTCAGATAAAACAAGTTTCATATATTGCTTGTTTGAACTATTCTCTTCCTTTTCAATAAGCTGAATAAATCCTTTTACAACTGTAAGTGGGTTTCGAACTTCATGCGCTATACTTGCAGCTAGTTCACTTACTACAGTCATTTTTTCTGATTCTTGAATAGCTATTTTCATTAGCTTATTCTCTCTTAGAAACTCAGTAAAATATATCATTAAAAATAAAGTAACTACGTACCCTATTACACAAATGAATAGAGATAAGAAGGGATGAACAGGTAAAGGTACGTCTACATCCATAGCAGAACCCCATATTAGTAAAATACAAGAAAAGATTAGCATGGCAAAAGTACTCATGATGGTGGAATAAAGATATTTTTTCTTTTTAGAGAATTTTCTCCATTTGGAAGATAATATGAAAGGTATACCGTAGAAGAATGGAAGCATGAATAATGAGAACAAGAACCCCTGTCCATCTAGATAAAATCTAAAAAATACAGTTATAACAATGAGCCATAAACCTATCTTCCGGCCCCCATAGAGGAAAGCATATATGATTAATAAAGATCTATAATCGTATGAAAATCCGCTAAGCTTGAAAATTGGGAAAAGCATACACGTTATAGCGGACAATAATAATGTCATAAATAAAATGCTAGACTCTTTCAAATGTAGTATTTCTAGTTTTTCGTTTGCCCAATAAATTTGATAAATGAGCAAGGGAACTAAAATTATGAAAAAATGGAGTAATAATTCATCCAATAATACCATATCATCCATCCTATGCCCGAATTTACCACCATTATACCGTATTAATAGGATAAAGCCTATAAGTTTTTTTCCATTTAATTCAAATTCAGTAGAAGAAACAAAAAACAGTCAATTCGACTGTTTTTATAATAAATTTAAGACTTAATATCTAAAGTGCCTGCAAACAAGTCCTGTCTGCTCGCTCCTATTCAGTGAATCCCGCGATGATAAACTCTCATACAAATTGCACGTAATGGAACTGAAAATTAGAAACCTTGCGACTCAATGCCTAGGACCTATACGATTTTCCTACTTCCACGTTATAATTCGTTTATTCTTTTTTGTTCCTCTTCCATATCTAAACCAGCCTTTCCTCATGAAAAATGCCATCATTAATCCTGCAGTCAAAAACATTATGGCCAAGACTACAAAGTACCCATATTTCCAACTCAGTTCAGGCATATATTGAAAATTCATTCCGTATATACCTGCCAAGAATGATAGTGGCATGAAGATTGTAGTGATAACAGTTAAAGTCATCATAATACCATTCATCCTATTAGAATTCATCGATAAGTAACTATCCCTTACATCTGATGAAAATTCTCGATAAGACTCAATCATTTCCACTAGTCGGATGAGGTGATCATAAACATCTTGAAAATAGAGGTGCTGTTCCTTTAGATAATGTAACCTCTCTGAATGAATGATTCGATAAACAAGGTCTCTCATCGGTAAAATTGTTCTTCTAAGCTTGGACATAGCCGTTCGTATATCGAATAACCTCTCCATCAATTCCTGGATGGATTCATCCTCAGGATTATCTTCGATTTCATTCAATTTTGATTCCATTGAATATACTTGTGGGAAATAATCATCCACTAATTTATCAATGATAGAATGCAGGACATAGTATGTACCTTTCGTGAAAAAATCCTTTTCCATTATCCTTTCTCGAATAAGTAACATATCATCATCAGAATGACGATGGAAGGACACGATAAACTCTTTATTAACAAATATATCTATTTCATTGTTCGTTAAAGTTTTCGGACATATTGCGTGTACAATAAGGAATTGATAACCTTCATAAAAATCCATTTTTGAACGTTGAGAATAATGATCCAAGCAGTCCTCCACTGCCAATGGATGAAATTGAAAAAAATTAGTGAGTAATTGCTCTTCTTTAGGTGTAGGTTTTGAAATATCCACCCAAAACCATTTTACATCATCTTTCTTTACATCCTCTAACTGAGCATCCCAGTCAATTTCTCCATTTTGTTTTAAAATCATCGTATGTATCATGTTAAATTCCCTTCTCAATATATTACCTTAAAGTACTTACTTATCATATTCTCCTTATTGTTCATTGCTAAACTATCCTCTAATCTTTGTCCGTGATAAAATAGGTATACTGTTAAAGGAGTGGATCTTCCATGGAACATTTAATTAATCCAAAGGTTAAAAGTATAGAGATTTCAGGTATCCGAAAATTCTTTAATTTAGTCGCACCCTTTAAGGATGTAATTGGGCTTACAATTGGACAACCCGACTTTCCAACCCCAAAACATATTAAAGATGCTGCAATATCAGCCATTGAAAAAGATTATACCGTGTATACTCATAATGCTGGGCTGATGGAGGTGCGTGAAGCAGCAACTAATTTTGTACATACGAAATACGGACTGACCTATAATCCTGAAGACGAGGTAATTGTTACAAGTGGCGCCAGTGAAGCGATTGATGTGAGTCTTCGAACTGTACTTAATGAAGGCGATGAAGTTATTTTACCTGGCCCTGTTTATCCAGGATATGAACCCATAATTACACAATGTGGGGCTTTGCCAGTTTATGCTGACGTAACTACCACTTCATTCAAGATGAATGCAGCATTAATATCCTCCTATATTACAGATAAAACCAAAGCCATTATTTTGCCATATCCATCCAACCCAACTGGGGTATCTTTGACCAGAGAAGAGTTACTGGAAATTGCTGATTTAATTAGAGGAAAAGATATTTTTATTGTGGCAGATGAAATCTACAGTGAACTCACTTATGATTATGACCATGTTTCCATCGGAAAATTCTTAAAGGAACAAACCATTGTCATTAATGGTCTTTCAAAATCACATTCAATGACTGGCTGGAGGATTGGGTTAGTATTTGCTCCTTCGAATATTTGCAAGCACATTCTAAAGGTCCATCAATATAATGTGACTTGTGCATCCTCCATATCACAAGCTGCCGCATTGGAAGCATTGACTAGTGGAATCGACGATGCTTTGGAAATGAAGCATGAATATGCGAAAAGACGTGAGTATGTTTACCGTAGATTAGTTAATATGGGGTTTGAGGTTGTAAAGCCAGAAGGGGCATTTTACTTCTTTGTAAAACTTCCAAGTGGGTATACCTCCTCATTTGATTTTGCAATGGAGCTTGTTGAAAAAGCTAGATTGGCAGTGGTCCCTGGTAGTGCATTTTCAATTATGGGGGAAGGCTATTTCAGACTCTCTTATGCCTATTCAATGGATACATTGTCAGAAGGTATGAACCGTTTAGAAAAGTTCACACTGAATACTTAAGACAAAAACGAAAAGCGTCTTCCAAGAGTTGACCGTCAGCTAATCACCGCCACGTCATGTGGCCACGTAGGCACTCGTACGTTCTGTACGTCAGAGCTAAGCAAATGTAACTAGACTTGAACAATTCCTATATGATAGGATATTCATCAATCTAAATTAAATAATTCCTAAAATAATTAAAGAAACCAGGAGCGAAAAAATTGCTCCTGGTCTTTATTATTCTTATTATTTCCAGTATTTATATAAAGCTTGGGTACCACTATTCTCTTCCCCTAAACCTACTAATTGCTCGTACATTTGCTTAGCCAAGGACAGGCCAGGTACTTCCATTTCCATCTTTTCGGCCTCTTCAATAGCTATGCTCATATCCTTTATGAAATGTTTGATAAAGAACCCAGGGTCAAAGTTATCTTGGATAATTCGTGGCGCAAGATTGGATAAACTCCAGCTTCCTGCTGCCCCAGTAGAAATACTTTGAAGTACAGTTTCTTGATCTAATCCAGATTTTTTGGCATACACTAACGCCTCGCATACACCAATCATCCCTGATGCAATGACAATTTGGTTACACATTTTTGTATGCTGGCCCGATCCAGCAGCACCTTGATGAACAATATTAGTGCCAATAGCCTCAAAAACAGGTAGCATTCTTTGGAAAACCGGTTGATCGCCACCCACCATGATTGCAAGTCTGGCTTCTCTTG
>NZ_QBBX01000006.1:15653-110085 GCF_003073175.1 Peribacillus acanthi
TCCAACATCCCCACCTGAAACTGGAGCATCTAAAGAAAAAATGCCTTTGGTCTTCGCTTCATCATATATCTTAACGGCTAGAGATGGTTTGGAGGTTGTCATATCAATAGCGGTCAGTCCTGGTTTTCCATTATGGATAATCCCATCTTCTCCTAAGTAGATTTCTTCAACATCACTTGGATAACCAACTATAGAAATAATCACATCCATATTTTGGGCCAATTCTTTCGGGCTTGAACTCCATATTGCCCCTTCATTAAGAAGTTCAATCGCTTTTTCTTTAGTTCGGCTATAAACACTTACCGGGAATCCAGCTTTCATTAAATTTCTAACCATGGATTTTCCCATGACACCAGTACCAATGAAACCAATCTTATTTTTTTGATTATCCATCCATATGCCCCCAAACAGGTGATTTATACTATGTATTATAACATTAGTCAGATACCGGTTCTTTTATTTATAATATAAAAAAACCGATCGAATAATCGATCGGCATCAATGGGGGAAATGAGAATGTTAGCCACAAAGAGCTAAACTACTGTGCATATTATTTATTACCCCATAGATTGACTACTAAACCAAAATTATTAAAAAGTTACAACTTTTTTTACTGCTTCGATGACTTCATCATTTGTGCTAAGCTGAAGGACATCTTTAGCTAGAGTTTCCATTTCTTGTTTAGATAATTGGTGAACCAATGATCGTGCTTTTAAAATGGATGTTGCACTCATTGAGAACTCGTCTAATCCAAGTCCTAGCAAGATTGGAATGGCGATTTCATCACCAGCCATCTCTCCGCACATTCCTGCCCACTTTCCTTCCTTATGTGCCGCATCAATTACCATTTTAATTAATCTAAGAATCGAAGGATTATAAGGCTGATATAGATAAGAGACTGTTTCATTCATGCGGTCTGCTGCCATCGTGTATTGAATTAAGTCATTCGTTCCAATGCTGAAGAAATCTACTTCTTTAGCAAATTGGTCTGCTAAAACTGCCGTGGCAGGAATCTCAACCATAATTCCAAGTTCAATCGAATCAGAAACTTGAACACCGCTTGCCACTAGATTCTGTTTCTCTTCTTCAAGAATGGTCTTAGCTTGTCTGAATTCTTGTAAAGTCGCAATCATCGGGAACATTATTTTTAAATTCCCATAGGTACTCGCACGTAACAATGCACGAAGTTGTGTACGGAAAATTTCTTGTTCCTCTAAGCAAAGACGAATCGCCCGATAGCCTAAGAAAGGATTCATTTCCTTTGGAAGATTTAGATAAGGAAGTTCCTTATCCCCTCCAATATCAAGCGTTCGAACGACAACTGGCTTACCAGACATGCCTTCAAGAACTTCACGATAGGATTTGAATTGTTCTTCCTCGGTTGGTAATTGATCTCTTCCCATATAAAGGAACTCAGTTCTGTAAAGACCTATTCCTTCACCACCATTTTCAATTACTCCTTTTAAATCTTTAGGAGTACCGATATTGGCAGCAAGCTCCACATGGTGGCCATCCAATGAAACCGTCTTTTCGTTCACTAGTTTAGCCCATTCAGCTTTTTGTTTCTCATATTGAGAATGAATCTCTTCATATTGCTTCAAGAGTTCAGGGGTAGGATTAATATGAATTTGACCATTCAATCCATCGACAATAATGATTTCCCCATTTTGTATGGTACTAGTGGCTTCCTTCGTACCTACTACAGCAGGTATTTCCATTGAACGAGCCATGATGGCCGAGTGGGATGTACGTCCGCCAATATCAGTCGTGAATCCTTTAACAAATTTACGGTTTAATTGTGCGGTGTCCGATGGTGTCAGGTCCTCTGCAACAATAATCACTTCTTCCGCTATCATGCTTGGATTAGGAATTTTAACTCCTAACAGGTGTGATAAAACCCGTTTTGTCACATCACGAATATCGGCAGCTCTTTCTTTCATATATTCATTGTCCATTTGCTCGAACATATTAATGAACATATCTGCAGTATTCCTTAATGCAACCTCAGCGTTTAATCCCTCTGAATGAATTTGATCCTCAATAGGATTAATCAATTCTGGATCGCTTAAAACTAACAAATGGGCATCAAAAATGGCTGCCTTATCCGCACCCAATTCTTGATCAGCCCGATCACGAATCAATTGAAGTTCTGACTTAGATTCTTCCATTGCTGCTTTAAACCGGGATACTTCAGCCTCCCTGTCAGCGATTTCATTTTTAGTTACAGTAAGGTCCGGTTCAATCAAGCGGTATGCCTTGGCGATTGCAATTCCATTCGATGCTGCGATTCCTTGAAGCATGGTTGACATTATTCTGCCAAGCCTTCACGTTGTAGAGTTTCTTCTAAAGTGCGAAGAGCATCTTCTTGGTCGCTTCCTTCTGCGGAAATTGTAATATCGGCACCTTGGCCTACACCTAGGGACATAACACCCATGATAGATTTCAAGTTAACTTTTTTACCTTTATACTCCAGGTTGATTTCTGAATCAAATTTGCTAGCAGCTTGTACTAAAAGAGTTGCTGGACGAGCATGAATTCCTGTTTCTGCTGTTACTTTAAATGTTTTTTCTACCATGATCCTGATCTCCTTTTTTAAAAAAGAATATATTTTAATCTACTTTAATTGAACTATGTACAATTAAAGAATACCCCAATTGAATAGAATGTATGTTTAGCGATTGGGGCATTGATTATGCCAATTAATCGGCTGTGATTTTAAAGGAAGGTTAATACCTTCTTATACTTGAAATCCTACATAAGAATGAATTTAAAATCAACTAATTTAGCATTCAGAAACTTGTATTTTTATGTGAAAACCCTTTCATTATGAAGATGCTGGGAAGAACTGAAAAATAAGGATTGTTTTAATGAGATTATCATAGAAGATTCGACGATTGAGGTTTAATCAATACATTAAAAGCTACCCTTGTTTTAGTAAGCGCAGCCTGTTTAAGTGGAAGACAGTTAACATTTTGATTTTCAAGAATAGAAATCAGATTTTGCATGGTTCTAAGAGTCAGTTCTAATGACTTCCGTAAATCCTTCGAATCAATTCCTTCACTTTCATTTAATATGGATTGTAGCATTCTTCCATTTAAATCTTTCATACGACCATAAATCAGTTCATCCTTCATCGTTTTCACCCCATTTTGTTAATAGAAACTACACCTAAGTTTCTTGTTATTACCCTATATTCTGTTCGGGAACTTTAAACAGCCACTTCTTTTGCTATACCCAGGATAATTATAGGTAGTATAAAAACTATGATTGGAAAACTTATTTAGAACGTCATTAAGTGCAACTGATTATTGAAAGTGATCAGTTCTTACCGCTGTCTATACTCTGTTCAAAAAAATGACAGATTGTTTGCTAATTAAGTTAAAAGGTCGTCTAAAAGAGATGTTAGTGATAAGATTTTCCATGTGGATTGATACAGATTCACTCCACATTAAAAAATGGGCTAAAAAATTTTAACCTGCTTTCAATCTAAAGTAATAATTGATAACCAACATTTACAACGAGGTGTTCACATGCTAAAACATCATTACTCTAAACCTTCCTTTAAACATTTCATGTTTCCTATATTGATTTTTATACTATTAATTTTAAGTGGTTGTTTAGATTCCTCAAGTAATTTAAAGGAAACTCAAACACAAGCTCCTGAAAAGGAGACCTATGTCCAAATTGTAAAAGGATTATCTGCAAAAGAACCTATTGGTAAAGTTTTAACTGTTGAAATTATGAAAGTAATTGATGGCGATACAATACAGGTGAAGCTGGATAATGGAAGCATAGAATCTATAAGACTTTTATTGGTTGATACTCCTGAAACCGTTCATCCTTCGAAACCTGTTCAACCCTATGGAAAAGAAGCAAGCTCTTTCATGAAAGAGACTTTGCCACCTAATACAAGTGTCACCATAGAGCTTGGGATATCAGAAAGGGATAAATATGGGAGATTGTTAGCATATATGTATAAAGAGAATGAAATGATTAACGCTATCCTTTTACAAAAAGGACTGGCTCGTGTAGCTTACATTTATCCACCCAATACGAAATATATAGACGAATTACAAAAACTCCAAAGTGATGCCCAGAAAAAGGGTATAGGCATTTGGTCTATAGAAAGCTATGCGACTGAATCAGGATTTAAATCAAAGCACTTTTCGGGTAATACTTCCAAGGATACTGAGAAAGGCATTTCATCAAAATGTTCTAATCCAACAATTAAAGGAAATATCACTTCCAGAGGAAAAATTTATCATATTCCATCCGGACAATATTATAAAATCACCAAACCTGAACGATGGTTCTGTACTGAAGGTGAAGCTATAGAAGCGGGGTTCAGGAAGTCGAACTCATAATAATTTTATTGCTTTTTTAAGTAAATTTTCGCAAAATGTAGCTATAGAATGGCTATTTTTGAATTGGAGAACTTCTATGATGAAATATAAAAGAGACGAACCTTTTCGTTATCAATTCCCAGAACCGATTAGTGGTCATTTTGTTATTAC
Source organism: Peribacillus acanthi (assembly GCF_003073175.1). Lineage (GTDB taxonomy): Bacteria > Bacillota > Bacilli > Bacillales > DSM-1321 > Bacillus_BN > Bacillus_BN acanthi. Next base: position 20,168 of record NZ_QBBX01000006.1, read on the forward strand.
CAGCATTAAAGGATTATCTGGGCAAAGTAAAAAAGGAAAAATCGAGTTATTGGATATCAGTCAAAGAGGCTGCAAATTCCAATCACTATTGGACATTCCAATTACAAATGGAATTATGTTTGAAATCACCATAACATTGAACGGAAATCTTATTACTCTGCCTGGAAAAATAGCCTGGAAAAAAAGAAAGTTAAAACTATATGAGTACGGTTATTCCATAGAAACCGATGAAGAATTGGAAAAAGTGATTTTAACTGAAGTAAAAGAATTTGTACGAAACAAAAGGAAAAACGAATTTTGGTAAAAAGACGATACCAGCAATGACTGAAGTAAGGCATCCATTGTATTCATTTGACAAAACTTAACTCTAGTAAATAATTACAGTAACTCATTTAATTGCTCACCTATTATTCAATCTTCCATTTTACTGTATTAAAGGGTGAACCAAACATGGTTCACCCTTTGTTTTATTCTTCATATATCATTTTTCGAGTCATGCCACCGTCCACAATAATATTTTGTCCGTTAATAAAATCGTTTTCTGGATCAGAAAAATAGAAACATGCCTTCGCGATATCCTCTGGTCGACCTACTCGATTTGACCAATGTTGAAGGTGGTCATTTTTATTTAAGCCCTCATAACCCACAGTTTGAATCCAACCTGGACTAATGCAATTTACAGTTATCCCCTTTATTTGCAAGGAAGCTGCTATGGCATGCGTCAAAGAGACGATCCCTCCTTTTGAAGCAGCGTACGCCTCAGAATTTGGCTCTGACATTTCAGCTCTAGTTGATGATATATTGATGATTCTCCCACCTGGTGGCATGATTTTTGCAGCCTCCCTTGAGACTAGAAATACACTTCTTAAATTAGTGTGAATAATATCATCCCATTCTTCAAGGGTTAAATCCAAGAAAGGAATAGATTTAGAAATACCTGCGTTATTAATCAAAATATCTATTTTTCCAAACTGCTTGTCCACTTGATGAATTATTCTCTTAACATCTTCTTCAATTTTTACATCCATATGGAAGAATGTTGCAGTTCCACCTTCATCTTCAATTTCCTTTTGAACTTCTTTGCCCCTAACGTCATCTAAATCTGCGATGCAAACTGTAGCACCTTTTTGGGCAAATCCTTTGGCAATCCCTTCTCCAATTCCATTGGACCCACCCGTAATAACCACTATTTGCCCTTCGAATTTTTTAGACATCTATATAAACCTTCCTTTCATGAACTTTACTTCCTCTTAACAAATTTAACTCTTCATCCGTCTAATTCAAAATGACAGTACTTAAAAATATGCCACTTCTACACTATTACACAATAATTCTCACTTAAAACTACAGATTTTCGCTTGGAAATAATCTTTTCTATCCAAGGAAATAAATTAAAGAACGATTACCTTATTACCAAATATTTATTTATAGTTGGCCTACCTAGGAATATTGAAAAGTGCACTTTTCACTTATGGAAGTGGAAAGATTGGATTCATTCGAAATTTTAGTAGAAAACTGCTCTCCCATAATAAATAGTATTATTCAATCACTTGGTATTTACAAAAACAAGGATGAGTACTTTCAAATTGGACTAATTGCATTATGGGAAGCTACTGAGAAATATGATTCTAGTAAAGGGGGCTTTACTACCTTTGCGTACTCTATAATTCGTGGACGAATATTAAATCATCTACGGAAAGAACATCGATATGAGACTTGTAATCCGACGTACGATCCACAAGTGGAGGAATACTATTCACAGTTAAGCTACCTTCCGGAATATCTTCAAGAAGAAATTGTCTGGCAGTATTGTTATCACCTTACAGAAAACCAAAAAAAGTGGATTAAAGGAGGTATATTAGAAAGAAAAGGTATTAAAGAAATAGCAGTTGAACATCATGTATCGGTTGAAACAGTTAAATCCTGGAGAAAACTGGCTCTAGCCAATTTAAGGGCGGTAGCAAATATGATGTAAACAATTACGAATAATGATTCCCATTTCTTTAGACTGGTGGAAGCTAGAATTACTCTTTAACAATTAATTACAAAAATAAGGGTCAAGCCTACTAGTTAATAAAATCTAGTAAACTTGACCCTTATTAATCAATAATTTGTTATCTGGCCTTTCTCAACCTTTACTCCGTAGGATATGTTTTGCAGGTGTTTCCAGACCACTTGTTTTGTATCATTAGATTGCGTTTTGATTTGATCTTTGTGGATTATATAAGGCGAAAAATTCATAGTTATTGTCTTATTTTTAATATCTAAATGTAATAATCCAGTTTGAGCCGTCGCTCCGGTAACATAGTCAGGAAATAAAAAATTCCCTAAGGAATAGGCGATGGGCTTTCCTTTATAATATTCGAAACCTTGTAACACGTGGGGATGACTACCAATAATACCATCTGCACCAGAATCAATCATTTTCCTTGCCCAGTCCCGTTGGAAACTTTCTGGGCGATTGCTCTTTTCTTTTCCCCAATGGATATAGACAAATAAAAAATCCGCTCCAACCTTTTCTTTGCGGAGTATTGATTGGATTTTCCTTAAGTCATACCCGTTAGCAATGCCCATAGTATTGTTTCCCGCTCTCCAGCTGCCGTCAGGTAATACCCTCGAAAATGCTACAAACCTTAATTTTTTCCCGTTTATTTCTTTAGTATAGGAGCGGAATGCTTCAGTCATATTCCTTCCAGCTCCAATAGATGGCAATCCCGATTTCTTTAGGTGTGTTATCGTATCCAGCAGACCTTCTTTTCGATAATCGAGTGTATGGTTGTTTGCCAATGATACGAGACCAAAATTAGCATTTAACATACCTTTTATTGCTACAGGATCGGATTTGAAATTGTAGGTTTTCGGGTAGGTTACACTACGGTCCGTAATAGCTGTTTCAAGATTTGCTATCGCAAAGTGGCTTTTCTTCAATTCTGGTGAAACATATTTGAAAGGGTAATCAGCCCCATGTTTTTGAATGGATTTTTTTATTGACCAATCCATCATAACATCTCCAACAAACGTTACTCGAATCGGTGAGTATAAATCAATCGCATTCGACTTGGAAATATACCCGGTTCTTCCAGCTAGCTCGATGGTAAAGGTGGAGCTATCCATTTTAACAAATGGATAGGTTTGACCCTTATATAAGGTGATGAATGGTTTTTGTTTTCCATTTTTAATGATATAGACAATCGAGTCTTTCTTTATTTGTATAACACCCAAATTCTTAAGTTTATTTGATTGGATTTCAAATGGACGTTTATCTTCCCTAAAAGTATGATGTTTAGCTATGTATGCTTTTTCGTTCCCCAATTGAATGACATGATAGTTACCTTCTTCTGCGCTCCTTTGAAATCCCTGTCCCTTATGTGCTACTCCAATTTTGACAAGCTTTCCCTGCTTCTTTGTGAAGATAGGTAAATCATAGATATCAGTAGAGAAATAGATGGTATCTTTCGTAAATGGCTCAGCAACGTCATTACGATTTAATAAAAAATACCTTTGTCCAATGGAAATTTTATAATAAGTGTCGCTTTTTTCAATATAATTTACTATTACACCTTTATGTAATAAACCTTTTTTATCACTATTAAGGGAGGTTGAATCCTTTATTTCTGTTTCCTTTTTAATAGTAATTGACCCTTTGATTGTTGTGTTTCCGTGGAACGGGGAAGAATCTTCTACACTCTTATAAATTGCATCTGTTTTACTGATATAAACAGATGTTTGCCCAAACTTGACTTGAAAATAATCTGTATGTTCTTTTTCCAACTTCAATATTTGATTGGCATTGAGTGTACCGAGAACTATTTTTCCACTTGTAGAGCTAAACATAGGAGTATGGTTCGTGGTAGAAATATAAGCTGCTTCATCTGCATTCGTTATGGTTAGATGGGATACAAGTATGGTCACTATGAACACCGTATAAAAGGAAAATTTACTATAAAAACGTTTCAAACGACAATCATCCTCCCTCTCTTGCTTGTATTTCTAATTTTATAGCAAGAAAAAAGAGGATTGTGTCGAAATCAAACCGCAAAATTTGTAACATTATGCCGAGATTAACTTCTAGCTTCATCCATGTATTGATATTTTACACTGCCACCTTGTTGTGCGATGCCTCGAAAATGCTTAAAATCTTCTCTTTTCACTAAGAAAAACCTAAAAGTCAGGAAGTCTTCCTTAGATACGGTATATTCATTCAGCTCCTTTGAAGCAAGTTTATCAAGGATTTCTTCATATAAAGTTTGGCTCATAAGCATACCCCTTCACTTAGATAATCTTCAATTTCATTCGTATTCTACATGAAAAATCATTGGTTCAAAAGATTGTGAGATATTAAATTGAATATTCTCAAAAAATCCAAAATAATAGTTTGTAATTTTACAATTATTACAATATAATATATTAACACTTATCATTCAATGATTATAGTGGTTCAAAAATGTTTCACCTTCGTGTATTTCGAAAATTGTTCCTTTCAAATAGTTAATAAAGGTGTGAGTTGGGATGAAGATTGCTGAAGTTGGTAATGTAATTGAATTTAGAGATGGATTAAAGGGAGTCGTCGAAAAAGTAAACGAAAATTCCGTTATAGTTGATTTGACTATCATGGAAAATTATCGTGATCTTGAACTTGAGCAAAAAACGGTTGTGAACCATAAGAATTACAAAATAATACAACAATCCGTCCAAAATTAATTTGCTTATTTAGAGAGTTTAGTAAACGTTTTCAAATCGTTCCATAATTTTTAGCCGACCTTAAGATGGTCGGCTTTCTTCATGCCTAATTCTTTATTTCCGTCTATTCTTGATCTAACTGTTTAAGTGATTTTACTTTTCCATGTGGTTTTTGATCTTGTTTACGAACAGTCCATTGACGTTCCTTTTCCTTTTTAGACTTTGACACAAAATCACCTCCAGATTAGTATTTTGTCCTAAACGAGAACTGTACTTCTCCCCAATTTTACCCATTTGCCTTACTTCTCTTTAAAAACCACTTTCATTTCTGATAGAATAAGCTTTGTTGTTAGGAGGGAAAATTCATTATGAGTAAATTGGCCACGGACGTTCGTCTGATTGGCGGGCTCCTTTTCGCCCATATTTTGTTGTTTTTTTGTTACCAAGAAAGTCCTGTTGTTTTTTGGTATTTATATACAGCCACTTCACTATTTTTAATTAGTATTGCAATTATTTCAGAGAATATAGACGATCAATTGTCCATTGCATCCTATTTATCATTTGGTGTAATATCAGGTCTACTTTTATATGGAGTATTTTGGATTGGAAACTTTGTTGTTGAATTAGGTAACCTACGTTATTTATCAAATCAAATTGCGGAACTCTATAATGCCTATAGTCCGACAATGGCTTGGCATTTTGCACTTTTGATATTAATCATTATTCCCGGTGAAGAAATCTTTTGGAGAGGGTTTGTCCAAAAAAGATTATATCAATATTTCTCAAATCCAACTTTTATCATTCTTCTGTCTGCTGTATTTTATAGCTTGCCTCTTCTTTACGCACAAAATCTTGTACTTTTGTTAGCTGGTTTAGTATGCGGCATCATTTGGTCATCATTGTACCACTGGAAGCGCAGTATTCCCTTGGTGATTATTTCACATCTAGTTTTTGACTTGTTATTACTGAAAATCTTACCTTTACAGTAACTTTTTGGTTACAGCTTGTCCTACTTTTACTATAATAAAAATATGGCAAACAGTTTTGTAATAGGGGGACAACTGGATGACGAAATGGAAATGGACTTTTGCAAGCTTGGCGATTTGTTCTTTGATACTAGCTGCATGTGGATCGAACGACGCTTCTAAAGAATCGACTGCTTCCGGTGAAACTACCTCACAAAATGAGCAAAAAAACTCGGAATCAAATGAAGCAACTGCAGAAACTGATTTAGAAAGATTACAGGAACAACCTTTGACTGTATTGGTTAATGGTAAAGAAGAAGAACAAACTGCTTCCTTACAGAATAGTGATAATCAAGGTTATTCGATGTTTGTACTTCCAGAATACGAGTTATCCGCTGAAGAACCGTATAAGGATATTCTCTATGTGAAAGAACATGATGATGTGTTCATGCGAATTGAGCTTTTAGAGGACACTCCTGACTTTGTACAGGAAGAAGAATACATGAAATCTCATCTTAAAGCGATAAGCACAGAAATACTTCAACCTGAGGAAGAATATTTCAAGTTTGAAAATAGTGTTTCTTACCAAGCATCCAATGAAGAAGAGACAGTAACTACTGTTTTAATTAAAGATTCTACAAATCCAATAAAGCTAACAATCTTCACCAAACAGGGCGAAGACCATAGACAAGCTTTCTTGGAAATGGCAAAAACCATACAACGTAATCAATAGTCGATACGCGAGAATAGAAACGAGCCAACTAATTAGTGGCTCGTTTTTTTGTAGCAAAGCTAAAAAAGAATATGGATTCCTTACCAAAGGTCAGTAAGATTAGATGACTAAGTTATTTTTGCAGTTGAGTGATCTCGGAATAATAAAAACAGAAAAACAATACTTATGTACCCGAACAAAGGATATAAAAACGATAGAAGAATCCCATATTGTATTTTACTAATAAGAAAGGAAACTCCGAATATCCCTACAATAATGACACTCCCTCGAATCTTTAATATAGGTTTAAGCTGTCTTTCCAATCCAAATGAATTTCCGATAATACTGGTGAAAATTTCACCATAAATGATAAAGATATAAATCCAATAAAACTGAGGTGCTAAGAACTTCATCACTTCAGCTGTAGGTATCTCATAGCCTGCAACATTTGGTAAAGTGATTAAGGACAAATGGCTGCTTAATAGGATAATTGTTAGCAACAAACCTCCAAGAATCCCCCCTGCCTTTACTATCTTTTCATCTTTTATATCATTGGCCACTGGAACAAGAACTGCTTGTGCCAACGCCAAATTAAATGCTGCATATGACAACGGCGATAACATCATTTTCCAAATAGGAATCGATTCAGGAATGGCAAAAAAATGAGACCTGTAATCTCCTTGAGAAACGCTGACAACACATAATAAAACACTAAAAAATATCATTACGGGTACGACAAAACTATTTACTGCAAACAAACCTTTTACCCCAAATGATAAAACTATAAATGAAAGAATCATCGTTAAAAATATACCTGTTGTTTTCCCAATCCCTAGCTGTTCATCAAAAACCGCTCCTGCCCCTGAAAACATAACGGAGGTAACCCCCATCAACATAATAAAAAAAAGAAGGTTAATGAAAGAAGACAGTCTCCTTCCAAATAAATGTTCATTTAACTCTTGATATGATGCAGATTTAGTTCGAAGGGCCAACAACATCATCTTGGTACCAAAGTATATAAAAATGAACCCTGCCACTAATACACATAACGTACCAAACAACCCGTATTTTGAAAAAAATTCAACTATTTCTTTTCCCGTCGCAAATCCCGCCCCTACTACTGTTCCAACATAGACAGCAGCAATTTGGAAAGCTCCTGACCATCTCCCCTTCATGTCCACTTCCCCCTTCACATCATGTATATGAACCTCATATAGAAAAAAGACAAGCAAAACTTGTCTTTTCGTAAATTACCTGCCATATAATAACTGACTGCCTAATACTTGAAACCATGGTAAAATAATGGGGAATGAATTGAAAGGTAGTTATCATTATGCAAATGGAATTGATTAGTCATCGTAATGTTATATTAGTAAAACTACTTACTGTAATTTTGTTTGTAGATACAGTATTTTACATCCTAATCGAAAAAGATTTGGCTATCATTTGGCCACCATATGGTTACCTATTATTAGGACTAATTTGGGTTTGTGTAATATCCAATCTGAATCCTAAGGTTGTAATGTATATCATCGTATCTTCACTATTGGGTTTTACTTTTTACTTAACCATCACCCAACCTTTTTTCAGTAATTTTATTTTTATGATTTTCGCCATAATTGTCTCAACTTTTTATCAACAGAAGACGATTTTAATTTATGCAACGGTAGCATCCATCAGTTTACAAATTATTGCTGCTCTTTTTGTGGGACCAAGTATGATGGTGCGCTCAGATATTTATGAGATACCGTTTTTTATATTGTTTTCAATTTTCACTTTCCTGACCCTTTTATATATGGTGACTCACTCCAATCACCTTTGGGAGAAAAATGAGAGACACGTTACTAAAACGAAGGCTGATTTGCACTCGACAAAATCTCTATATGAATCAATATTTGCCTATTCCCGAGATCCAATAGCCGTCTTATCTGTAACAGGAAAGGTCCTAGAATTCAATGAAGCTTTTAGCAAACTTTATGACATGAAAAATCGTCCAAAAGATCAAATTTCGCTTTATTCAATCTTTCCAGAACATCAGCTTGAAATAGATTCCTACCTTTCATCCGTCTTGGATGGAGAAAGTGTCTTAGGAAAAGAACTGAAAACAATCGATAGTAAAAATGATCTTATAATTGGGGAGGCGACCATTTCTCCTATTTATGATTCTAACAATACCATCATTACTATATCGCTAATTATCAGAGACGTAACTGAACGGAGAAAGCTAGATGTATACATTTCAAACTCTGAAAAATTAAAGGTAACTGGAGAAATTGCAGCTGGAGTGGCACACGAGATTCGTAATCCTTTACAAGTCATTAGTGGGTTTATACAAATGTTAAACGAAGAGGATTCTAAACATTCCACCTATTATTCCTTAATATTGTCAGAAATCAAAAGAATGAACAGTATCATTAGTGAATTTTTAATTCTGTCTAAACCACATGTATCTAATTTTAGTATTCAAAAAATCAGGAAGATACTTGAGGAAGTCATTGTCCTATTTGAACAAGACGCACAATACAAGAATATTGAAATAGTAAGGCAGTACACGGACTTCGATCTTGAAATATTATGTGAAGTAAACCAGTTAAAACAGGTTTTCATCAACTTAGTCAAAAATTCAATCGAGGCAATACCAGATGGTGGCTACATAAAGTTTCAAGTCTCAAGAGTAGATGAAAATAAATTGAAGTTCGTAGTTTCGGACAATGGAGTTGGAATACCTGAAGAGATAATGCGTGATATTGGTAAACCATTCTTCACAACAAAAGATACTGGAACCGGTCTTGGTTTAATGATTACTGAACGAATCATTGAACAGCATCAAGGCACTTTAACCATTTCTAGCACCTCAGGTAAAGGAACAACAGTTGAAATCATCCTCCCCATTAGCCCTTCAAGTATTGCTTATGGTTAAAAGTAGTAATGGGAAAGGCTGGATTTTTAGTAATCCAGCCTTTCCCATTACATTTTTCTAGCAATCAACCATTCTTCCATTTGTGAAACGAATTCAGGCGCCAAAGGAGCATGCATTTTATTTTTAAAGGATTTTATTAGGCTAAGAAACTTTACTTCTTCTTCGTGTATTTTAAGATCATGGCCCATGTCATGTATCGTATGAATAGAAACATCTCCCTTAACCCAATCGCGAAGATTTTCCATTTTTTCCGCTCTAGTTTGTAAATCTTTCGTTCCACCTAAAGCTAATACCGAACATGTTACTTTTTCCAAGTCTTTAATTACGTTATATCCGAATGCTTCTCTTATATATTTTACGGGCATTTTTTTACCATCAATCCGAAGTGAGTTATTCTGTGACTCCATAATTTTTGCCATTACCTTTTTGTCCTTTTTAATGGCTTTATCAACGAGCTTGAACGTTCTGACAAGCCATCCTAAGATCCCTTTGTTTTCCATCAACTCTTTGTAAGTCATTTGTTTTTGGTGGTTTGTTGAACTTTCCATAGTCTCTCCCCCACCAGACACTAATATAATGCCAGCCGCTTGTTGCTTTAGACTGACCGCAGGACATATAAAGCTTCCTTCACTATGTCCAAATAAGAAAATCTTAGTAGGGTCTACTTCTGGGTGCTCCTTTAAGAACTGGAATGCAACATCAGCATCTTCCACTAAATCCAAGAATCCTGTTGTTAAAGGTTCCCCACCGCTCTTTCCAGCTCCCCTTTTATCGTATCTTAAAGAGGCAAATCCCATTCTTGCAAATTCCTCTGCTATTTTTTGATATAAATTACCTACTAGCTTCATTTTTATGTTATTTCCATCTCGGTCATTATTTCCTGAACCTGGTAATATTAATATCACTGGATATTGCTCCTGCTTGATATCTGGAAATGATAAAGTTCCTTTTAGACATACGGATGAATGAATTTCAACTTCTATATTTCTCATAACGCCTACTCCCTTTCATTGCTTATAAGTACCCATTAAACGATTGAAGTTGAAAAAAGTTCAGGTAAAAAATAAATTTTCTAGGTGATTTTACTTTTATTAAAACATTCTACACCTATACAAAAGTTATACATAGTGTATAATAATTACTATCCAAATAAAAAAAATTAAAAGTGAGGGATGTCGGAAAATGAACTTTTTAACTAAGTTTAGTTTAAAAAATGCTGTAGCAGTGTTTATTATTTCTTTCCTGTTAATATTAGGAGGGTTATTTTCTTTTTCTCAATTGAAAGTGGATTTACTTCCGAATATTGAATTTCCACAACTCTCTATAGAAGTTATATATCCTGGAGCTTCACCACAGGATATCAATGAAAACGTTACTTCTAAATTAGAAGATCGATTAAAAGGAATAGATGGAGTCAAAAAAATTCAAAGTTCCTCGTTTGAAAGCATTTCTATTATTAATCTGGAGTTTCCTTTCAGTAGCAATATGGATGATGCCGAACAGCTTGCTAGTAATATTATTAAAGAAGCTAATTTACCTGAAAATGTTCAAACAAAAATTAATCGTTTTTCGTTTGGAACATTCCCTATTTACAATATCTCCTTATTTTCAAAAGAAGGATCAGATTTACAGGGGATTGTAGAAGATACAATAGTGCCAGAGATTAATAAGATTCCAGGAGTAAACAGCGTTTCAGTCGGTGGAATGGAAGAAGAACTACTTCAAATTACTGTGGATTCTGTTAAAAGTTCACAATATGGCATTTCATTATCACAAATTAAAGATGAAATAAATGGGAAAAACCTCTCTTTCCCTGCTGGTAATATTTCAGACAATCAATTGGAAGTTCCAGTAAGGGTTCAGGAAAAGGTAGACACCATCGAGAAACTGAAGAATATTTCAATAAAATCGTCGTTTATCCCTAACAGTCCCTCAATTAAGTTAGGAGACCTTGCTACTGTTGAAGAGGTTACAGAAAAAGAGGAATTTACACGATTTAACATGAAGGATTCCTTATCAATGGCCATCACGAAAAAGCAAGATGCCAATACAGTAGAGGTAGCAGAAAAAGTTCGTGAGGTCTTGGATTCTCATAAGGAAGAACTAGATTATGCAATTGGATTTGATTCTGCAGCTGGGATTGAACAATCAATTGAAACACTAATTAAAGAAGGATTGTTAGGAGCATTATTTGCATCTGTAGCGGTATTAGTATTTTTACGTAATTTCCGTGCAACCATCATTGCCATAATTTCTATCCCGTTGTCTTTACTCGTTTCCTCTATTTTTCTTGCACAGTTAGATATATCACTTAACATTATGACACTTGGTGGAATGGCTGTTGCAGTTGGACGTGTGGTAGATGATAGTATCGTTGTTATTGAGAATATCTTTAGAAGAGTTCGTAAATCCAATAATACGATGAATGACCGGATTATTTTAGATTCAACGCAAGAAATCCTTAAAGCTATCACGTCTTCTACGATTACGACAGTCGTTGTTTTCTTACCGTTAGGATTTGTTGGAGGTATTACGGGTGAATTTTTCCTTCCTTTTGCCTTAACGATTGTATTCTCTTTGTTAACTTCTTTACTCGTTTCCGTTACCATTGTTCCAATCTTGGCAAAATTTTCGTTTAAACATGTACCAAAAGAAGAAAAAGAAGGACGATTACAGAAAGCCTATGGAAAAAGCATTGCTTGGTCGTTGAATCATAAAGGTTTAATTATCTTCCTTTCCATACTTACTTTACTTGGTTCGTCATTCTTAGTAACTAAGTTAGGTTTTACTTTTATTCCGAATGAAGAACAAAAAACATTAGTAGCAAGTATGCAGCTCCCTTCTTCTACTTCATTAGAACGAACGAATGAACTCTCTCTTGAAATAGAGAAAATGTTCGCTGATCAAGAGGAAATTAAAGAAGTAACGGCCGGTATTGGCAGCCGTGATTTTTCTACAGGTTTAAAACGTAAAAACCAAGCAAGTTATTTTATTAACCTAACTGAAAATGTGGATGTAACTGCGTTTATCAAGAGTTTGGAAAAATCAATGGAAGAGATTGTCTTAAATGCTGAACCTGAGACAAAAATAGGAATCCAGGAATTATCTACTGGTGGACCTCCTTCTAACAATAATGTAAACATTAACCTTTATTCTAATAATCTAGATGATTTACAGAAAAGTGCATCGGAAGTAGAAACTTATTTAAATAAACAAAAAGATTTAAAGTATGTTTCTAATAACTTCTCTGAAAAACAAAAACAAATTGTTGTGGATATTGATTCTACAAAGGCTGACGAGTTAGGGCTTTCCGGATTTCAAATCTTAGGTACGATATCTGACCAAACAAAACCAATGACAGTTGGCTCTATGGTGCTAGGTAAAATCGATCGAAATGTCATCTTGTCATATGATCAAGATTCACCTAACCTTGAAAAACTTCAGAAATTAAAGATTTTCACTGCCAAGGGACCTGTTTTATTAGAGGATGTTGCCGACATTAAGGAAATTGATGAATTTACATCTTTACAAAAGCTAGACGGCAAAATTTTTGCACAAGTCTCTGCTCAAGTTACATCGAACAATGTTGCAGCGGTGACAAAGGACGTCATTGGTGGAGTCGAGAAAAACATCCAGTTACCAGATACTGTTAGCTTTGAAGGTGGTGGCGGAAGTGACGAAACGACCGAGACCTTTAAAGCACTTGGATTAGCAATGGTTATCGCCATTGGCCTTGTTTATATCACTATGTTGATAACATTTGGTAAAGCAAGAATTCCATTTATTATTCTTTCATCTTTAATCTTTGTTCCGATAGGTTCCTTCCTTGGACTATACTTGGCTAACGAACCTATGTCTGTAAGTGTTATGATTGGACTATTAATGTTAATAGGAATTGTTACAACTAATGCAATCGTTCTTGTTGACCGAATTGGACAGAATCGTGAAGAAAAAGGTATGTCTGTACGAGAGGCGTTAATTGAAGCAGGAAAAACACGTTTACGTCCTATTCTGATGACTGCTTTCGCTACCATTGCTGCTTTAATTCCATTAGCATTAACTACCTCTTCTGGTAACCTAATATCTAAAGGACTTGCAATTACGGTTATCGGTGGATTAACATCGTCAACGTTGCTAACATTAATCTTAATTCCTGTAATCTATGAATTATTCTTCTATCGTGCTGTAAAAAGGGAGAAAATAAAGGAAACTGTATAGTTTTAGTAACGGGTTCTCTTTTGAGGTGCAAAATCGTAAATAACAGTACAAATAACGTAGTAAAAAGCATGGTGATTAGCAATTTAATCATCATGCTTTTTTGCCTCCGAGTATTCTCCGTCCTACCCGATCAGATAAATAGACGGAAAAATTCCGCTTAATTAGGAAATAGCATTGAAAATAGCTTAATTAGACGGAGAGATTCCGCCTATTGACTCGAAATACATGAAAATAGGGGATTTTGCTTGGTATAACCGGAAAACCTCCCCTTATTTAACCCGAAACGAGCTCCACTCTGAATTTAACCGGAAAATCTCCGCTTATTTTACTTCGCTGGTTACTTAATTAAGGAAGCATAAATACAGCCGAGTTTCCTATCAAATTTATCGAAGTATTAACAACCGTTTTAGCATATAAACTAACAGCATGAGAATGTTTATTCTCACTTTGCTAATTGGTATGCTAATTACAGTGTTAATTCTCAGGTTAAAATACCATAAATGTTGTTAGTCCAATAAAAAATAGCATGCTAAATCATATACGATTTAGCATGCTATTTTTGTTGATTTTTTACATTTTGCACTCCAAAAGAGAACCCGTTATAGTTTTAGTGGGCAATCCCTTTTTAGGGTTGCCCTTTTATTAAGCTTGGCAGGTTTATAAAACTAGACGGCAATTTATCAAATCCTCCAAGATATACTTACATTCCCTATCAAAAAAAATGCACGATCCCTCTAAATCCAATGGGCTCGTGCATTTTTATTATATTTATTAATAACACTATTATAGTGCTTTATCGTCTATAGAATCCAACCAAGCTTCGATTTCACCAACCACTGATTGAACACATCCATCTTTGAATGGAGATATTAAGTTAGCATCCTCTACTAATCCAAGAAATGACTTACTTCCACCTTGTTTGCACAGGTACACGTAGTCATCCCATGCCTTTTCTTTTTCTTCCCTTGATCGTTTCCAGAATTGAAGAGCACAAATTTGAGCCAATACATAATCAATATAGTAGAATGGAGTGCTATAGATATGTCCCTGTCTTTGCCAATATCCACCTTCTTCAAGGAATGGGATGCCGTCGTAATCCCACTCTGGTAGATATTTTTTCTCGATTTCTTTCCATGCTTGTTTTCGTTCAGCCGGAGTCATTTCTGGCTTCGCATACACAACATGTTGGAATTCATCAACTGCTACACCGTATGGTAGGAATGTTAAGGCACCACCTAAATGAGAGAACTTATACTTGTCTGTGTCCTCTTTAAAGAATACGTCCATCCATGGCCATGTAAAAAACTCCATACTCATAGAGTGGATTTCTGCAGCGTCAGATGTTGACCACACATAGTCTGGCACTTCAATATCACGACTACAATACACTTGGAATGCATGACCCGCCTCGTGAGTCAGTACATCGATATCACCAGATGTTCCGTTAAAGTTGGAGAAAATGTAAGGTGCTTTGTAGTTATTAATAAACGTACAATAGCCTCCACTTTCTTTCCCTTTTTTAGCAACTAAATCCATTAGATCAGTATCAATCATATAACGGAAAAACTCACTTGTTTCTTGTGACAGCTCATCATACATTTTCTTACCGTTTTCAATAATCCAATCTGGATTACCTTTTGGCTTAGCGTTTCCTGTTTTGAACTTGAATCCGATGTCGTGGAATTTCAATTCGTCTACACCAATTCGTTCTTTTTGTCTTGCTTTAAGCTTAGAGACGATTGGTACGATAAATTCTTTTATTTGGTCTCTAAAATTAGCCACCATCTCAGCATCATAATCTGTACGTTGCATACGATGGTACCCTAATTCTGTAAAGTCCTTATAACCTAACTTTTGAGCCATCTCTGTACGCACTTTTACTAAATCATCATAAATGCGGTCAAGCTCAGCCTCATGATCTTTAAAGTATTGGAATTTCGTCTCAGTTGCTGATTTTCTCACTTCACGATCCACTGATTCTGTATAAGGATCAAGTTGTGCCAATGTTTTCTCTTCTCCATCAAACTGAATTTTCGCAGAAGCAATCAGTTTGGAATATTCCGTTTTTAACTTGTTTTCTTTTTGCATAAGCGGAATGATTTCAGGACTAAATGATTTCAACTGAGAATCAGCCAAATTAAATAATTGATTCCCCCACTTCTCCTCTAATTCAGAACGGAACTTCGAGTCTACAAGAGCTTTATAGAATTCAGTATATAAATCGTCCATAAGTGGCTGAATTTCATCCATGTATTCTTGTTCTTGTTTGTAAAATTCATCCTCAGTATTGATTGAATAACGGATATAGCAAAGATTGAACATTGTCCCAACTTCATTACGTAACTCATTGATTTCTTCCATCACTACATTTTGAGCTTCAAAAGTATCGGCACTTTTAAACTGTTCAAGAGAGGAATTAAACTTTTCCTTAATAGAGTCAACATCTAATCTTCTATACTCAAAATCTTGGAATTTCATCCTATCACTTCCTTTTATGTATTCCCTATAAATATACTACAAAATAGACTGATTATCCTTTTTATGTAAGAAAATTTTGAAAAATTTAAAAAGATAAATGCGAAGCACATGGAGACGATTAAACATGTCTATACGCATGCCCCATAAAGCAAGCGCCCGGGGCGGAAATTCCCCATTACTCCTACCATATATGTAAAATGACAAAAGGAATCAAGAGAACGTACTCTCGATTCCTTTTGTAGATAATTTGATAGAAACCAAATTCGTATTTCTACAAATCAATTTAAGCTTAATCCTAATTTTTTTAATAACGTTATTGCCGTAGCTTTTTCTTCTTCTGTCAAAACATTCATGACTTGATCAATTTGTTCTTCGTGTTTAGGGAAGATTCTTTCGATGAACTCTTTCCCCTTTTCGGTAATCGTTGCAAAGGTCACTCTACGGTCTTTTTTACAGGCTTCTCTGACTAAATATTCTTTTTGCTCTAATTTATCCACAACATATGTGATACTACCGCTAGCTAATAGGATTTTCCCTCCAATTTGTTGTAGAGGTTGAGGGCCTTTGTGGTACAAAAGCTCTAATACAGCAAATTCAGTTGGATTTAAACCATTGGCAGCGATAAATGTATTAACGTGATCATTGATAGATCGATGAGCTCTGGATAAAACGATAAACAGCTTTAAAGATTGTTCGATGGATTCTTTGCTCATGTCTACACCGCCTAACTTACCAAATAATAATGTCTCGATTTCAAAATTAGTATATAGAATCACTATTTTCAAGTCAATAGTAGCTAGCTTTTTCGGCCATTGCGAGAAATAATAGTTTGCTAATGTTATTTTTTATGAAACAAATTAATGTTCACGAATACATCCTTACAATTAGAAATGTATTTTAAGAAAAAAATGAATATTTGGTAAATTGTCGATACTAAAAAGATTTTTCATATAGTTCAAAAGTATATTTTTTAAAAATTCTAAAAATTAACGATTGAATCAGTCTTCTTTCCTTTTCAACTGCATATATTAAAGGAACAGAAAAATTTCTGCCGGGGAGGGAAGATTGTATGGTTGCCTTTGCCAATTATCGTGATTTTTATCAAAGAGGTATCATTCCAATTGGTTTAGAAGATAGTAAAAAATTCGCTGATTTAAATACAGAGGAATTATTCGCTACCCATTGGTTAGTTGCTCTTGAAGGAGATCCTGAATCAGTAAATAGTGAATTTTATTTATGGAAAGTTGTCGTATATCCTACTAATCAATTAGGTGAATTTGATTATACAAAGCCGTATTATACCTCAAGCTATCACCACAGTTTCGATACTGCCATAGATTTAGCGAGGTCGATAGAAAATACGGCTTTATCAGACACTTTAGTCCAATCCTATTTTCAACAAAAAATCAGTTAAACAAACAAAAAAGAGAAAAATAGCTTCATTTCTCTTCTTTTTGACACAGTATGTGAAATAACCTACATAATGTTTTACCTGTAAAACCCTTCATGAAAAGTGGTTTTTTTCATTTTTAAGGCATATTCTTTTAAAAAAACATAGAAAAATTGGATAGCTCCATACCAAAATTGGCGAAAACCTTGTTGCAACTATACTTTATTCCAAATTGCATCGCTCTGTCGACATACTTCTTTGTTGCCCCCATTTTTGCTTGAAAGTAAAAAAAATAAAGCTGCCTATTGACAGCTTTTACAGATGAATCCTTTTAAGCTAATCTGAAAATAATCCCCTTGCCACCTTCTGGATATTCCCAGTGAATGTTTTCATAGGGGCATCCAATTCGGCAACTTCCACATTCATGACAACCCTCATACCCTACATGCATCCTTATGTCTTCCCATTTATAGACCTCAGCAGGACAAAAAATGGTACACAATTTATCTGGACATTGCGTCATACAAACATCATGATTCATGACAGTCAGGTGTGATTTTTTACCGGCTTTGAATCGGACTAAATATTGTTTTTCTTCAATAGATGACAATATTATTTCACCGCCTTCCAAGCTTTATAGACATCTTTTAAGACACTAAAAGTACCTTTCTCTTCAGTGACTGAACGAATGATTTCCTTTTGCTTATCTTTTTTCGGAGTTCCGTCGACTGAGAAGAATTTATTCATAGCTCTATTCATCATTGGAATATATTCTTTAAAGTATGCAGGGTTATTTTCAAATGTATGAGTAGCATCTTTATATTTCTTCAAATCTTTAATGATAAAACTATCATACAAATCATTTTTGTATTTACTAAGTGTTGCTTCGCTAAAATCACCCATTTCTTTCGCGGATATAATAGCTTCAGCTGCCATTTTCCCAGATGCCATTGCCATGTTTGATCCTTCACGATGTATCGCGTTCACTAACTGTGCAGCATCTCCAACCACTACCACTCCGTTCCCTACGACTTTAGGTACAGAATAATAGCCCCCTTCGGGAATAAGATGGGCTAAATATTCAGCTGGTTCACCGCCTTCAATAAGAGGTTTAACCATTGGGTGGGATTTTAAATAATCTAGTAAGTCATAAGGTTTGATTTTAGCTTTAATCATACTTGATAAAGTCGTACCTACCCCTATATTGATGCTATCCTTGTTCGTATAAATAAATGCTGTACCAAGATTCCCTTTAGTGGAATCCCCAAAAATCTCAATTGTACATCCTTGGTCATCGGCTAAATTAAAGCGATCATTAATTTTTTCTTTTGGCAAATTAATAACTTCCATTACCGTTAAAGCCACTTCATCGGGACGGAACTCTTTATGGAAACCAAGCTGCTTTCCTAATAATGAGTTAACTCCATCCGCTAAAACAACGACATCCCCGTAAACCTCACCATTTGGTCGATCTGTTTTTACTCCCACCACCTTTCCATCCTCGACAAGACATTCTGTGACAACGGTTTCATTGATGAGAAGGACTCCAGCCTCCACACCTTTTGAGGCAAACCATTGATCAAATTTGGCACGTAATACTGTGAAATTGTTGAATGGCTCTTTGCCCCACTCCAAATCTTTGTAACCAAATGTAACAACCGATTCTTGATCCATCATCCAAAAGCGCTGTTCTATTACCGGTCGCTCCAGTGGTGCATCCTTCCAGAATTCTGGGATAATTTCTTCCATCTGTTTTCTGTACAGAACACCTCCCATTACGTTCTTGCTACCAGGATATTCCCCACGTTCGATTTGCATAACCTTTAATCCCGCTTTCGCACACGTGTAGGCACAAGAGGTTCCTGCTGGGCCTGCACCAACGACGATGACATCAAACTTTTCCGGCATAGTTCACTTCCCCTCCTTCTACATGAAGTTCCTGTTTCAGTTCTTCAATTAATATAGGCAAAATTTCAAGTGCATCACCAACTATGCCATAGGTGGCTACATCAAATATGGCTGCTTCAGGATTTTTATTAATGGCTATAATCATTTCTGAATTCTTCATTCCTACCACATGCTGAATCGCTCCAGAAATACCGATTGCAAAATAGAGTTTTGGAGTAACTGTTTCACCTGTCTGACCTACTTGCTGTTCATGTGGGAGCCATCCAGCCTCCACGACGTCCCGTGTTCCTCCTACACTGGCACCTAATACTTCCGCCAACTCGTGGATTAATTCAAACCCTTTTGGATCTCCCATCCCTTTTCCACCACATACAATCACGTGTGCATCTGCAAGATTGGTAGCTTTTGCAGTATCTCTTACAATCTTCAATACTTTCGTTCTCATCGTTTCTTCAGACAAATCAATGGATTCTTGAATTATTTCTCCGGTTCTTTCACTATTTCTTTCCAATGCTTTCATTACTTTTGGGCGTACGGTAGCCATCTGTGGACGATGTTTTTTGCAAAGGATGGTCGCCATAATATTTCCTCCGAATGCCGGTCGACTTGCTTCTAATAATCTAGTTGTTGGTTCAACATCTAGCATGGTGGTATCAGCGGTTAATCCTGTACTCAAATCTGTAGCAACTGCGCTAGCAAGATCTTTTCCATTTGGTGTTGCACCATAAAGGAATATTTCAGGTTTATATTTTCTCGCTAAGTCATTGACGCCTTTCATAAACGACTCCGTTCGGTAGGTTTCAAGCACTGGATGATCGATGACAAATACTTTATCCGCTCCATAATAGATGACTTCATTCGCTAATGCAGAAATTTGATGGCCAAGCAGGATCCCAGCCAACGGTACCTCCAATTTTTCTGCAAGTTTTTTTCCAGCTCCAAGCAACTCCAAAGAAACCCCTTCTATACTCCCTTCATTTTGTTCTATAAATACCCATACCCCTCTATAATCCTCAAACATGTTTCAACCCTCCGAATCTTTCTCTTTACTTGAACAGCTCCTTTTTCTCTATCAACAATGTTACTAATTGTTTCACTTGACTTGTGACATCTCCTTCAATCCTTTTTCCCCCTTCTAATTTTGGAGGAGAAAACATTTTACCAACGATGGTAGGAGATCCCTTTAATCCTAATTGCAGTTTGTCCACGTTTTCCAAGTCATTTACACTCCAAATAATTGGTTGATATCTTGCTGCCTTAATCATATTGGGCATAGGAGAATATTCAATTTCATTAATCTCTTTTTCTACTGTTAATAGACAAGGAGTTTGGGACTGTATAAGCTCGTAACCATTAGAAATTTTCCTTTTAATCACGACAGTTTTTTCCGCTTTATTCATCTCACAAACCTCAATAACATTGGTTACAGGAGGAATATCTAATCTTCTTGCAATACCTGGTCCTACTTGGCCTGTATCACCGTCAATAGCATGTTTTCCACAAATAATTAAATCAATGGGCTTTTCTTTAGAAATGCGGTCAAGTGCTTTAGACAAAGCATAGCTAGTAGCGAGTGTATCTGCTCCCGCAAAGGCTCGATCTGTAATGAGATATCCTTGATCCGCACCAATCTCTACACTTTTCTTAATGATATCCACTGCT
This sequence comes from Peribacillus acanthi, assembly GCF_003073175.1. Classification (GTDB taxonomy): domain Bacteria; phylum Bacillota; class Bacilli; order Bacillales; family DSM-1321; genus Bacillus_BN; species Bacillus_BN acanthi. The sequence goes on from NZ_QBBX01000006.1 coordinate 41,101, forward strand.
TGTGGAGGTCCCATGGAAACCACTGAAACTTCACCACCATGTTTTGCTTTTAACTTGACTGCCTCTTGAACTGCATGGGCATCATACGGATTCAAAATAGCCGGCGCACTTCTTCGGTCCAACGTGTTCGTTTTTGGATTAATCTTAATGATTTTCGTATCGGGCACTTGTTTAACACAAACCACTATATGCATGTAAAAGTCTCACTCCTAACGCAATTTAAGGTGCTATTGAACAATAATGGATGAATTATGTTAGCTGGAATTTTATGTAGTATCATTAACATATATTCCAATCCCGGCTAAATTAGACGCATGACTTATTCGTTCTACAATTGAATCATTGCATGAACAAGTCACAAAAATGGGCTAAAAGGATAAAATAGTATTATGGTGCAGAATTAGACTGGAAAGTGTGTGGAAGAGGATAACTTATTAAGGGAAATGGAGATAAAATCCTTTAGAATAGAAAATTTCTTGATTATAATGTAATAAATATTCAGTAAAATACGTGGATTATTTAGAATAATGAACGATCATTGTTAAAATCACATAATCTGTTAAGGAGAATCGTATGAAAGATGTACTAGTTGGAAGTATTTTGTCTGCCATGTCCACCGGGCTTGGTGCAGCTATCATTTTATTCATCTCTGGCACTATCACGCATAGATGGAGAGATACCATGCTTGCATTTACAGCAGGAATTATGATGGCAGCATCATTGATGGGGCTCATTCCAGAAGCGCTTGCCCTTGGTGGCTTTATTCCATTGTGTATCGGGGTATTTCTAGGGGTAGTGACTTTAACTTTTTTAGAAAAAAACATTCCACACATTGATTTGGAACATTCAAGACAAGGAATTGAATTCGATGAAAAAGCAATGCTTATTATTTCTGCCATTACCCTTCATAACATACCCGAAGGATTGTCAGTAGGGGTAAGCTATGCATCCGCTACAGGTGATACAGGAAACTTGATTGCCTTTGCAATCGGTCTTCAAAATGCTCCTGAAGGATTGTTAGTTGCTCTATTTCTAGTCAATCAAAAAATTAGTAAATTTAAAGCATTTGTCATCGCTACCTTGACGGGTGCAATCGAAATTGTCACTTCCTTATTAGGTTATTCATTAACTTCTTTTGTTCAAAATCTTGTACCTTATGGACTTTCCTTTGCCGCAGGAGCTATGCTCTTTATCATTTACAAAGAATTAATACCAGAAAGTCATGGAGACGGAAACGAACGAACCTCCACTTACTCTTTCATAATAGGATTATTGTTTATGATTTTACTATTAGGGATATAATTCAATATGGTCAAATGTTGATTGGACGCATTTGAAACGTCTTTAGCTAAAATAGAAAAACAAAAAGGGACTGATCTAGTGGTCATGGTTTTGACACATTAAATCAGTCCCTTTATTCATCAAAATTATGTACAATCGCTTGCACAAGACGTTATTGTCTTTCTGCAGTATTCAGTTTTTCCAGTTGGTCCATTAATATATATCTTCTTATTGCATACTGACTCGTTTGATCCATTCCTTCAATGGTACAACCGTAACGAATCGAGTTATGCCATGTTGTATTGTTAATGATGTTTACCGTCATTGATACTGGTTGTTCTTCTATTAAAAAGGCTAAAGAATAGCTTCCATCTTGAAGCTCAGCTCTTGTTGTAAAGGCAATCCCCTTCATGCTGATATCTAGGACCTCTGCTTCCCAGGAGTTTAACCTACTCGTCAATTTTGCACTTACTTTGATTTGACTTCTTACCGCTCTTCGCCTCTTATTATCAAGCAAATCCTCAGATAAGGATAAATATAAATATAAATTGTAGCCTTGCTTTTTTATTAATTTTGCTTCTATTCTCTTTTGGTCAATTAAGAAAGTAATTGTTTCACCTGTCTCAAATAATTCAGGTTTTTTAACGATCACATTCATTAGCTCTCCTTCGATAAAAAAAAGAGCCGTGGGTATAACTTTTTCATTTGTTATAATCCATATTTCTTCCATTTGATATACCAGCCTTTTTCCATAACTGGGTATCATTATATCAAAGAAACTTACATTGATTGAACCTCTAACCCAAAAAAAGATTTTTTTAGGATGATGGTCATCTTTTTTAAGCAAATCCTAATTTCTCGATCTTCCTGTTTTTCCTGAGTTCGCACCTGGTATTCGTTAAGAAGCTTGTCCAATTCTTGGCTGAAAGAAATCGTTTTCTCATCTGTATACCCGAATTCATTCGCATGTGTAATCATTCGATACCGCAATTTTTGAATCTCCAATTCCATCATTTCAATGGATTTTTCGCTCATGATTTTGCACGTCTTCCTCTCAAATTAAACTGTACTTTCTGTAGTTACTTTAGGATTATTACAAATATTTAACACGATGTAAACAGAATCGCAAAAGTAGACAAAAAGAACTAAAAAGCCCTAAAACACCTCCGTTTTTACACTAAAATTCGACAAGTTTCTTTCGATTTGTTAGGTAGATTTTGGGATTTTTTGTAATATTTAAACACAGATTTACAAGTCTTTGTTTTGGAATTTAGCTTATAAAAACATCGTTCAAAAAACTTGGATAACTTATGCCCGAGTGCTAACTATTGTCTAGTTGTATTTATACTTGTCCACTACTTCTTTGCTGCCTATCTTCTTACATTAAATACAAAATAAAACGCTATGGATTTCCCCATAGCGGCTGTTTCTTCGATTAACATCTTTCGCAAAATTCTAATTCACGTTTTAATTCATCTACATATTCTTTCGATCCAGTAACAATCAAGCGATCATTCATTTTCATTTCCGTATCTCCATGTGGAACTAAGCTATCTTTTCCTCTAAAGATTCTTACAAAAATCACATCGCCAGTAAAAGGAAACCTTCTTATACTTAAACCTACATATTGATCATTCATCATTTTGATTTCATACAATGAAGTTTCACGATTAGATAATATATCCATTAAGCTTGGCGATTCAATAATCGCTCTCATCAATATTTTCGTAGACATTAACACCGAGAAAACCTCAATTTCCTTTTCTTTTAACTTCTCTTCATAAAGTGATGTTTCGATTCGAACAATTACTCTTTCAATTCCTTTTTCTTTTATCGCTATGGCTAGTTTAGCATTTAATATATCGTCACCTGTAGAAACCACTACAATATCGGATTGTAAGAGAGTGGTCTTTTCTAGTGACTCTAAAGAATAGTCTTCAATCTCAACGATATCAAATACCGTATCTGCCGTTTGGAGCTCAGCTTTTTCTTGTTTGACATGATATAAAGTGGGTTCATATAAGTTGGATTTCAACTCAAGTGAAACCGGCATAGTGAACTGATTGGTACCAACAAAAGCAACCTTGAATTTACGTTCCTTGATATCTTCTTGTGGGAATAGCTTTTTAAATACAATTGGTGTTATCACACTCGTTAAAATACCGACTAAAATAAGTGTCCCATTCATTTCTGGAGTAATGATGGTCATTCTCTCACCAATGGTGGCCGCTGCTATTACAAGTGATAGCGTAGAGGTTAACAGAAAACCAGATGCGATTACCGTTTTTTTATCAAACCATTTGAACAGAACTAACGTAGGGATAAGTTTGGATACTAGCAAAGCAAAGAATAATATTGGAATCAATAACAGCAACTTTGGATCACTGAATAAAGACCAAATATCCAAATTAACTCCAACCATTACAAAAAATATTGGGATTAAGAACCCATAACCAAACGAATCGAGCTTATGGACCATCTCTTGATTAGGTGATAGTAGAGACACCAACACCCCAGCTAAAAAAGCACCTAATATATTTTCAGCACCTACCGTTTCGGATACAGCTACTAAAATGATAATTAAGGCGAAAACAGCTCTTGTACCAATCTGAACGGTTCCTTTTGACATGCCTTCAAAGAACTTTCCATTTTTAAACTTCTTTCCTATGAAGTACAAACCGACACCTGCGACAAACAGTACGAGTAATAACCATGTATTTCCTCCGTTTTTATCATACAGAGAAACGAATACGGCCAATAATATCATAGTCACTAAATCAGCAATTACAGCAACCAAAAGAATGATCTGGCCAATATTTGTCTTTGTTAAATGTGCTTCCTTTAGGGTAGGAAGTACAACGCCTAATGAGATGGTAGAAATGATAAGGGTCATCAAGAATGCATTTTCGATAAATTTTAAGTAAACGAATAAATAGGATAAACCCAATGATAATAGAAAGATACCGACAAATATTATACTTGCAACTATAAAAGTATTAGGTTGTGATTCTCCTTCTGATTGTTTTTCCTTATCATTCTTCCTACTAAAGGTTGTAAAATCAATCTCTAGCCCACTTAGAAACATTAAAAATATGAAACCAAGAGTGGATAATGTACCTAACCACACATCATCATGAACGATATTCAGTCCACTTTTACCAATCATTAATCCCATTAATATTTCCGCAACTACCACAGGTATAAAATTTAGCTTAAGTCGATGCATGAGTATTGGTGTTAAAAATGCAACAGTCATTACTATCACTAAGGATGTTACAGAAGCATGATGATCCATCTTATCCCCCTTATGGTCAATGGGTGTTATTCATGAAATAAAGAAATCTTATAATTTATAGCCTACTCAATAGCTCCAGTCATAATACCTAACTATTCACTCCGATTCTCCATTTGCCTAATACAAGTTTAATCGTACTGTATGAAATATAGTCCGGAACTTCTTCTTTAATAGGTTTTAACTTATCACTCCCAACTTTCTGAACCGCTGCTTGAATAATTTTTTCTGTATCGTCTGAGACAAGGCGATTCCAATCCACTTCATAACCTTCTTCAATACATCGGAGCAGATGGCTCCCAACTGTGTCTTCTGTGATTTCACGTAGATGAGCAATTTCTGTAGTTCCCATTCCCGATTGGAACATTTTATAGCTTTCTAAGTGTGAATCTTTTGGTGTTTTAGCCTTTGGTTTGATTATTGGCTCTTCATCTACTTCCCGGCGAACTCTATCGGGATTCGTTTCACAAAAATCTCGTATCTCACCGATAAATGTTTCACCGTACTTTTGCATTTTCTGTTCCCCGACGCCTTTAATTCTTAAAAATTCATCTAAAGTAAAGGGTAGCTTGCTGCACATATCACGCAGTGTAACGTCTGAAAAGATGACAAATGGTGGTACATTTTCCTGCGATGCGATGGATTTCCGAAGTTCTCTCAAATGATTGAATAGTTCATCATCCTGTACAACTTTTCTAGTTAGCATTCTTGTTTTACGTAAAACACTCTTTTTCCCTAACAGAACTTCCTTTCCCGAATTGGTAACAAATAAAGTGGGAAATTGACCTGTTGTTACTCCTATATATAATTCCGAAGTTAAGAACTCTATGAATTCATTTACTTCCTGTACGGACCTATCCTTCATCATTCCATAAGTAGTTAAAGTTTGATAATTGCTTTCCATCAGTTTCTTATTTTTAGATGCAGTTAATACCTGTGCTACCATCGTCTTGCCAAATTTTTCGCCCATGCGAATTAAACAAGAAAGGACGATTTGTGCATCCCTTGTAACATCAGTAAGCTCACGGGTATCCGTACAATTGCTACATTTTCCACAATCAATCGGATTATTTTCGCCAAAGTAACGTAGAATGAAGGACTGAAGGCAACTTTCTGTATGGCAGTAATCCATCATCTGCCTTAATTTCTCTAACTGTTGAACGAGCCGTTCTCGATCGAATGTAGTTTGCTCAATTAAAAAACGTTGAATTTGTACATCCTGTGGAGAATAAAGAAGCAAACATTCACTCGGCTCCCCATCACGGCCTGCCCTACCCGCTTCTTGATAATAGCTTTCCATATCCTTTGGCATTTGATAATGGATTACGTATCTTATATTAGACTTGTTGATTCCCATACCAAATGCTGAAGTTGCAACAATGATGCTTAGTCGATCTTGGAGGAAATCCTCTTGTTCAATGCTCCGATCCTCATCATTCATTCCGGCATGGTATCGTCCAACCTTTAAGCCTTTTTTCCGAAGATGTGCTGATATTCGATCTACTTCTTTTCGAGTTGAAGCATAGATGATTCCAGATTCACTGATATTTTTCTCTATGTACCTTTCGAGATAGGCCATCTTGTCCTCTCCTTTTACAAGGTGGAACGATAGATTATCTCGACTAAAGCCAGTTAGAACTACATTTTTTTCATCTATCTGTAATAATCGACAAATATCCTCTTTTACGATAGGTGTAGCAGTTGCTGTCAGGGCGAGTACAATGGGTTCTCCATTCAATCTCTTAATCATCTCATTAATATGCATATAGCTAGGTCTGAAATCATGACCCCATTGTGATATACAATGAGCTTCATCCACAGCAACAAGAGGAATTTTAAGCTTCTCTATTTCTTTAATAAAATCAAAGGATTGCAATCTTTCAGGAGCAATATACAAAAGCTTATATCTACCTTGCTTTGTAAGCTCTAGCCTCTCATTTATGTCTTGACTGGATAATGAACTATTAATATACGATGCCGGAATTCCGTTCATATTCAATGCATCCACTTGGTCTTTCATTAGAGAAATCAATGGTGAAATAACTAGAGTTGTCCCTTCTAGCAAAAGAGCAGGTATTTGATAACAAATGGATTTCCCTCCGCCCGTTGGCATGATGCAAACTGAGGATTGCTTTTTCTCTAAGACATTTACGATGGCTTCTTCCTGACCCTTTCGAAACTTTGAATATCCGAAAAACTTTTGTAAGTATTCCTCTGCTAGTTTTAACAAAATTTCTCCTCCGCTCAATTTCTATTTGCTCTTATCATGACACGTCTTATATTGGTTTTCAAATCAGGAAAATTCAATTTTCAATAGTTTGAATGGATTTGATTAGGGTAAACTACATGAAAATAGAAAAGCCAGAGGTGATGGTTATGTTAAAACGGCTTTTTTTCACAAAGCTTGCCTACTCCATGTTCAAAGATGAGGCAAAAAAATACAGTAGTAATAAAGAAGAAGCACAAGGGCTATTAACAAAGGCAGCTTTAAAGGCAGACAAAAATCAACTATCATTGAAGGGTTTTTGGTCCAAGCTCCAACTCCTTTTCCAAATGCTAAAATCTTGGACAAAAGGTGAATACAAAGAGATTCCATATCGGACATTAGTTATGATGTTTGCTGGACTATTATACTTTGTATCACCGATTGATATCGTTCCTGACTTTTTAATGGGCCTCGGATTATTGGATGATGCAGCAGTGATTGCTTTTATCGTTAAACAAGTGGACAAGGACCTAGTTAAATTTTCAGAGTGGCACAGTAGGAACAAGAATACGATTCACGCACCCATTTTTAGTGAAACTGTGGAAAATTAATGCAGCCTCTTGGCTGTATTTTTTTGGAATACAAATCACGACAGTACATATATTTCACCCAACTACTTTTATAATTATTTCGATTGCAAAAATAAATAATCGGAGTATAGTAAAGATAACTTCTATGGAGATGCGGTGATTATTTGTACTATTTTCTTCTATTTTTAACGAGCATGCTCTGGGCAGGAAATTTTGTGGCTGGAAAGTTTCTAGTTGGACATACAGACCATATCACATTAATTATCATAAGATGGGGGATTGCAGTCATAGTACTATTACCCTTTTTATTATGGAAAGAAAAGACTTTACGGTTCCAAAGAAAACATTTTTGGCTCTTGGTAGGGATGGGTGCAACTGGGATTGCCCTTTTTAATTTCTTTATGTTCCTTGCCCTAGAATATACTTCAGCAGATAACGTCGGACTTATTTCTACCTTAAACCCTATATCCATTGCAATTTTCAGTTTTTTTATTATGAAGGATCGGCTTTCTGCAAGACAGCTGTCAGCAATGATCGTTTCATTCTTCGGCATCCTCGTTGTCTTAACCAATGGTCATCTAAATAGGTTACTTACACTTGAAGCGAATATTGGCGATATTTACATGTTATTAGCCGTAGTTAGTTGGGGATTGTATTCTGTACTTGGAAAAAAGGTGATGTCTGAATTGTCACCTTTAGTAACCACCTTTTGGGCTGGAGTTTTTGGGAATATTTTGGTACTTCCATTTTTATTGGATGGTGTACAATTTAGCCATATTACTGCTTCATTTTGGATTGCATCCCTCTACACAGGTATTGGCGCCACAGTTCTAGGGATGGTCTTTTGGAATATTGGTGTACAAAAAGTAGGAAGTACAAAATCAGGGATGTTCCTAAATTTCAATCCAATATTCACAGCTATTTTGGCTTACTTTTTACTTGGGGAAACTATGACGACTGGCCAAATTATAGGTGCGTTCGTTGTAATCGTTGGGGTTTATTTTTTCACTACGAAACGTGCATATTCATTTGCCAAACTAGCACCAAAAAAGGCATCATAATTGGTATATAGAAAAGAGGATGACCATTTTAATTGGCCATCCTCTTTCATTAAATCCTTAAGCTTCCACTTCATCTTTATCGTAAATCGGAACCCATCCTTCCGTCGTTACGAAAATACGAACTGCTACCACTTTCCGATCTGCTTCCAATTCAAAGTAATGACGAACGTTCACAGGAACAGATATTAAATCACCAGGTGTCAAGTGGACATCAAACCACTCTCCGTTTTCTCCTTCGATTGCAAAAATTCCATGGCCACTAACAATGAATCGAACTTCGTCATCAGTATGATGGTGTTCACGCTTGAAATTCTCTAAAAGTTGGTCAAGGTTTGGTGTTAAATCTGAGAGTGACACGATGTCTTGGGCATGATATCCACGGCGTGCGGACAAATCTGCAATTTCCTCTTTAAACACATCTAGAATTTCACTTTTCTCTTCATCAATCAAATTAAACTTATCTTGCAATCTTTCTGGGAGCTTGGAAATATTCCATTGTTCATATATGACGCCTGCACCGTTTAAAAACTCTAAAACCTCTTGTTGTTCTCTGATTTCAATAGCTCCATTATGAAAAGTTACATAAGCCATGCTTACTTCCTCCTAAAATTTGATTTCTTTTATACACTTAGACGGTAACTACTTGGTTTTGAATTTAATAATGCTTTTGTTTGATAGAGTACTAATTCGTAGCGGAATAAGAACTCACATGCTTCTAACACCTTTTTTGCTTCAAAACCATTACGCCCCCATGCTGTAATTCCATGGTTTCGGATTAAGACCGCACCTTGATCACCATTAATATTTTCACTAAATTCTTCTGCCAATGCTGGAATGTGTGCATGATTTGGAATGATGGGGATTTCCAATGTAGCATCCTCTTCCCACTTTCCGAAGGCTTTGATCAATTCTTGCTGTTTGAATACAATCTTTCCTTGCTCCGCAAACACTTCAGATATGACATTGTTCTCAACCGTATGAACATGTAAGCAGCATCCTGCGTTTGTTTTTGAATATAAATGTGCATGCAACAAAGTTTCGGCTGATGGCTTTAAATGAGTATCCTCCAAAGGTTTACCTGAACCGTCAACAAGTAAGAAATCTTCGTTCGTTCTTTTTCGCTTATCCTTTCCACTTGCAGTTACAAGAAATGATACTGGTAAATCACCTACTCTAATGGAGAGATTGCCACTCGTTCCGAAAAACCAATCTCTACCTGAAAGTTCATCTTTGATATCCGCTAACTCATCCCATTGTTTTTGATAGTTATTCATACTCTCACCTCCAACTTTTTTTTGATAATATTTATACAATCATGGAAGGTTTCAAATGATTGATATTTAATCCCATCCTTTTCACAAAGATCTATTAAAAAATCTCTAGCTAGCACTAAATCTGCCATCTTGGCTGCTTCTAAATCCGTGATAGAATCACCGATGACGATTTTGAAATCACCATCATGTGCCAGTTTTCTTATTACAGTTGGCTTACAACAGCCGCAGTCGTTGGAACATTCTTTATCACAACTGTAAGGCCAAAGTATCTGGATATGTTCACTACTAAAATCTGCACTGTTACAGAAAAGCTCCTCATGATTGACGATTCCATTAATCATTGGTTCTACGAAAAAGTCAATCCCTCCGCTAACAACATAGAAAGGAATTCCTTGTTGTTTTGTATAATCCACGAAATCTTCAAACCCTTTACGTAATTCAGCATTTTCAACGACAAACTCAATGATTTGTTCACGCAACCCGCTATCTATTTGAGCAAACATCCTTCCAACGCCTTCACGTATTGATATCTCTTTATTTAACACTGCATCCTTGATAGGAGCAGTAACTTCATCGGCAAATTGCTTCATTATTGCTACGATGTTATCACTTTTCGTGATGGTACCATCGAAGTCACAAAAGATGATTGGTCTCATTTGTTTGATACTGACCCTCCCCATAAATTCAATGCTTTTTCCAACTCGGGCTTTCCTTCCAGTCCTGTTCCATTCAACTTAGCGTCAACTGCTTGCCTGAACGCACGACCTCCACCAATTGCTCCTTCTGGATGTCCATGCACCCCTCCACCAGCATTGATGACACAATCAAGACCAAAGTCCTCAATAAGCTGTGGAACTAACCCAGGATGAATACCTGCAGATGGGACTGGGAATGCTGTTTTCCATTCAACTGACTTTTCAGTTAAACCTTTGGCAATGCTCCATGCATCTTCCTTAGGGATGGCTACACTTCCGTACGGTGAAGGGAACAAGGAAAAGTCAGCTCCAGCAGCCCTAACTAATTTACCTAACAGCAACCCATAAGAAACACCATATATTTTGGAAGAAGCAATCGCTCCACTGAATGCTGGATGAGCCATAATTGGCAACTGGACTCCTGATTCTCGTATTGCCTGTAGTACATCTAACCCGTAAGAGAACACGTTGAACAATAATGCATCTGCTCCTAATTCCTCAGCCTTTCTAGCTTTATCGATTAACTCAAATGTTTTCCCCGTTAAATTCACCGCATACAAAGTACGGTGACCCGTCTCATGATAAACTTCTGTCAATACTTCTTTCCCTTTTGTAATTCGTTTTTCGAAAGGAGTTAACTCCTGTTCAAATAAAATCTCGTCATCCTTGACTAAATCGACTCCACCTAATGCCTGTTGTTTTAGCTGTGTTGCTAAATAATTTAGGTCCTTGCCTAAGACACCTTTAAAGATACTCATGACTAGTGGTCGATCATGTACTCCTATTAGTCTACGAATTCCTTCAACTCCATACCTGGGTCCTGGAAAATGACAAGCAAGATCTCCGACAAAATCTAAATCTAATAACTTGATTTCCCCGTCTAATGAGAGCTTTCCGAATACAGTAGTTAAAATGGCTGGCAAATCTGCAGAATAATTAGCCGTTGGATAAGCAATCTCGATTTTTGCCCTAGTTAAAGGTTTGCCAAATATCTGATTGATTTTTTCGTCTTGCTCCCATCTCTGGACTGATAGTACACGACCTTTATGCTTCTTTAACTGTTCCTTCTCTAAGGCAGGAAGATTGGTCCAAGTACCGACTGTTAATCCTAGTGCAATTTCCTCTGCTTTTTTCTCTGGATTATGTGATGGATCATGTATTAAATAAGTCGCTCTGATTTCATTCATCATTTTACCTCCAAAAAATCTCCAACATAAAAGGCCCCTTCATAGAGAAGAGGCCTACTTAATAAGCCATCTTCTCATCTATCAGCAAAAATGCTGTTAGATTTAGCACCGTGCCTTGCGGATGTTTTGACATCCGGCGCATATATTCGCGCCCCATTTTGCAATGGTATTACGGTCGGTTGCCGGGCTTCATCGGGCTAATTCCCTCCACCTGCTCTTGATAAGAAAATGTAAATATATATTTTTAAATTTTGTGAAATTAGTTGTTCAAAGTAATTTGAATTATTGCAACATTTTAATTAATTGTCAATACTTATTATTGAAATAGTTGCAATTTTTTTATTCGTTCAATAGCTTCTTTTAATCTCTCTTCGTCACTTAATAATCCGACTCGAACATATCCTTCGCCATGCTTCCCAAACCCTATGCCTGGCGCGACTGCCACATGAGCATGTTCGAGTAGGTAATCAGCAAAGGATTCAGAGGTATACCCTGGAGGAATCTTTAACCAGGCGAAGAATGATCCGTCTGGAGCTTTTACTTCCCAACCAATTTCTTGCAAACCTTCAATTAGGATTTTGCGCCTGGACTCATAAGTTTGAACTAACTCGTCCACACATTGTTGAGACTGTAACAAAGCTTCTGCAGCAGCTTCTTGAACAGCAGGGAATAAGCTAACATATAAGTGATCCTGCATCAGTTCTAACGCCGAGATAACACTTTTATTACCAACAGCAAACCCCACTCTCCAGCCTGCCATATTATATGTTTTAGAGAGTGTATATATTTCTATGCCAATTTCTTTCGCTCCGTTACACTGTAAGAAAGAAATTGGCTTTTGTCCATTAAAGCCAATCGCCCCATACGCAAAATCATGGACGACACAAATATTATTTTTCTTCGCCAAAGTAATCGTTTCTTCAAAAAATTCCTTCGAGGCAGTCGCTCCAGTAGGATTGTTTGGATAATTTAGGAACATGAGCTTGGCATCTGCTAGAATTTCTTCTGGAATCTTTGAGTAGTCTGGTAGGAAATTGTTTTCTTCAAGTAAAGGCATATAAGTCATTTCCGCCTTCGCAAGCGCCATTCCGGACCAATAGTCAGGGTAACCTGGATCAGGGACTAGGGCTATATCACCTGGATTCAGTAAGCATTGTGGGAGTTCCACTAATCCTGCTTTTCCTCCAAAAAGTACTGCCACTTCTTCGTCTGGATTGATTTCAACTCCGTATTCCCTTTTATAAAAATCAGCTGCAGCCTTTTTAAAGTACTGATATCCACGAAATGGTGAATATTTATGATTGATAGGATTCTCAGCAGCTTCCTGTAACTTTTGCACAATATGTTTTGGAGTTGGTTGATCAGGATTTCCTTGTCCGAGGTTAATTACATCATGTCCTTGAGCAGTCATCTTCCCTACCTTTTGTACAAGGGACGCAAAAAACTGTTTCGGTAAGGTTTTTAATAAATCAGAATGTTGGAATTGCACCATAAATTACACCTTCTCTGAAATTTCTTGAAATTATAGTCACAATTATTATATTGTTATAGACAAAATGTAAAGATAAAAATGTGGGTGGTGTGTCTACATGACAACATGGAAAATCGGATGTATCCAGATGGATATTGCATTTGGAGACGTTCAAAAAAATTTCAAAACTACAAAAGAAAAGATAGCTCATGCTGCTGGACTAGGAGCTGAAATTATCCTTTTACCAGAGTTGTGGACTACTGGATATGACCTTACTCGCCTTGAAGAAATTGCTGATCAAGATGCTGAAAAAACCATTGAGTTTCTGTCAAATTGTGCAAAAGAGCATAATGTCACCATTCTCGGAGGTTCCGTAGCCAATCGACGGCATGATGGAGTATTTAATACTTTCTTAGCTATTGATTCAAACGGTTCTGTCATTAAGCAATATGATAAACTTCATTTGTTTCAGTTAATGGATGAACATAAATTTCTTCATCCTGGAACATCCGATGGCCACTTTACTCTTGAAAATACTTCTTGTGCTGCATTTATCTGTTATGATATCCGCTTTCCTGAATGGATTCGAAAGCATACTTCTCAAGGTGCAGAAATATTATTCGTATGCGCTGAATGGCCATTGCCACGTTTATCACATTGGAGAACATTGTTGATTAGTCGAGCAATTGAAAATCAGGCATTTGTCATTGCATGCAACCGTTCAGGTCATGATCCAAACAATATTTTTGCAGGTCACTCCATGGTCATTGACCCATGGGGAAATGTAATAGCTGAAGCTGGTGAAGGAGAAGAATTACTAATTGCAGAAATAAACATTGGGGATACTGTAGCTATTCGAAAACAAATTCCTGTTTTCCAAGACAGAAAGACTGAATTTTATTATTGACAAATCATGCCACTAGTTGATAATATTCAACTCAAGTGAAAAATTGAATGATTATACTCTTATCAAGAGCAGGCTGAGGGATAATGGCCCTATGAAGCCCAGCAACCGACCGTAATTCCATTGTGAAATGGGGCGCTTTGTATTGCGCCAGGATATTAGATCCTATTAAGGCACGGTGCTAATTCCACCGAATGGATTAATTCGGAAGATGAGAGGTGCGAAGATAGACTTCAAACCTCTTTCCCATGGGAAGAGGTTTTTTATTTCTGGAATATTTCTTCGCCCTTCGTGACTAATGGAGGAGGACTTAACGTGAACAATGCAGAAAGTATGATCGAATGGAAGGATAACCACATTAGCATGATGGCAGATTCTGTTGAGCCCATTCAATTGTATTCATTAGCAGATGTAGGCGAATATGTTAGTTATTATCAAGTAGAAAAACAAGGTAAAGCATCGATTTTGACCGCATACGGCATCGTGCTGTTCGTCTACCAATATGAAAAACCAACATTAGAGGAAGTACAAAATCAGCTCTTAAGTGCATGCCACTTTATGAATGGAGCTAGTTCAAATTCTCCTTTCATACAAACGGTTTTACTCCGTATGTCCCAATGTATTAGTAAGTGTAAATCGGCTAACGAGGCACGGACAAACCTGTTTCATGAAGCTATTAAAATCCAGATTGAGTGGGAGTTAACCGGGGCTAATTCAATGAATTAATATCATTTTTTGAAAGGCTCGTTTAGTAAATTATTGAATTATACTTTAAAGTTTTCCTATTGATTTTACCGGTCAAAAAAATCGAGTATAGCCATTTTGATGGCGGCTATACTCGATTCTTATACAACTCATCTTTTTGTTTATTTCAGTTCTCAAAACTATCTACTCTATTGAAGATGTCCTTCTAACTTAAGCAACTTCTCTTTAATACTAGTTTTATCACCTGCATAGCCCGTAAGTGCTCCAGATTTCCCTATGATTCTGTGACACGGGATGATAAATGGGAATCGGTTTGCCTTGCATGCTTGTCCAATCGCACGTACCGCTTTAGGACGTTCAATTATTTCCGCTACCTCTTTATAGGATTTCGTCTCTCCATATGGAATTTTACACATAACATTCCAAACATCCTTTTGAAAATCGGTACCTTGAATCGAAAAAGGGACTGAAAATGATACGTCTTCACCTTGAAAATAGCCAGTTAATTCTTTCGATAATTGAATAAAAATCGGATGTTCCTTCCATTCGGTCAGCTTAGATCCGAATATCTTTTCTAATTCTTCCTTCTCGAAAAGGAGCCTAATTAATTCCTTATCATTAGCCACCATCCAAAGGTCTCCGATAATAGGATGATAGAATTTATTATAAAATATCCTCGTTGTCATCATTCTTCCTCCTGAAGTTGATTCAAAGGTAAGTAAATATGGAATGTAGTCCCTTGGTTGATAACACTTTCAACTTCAATCCATCCATGATGTTCTTCAATGATTTTATAACTTACCATTAAACCAAGGCCTGTACCTCGATCTTTTGTTGTATAAAAAGGTTCTCCTAGTTTCTTTATTTTCTCTTCTGGTATTCCACACCCCTCATCCTTAATAGATATTTTGACAAATTCCTCTTTCCAGACCATAGATTCAATCGTAATATTACCGCCGATAGGCATTGCTTCTAACGCATTTTTTATGATATTAATCAAGACCTGCTTTAATTGGTTACCCTCGCAATACAAATATATGGGTTGTTTTATAATTGGCTTAATTACGACATTTTGCAATAAAGCCTGTGCCCTTAGCAAATCAACAGTCTCTTGTATAATTACATTCATATTTTTTTGTAAATACTGAGTAGCCTGTGGTTTAGCTAAGATCAAAAACTCTGTAATAATAGATTCTATTCTATTCAATTCTGAATTAATCACGCTGAAATAAGTAGAAAAGTCTTCTTTTACACTACCTTGAAGTAATTGAATAAACCCCTTTAGAGCTGTCATTGGGTTTCTAATTTCATGGGCAATCCCAGCAGCCAATTCTCCTACCACATTTAAAGTATCTGATTTCCTAAGCTGTTCCTGCATGTCAAGTTTTTCCGTTACGTCTTTAAATGCAGTTAAATGCATACCTGAAATTAAGTTTAATTTTGTAGAAAACTCTATATACTTTTTTCGTCCGTCCTTAAAATGTAATACGGTGGTTGTATGAAGTTTATTTTGTTTTTGTACTCGTTTCATGACTCTTTCTAATTCATCTTTGTTTTCTGGTATACAGCTCATTAATTCTTCAATCGGCGTGTTCAATAGTCTTTCTTTAGACATTTCAAAAATGGCAGAACCCGCTTCGTTAATATTAGCTAAGCCTTTTTCATTCCATAAGATCAACCCGTCCATCGATCCTTCGAAAATTTTCCGAAACTTATTTTCACTCTTCCTTAACTTCATCTCCATATCCCAGCGCTCACTGACATTTCGATAAATCGTTAAAGTTACTTGGTCTTCTTGAAGCATTTTAGATGTGAATTCGAGAAGTTTCTTTTGGCCATTTGGCATCAAATAAAAAAGCTCGTCACGGATGGCTCCAGTTTCTTTAAACGATTGAATTAACCGTTGGTATCGGCGGTCCCTATTCATGACGTAGTCCTGAACACTTGTTCCTATTAAACTCTCTCGTGGAGACTCAAAAATTTTACAAGCTGAATTATTCGCCTTTAAAATCAGTCCTCTACCATCTGTGATAACAATTCCATCAATCGCCTGTTCAAACAAGATTGAAAATAATTCTTCACTTTTATTAAGTTGTTGCTCCATCAGTCTTTTTTCTGTCACATCACGGCATATAGACATAAAATGACCGTTATATACATTCGAGCTTGTCGTAAATTCCACATATCTACAATTATCACTAACGTCTAAAGTAACCTCTCCCTGAGCAGTTCCTTTTGATAGTAGTTCTTTCCATTTTTCTTTCCATTCCCTTTTAGAATGCTCGGCAATGAAATCGTGAATCGTTTTATCCACTACTTGGTCTCTTTGACTATTTACAAGCTTTAAAAAGGAAGGATTAGCGTCAATAATTTCTCCTATTTGATTGTATATGACAATTCCTTCTACTGCTTGTTGGAAGACATCTTTAAACAAATGAAAGGATATATCACGTTCCCTTTCAGCTCGCTTTTGAATCGTGATATCTTTAAGCTTATAAAGGACCTTTTCTTGCTCAAGGAATGCTTGGAATTCGACGTGCTTAACCGTCCCATCTTTTAGACAAATTAGCCATTCATCCTGGAACTCATGATGAAGAACTAATTGTTCATCTTGGTAAGTCAATATTTGATTGGGTACCATCGTCAAGAAATCAAGAAAAGAAGTCCCTTCCACTTCATTATTAGGAACTTGTAATAAATTGCATGCCACTGAGTTGGCATTAAGAATGTTTTTATCCTTATCTAATAGAATAATGGCTTCCATGGATGAATTGAGAATTTTTTTATATAAGAGCAATTCACTCTTAAGCTTTGAAATATCATGATCGATTACTTTTTGAATTTCATTTGTCTGGTTCGTAAACATCGTCTAGCCCACCTCCGATTACTACCTCCCATTTTTATTCTACATAAGTAACAAAAAATCCTATTTTTCAACACAAAAATCCTACATTAGTTTCACATTATTGTCTAAATATTAACAATCTACTTGTAAATAACAAATCTATTACAATCGTTTCATTCCTCTTAAAAATAGGGGTTTTCTAAGAAAAATACATACATTTCGTTTTATAATGTGAATTCGGGGTAAAGAACAAGGCACAAGAATCTTATTCTTATATAACGTATGAATGAAAAATTGTTCCCATTAACTTTCAATACGGCTACAAACCTTGGAGGACAAAAAATGAAAAAACGAGACTACTTCTTTGATAACGCAAAATTCATTTTAATGTTTTTTGTAGTCTTTGGTCATCTTCTAAAAGATTTTATCAGTGACCATGAAGGCATATTAGCACTGTATAAAACCATTTACACATTTCATATGCCAGCCTTTATATTTGTATCTGGTTTCTTTGCAAAAGGAATCTATGAAAAAGGCTATATTGGAAAAATCGCTAAAAAACTGATTCTTCCTTATTTAATTTTTCAAATCGTTTACTCTATCTTTTACTTTTTCCTATTCCATAAAAATTCATTAACCGTTGATCCATTAAACCCTCATTGGTCATTATGGTTTTTGATTAGTTTATTTTTCTGGAATATCATGTTGCTAGGATTTTCAAAATTCAAGCCAACTATTGGCATTACTATTTCTTTTGTGCTTGCATTGTTAATTGGATATGTAGATTGGGTATCCAACTATTTAAGCTTGTCAAGGACCATTGTGTTTTTCCCAATGTTCCTGTTAGGCTACCATGTGAATCGTGAGACAATCAATAAACTTACTACAAAATCTGTAAGAATCGGTTCCTTAATTATGTTTGCCGTTGTTTTCATAGGATTCTACCTGTTACCTGATATCAATTATAAGTGGCTTTTAGGATCAAAACCTTATGCAGAACTTGATTCAGTTAATATTCTGGCAATGGTTAAGAGACTAGGATTTTATGGACTTAGTTTAATTATGGTAACTAGCTTCCTTTCCTTCGTACCAAAAGGATATTATTTCTTTACAAATTGGGGGAAACAAACTCTTTACGTCTATCTATTACACGGATTTTTCGTTCGTTTCTTCCGTGAGAGTGAAGTCAGTGAATATTTCTCAAGCTTAGAAAACTTCATCCTACTTGCCGGAATATCATTATTATTAACTATTATGCTTTCTAGTCAATTTGTAGCGAACTTGGCACAGCCTATCATTGAACTTCGAACAAGCGGTTGGAAACATTTAATGAATAAACTATCTCTGTATTCCAACTACTTCGTTAGAAGAAATGAAGTGAAAAGATATTAAAAAAACTCTGTAACGAGTCGTCTCGTTACAGAGTTTTTTTATGAAGCATGTGTCTCACAAGTATTTATCTCAGTAATAGGTTGAGATTTAAAAATTACATAAAATTGAAATGCTGAAATCCCTATACAAATGGATGAGAAAAGAAAAAGAATCGTGTATCCCCTATCAATCCCCAAGTGATAAACAAGCTTAGTACTGACGAATCCAGCGCCCCCAGTTCCTAACATTAACGTCATGGACCCAAGACTATTGGTTAAACCTCTTACCTTTTCCGGGAAACTTCCCATCACAATTTTTGATTGCATTGGAGCCTTCCCAAATAAGGTGGCCCTAATGAACAGAATGAGAATTGAAGCTAATATTATATTTTTGGTATAACATAAAAACGCAAGACATAGTAAGCCTATTAGTTGGTAAACCAAGATCGGATGATTTTCTCCCCATTTTTTTGTAACCCTTGGACTAATAAAAATCAAGACAACTGTCCCTAAAGCTGCAATGGATAATATGATACTAATGGATGTAGTATTGATTTCAAATCGATCAGAAAGAAAGAGATTGAAGTAAGGGATTGTAAGACCTATACCAATCCCTTCAAAAAGTTTAATCCCGCCATAAGAAACTAATTTTTTGATGGTTCCTCTATCTAATTTTTGCTTCTCTTCACTCACTTTTTCATTTTTATTTGGATGATTTTCCTTTACAAATAACAGTGGAATACTACTTACTATCAAAATACCTGCTGCAGAAAGAATAACCATTCTAAGACTTAACATGGAAGAAATAGAATATAGAGAAGTAATTTTGTCAGCAATTACTCCAGATCCCAATGTACCTACAAACATGAAAACATTCCCTGTACCAAAAGCGAAACTAAATAGCTTGACCCTTTCATTTTCCTTCGAATATTGTGTCAATAGAGGAACAAACATTACATTCGTTGATGCCTGCCCAATACCAGTGAAAAAAGCCCAAAAATATAAAAGTGGTAATGACCGTGCAAATACACTACCTACAACACCAGTAAGCAAAATGAGAATTCCTGTTAGTAAAACATACCTTGGCCCCAGTCTCATCGAGAAAAAACCAGCAACTATTGAAAACAATGCATAGGATAAGTAACTTAGGCCCACAAGGTTCCCGATATGATTAATAGTCACGATTTCTTTTAAATACAAATTATAGAGGACAGTATATACACTTAACCCCAGACAAAAAAGCATATTCCATAGTAAAATAAATTTAACAGAAGATGTAAAACCCTTCCTTAAATGGTTATTATCTATTACTTTTTCCATTAGATACCACTCCCTTTCACCATCATAAGGGACGGATGAATTTCACTCAAGTAGTCACTTTTTTGTATCCAGTTAAGTGTTTTATTAACAATTTAATGGGCGGTGAAGGTAATTGAACAAAAAAAAATACTATTGTCCGGTAGAAGCGACTGTGGATGCAGTTGGGGGAAAATGGAAATCTAGAATAATGTGGCATTTGAGTCATCAAACCTATCGTTATGGTGATTTCATTAGGCTAATCCCTGAAATTTCAAAAAAAATGCTTTCACAAGTCCTTCATGAGCTTGAAAAGGATGGATTAATTAACAGAATGGAGTATAAAGAAAAAATATTGAGGGTGGAATATTCATTAACTGAATACGGAACAAGCGTTACCCCTTTATTAACATTAATGAGCGCCTGGGGGAAATCACACATGCAAATGCTTAAAGATGAAGAAGAAAAAAAGTCCCCTACTGCTTAATCATAATGACATTTATACTCTCCCCCCGAGGAATAGTGAGAATCTAACAAAGAAAGAAGAGAGGATATCCTCTCTTCTTTCTTTATAGTAAGGGGTAGGTTGCTAGTTGTTCTCCCCAAGGAGCTACTTCCGTTTCCTTAAATCCAGCTTTTTTATATGTCATTCTTGCCCCTTGATTATTCGGTTGATATCCTATCATTATAAATGGGATTTGACTTTCATTATTGGTTTTAATATATTCAATAACCTTTTTCACTGCTTGAGCCCCAAATCCATTCCCTTGAAACTTTTCATCGACCATAAGTCGATAGATCCAGTAGTTTCCATCATCCGGGTCTATTCCAAACATTGTAAACCCAATCATTTCTTCCCCGTGATACACACCCATAGCTTGGAAATCATTCAAAAATTGTACTTCTGCAATCGAATATAAATTGGAAGCCATAAAGGTTTTCTGTTCTTCTTTTACAGATAAACTGATTGCTTCCTCCCAATTATCCCTGTTAATTTGCACTAGAGTTACTGTCAAAAACGTCACCTCATCCTCTTTCATTAATGACATAATTGTACGACAATTAGAATTCCATTTCTAGGAAAACCTTAATTTACTCCGACTCTACTTTTTTATTGAGACTAATTATGGTAGAATGATTTGTTAGATTTATTAGTGAATCGAGAGGAGATTAGCAGATTCAACTATGAAAATTATTGCTGCAACCTTAAATGCTAAATATATACACACAAGTCTTTCCATTCGTTATTTGAAGGCATATGCCGCACCAGAATTCGAAGTGGATTTAGCTGAATATACGATTAAAGATCCTGTCATGAATATCGTAAGCGATCTTTTTTCAAAGAAGCCAGATGTTATTGGCTTCAGCTGTTACATCTGGAATATTGAAGAAACCCTTAAAGTCGTTGGAATGTTAAAGAAAATTAATCCTAATTTAACGATTGTTTTAGGTGGACCAGAAGTGACCTATGATGTGGCAGAGTGGATTCAAAAGCTAACCGATGTAGACTACATCGTTATTGGTGAAGGTGAGCTTACTTTTAAACAGCTCTTAACGTATCTGTCTGGTAATGGAGAACTAAAAGAAGTGAGTGGGATAGCTTATATCAAGGATGGCAAACCCGTCATCCAACCTCAATCTGATAAATTGAACCTTAAGGATATTCCAACGCCTTATCGATTCGAGGAAGACCGAGCTGAGCTTGCTAAGCGTGTCGTCTATATCGAGACAAGCCGTGGATGTCCGTTCAGCTGTCAATTTTGTTTATCATCAATTGAAGTAGGCGTAAGATACTTTGATAGAGAAAAGGTAAAAGCAGATATTCGTTATTTGATGGAGAATGGTGCAAAAACTATCAAATTCGTAGACCGTACCTTTAATATTAGCCGAAGTTACGCGATGGAGATGTTCCAATTCTTAATTGATGAACATCATCCAGGGACAGTATTCCAATTTGAAATAACAGCTGATATTATGCGTCCTGAGGTTATTGAATTTTTAAATGAAAATGCACCAACTGGCTTATTCCGATTTGAAATTGGTGTTCAATCCACGAACGATCCTACGAACGAACTTGTCATGAGGAAACAAAACTTTGCGAAACTGACTAGAACCGTCACACTTGTAAAGGACGGAGGTAAAATCGACCAGCATCTCGATTTAATCGCAGGGTTACCTTTGGAGGATTACAATACATTTAAGAAAACATTTAATGATGTTTTCGAATTACGTCCTGAAGAATTACAGCTTGGATTCTTAAAAATGCTAAGAGGGACTGGACTTCGCTTACGAGCTTCAGATCACGGCTATATCTATTCAGATCATGCTCCCTATGAAATACTTGGCAATAATGTTTTGTCTTTTGATGACATTGTACGAATCAAACAAGTTGAAGATGTACTGGAGAAATATTGGAATGATCATCGCATGGATCATACCATTGAGTATTTAACGACTATCGGTTTTCCATCTCCATTCGATTTCTTCCAATCATTTGGTTCCTTCTGGGAAGAAAAAGGTTGGTCCCGAATTGGACACCAGCTTGAGGATTTGTTCAGACGTCTATATCAATTCCTTCAAGAGAGTGGATTTAATGAGCTTGAAACTGTATTTGATTTAATGAAATTAGATTATTTTTCAAATCAGCGCTATAAGCCTAGAAAACCTTGGTGGAATCAAGACATGGAAAAGCAGGATCGCTCTATTCTTTATCAAGCAATCCTTGAAAATCCAGACATGCTTGGAAGTGAATTTACGAAGTTAGGTTTGCATGAAAAAGATCTATATAAACACACTGTACTAGATGAAACATCCATTAATATGAGAAGCTATTTAGAAGAAGCGACAGTCGATCAGGAGCCTTCTTTGATGCTTGTATACTTTGACCCTAATGGAAATGGAGCAAAAGTATTCTCTACCCCTAAAAAAGCATTTGTAACCATATAATTAAACACATGTAGAGGATGCGATGTTTATATACCGCATCCTCTATTTTTATCGCTTTTGTTTATTTTCTTTTTCTTTTTGAGGCTTTCCTGTCATTTGGAACAGATCATACATTTTTGCAGCGTTCATTCCGCCCACCAATTCTGTTCCAAATTCTTCTCTAATATTTGACAAAACATCGTTTTCGTTTGAATTGCCACGATTTTTACTCATTATCCTCTACCTTTTCTGCCTTGTTTAGAGTTGCGGTTCGCACCCTTCATTGGATCTTCTCCAACTGTATATTCTGTGGAAAATTCTGCTTCAGCTAGGTTCTTCTTTGGAGTTTTTGCCGTTTTTTCTGCAGCGTTAAACTGGGCTTTTCTTTTCATGAAAGTGCCTCCTAAATTTTGAAGAATGGATTCTTAGCTTGAGTTTTTTAGGGGCATCTTTATTCATGGTGAAGATAGGATATTTTTTGAAATATAACAAAAGCTAACAGAAAACAGAGAGTACAAAAGCTGACAGGAGGATAAGCAAATGCAAGATAAAGATGAAAATTTAGAAATCCCCTTTATAGATGAAACTTTGCCTCATCAAATCAACGCACCAAGTTTTAAAGGGACAGGGATAAAAATGGAAGCACCTTTCACTAACATTCATAATGTAGTGATTGGAGACAGCTTATATGCATCTGAAAATTCACCACTAGAGAATTGGTCAGTAAATACAGATCCTGAGATAATGGCTGGTGAACAGTGGATTCACCCAACAAACGATATTGGGTGGAACACTGAGGAAAATAGAGAGCTACTTGAAGAAAAACGGAACCCACAAGCTGCTCCTTTTATGCATCCTACCCATGATACGGGTAAAGACGTGGATTAAATCGAAGGCATTAAATTCTATTTGAAAGAACTATTTTGATAAAAGCGTGCTAAATATTTTTATTTCGGCAACTTGCTAGTTGTGCTTATACTTTTCACCTAAATTAATTAGTGAAAAATAGGATGCCCACAAGAGGCATCCTATTTTTGTGTTTTATGCTTTTACTGTATCCGCTTCTAGGTTCATCGACGGCCCAAAGAATTCGAAGTGAATGTTCTCTTCTTGAATTCCAAGTTCTTTAAGCGATAAAATGACGGATTTCATAAATCCAACAGGTCCGCATACATAATAGTGTGCTTGTTCGTTTAATACCATACCTTGTAGCATTTGTTTTGTTACTCTTCCCTCTTGAACGTTTGGATTATCAAGGTTACCTTCTGCATTCTCATATAAGAAGGTATATCCTAGCTTCTCCATTACATTAGCTACACTTTCAACTTCCTTTTCAAAAGCATGAAGCTCTTTATTTCTAACCGAATGGATCAGTGTTGCGATTTTATTAGGATACTTCTTCTTAAGATCATTCAACATGCTCATGAATGGTGTAATTCCTACACCGCCAGCGAAGAAGTAGATTGGTGCACTATTATCTAGAAGAATAAAATCACCAGCTGGGGCAGTCACTTCTAAAATACTGCCTTCCTCAATGAAGTCATGCAAGAAATTGGACACCCTGCCATCTGGAGTCCCTTCCAATTTCTCTCTTTTCACCGAGATTCGGAAATAATTTTCCCCAGGAGCAGCCGATAAACTGTATTGTCGATTCATTAAATAGGTTTCTCCTGGAATTTGAACTCGCACTGTAATATATTGTCCAGACTTAAAATCAGGTATAGTTGAACCATCAACCGTTTGTAAGTAGAATGATGTAATATTTTCGCTTTCTTTTTGCTTCTTAATAACCTTAAATTCTTTGAATTCTCGCCATCCACCATCTTTATTTTCTGCATCTTGATACATTTCCTCTTCAACACTTATGAATACATCAGCAATAACTCCATAAGCTTCCGCCCATGCTCCAATGATTTCATCAGTTGCTGCATCTCCAAGAACTTCTTTAATCGCTCCAAGTAGATTCTCTCCAACAATCGGATAATGTTCTGGTTTAATGACCAAACTTCGGTGTTTGTGAGCGATTTGCTTTACTGCAGGCAATAATACATGTAGTTGATCGATATATTTTGCCGCAGCATAAACTGTGTTTGCAAGTGCAGTTTGTTGTCTACCTTGCTTTTGGTTTGCATGGTTGAAGATATTTAATAATTCAGGATGACTAGTAAACATGTTTTTATAAAATACAGAAGTGATTTCAGTTCCTCTTTCAGCTAAAATCGGTGCAGTAGATTTCACAATATCAATCGTTTTTTGAGATAACATATGATTTCGCCTCAACTTTTAAAGTGGTATTTTAAATACATCTTTAGTATAGGATTGAATGTTACAATAATCAATGGCTTGAAGAAAGTGTTCACTTATTTTTCACATATC
The DNA here is from genome assembly GCF_003073175.1 of Peribacillus acanthi. Taxonomy (GTDB): domain Bacteria; phylum Bacillota; class Bacilli; order Bacillales; family DSM-1321; genus Bacillus_BN; species Bacillus_BN acanthi. The sequence continues at coordinate 66,579 of NZ_QBBX01000006.1, forward strand.
TATGATTATGTTACTATATAATTAATCTAGGAATGAGGGATTGTTATGCGACTAACTAGTTATAGTGATTACTCAGTAAGAGTACTAATTTATTTATCCATTCATCATGAACGATTAAATAATATTAAAGACATTGCCCATGTATACGGAATTTCCAAAAACCATTTAATGAAAATCATCTATAATCTTGGAAAATTAGGATATATAGAAACGATCCGAGGTAGAAATGGCGGCATTCGACTTGCAAAAGCTCCAAAGGAGATTAATTTAGGAGAACTAATTAGGCAAACGGAAGAAGACTTTCATATCGTAGAATGTTTTTCAAAGGATCATAGTCATTGTGCCATTTCACCAGTATGTAATTTAAAAGGGGTATTCTTTCAAGCAAAGCAAGCCTTTTTACATGTACTAGACGCTTATACTTTAGAGGACGTCGTCGAAAATAGGATTGTGTTGAAAGAATTTTTACAAAAGCCGGCAGAAGAAAAACTGGTTCCTCTTATTAGTGAAACATAATTTTAAAGCCCGATTCATAATTGAATCGGGCCTTTTCAATAGACAAAATAAACAGGATTACCCAATAATAATTCTTTCCTTAGGGTAATGATAGCTAATTTTCTTTTCTTTACCACCGATCATAAACAGGAATGAGATGATTCCTACACGACCAATAAACATTAAAACCATAATGACAAATTTGCCAAATGTCGTTAAATCCGAGGTAATCCCCATCGACATTCCGGTCGTACCGAATGCAGAACAAACCTCAAAAATGATTTCAATTAGGGTAAATCGTTCGGTTATAATGAGAATCAAGATTGAAGAAAAACAAATGATGATAGCCATCATGGATACGACCAATGATTTTTTGATATCTTCCTCATGGATTTCTCTTTTGAATATCTTTATGCTCTTGTTTCCTTGGGCGAAATGATATAGAAATAACAAATTCAGAGCGAAAGTAGTAGTTCGAATCCCCCCTCCTACTGAACTAGGAGAAGCTCCAATGAACATTAATCCACTTAATAAGAGTAAAGTTGGCTCAGTGAAATCTGAGACATTCATAGTTGATAACCCACCACTTCGAGTGGACACTGATTGAAAGAGTGAATAGAAAAAACTAGCATGCCAAGATTTATCCGAAAAGAAATATTCCCTTTCCAATAGATAGATAAGAATAGTTCCTCCTATGATTAAGAAGGCAAATGTCATGGATGTTAATTTAGTGAATAAGGAGAAACGGAACTTATAATCTGCCGGACGTTCAAATAAAAACCTTTTCAGTTCAATCAATACTGGAAATCCAATGGCTCCCAAAATTATTAAAATGATATTAACGAACTGGACAAAATAATCGTCTGCATAAGGAATTAGTGAAGCTCCTGTAATATCAAATCCACCATTAGTAGTTGCACTTACGGAGGCGAATATACCATGTAAAGATGCTTCCTTCCAATCTGGGAAATAACGTAAAAAATAAAAACTTAATACCAGCCCACCTATTATTTCAATTAGGAGAATGATTTTAAGCAATTGTATCAATAAATCAACCAAGCCTGAAAAAGTTGCTTGGTTTTGATCAGCCATGATTAACCGTCTTTCCTTGAAGCCGATTTTCTTGCCAAAAATGAGCCATAGAAAGGTTCCAAGGGTCATAATACCAATTCCACCAAATTGTAATACAAACATTAATATAAATATACCTGGCACACTAAATGTTTGTGATACATCCACTGTAGATAATCCTGTCACACTAACCGCACTGACCGCTACAAATAATGCATCAATCCATTCAAGTTTAACACCGGGGTTCAACGCTAATGGAATCCTTAGCATGATGGTAGAAATGGTAACGGCGAGGAAATAATAAATGACGATCATTTGTGCTGGAGTTAGTTTATTTACTATTTCCTTTGTTTTTTTCCACATATCACTAATCCTTTCCGAACGAAAACATCTCTTCCATTGTAATGAATCACAATAGGGTTTGTCCATGTCATGATGACAGTTATATAATGAAAAAAATGGTTTTTTGGAGGTTTGTATGTTTTTACCCCAATCACTAGCTAATAAAATCATCCATGATGTAAGGAAATTATTGGATGAAGAGCTGATTATCGTGAATATTGATGGAACGATAATAGCTAGTTCGGATAAGCAGAGAATAGGTTCCTTTCATGAAGGTGCTTATTTAGTTTCTAAAGACAAACAAAAACGTATCATTACAGTTGAAGATGAGAAAAGACTTACGGGAGTGAAAGCTGGAATTAATTTACCTATCTTTGTCAATCATGATGTAGTTGGTGTTCTAGGAATTACTGGTTTGCCAGAAAAAGTGGCTTCCTATGGGGAGATAGTAAAAAAGATGACAGAACTTATGATTCAAGAAAACTATCTTATGGAACAAGATGAAGGTAGGATTCGGGTGATTGAATCATTTGTGTTCGATTGGGTTCAGCAAAAGGAGTGGGATGACTCTTTTGTAAATAGAGCAAGCCTCTTACAAATCAATTTACAGGTCAATCGACAAGTTGTTATTGGGAAAGTAGATGGAATAGGTAATGTCGATAGACACTTATGGCGTCAAATTTCTCAATGGGTTTTTCAAGAACAAGAAGATCTGATAGTAAGATGGGGAAACGATCGATTTGTTTTACTAATTGCGTCTCTATACCCTAAACAGGATCGTGTAAAAAATCGTATGGATGCTTTTAAAGGCTATCTCGAAGAAAAATTGAATACTACCATCTCGATTGGTATTGGACCAATCGTACCACCAATAGAAGTTAGACTTTCGTTCCAAAAAGCTGAAAGGGCATTAAATGTTGCAAGTACTAACCATTCTATAATTATGGATGAGGATTTAACTCTAGAGATGTTACTAGACGATATCCAATTCACGACTAGAAATGAATTTTTAGAACGCACACTCTCCCCTCTAAATGTTGATGAGGAATTGATTGAAACTTTACGAAGCTATTTTCATCATAATCTTTCACTGAAAAAAACAGCATCAAATCTTAATATCCATATTAATACTTTGCATTACCGACTTAAAAAAATTGAAGACATATGTAACTTAAATCCAAAACATATAAAAGATTTAGCCACACTGTATATCGCCATTCAATTATTGGATAAAGATACAAAAATAAAACCAATACAACTCGATTATTCAGATGAAACTACATAGTTAGTTTCATCTGTTTTTTTTATACTTTAAGTAGTTTAAATGGCAATATAGAAGTAATTTTGACGTATTGGTCAATTTTAGTAATAAAGTGAGATTAAGATTTCGCCAGCAGCCCTATGGCAGTTTCCTAATAAACAATGTTATGTCATGAATGAGGAGGAATGTAATGCTGTTGCAAAATATTAAGCAACAATTAATAAACGTTGTTGGTCCTGATAATTATAGTGATACACAGGTTGAAAGATTGGTTTATTCATATGATGCTACTCCTAATTTTCAAGCAATGCCAGATGCCGTCGTTTGTCCCAGAAGCACCGAAGAGGTATCTCGGATAGTTAAGATATGCAATGACCATAAAGTTCCGATTGTTCCTAGAGGTTCAGGCACAAACTTGTGTGCAGGTACCACTCCAACAGAGGGAGGCATTGTCCTAGTTTTCAAGCACATGAACCATATTCTTGAAATTGACGAAGAAAATCTGACCGTCACTGTACAACCTGGAGTCATAACCTTGGATATGATAAAAGCAGTCGAAGCAAAAGGATTATTCTATCCACCCGATCCAAGCTCGATGAAAATATCCACTATTGCTGGAAATATTAGCGAAAACTCCGGTGGCCTTCGCGGATTGAAATATGGAGTAACGAGAGACTATGTATTGGCACTTGAAGTTGTACTTCCTAATGGAGATATCATTCGTACAGGAGGAAAGCTAGCCAAAGACGTTGCCGGCTATGACCTTACACGATTAATGGTTGGTTCCGAAGGCACACTAGGAATTGTCACTGAGGCGACCTTAAAACTAATTCCATTGCCTGAAACGAAGAAAACCATGCTGGCTCTATACCAAGATTTAGAGGCTGCAGCACTAACTGTGTCAAAGATTATTGCAAACAAAATTATCCCTGCTACACTTGAATTTTTAGATCAGCCAACTCTTGAAGTTGTTGAAGCCCATGCTCAAATTGGTTTGCCAACTGATGTCAAAGCCGTTCTGCTAATAGAACAAGATGGACCTTTAGAGGTTGTGGAGCGAGATATGTTAAGGATGGCAGATATATGCAAGGAGCAAAAGGCAATATCAGTTAAGGTTGCGAGTTCCGAAGCCGAAGCAGAAGGACTTCGAACAGCTCGAAGAAATGCGTTGTCTGCTCTTGCAAGACTTAAACCTACTACCATTTTAGAAGATGCTACCGTTCCCCGGTCCGAAATTGCCAAAATGGTAGCTGCTATTAATCAAATTGCGGAAAAATACAATGTAAAGATTTGTACCTTTGGACATGCTGGCGATGGTAACCTTCATCCTACCTGCCCTACTGACGCAAGGGATCATGACGAAATGGAGCGAGTGGAGGCAGCATTCGCTGAAATATTTGAAGCTGCGATTGATCTAGGAGGAACCATTACTGGAGAACATGGAGTTGGGATGATGAAAGCTCCATACTTAGAATGGAAGCTCGGTGCTGAAGGCATGACCATCATGCGTGCCATTAAGACGAGTTTTGATCCCAATAATATTATGAATCCCGGTAAGGTATTTGCAAAAGAAACTCGTAAAAGAGTGGTGTTAACGAAATGACGACAGTCAAAGAAAAGCAAATCATCCAGGACCAATTCAAGGAACGAATGAATGAAGATGAATTATTAAACTGTATGAGATGCGGATTTTGTCTGCCATCGTGCCCTACCTACATTGAATCTGGTTTTAAAGAGTCTCATTCCCCCCGAGGTCGGATAGCTCTAATGAAAGCAATTGTAGATGGTATTATTACACCTGACGAGGATGTTGAACGGTCTTTAGATCTGTGTCTTGGATGTAGGGCATGTGAGCCTGTTTGTCCCTCGGGAGTCAAATATGGCCACCTATTAGAGGAAGCAAGGGATATCATCCACCAAAACAAACAACACTCATTTTCAACAAAGCTGGTTCGAAAAGCTGTTTTTGATGGATTGTTTCCAAATCAAGATCGGATGAGGACTATGACCGGTTTGCTTGGTTTATATCAAAAATCTGGCCTTCAAACAGCCGTTAGAAAAATTGGCTTTATGAAGTTGTTCCCTAAACACCTTGCCCAAATGGAAAAAGTTCTACCACAGGTCCCATCCATGCAAGATATGAAAAATCGCCCTGATTTTCTAACACCCATTGGTGCAAAACAAAAACGTGTGGCATTCTTTTCAGGCTGTCTGATGGATACGATGTTTTTAGAGACCAACAATAATACATTAAAGCTATTACAATTAGCGGGTTGTGAAATCGTTATCCCTAAGACTCAAGCATGTTGTGGGGCTTTGCACAGTCACAGTGGTGAGAAATTAGGTGCAAAGGAATTAGCCAAACGGAATATTGTAGCATTCCAAGAGTTGGAAGTTGATTACATCATCACTAATGCTGGTGGCTGTGGAGCTTTCCTTGTTGAATATGATCATTTATTGGATGATGAACCAGAATGGCAGCAAAAAGCGCAAGAATTCGTGTCAAAAATAAAGGATATTTCCGAAATGTTAATGGAAATGAATTTACATCAAAAATACTCATTGTCACTACCACATCAGATTGTTACGTATCAAGATTCCTGTCACTTGCGAAATGTGATGAAAACATCCTCGGCACCTCGTCAACTTCTAAACTCCATAAATGGTATCGAGTTTAGGGAAATGGAAGATGCAGACCGTTGTTGTGGATCTGCCGGGATATATAATATAGTTGAATCCGAAATGTCGATGAAAATATTGGAAGACAAGATGCAGAAAACGAAAGCCGTTATCGCTAATACAGTCATTACTGCTAATCCGGGATGTCTATTACAAATGAAACTAGGGATCGAAAGAGAAGGATTGAGTGCAAAGGTCCGTGCCCTTCATATTGTGGATTTTTTAGTTGAAGCAATTACTCCATAGAGAACAAGGCTTTCGCTGGCGAAAGCCTTGTTGCATTTATCCTTTATTCCTAAAATTGGCCACTGCGCCGCCATACCTCTTTACTGCCAATTAATGCCAAATTAAAGTATTAACCATTATGAGGATAACACTATCATTTTTTCTTAGTGCTAGCCTCATTTTACTCATGTCTTAAAACTGATCCTTTTGAGGCTGGTCTTTCTTTTAAATACATCTCAAGATCTTTGTTTGAGCCTTTAGTGATTAAATCACGTATGATTTGCGCCATAATTATGCTGTAGACCGTTCCATTTCCTCCGTAGCCAAGCATAAAGTAACTATTCGGATAGTCTTCATACATACCTATTGTAGGCAAACCATCATGTGTTTCTCCAAAAAAAGCTCCCCAGTAGTATTCTGCTTCAATTTTTCCTAATAGTTTCGGAAAGTACTTACCAATCATTTCAAGCAAAATATCACGCTTCCTTAGTAACATCGACTCTCGTTTCTCAGGAAATGGTGTTTTCACATCCAATCCACCCATGATGATTCTGTTATCCTTTGTTGTTCTTGCATACATATAAGGTCGATCAGTTTCCCATATCATCATTTTGTCATACCACATATCACTTTCTTTTAGAGAGTTGGTTGCGATTGCATAAGAAGAAACAATCATGGCATTAGGGTCACGCTTTTCCTCCTGTGCTTCATAACCAGTTGAGAAAATGATATATTTCGTTTTAATTTCATTTCCGTTTTCGGTGTATAGGATGGATTGATCCTTCCCCAGTTTCTTACCATTGATGCGAGTATGAGGATAAACTCGAGTGCCCCTAGTATGGGCATACTGCAATAAAGAATGAACTAGTCGATATGGATTGACTTCTGCATCATTATGAGTAACTAAAGCTGCACATCGGGAAAATCCAAACTTTGATTCAATCATATCCTTATCGTAATATTCTGTTGGAAAACCGTATTTATTAAATAGTTCAAATTCTTTATCCAACAACGGCTTTCCTTTTTCAGAGGATGCTAAATACAAGCTTTTCCTAATTATAAAATCAGGATTTTCGTCAAAGCTTGGAACGACTTTATTTTTCAAAATTTCAATGGCATCAAAACACAATTGATAGTGACGAACACCAATTTCTTCTCCAAAGCTCTGGATGGTGGACGTTAAAGTTTTATCATTAGAATACTGAAGCAAGCCTGTATTAGCACTAGTGCTTCCTTCGCCTATTCCACGTTTATCAACAACTACCACCCTTAAACCAGTATCGGCCAAAAAATAGGCTGCATGCGCTCCGGATGCCCCACTGCCGATTATACATACATCACATTCTATATCTTCTTCCAGCGGGCTGAATCCAGTATATGGTTTATAAATATTGGGCCATAAAGCTTTTCCATCTTTTAAATCCATTTTCATTCCCCTACCTATATTAATAATGCAATTTATCTACCCTAAACTAACCTGTTTTCAAACTACACAAAAACGTTCCAGCTTTCACAATATAAGGATATCCTTCCACCAAACATCGTTTTTAATGAAACATAATCAAGATTCTTTCCTCTCATACTAGGGATACAGGTTACATACCTGTCAATAACATTTAGGAGTGAAAAATCATGGCAAGAAGTTCAAATAAACTATTAGTCCCTGGGATTCAACAAGCATTAGATCAATATAAATATGAAATTGCACAAGAATTCGGTGTTTCTTTAGGTTCTGACACTGCCTCTCGTTCAAATGGATCTGTAGGTGGAGAAATTACAAAGCGTTTAGTGCAACAAGCACAGTCTCAACTTCGCGGACAATAATTGAATACAATGGCAAAAAGACCCCAGCGATTGCCGGGGTCTTGTCTGTTTTAGTCTCTATTATTATCTTTTTTCTTTTCACGGCCGGAATCATGATTTTCTTTGTCCGGATCGTTGTTTTTGGATTGTTTGTTTTTATTATGATAATTTCTTTTATGATCAGAGCGCCTATCGCCATGGGAATTTGTTTCTTTATTTCCATGAGGATTCATATGACTATTTTTTTTTACATCATTTTCACGGTTTTCTTTTACCTTATTAGAATGGTTAAACTTAGATTTATCCTGTTTTTCATTAACACGAACACCATTACTCTTAGGTCTTTCATTATTATTTGGAACATTTTTCTTATGCGAATCATTTGACCTAGGATGTGTAATAGTAGCAGGTTTTCCAGGGTGCTGAACTGGTTTTTCCTTCTTCTCAGCATTCTTTTGTTTAACAATGGATGATTGTTTAACTGGTATATTTTTTTCCTCTGTCTTAGTTGAAGAAGAAGCCGGCTTTGTTTGTGGTTCTTTCTTAATTTCTGGCTTACTTTTTTCAACTGCCTTAGACTTTACATACTGACCAGTCGCAACACCTTGCTTTTTAGCTATTTTCCGCTCTTTTTTTGTAGCTTCCACTACAGTCACTTCACTTTTGACAGGTAAGCTTTTTTGTACGGACTGAACAAGTTGTTGCTTCTTTTCCTTATCCTTTAATCCAACAGTGGATAAAATCACTTGATCAGGATTCTTTAAAAAACCATTGTCCTTCATTGAATTTAATATTAAATGAGAGACTGTAGTTGCACTCTTGTCCTCCCAATCTTTTATCCCTTCGACAATGCTTTTACCTTCTTTATTCAGTGCTCTTAACTTAATCACGTGAAGATTTTTATCAAGTGCCATTTCAACACCAGGATTCACTTCGATGGTCATATAAGCATATGCTTCATCTTTGTTAAACGCTGGGAATAAGGAGAAAAATAAGATCATACATGCTACCATTCCGGCAATTAGTGTTTTAGTTCCGGAGAAATGACTCCATTTATTAACCTTATTTTTCAAAACGGGAGAAAAAGTAATTTCTTCTCCAATCATGTATGGTTGTTCTCTATAAGTTTTTTTTGATTTTAGAAATTCACCTTCAGGGGTAAGTAAAGTGACAAAATGATTGTCAACTTCCATGATAATTCCCTTTCTCATTAATCCTGCACCCCTTTTAAATAATCCTTTAAATAGATATAATCCCCGCATAAAATAATGGCTAGCGCTATTATATATTTTCTATTGCGCTCAATCGTTTTCCTGCTAACGTCTACCTTGCTTTCCAGCTGCTTAATTGGCAATCTCTTTTTTTCATATAATGCCTGAAGCATCTCTGGATCGTTAATTAAGGTTTTCGCGATAAAAATGGCACTTTGCCTAGAATCCACATGTTTTGGTGAACATTCCACCAAATCTGAAAAAGAAACATCAAATTCCTTTAAGTTTTTTGTATATTGAAGAATTTCATCTTTCCGTTTCTGTGACTCTAGTTCCAGTTGAAATTGTTGCATTGATTGTTCCGCTTCGAGGTAATTTTGTGCTTGTTCCTCTTCATCATTGCTTTGCATGTCCATCAGCAGATCTTGTTGCTTCCTCGACTGACTACGTAAATAATCAATGACTCTACGTTTTATTAGCGTTTCTGCAAAAGAGATGAGTGAACTACCTTTTTCACGGTCATATTTATCCAGTGCTTCATTAAAAGCGATAAGACCAATGCTAAATTCATCATCTGACTCTCTAATATATCTTCTACACACCGAAGATGCCGTTTTCGCGATAAAGGGCTTAAACGATTTGATGATTTCATTCCTTAGATGAAGATCGCCATCTTGTATCTTGAATATGGATTCTTCTAGATTTCTTTTTTTACTACTTAAAGCTGAAAATAATAAACTTAGCATTGGCCTCACCTCAATTCATTGCAACATCAAAAGTTTCGATATTATCATTGTAAGGGGTAGCAACTGAAAAGACAGTTCCAAATGGACTATCTTTTCAGTTGCTTATAGGCCAATTATACCTTACTTATTGTCATGCTTGTCTCTATTTGAGTGTCCATTACCTTTGTGGTCATCATGTCTGTTCTCTTTGCCTTTTTGATTACCTTGGTATTTAGATTCTTTATGATCTTTTTGTTTATGATTGTGTTGTTTATTATGGTCTCTATCATATTTTTTGCCTTTGTCTTCATGTTTCTCATGCTTTGGCACTGTAGGTGTTTTCACTTCTGGTTTTATAGGTTTTACGGCTTTTTCTTTTACTACTTTTTCATGCTTTACTTTTTCTTTAGCTGGTTTTTCTTCATTCTTATGCTCATGCTTAACTTTTACTGGTTTTTGTATGTCTTTTTTCACCGGAGCAACCACTGGTACTACAGTAGTTTCTTCTGTTTTTGTTTTATCTTCAGAAGTAGTTTCTTCAGGTTTAGTTGTATCCTCCGTTACTGGTGCGGTAGTAGCCTGATCTTCTTGTTTTTCTTCTTCTTTTTCAGCATATTTCTTTTCAATTTTTTCAAGTTTCTTTGCTACTTTATCGAAAGCTTTCTTGATGTTCTTTTCTATAGCATCATATGCTTTTGGACTACCAATTTGTTTTTCTTCCATCTTTTTCAATACTGCCATTAAAGCGAAATAATTTTGATTCATCATTTCTTCTAATTCTTTCAATTCTGCCAAATCTTCAGTAGGTGTAGCTTCTGTTGTTTCTTTATCTTCCTCTACCTTAGCAGTATCGTCTGAAGTCGTTCCATCTTCTACTTTTGGTTCTTCTGTTTTTGGTTCTTCTGTTTTTGGCTCTTCTGTTTTTGGTTGTTCCACTTTTGGCTCTTCAGTTTTCGGCTCTTCTGTTTTTGGTTGTTCCACTTTTGGCTCTTCAGTTTTCGGTTCTTCAGCTTTTGGTTCTTCAGCTTTTGGTTCTTCAGCTTTTGGTTCTTCAGCTTTTGGCTCTTCTGCTGGTTCAGTTTTTACAACTTCCTCAACTGCTTCCATATTGCCCATTGCTAGTTTAATTGTTTCAATTGCTTCTTCTTTTTTGCCTTCAGCGAATAATGCTTGTGCTTCAGCAAGACGCTCAGATGCAAATTCTGAGAGTAATTCTGCTTGCTTTACATCGTTAACTGTTAATGCTAAACGGATTTTTTCGATAATCGTTTTTGTGAAGTATAAGAAATCTCCCGGTACTAAAGCTGGAGCTTCGTATTTCTCAGTTGTTTCTGTTAAATCGATATTCTGTAAGTCTACAGTTTCCACCGTATTTGTTGCAGTGTTTTCTTCAGCTAAAGCAGAAAATGCTCCAGAGAATGTAAATGTTCCAGCCATTACTAAAGCTAACGTAGACTTTGCTAGCTTATTTAAATTTTTCACGTTGCGTACAGGATCTTTTTTCATGATTGTGTCACCTCATAAGAATTTTGTAATTTTTGTATGAAATATATTTCATGAAACTAATACGCTATGTGACAAATTTTTTATGGGGGTAAAAGTTTGTCAAAAAATAATGGCAACTATTTTCCTATAGGTAAAATCGTTGATATATAAGGGTTTTCAAAAGAAATATTAAAAATAATTCTTTTTTCATTTGGGAGATTCTTACTAAATAAAAATCAGGAAATTTTCTTTGAGAATACTTTTTATACAAAAAAACCCTTACCTGTTGGTAAAGGGTCAATTTATCATATGGAAGTAGATTGATTATCTATTACTGTTTTCGTCTGTTTTTGACGAATTGCAAATGCAATGACAAGTGCCATCGACAATCCTCCGTAACAGAGCACCATTTTCTTAAAGCCAATTGTATCTAAAAAGAATCCTGCACTCACCAGAATAAGTTGGAAGAGAATTCTGTCCATCATACCTCGGAATGAGAAAAAGCGGCCATGAAATTCTCTGTTAATCATGGTTTGGAACATGGTGGCGGCTACAGGAAAAAATGAGCCTGCCGCTATTCCAAATATTGCGAAAGAAATGATGGATGGGATTTTGTCATCTGCAAAAAAGAGAGACAAGTGTGAAAATGCGATTCCTGCTGCGCATACCATTAGAATTTTCACAGAATCACGACCTGGTGAAAAGCGCTTAATGAAATAGGCCCCGATCATAAAAGAAATTCCCTCGGTTGTATATAACCAGCCTTTGATTGTAGGGTCATGCTGCATTTCACTGATTTTTAAAACCATCAAATTAAAACTTCCAATAAACATAGTTGGGACAAGCATTAGTACCAATCCTAGCACCACTGGAGGATTGGATTTGATTATCGGCCATACCTCCTTGAATCCACCCTTTTGCTTTTGTGCTTTGTTTGGATTTTGTTTAGGAATGTCCTCCTTAATGTCGAGCATTAAAGTACAAATAAGTATTAGAACATAAGAGAGTAGCGTTAGAAAATACATATTGAATAAGGAAATATACAATAGAAGCATTCCAGCTAACGCAGTACCAAAGATTCTTGCAACGGTTCCTACATTCATATGTAAACCATTTAAACTTAGAAGTTGATCATCTCTAGCAATTAGCGGAATTGCTGCCTGTAAAGCAGGGAAATAAAAGGCAGCTGAAATTCCAAGCACCAACATATAAACGCTCATCCAGAGTACCTGTTCTGTCCATATTGCGACAAACATAAATACAACAGCTAAAATACGTGCCATTCCTGCATAAATCATGACCTTCTTTTTCGATGATCGATCAATGATTCTTCCTGCCATCGGTCCAAAAAGCACCCCAATGAACAACCCTACAAACAATATTAAAGATTTATGGAAATCTGATGGTACTAGTTTTTGTAAAAATTCAAGATTCCCAATAATTCCTACCCACATTCCAAGATTGGCTATGAACTCTCCCGCCATTAAAATCCATATATTTTTATTTCGAAACATTCCGTATCACAGCCTTATTTTTTTATTTCGTAATACTAAGTATATTACTGCTTTTGTAAATTACTGTCTATATAATTGAAATATTTAAAGACAAAACAAAGTCTAGATCAAAAGAAAAAGCTGACTTGTCATAGTCAGCTTTTGTCACTCTATTTTTCCATTAACCCTTCTTCTCTTTCTTCATTCTTTCTACTTGAAAGTAATAAGCCGGCAACGACGATTGCAATTAGTACACCCCAGAATACAATCTTCCAAGGTTTAGATTCTGGAAAGTGCTCATCGAGGATTGCGATAGAAGGGTGAGCAAGTGTGAACACTGCTAATTTAACTCCTACCCATCCAACAATATAGAAAGCTGCTGTTTCTAAAGAAGGCTTATCATGAAGCAGTTTAACAAATACGTTGGCCGCAAAACGCATAATGACAAGGCCTATTACACCACCAAGGAACATTACCGTAAATTGTCCGCCATCGATGCCACCAATTTCGAACCAACCTGCTTTTGGTAGTGTTACTGCTAATGCAACCGCTGCTAGCATTGAGTCAACAGCAAATGCAATGTCCGCTAACTCTACTTTAAGTACTGTCATCCAAAAACCTGATCCCTTATGTGGTTTTTCTTCATCATACAATTTTTCTTTATGAGTGTATTTCTTATACAAGTGATGAATGGCAATAAATAATAGATACGCTGCACCTACCGCTTGAACCTGCCATACATCCACTAGGAAGGAAATTAAGAATAAACTTGCAAATCTAAAGACGAATGCCCCCAGCAAACCATAAAATAATGCCTTTTTTTGTTGATCCTTAGGCAGATGTTTGACCATAACAGCCATTACTACTGCATTATCGGCAGCTAAAATCCCTTCTAACCCAACTAATACGAGTAATACCCATCCATACTCTAACAGTAATGAAGCATCCATTTCTCAATCAACCTCCAATTGTAGTTAGTGTTCTTCTTTTTTCCCACTAGCTGCAATCCAAAACTTGGGAGAATGAGTCCAATCTGTTTTGAAAACAACAAAAAAGACCGATGCCGCTAGTGGCAAAGGTCTTGCTGAGCACATTTTTATATGCCAACAAAGCCGATGGAAACAATTCCATGAAATGACGACTTTGTTTTAGGGCGAACCCTAACGCTACTCCCCTTTGTTAAAGGAATAAATTATATTTGATTATACTCTTAGTATATTAAGTGTGGAAGGTCCATGCAACAAAAAACATCATATTTTATTAATTATTTATTTTTTGAAAGCTTGATTAATTTTTGGAATGATTGTAAAAACGTAAACCAGTTTACTCGATCTTTAAAGTAGCTTTTAAATAGGCTTAAAAAGAGTTCGTACTTTCCATGATAGGGATACCATTGGATTTCACTTGATTTCCAACCTGAATCAACCATGACGGCTTTTTCATGGCAGAATATCTTTAATCCTGCTTCTCCATGATACCTGCCAACCCCACTTTGTTTGGCTCCACCAAAAGGTAAATGATGGTTTGCGGCAGTCACAATGACATCATTGATGACAACAGCACCAGACACAATTTGTGAGGCGACTGTTTGCGCTAGTTGTATATTCTTTGACCATACACTTGCATTCAACCCATATTCGCTATCATTGGCAAGTGAGATCACTTCTTCCACTGTGTCGAACGGCACGATGGGCATGATGGGACCGAAAGTCTCTTCGTTAAGGACTTTCATTCCTTTATAGACATTAGAGAGTACCATCATCGGTACATGCATTTCTCCCTCTTTCCAATGCCTAGGCTCTATACCGGTTTCCAGAGTAGCGCCTTGTGACAATGCATCTTCAATTTGGTTTCTTACAATGTCAATTTGTGCAGGAAAGGTCATGGAACCCACATCATCTGAATTGCTTTGTCCTTGTTTCATTTGTGATACTTCTACCTTTACAAGACGTAAAAATTCATTGTAAACGGAACGGTCCACATATACCCGTTCAACACTCATGCAAACTTGGCCACTATTTGTAAATGCACCCCATACGGCCGCTTTTGCTGCACGCTTCAAATGTGCATCTGAAAGGACAATCATTGGATCCTTTCCACCTAATTCAAGCGTAGTTGGAATCAGCTTTTTCGCAGCTACTTGCCCTATGATTTTACCCGTACGGACAGATCCAGTGAAGAAGATATAATCCGGCCCATGTTCAGTCAAGGTAGCCCCAAGCTCCTTCCCCCCATGAGCAAATGAAACGACACCCTCTGGGAATTCAGCCAATTTAAACAAGTCTTCCATCACTTTACCAACAAAAGGAGTAACTTCAGACGGTTTTGAAATGACACAGTTTCCACCTACTAATGCACTTAAAATTGGAATCATCGCTAGCTGAAAAGGGTAATTCCATGGTGATATGACGAGCACAGTTCCTCTTGGCATATATTCAATATAAGATTTTTTTCCCATTAACAATAACGGGGTAGAAACCTTTTGTCTTACCAAGGTTTTTTTTGCAGTTTTATCAAGTGACTTTAAGAAATCCAACACAGGCATAATATCTGCCACTAAAGCCTCAAGCTTTACCTTGCCAGTGTCTAAAGAAATCTTTTTAGCCAGGTCATCCATTTGCTCAACCATGATTCTTCGAAGATTATGAAAATAAACCAACCTTTCATCAATGGTCATGGTTGACCAAGTAGGAAATGCCTTCCTTGACTTTTCATATATAAAAGAGGTTTCTTCTATAGTTGTCTCAAACATCTCGGCAAAAAACTCACCCGTTGCAGGAGACTGTACTTTTAATATTCCTTGTTGTTTCATGTGAACATCCTTTATCTAATTTGAATTTGATACTGTTTATTTTCTTTATTTTCCAAAAAGAACTTTACCATAGCTGGTACACCGTCTTTAAAATCAGGACAAATAATTCCTGCCGTGGCTAAATCCCGTTTCGCTTGTTGACAGTCAAAATCACCTTTCCATGTAAAATAATCTAATGCTTCTTTTTCTACTTGAAGCCATTTACGAACGGTTGAAATCGAAAGAAACGCTTTACTTAATGAAAGAGGTAGCCTCCCTATAGGCCGTTGCTCAAATAATTCTTGAACGAACATATCATACACTTGTGAAGCTGTATATGGATTTGGGTCGGTTAAGTGATATGTTTTTCCTTTCCCACCATCGTAAAAGGACACATAAGCAACTGATTGGATAATAAAATCAATCGGAACAAGATTGATTTTTGCATTTCCTTTTCCTATATAAGGCTTGATTGGAAGAAAGGATAATGAATCTAAAAAATTTAATATAAAATAAGGACCATCAAATTTATTGGTTGCCCCTGTAACAGAATGCCCCTTTACAATACCGGGTCTGATGATGGTCACAGGTAGTTGAGATTTCAGTTGTTCCACCAAAACTTCTGCTTCGTATTTGGTTTTTTCATAATGATTCTTGAATGTTGGTGGCCTTAGGAGTTCGTTTTCATACAATTTCCCTTCCCGCATTCCAGCAACGTATGCCGTACTAAAATACACATACCTTTTTAATGACGTCAAGGATTTTACCCATTCATTTACATTTTTAGTACCATTGACATTTATGTTGTATGCTACTGTTTCAGGCACTGCCAAGTCATAAATGGCTGCCAGATGAAATACATGGGTGATGTGATTAGAATTAATGGTTTCCTGCAACTCCAAGTCTTTCTTTGTAATATCCCCTTTGATGGTTTTAATAGAGCCCTCAGGTAAATTGAACTCCCTCAGAATCATTCGAATTTCTTCATTCGCCTTATCTATCATTGATGGCATTACCAGCATATAAGCTTTATAAAATTCTCGATCCGTTTTAATCAATTGCCTAATCAACTGATTGGAAATGAATCCTGGAAAACCAGTCATGAAATAAACATGAGACATCCTTCACCCTTCTTCCCCATTAAAATAACCTGTTCTAAATCTATTCTTCATAAAAACAAAAAATCCTCTAGTATCAGAGGATTAGCAAGATTTCTTATTTATACTTACGAAACAAAGTGACCCAGTTGCTTACTTCAGGGATGTCCCACTTTTCTAAGTAAAGTAACATGCCTTCAAGGATTACTTCTTTATCGATTCCATGTGCATGAACTTGATCTTCAATTTGATTGATGGCGGTCTGGACAAATTCCATTTTATCCTTGCCAAGGTTCAGAGATTGAGACAATTCTTTCAATTCAAGTATTAACTTGTTCATTTGCTCTTGCTTAGAAGGTTCGTGGTTCTCTTCAATTTGAAGGGATTGCAAGAAATTGTCTTCAGAAAGATATTGGTCTTTTTTCTTCAATGAACCTGCTATAATATCGTCCAATTTGCTCATCAAAAAACGGGCAAGTCGATACAAATCCTGTTCCTTGACTTCGAATAATAGGATGAAAACATATTCCTTCATTATGCCACTGAAGATAACAGCAGCATCAAAGGATACTTCCCTTGCTTCTTTACCATATAACTTAATTATTTTTTCAACGGTCCATTTTAAGGATTTAGTCCTCATGTCCATCATATAAGTACCCATCTCTTTATTCTTAAAAATGGATGGATCATGCATATGTTTTTGAATGAAATCCCGATATTTCATGAAATTGTTCAATTGTAAATATAGTTGTTTCTCGAATTTTTCACGTACCGTTAAGCCTGCTTCATGATCAACATCCATCATTTTTTCGGTAAAGGTTAGATAGCTTTCCTTTATGATCGACATAAACAATTCATCTTTTGATTCAAAATACGTATACAAGGAACCCTTAGCAATTTTACATTTCGATGCAATATCCTGCATGGAAGTAGAATGGTATCCTTTTTCTGAAAACAGCTCCAATGCCGTATCAAGAATTAATGCTTTTTTATCATTCATCTATTTTACACATCCTAATAGTGGACTAATCAAATGCTCTTTATTTCTTAAGGAGTCTGAATAGGTCTTCCAATTCTCTTTCCTCATTTATTAATACCTTTTGGTTAGCCCTTTTGAATCTTTTCTTTGATTTTCTAGTTTCTTTATCAAAATAACTATAAATAATCGGGATAATAAACAGGGTCAAGAACGTACTGCTAATCAGTCCTCCAATGACTGTTATTCCCATTGGTTGGTTTATTTCTGCTCCTTCCCCTATTCCTAGCGCTAACGGGATGAGACCAAGTATCGTAGTAAGTGCAGTCATAAGGATGGGGCGAACACGATCAAGTACAGATGCTACGATTGCTTCAAAGGTGACCATGCCCATTCCCTTTCGTTGGTTGATATATTCAACGATGACGATAGCATTGTTTACTACTATTCCTGCAAGTACAATCACACCAATAATAGCAGTCAAGCCAATTGGGGTCCTAGTGATCGTCAAGGCAATGGATACACCAATAATGATAAGTGGAACACTAAACATTATCACGAATGGGTATTTTAACGATTCAAATTGAGCAGCCATGACTAAATAGATAAATAAAATTGCTAAGCTCAAAGCTAAGAATAGGTCATTCATGGACGAATCCAATAGTTCACGGTCTCCTGAAAAGACGATTTCAGTTTCATCTGGCAGCTTTAATTGTTTAATTTTTTTATCTACTGCATCGGATATGTCCCCTAAATTCGTTTTTGCTTTATATTTCAAAGTAAACTGGATAGCATCCTGCTGATTAATCCTTTGTATTTTTAATGGGCTTTTTCCAATTGTAAATGAAGCTAATTCACCTAATGTGGTGAACGTACCATTAGGTTTTTTTATACTGAGTGTTTTCAATTTATTGATATTTTGAGTGATATTCTGATCATACTCCACTAAAATGGAATATACATTTGCATTTTCATCGACGATTTGAGCTGCAGTGACTCCCCTTGTCGCATCATTAACCAACATCGCAATCCTTGCAGGGGGCATTCCAGCCTGGAGTGCTTTATCCCGATTGACTTGGATTTGAATCTCCTCAACAGTCTCATTCAAATCGGTAGACAGATCAGATACACCTTTAATTTCCTTTAAGGAAGAACTTATCCTCTTCACCGTTTCTTTTAGACGAATAGGATCAGTATCCTTTACATTAAAGGTCAATGTATATTGTTCAGATCCGGTAGTAGATTGCAAAATGAACTTTAATTCTGTAGTTGGATTAGCATCAAGGGCAGCCTTTTCAAGATTCGCTTTCACATCATCGACAAATTGGAAAACACTTTTATCCCTTTTTTCTAAAGGTTTTAATTTGACATAAACTTCAGCTGTGTTTGCCTTTGTTGTTCCTCGGAAAGATTCTTCTTGAGTCGTACCAATCAGCCCAACATACACATCTACATCCTCTTGATTCTTCAATTGTGATTCCAATGCCGAAACAACTTTATCTGTTTCACTTATCGCAGCACCATTTTCAAGCTTAATCTTGATTGAAAAATATCCTTCATCTGTACTAGGCAAGAACTGGGTTCCTACTGTCGTTAATCCGAATCCCCCCATCACCAAAAATAGAACGGTGATTAGTAATACCTTTACTCTATTATGTAGCGACCATCTAATAGAACGATCCAGTCCTTTCATAAATGAAGAATGTTTCCTTTTTTCCTCTACCCTATCGTTTCCCCCTCTTAACCAGCGGCTTGCTAACATTGGGACGACCGTCAGAGCCACATATAGAGATGCAACTAAGCTGAATGAAATCGTAAGAGCAAATTCAGTGAACAAATCTCCGATGATACCTGATACGAACACTACTGGTAAAAAAACAGCAACAGTGGTTAATGTGGAAGCGGTAATTGCCCCTCCAACTTCACGCGCTCCATCAGCTGCAGCGGTTTTTGGATTCTTACCCATTGAAAGATGACGGTAAATATTTTCAATAACCACAATTGAGTTATCTACTAGCATCCCAATTCCAAGTGCCAATCCACCAAGTGTCATGATATTCAATGTGAAATCCGAGAAAAACATGAGGACAAAAGTGACGATTACTGAATATGGGATGGCAATACCGATAATAATTGGACTTTTTACATTCTGGAGAAATAAGAATAATACGACCATCGCTAGTGCTCCCCCCAAGACAAGGGATGTAGAGATGTTTCCGATGGCACGTTTTATATAATCTCCTTGATCAAATAATACATCAGATTCAATGTCCTTATATTTATCTTTTTCCAATAGCTCTTTCAGCTTCAGTTGGAACGCTTTGGACACTGTCGCCGTATTGCTATCTGATTGTTGTAATACACTTATAAGGACAGAAGGAGTTTCATTAGTCCTTGTCATAGTTCCATCAGATGTATTAACCAATTCTACTAAGGCAACATCCTTAATGGTGACTTTATTACCGTTGATTGGGTTTACTGTTACAACCAAATTTTTGACTGCTTCAATAGAAGAAATGCTACTAATAATTCTTGTTGTTAATTGTTTGCCATCTGTAAGTACTGGATCTCCTGGCATCGAAACATTATTGGAACGGATTACTGCTACTAAGTCACTTTGGCTTAGTCCATAGGTCTTTAGCTTATCTTGGTTGAGATTAATTCTAATTTGTTCTGTCAGTGATCCTGAGATTGTAACACTTGCTACACCTTCTACTTTCGTTAATTCCTTTTGCAAATCCGTTGCAAGGCTTCGTAGAGCCTTTGGATTACTTTCAGAACGCAAAGAAAGTTGGATGATAGGGAATTGTGCCGGATCAAATTTTAGAAATCTTGGTTTTTCTACATCATCTGGTAGAGGAGTTCCATCGATTCTCTGTAGAACATCTGACTGCACCTCATCAATGTCAGTAGTCCAAGAAAATTGTAAAAGGGTAAAATTTGCGCCTTCCTGTGATGTGGAAGTAATGGTTTTTAATCCAGGTAGTGTCGACAAATTTGCTTCTAAAGGCTTGGTAATTTTCTCGTTAACTTCTATAGGGCTCGCACCTTCATAGGTGGTTACGACTACTCCAACGGGAGGTTTGATTTCCGGAATTAATTTCACTGGGATATTTAATAAGGATACCGCACCTAAAACGAGTAATAACACCATCGTTACAAGTGTGAAAACTGGTCTTCTAATAGAGAAAGCGCTTATTTTCAAAGCTGAGTCACCTTTCTTGGTACATGATGTATTTGACCATTAAGTCAATTCATTTTTGGGAAATATTAAATTAACTATATCTAAAGTGATAGTTGATTTCAATGAGGGATACCTGTTGGGGGTTTATAAAGTCAGTGACTTGATAGTCAAATCTAAAAAAGGAGCTAATTTACCTTAAGCCAATTGATTGACGAAGGAATAGCTCCTAATGTTTATGATTCAGTGTTTGAGATACCTATTTTTGTAGACACACTGACTAATGTCAGAATTGGACAAAGTAGGCAGAAGAATGTAAATGGTACATATTGAAGCGTGGATACTCCTAAAACCTCTGTCAAAAACACTCCTGACACCCCCCAAGGAATTAGAGGGTTGATAACAGTTCCTGAATCTTCCAAAATCCTGGATAAAGTCTTTTTCGAAAGCTTTAACCTTTCAAAATGACTTTGGAAGGTGCTTCCTGTTAAAAGGATAGATAAATACTGTTCACCAATTAAAACATTAATAGAAATAGCTGTTGCTACAGTTGATGCAGCTAATTTAAGTGTTGACGTTAAAAATCTTTCGATAAATTTTAATAGTGCAGGAATGATTCCAAGCATGAAGAGTAATCCGCCAAGTCCTAAAGCTAAAAGCACTAATGAAATAGAGAACATCATGCTCTCGACTCCACCTCTTGAGAGAATCGTATTTAGCTGTTCGAAATCACTTTCCATAACAAAGCCTGAAAAAAGAATAGAAGACATTTTTGCAAGTGTCATTTCTTTCGTATTCATAAAACTGATCGCCACTGCACTTAAAATACTAACCGACAATGTTGGAATGGCAGAAACTTTTCTAATGGCAAATACTGTTACCAAAATAAATGGAATTAAGCTTGTCCAACCAATTGAAGTTTCGGCTTGTAGTGCTTGTATGAAGTTTTTAATCTCCCCTGTTTTCGTTTCAGTTCCTGGTGAGAGAATCCAGAATAATATTGCGGATATAATAAATCCAGGGACAGTTGTCCAAAGCATATTTTTAATATGTTCAAAGAGTGAAACACCAAATGTCCCAGAAGCTAAGTTTGTAGTATCGGAAACTGGTGACATTTTATCTCCTAAAAACGCTCCTGAAACAACCGCTCCAGCCATAATGGCTAATGAGGCATCCATTGCAGCAGCCATTCCGAGAAAAGCTACACCAATTGTGGCTGCAGTGGTAAAAGCACTACCAATACTTATACCAAGGACAGAACAAATGATAAAAGCAGCTAGATAAATAGGAGTACCAGAAAATAACTTAAATCCACCATACATTAAAGTTGGAATCGTTCCACTGGCCATCCAGCTACTGATTAACATTCCAATGAAGAAGAAAATGTATACTGCTCCCAATCCAGTGGTGGCACCTTTAATTAATCCACCTTCTAATTCTTCAAAGCTTAAGCCCTTCCTTCTTCCATAAACCATTAATAGAACTATAGACATTATTATTGGCAAATGTGGAACAACACCAAGAAAAATGATCCCACTACTGATGATTCCTAAAATCAATAAAATTAATATACTTGCTTCCATTGTAGTAAGCTTAATTTTTGCATCTGCTAATTGCATGACAAACCAACCCTTCTATGATGTATTAATAAAAGTAGAATTGGCCTTTGCATCTGTTGCCCCACTAGTAAAAGCAAAAAACACAAAAAAGCCTCATCTCCACATAGGGACGAAGAAGCTTCGCGGTACCACCCTAATTGCTACTTCAAATTGAAGCAACCACTCTTTAAAATCTTGTTCAATTGCATGCAGGTGTATTTCAATCATCTGTTGCCCGGACTTCCATCACCCATCCGGTTTCTATTTGCTGCATCCAGAATCATTACTTCAAACTGCTAACAAGAAAGATATTCATTTACACTTAGACGCTTTTAAGCGGTAAAGCATATTAGTAATATAGCTGATATCCTACAAGTGGTCAAGAAATTTTTTTAGCAAAAGCTGAAACACTAATCAAATTTTAAAATTTTCCCCAGAAGATGAACTTTATATATACTGATAAAACCTTTATATTGTACCTTATTAATAGGATGGCATTTCCATTTCAGAAAGGAGGAATTTTTTTTGAAAGAGCTGACCCTTGGCATTGTTTCATCGATGTTTTTTGCAGTTACATTCGTCTTAAATCGATCCATGGAACTGTCAGGAGGAAGTTGGATGTGGAGCTCCTCCTTAAGATTTTTGTTCATGCTACCATTTTTATTCTTGATTGTATTTATAAGAAAAAATGGTACACAAGTTTTTAAAGAGATAAATAAAGCACCAATAGAATGGTTTGGATGGAGCTGTGTTGGCTTTGTGCTTTTTTACGCTCCGATTACTTTTGCTGCATCATATGGACCTGGTTGGTTAATAGCAGGTACTTGGCAATTCACGATTGTAGCAGGGATTTTAATAGCCCCATTATTTTATACTGTTATTCAAACTTCTTCAGGAACAGTCAAACAAAGATATTCAATTGATAAAAGAGCTTTAGCCATATCCACTTTAATTTTGGTAGGTGTTATGTTCATACAGTTACAAAATAACAGTACTTTATCCTTATCTGAAATGGTATTAGGAATTCTACCCGTTGTAATTGCTGCATTTGCTTACCCCCTTGGAAATCGAAAGATGATGGAACTTTGCAATGGGAAACTAGATACCTTTCAGAGGATATTAGGAATGACTTTAGCAAGTTTACCCGTGTGGTTATTGATCAGTAGTATAGCTTACATAAAAGTGGGTCCACCAAGCTCAGACCAAGTGATTCAATCATTGATTGTGGCAATCTGTTCAGGAGTAATTGCTACCTCTTTATTCTTTATTGCCACGAATCGTGTAAGGAATCATCAAGGTAAACTTGCATCTGTGGAGTCTACACAATCTTCTCAGATACTTTTTGTTATTGGAGGGGAGTCTATTCTTTTAGCAAGCCCCTTACCTTCTGGTCTTACTATTTTGGGAATTCTTTTAATTATCATCGGAATAATTGCTCATACGTTTAATATGAAGAAAATAAATGCCTCACAAATTAACACACCCACTGCAGAGATTGAGTCAAAAGGATAGCTATGATTAATCCTTTAACTTCATTATTGAAGTTTTCCCTAGAAGTACAAAAAGGATTTTCTTTCACCTAAAGAGAATAACATTTAAGAGGTGATTTCGATTAAATGGATAGCTTGGCTTTTTAAGCGGAATATTCGAAGAGATTTAAGTGAATTATTAGTAATCCTTATCTTATTAGTACTAATAAATATAACTAATCCAAAATTTATATTAAATCATCCTATTTTAATACTTCCATACTTTTTAGGAGTTTTGGTTATTTCCAGAATCCTTCAGATTGTTATTGATAAGCTAATCGGTAGATATAACAGGGAAATTAAATTAATATATTTTGTTTTAGTAATCACAGTGACTTCGTTTGTCGGTGCGTTTATTAAGTAAAAAACCACCCTTTTTGAAATTAAAGGGTGGTGGAATGTTTAAGCTTCTTCCAGTTCAGCTATATCAACTTGGGTCCGTTCTTCTAAAGGACCTCGTAAGTGTACAGTTGCCGTTCTTCCATCCTCATGTAATTGATCAATCCAGACTGATGCGCCATGGTACCTTACATCAATATCAGCTGAAGAAGATAGAATTTGTTTTACTCTGTTAACTTCCATCCAAGTAACCTCCCATATTTAAGTCATTATAGTGTTTGATGGTTAATGGATTTTATTCAATTTTTTACGCAAAGGAGGAAAACTTAGCATGCAAAAATGTCAAAAATGCAACTTTCAATTCTCTTGGAAAACGCTTTTTTGGTCAATATTATTAGCTTATAAGCCCATCGATTGTGAAAAATGTGGCACATCATATGCAGTAACGGGGTTCTCGAGATTATGGATTTCGATTTATACTGTTGTTCCTTTATATATTTATGGGTTTATGGTGGCACCTAGAATGCCATTTTCCATTTACATAGATATAGGAGTGATGACCTCTATTGCGGTGTTTACACTTTCTATTATTCCATTTGTTGCAAAGTATAGTCCTGAATTAATACCTAACAAAAAATCCCCTCTAGCCTAGTTATGGCAGAGGGGATTTCATATTATTTTGTATCCATTGGATTATAAAGCTTCACATCTGGATTCTTTTCAGAGAACCATCTTAAAGCAAATTCATTTTCAAACAAGAATACATATTGCTCATAACGGTCTTTTACTAATATACTTCTTGCGTTCGTTAGTCTTTCGTCAACTTTTTCGTCTTCAACCCAACGTGCGATTTTAGAACCGACACGTTCCATGATGACTTCTGTATTGTATTCATTACGCATACGGTGTTCGAACACTTCAAATTGTAGTTGACCAACTGCACCTAACAAATACTCTTCCATTGTAACCGTCTTAAATAGCTGGATTGCACCTTCTTGTACAAGCTGGTGGATTCCTTTATGGAAGTGCTTTTGTTTCAGGACATTCTTTGCTGAAACTTTTACGAATAATTCAGGTGTGAACTGTGGTAGACGTTCAAATTGGAACATATCCCGGCTAGTCGTCAATGTATCCCCAATTTGATAATTCCCGGTATCATATAGTCCAATGATATCACCACTCACCGCTTCATTAACTGTATTACGATCGTCCGCCATGAATTGAGTCGAGGAAGATAAGTTAATGGCTTTTCCAGTACGACTCAAATTCACACTCATTCCGCGTTCAAACTTACCAGAACAAATACGTAAAAATGCAATTCGATCACGGTGCTTTGGATTCATGTTTGCTTGGATTTTGAAAATAAATCCTGAGAAATCCTCTGATAATGGATCGATTTCACCATTAGTGGACTGTCTCGGTTGTGGAGATGGAGCAAATTTTAAATATGCATCTAGGAAGGTTTGCACACCAAATGTAGTCAATGCACTACCAAAGAATACTGGTGTTAATAACCCGTTTGCGATTCTTTCCTCAGAAAACTCATTCCCAGCTTCACTCAGCAGCATGATTTCTTCTAATGTTTGCTCGTAAAGTGGAGAATGCTTGATTGGATGCTCACCATCGATTTCACCTTCTTCATTTAAAGGTACGAAACGATTGTCCTCTTCCTTAAATTGCTCGATTCGATTGTTAAAACGATCATATATACCAAGGAAATCCTTCCCCATTCCTATTGGCCAGTTCATTGGATACGATTCAATTCCTAATACTTCTTCTAATTCAGCAAGAATATCAAGCGGATTTCTACCTTGACGGTCCATTTTATTAATGAATGTAAAAATAGGAATTCCACGCATGCGACATACTTTAAATAGCTTGATGGTTTGATCCTCAATACCTTTTGCAGAATCGACAATCATGACAGCACTGTCTACTGCCATTAATGTACGGTACGTGTCTTCACTGAAATCCTGGTGACCAGGGGTATCTAATATATTGACGCGGAATCCGTCATAATCAAACTGCATTACAGAAGAAGTTACGGAAATCCCCCTTTGCTTTTCAATTTCCATCCAGTCGGAAGTCGCGTATTTCCCTGTTTTTCTTGCTTTTACTGTTCCGGCATCACGAATAGCTCCACCGAATAGTAGTAGCTTTTCTGTTAGCGTCGTTTTCCCTGCATCCGGGTGGGAAATGATTGCAAACGTTTTTCTGGATTGCACTTCATCCTTTATAGAAGACTTCATTCATAACATCCTTTATCATATAAAATAAATAGTAATCATGTTGATTCTGATACATTACTAACTTAAAAAATATATCATATACACTTATACATTGGCTACTCAATGTCTACAGATAGAACGGAGATTGTTACAATGGATTCAATTACGCACACACTATTTGGAATCTGCCAATATGGCGTCATTAAAAAAGAGAAGCTGTCAAAACGTGAGAGACGTGCCTTCCTGACCGCTTCCCTGGTCGCAAACCAAATACCTGAAATTGATGTGGTATCTAGGCTTTGGGATACTGCTGGTCAATACCAAATGTGGCATCGTGGTATTACCCATTCTATCCTAATGGCCCCTCTTTGGGCATTACTAATCTATTTTCTCATTGCTCTTATATTTAAGATAAAGGACAAGAAAATTTTTTGGCTTTCCTTAATTGGAGTCTTCATCCATGACACTAGTGATTTATTCAATGCCTGGGGTACAGGCTACTTGGAACCTTTTTCTCAAGTCCGTATCACATTCGGAACCATTCCTATCATTGATTTTGTGATATGGTTCATTATTTTTGTGACCTTTGTTCTCAGTAAACGAAACAAATTAAATGCGCCTAGGTATTATCAATATGCTTGGATCGCTATCCTGCTCCATATTTTTCTGCAATCTGCTCAAGGGTACACCTTATTTCATTCCTATCAACAATCACATGATGAGGTAGCACTTTCGGCTACCTTCCTTCCATGGAAGTATGATGTTATTACGAAAAATGGTGAAGATGTAGTTATCTATGGAGATTCATTACTTTCTGATCCAATCATAAAATACAAATTGCACTCTTATGAACAAGCTGAACTAGATGATTTATTCAAGCATAATCCAAAAGCGAAAACCTTGTATGAATGGTCACCATTTGTAGTAATCGTAAATGATGACAATGTTCTTGGAGTTTATGACCCCAGATTTTATCGAAACGGTCAATCTTTTTTATTTGAATATATGGAAAAAAACCAGATGGAATAGTGAATCAGTGTTTGTATAAAGCGTAAAGGATTATTCTAAAAATCCAATAAATAATTTAAGCCACCCAAAAAACGATAACCAAAGTGGGATACTTAAAGCCGTTCCCCAAAGTAAGCCTTTAAACAAATTCAAATCAGTACAGTATTCATCCATAGATATTGATCCCTCATTACTTTGTTTTTTCATAATTGTTTCCTTAATTCTGTATGGTTAAACTTTAACTGGTTTCTTTACATTGGAAAGTGTACCTACAAAAATAAAAACGAGCCGACGAATTTTTGTCGACTCGTTTTTTTTATTTCATTAATGATTTTGTCATTTTACGTTTTCTCCAGTAATTCTTTGCCCCTTTAATGACAAAAGGCATAACTGCGACCGCAACCCTTTTCAATAATCTTCTTTTCATTGAGATCACTTCCTTTGTTTTTGTTCTACCATATATATATCCCTCCAAAACCATTAAAAACCAGATGGAGACGTAGTATAATATTCCAGTTATCTGAAATTTCCTTTCCTCGTCCATCGAATCTGTGTACAATTGGTGTTGGATATGAAAGGAGCTACAAATGGTCACGTTTGAAAAGTTAACCGTAGAAAACATTTACATTGCCGAGGAAATTGTTAATTCTAATCCTGCCTATAATAAAATGGAAAATGGCTGTGAATCGAGATCGACTGAAGAGGTTAAAGAAGATTTATTAAATGAAAAATCCGAAGCCTTTTTTATTAAAGCCGATGATACCTATATTGGCTTGATTGACTATATGATGTTAAATGAAAAAGATGGCTATCCATGGCTTGGATACTTAATGATCCACGGGGACTATCAAGGTTATGGATATGGTACAAGTGCTTATCTGCTTTATGAACAACAAATGAGAAATAGAGGCGTGGAAATCATTCGTTTAGCAGTTCTAAAAGAAAATGACTCTGCGAAGAACTTTTGGAAACGTCTAGGCTTCAACTATTATACAGATAAACCATTCAAGAATACCTTTGTCGAATGCTTTGAAAAAAAGATATAAATATAGAAGAGGATAGGCCATAATTTAAGCCTATCCTCCAAATCTTTATAGGGATAAAAATTGTTCAATTCCTATATCAATACGAGACCAATTTTGATCACTAGTTTCGATGATAAAAGATTCAAATGGTAGAACAGTAAGGACCTCGAGCTCTAATTGTTTTCGTTTTTCTAACCATGCAACTGTTCCACTCTTCCCTGCTAAACCTGCTGCTTTCCCATACCCTTGGCTCGTTACATAATGAGTCACTCCATCAACCCATTCGAGCGATCTTTCTTGGCATGCCTTATCAAATGTCTCATTAATATTTGTTTGGTAAAGATAAATGACAGTGGGATTCAATGGTTCAATAGTTTTAGCCAAGGTTTGTATATAATTTTTAATTGTATCATCCGTCGCATTGTACTTTGCTAACATGGCAGTCAAAGGATTTTGCAAGAAACAACACTCAAAAATCCAGATATTATCTGAAACTTTTGCGTTCTCGACAAACTTTCTCCACTGCGAAAGTACCACATGGATATGTGTTTCCATGGATAGATTGCCATCGTACACATCGAATTGAGAAATGTATGAAGTAAATTCTTGATTTACTTCATTATTTTCTTGAAGCAGCTTTTTATAATGTACTAACTGATATCCTCCTTCTTCTTCCGTGTATTTTCCAATTACCCTCACATAATTTGGGAATAGTTTTGTTAATTCTCTGTACTCATTTCCGCTTAAATAAGCTACTCCATCAAAATCTGCCGGGTGCTTTAAATTGCCTTCTACAAATAATTCATGATTCTTCCCACGATTTAAAAGCTTTTTTTGTATATTCTGAGCCGTGGTTGTTTTACCAGAGCCCCAAATTCCTTCAACGATAATCAGTTTAGTTTCTCTCATGAAAATACCTCCCCATTTTTATAAAAATGGGCAAAGCAATATTCCTTCTCCAATCCAAACCTTGAACGCATGAAAAGGGTCAGACTAATCCTATCTTTGACTCTCGGTTTATTGCTTTGCCGTGTAAAGATAAGATATCTACTCCATTTCACAACATTCCTCCATTCATATCAGTTACCAATAATTGTATGGGAAACAGATTTTTTTAACAACTATTTTTTGGGGTTCGTTTACTACTAACACTTCAAGCCATGAGGTAAAAAAAAATGGCCCACGTGCAGATGGCCATTAAAATGAATTTTAATCTTTATAATTGGATGCGAATGCAAAATTGTCAATTTCAACTTAATGTGATCCCCATTTTTCTTTTAGATTACTTATTTTAAATATTGATTCCTTTAAATAAACCTTTACTTTTTCTAGATTAAATTCAGGAGATTTAGCCTCACCTATTAGTGGATAAAGACTTTTTTCTACATTTACATATTCATCGGGGTATTTTGTTTCGACTTGTTTCTCTATGCTATCCCACTTCTCTTCTATTTGTTGTCCATATTTATTGATAATCTCTTTGTCTGCTTTCTTTTCTAGATCCTTTTCGAATTGATTCAATATTTCTATGATTTCTGACAAGCTAGCTTGGACATCTTTATTTGATAGAGAAGTTTCAATTACCTCTTTTTCTACCTCTCTATCAACTGATGTACATCCACAAATAAATAATAGTAGGGGTAAAGCTAATATATATTTTCCCATTGTAAAATTACTCTCCTTTTCTAAAGTATATCTCGTTAGAAGTGTGTCCAAATACATGATTATTACTCGTTTTTTTTAATAAAAATACTTAAAAATAGCTGTTCACATTGTTTAGAAATATATGCATCAGTTTGGAAAATTTTCATTAATATTCTTGTTATTTTTCGATTTGTACGATATAATCAGTTATATTAAAATATAAGAACAAAATTAATTATTCTAAATTCACATATTATCAAACACCAAAGGATAATATGTAAAACTCTGATGCTTGATAATGTGTGAATTTTATTTTCCTTATAGGAAATAAATTACATATTAATTTTTGTTTAACTTTTAGGAGGATTCACAGTATGACAGTAACAGGTAAAGTAAAATGGTTTAACGGCGAAAAAGGTTTCGGTTTCATCGAAGTACCAGGTGGCAACGATGTATTCGTACACTTCTCTGCTATCCAAGGTGAAGGCTACAAAACTCTTGACGAAGGTCAAGAAGTTGAGTTCGAAATCGAAGAAGGTAACCGTGGACCACAAGCTAAAAACGTGGTAAAACTTTAATTCTCGATTCTAACCATACAAATGATCAAGGTGTTACCGGTTTCCGGTAGCACCTTTTTGTTTGTCAATTTTTTCTCTTCTGCTTTATATGTTTTAGAATAGGAAAAGCCCCAGCAAAACAAACTGGGGCTAATCTATTAAACTTTTAAATCAATTATTTTTCTATGAACCATCAACCCTATCAGTGCCATAACCATCAATGAACCGAGAGCCATTCTGCTGGCCAAAGTTCCATAGTCCGCGAACAGATACGTTACTGTTCCATAAACTAGTGGGCCAATGATGGCAGAAACCTTACCAGAAAAGGCAAACAACCCAAAAAACTGACCTCTTTTTTCTTCTGGAGTGGATTCGACAATTAATGTCCTAGACGTAACCCACATAGATCCGAGTGCTACCCCAAATAAACTGCCTGCAATCCAGAAAAGACCAGGATGGAACGCAAATGTCGCCACAGCCAATGCTACCAGCAACAAGACTCCCACATAAGCAAAAGACTTCGTAGCTCCTTTTGCCTTTGTAATATGACCAAAGATAAAGGAACCAATAATACTTGAAACTGTAGAAACGAGATAGAGCAAAATAAATGCACCACTTGAAAAACCAACAACCGTTTTAGCATAAATCGCCATCATTGCAATTGCTGTAGAAATGGCATCATTGATAAAGAAATAAGAAATCATGAAAATAAATACCTTTCTATGATTCTGCATTTCTTTGAACGTTGTATAAATTTCTTTATACCCTGATAAGAATGATTCCTTTTTCTTTGGGACTACCTTCGGCTCTTTAACAAAGAAGAACAAAGGAAGGGAAAAAACCAAGAATAATAGAGCAGTTGGAATAAAAGCTACATGTGAGCCATTATCCCCCACAAACGGATACACCGATAAACCAACTAATGTTCCTACGTACCCTACTGCCACACCGAAACCTGAGATTAACGGAAGTGTTTCTTTATTGCCAATATCAGAAATCATGGTGTCATAAAAGACTAGACTTGAATGATAAAAGAATTTCGCAATCACAAACAGTAATATGACCATGGCTAATACTATGGGAATTCCAAATATCTCCCCTTTCATAGAAGAAGCTGCAACAAGACCCATTGAGAATGTACAAGCAACTGTAATCAGTGTGAATATCCCGATGTACTTTTTCTTCTTCCCTGTACGATCAATTAACACTCCAAATAGTGGTGAGAATAGGACAAGAAACAAACTAGCCAAAGCATTCGAATACGAGATGAAGGTACTGGCGATTTGATCGAGGACTTCGTTTTTCCCTATCGTCTCTTCTAAATAAAATGGAAAGAAAATGGTATTAATGTTTGATGAAAATATCGTATTAGCAAAATCATATAATGCCCAGGATAGTACAGGTAAAGATAAATAAAGACCTAGATTGTTTTTTGGTTTTGTTTTGTTAGTATTCGGGCTAATTTCCATATTCCACATCCTTTCTTTTTATATGTTATATTTATTCCGTTTCGTACATAAAAAATCCTGTAATGCTTTCAAAATTAACAATAAAATACGCAACCCCTGACAGCGAGATACCATCAGGGGCCCAATCATTAATAATTAGTTGGATAGTCAATAAATTTATGGTTATCTCCAATAGCAAATGCTATGGACAATCCCTCAACAACAATTAAATATCACGACCTGAGAGCTCTTCTTTCATTTTGCTTGGCAGGGTTTGCATCGTTTCAATGAGCACATTTAGTTTACCTTCAATTCTATGAAGTAAATAAAGAGTCACGACAATTGGAAATCCCACATCGCTAATGAACGGAAATAACTGCTCCATCTCCTCTCACTCCTTTCTTTTTAAAAAAGAGGATGACTCAAAACTAAGAGTCACCCTCCTTCAGTATTACATTTCTAAATCATTAACATTACGTTCCACAACTCTGATCCCTTTTTTGGCAGCTGGTTTTCCTACTGCAGAAGTGAAAACCTGCTGTGCGATAATCGTATCCATGGAGCTTTTTACAGTTTCAACATCGATTGGCTCCTTAGGGTTATCTATAGCGATAGTTAAATTTTTTCCTTGTTCCGATACAAACAATAATTCTAGTGTTTTTGCCATTTCATTTCTCCTCCTCTCTGCTAGACTAGAAACCTACCTCCTACGCCATTAGTTCATGTAATTCTTGACTGTCAATCGATAATAGCGGATATCCTTGAAGGACCGCAATTGCATTACCAGTTGCAAAAAGCTGATCAGGTGTTGCAGTCACATCAATGTTTGAAAAGCTTTTTCTCTTGAAGATTTGATTTCCTTTTCCGTCTACTCCACCATCAAACGTTAATCGAAGTGAATATGAAACGATTGTTTTAGTTGCCATTTGTATCACCTCCTTCGCTATTGTTATATACTTTCAATAGCAAAAAGGGGCGTCGCCACTAAAATTTTGTTTGTTTTTTTCATGGAGAGGTAAATAGCCGATAGATAGGGTTAAAATAGGAGGATAGAAAGGAATGAGGTTTAGATGGAATGGATAGCATTAGGTCTAGCTTTATTACTAGTCCTCTACATATTGGTTAATAAGTTGAATAATAGAAGTATTGAACCTGTGTCCCCTCCTATAATCATCGCTCATCGCGGATCAAGTGGGGCTTGTCCAGAAAATACCTATTCTGCATTTGATCAAGCACTTGAAGATGGGGCTGAAATGATTGAGCTCGATATCCAGCTTTCTATGGATGGAGAACTGATGGTCATACATGATCGTTCACTTGAAAGAACTACGAATTGCGAAGGACTAGTCGATAATTATACAAAAGATGAACTTATAAAACTAGATGCAGGGACTTGGTTTTCAAAGGTATTTTGCGAGGAAAGAATACCTGTTTTAGATGAGGTATTAGAAAAATATAATGGAAAAATTGGATTTCTAATAGAAGTAAAATACCCAAAAGAACAACCTGAAATTGGGCAAAAACTAAAAACGACCTTAGAGGATTTTTCAGGAAGAAAAAAAGGAAAACACCTAATCATTGTTCAATCCTTCGATAAGGAGTTTTTACTGAGTTTCAATAAAATGATGCCAAATCTTCCGTTAGGATTATTGATCAAGAAACTCCCAAATTTAAAGGAAATAGAACGATTAAGTGGCTACATTTCCTATCTCAATCCCAAATACACCATTGTAACAAAGAGATTCATCCAAACTATCCATGAACACAGCATGAAATGTATTGTTTGGACTGTACGTACAAAAAATGTAAAGAAAAAAATTCACCAAATGAATGTAGATGGAATTGCTACAGATTATCCTGAATGGTATAAATAAACAAGAGGGCGGTCACCCTCTTGTTTAATATTAGAAACATTGAAAACTACGTATTTGTCTTGTATCGATCCCGAAATAAACCCATCTTCTTTGCCTTCTTCTCCAACGATATCCAGCTACGGAATTCCTACCAATAAAGGTTGGATAAAACCAAAATGAACTTCCATTATTTAACCAAACATACGTAAATCGGAATAGACATCCCCTCATTGCTCCAGGATCAACTGCAAAGGCACTAGGACCGGACATTGCAGTAGTCTGATTAGGAACGAATGAAGGCGGTGGTCCTTGTGGTGGTGCAGCTTGACCTGCACCCGGACCTTGACCCGGTCCTCCTCCAAATGGGGGTGAAGACGGGAATCCTCCCCCTCCAAAAGGTGGTTGAGAAGGCCCTCCTCCTCCAAAAGGTGGCAGTGATGGAAATCCTCCAGGACCAAATGGTGGTAACATCTGTCGATCATCTTGCATGATATACACCTCACCTCAAATGTTCTCTCTATGTGTATGCAAAAACCCATTTTTGGTGAAATGAAACTTTTTAAATTTCTTTTCCGCATGTTATGTACTATAATCGCATTGCTAAAAGAGGTAGTGAAAAATATCCCCCACTTGCAGATTATTCATGTTCGTACCAAGTTAAGTCCCATACCCCAATTAATACCCATTTATGGTACTCCGTGTCTGGACATACAAATCAAAATTAGGACTATGTCCAGTTACAATCATCTCCCCTACAACTTTTCCTAAAACCATATTGTAGACCGTTCCGTTGTCACCATAGGCATAAATATGATAACAATTCGGCATGTCATCGTAACAACCAATCATTGGAAGCCCATCGGTTGTCCCGCCGTATGCTGCACCTATGAAGTATTCCGCCCTTGCTTGGATATGAGGGAAAAGCTTATTAAATTCCACAATTAACCTTTCTTTTTTGCTATGTAGTTTTGAGTCTCTTTCTTCCGCAATATCTGTTGTTTCATCCAATCCTCCGATGATGACACGTTGATCTGGAGTGGTCCTCAAATAAATGTAGGGTCTAGCCGTTTCCCATATTAAAGTCCGATTATGCCAGGATGATAGATCATCTATTACATTTGTCACAACTGCATATGTACTTTCAATCGCTAAATTCTTATGTTTCTTAAATTCTAGCGTTTCGTACCCTGCCGCAATAATTAAGTGTTTGGCCTTAATGGTGTTGCCATTCGCTGTGTAAGAGGTCCAAATACCATTTTCATATTTCTTCCCGTTAATTAAGGTTTGTTCAAAAATCCGAACACCTTTTTCTCGTGCCATTTCGAACAATCCATAGGTCAATGCAACAGGGTTCAACTCGGCATCATCACTTAGGTATAGGGCTTTTTGTTTTTTGAAATGATAGTGGCTTTCTATATTAATTTCATCCCACATCTCCACATTAAAACCATGTTTGACTAGCAACTCATATTCCTTTTCAAGCTTGATAGCGCCTTCCTCATCTGAAGCAAAGTAAAGGCTATCCCTACGTACAAATTGAGCATCTCTTGGTATAGTCTTACTAGCAGTCTCTAAATCGGTAATGGCTTGTTCACATAGCTTTACATGCCTAGTAGCACGTTCCTCACCAAACGTATGAACTAACTCATGATAAAACTTCTCTCCTAAATATTGAATCAACGCCGTGTTTGTAGCAGTACTTCCAGATGAGACATGGTTTGCCTCAACAACAACCACGTCCAATCCTTTGTCCATAAGATAGAATACACATTGAGAACCTGAACTTCCTCCTCCTATAATCAACACATCACATTCAATATCCTCCTTAAGTACAGGAAATGCAGGCTTATTTTTAATTGTTTCTGGCCAATAGAACTTCCCAGTTTGAAGGTCCATTTTCTCACCTCATCATTTTTTTCTCTATCGTTAATATGTTCTGCTTAAGGAGGATTATGAGCTTCAAACTTTTTACGCCATCCGAAACATTCTTGTACTATAATAAAAGGAGCATAATCACGTAAGGAGTCGTACATATGAATAAGATGCTATACCCCTTTTTATTACTTCTTGGTGCCTCTAGCTATGGGGTACATGCATCCATGGTTAAACTTGCACTTGATGAAGGTTTCTCCATTCAACATGTGACAGGAAATCAATATTTATTCGGCTTGATCATGCTGGTATTTATGTTGCCATTTTTCAAAAAAATCAAGCCAACCAAAAAAGAGCTATCTATGCTCATGCTTGTAGGTACCTTTTTAAGCATGACAGGGATTATGTATGCATTAAGTTTAGAAAGAAACTCTGCTTCATTATCTATCATCTTACTATTCCAATTTTCTTGGATAGGCATCTTACTAGAATCCATTTGGGAAAAAAAGCTTCCTTCCATCGAAAAAGGTATTGCTATTCTACTCTTATTAATAGGTACAGGATTTGCAGGACAATTATTTACGGAAGGCATTGGTAACGTCTCTCTTGATGGTCTAATTTATGGGTTATTATCAGCAATTTGTTTTTCATTGTACCTTTTTGCCGGAGGAAAAGTAGCCAAAAGAATACCGAGTTTAGAACGTAGTGTGATCTTGACGATGGGAGGGTCTCTCTTAGTCTTAGTTGTTTTTAGCCCAGCTTTTATTTTTGACGGTACCCTTTTTGAAACAAGTTTATGGAAATTCTCCTTTTTAACCGGACTTTTCGGTGTCGTATTCCCGGTAGCTTTGTTTGCCATTGCTGCTCCAAAAGTCGAGGCTAGTCATGCATCCATCATTGGATCTGCTGAACTTCCAGCATCGATCATTTGTGCGATGATTTTTTTGCATGAACATATTTCAGCTTTACAATGGTTTGGGATTGGATTAATTGTAATTGGCATTGTCATTCCACAGTTCCGATTCTCAAACACAAGAAAACATCCAAAACAGGTTTCCGCCTGAGAAATACAGAACGAGGAGAATATAAAATATGAAGAGGTTAAAATCAATTGATCAGGTGAATACGTTAAAGCATTTGATACGTTTTATGGAAC
The DNA here is from genome assembly GCF_003073175.1 of Peribacillus acanthi. Classification (GTDB taxonomy): domain Bacteria; phylum Bacillota; class Bacilli; order Bacillales; family DSM-1321; genus Bacillus_BN; species Bacillus_BN acanthi. Next base: position 103,671 of record NZ_QBBX01000006.1, read on the forward strand.
AGACAATAAAGACCTCATCATAAAAATTAGTTGATCAAGCTTTACAACCATATGGCGACAGATTATTTGAAGGATTCACATTAGGTAAATAACAAAAGGAGATGCTTAGGTGGCATCTCCTTTCTTATGTTTTATTCACTCTTTAAATTGGCCCATACATTGTATGCGAATATATAAATCCCTAAAACGGTAAGTGTAGCACCTGTAGCTATTGCTGCTGTCAGTGCTGTATTTCCAGTAAGAATTAATGAAGCTAGGGCTATCATCATGATGGGTAGACCCAGATTATGAAGCCAGAAATGCCACTTGGCTAATTTGCTGTTCGCAAGGTTAGGAAACGTATGATAAATGAGTCCTGCTAATGTTAGTGCCGTCCAGCCTAGCAAATTAATATGAACATGCACTCCAGTTAATTCATAGTTATGCGCAACAGACATATAATAGCCAAGCGATACACCAATCACAAAATACAAAGTTGATATTTTGATTAACTTAATCCCCATTATCCCACCTCCTTTTTACTTACTACAGTATATAAATTAACTAAGCATTAAAGAACATCCATGTAGTAAAAAAGAATTATCCACGAAATCCGAGTATGAAGAATACAGTTACTGGTATATTGAAGCCTTTCTCCGTCAACAATGGAGGTTGAGGTGATTACAATGAAAGGCATTACTTATATTAACGGGAAATTACCGATTAACGGTGAATCTGGAGAAAAAAGTGTCGAGATTCAATTATCTTCTATTCAGCAATATATACACGCGTACGGTATCGAACAGGTAACAATCAATCCATACCAAATTCATAGCCATTATACCCTTCTTCATGCCTTACATCATGACCTTCATAAAAAAAATAAAACCTATGACTATCTTATTACATACTCTTCAGATGCAACCGCTTCTTTCAAACAGCTTTACCCAGAAAGATGGGGACAAATTAGTCAATACTTTCATGAAATTGTTGAAATTCAAGATGCAACCATTGAAAAACTTGGATAACTTCCATAAACCAAAAGATAATAATGAGGAAAGGAAGTGATGGTTGTGCAAAACGATAATCAAGATGTTATAGATGAATTGAATAGCTTTTTAAAAGGACAATACATGGGAATTCATGCGTATGAACATTTCATCCAAAATACAGACGACCACGATGTAAAGAGAGCCTTCCAAAAAATTCAGCAAGAACATAAATTCCATGCGATGAGAGTAGCAGAACGAATACAGAATCTTGGTGGGACACCTGTTACGGACGAGGGGATCATCGGTTCTGTTGCTGATTTCATAAGTAAATTCACCACACCAAAAAACCGGAATGAGCTAATCAAAAAAGCAATTGTTGGTGAAGGCTATTATGGTATTAGTCTTTCAGAGAAAATGGTACAAGGTGATTTAGATCCTGAAAGCAACAGGATTGTGCAAGAGATTATTGATCGTGATCACAGACATTTATCAACACTAAATTCCTTATTACAATGACGTTAGCGAAGGGCCTGAATCTATTCGGGTCCTTCTTTCATTAGTGAAGGACTTCTTCCAAATTGACGAATTTTTCATGTTAATATGGGTATATACCAAAATAAGGAGTGTTGTTATGCTTCATCATGTTGAGCTCTATGTACGATCTCTTCCTGATTCAAAAAGATTCTGGGGGTGGCTATTAGAAGAGTTAGGCTATAGTTTATTTCAAGAATGGGATCAAGGGTTTAGTTATAAAATGGACAGTACATATCTCGTATTTGTACAAGCCGAAGATCGTTTTTTGGATATCCCCTATCATCGTTGCAGACCTGGTTTAAATCATCTTGCCTTCTGGGCAAAGAGTCGTGAGGAGGTTGATAGGTTCACAGAAAAATTAAAACATAAAAACATTACCATCCTGTATAAGGACAAGCACCCCTACGCAGGTGGTCCTTCCCATTATGCAGTTTATTTTGAAGATCCAGAACGGATGAAAGTAGAAATTGTCGCCCCCTCCTAATTTCCTATTTTTTGATTATTTTACGATTTATAGAAACATTTTCAAGTAACCGTCCGTCTAACCTCTTGAATGCATAACAATTTTCTTTTTCCGGAAAAAAGAAATTTCACTAAGGAGTGTTACTGAAATGAAAGGTTTATATAAAATTTCCATTAGCATATTGGCTGCTCTATTGTTAACTGCATGTGGATCTGAACAAACAGAAGACGTACAGAAAGAAGTAATATCAAAAGAACCAGTAACTAATGAGGAAACGGATTCCGATTCAAGCGATAAAGAAACTAGCGGGGAAGACTCTTCTTCTAAAGATTCTGAAGAAGTAACAGAAAATGATAGTGAGAAAGCTGTAGGTTCTGATTCCTCATTACCAAAGACTAAGGACCTTGAGGTTCACGTTGAAGGGCAAATAGAAAAGCGGCCAGCTACTTTAAATGAAAGTGAACTAGGCTACTATATTTATGTATTAGATAACTTTAACCTAGACGCTGAAGAACCAAATAAAGACATACTCACATCTACTTACGATGATTCTTTTTTTGCTAGAATTGAAAAACTGTCGCCTGACACTGATTTAAGTAAAATCAAGAAAAACCTTCTTGATTCTTATAAAGGCAAAGCCATTGAGGAAGATCCAAAGAAACTTTTCCTTAAGTCTTTCCATGATGCAGAGTTCTACATCATTACAGAAGAAAATTCAGATGTCAGAACATCCGTAATTTATGTAGGAAAGAAATTTAACAATCACCCATATGTGTTGACGGTGTTTCTCCCTGCTAAAGAGGCTGCAGAAGGATTAGGTCCAAATATGTGGGCAATGCTGGAAAGCATTCAAAACAAGAAATAATTTTAGACCCTGAAGAGCTTTCTGGCGATTCAGGGTTATTTAATGTAATCGCTCTATTAAATTTCCAATGAAAATCTAGGGGCTCCTTAATAAGCACGTCAGCAACATCTCTTTCTCCTACTCAAATTGTTCCTAAATCGTCATAGCTTTCATTTCATGATTGCCACTCTATTGTGTTATTCTATTTGTACGATTTTAATTTGAGGTGATATTTCATGGCTGTATGTGCAAAATGTAATAAAGACTTTGATCATAGTGAATTAATATTGACGGATGAATTCAAAGATGACGCTGGTGTAAAATCCTACTGTTCCTCCTGCTTCATTGAAGGTGTAAAAACAGGATTTGGTCATTACGACATCGGAAAGTGCGGGGTTTGTAATAGCCTTCTAGTTCTTCAATTTGACAACCAAGAAACTGTTGAACTAGCTAAAGTTGACGGCACGGTTCATTATATTTGTAAAAAGGTTCATGATGCCCTTGAACGTGGAAATGAAAATGAATTAAACAAACTAGAAGAAGAAGAGCACGAATTCTTGATTGTTTACGCCGTTGAACCTGAGGATGACGAAGAAAATGAGGATGAATAATTATAAAAATAAATTATGAGGATGATTACCGAATGAGGGTGATTAACCTCATTTTTTTTTTGGAAGAACAAAATCATGTTTACTTTCCTCCACTTAAAGGAACAGTAATATTATGTAAATTTATGAGGAGGTCTTTGCATGACTAATACAAAAGAAAATGTGTTAAAGGTACTAGAAGCTAATAAGGTCGGGACTTTAGCAACCGTACAGAACAATAAGCCACATTCTAGGTATATGACTTTTTTTCATGACGAATTGGTTTTATATACAGCAACCAGCAAACTGACGCATAAAGTGGAAGAGCTGGAGAAGAATCCATTCGTTCATATTTTGTTAGGATATAACGGGGAAGGTCTTGGTGATTCTTTTATTGAGTACGAAGGAAAAGCTCACTTGACAGACTCTAAAGAAACGATCGATAAGATTTGGAATGAAGAATTGGAAAAATGGTTTGATGGAAAAGATGATCCGAATCTCATCATCCTTGAAATCCAACCCCAATATATTCGTTTGATGAATATAGATGGAGACCCAGAAGAGTTACGTTTTTAGAAAACTAGGCAATCACCAAGTCTAAAGTGGCGATAGTCTTGTTGTATTTATTCCTTAATCAATTAATTGTCCACGAGCTCACCTTAGTTCTTGCTTTCAATATTACATTTTTAAAGATTAACAAAACAGCCGACAAGATATATTCCTTGTACGGCTGTTTTGGTTTATACTTTAAACTTTTTGATTAAATCTTGCATGTTCTCAGCCATTTGAGATAAGGACGATGCTGAAGCTGAAATTTCTTCCATCGATGCTAACTGTTCTTCTGTGGATGCAGAAACAGCTTCAGTTCCTGATGCAGTATTAGCAACAGTTCCGGCTATTTCTTTAATCGATGCATCTACTTCTGAAGCACCTACTGACATATGTTGAGAAGCTTGTGAGACTTCCTGAATTCGTTTTACTACTTGCTCAACTGCTTCAATAATATGGTTGAAGGTATTACCCGTTTTATTGACTACTTGGATACCCTCATTAACTTCTTGGGTTCCTAATCTCATAGCAGTCTCTGCATTTTGAGATTCTAGTTGAATGGTTTTTATTAAATCCCCAATTTTTTGTGCTGATAAAGAAGATTGTTCTGCCAATTTTCTAACTTCATCGGCCACTACAGCAAATCCCCTACCTTGTTCTCCCGCACGAGCAGCTTCGATCGCTGCGTTAAGAGCCAAAAGATTCGTCTGATCCGCAATTCCAGTAATGACACCACTGATTTGTCCAATTTCTAGGGAATGTTTCCCTAAGTTTTGAATCACTGTTGCCAATTCATCGATAGTATTGTAAATGGAATTCATTTGCGTGACAGCCAGTTTGATGGACATTTCACCTTCTTTTGCAAGTCCTGAGGCATTCTCTGAAATTTGCGAAGCTGTTTGTGCACTTTTGGCGACCTGGAATACCTCGTTAGATAAATTGGATACCGCCTTGGAACTTTCTTCGACACTCTGCAACTGCATATCAGTTGTAGACGCTACCTCTTGTATCGTAGATGCGATATGCTGCGTCGCTAAGCTTGTTTGCTCGGAACTTGCCGTTAGCTGTTCCGCTGATGCAGCTACCTGTTCTGACGTTAGGCTAACTTCACGAATTAACCGTGCTAAATTAAAGCCCATTGTATTGAATGATTCAGCAAGTTCACCAATCTCATCTCTATTTTTGACATCTATTGGATCGATTGTAAAATCCCCTTCAGCAACGATTCGAACATTTTTATTTAGCTTTTGTAATGGTATACGGATATTTCTAGTCAAATATGTAGCAAGGATGATTCCAAGCAAAATTGCCACTGACAGCATAATGATTGTATTTACTCTTGTGGCTTGAAATAACTTTTCACTCTCATTCCCTGCCTTTAATGCTCCATTAGTATTAATAACAATAAGTTCTTTTATATGCTCTTCTATCTTATTAAAAATAGCCTCTGATTTAATATATTGGTTAGATAGCTCTGAACGGTTTTCAGGAGCCAATAAATCCTTAGAAAGCGCCAACGTCATGAATTCATCATGAAACTTCAAGTAATCATTCCAAGCATTAGATAAGTTTGCAATCGATTCTTGTTCCCTTCTTGAAGTTGCAGAATCGGAATATTCTTTTAACGAACGATTCATTAATGCTGTCGTGACTCGAATATCACTATCAAGACGTGTTCTTTTGTTTACATCAGATTCAGTTATATACTTTAATTCTATGGCTAACATATGTTCAGTTAAATAGTTGATGCGATTGACTTGTTCTACTCTTGGAAGCCATTCTTCCGTCATTTCTTTGGATTTTTGGTTCATTTTGTTCATATTGAATAAACCTACTAACCCCATAATCAACATCATAATCATTATAATTGCGAAGGAACTAGCAAGCTTTGATCCTACCTTTAAAAATCTCCTCATAGTATAATCCCCCTGGAAGACTAGCAAATTCTTTTATTAACTTAGGAAGTGTAATGGGGTCGAATCCCCAGACACTTTCATACTATATACCTACTTTTTATAATCCCCTTGCATAAACTCTTCGAATTCATCATGTATATTTAAAATAGTATAAATTTATAGACCTATTTTACTGGAAACTATTACTTCTTACAATGATATAAAAGAACTATAACAATAAGCTAAAAATAGTAGAAGCTAGATTACCAGAATCTTACCTCTACTATCTTTCGAAATTCTATTATTTTTTTTATATTTTCTTAAACTTGCTCTTGATATTTTGGATAAGGATTCTATCATCCAATCACAAGCAGAATGTCAGCAGCTATATTGTCACTTTGGCACGATTACTTCAATATGCTTACGAAGAACTTCAAGTTTTACAGGCAACTGTTCACCTTCTTCACCATCAACATTTGTGACAAGTGTTTGGTTCGAAGAAATGTTGACCTTTTTGGATGTAAAGTAGATGACTTCATCATCTTCTCTTAGCTCTCCCTTTAGTAGGGATG
>NZ_QBBX01000006.1:110095-235514 GCF_003073175.1 Peribacillus acanthi
AATGGATGCCAAACTCAACCAACCTACATCTTTAATAATGTAACAATGTAACACCCCATCATCCACTTTTGCATGAGGAGATAATTTTTCAAAACCACCTGTAGAATTGGTCAATGCTGCCAGAAATAGAAATGCTTCTCCTTCCCATTTCCCATGGTCATGCTCAATATGTAAAGGATATTTTTCTTTAGTTACTAATGTTTTCACACTTTCTATCACATATGCCAATGCCCCTAGCTTCGTTTTCTGTTTAGGAGAAACTTCATATGTGGCTTCAGCAATCGCCCCAATCGCAACAATATTTACGAAATAACGATTATTCAAGCTTCCTACATCCACTCTTCTTTTTTCGCCGTTTTTTAGAAGCTCTATGGCTCGTTTGGCATCAAGAGGAATTTTTAATGCTCTTGCAAAATCATTGACAGTTCCCATAGGAATGATAGCAAGTGTGGGCAAATGATTTTGTCCAACGAGACCATTAATAGTCTCATTCAAGGTCCCGTCCCCTCCCATGCTTACAACTAAATCAAATTCTTTATTACACGCATCCTGACAATATTTCGTTGCATCCATTTCTTTCTCTGTCATACTAATTACGACTTCATAACACTGCTTATGTAATATCCATTCGATTTCTTTTTTATAAGTAACTGCTTCCTCTTTTCCTGATGAAGGATTTACAATAATCATAGCTTTTTTCATAGATACATCTCCTAGTGTTTTATAGTTAGTTATACCTTTTATCAAAACTTGGCAAACATAAACGACCAACTTCCCCATGAAAAAACGTCATGATATACTAATGGTAAGGAGGTGAAAACGTGGAAAACAAATTGAATCAAATACTTTCTGAAATACTATCACTCAAAGAAAAAGTCGGAAAAGTAGAAGTGAAATTTGATGAGAAGTTTGACAAGGTTGATGAAAGATTAAACAATATTGATGACCGTTTGGATGGAATGGATCAACGCTTTGATTTTATCGATGAAAAGTTCAATCAAATTGACCAGCGCTTCGATTTTGTTGATGAAAAGTTGGAATCATTAGAGGAGAGCCAAGATAATTTAATGAGGGAAGTGCGAAGTAATACAAACTATATTGTTAAAACCATAAAAGAACATCGTATTGTTATTGATTTAATACAACAACAGATAAATCCTTCTTCAAAGTAATTCCACGCTTGAAGCTTCTAACTAACTTCATTAAAATACCCAATAAGTTAGGGTACCCCATATGGAGTACCCTTTCTGTTTCTATTTTCGTTCAAATCCTAGGAAGCGAGTACCTTGGAACGTTAGTATTCCAGTATCTCCTTCTGCGAGTAATCCATACTGGTTCCCTTCCATCGTTAACTCCATACGATCGCCACTCTCCACTTCAAAGGTAACAAAATACCTTGTACTCGTATGATGAGTTGCATGGTCATTGGCTGAATGGTTATGTCCTCTTACATCCGATCGCTTCGTCTTCACAATAGCTGGTACGGATAAGCGAGGAGCTTGATTATTTTTATTCCACTGCCCGACACCTTTAAAAATACTGACTAAAATAGTACCTATTACAATAACGAAAATAATAGCGAAAATAATTGGAAAAATCGTAAACATAAAATCACCGAAAAAGAATCCATCATTAAATGGATCATTCATAATATCTCCCCCTTGCATCCTTCTATTAACATATACGAATGGAGGAGGAGTTCGGTTTCAATTATTTCCCAATACCAATCCATAATTTTTGATCCCTAATATTAAATTTCACTATAGATCCAAATGGAATAGCTTTAATTTTTTCTAAGCAATTTAAGTCGAGATTAAATTTCCCTTCGTTGTAAGTGGAAAAAGGTTCCTTATCAAAGATTTTTTTCTTAATCCATGTACTATTTAGTGGACGGAAGCTTTCTATCTGGAAGGTTAATATTCTGCCATTCGCTGAAACTGGCTTCAATCCTACTTCAAAAGGAATCACTAACATGGTTTTTTTCATAATTCCACTGATGACAAGTGTTTCATCACTCATCTTCACTTCAAGATTACTAACTCCATCTAAACTAGACTTTTTTAATAAAAATAGAATCATTGACTCGGTTAATGGCACTGACATATTAAGATTTTCCATCTTTTTAATTGTTTGCCCTAATACCACTTCACCTTTATTTTTCAATTCAATCATTCTAGGTTGTAATTTTCCAAACCAAGTTCCATTCATAAAATTCACCTCTAAAATCATTTTCTTTTCTCATAGGCGGACGTCACTATTTTTATATGTATATTGCAAATGAATAAAATGGGTTCCAACAAAATTACCATCCATTAGAAAACTAAGCTTTATTCCTAAGACTGGTCATATTGTCGACTTCATTCTTTGCTACCAATTTATACTTACTTACAATTAAAAAAGGTATTAACCAATCAACACGGTTAATACCTTTACATCATTATTTAAGTATTGTAGTCTGTATAAATTCTTTAGTACGCATCTCTTGGGGATTTTCAAAGAATTGATCCGATAGAGCTTTCTCTATAATTTGACCTTCATTCATATAGACAATCCAATCTGCTACTTCTCGTGCAAATCCCATTTCATGAGTGACAACTACCATGGTCATTCCATCCTCGGCCAGTTCTTTCATCGTCAACAAAACTTCTCCAACTAACTCGGGATCAAGCGCTGAAGTTGGCTCATCAAAAAGCATAATCTCTGGTTTCATAGCTAATGCCCTAGCAATGGCGACACGTTGTTTTTGCCCCCCCGACAACTTGCTTGGATAAACATCTGCTTTATCAGCCAAGCCTACTTTTTCTAATAGTACTTTAGCTTCTCGAATGGCATCCTCTGTAGAAATTTTCTTCACATGAGTAGGCGCTTCAATGATGTTTTCGAGGACTGTCATATGAGGGAAGAGATTGAAGTGTTGAAAAACCATTCCCACTTTTTGACGCACTTGATTTATGTCATGTGAGTCCTTTAGAATCTCCTCTCCATCTATAATTATTTTCCCATTGTCTTTTTTCTCAAGAAAATTTAAGCATCGTAAAAGTGTACTTTTTCCAGAACCACTGGACCCTACTAAACAAACCACATCGCTTTCGTTAACTGTCATATTGATATCTTTTAAAACATGCAATTTTCCAAAAGATTTATTTAAGTTTTCTATTCGTATTAATTCTTTAGCCATTCTATATCCCACTCCCTATCGATCACTAATCGCCATTTTTTTCTCTGCAACCTTTAAGACAATCGTCATTATGCCAACAAGAATTAAATAATAGATGGCAACGATTAACAAGTACGTCATCTCGTCAAAATTATTGGACCCCAGTGTAGTAGCTACATTGAACAATTCGTTCATTGAAATGAACGCTGCAAGAGAAGAATCTTTCAATCCTATGATAAATTGATTACCTAAAGGTGGAAGAGCACGCCGGAACGCTTGAGGCAAAATGATTCTACGCATCGTCAAAGAACGGGACATCCCCAATGAACGTCCTGCCTCCATTTGACCTTTGTCCACAGATTGGATGGTCCCTCTAAAAATTTCGGCAATGTAAGCTCCGTTATGAAATGCCAATGCCAGAGAAGCTGCCCAAAAATCAGGAATAAGAAACAGTCCACTTAATCCAAAATATAAAATGAAAATTTGCACAATCAATGGTGTGCCACGGACAAAATAAATATAAGCGTCAGAAATTAAACCTAACACTTTAAAATTGGATAATTTCATTAGTGCTAAGACAAGACCAATCACTATTCCTATTAATATAGAAACAACCGTCAACTGCAAAGTAAGCAGCATGGCTTCGATAAATACATCCTTTGTGTTTAATAGTGTTGTTAGAAAATGTGAAAAACTAGGCAAAATCAAAACTTCCTTTCTATCTCTTACTATTATTCGGGTTTAGTGGTGATGTCCTCACCAAAATATTTCTTACTGATTCGTGAGAGAGTTCCATCTTTCCGAAGATTTTCAAGCGCTTCATTTATATTTACCAATAACTGAGGATTGTCTTTAGACACAACCACAGCCTGTTCGCTCCGCTCAATTAATTGCTGTCCGACTATTTCAAAGCCTTCTTTTGCTGCACTTTTTCCGGTTACAAAATCGGTAATCACCGCATCATGACGTCCTGTACTTAAGGCCTTTAAAGCAGTGATGTCGCTATCATACATTTTAATGTTATCTGTATATTTTGAAGCGGTATCCGCATAAGTTGATCCTTTAGCAACAGCAACTTCTTTCCCTTTCAAATCTTCTACAGTTTTGATATTACTGTCAGGATGAGTGAAAATTTGCGGCCCAGAGTAATAGTAGGGTGTGGAGAACAACATATGCTTGCTCCGTTGAGGATTTATTGTATGACTTGCTACTGCTGCATCTGCCCTACCCGTTTTTACCCCTTCAATAATCCCCTTGAATTTGATTCGTTTTTGCTTAGGTTTTAAACCCATTTCCTTAGCCAGGGCATTGCCCACTTCAATATCAAAGCCTGTCATTGTCATATCATCTTCAACATAACTAAACGGCTTGAATTCTCCAGAAGCCGTAAAAATGAATGTATCTTCCTCTACGAGCTCTGTACCATCTTTTAATTTTTCTTTTTCTGCACATGCAGTCATACCCCCAAGCATAAACAATCCCAGGATTATGACACCTAATTTTTTCATCCTACATTTTCGTCCCCTTTCATATTCTGTATCTAATCTTTCAATACCCAAATGATAGGATTAAAAACATTTTTTGTTTTTTTAATATAATTTCAATCAATAGATTGAATAAAAAAGCGACGAGTGTTTCTTATTTTTAAGAAACACTCGTCGCTTTTTTTATTTATTCACTGTGATAAATATTCCCACACCAAACTACCTATTTTAGCAATAGCTATTTTTCCTACTCCCTTTGATGGAAGACTATCACATAATACCGTGATATACGCAGATTTATTACCCTTTTTCATTATGGCACAATCATGTTCCACTCCTGATAACTCACCTGTCTTATTTCCAATCCAGCCATCTTCTAGATCAATAAATAATGGTAACTTGTCTAAAAATTGTTGATTTTGTAAGATTCCCTTCATTAATTCCTTACTGTTAGATGAATACCCTAATCCAATGTCGATTTCCTTCAGCATAAGTACCATTTCACTTGCTGTTGTCCAGTTATTAATACCTTTAATAATAGAATCAAAATCCATCATCTTTCGATTAAGTTCTGTAGAATTACACCCTTGCTCTTTAATGAAGCTGTTTATTTTCTCCATTCCGAGTAAATCAATTAAGACATTTGTAGCTGTATTGTCAGAAACTATAATCATAAGGGTCAATAAGTCTTGAACCGTAAGTTTTGCATTGGATAGTTTGTGGATTACCCCTGCACCCTCCACCTTTTGATACTCTTGAATTTGTATGGCATCATATAGATTCAGTGTCCCATTTTCAATTTGTCTAAATCCCTCCAACAGAATAGGAAGCTTAATAAGACTAGCAGAAGGCACTTTACGATGGGGGTCCCATTGAAAACAGTGTTGACCCACTTCCAGCATTACACTCATTTTACCTGGGCAATTTTTAATTTCGGAATTCAATCTAGCAGTTAATTCAGAAAAATTCATCCTGTATTCATCCTCTTTTTGTATAAAAAAGCAAAGCAGCCACAAATATACCTTCGAAAGAAATGCATGCTGTTATACCTTCTAAGTATAAATTTCTGTCTAGTGAGTATGCTGCTAAAGTTCACACTTCCATCAAATAATTTACATTTTCTCTATAATAGTAACACGTTTACGGAAATACTTTACCAATTTAAATACTATTTTTTTGCTTTCTCACTCTACACATTTCTACAAAATGGACAAGAATTCGTTGCATCCGATCATCATTTTTCCCAAGTTCCTCAGGGTGGAACTGTGTCCCCATAATTAGTCCATCTTTACTTTCATATGCCTCAATCACTCCATCATCGGCTCTCGCAACAGCGTTAAGGTCATCGGCAATCCTTTCAATTGCTTGATGGTGAAAACTGTTTACCTCCACAACCTCTTGCTGTAATAATTCATACAATCTGCTTTCCTTGTCAATGTTTATTGGATGGGAAGTGATGGTCCGCTCCACTTCCGTTAAATGGACAATTCCATTTTCTTCATTATCTTCGTCTATATGTTGATTCATCGAACCCCCGAAGGCTATGTTAATTAAATGGGATCCTCTACAAATTCCGAAGATCGGTTTATTCTGCAATCTTGCCCTTTTAACTAATTCCATATCTGAGTGGTCAAGCTGTGGAATAGTTGTCCCCAAATTAGGGTGAGGTTCTTCATTAAAATAACGAGGATCCACATCATTACCTCCTGTAAGGAATAGCCCGTCAATCGTATCCATCCAGAGGTCCATACATTCTCTATTGCCTAGTGGGAGAATGACTGGGATACCTCCTGCATTTTTTATTGCTTCAGAATAACTTAAATGGACGTTAATAGAAATGTTTCCTCTAACCACTTCAATATTTGCTGTAAGACCTATAACAGGCTTCGTATTATTCATAATGTTTCCCCCATAATTAATAACTTTTTTAATCTATACCCACTTTTTAGAATATAAACATCTGGGTATTGTTGGGGTAATATCCGTTAGGGACTTTTTGCATGTTTTCTTTGTTTTATGGAAAAGTTAACTACGAGGCTTGAAGGGAAGGAGGAGAAATCATGCTGGATAATAACACGGGTCAATTTGTAAACAAATTACAAGAAAATGAAAAGAAGCAACAAAAAAATAAGCAACATCAAGGCAATGGCGATCCTGCTAATAAACTCCCAAATAAAACGCATAATCACTAATATTAAACTTGGCTAGCGCCGTGCCTTAAAGCTGGCGAAAGCCTAGTTGCACTTATATTTAATTCCTAAAATGGCCACAACGTCGACAAAATACTTTGCAGCCATTTTATACTGTCTCATTAAAGTACAAATCAAAAGCATCGGCCCAAGATTCCGATGCTTGTTTAACTTTATGAGATTTGGGAATAAAAGTGTTGAAATAGATTTACCAATTTTTTCATTGAAGAGTCGTCCATTTTGATATTGAATTGGAAATTATACATTGACAAAATCCCAAGATAAAGGCATTTGAACTTTTAAATTTTCCAAAAGACATAATTTGGACAAAAATCTTACGAATATTATAAATATATTAATTATTTTAAAATAACGATAAGGTTTTGACTAGTCAGCTTTTCAATAGTATTATTATACGGTACAAAAGGAGGTTTATACATTGATAGACAAGCAAAAGATTGTTGAAAGTGTGCCACAGAAGGGATTCTTCGGACACCCAAAAGGATTATTCACCCTATTCTTTACTGAGTTCTGGGAGAGATTCTCTTACTATGGTATGAAAGCTATTCTAGTATTATATATGTACTATGAGGTTTCAAAAGGCGGTTTGGGGATTGACCAAACTACAGCACTATCCATCGCCTCTGTTTATGGATCATTAGTATACATGTCAGGGATTATAGGTGGTTGGTTAGCAGATAGAGTATTTGGAAGTTCCAGAGCTGTTCTCTATGGTGGAGTTTTAATCATGCTTGGTCATATTGCCTTAGCATTCCCATCAGGATTAACTGCACTGTTCGTTTCCATGGTACTTATCGTAATCGGTACTGGATTATTAAAACCAAATATTTCTAATGTTGTTGGAGATATGTACAGCGAAAAAGATACTCGCCGTGACTCAGGATTCACGATTTTCTACATGGGTATCAACATGGGTGCTTTCTTGTCACCACTTGTAGTTGGTACAGTTGGAGAAAAATATAGTTTCCACCTTGGATTCGGTATCGCTGCTGTAGGTATGCTTCTTGGTTTATTAGTCTTCATGTTCACAAAGGGTAAGAACTTGGGCTTAGCAGGATCTGCTGTTCCTAACCCATTAAAACCTGAAGAGAAAAAGAAATTGTTTACAACTTTTGGAATTGCAATTATTTTAATCGGAATTGTCGCAACATTCGCTATTGTAAACGGTATCTTAACGATTGATGTATTCACTTGGATTGTAAGTATTCTAGGTATCGTAATTCCTACATTATACTTTGTGTTCATGTATCGTAGTCCTAAGACTACTTCTGATGAGCGATCAAGATTGCTTGCATATGTTCCATTATTCATCGCGTCTGTAATGTTCTGGGCAATTCAAGAACAAGGTTCTAACCTACTTGCAATGTATGCAGATACTCGTACTGATCTGAACTTTGCTGGATTACAACTTCAAGCTTCTTGGTTCCAGTCATTGAATCCGTTATTTATTATTACACTAGCTCCAGTTGCAGCTTGGTTATGGGTTAAATTAGGTGATCGTCAACCATCTACAACAAAGAAATTCTCACTTGCAATTGTTTTCTCAGGGATTTCATTCTTAGTCATGTTAGTTCCTGCAATGCTTTACGGAGTTGAAGCACTTGTTAACCCTCTTTGGTTAGTATTAAGCTTCTTCTTATGTGTTGTCGGTGAGCTTCTACTTTCACCAGTAGGTCTTTCTGCGACAACTAAACTTGCACCAAAGGCATTCTCTGCACAAACAATGAGCTTATGGTTCTTGTCAAACGCTGCTGCTCAAGCGTTAAATGCGCAAATCGTTAAGCTTTACAGTGCTGACACTGAAATGATGTACTTCGGATCAATCGGGGCAGTTTCTATCCTATTAGGTTTATTCCTATTTGTGATTTCCCCTAAAATCCAAGGTTTCATGAAGGGTGTAAGATAATAATGTTCGAAAAAAAGTGTACAAGCCTTGCTTGTACGCTTTTTTTATGGGTTCGAATATAAGGATTTACCGAATAGAGAGTGTATTTTACCGAAATTCATAATTTTTCACCGAACACAACCAGTTTATTACCGAACCTCTATGATCTTTTACCGAACAAGCAAAAAGACCCCTCATTAGGAGTCTTTTTTCGCTATTTCGTTGCAGCCGTTTCGGCGTAATTTCCATCAGACACAATTTTTTCATTATAGAGATGACATGCTACAAAATGATTTTCATCAATCTCTTGCCATTCTGGTTTTATTTCTGAACAAGCTGGCATTGCGTGTGGACATCTTGTTCGGAATACACAACCACTTGGTGGATTGATTGGACTTGGTAACTCACCTTGTAAAATAATCCGTTCTCTTTGATCCTCTATATCTGGATCAGGTATAGGAATTGCAGAAAGAAGTGCTTGTGTATATGGATGTAATGGTTTCTTGTATAATTGATTACTAGTTGTGAGTTCGACCATATTTCCTAAATACATTACACCTATTCGATCGCTTATTGCTTTTACCATGGAAAGATCATGAGCGATAAATAAATAGGTCAGCCCTTTTTCTTTCTGAAGTCTCTTCAGTAAATTAACAACTTGTGCTTGGACGGAAACATCTAAAGCAGAAATCGGTTCATCTGCAATGATAAATTCAGGATCTAATGCCAATGCTCTTGCAATCCCAATCCTTTGTCTTTGACCGCCACTGAATTCATGAGGATAGCGATTGGCGTGGTCACGATTCAGTCCAACATCTTCTAACAATTGATAAACCCGCCCCATGCGCTCTTTTTTATCCTTATAAAGTCCGTGGACTTCCATTGGTTCCATAATGATTTCAGCAACAGTCGATCGTGGATTTAAGGATGCGTATGGATCTTGAAAGATCATTTGCATTTGTCGATGGAATGCAAACTTCTCCTTTTCCTTCATCGAATGAATGTCCTTCCCATCATACAACGCTGAGCCTTCAGTGCGGTCATACAATCCTATGATTGTTCTTCCAATCGTGGATTTACCACATCCTGATTCCCCAACCAAACCAAATGTCTCACCTTGATGGATTTTAAAGGATACGTTATCTACCGCTTTTAATATTTCATTTTTCCCAAGGTGAAAATACTTTTTTAATGAATCAACTTCTAGTAACACTTTTTTCTCCATGTTCATCCCTCCGTAGCTTGCCAATACCTTCTTGCTGCACAAAGTTCTTTTTCGTAAATGGTTCCTGCAAGATCGATGATTTCAATGGTCTTTCCAGTATTCGGAGAGTGAAGTAACTTGCCCTCTCCATAATAAATGCCGACGTGATGAATCCTGCCCTTGCCTTCTTCATAGGCAAAAAATAATAAATCCCCTTGCTGTAACTCATCTAAAGGAACCTCATCACCTGCGGCAGCTTGGTCATGGGCATCACGTGGGATGATATATCCGTTTACTTTACACATGTTATAACTGAATCCAGAACAATCATATCCAAAGCTGCTCATGCCACCCCATAAATATGGCAATCCTAAAAACTGTTCACCTGATTTTACGATACTTGCCCCATCTCTTTTTTCAAACGAGTCCAAAGATTCGAATACTTCAACATCTTTAGTGGAAAGAAAACCAATACCCGTAGGTGTCAAAACCTCAACCTTATCAGAAGCTACAGACACTACAGGTAATCTCGTTGCATAGCTAAGCTCCATGATTGGTGATTGTTCGCTATCTAATAAAGTTGTTTTTTTAGAAGAAACCGATGCCACTTTGGAAGGGATTTCTAGGTCAACTTTATCTACTAATTGTATAGTAGGTACCCATCCAGGATATCCTCTTTCATCCTTTGAGTTTGGTTGCTCAAGACAAATGACAGAGGACCATCCATCATTCTCTTCCACTACTAATACTTCCTCTCCAAAAAGAATCTGGGTCTGGACCAAGTTACTATTACATAATTCTAGCAAGGTTTCATATTCTAATCCTTGAAGCCATCCTTCCAAGTCAACCGGATTTGAAATGGCCTTTGCATCAAATTTTCTACTAGATTCATATGATGTCCAGACGGTCGCTACCGCTACATTGACAACCTTTCTCTTTTCCATCTTCTATCCCCCTATTGTTAGTTCTTTATTCCAGAGATTCCTAGACCATGAGCATCTGGGAAAGTAATTCGTTTACCTTCGTAGCTAATTCCCCCGGTCACAATATCATTAGCTAACATCAAAGGGGCATCAAAATCGAACCGAGTGATATTTTTTTTACTTGCCGCAAAATGGGCCGCTGCTGTAATTCCAAGACGTGTTTCGATCATGCTTCCGACCATGCATTCTACTCCACACGTCTCAGCCAAGCTATTAATAGTTTGGGCTTGGTAGATACCTCCAGCCTTCATCAGCTTAATATTAATTAAATCAGCACTTCTCGTTTTCAATACTTGCATCGCCTGTTTAGGTGTAAAAATACTTTCATCCGCCATAATTGGTGTGTCTACATGATCCGTAACTTGTTTTAATCCTTCGATATCAGCTGCTAGAACTGGCTGTTCAACCAGTTCTATGTTAAGACCGGCATCTTCCATTTTACGAATGATTCTAATCGATTCCTTTGGATTCCAACCTTGGTTTGCATCTAAGCGGATTTTAATATCTTTACCTACTTGTTCCCGAATTTTTTTAATTCGATCAAAATCTAGTGATGCTTCGTCCTTTCCCACCTTGACCTTTAGGACTGTAAATCCTTTCTTCACGTATTGAACAGCGTCCTCACCCATTTCCTCGGGGGAATTTACACTAACAGTGAAATCTGTTTCTAATTCGTTTCTGTATCCACCAAGGAAATGATAAAGTGGTAGTTTGCAGTTTTGTGCAATACAATCATAAAGGGCCATATCAATAGCTGCCTTCGCACTGCTGTTTCCAACCAAGATAGTCTGTATTCCTTGGAAAACTACTTCATAGTTTAATAGGTTTTTTTGTAATAAATAAGGTTTAAAAATTTGTTGAACCGCGTATTCGACACTGTTCAGACTGTCCCCTGTAATAACATGCGTTGGAGGTGCCTCTCCCCAACCAGTAATGCCGTTGTCGCATGTGATTTTTACAATGACTGCTTCAGCCGTTTCTACGGTTCTAAGGGCAGTTTTAAAAGGTTTAGTAAGTGGAACAGCTACTTTATAAGTTTCAATCGATGTGATAATCAACGTCTGTCTCTCCTAACTATGACTGGATTCCATGTTCAATGATTACTGTCTTTTGACAGGTATCTACCGTCGCCTTTACCCCTAATGGAATACTGTAATGTGGGTTACAATGGCCGATTCTAAGCCCTTTCAATGTTGGTCTTCCTGCAAGTTCGGCATACTGAGCTAACACTTCATCAAGTGTCAATGACAATTCACGTTCTGGGACACAATTAGCGAAATCACCGAACAAGATTGCTGAAGCATCTGTCAGCTTCCCTGCCATATAAAGATGGTTCAAGTATCGATCCACTTGGCGAGGCTCCTCGTTCACATCCTCTATTAATAAAACCTTGTTCTTCGTATCAATTTCAAACTTAGTCCCTAATGTACTAACTATTAATGTCAAATTACCCCCAACTATAACCCCTTCTGCATTCCCTTCCACCAAAACCTCTATAGGGGCAATTGATTCATCATATCGAAAAGGATGGGAAGAAAATAATTGCTGGAATCTGTCCTTAGAATCTTGGTGACAATCTGGCTTCCCAATATCTGATGCAGGCATTGGCCCATGGAATGTGACCAACCCAGTTTCTTGATGGATGCTATTATGTAAAAACGTAATATCGCTATAGCCCCAAAAGATTTTCGGATTTGCTTGTATTAATTCGAAATCGATTTGGGATGCAATGCGTGGAGTTCCATAACCTCCACACGCACAGAAAATCGCTTTAACTTCAGGATCAGCGAACATGGCATGTAAGTCCTCCACCCTCTCTTGATCCTTCCCAGCTAAATAACCATTGATTTCATGTATGTATTTTCCAAATTTCACGTTTAACCCT
The DNA here is from genome assembly GCF_003073175.1 of Peribacillus acanthi. Taxonomy (GTDB): domain Bacteria; phylum Bacillota; class Bacilli; order Bacillales; family DSM-1321; genus Bacillus_BN; species Bacillus_BN acanthi. The sequence goes on from NZ_QBBX01000006.1 coordinate 122,904, forward strand.
AACTCTTCAAAGAAAGCAATTGCGTTTTGTAATTGTTCTTGATTTGGTGGACTTGCAGGCGCAATGATTCCTACCGTATCTCCTTTTACTAAACCTCTAGGTCTAATTGTCATTTGCAACACCTCATTTATGTTTTATACTTCAAACCTATTACTGGGGAATCATTTTATTCTTTAAATGGAGAATGATGAGGAAAATGGGTTAGGGGTTATAAATGGACTTGCCCTCTCCTGGCTTAGAACCTGGAGAGAGCAAGCTTGTCTAAATTACTTCTTGTCTGCCCATTTCAATTCCATGTAACCTACAGGGTGACGAACAATTCCTGTAACATTTTCATTTTGAAGATATACATGGTTATAGAAGTGGATTGGGAAGATTGGTGCTTCTTCCATTAGAAGTTTTTCAGCTTGGTACATTAGTTCGAAACGTTTCTTTTCATCCGCTTCGTTTTTAGCATCTTTAATTAATTTGTCATATGTTGGGTTGCTCCAACCAGTACGGTTCATAGAAAGTCCTGTTTGGAAGTTTTCTAAGAAGTTGATTGGATCAGCGTAGTCTGCTAAGAAAGAGCTACGAGATAATTGGAATTTCAAAGCTGTTTGCTCTTCAGCAAAAACATTCCATTCCATATTCGCTAACTTCACTTCTACCCCCAGGTTTTCTTTGAACATTTGTTGTAGAGCTTCAGCGATTTTCTTATGAGTATCGCTTGTGCTGTACGTTAAAGTAACTTCAGGAAGCTTATCATAGCCTTCTTCTTGCATTCCTTTAGCAAGAAGAGCTTTTGCTTCTTCAAGATTTGTTTTCATTAACTCTCCGTTAGTTTCACGGAAGTCATTGCCATCAGCATCGTTAAATCCATATGATACGAAACCATATGCAGGTTTCTCTTGGTTTTTCGTTACGAAATCAACCATTTTTTGTTGGTCAACTGCAAGAGCGAATGCTTTACGGATATTCTTGTTTTGGAACGGTTCCATGGTTACGTTAAAACGGTAGAAGTATGTACCAGCTTGGTCACCTACTTGCGCTTTACCATCTTTGAATAACTGTTCAGCTAAATCTGCAGGAACATCCGAAGTATCTAGCTCACCGCTTTGGAACATTTGGTATTCAGTGTTTGTGTCATCTACGATTGCCCAATGTACTTTATCAAGCTTTACATTACCAGCATCCCAGTAGTTTTTGTTCTTTTCCATTACGAAATGACTATCATGTTCCCACTCAGCCAAGTTGAATGGACCATTTCCTACGAAAGTTTTTGCTTCTGCAAACCATTGTGCATTTTCCGTTGCAACTTTTTCGTTAACTGGGAAGAACGCAGGGTTTGCAATAACGCTTAAGAAGTATGCTTGAGGACTTGTTAATGTAACCTCAAAAGTCTTCTCATCAACAGCTTTTACTTTCACATCATCAGCAGATCCTTTATTTGTGTTAAAAGCTTCTGCTCCTTCAATGAAGAAAGCAAGGAATGCAGCAGGAGATCCTACCGCAGGATCAAGAAGGCGTTTCCAAGCAAAAACGAAATCTCCAGCCGTTACATCATCACCATTAGACCATTTAGCATCATCACGGATATGGAATGTGTATGTCTTACCATCATCTGATACTTCCCAGTCTTTTGCAGTTGCAGCTTCTGGATCATGGTTCTCTCCAAGACGAGTTAAACCTTCCATCAAGTTGTTCAGTGCGTTCCAAGATACTGAATCGAACCCGATTACTGGATCGAATGAAGTAGGCTCACTTCCATTGTTTAACTTCAAAACCTTTTCTACTTTTGCAGTTTCTTCTCCATCTTTCGCTGTTTCAGTTCCTGCATCCTTTTTTGCTGTACATGCAGCAGCGACGAAAATCATCATGACTGACATGAACAAAGCTAAAAATTTCTTCATATTTTTCCCCCTTCTCTTTTTTACATCTATTTGATATTTCTGTGATGCTGTTTTCAAACTTATACCTTCGCCAACATTTTTGTGGCTCTTTCATCCTGAAGCCAGCAATCCACTTGGTGCTCCTGGCTCAGTTGAGTTTTGGTAGGATAAACCCTTTCACAAACTTCCATCGCATAAGAGCAACGTGCAGCGAATGCACATCCAATTGGAGGTGCAAATAGGTCTGGTGGAGAACCGACGATTGGAACGAGTTCCGTTCCTTCTAAATCAAGTCGTGGAACGGAGTTCAATAATCCCCTAGTATATGGATGTTGAGGATTATAGAAAATCTCTCTTCTTGTACCAGTTTCAACGATTTTTCCTGCGTACATGACTGCGATTCGATCTGCCACTTGTGCAACTACCCCTAAATCATGGGTGATTAATATGATGGATACTCCTGTTTTCTTTTGTATATCCTTAAACAAGTCCAAAATTTGGGCTTGTATGGTTACATCTAAAGCTGTTGTAGGTTCATCGGCGATTAACACCTCTGGTTGACATACTAGTGCCATCGCAATGACAATACGCTGTCTCATCCCACCACTAAACTGGTGAGGGTACTGTTTTAATCGAGTTAACGGGCTAGGGATTCCCACAAGGTCAAGCATAGAAAGAGCCTTTTTCCTTGCTTCTTCCTTTGAAACTTTTTCATGTTGGATGATTCCCTCCATGATTTGATCGCCAATCGTCAATGTCGGATTCAATGCTGTCATTGGATCCTGGAAAATCATTGAAATATCGGCTCCTCGAATCGATCTCATTTCAGCATCCTTTAGAGTTGTAAGGTCTTTTCCCTTAAAAAGGATGGAGCCTTGTGTGATTTTCCCGGGAGGATTCGGAATCAATCGCATGATGCTTTGAGATGTGACACTCTTTCCACAACCCGATTCCCCTACAATCGCCAGAGTTTCACCTTTATGTAAATCAAACGAGACACCACGTACTGCCTTGACTTCTCCTCCATATGTTTTGAAGTCTACGTGTAGGTCGTTAACTTGTAACACTTTTTCCATCCTTCTACCTCCTTAACTTCGGATCGAGAGCATCCTGAAGTCCATCTCCCAGCACATTAAACGCAAACATCGTTAATGAAATAAAGAATGCAGGGAAGAAAAGGCGCCACCAATGACCTGATAGAATAGTAGATAACCCATCATTTGCCATCACACCCCAGCTCGCGAATGGAGCTTGGATACCTAACCCAAGGAAGCTTAGAAAAGCTTCTGCGAAAATTGCTGATGGCACAGTCAAAGTCATTTGGACTATGATTGGCCCCATTGTGTTTGGTAATAAATTCTTCCGAATAATCCGTGCTGTTTTTGTACCGAACGTTTTAGAAGCCAAAACAAATTCATAGTTTTTGATTTGTAGAACTTGTCCCCTAACAATTCGTGCCATACCAATCCAGCCCGTAATTGTTAAAGCTACGATAATAGTGAAAAGACCTGGACCAAGGACTACCGACATCAAGATAACGATAAGTAGATAAGGAAGGCCGTATAATACTTCGATTACCCTCATCATGATATGATCAACTCTTCCGCCTTTATATCCGGCGATTCCTCCGTAAATGACACCGATTAGGAAATCTATCAGTGCTGCAACTACCCCTACAAATAAGGAGACACGAGCACCATACCAAGTACGAGTAAATACATCTCTACCAAGATCATCCGTACCAAACCAATGCTCTTTGGATGGTGGTAGGTTTTGATCCATTAACCGTTGATCTCCTACCTCATATTGGGAAATCATTGGACCGAATATCGCCATAAAGGTTAAGAATATCAAGAAAATCAATCCTAGCATGGCCAGTTTGTTTTTCACTAGCCTTCTCCACGTGTCTTTCCAATAAGAGAGACTAGGACGAACGACCGCTTCTCTTGCAGCCAAATTATTGGTTTTAGGCGTAAACCATTCATCTGGAATGTTGGAAGTAATAGGAGGTTCTTCTTTTATTTTTCGAAGTTCCATTATCTTCCCTCCTTCTTATGCAACTTGATGCGTGGGTCAAGTATGCCATACGCCAGATCGACCAAGAACAACATCATAATCAAAACGGCACCATAAAACACTGTCGTTCCCATAATGACAGGATAATCACGGCTGTTGATACTTTCCACGAAGTATTTACCCATACCAGGAATCGCAAAGATTTTTTCAATAACAAATGTTCCCGTCAAAATGCTTGCTGCAAGTGATCCTAGAACAGTTATAACTGGTAATAATGCATTTCTTAACGCATGTTTAAACACAATTTTCACTGGCGAAAGCCCTTTTGCTTTTGCTGTTCTTATATAATCCTGTGTTAGTACTTCTAACATACTCGTTCTTGTCAAACGGGCAATAATCGCCATTGGCCCTGTGGCTAAAGCAAGAGTCGGTAGAATCATATGCATAGGGCTAGCCCATGTAGCTACAGGAAGAAGTTCCCAATCTACAGCGAATTTTTGAATCAATAGGGTTGCCATAACAAAGCTTGGCACTGAAATACCTACAACCGCAAACGTCATCGCAAGGTAGTCGATGATCCCGTTATGTCTAAGGGCTGCTACAATTCCAAGAAGAATCCCTGAAATGACAGACACAGTAAGAGTGACCATGCCTAGTTCAAATGATACGGGGAACCCTCTCCCCAACATGTCGTTTACTGTTTGTGAAGATTTTTTAATCGACGGACCAAAATCCAACGTTACTAGTTTCTTTAAATATTCTCCATACTGCACCAACAATGGCTCGTCCAGGTTGTAGTAGGCTTCTAAATTCTTTTGCACTGATTCACTAGTGTTTCTCTCTTCATTAAATGGAGATCCTGGGACAGAATGCATTAAGAAAAAGGTAAGCGTCACAATCAACCAAAGGGTCACTAGCATGGACAAAATACGTTTAATAAAATATGAATTCATGCAATCACACTTTCTTACAAGATTGTGTTCTATGTATTTAATGGACTAGCAAAAAGTTGTTCTCATTGCAAGCTCCGTCATAACCAGCATCGCTTTATACGCTTCTAAGATATCTTTTGCTTGATATCGAACAATTGTGGTACCTTCCTCAATTTCTGTACCTGGCATTAAGCTCGCCCATTCGGCTTGTCCATAATTTGCGAATTCAATGCGCATCAATGGATTTTGTGGTGGGACTAGCGGCTTCACTAAGTCCTTATTAGCAAGCGCTTGAGCAGTTTTTTCCTGTAGTAGCTCCCTAGCCTTTGCAGGTGTAAGCGATTTCGCGGCTGATCGAGAAATAGATTCCTTCACGACAGCAGTCGTAATATTTGGTATTAACGCTTCTGCTTCTTTTGCTGCGCCATCGTCTCCTGCAACCATCAGAACCGGTACTCCATAATATCCAGCAACATATGCATTAAAACCAAGTTCACCTATTACTACATCATTGATATAGATATTTCTTACTCCAAAAATCATCGTGTGGGACATGACACCCTTCATAGAAGCACGAGCATGATACCCTGCAAAAATGGCCCCTGTAAAACTATCATCCAAACCTTGCACCATAGAAAATGGCTTTACATCACCAGTAATCAACTGAGTCTCAGGATGAAGCTTTTCAATTAAAAGATTATTCATCTTCGAATGGCTATCATTCACGACTACCTCATCACAACCTCTATCAAAAGCTGTCGAGATGATGGAGTTCGCTTCATCTGTCATAATTTGTCGTCCTCGTTCGTAATTATGCCTGGAAGAATCGACATGAGTTGCATCAACCAACCCTGTGATTCCTTCCATATCCACTGACATATAGAGTTTCATTTTTTCCCTCCTATGCATACTTATGTAAATTTTCTTAAAATTATAATAATGTAAATACCAATAATTTTCAATTACTTTAATATATTTATATTTAGGAAATTTAGTAGATTAGTATATCCACCATAATATTAACCTTGTTATATCAATAGTTTTATTCGAAAAAATATTTTTAAATACGAAATAATTATTTTTATAAAATAATAAATTATACCTATTTTTATACACTGTATTCCCAGTTTCTCATTCGAACCGTTGTCGAAAAAATAGGAAATAAATAATTTGAAAATTAAATTTATTTAGTCTATTATTTAATAGTAGATTTGTTGCAAACGCTTACATAAATCTATTAAATTGGGTGCCCAATCAAAGGAGGATATTGAATGGTAAATCTTACGCTTGAAATTAGTCCAAAACTACAAAAGTTCCTACAAGGTCCTAAAAAAATATTTATTAATGGTGAGTTTGTAGAAAGTGCCTCCCAAAAAACTTTTAAAACGCCTAACCCTGCTACAGGTGAAGTATTAGCAGAGGTGTATGAAGGTGGAGCGGCTGACATTGATCTTGCAGTCCGTGCTGCTCGTAAAGCTTTCGACGAAGGTAAATGGTCTAAAATGAGCGCAGCTTCAAGAAGCCGACTTATGTACAAACTTGCAGATTTAATGGAAGAGCATAAGGAAGAGCTTGCCCAATTAGAAACACTAGATAACGGTAAACCTATTAACGAAACCACTCATGCAGATGTTCCACTTGCGATTGAGCATATGAGATATTACGCTGGTTGGGCAACGAAAATCGTTGGTCAGACGATTCCTGTCAGCGGTCCTTTCTTAAACTATACTCGCCATGAAGCAGTGGGTGTCGTGGGACAAATTATCCCTTGGAACTTCCCTCTTTTAATGGCAATGTGGAAGCTTGGAGCAGCTTTAGCTACTGGTTGTACAGTTGTATTAAAGCCAGCTGAGCAAACTCCACTTTCAGCTTTATATTTAGCAGAATTAATTCAAGAGGCTGGATTCCCAGAAGGTGTTGTAAACATCGTACCTGGATTCGGTGAAACGGCTGGTAAGCCACTTGTTGACCATCCTCTTGTAGATAAAATCGCGTTCACAGGTTCAACTGAAGTTGGTAAGCTAATCATGGCTTCTGCTTCAAAAACGTTGAAACGCGTGACACTTGAGTTAGGTGGAAAATCCCCTAATATCATCTTACCTGATGCTGATTTATCCAAAGCAATCCCTGGTGCATTAAACGGTGTAATGTTCAACCAAGGACAAGTATGTTGTGCTGGTTCCCGCGTGTTCATCCAAAAGAAACACTATGACAATGTTGTAGCTGATATGGTTTCTCACGCGAAGAACATCAAACAAGGTGTGGGTCTAGACAAGTCCACTCAAATCGGACCTCTAGTTTCCGATGAGCAGCAAAAACGTGTACTTGGCTATATCGAAAAAGGTGTAGCTGAAGGTGCAGAGGTATTAGTAGGTGGAAATAAACCGCAGGATGAAGGCTACTTCGTTTCTCCAACCATCTTCGCAGGCGTTCAAGATGATATGACGATCGCCAAAGAAGAAATTTTTGGACCGGTTATCTCTGCTATGCCATATGAAGACTTGGATGAAGTTATCAAGCGTGCGAATAATTCCGAATTCGGACTTGCAGCAGGTCTATGGACTCGAGACATCGCTAACGCTCACTATGTAGCTAGCAAACTACGTGCTGGTACAGTATGGGTAAACTGCTACAATGCATTTGATGCCGCTTCTCCATTCGGTGGCTACAAACAATCTGGTATCGGTCGTGAGATGGGCTCCTACGCACTTGACAACTATACTGAAGTGAAAAGTGTTTGGGTAAGCTTGAAATAATCAAGAACAAAAACCAAGGCTCCACCAGATTTTCTGGTAGGAGCCTTGGTTTTTTACGAGAGTACTTATTAATTTTACTCACTTTGCAAATCAATTGGATTTTGGGCATTCCGTATCTCACGCATTAAATCATCTATATAAAGCTGTTTTTGTTCTTTGTTCCATCCAAAGGCATTCGTCATATATTCGATAACTTTATCTTTCCAAGTTAACGCCCAATAAATGTCAAAAAGCAAGGTGCCTGTGCGACGAAGAAAGAAATCTACAGGAGTCGCAATTCTTTCCTCTCTAATACTGTATTCCAATTTCCCAAAGACCTCTAGTGGCAGCCCGAATTTTGCTGCAACCCTTTGATGTTTTTTTATCAATTCAAAAACTTTGCCAACATTCGAGCCGTACGTATGAGCCATTTCCTTCGCCTCTTTGGAGGATAATCCAGCCTCTACCCCAAGTTTTACTTGTTCTTCAATATACTTTTGTAAATTCTTAGATCCGCCCACATCTCCTCCTGAAATGGGTAAAGTCTTTGTTTGGCAAGAACTAAACAATTTGTATCGATTACTTTTCATTTCATCAGCCACTTGATCCACGACCGTTTCAGCCATTTTACGATATCCCGTTAGTTTCCCTCCAGCAATCGTTATTAATCCAGAATCGGATATCCATATCTCATCCTTTCTCGAAATTTCAGATGGATCTTTACCATCTTCATGTATGAGTGGGCGAACACCTGCCCAGCTGGATTCAACATCTCTTTCTGTTACAGAAACATCCGGGAACATATAGTGAATACTTTCTAATATATACGAACGGTCATCAGAGGTCATCGTTGGATATTTCGGATCTTCTCCATAAAAAGTATCCGTCGTTCCAACATATGTTTTTCCGTTTCTAGGAATAGCAAACACCATTCTCCCATCTGGAGTATCGAAGTAAACAGCTTGCTTTAATGGAAACTTTGATTGATCGATGACAAGGTGAACACCCTTTGTAAGTTTTAGTGATTTTCCATTTTTGGATTGGTCCATTTCCCGTAAAGAATCCACCCAAGGGCCTGTGGCATTGATGATTCTATTTGCTTTTATTCGATAGGTTCCACCCATTAAGGTATCTTCCAAACAAACCCCAGCCACTTTTTTATCATCATAAATAAATCCTGAAACCTTCAAATAATTCACCAAGTCCGCTCCGAACTCTACTGCCTTTTTTGCCACTTCCATCGTCAAACGGGCGTCATCGGTCCTATATTCCACATAATATCCGCCACCTACCAATCCCGTTTTTTTGACAAGCGGTTCTTTTTGTAGCACGTCTTCCTTACTCAACATCGTTCGTCGCTCATTTCTCTTTACACCTGCCAAAAAATCATACACCCGCAGGCCGAGTGAAGTACTGAACCTACCGAAAGTCCCTCCTGTGTAAAACGGTAATAACATCCATACCGGGGTTGTCACATGTGGTCCATTTTCATACACAATCGCACGTTCTTTTCCTACCTCGGCAACCATCGCCACTTCAAACTGCTTTAGATAGCGTAAACCACCATGGACCAGCTTAGTCGATCGACTGGACGTTCCTGCTGCAAAATCCTGCATTTCAGCCAACCCAACCTTCATTCCTCTAGAAGCAGCATCTAAAGCTATGCCAGTACCTGTTATACCGCCCCCAATAATGAATAAATCATATTCGGTTTGCTCCATACGAAGTAAATCTTGCTTACGATTCATATTCGAAAAAATCATAACCTTTTCCTAAACCCCCCATTCATTTCTTTATCCTTAATCTTATTTTATTTTTAACCAGTATTAGATGGACAGTAGGGTTTTATGCTCCTCTACATTCGACAAGTTGCGTGTAAAACTGGAAAACTTGGGAGTAAAACCATTTAAGCTGGGCGTAATAAGAAATATGTGGTCACATATTCGTTAAAGTTGGCCGGAATTTGCTGATATAGGTCGTTATTTCTGAATCCCAAAGTTGAACTCAACAGAGACGCTTAACAAAGCCTTTCCCTTTTCTGTAAAAATAGTCCATATAACCCTGAAATGAAGCAAAAAGAGACCACAAACACATGCCCCCTGTTGAAACATGAATTTGTGGTCTCTCCTGTTCTCCGACCTATTTATTAACTTAGAATTAGTATATCAATATTCTTCCTAATTGTGCATCATTTAAACGCAATTGCAGCATGTACTGCCTTTTTCCAGCCCCTATAAAGTTCATTACTCTTTTCTTCATCCATATTAGGTGAAAATGCTTTATCTAAATTCCACTGAGATGACACTTCTTCCTTCCCGTTCCAAAAACCGACTGCCAGCCCTGCCAAATAGGCAGCCCCTAATGCTGTCGTTTCATTGACAACTGGACGCTCAACCGAAACTTTTAACAAATCACATTGGAACTGCATTAAGAAGTTATTTTTAACAACACCGCCATCAACTCGCAAAGTTTTTAAGCCAATACCGGAATCAGCCTCCATGGCATCCAGAACATCCTTCGTTTGATAGGCAAGTGATTCCAAAGTGGCACGGATAAAATGCTCCTTCGTCGTCCCACGGGTAAGTCCAAACACAGCTCCTCTGACATCGCTATCCCAATAAGGGGTTCCTAGACCAACAAATGCTGGGACTACATAGACGCCATCAGCTGACTCAACTCGAGCAGCATATGTTTCTGAATCCTTGGCATTCTTGAGCATTCTCAAGCCGTCACGAAGCCACTGTATCGCAGAACCAGCTACAAAAATACTTCCTTCAAGAGCGTACTGGACCTTTCCGTCAATTCCCCATGCAATCGTAGTCAAAAGTCCATTTTCTGACTTAACTGCCTTTTCCCCTGTATTCATTAGCATAAAACAGCCTGTTCCATAGGTGTTTTTTGCCATCCCACTTTCAAAGCAAGCTTGACCGAACAAAGCTGCCTGCTGATCACCGGCTGCACCGGCAATCGGAATTTCCTCACCAAAGAAATGATAGCCTACCGTTTTGGCAAAGATTTCTGAAGAAGATTTGACTTCTGGCAACATGTAACTTGGAACACCTAGAATATCTAATATTTCTTCATCCCATTTCAACTCATATATGTTATACATCAGTGTTCTTGATGCATTAGAGTAATCTGTCACATGAGCTTTTCCACCAGACAACTTCCAAATAAGCCACGTATCGATAGTGCCAAATAATAATTCCCCTTTTTCGGCTCTTTCGCGAACACCTTCTACATGATCTAAGATCCATTTCACTTTTGTCCCAGAAAAATAGGCATCAATTAATAAACCGGTTTTATTTCTGAACATTTCACTATGTCCTTTATTGTTTAACTCATTACAAATTTCAGAGGTTTGTCTTGATTGCCAAACAATCGCGTTATAAACGGGACGACCAGTTTCCTTTTCCCACACCACAGTGGTTTCTCTTTGGTTGGTAATCCCAATCCCGGCGATTTGGCTTGGTTTAACACCTGATTCTGTCAAACAAGTGGCAATGACCGCCAAAATGCTAGCCCAGATTTCATTTGCATTGTGTTCCACCCAACCTGGCTTAGGAAAATATTGTGGGAACTCCTTTTGGGAAGTGTGCACCACTTCTCCCTTTTTATTGAATAATATCGCACGTGAGCTAGTTGTCCCTTGATCCAAGGAAAGAATGAACTTTTCCATGTAAACCCTCCCATTTTTTATGGTTAAAATTATTTCAAGTGCAAACCTCTGTTGAACAAGGTCAAGAATTAGAATACTTAGTTAATGCCTAAACCTAAGTGCTTGCAAGTTCCTATACTCTTTTCAAAAATGAGCCAGAATAATAAACTCTTAAAGGACAAAAAAGATACGCAAAAAAAGCCAAATCATGAGGGCCATTTCTGTGTATCTTAAAGCTACACTCAATTATAGCTTGTATGTTCAAATTGCTTCCAAAGCTGCACATTCGAAGTGCTAATTGCCGAAGCACCTGCCTCCATTGCAGCATTTACTTCATCTTCTGTCCGAATAAACCCACCTGCAATAATTGGAATTTCCACCTGTCTCTTAATTTCTTTAATGATCCATGGCATAGCCCCTGGCATCACCTCAATGAAATCAGGTTGTGTTTTCTCAATAATTTTCAAGCTTTTCTCTAATGCCTGAGAATCTATTAAAAATATTCGTTGAATGGAAAGGATTCCTTTTTGTTTTGCTTTCATGATGACGGCGCCTTTTGTTGAGATAATTCCTTCAGGCTGTATTTCTTGGCAAACAAATTCCGTAGCAAACTCATCATTTTTTAAGCCATGAATTAAGTCCATATGAAAGAACATCTTTTTCATATGCAGTTTGGCCATTTGTTGGATATGTCTCAACTGAGAAACATGTGTATCTAGAAATATTCCATTTTCATAGGAAGACTCAAGGAACCGTTCAAAATTCTTCATATTCCTCGAAGTTGGGAAGAGTTTCTGCATTGGTCCCTCCTTCAAGCCTTTATATAACTAGTTTAACCAAAAACACTTCTTAATTCCAAGTATATGTAAAAAATGTTCAATCTTGTTCATTGATTGTTCTTCATATTCTTTCATTATTGTAAACTCTTTTAAATAGGCGACTTTTTCATAGCAGTTCAAAATTTCGTTATTTTGCTCAACACAAGTCCCATCTTCCGCACAGGTGTAAATAACGGCTTCCCCAATTTTCATTGATTCATTCTTGAAGTAAAAGGAAAACACAATCGCACATTCTTCATCAAAAAAGGAGGGATTCACTTGCATACTTATATCCATCATAATAGATTAACTCCTCTCTCTGATTCCTATGTTTTTACCTTACCAAAATTGGAAAATTGCAGATCCGCTTAAAATAAGTCATATTTTCTAATAAATGCCCTATTTTTTCCTTTATATATTCTAATCAATTCGAACTATAACTATAGGAATATGCTTAAAAGAATATGAATACAAAAAAAATGCACCTCAGAGGGAATCTGAGATGCGAAATAGGGGTAATAATTTGAACATGGGTGGCACTCTCATCCGACCCATGATATATAATAACCACTTTGTCTAACTTTGCGAAAAATTAATGCATAAGTGGTAATTCTAAAGTTGTCACGCCGCCATCATTTGAGCCGCTTGATATTGGAGCAGTTGCAACAAAGCCTGCTACTAATGTAAATGCTAAAAGGAATCCAAATAGTTTCTTTTTCATAGGAAAATCCTCCTCTTTTTTTTACAACTTCTTGATTTAAAGTATTAAAACCTTATAGTTAATATATAACCACAGATTGTATAATCTTGTATTTCATTTCTCCATTCATGAACACCATGAAAAAACATTCAATCTCAACTTTTCAAGGTTTTATTATAAAAATATAACTCTAGGCATAATTAAGGGGTTTTTAAATGGATTTTTCTGCGATCGGTCAAAAAATAAAAGAATTAAGAAAACAATCCGGACTATCACAAGTTGAATTAGCAGAAGGAATCTGTACACAAGCACAAATCAGCAAGATAGAAAAGGGCGATGTATATCCCTATGCTTCAACTCTTTACTTAATTTCTGAACGACTTGGAGTGGATGTTAACTACTTTTTTGATATAGGAATGACACCACGTTTAGATTATGTTCAAGAAGTAATGAATCAACTAAAAATGGCTCGTAAAACTCGTAATTACAAGGAAATCCAAGAGATTATTAATATGGAAGGCAAAAATCCTTTGTTTATCCAAAATAAAAGAAACTACCAGGTGCTCTTATGGAATAAAGGAATATGTGAATATGAGTTGTATAAAAATGTTGAAGGGTCTATTAAAATCTTACAAGAAGCTATCAACTTAACCCATACTACTGAAAAAATATATAGCGAACGTGAATTAGAGATTCTTCTAAGCATGGGTGTTATATATTCGGAAGACAATCAATTAATTCAAGCACTAACAGTATATGAAAATGCACATACTCATCTAAAAGCGCTACCATTCCTTAACGACCATTCAATTAAAACGCGTATTCTTTACAGTATCGCATGGACCGAGACTAGGTTAAAAAAATACCAGGATTCCATCAAACATTGTGAAGAAGCCATAAGATGGTGCCTTCAGAAGGATCATTTACTTTTACTTGGTGAGCTCCATTATCACTTAGGATATAACTATGAACTCCTTGGTAATTTCCAGGAAGCTTATCAGTTTATGAATAAGGCGAAATTAGTCTTTGAACTTCAAAACGTACAGAATTTCGCTACTTTTATCGAAAATAAATTATTAGACTGGCAACAAAAGCAACAAGTTAGTCTATAAACAACAAATCCCTTCCTCATGATTTGGAAGGGATTTGTTGTTTTATCTCTATTCTGCCATTCTTAAACTAGCAAATAGATGTATGCAACCCCAAAAATCAGACTATTCCCACATTTTATGATATAGTAACTTAGAAAACTAGCAAAAAGGGGAATTCAAATGTTTAAAGTGGCTATTATCGGATTAGGGGCAATCGGACAACGCCTCATAAAAGAGTTTACGAATCATCCAGAAACAAAGATTGTCGCTGTGTGTGACTCCATGAAGGACCATGCTGCGCTTACCGCTAAGAGCCTTGGTGATGTTCAAGCATTCAGTAATCACAAGGAAATGCTTCAACAAATTGACCTCGATTTGGTTTATGTGGCTGTTCCTCCAAAATTCCATCATAATGTCGTGACAGATGTAATGGAAAAAGGAATCCATGTACTTTGCGAAAAACCTCTGGCAAATTCGGTAGAAGAAGCTGAAAGTCTTTATAAAATGGCAAAAGAAAAGGAAATTCTACATAGCATGAACTTCCCACTAAACTATAGCCCTGGCAGCCAAAAATTTGCCAAGATGATTAAGGAAGGATTTGTCGGAGATCTTAGAAGACTTGAACTAAAAATGCATTTTCCACAATGGCCACGAGCATGGCAGCAAAACGCTTGGGTGGCAAGTCGTGAACAAGGTGGTTTCGTGCTAGAAGTAGGTATCCATTTTATTCAACAGATTCAAAAGATTTTCGGACCATTGGAGCTAAAACACCGATCCATTCAATTCCCGCAAGATCCAGATTCCTGTGAAGTTGGTATTGTGGCATATTTACAATTAGAGGATGGAACTCCAGTAGTAATCGATGGTCTAAGTGGAATTGCAGGTAAAGAAGAAATCCGTTTGACGGCATATGGAACGGAAGCTACTCTCTCACTGTTAAATTGGGGATTACTAGAAGGCGGCAAGGTTGGTGAAGAAATCACTAGGATAGAAAGTGACGCGACTTTAACAGACTCCCTTCTTTCCAATGTGGTAAAAGCATTAAAAGGCGAACCTGCTACCATCATTGATTTCAAAGCAGGATATGAAGCCCAAAAGATACTCGAGCAGTTACGCTCCGAATAGAAAAAAAATGCTCAAATCAAATTTTGAGCATTTTTTTATACTTTAAGTAATTATCAATCGGCAGAGAAGAAATAAGTTGACGTAATCGCCATATTAATTAATAAAGTATAGGTGCAACTAGACTTTCGCCAGCTTATTCTTGACGTCAGCCAAGTTTTCTAATGGGCTTTTACCGAAATGAACTTATATTTTACCGAACTGAACAGACATTTTACCAAAACGAACCCTTTTATTACCGAACTTCTTCATTATTTTACCAAATGGCCTAAACTACACAATCACTAACATTCCGTTCGGTAAAGAAAATCATGTTAAAATGGACACCAAATACCCTGAAAGGATGAATAAAAATGACAGATATATCATTAATCGAACACCTTCGATCATTGGAAGAAAAATTGCTACAGCCTGAAGTTCGCGAATCGGCTACAGAACTAAATCGACTATTGTCAAATGAGTTTAAAGAGTTTGGAAGTTCCGGTCGAACCTTTAATAAGAAATCTGTGATCGATGGCCTGACAAAAACAGAACGAACTACACGAAATATTCCTATGACACTATCCAATTTCGACGCTCAACTTTTGGCACCAGGGATAGCATTGACAACATTTCATATCGTCCGTCATTCAGATAACCAAAAATCTTTACGCAGCTCCATTTGGAAATTGAATGGCGATCAATGGCAGATGTACTTCCATCAAGGTACACCTACTCAACTGATATAAAATTCAACAGAGAACTTTTTTGGGTTTTATCTTTTAAATGTTAAGATTATGTAAATTATTAGAGATGATAGTTTTATCTTGATATTATGATGCTAAAATCTTGGTACAAACAAAGAAGGTGAATATATATGAATAGTGATAAAAAAGGTTTTTCCGCTCTGTTAGAGATTCTTGTTGTCTCGACAAAACTTGGGTTAACCTCATTTGGTGGACCTGTAGCCCATTTAGGCTATTTTCATGAGGAATATGTACGTAGAAGAAAATGGTTGGACGAGAAAAGCTATGCCGATTTAGTAGCACTCTGTCAATTCTTACCTGGACCTGCTAGTAGCCAAGTTGGGATTGGGATTGGAATGATGCGAGATGGATTGCTAGGAGGAATTGTATCGTTTCTTGGCTTTACCCTTCCTTCTGTAATAGCCCTAATCGTATTCGCATTAATTCTTCAAGGCTTGGATATTGCTAATGCTGGATGGATTCATGGTCTAAAAATTGTCGCTGTTGCCGTTGTCGCACATGCCATTATGGGGATGGCAGAAAAGTTGACTCCTGATTTAAAAAGAAAAGCAATTGCCCTATTTGCATTGGTTGCTACACTATTATGGCAGACTGCCTTTACACAAGTGGGCGTCATTTTGATTTCGGGATTAGTTGGATATCTTTTGTATAAACAGCATCATGAAGATGAGCCCTCTAGGATGCTCTTCCCTATTTCCAAGAGATTTGCTGTCATTTGTCTATCACTATTCTTCAGCTTACTAATTGTATTACCTATATTGCGCGAAATCACTGAGCAAAATTGGGTTGCCCTATTTGATAGCTTTTATCGTTCAGGTTCACTAGTTTTCGGTGGAGGTCATGTTGTTTTACCTCTATTAGAACGTGAATTTGTACCTACAGGCTGGTTGAGTGAAGAAGCGTTTTTAGCTGGGTATGGTGCGGCACAGGCAGTACCTGGTCCTTTATTTACATTTGCTGCTTATATCGGGGCAGTTATCAATGGTTGGCAAGGTGGATTATTAGCAACCTTCGCAATCTTTTTACCTGCATTCCTATTAATCGCAGGGACGCTTCCTTTTTGGGATGTTTTACGTCGTAACTCTAAAGTAAAAGGTGCGTTAATGGGCGTGAATGCAGCTGTCGTTGGAATTTTAATTTCAGCTTTTTACCACCCTATTTGGACAAGCTCCATTTTAGCTCCAATTGATTTTGCCTTTGCAGCCATTTTATTCAGCATGTTAGTGTATTGGAAGTTACCGCCTTGGGTAATTGTTGTGACCGGGGCTATAGGTGGTATGTTATTGGCATTCGTATAAAAAATAGTCACACGATTAGATAGACGAAGTCACTTACTAACTTAAAAAGAATAATTTACAGAAAACAACGCTCAGTGTATAACAAACTGAGCGTTGTTTTCTGTAAAAAAAGCCACCTAATTGGCAGCCTAGTAAATTATTTTCAATTAATCAAAAGACCCCATTGTTTGAAGTAATTCATTTGATTGAGGTGTTACATATATAGTTCTGCTTGGGAACGCGACTTCTACGCCTTCTTCCTCTAAGATCACCATGATTTCCAGATTTATTTCATGTTTAATTTTAACGTGTTCTGCCCAGATTGTGGTATTGGTAAAGAAATACAAAAGTATATCGAGACTGCTATCATTATAGTGATCGAATGACACCATGATTGTATCTGGGTGAACTTCGTCATGAGTCTTTAACATTTGGTCAATTCGATCTACCACTCTAGTTATTTGGTCCTTTGTAGTTTTATAGTTAATACCAAGGTGGAACGTGATTCGTCTTTTCCCCATCCGACTCCAATTGGTAATCGGTTCGTTGGCAAGGGTTGAATTAGGAACCGTTACGAGAGCCTGACTAAAAGTTCGAATCTTTGTACTTCTGAAATTAATGTCTTCTACAGTCCCCTCGACACTAGGCGTTAAAATCCAGTCACCTACCGTAAATGGTTTTTCCGTTACAATGACAATTCCACCAATTAGATTGCCTACAGCTTCTTTAGCAGCTAAAGCAAAGGCTAGCCCACCTAATCCAAGACCTGCTACTAAGCCATTTACGTCATAATCAAATTCTTGTCCAATTATACTGACACTAATAGCAATAAGTATCACACGGATTGTTCTTGAAATAAACGGAAGAAGAATTAAATCAATTTTATTGTTGATCTTTTGATTAACGCTAACTAAAATCCCCGTAGTAGGAGAAGACAAATTAAACAATCCCCAAGTAATTAAAATGATAACCATTGAACGTAAAAATTTTAAAAATAACGCATTGTGTTGTTCAATGAAAGGGAAATAATCCATAGCTACATACAAGCCTATAATGATAAAAGCCCATCCTAATGGACGTTCAAAACCTAAACAGATTTGCGTAAAGAAATCTGAGGGGGTTTTTCTAGACAATTTCAAAATCAACTGAAACACATATTTTGTAAAAATGTTTCTAAATAAAATAAATACAGCCAAAATCCCAATAGAAATTCCTAAGTTTTTTAACATATCATAGTCTAAGCCCAACGTAAAAAAAGCTATGATAAATAAACCAACAGACATTCTAATAAAACCTCTCTTTTACAATACTTATAGCAATCACAATATAATAACTTCTTATACTGGATATTTAAATACTGCAAAAGTCGGAAATTTTTTTGCTTCTAGGATGGCGAGAGATAAAATGACTTGAAGAGCCTATCCTTAAAACCTACCAAATGATTCTTCAATCGGCACTTTCTCCCATAGGTTTTTCTATTACTATCGTACACTGTCATTCGCGCTCTATGAACTAATTTTTCTACAAACATATATCATTTCGTGGCTATCATCGCTCAAGGGACTCTTATCCCAAGAACCGTAAGCATGTTCTATCTTAAAACCATTTTGCGTTAAAAGCCTTTCCATTTCCAAAGGATATACATACCGTAGTGAAATGCTATCATGCTGGATTTCGTCAATTTTCCCTTCTTCATTCAGAATCTTTCTTATGGATTTACAATGTAAGATTTGCGTCAAAGGATTATATTCTTCTAAATTGGTTTCTTGAATCTTCTGGCCACGATGATTGGTGTATTCCTGTACGCTTTCATCTATTTCTGCTAATTCTTTTAATTTTGGGTAACGAGTTCCAAAGATAAATATCCCCGCGTTTTCCAAATGGTGATGAATGGACTGCAACAAATTATTTTGAGAATCATTCGTCAAAAAATGCTGAAAGGAGTTACCTGTCATATACATGAATCGGTATTTTTGCTGCAAGTCTAGTTTCGTGCAGTCCTGTAAAACCCAATGGATGGTTAACTCTTTTGATTTTTCCCTCGCCGTATTTAACATGCCCTCTTGTAAATCTACACCAGTCAACGTAAATCCTTGTTGAGCCAGTGGCAACGTAATTCTTCCTGTCCCACATGCCAGGTCTCCTACTCGTCCTCCTTGTTTCGTTGCCCATTCCAATAAAAGAGGAAGGTCTTTCATATAGGAACCGTATTGCTTGTCGTATACGTCCGGATTAGCGTACTTCTCAAAATTATCAAAGAAAATATTCATTTTGCATCCTCATTTTTAGGTAGTTACTCTCCTCTAAAAAGCAGTAATCTTAACTTAACTATTCTAGTTTTCCTATATTGAATCCTCTATCCATTCTTGGAAAATAAAAATGGAGTGCCCCTTTATTGGAACACCCCTTACACGGATTAATATACAATTTCCTCTTTAGGCTTACGCACAAGACACATGATTCCTGCAATCAAGAATAATATGGCGGGTAGCCAACCTAGTAAAATCGTTCCAATTCCTACAATTAAAGTACTAATAATTAGTAAGATTCCTGCCAATTTGTTTTTACGTTTCATCACGGCTAAAGCGATGATACTAAGTACTGTACTAATCAGCACGACAATGACAAAGCCCCAACCAATACCTCCTAGCAGGTCCATAATCATATTAGCGTCCACCCCTGCGTCCGCCAATGCTGGATCTCTTGTAATTTCCTGCTCAATTGAGTTGCGAATTGAAGCATCGGATAATCCTATGTTGACTAAAACGGCCATCCCAATCATGAATAAATTAATAACGATTCCAATAATGCTCATAACTTTTTCAGCTGTACGTTTCATCGTATTTCCTCCAGAGTATAGTATCTGTATTTCCTTTCCCCTTTTTTACGAATCATACTCCATTTAGTTTCAAAAAATGTCATGATTTTTGTCTTAAATATCTTTTGTCCTGCATAAATAGACTCCAGAAATAAATAAAACCAGGGAAAAGAATCGCAAATCCCACTATATATACAATGAAAACCGCCCTAAAAGAATTGGGGTCCGTAAATCCGGTCTGAATCGTTACATGAGGATATACGATATATGGTAAATGCGCTTTTCCATATACGTAGCTTGCTAATATATATTGAAAAGTGATGGCAATTACCGCAATTCGTGGCATCCCTTTGATTCCTTTTTTATCTTTTATGACCAACGCCAAGCCAGCTACAACAAAGCCAGTAAGTGAACCGATTAACAACGGTACATCTTTCATCATTTTTTCAAAAATCCACGGTGCTTCCCCTTTCATCGTCAGCATGATTAAAAAGGCCATTACTAATGAAATGGGCCCAAGAATCATCGCATCGCGCCGGTACACATCATAAGCAGTATCTTCAGCTGAAGCCTTCGAATAGTCCGCAAGCAGTAAAGATGACAAAAATAGTGAACTAGTAATCGCAAACCCAATGAATGCATAGACGTGAGGGCTAGTAAACAACTTTCCTAACAGCAAGGTCTGCCTTTCACCTTCAAACAGTATGTAATCGCCATGTGATATAGGCAAAACAGCCATTAGCAAACCGGGAATAATAATGCCTGAAATCCCTGAAATATACACAAGCAATCTCCGGTACTTTTCTGCAGTATGAGAAAAAACCAAGAAAGCACTTCGAATAGACAAAAGCAATAATATGAGGCTTCCTGGAATCAAAAGAATGGTCCCTAAAATGTAGGCAGCTCCTGGGAAAAAGCTATATATCGCCACCACGATCGCGACAATAAATACATTTGTCACTTCCCATGTTGGTGACAAATATCGGTTTGCAATATTGGTGGCATTCGTTTTTTCCCTATTAATATAAACCATGGACCAGAACCCTGCACCAAAGTCCATGGAGGCCATGACTGCATAAATAAATACAAATCCCCATAATACAGTGATGGCTAAAAGCTCATCTCCAAATGTAATCCCTGTCATGTTTTCAACACCCTCTTATTAGTGAATAGTTAATCCGTTAGGTTCTTGTGATTTCCCTTCAATATCATTAATAAGCGGATGTCTTTTGAAGTAATAATACAGCACTAGCACTACCGATACTCCAAGGATCGCGTACACGGCCAAAAACATGGCAAATAACGGACCTAAATTAGTTTGTGTTGTAGCTGAATCAGCAGTACTTAAAATACGGTAAATCGTCCACGGCTGTCTACCGGTACAGGCAAAAATCCATCCAAATTCTATAGATAGAATGGATAATGGACCTGTAGAAAAAAATAGCCATAACATCCACTTTGGGAACCGATCTTTTTTCATAATTTTATTCCAAACAAACCCGATCATAGAAAGAAGAATGGTGAAGCTTCCGATTGCGACCATTCCATTAAAAAGGGTATGTACAAACAATGGTGGCCAAAATTCTTCTGGATAATCGTTCAAGCCTTTGACGACCGTATCGAAACTATTGCCTGCCAAAAAACTTAGTGCCCAAGGAATTTCGATCGCCCAATCCACCTCTTGTGTTTCACGGTTGGTAAAACCACCAATAGCCAGCGGCGCATGGGATTGGGTTTCAAATAAACCTTCAGCTGCCGCCAATTTTTCAGGTTGGTACTTATGCAAGTATTGAGCAGATTCATGACCATTTATGGCACTAAGTAATGAAAAAATACCCCCAACCATTAAGCTTAGCATCAGAGCTTTGAAATGATGCTGATATTGACGACTTTCAAAAGGTAGTTTTAATAACTTAAATGCAGCTACAGAAGCTGTAACAAACGCACCTGTCATAAGAGCCGTCAACGCCACATGACCAGCAGTCACAAAGAAGCTTGGATTAAAAAACGCCGCCCAAGGATCCACATCAACTATTTTTCCATTCACAATGTTAAAGCCTGCAGGTGTCCCTTCAAAGGCATGCACATTCGAAATGAGGATAGCCGATGCAAGTGCGCCAAACGTTACAAGTGTAAGACTAATCACCCTAGCTTTTGCCGATATACGATCATAGGCGTACACATATATAGATAGAAATAGTGCTTCAATAAAAAAAGCGTAGATTTCTATTTGAAACGGTAGAGCCATTACACGACCCACTACCTCCATAAAACCAGGCCACAAAAGGGACAGTTGTACCCCAGCGATAGTCCCTGAAGGAATGGCGATTCCTAAGAGAACTGCTTTAGCTTTCGTCCATCTTTTTGCCATGATGGAATAGTCCACATTCTTCGTTTTCAAAAACATGATTTCTGCAAGCAAAATCATAAATGGAATACCTACACCTAACGTAGCAAAAATAATATGAAATGCCATCGTCGTCCCAAACATCGATCTAGCAATTACAATATCAGTCAACATCCTTACCCCTCTCATCAACATTCAAAGATATTTTGAACAGAAAAGGAAAAATTATACTTTCACAGAAAGAAATCTTAGGTTGTACCACTTTCAAAAGGATGTTGAAATCTTACGAAAAAAAGCCCTGTACTTAGTACAAGACTTTAAATATTCCACAATGAAGATTTTCTATAAAACATAAAAATGATGATGTTTAACAACATGGCGACAAGGAAAACCAGGTTAGGTGTAAACCATTGAGCAAGCCAGCCTGCTGCAAAAATAGCAAAGGGCATTCCTAGTTTGAAGATCGACCCCGTTATTCCACTAATTCTTCCTATCATATGTGTAGGTGTCGTTTCCTGTCTGTATGTCCAAATACATATTGAAGTGATGGTTCCAAAGAGTCCTTCTAAAAACAGTCCAATTCCTAATAGTACGGGATCATTTGCCATATATAGAAAGAAAAAGGCTAGGGATGTTAAAAGGGTAGCCACCCCTAGCAGATGTCCCATCCTGAATTTTTTTCTTAGTTTAGCCACTAATGAGCTTCCTACCATCCCACCAACCCCCGCACAGGATAGGACAAGACCTAATGCTAAATGGTCAAGATGAAGGCTGTCCTTTGCAAAGAAAATCACCATGGCATCAACCATGCCTGTGGTTGAATTAATGAAAACGACAAAAATGGTGATTAACCATAGTGGTCGGTTGCTTCTTAACCCCTTCCATCCTTCCGTTAAATCCTCTAGTAGATTGGTAGTTTTTACGATTTTTTCCTCATTATGTTCTAAAAACATTAAAGAAAATAATGCAATTATGAACGCTACTGCCGTAAAGAGCAACCCATCATGAAGATTAGATAATAACAAAATAAATCCCGAAATCGCTGGGCCCATAATTCCAATCAATGTATAAATGAATGAAAAGGATGCATTGGCAGAGGTGAGCATTTCATGTGGCAATACTTGTTTTACAATACTGAATCGCGCGTTGAAAAAGGCATAGCTACAGGTCATAAGTAGGAAACCTGAGATGTAAAAAAGGAATAACGGGTGAAAACCTAGCTCAAGCATCATATATAACAGCCCAAGTACCATTGCCTGAAGGAAGATTGCCCACAGAGACCACCGTTTTTTATTGACGCGGTCGACAATTACCCCAATAAATAAAGCCAGTAATAAGTTAGGTAAAAATTCTATCCCCCTCATCGTGGACATTGCTACTGAAGATTGCGAGATATCGTATAAAATTAATGGCAATGCCAATTCATACACCTTGCTCCCAAGCGCCAATATTGCACCGGAAACAAATAAAATAATGAAGTTTTTATTTTTCCATATCGATGTTGATTCTTGCACGACGACTTGTGTTTCCATACGTTCGCCCTCCTATATATTTCTAATTTTACCTTTTGATAAGGTGAAAAAAAGTGTAAAGTTAAATAAAGGAATTTCACCTTTTTATTTGGAGGCTTTTGAGTATGAGGATAGAAGATTATTATTTGATGCTAAGAAATTATTACCCTAGTACACTAGAGCAGATTCCATTTGAGGTGACGCTAGAGGATGTAAGTGTGGCGTTAGATTGTACAAAGCGAAATACGAACCTTCTGTTGGCTAAAATGGAGGATAGAAACTGGATTAATTGGATTCCTGGTAGAGGCAGAGGGAATCGGTCAACCATTGTTTTTATCCAAAATAAAGAAGCGATTCTCTTTTCCTTGGCAACGAAAAGAGTACAAAAAGGCGATATAAAAGGGGCATTCCAGCTTTTAGAATTACAAGGAAATTTCACAAAATGGATGGAACAGCAAATGGGATTCGTCCAGGATGAAACTACATTGGATGTTTTACGGTTTCCCTTTTATCGGCCGATTCTAGAGCTAGACCCCGCTTTTGTCACACGAAGAAGCGAAGCCCATATGGTAAAGCAAATTTTCGATACTCTACTAATCTATAATAAAAAAACACGCATGCCAGAAGCGAATCTATGTCACTATTGGCAAAGTGACTCCGACCATAAAATTTGGCGTTTCCATTTACGAAAAGGACTATTTTTTCATGATGGAAAGCCCTTGACAGCTCATGATGTGAAATTTACGTTAGAGAGGATTCTTTCCGTGGGTTCTCCACATGTGTGGATGACGGAAAAAATCAAGAAAATTAAAGTCTTGCACGACTATAGGATTGAAATTGAACTTGTTGATTCTAATTCTATGTTTGATTTGTTCTTATGTTCTGAGGGTTTGTCCATTGTACCATCCCATCTTTCGAATAGTGAGTCTTTTTCTCGAATGCCTGTTGGAAGCGGTGCCTTTTCAATCATCAATAATGATTCCACATTACTGAAATTAAAAGCCAATGATTACTATTTCAAGGAAAGAGCGTATTTAGATGTCATCGAAATGTGGGTATGGCCAGATTATCACGGAAATAATCCATTGTCAGGAGTTCAGGTGGAATTTCTGCCATTAACCAGTGAAAATCATACATTAAAGGGTATCGAAAACCTGGAAATTGGAGCTACCTATCTCGTTTTTAACCTGAATAAAAAAGGGCCACAACAAGATTCTTATTTCCGCGAAGCACTGCATGTAGTGCTGGATCGTTATCGAATGATTCAGCAATTAGGCGGGGGACGAGAAAGCCCAGCGAGTGGATTTATTCCAACATTTGATAACGATGGTGACATGTGGGATATGACAGAAGCTCACCGACTTTTAAAGCAATCCCAGTATGCTGGAGAATCCGTGAAGCTGTATACTTATGAAATGAAAACGAACGAGGAAAATGCAGACTGGATTAGGGATTGTGCTCGAGATTTAGGTGTGGTCTTGGAGGTCGAAGTTCTCCCTATCAATGAATTGAAGAAATCGATGTGGGATGCGGACATGATTTTGGCTGGTGAGGTGTTTGACCATCCTATCGAATTAGGCTTGCTTCATTTCTTTGCAGGTGGTGATTCTTTTATTCAAGTAGCTTTGGACTGTGAGTTGAAGCAATTACATACCTTGAATATTGAAAAAGCAATGGAAGCTTGTAACCAAGAGGATCGTCTGGAATATCTACGCATAATAGAAACTGAATTAAAGGCTCGACATGCGATTCTATTCCTTTACCATAGCCGACAAACCGTCTACCATCACGATTCGTTGAAAGGAATTAGTTTAAATGCGTTAGGATGGATGAATTATCGGGATTTGTGGATTGATCGGACTTCCTAGCTGGGTTGGGGTCTAGCTATTTTAGGTTGCTTGGCCCCTGATGTTATTGCTTGCATTTTGGGCTGATTTCCTGTTTTCCCTACTTGCTTTTGTCGAAAAATCGGTATTTTCGGATTTTCGAAAGTATTTTACCCTTTTCGAAAGTATTATGGATCTTTCGAAAGTATTTTTACCCAATTTGAAAGTAAATAAAAGCCAATCAAAAGCAGGGAAAATCCAATGGAATAATTTTTATTAAATTTAGAGGAATATTGGCTTCCATGGAGAAATATTTAGGCTAAATCAATACTTGGAGTGATCACATGATAATAAAAGACCTGAAAGTGCCAATTTCCATTCATTTTTTAGAAGCTTTACTACGCAGACTTCCTCCCTTTCATCCTAAAATTCCATATTTAAAAGAAGAACTCAATATCCGTCAAGCTGGATATGCTGGTGAGATCGCCATGACTTTCCCCCTCAGTTTTCTCGACCCAAAAAATTATCACATCTTCCGTGGGATTCGACTATTTGATGAAAAATACCATTTCCAGTTGGACATCCTCGTGCTATCCAAACAATTCATCCTCATCTTAGAAGTGAAAAACTATGGAGGAATTATTTACTTTGATCCAGTATTCAATCAACTCATTCAAACTAAAGAAGAAAAAGAGAGATCATTTCCAGATCCACTCATTCAAGCTCAGCGCCATAAATCACAATTCACAAAATGGTTGGCTACAAATGGGTTTTCGGAAATCCCAATATTCCCATTAGTTATCATTAGTAATCCCAGAACCATTATCCGCACATCTCCTGATAATAATTCCATATCCAATAAAGTCATTCATCGAGATATATTACCTTCTAAGATTAAACATTTTGAAAAATCCAACCCCTTAACTAGATTTAGTGAGAAAGAAATAAAAAAAATTATTCGCCTTATTAATAAGCAGCATACTGAAGGAGAATCTTCAATTATTGAACATTATCAAATAATAAAGAGTGATTTACAAAAAGGGGTTTTTTGTCCAGAATGTAATTATTTACCAACACTTAGACGCCATGGCACTTGGTATTGCCCAAAATGCAGGTCTAAAAATAAAGACGCACATATCAACGCACTTAATGACTACAAATTATTGATAGGTTCTACCATAACAAATAGCGAGTTAAGAGATTTTTTTATACTAGAATCTCCTGCAGCAGCCTCTAGACTTCTTCAATCCTTAAACCTTCCTTTCACAGGCACCTTCAAAAACAGAGTGCATAAACTTTCCTTTAAAGATTAATAAAAAACCGCCCGAGATCCCTCCCGAACGGCACTTCATATTAAAATTTAACTATTATCACTAACTTTTTAAAAAATATTGCTACCTATTTATTCACAATATACTTCTTGAATTTTTCAGCATCAGAAGCCTTGCATTCAACTTTCATTAAGGTGCCTTCTTCTTCGTAGCTGACTGCTTTTACGTTAGCTACCTCGTTTAAATATGAAACGACTCCCCCTTGGTCATACGGGATTACTAACTCGCAGTTGACGTATTGGGCAAATAAGTGAGATCGAATCATGTCAGTCAACTCTTGGATTCCGATACCTTGTTTCGCTGAGAAGTAGATGTCATCCTGGTGTACCACCGGTAAATCCTCTCGTACTAATTCTGCCTTATTGTAGGCATAGATGGTTGGGATTCCTTTTACTCCAATGTCTTCTAGCGTTTGATTGGTAATATCAATCAATTGTAGGTAATTTGGATTGGAGTAATCGACCACATGGATAAGCAGGTCTGCTTCAGCCACTTCTTCAAGTGTTGAACGGAACGCTTTGACTAAGTGGTGAGGAAGTTTGCTGACAAAACCGACTGTATCCGTCAATAAAAATGTTTTATTATCAGGTAGCGTGATGTTTCTTACGGATGTTTCCAATGTAGCGAATAACATATCTTTTTCGAACACTTTCTTTTCTACTTCCGGCATGTAGGCTTCTAGCATGCTGTTCATGACTGTCGACTTCCCAGCATTGGTATAGCCTACTAAAGCCACGACAGGAACCTCAAGTTTTTTACGCTTTTTACGTTGTATTTGACGTTGTGCTACCATGATTTCTAAATCCTTTTTCAGAACGGAAATCTTTTCTTCAATACGACGGCGGTCGAGTTCAATTTTCTTTTCCCCAGTACCTTTGTTCTTTGTTCCTACCCCACCGCTTTGTCGGCCAAGTGATTGCCCTAAGCCAACTAGCCTTGGCAGCATATATTGGAGCTCAGCTACTTCAACCTGTAATTGTGCTTCTTTTGTTTTTGCACGGTTGGCGAAAATATCAAGAATCAAAATCGTACGGTCAATCACCTTACAATCCAATTCCTTTTCTAAATTACGAATTTGTGAAGGTGATAATTCATCATTAAAAATGACCAAGTTCGCATCCTTTTCTTCGACAAGATGACGAACTTCCTCCACCTTCCCTTTACCAATATAATGGGATGGATTTACACGTTGTAAACTTTGAGTGATACGACCAAGAACCTCTACATCACAAGCATGGGTCAAGTTCACAAGTTCTTCCATTGAATATTCAAAATCCTCAGTATGTCCGAGATTTACTCCTACTAGTATCGCTTTTTCCACTATAGCTTCCATTTGCTACCTCCAAAAATTAAATTTTATAAGTTCAACTTGCCGCAAATGAAAAGTGGTACAGCGGACTTCAGGTTTATGATCCAATATAAAAAGCACAGATGTACTGTGCTTCATAAACGGAATATGAGAAAGAAACCAAAACCATTAGATAGTTTGGGTTTCTCACTCAACACGTATGGAATTGACTATTTTCGCAAATTTGCGATTGGGTTTTAAAATAGACAGACCAATCCCGCTTACTCTGAACACGCACCAGAGTCCTTGAGCACTATTCAATTAGCGGCACAAAGCTTGTAGTCGGATTCTTCCAGATAGGAAGCAAGCAGTCTGAATCATTTCGAAAACCCTCCGTTCCTTAAGATTATGGTCATTTTAACATATGTACTTTTAGGATACAATGTTCTTCCTATCATTTATCGGAAATTTTATCCAACAAAGCATCCAATGTCATTTCCCCCATGGATGAGATGCGCACTTGATAATCCTCGAATTCTAAATTGCTTGTTACCGGATTCGGTACAATCGCACAGTGCAGACCAGCTTTACGGGCTGCCATCAAACCATTCAATGAATCTTCGAACGCCAAAGCTTCAGAAGATTCTATTCCCAGTGCCTCCACTGCCTTCATGTATAATTCTGGATCAGGCTTTACTTTTGAGACATCATCCCTTGTTTTGATAACCTCAAAATACTCGATTATCCCAAGCTGCCTTATGTAGCCCTCTACCCATTGACGCGAGGAACTCGAAGCTAGAGCAATACGTATGCCTTTTTCCTTTGCTGCTTTAAGGTAATCTTCTACTCCTTCACGCAAAACTGGTTCACCCATTTTAATCTTGTATATCTCATGGGTTTCTTTTTCGATTGTATCCCGATCAATTTTTGTTTCTACATTTTCCCTGATATGCTGATATAAGACCTCATCCGTTGTCCCAATTACCTTTGAAAAATCCTCTATTTTCAAATCCATTCCATACCCTGAAAGTACCTCTCGATACGAATCGTACCAGACTGATTCAGTGTCGATTATCAGTCCATCAAAATCAAAAACTAACGCTTTAATCATCTAAATTCCCCTTATATTCAATATTTAATTTCTCTTTCACAATCATGAGACCCTTTTTGGGTTCGAGATAGAATTGACTTTTTTCTTCTACCTTTTGCTTTAATTCCCTCGCCCTAAACATACGGTTTTGAAATAATCGTTCTCGCATATTAATGGCTAAGATATGCCCATGTGTAAATGTAACCTGTGTGTGGTATGTATCGATAGCCTTATGATTGATGATATGATTTAAAGCAAACCAACCGCAATCTAGATTGTTTGGTGAAGAGTGAGGAAACCAGTACAAATTATGCAAGGAACTAATCATGATTGGTTGGCTATATCCATTTCCTAAGTGGAAGATTGCAGCTTTACGTGCTCCTTCAAAGTCACTTCCATAGTGTAGTAGACTTTCTTTAATGATTTGTAAAGGCGCTTTATTAACGATAATTACTTGCTTACCCTCTAACACTAATGAAATCAAGTTTCCATTTTCGTCTAACTTAGGTAATAACGTTATCGTCTCTAGATTAATACGATATTGGTTTCGATAATGAATTTTCATTTTTAAAATAACTCCTTTTTAAATTGATTCTTTGCAATTTCATTAAAAAGGGGTATACTAATATTCGGACAATTAGTTGGTACACCCCAGCTATTGCACGGCCTTAAGCAACGTCCTGCCAGACAATTGCTTAAGGCCTTTTTATTTTGAATTTCATTTTCATTACCTCCCATTCCCCGGGCAATGTTTGACAAAAATCTGACACCATTCATCAAAATCCCCTACCATTAGACCCATTATCCAAATTTTAGTTTTTGTTGTAAACAATAAATTCTGAATTTTCACTAACATTAATTAAACAATTATATAAAATTCAATATTTTGACAAAATTAGATATATATACAAAAGATTCATTAAAAATACCAGTTTTATATATTATAATTTCAAAATCAATCCTAATTTCTTACTAGTAGATATATATTATAACAAGTCCATATTCACCAATCTCCTGTATTTACCAAAAGTTTTACATATTGGTTAATTAGGATTCTAGTGTATATTTAATAAGTAGGATTTTTGATGGGTTCATTTATCAATTAGGAGATATGTAAATGCATGAATTATTGAATATATTTTTGTCTTTACCTAAAGAGGTAGCGGCAGCTTTGAGCATTCTACTAAACATAGGAATTAGTATTGTGGGCGTAGTTCCTAGTGCCTTTTTGACGGTTATCAATTTAAAAATCTTTGGCTTTGGTGGAGGGGTTTTCATCTCTTTCCTCGGGGAACTTTTTGGAGCGATTATTTCCTTTTGGTTGTATCGGAAGGGATTCCATAGATTTATCAACCAAAAGTCCTTTAATTATCCTCGTTTACAAAAACTATTGAGTGTAACGGGCAAGGATGCTTTCTTACTCGTTTTTACTCTGCGTTTATTAATATTTGTGCCATCAAGTGCTGTTACTTTTTTTGCTGCTGTAGGAAAAATGTCCATGGTGACCTTCTTGGTAGGGAGTTTGCTTGGGAAAATCCCAGCTTTAGCATTAGAAGCATATTCCACCTATCAAATTTTGCATTGGACATTACAAGGAAAAATTATATTAATACTTTTATCCTTAGTACTCTTTATTGTCATTTTCAGAAAATGGAAAACCAACTCTGCATAGCCCTTGTGTGAGGGTTTTTTTTGCCCGAAAGCATATGACATTCTACATATTTTATAGAGATTAGAATATTAGGCATTCTCCAAGCCTAAACGATCAGAAATGTCTAATTCCATACATACTTTATTCATGAATCCTCCAAGACTTTCGCCTTACTTCAGTTCCCAATATATAAAACTTTATATTTAAAAATGCTGACTGTTATCAGTCAGCATTTGGCAGTCTATAAGATTTTCTTCACTTCAATGAACTGTATTTGGTGCCCGTCCATCTGAGTTACTTTAAAGATATATCCATCTTCTTCTATGGAATCACCAAGTACAACATCATACCTTTGAGATAAAATCCACCCACCAATTGTGTCTATATCTTCTTCTGATAAAGATGTTCCAAGTAAATCATTTACTTCTTCTATTAGCACCATACTACTTAAAATGTAATGCTTATCGGAAAGCTTTCGAATATCAGGCACTTCATCTGCATCATATTCATCTCGGATTTCTCCTACGATTTCTTCAAGGATATCCTCAACTGTCACAAGACCTGATGTACCCCCATATTCATCGAACAATACAGCCATATGGGTACGTTCTTTTTGCATTTTTAGTAAAAGGTCGTGAATTGGAATCGTTTCAATGACTCTGATGACAGGCTTAATCATATCTGTTACCGGTTTTTCTAAAGAGCTTTTATTGATGGCAGCATTTAAAATGTCTTTAATATTGATGACTCCAATAATATTGTCTTTATCACCATTCACAACAGGATAACGGCTATATTTTTCCCTATTAATTACTTCAATGATTTCTTCTAAAGTGTCATCTACTGATAATGAAACAATCGAAGTTCGAGGCACCATGATTTCTTTTGCGATTCTATTATCAAATTCGAAAATATTATTAACATAAGTCAACTCAGACTTATTGATTTCCCCGCTTTTATAGCTCTCGGACAAAATCAATCTTAACTCTTCCTCAGAATGGGACATTTCGTGTTCAGAAGCTGGTTTTAATCCAAATACCCCTATTAGAGCACGAGCAGATCCATTTAACGTCCAAATAAATGGAAACATAATTTTATAGAAAATGATGATTGGTTTAGCAAATAAAAGTGTCACTGTCTCTGCTTTTTGGATCGCAACCGTTTTAGGTGCCAATTCTCCAATTACCACGTGTAAAAACGTAATCAAGGCGAAAGCAATACCGAATGAAAGAATATGATTCAACGAACTACTTAACTCAAATCTTTCAAAAACAGGATGTAGAAGTTTTTCTACAGTTGGCTCACCTAACCAACCTAATCCTAAAGCCGTGATGGTAATCCCAAGCTGACAGGCAGATAAGTACTCATCCAAGTGTGTGACAACATGCTTTGCAGCAATCGCACCTGGTTTTCCTTCTTCTATTAACTGATCAATCCTTGTTGTTCTGACCTTTACTACTGCGAATTCTGTTGCTACGAAAAATGCGGTTAAAGCAATTAGTATTACGATTAATAATATGTTAACTATGTCCAAATTCTCACCCTAGTTAGTAGGGTGTACACCTCCTGTGAATTCACATTGTTTTAAGTTAAATAACTTTTCTATGCTACCTTGGAAGAATATCATATCAAACTTGATTAATTCCAATAAAGAACTCCATTGGATGGAAAAACTATAAACGCCCTAAATCAACAATAAGAGTAAAGATTGAATCAATGACAAGCTTTCATGTGATAGATGTTTATTCATTAACTCTTCTTTACTAATCTTCTTGCTTTGAATCATTTGTACAATTTCAGAAACATCTTTTTCTAAGCTTTGTAATTTTATTTTTAATTCATCTAAATCAATTGAATGGTCTTCTTCATTCATGTGAAGTAGTTTTTTTATCTCATCTAAAGACTTATTTTGCATTTTATATCTTTCTATTAATCTAAGCCTATCTATGGAATCACTAGAATAATAGCGATAATTAGTTGTAGAACGTTCTGCTTTAAGAAGACCAATTGTCGTGTAGTAATCAATCGTTCTTTTAGTACAACCTGATAGATGAGCTAATTCTCCGATTTTTAATCCTCCGACCCCATGGTATCCCTCCCTAAACTACAACGTTATGGTTTGAACCTAATCATACCTAAAAAAATGGCGCCTGACTATTAATACGACTAATGTTCATAAAAGTTTCATATTTAATAACAATATTTTTTACCAAAAAAACTACCCAAATCATTTGACTGGGTAGTAGATTCTCTTATTACACCTGCCCTATGTTTTCTCGGCATAATCCGCCTATGAGGCCTGGTAAAGTTGGATTTAAAAAAGGGATATTCTCATAATCTATAGATTGATTAAACTCATCTGGATGTGTAATAACCTCTTCAATCTTTTTTTGGATGGTAGTAGCAAGGACTTCTTCTTGGTCAACCACAGTTTTATCCAGAAAAAATTCATGCCACAATTCCCCATCAATCTCCAGCCAGACTCTGATCCCGTCTTCTTGCTCAAATGCAAACCTGAACTTAGCTACTTTTAATAGACCTACAAACTGTTCGGTAGGAAAAAAGACAAAGCTTTGTCCAAATCTATCCACAGTTCCAATAGACTCTCTTTCGAAGAAGCCGAGCTTTCTTAGTGCTTTGAACACATAATAAATCGGTTCGTACGGTTGAATGACCATGCTTTCAGCTACCTTCTCGAATCCATCCTCCATCGAGACAATTGATTCAAAGTAATAATGGATAGACCCACCTGAGATTGGGATATTAGTAGGTAAGAGGTAACTAAAATGATAGACTTTTTGTTCGTTTGCATGTAAATGCGATCCGCTTTCTAGTTGGATTGATACCATTTCTTTTACTATATTCCCCTTAGCTAAATCAACATTCATCATGAGACGTAAATCTACATGTTCAATAAATTGTTCAACACTACCACCATGGATGACGACTTCACCTTTAACCAGTTCTCCAGGAAGATAATCAAAGTTTTCTATTTCCATCTGGATCTTTACTTCAGATTTTTTTAGCATATGCTTCATTCCTCCTAGAATTATTCTTTCTCTTCATTTCTACTTGATAGAAACTATTTTTCTGTTGAAATTAAAGTAAGTATATTAATATTTCTGAAATATTTATGCGGTATAATGACCAAGTAAGTAAAAATATTTCGAGGTAAACGAGTATGCAAAATAAAATTAATCCTAATCAACACACGATCTTGGTCGTAGATGATGATATTTACATTACGGAAATGATTCAACTCTACCTAGTAAAAAAAGGGTTTCATGTGTTATCTGCCCATAATGGAATTGAAGCATTGAACCTCATACAATCACATAATATACACTGTATGATTTTAGACATCATGTTACCTCATATGGACGGTTGGCAGGTTTGTGAAAAAGCACGTCAGAAAAGTGATATCCCGATATTGATGTTATCAGCCAAGGGCGAAAGTGAAGATAAGGTGCAAGGGTTAACCCTTGGTGCAGATGATTATCTTGTAAAACCTTTCGATCCCAACGAGCTTATTGCGAGAGTAATCTCTCTTTTAAGGAGAGCAAATTTTCAAACCGATTCTACCACTACCATTGAAATGGGTTCGTTAAGAATAGACGTTGTAGGGCGGACTGTAATGATAGGTATTGAGTACATTGATTTAACTCCTAGAGAGTATCAGCTCCTACTCGTCTTAGTTAAACATCCCAACCACGTTTTTAATCGTCAACACTTACTAGATTTAGTATGGGGTGAAGATTATATGGGTGAAGATCGGGTTGTTGATGTTTTTGTTACACGTTTACGGCACAAGCTCTCTACGGACGAAGAAATCTGGAAAATTGAAACTGTAAGAGGCATTGGTTATAAATTCACGATGGAGCTATCTCAATGAAATTCAAATCTATTTTTCATAAACTATTAGTTTATTACATTACAACCACTCTCATCACGATAGGATTGCTTGCTTTTATCTTGAATGTCGCCCTACAAGAACTGCTGTTGAACAAAAAGGAAACTCTCTTGAATAATCAAGCTGAACAAATCATTGATTTGATTAAACATAACGAAACCCCCACTGACCGATTTCGCTTGGAAGAAGCCATTTCCTACAATAAGCGGTTTTATAACATAAGAATGAATATTATTTTTACCGATAAAGAAATTAATCAACGCCATATGAGTACACAAAGAAACCAAATATTAATGAATAGTGCTTTTAAAAATCCGAAAAGAATCGAACGTGTCTTGGCAGGCGAAAAGCTAACGAAAGTCGGCCTTTTCAATGAGAAAAGTGATGAAATACTTTTAACCGTTGGAGTCCCTATCAAGGATCATAATTTAATTATCGGTGCTTTATTTTTACATACACCTGTTCAGGAAATACCAACCTCAGAGGTATCAAAGTTGATTTTCCTTGTTTCATCAATCATTGCGATACCTTCGTCACTAAGTTTATATTGGTTATCCCGTAGAATTTCCAAACCTCTCGTTCAAATGAATCTCGCAGCAAAGGATATAGGAGTTGGAAAATTCAAGAAACGACTCGAAGTAGAAAGTCAGGATGAAGTCGGCCAACTAACACTCACTTTCAATCAGATGGCTGAACAATTGGAACGATTAGAAAATATGAGAAAAGAACTGATTATGAATGTTTCTCATGAATTAAGAACTCCACTGACTTCTGTCAGAGGATTTATACAAGGTATGAAGGAAGGAGTAATTCCTGCCAACGATAGCCAACGTTACCTTGATATCTGTTACAGTGAAATTAACCGGTTGAGCTCCTTGTTAAACACTATGTTAGACTTATCAGCTATTGAATCAGGACGAATTGATTTACAAAAGGTTATTATTCGGTGGGATTCATTAGTACAAAGTGTAGCTGACAATGTAAAAGTAAGAATGGATGAAAAAAATATCACATTCCATTGTGAACAGCAGGATCAAATTCCTCTCAAAATCTATGGCGATCCTGAGAGATTAAAGCAAATACTGTTCAATATTCTAGATAACGCAATACGACATACCCCAGAAAATGGCGCCATTAGCATTTTGTCAAAAAACGTTGAACACGAAATCGTAATCTCAATTTCAGATAACGGAAATGGAATAGACCCTTATCGATTGCCACATATATGGGAGCGATTTTATACAGAGGATACCTCTAGGAAATCACACCGTGAAAGAAGCGGCCTTGGTTTAACCATTACTAAGCAACTAGTGGAGCTGATGGGAGGTAGAATTTCCGTCCAATCAACTGTTGGGAAAGGTACAACCTTCACACTTTACCTTCTTCCACCACCAATTAAGTAGAGACTTTTATACACTTTGATGATAACGCCTGATTGTTTCAGAATTATTTCAATTTAATAAAAATAAGTTGAATAATTCCTTGAAAAAGACTAATAAAAAATAATCCTCAGACAATTAATTGATGAGGATTATTTTTTTATTCTCAGGAAGTATCTATTAAATCAAACCTGTGTTATTCATTTATTACGATAAAATCTTCATGTTTGAAAACCATGGACACAGCAATACGCCCATCAGCTTTACCACCAGACAATCCTACTACAACGCCATTACCATTTTCATCAATATCACCTTCAATAGTCACCCGTAGCATGTTGTTACCTCTAAAGGTTCGTGCGCCAGCATCTAATTTGAGAACTCTACAGTTTCCAGCAGGCAATATCTCTACATACATCTACAGTTACTATAGTTCCAACAATATAAAAAAGCGATTCTATAAACTAAGAATCGCTCCCTCTCAATCCCTATATAAAATATTCTTTATAGTAAACAAAGGTAACCACCAATGAAACAATTGTATATACAATGGCTGTATAGAATGCATACGAAGGATTGATTGTAACCCTTTCTTCATTCATTTTATATCCTGTTTGCGCTTGAACAATTAAACGGAGCTGGTTAGATGTAAAACCTCCCGATGATGTAAAAAAGTGAATAATGCCAGCTGAAAGGATACCACTAAAAATTGAAGCATCCAAAAATGTTAGACCCATAAAAGTACCGAGAAAATTAATAATCACGATTGCAACTAATGTTAGCCCACAAACCATTATTTTCTTCAAGAGACCCCAGCCTTCCGAATGTTTATTTTCATTATTAACACAACCTATTCTATTTCTATTTACCTTATGTTTTCTTCGTAATGTAATATTTTTCCTTCTTTAAAGTTACAAAATAAAGAAAATCAAAAAGAGGGTGCCCCTTTAAGTTATACTTTTGGGACACCCTCTATCTTCTTATTTCAAACCTTTTAGTTTATCCAACATATCTACTGTCATTTTCGCTAAGTCATACTCCGCTTTGAAGCCCCATTCTTCTTTTGCTGCAGATGGATCAATCGAGTTTGGCCAGCTATCAGCTATACCTTGACGAATTGGATCCACTTCATAAGACATTTCAAAGCTTGGAATGTGCTTACGAATTTCAGCAGCAATTTCCTCTGGTTCAAAGCTCATCGCTGTAACATTAAAGGAATTACGGTGTTTCAATTTAGAAGCATCTGCCTCCATCAAATCCACAATTGCATTCAATGCATCTGGCATATACATCATATCCATGTAAGTTCCTTTGTTGATATATGATGTATATTTATCATTCTTAATCGCTTCATAGTATATTTCTACAGCATAGTCAGTGGTTCCACCACCTGGAGGTGTAACGTATGAAATTAGACCTGGGAAACGTAATCCTCTTGCATCAACTCCAAATTTATGAAAATAATAATCGGATAGTAATTCTCCAGCGACTTTATTCACCCCGTACATTGTAGTCGGTCGGCAAATCGTATCCTGTGGTGTATTGTCCTTTGGAGTAGTTGGTCCGAAAGCACCAATTGAGCTAGGCGTAAAAAATTGACCGTTGATCTCCCTTGCTGTTTCCAATGCATTCATTAATCCACCCATGTTTAAGTTCCAAGCAAAAACCGGTTTTGCTTCAGCAGTAGCGGAAAGTAGCGCTGCCATATGAATGATTGTATCAGCCTTGTGTTTTTTTGCTAATTCCACCATTAAATTTCCATCTGTTACATCTAAAATTTCAAAAGGACCTGACTGTGCTGCTTCTGTATCCGTTTTTCGTATATCTGTTGCAATGACATTGTCTGTACCATAGATGTCTCGAAGTTTTAATGTTAATTCAGAACCAATTTGACCTAATGCACCAGTAATCAATATACGCTTCATTCTAATCCCCCAAATATATTCGTTAAGAGACCCAGCTTAAGCTGGGTCTGATTTCATTAAATAATCCCCATCTCTTTTCCTACTTTTTCGTAAACCGCAAGTGCTTGGTCTAGCATTTCTTTTGTATGTGCGGCAGACGGCATATTACGAACACGACCTGTACCACGTGGGACTGTTGGGAATACGATGGATTTCGCATACACACCTTCTTCATTCAAGCGTTTGCTGAATTGTTGTGTTTTTACCTCATCACCAATGATACATGGTGTGATAGGAGTTTCACTGTCTCCAATGTTAAATCCTAGATCCACTAGACCTTTTTTCAAGTAATTTGCATTTTCCCAAAGGCGCTCATTTAGTTCTGTACTCTCCATAAGGATTTCAATGGAACGAATGCTTGCTGCTACATCAGCAGGTGTCAACGATGTAGAGAACAAGAATGGTCTACTACGAACTTTTAACCAGTCAATTAGTTCTTTTTTACCCGCAACATATCCGCCGACAACCCCGATTGCCTTCGAAAGAGTCCCGATTTGGAAGTCTACTTTATCTGATAGTCCGAAGTGTTTTACTGTTCCTGCACCTTTTCCTAATACACCAGATCCATGAGCATCGTCCACATATGTAATTAAGTCGAACTCTTCAGCGATTTGTACGATTTCAGGAAGCTTTGCAACATCTCCATCCATGGAGAAAACCCCATCTGTAATAACCATGATTTTATTATATTGACCCGATTCTTTTGCTTCCTTTGCTTTTGCACGTAAATCATCCATATCTGAGTGATTGAATCGGATGATTTTCGCTTTAGAAAGACGGCAGCCATCAATGATGGATGCATGGTTTAACTCATCCGAAAGAATTGCATCATTTTTATCCATAACAGCTGAAATCGCTGCCATATTACAGTTAAATCCTGATTGGTATGCGATAGCCGCTTCGGTATGCTTGAATTGTGCTAGCTTTTCTTCCAGTTTAACGTGAAGTTCTAAAGTACCATTGATCGTTCTAACCGCACCTGCACCCACACCAAATTTGTTGATGGCCTCAATAGCAGCATCCTTCAATCTCTGGTCTGTAGCCAACCCTAAATAGTTATTGGAAGATAAGTTAACTAACTCATTACCATTGATTGTAATCATAGGTCCATTTGGACTTTGAAGAGGATCAATGACATTATATAAACCTTTGTCTCGTAAATCCTCTAAATTTTCATGTAAAAACTTATCTAATATTTTGCTCGACATATGTAAAGCCTCCTATCAATTCACTATTGTGTATTTACCAAAAAGACAATAATACTTCTGTAAAATACATGATATATTAAGCTTTATCCATAAATAATGTATCATACTTTTACAAACTTGTGCACTCCTAGAGGACATGGTTTTATAATTATTTTTATATCTAAAAATTAGGTTTCCCATAGGGATAAAAGGATATTTACATTTCTAAAAAGCAAAGTAAGAAAAACTTTTAGAATATGATTCTTCACTTTGTCCGTTCAAATAATGAAAAAAAGTCGGAATTTAATATCCGACTTTTTTCATCTTTAGGAACACCTAAGAATTATTGTCCGCTTGTAAATTTCTGAACGGATCTTCTATTCTTATCGTAATATTCCTCATGTGTATTATTCGTATATTCTTTAATAACCTTGCGCCAGAAAGCTTGGGCACGATAATTCTTTTCAATCTGAACGACCTGCCATTTACCTACAAATAGATTAAATACCTCGATTGCTGCCTCCTTTGATAAACCCGTTCCCATATAACGGTTCATCACAAAGAATTCATCAATATTAAAATCGAAATCATCCACTTCTTCACCTTTACTTACAATCACAAACCCTGCAAGCTTCCCTTCCTTCTTTATAAAATAAGGAAAAATAGTAGGATCTGTAAAATAGGAATCCAATCTTTCGAAACCATAACGACCATTTTCATCCAAATGAATATCAATGATTTTTGAGAATTCATAAACATAAAACTCTAATAAATTCCCAAGCGTTTCTTTTTTATCAACTGTTACTTTTTCTAATAATGCCATCACTAAATCTCCTCACTATTTGTTACCTTGGCAGCTTGATTGAAGTACTGAAACTTCGTTTAATTAAGACTTACAAGAGAAAACATAAACAAGAACACAAAACTAATAGTTAAAAAAGCTCCCCACGCTAAATGATTATTAATAAATTCACGGTCTCTTATTTTCTTTAGTAATGTTATAAAATTTAAGAACCATATGAATCCTACAATCGGAAGGACGACTAACATAATAATAGCTATGAACATAGTGTGATTCCCTTCCTCTCTATTCCGTTTATTTGGTAAAAAAAGTATTTACAGAATAATTTTACTATTTATTTTTAAGTTAGGAAATAACTAAAACAAAAAAACTAAGGGCTGTTGCACCATTAGTTTATTGTGTAAAATTTTTTTATTTCGTCTATTTGATGGAGTAAAAAGTCCGAACGGTTCCTCCCATATAGTGTCAAACGATGCATAGGTCTTGTCATTCCAACATAAAGGAGTTTAATGTCTAATTCTTGATCCGAATATGTTTCATCTAAGCAAACCATTAATACAGCATCAAACTCTAATCCTTTTGCTAGATGTGATGGAACGATTGAAACATATCCCTTCTTCATATCAATCATTTCATCGAGAACCTGTGTTTCAATGTCGCTATTATTAAATAATGCTTCGATCTTTTTACATTCCCTTTCGGTACGACCGATGATTGCAATTGAATTAAAGTTTTCATAATAAAGAGCCTTAATATCCTGTTCCAAAACCTTCAAAATATCTTTTTCGTTTATTGCTTTGAAAGCAGGTTTTGGGCCATGTCTTACTACAGGATCGACTTTCGGTAAATCTTCTGGCATTAGTTCCATTATCTCGTTCGCCAATTCCATGATTTCAACGGTGGTTCGGTAGCTTTTCTGTAAGGCATGATAATTAGCGGTTGGGAAAATCTCGTTTACTAATGGCTCCCAGCTATTTAACCCTCGGTAAGAATGGATTCCCTGTGCAAGATCTCCAACGATTGTAAATAAGTCAGTTTGTAATCCTTCTTTTAAAGCAGCAAATTGAAAATAACTGAAGTCTTGGGCTTCATCGATGAAAACGCTTTTCATTTTTAGTTCACTGTCTATTCCAGTGAACATTGCTTTCAAATAAAATAGAGGTGCCAAATCCTCCATTTCATAATGACCTTTTTTAAAAACTCTTTGGCAGTAATCAGTCAGAATCGAAGTTTCACTAGGAGTCAGAGAAGAATAAGACATGAGCAATTCCTCAGAAGTCATCAATTCTTTATACAACTGGAATATCGTGTTTCTTTGGAATTGCTTCATATAGCGATTAATCGCCGTTTTGAGTTCAGTTTGAATATCACTTAATCGCTGTTCCTTTTGGTCTAACAAGCTTGTAACTTTTTCTCGTCTCTTTTCTGCATCCTTTATTCGATAAAGGGCACGGTCAAGGGCATCATCATATCTTTGTTCAATCGTGGAAACAATCGTTTTTCGTTTCGTTTTTAAATGACTGGCAAGGATTCCTTTGATTTTATCCAAGCGATTATATATAGGAAGGTATGTATATTCTTTCAAAAATAGCCTCTTAAGCTTAGTACCTCTTAATAATCTAAAATTCTCCACATTGAAATCTTCTAATGGAGCCAAACTTTTTTCAATATCCTTAATGTACTTATCTAATACTTCCTTAAAAGCTAAAGATCCTTTAAACGATGAAATCCATTTGAGTTGTTGGGACTCTTCCTTCCCCTCAACAATTGCTAAAAGCTTATTTGAAGGTGGAGTTACCTTGATTTTTCCACCTAAGCTCTCCTGCATATAATCCAGGAAGGTCGTCTGCTTGATTTTATTGACCCCTAGTTCAGGAAGGACATCGGAAATATAGTCAATAAACAATCGGTTAGGTGCCAAAATCATTAATTTTTCCGGTTGGAATTGATCACCGGCTGTATATAAGAAATACGAGATGCGATGGAGAGCAATAGTGGTTTTCCCGCTACCTGCTGCCCCTTGGACAATGATGGGATGTCTAAGCGAAGCACGGATAACGTCATTTTGTTCCTTTTGAATGGTTGAAACGATTTCTGATAATCGATTATCCGCATTGCCAGCTAAAGATTCCTGAAGCAGCTCATCATGTGTAGTTAAGTCGATATCTCGGAAATCCTTTAATTTACCGTCTTCAATTTGATACTGTCGCTTTAAGGACAAATAACCCTCTCGCTCTTCTCCGTTCACATCATATGT
Source organism: Peribacillus acanthi (assembly GCF_003073175.1). Taxonomy (GTDB): domain Bacteria; phylum Bacillota; class Bacilli; order Bacillales; family DSM-1321; genus Bacillus_BN; species Bacillus_BN acanthi. Next base: position 165,231 of record NZ_QBBX01000006.1, read on the forward strand.
TACTTCACCGATTCGGCCATCATAATAAACATTGGCGATTGGTGAGCGCCAGTCAACAATGATTGGCTGTTGATTCTCACGGTCAAACAGCGACGTTTTCCCAATGTAGAGGATTTCTTCTTTCCCATCTTTAATTTGAAAATTTATTCGAGAGAAATACGGTTTATTTAATACACTTTCTAAGCTTTTCAATTGTGATTGGGCTAACTGAAGGAAATTGGCATTTGTTAATAGATTGATATAATGCAAACTACTGTCCAAATGATCTAAATCAGTAAATGATTGCTTAATACTCTCCTCAAAGCTTTCTTTTCTACCTCTCGATGTTTCAAGGATGGCATTAATATAAAACTTAGTGAACTCTAAATACTCAATTTCTTTTTGGTAGTCTGGATGATTTAATAAAGAAGCTAGTTTTTCATTGGTCATAAATGCTCTTTCACATCCTTTATAGCTTGAGAATTGTCGGTTATTTCACTTCTATGTAGGTGAAAAATAGACAAAAATAAGGATCAGTCAACAAATGTTCTGATCCAAACTTCTATTATATCAAATTAATTAACAATTTTTTCTATTCTTAGGTGGAAGATTATTATAACAACAGGCCTTATTTACGTCAATCATGCATGGTAAAAAATACAGAAAACTTGGCTCACAGTGAGAAAGCTAGTATTAACAAATATGTCGACTTACTTCATTGTTGCCAATATATTTTCAGAATAAATATCACAAACAGCCCCTTGGAACCCACCCAACTTCACCATTCTTTTTGATTAATACATATCCAGCGCAGCTGTCGTCTATGATGAATACTTGCTCTCCTTCTGCTACCGATAACAAAGTCGTGCTTAAATCATCTTTACAATAGATTCCATCGTTTTTTTCAATAATATATTCATTTTTCACCCATTGTTGGATTCCTAAATTTACATTCTCGCATAATGTAAAGAAGTCTTGCTCAACGAGTTTCTTTAAATGGTAATTCGGGTAGGTGACAGTTCCAACATAATCTGATGGTGAATCAAAAGAGTATTGAATCAGTATCATTTCATATAGGTGGTCAACATATGTATTTGAGTAACAACCATTTTCAAATATCAAAGCATTCAACTGCCCATCTGTCTTTAATCGATTGCCACCATCTATACATATCATCTTTCTATCAAGATCGATCAGAGGATTGTTGTTACTAATTGAGGTTGGGCGATAATTGATGACTGGCCAATGCCCCACGATTACAGTTTTATCTGCGACATGACCTTTTTCATAAAAGGCTGGCAACGATAAAGCATTTTGCAAACTGGTTTCCTTCCAGTTTTCGTTTTGATCAATCCCAGCATGGATTATAATAAAGTCTTCTGTTTCGTGGGCAGCAGGTAGACTTCGCAGCCATTCAATTTCCTTCCAATAATGCTCTAGATAGAATGCACGCAAATCCTTAATAGACACAAAATCATCCAATACCTTCCCTTGTTCTGTAAGCAGTTCATTCAATAAGGACAACTTCTGCTTTTTCATATAATTGAGAATTCTATCATTCTCATCAAGTACATATTGAATCAAAACATCACAATTTCCTTGTGAAACATGTACCTTTGCTGTTTGTTCCGTTAACTCCATTAGATATCGGATCACACCTAGACTATTTGGTCCTTTTTCACACATATCACCGTTTATGAAAAGTACATCTTGGTCGCTAAAATGAAGATTGCTTAACAATCTCTTTAAAAGCTCAAGGTCTCCGTGAATATCTGATGTGAAGATGATTCTTTTTTCTTGGTTTAAATGAATGAATTTCGTGTTTAGCATCGATGGATTTCCCCTATTTTTTTCCTTTACTTGGCTTATCCAAGCCTCATACCTTTTCCCTCTTGAATACAGAAAGCACAATATAAATTCCGAGGACAAGTACCACTAACTTCAAAATGGATGTCATGACACCCATTAGTATAAGTAAACCCATATTCCCAACTCCTAGCGTCTGCCGTTTGCCTTAGGCACTTCCAATTTTTTAATGTGATTCAGAAAAGTAAATGTGAGATTTCGAGACTTAAAATAGTTTCATTTGTTCTACACTTATTTCTTTATCATCCTAATTTCTTCAAACTATGCTCAACATAATTATTACTTGATTTTTTTCCCCATTTTTTCCATTGGGATATTCATTTTATGGTCTACACTTTTTTCCATATAACGAATAGCCTTGGATTCATACCCTGTTTTTTTATCTAAAAATGCACCACAATAATTACATACAATTTGAGAAGAGTTAATCATGTTGGAACAATTGTTACATAAAGTTTTTTTGTCCCTTCCAAAATGAACCTGTAGCCTTATCACGCAGTATACAGCTAAAGCTAAGAAAATTAGAAATCCAACTATCATTAAATACAAATACATATCCTCACCTCTTCATAGTTTTCCATCTTTTACTATTTACGAGGAGTCTAATTAAAGGTTTCATAATTTTCTGTAACTTTATTATAAATAAAAAACTGCCTAAAATGACAGCTTTTCTTTTGAATTATAGGAATTTCTCGATTTCATCTAGAAGCGTCTTTAATGCATCACCTTTATTGGAACGTATCATGTTTTGCTTGTATTCTTCACTTTTTTGTTGGAGCTTTTCTAAATGCGGAATCAATGAAACACTTGTTAGACTTTCTTCTTCTAACGTAAGTGCATACCCTTTTTCCTCAAAAGATTTTGCATTTAAAATTTGATCGCCTCTACTTTGCTGTTTGCTTAAAGGAATAATGAGCATCGGAATTCTTAATGCCAAAAATTCAAAAATTGCATTGGATCCACCACGTGTGATTACAACATCCGTTGCTGCCAAAATATCTGGAAGTTCTTCATGGACATATTCGAATTGTTTATAACCAGCGAGGTTAGTTAACGAGCTATCCAAATTATTTTTCCCACAAAGATGCACGATTTGGTACCTCTTAAGTAATGAATTCAATGAAGCCCGGACTGTCTCATTAATTTTCTTAGCTCCGAGACTTCCTCCCATTATGGTAAGAATCGGTAGACGATTATTGAATCCTAGAAATCTTTTTCCACGTTCTGCTGAACCTGCAAAAATCTCTTTTCTGATAGGTGAGCCAATCGCATGTGTTTTGTCCTTTGGAAAATACTTTTTCGTTTCGTCAAAAGAAGTAAAAATTTTAGTGGCAACCCTTTGTGAAATCTTATTTGCCAAACCAGGTGTCATATCACTTTCATGCATAAAGATTGGAATTTTCAATGATTTAGCCGCAATCACCACTGGGACCGAAACGAATCCACCTTTAGAAAAAACCAAATTGGGCTTTAACTTCCTCAATACAGCTCGGGCTTCAATACACCCTTTTAGTACTCTAAACATATCCACCACATTTTCAAAATCGATATATCTTCTTAATTTACCACTGCTGATTCCATGGTAGGGGATGTTGATTTTTTGAATCAGTTCCTTTTCAATTCCGTTTCTGGAACCGACGTAATGTAAATCCCAACCCTTATCCTTGATTTCGTCAATAATGGCTATATTTGGTGTCACATGACCAGCGGACCCTCCGCCCGTAAAAACAATCGTTTTTTCTGACATAATGCCTCCAGATGCATTAGTAATTGGTCTTATTTCTATTCTACACACCTTTTGTACTATTACGAATAATAATTGTAAAAAACAAAATCATTTTACAAAAGTTCTACATATACTTATCTTAGTACCAGTTTCTATTTAGTTTCTCCTCCTTGATAGGCACATTTTATGTGTCTATTTTATTTTGCGAAAATGAGACGAGACAAGTTCTCTCAATCATTCGGATTAATGATTGCAAGCACTTGATGGTCTTCCCAATTCCCATTGATTTTCACATTTTTAATGGCCAATCCTTCTTTATGGAAGCCCGCTTTTTCCAACACTCGAATCGATCCGATATTGTGTGGCATGACACCAGCTTCTATCCTATGTAAGCTCAACTCATTGAAGGCATAATCCACAATTAATTTCGTGGCTTCTGTGGTGTACCCTTTTCCATTATGGTTTTTATCCAAAAAGTACCCAATGAATGCGCTTTGCAGCGAACCTCGAATGACCTGGAAAAGATTGATTGTACCGATCAAAGCATTTGTATCATTTAGGAAAATACCAAAATAGTAATCTTCATCTCTTTCCATTCTTTCCGTAGCAGATTGTATTCTCTCCAATTGTCCTTCTAAAGTATAATAATCCGATTTCCTTCCCATTGAAAATTTTTCAAAAAACTCTCGATTTTCCACTTGTAATGTAAGTAAATCCTTGGCATCCTCTTTATTTAAAGCTCTAATATAAACGGTGGTTCCCTGTTTCATAATTATTTCTCCTCTTTTTCACATAAACAGTTTTTTCTAAAATGGAAACTTTATCTCATTCAGAACCAGTCATCAAATATTGAAAAAAGTCCCCGCACTAAACGAAACAGCATTCTTGGAATGAAAGAGAGTATGCTGTATACAATTTGAAAAATGATGCTATCACGAATTTCATAAAGGACTCCCTTTAGAAAGCCATCTTCGCGTTCTTCTTTTTTATTTGTCATTAAATACAACCCTCCCTTTTAAATCAAGACCCATGTTTATTATTCAGTCAATGCCTTACGTAGTTTGACCGCTAAGTCCTTCTCCAGCTGTCCGTAGTTTTCAATCGAATTATTACTAATAATCGTCGCTGAATCGTCCTTGTTAAACCAAATTCTATATTCAAACAAAAGCTCAGGCTGGTTTTTATCCCATTTGTAAAAAAGGGTTGCTTTAATATCTTCTCTCTTAGACATTTCTGCTTTTGCCTTCGACCAGCTAATATTATTAACTGCTTTTTTTATGGTTAATAAGCTTTTGGCATCTGCAATTAGGACTTCATCAGTATATTTTCCATCCGCTTCTACCTTCTGTACATCAACTCTTGAAATATCGTCTGGATCCGGCTGTTTCGGAGGATTCTTTGTGCACCCAAACAGTATGATGATAGTAAGTATGAATACTGAAAAATATTTCATCCATACGCCCCCTTTACAATATATTACCATTTACCTTTTAAAAAAGAAGAGGACCTTTTTCTTTTCAAGGTCCCCTTAAACATTTATTTATCCTTTTAGTCGTAATTTTCTTATCCATAAAGGCAATCTTAATGTTGAACTGATTAACAAGATGATAAATACCAATATAGCGGCAGATTTATCTGCAATCTCTTTAGCATCCTCAACAAGAGCCTCCGACTGTACATACCAGAGATGAACAGGAAGTGTTGCTCCTTGTGAAAACAAATTGAAGTCCCACATTTTATCGGATGCACTCGTTCCCCCTGCTAATAGAATGACAGCAGATTCACCAAAGGCACGGCATGCTGCCAGGCTGATTCCTGTAATAATCCCTGATGAAGCAGCTGGAATCACCACCCGCATGATTGTGTTGGACTTCGTAGCTCCTAGTGCATACGAAGCCTCCCTTAAATCTTGAGGTACGGCTTGAATTGCTTCCTCCGTTACACGTGTAATTATAGGAAGATTTAACAATGAAAGAGTGACTGCGGCACCAATAACGGTGAGGCCAATCTCGAATACATCCACAAACAATACATATCCAAATAATCCGAACACAATGGAAGGAACGGAAGCTAAGCCTTCTACACATGTTCTGATCCATTCTGTCATTTTGTTGTTTGGTGCATACTCGGCTAAATAAATGCCAGAACCGATGCCAATTGGAAGAGAAATCACCATGGCTATGAAAAGAACGTAGAAGGAGCAGAATAAAAATGGTCCAATTCCGCCTCCTGCTTCTAGTTCACTTGGGATTCCAATCAAAAAATCCAAAGAAATGAAGGATAATCCTTTAGATAATATTCTTAGTAATAACAATAGAATAATTGATATAGCAAAAAGGGTAATCCCCCACAAAACATAAGTAAACACTTTATCAGCAAACCTATTAAATGCTCTATTCTTCGCATTTGTTCTAAATCTTGTATCTTTCATCATACTTCACCTTTTGCACGAATTCTTCTTACAATCAATATCATGATGATTGAGATCATCAACAGTAAAAAAGCCATCATGTATAATGCATAATTCCAAGTCGAGTCAAACTGCACATCCAAAATTTGCATAACAATATTACTTGTTAATACCGAAGTTGGCGTTAATAAGGTCTCTGGAAACTGGGCTGTGTTTCCGATGACCATGACGACAGCCATTGTTTCTCCAAGTGCACGTCCCATCCCTAGAATAATTGCCGTCAAAATCCCAGGTTTCGCCGCTGGTAGTACCACCTTCACAATTGTTTGAAAACGTGAACTACCAAGTGCATAACTAGCTTCTCTTAATTCACTTGGGACAGCCATTATCGCATCATCACTAATTCTTGCGATCGTCGGTAAGACCATCAAGGTCAGGACTAAAGATGCAGCTAATAAACCATCCCCCATTATTGCACCAGTAGCATCCATTAATAAAGGGATTAGTATTGTTAAACCTAGATACCCATAAATGATGGATGGGATTCCAACCAATAAATCAAGTAGTGGGCGAATGACTCCCTTTAACCAACCCGGGGCTATTTCTACAATAAATATAGCTATAGCAAGAGAAATTGGAACAGCAATTACCATAGTCAAAGCAGTTAATGACAATGTCCCTATGATAAATATTGCTGCACCATATTTTTCTGTGTAAGGATCCCAGGTGGTTGAAAAAAAGTACTCTGTGATGGACACATCCTTAAATACTAATAAGCCTGTTTTACCAATAAAAATAACGATAGATAATAATACTAAACCAAGTAAAAAGGCACTTATGAAACATAGTATCTTAAATACAGAGTTTGAAAGATACTTTGCTTTTATTTTTTTATGTAGTAAATGATTGACGGGTAAGTGAGTTTTTAATTCGTGTTCAAGTTTAGCCATAAAACCTCCGAAAATTAACTGAATGCCAGCCCTATTCGGACTGGCATCTTTTATATGAGAGAGAGGGGAAAACCAGAGATTATTTTACTTTACTGATTGGAACGAACTTTAATGTTTTTAATGAACCATTTTGGAATTTGCTGCTTTGCATATATTTGATAAATGCTGCTGCAGCACCTTTAGGCTCGCCTTTTGTTAAAAGGTAACCATAACCCCAAACCGTATATTTACCATTGATTACGTTATCAACCGTTGCAGGGACACCATTGTAAGCCAAAGCCTTAATGTTTCCTTTTACATAAGCTAAGTCTGTGAAGCCAATTGCATTTGGATTAGATTCTACAGCTGAAGCCATCTCACCACTTTTTCCAACTTCTTTATAATTACCGCCAGACATGAAGCTTGAGCCTTTTAATGCCTTCATTTGATAGTTTACACGTGTTCCAGAACCACTTTTTCGGTTAACAACCACGATTTCTTCATCCTTGCCGCCTACTTGCTTCCAGTTCTTAATTTTTCCTGAAAAGATGTCTTGTAGTTGTTTTGTAGTCAAGCTTTTTACAGGATTTTCTTTATTAACGATTGTTGCAAATGGGATAACCGCAATTTTATGTGCCTTTAGTCCGCTGAATGCTTTATACCCAGGAACTGATTGAGTCGCATCCCAGTCACATGCACCTAGAGTAGCAGACCCTTTCAATACTGATTGTGGACCAGCAATGGATGAAGAACCTGAAACGGAAATTGAAACTCTTGGATTTAGCTTTGTGAATTCTTTTTTAGCCTGGTTAGTCAACGGAAGAAGAGCTGTTGACCCAGCAATGACTACCTTACCAGAAACAGATGCTGCTTCTGCTTTTTCGGTAAAACCACCAAAAGTTAAACCAACTGTTGCCACAACTGCCATAGTTGCAACCGATAAGCGTTTTAAAAGATTGAACTTCATGTTTGAAATCTCCTTTTGTAATATTATTTAGTTAATGTTTCAAAAGAACCATTCTTATAAACTAGTACTCTCTCACCATTGTCACTTGCAACAGTAACAGCTATTTTTCCATCATTCGATATAGTAAATGAAGTAAGGTCTAACGATGTAGAAACTACCTTAGTTAAGCTTTTGTTTGTTGGATTCACTTGGTAAATGCTTGATCCATTAGTCTCAGCTACTAAAATCATAATTTTTCCCTGTGACGTTACTATTGTTGAAAGAATGTCCTTGTTTGTTACAAGAGCAGTCAACTTTTGATTTTTGCCGATCATGTAAAGGATTGGTGTGTTTTCACCTTCTACATCATAGCTTGTGAAAACTACTGACCCATCAAGCAAGAACGCGGAGTTAGCTTTGTTGTCAATTGTATTAGTTAGGATGACTGGCTTAATTTCTGTTGCAGTTAAATCCAAGACGTTAATCTGAGGCTCAGTATCTTTTAAATCGATATTATCGACATCTGTATTTCCTTCAGAATCTGGTGTTGTATAATTTGTTTTTCCTTCTTTACCTACTGTATAAATCACGTTCTTTTCATCTGCAGAAAGTTTTAGGTTCGTCTTATAGGTAAAAGAATCTGTGTACACCGTTTTAATTGTTCCATCTGCTAGATTAACAGTCGCGATGTCTTTTGTTTCTTTGCCTTTGAAGAAGTAAATCTTTTGACCATCTTTCGTCCAAACAAATTCAAACTTTTCGTTATCATCTTTTTCATTTAAAGGAGAAACCTGCTTAGTTGTTAGATCCATAAGATAGATAAAGCCTGATTCATTCGTGAATACTGCTTTTTTTCCATCAGGTGAAACGGATACTTCAGTTCCATTAATATCTACTAAAGCTTTTTTACTGACCGTATCTAATATGTAAGAACGAGAATCCGTTTCCGTTTCATTCGTTACTAGAACCGTAGAGCCATTCACCCAATTCGGGTTATAGGTGTCACCACTCATCAAAGGAGTTTTGGCAATAAATCCACCATTTTCAGCTATTGCCTCTCCACCTAGAGCAGATACGATATCCTTTAATTCTGTGTAGACTGTCCCTTTTGATAACAGTGGAAATCCGTTAACCTTGACAGATTTCCCATTTTTCATCAATATGTTTTGGTGCAAATTCATAGTGATCGCTGTTCCTGGTTTAGAAACCATTACACTACTGTTTTTGTCGATTTTCACGGTTGCTCCGAACAATTTAGCGATATCTTGAACGGAATAAAGCTGTTTTCCACTTAATTTGACTGCCTTTACTGTTGTTGATGTGCCTTCAACGTTAAGTTTGGCCGTTTCAAATTTAATCGGTCCATTTGTTGATATTAGTAGACCATTGTCTATTAATATATCTCCACCTAACGCCTGTAAGAAAGTTTTCGCATCCCCAAATAGCGACTTTCCTATTTGTTTAGGTGGAAATGTTAACTTTACTTTTTTTCCATTTACTAGAGCAGTAGTTGAGTTTGATTTTAAAACGATTGAATACTTTTTATTCCCACTAATTTTTGTAGTGGTGAATGTTTTTGTTTTTACGTCATATGTAACATTTGCAGCCATGAAGCCAGCTAATTGATTTAAGGAATATTGCTTATGTTTGTTTGACATTGCATACTGAATTTCTTTTGCAATACCTGTGACAATGGCTTTTTCTTTAAGGACACCTTGTGCTTGCTGTACAGTTGCTGCCTTCACACTTCCTAGCAAACTAGGTGTATAAGCACTTCCAACTAACACAGCAGAAGCAATGACCAAACTTGATATTGGACGCTTCATTCAAATTCCTCCGTATCTTTCTTGATATAGATATACTCGTGACTATTGCCCCCCTGAAAACTGTGTGTCCACCTCCAAATTGACTAATCTGAGAGTATTATATTTCCAATTTATTAAGTGGATATGAATTTAACATGAAGAATGTAAATTTATATTGTTCGAATTTGTAAAACACTGTAAATTTTTAGAACATTACCAAAATAAAAAAATCCAGCTTCGTCATGAAAACTGGACTTCTACTAATTTATTGATATTACCTTAACTTAACAGGTCTTCTTTAACAGACTGTAACTTTCTAAAACCTTTATCATAGCTCTGCCTTTCTAATAATTGATCTAAAAGTGCAATGGCGTCTTCTCTTCTCCCAGCTCGGACATATGCATCAATGACTTTTTCGTATTGTTTATCATATGGGTATTTTTCCGTTTGTGCTAATTCAAAGGCTTTATCAAAGTAAGGAGCCGCTTTCTCGTAGTCATTCAATGTAAGATACGTCCCACCAATATTAAAATTCAAGTCCGCCCTCTCAAGATTAGTAAGGGTGTCTAGTTCTAAGGCTTTTTGCTTTACTTCAATGGCTTCATGGTATTTCTTCTTCATCTCCAAATCAAAAGCACGGTCACGGAAGTGCTTATATTTCGTAAGTGGCCTTTTCCTTTTATATACGCTACGAATGATAACTAAACCGATCAACAAAAAAAGCATCCAGAAATAAGGGTTGTCCATTCATACACCTACTAGGGAAAGAATAAATAATTCTAGTATCGCCACTTTTTTTTATTCGTAAGCGTATTTAATAAAACAAAAAAAAGACAAGCAGTGAGTGCCTGTCTATTATCGGGATGCATATTCTCTTCTTAACATCGATATGAGATAAAGACGAATTTAATTATCATTGCAATCACTCTTTATCCAACTTGAACCCTTTTCTTTCCATACCAATCTTTACTGTATGCGTAAAGGATCGTGGCAAGCGGTGATAACCAAATGAAAAGAGCATACGGCGCATAGGCTAGCACATCAACCTTAACGATGGATGCAGATACGACCGCTAATAAGCTCCAAGGTACAATCCCTGCAAAAAGCAAGACTGTATCGCTGATGATTCGGCTCAAATTACTTACCCCAGCCTCCTTCCATTCCTCCTTCAACGTATTGCCCGCAATAATGATGGGAAAAGATTGGTTAGGCGAAACGATGGAGAGAAGTGCGCCAAATTTTACAGATTGGACAGTATGTCTACCAAGGGAACTTTGTTTTCCTTCTGAATGTAATTTCAATTGGTCTAGAAGATGATAATCCTCCAACCACTGTGTAAAAATCGCGGTTAAAGCAACAAAAAGAATGAAGTTCAATGAACCTCCCAGTCCTCCAACTGGCTTGATCCCACCCCAGATATTAGTCAATAATTCAAAGAAATTTATTTGGTACAGTAATGTATTCAATAAAAACGACACAATAAGACTATATATGAAACTATGAATCAACTTCATTCTTAATAATAAGCAACCTATCAAAACCACAACAGGTAAAAGAGAAATCATGTGCTGTCCTGTGAATTGCTGGACGAAAAGGGTCGTGAATAATGTTTTTTCTACCGTTAAATCTAATCCGATAAACAGTATCATACAGGTCCCTATACTTAATAACGTACTTGGCATGATTGCAAAAAAGTGAGTCTTCCTAGATATACCTACAGTTGTAAGCACTAAATTGAAGGCTCCAGATAAAGGTGAGGTTCGATCACCGACAAATGCTCCGGAAATCAATGCGCCTGCAACAATCTCTATGGGTAAATCAAATTCCATAGCCAAGTTCATGATTGGAATCCCGATGATACTTAAAGTTCCGATTGTGGAACCTAATAGCATAGAAACAAATAAAGCTATAAAAAATGCTGACAAGAAAAAGTATTTCATTGATATCAAATGGACCGCAATGTTCGTTAGACTATCCGTAGCACCACCGGTTACTAATGAAGGCAGTAAAATGGCCAAGAATAATAACAAAAATAATACTTCTTTATTTTTATTTAGTCCCCGGATTCCAGATTGCAAAATCTCTTTCCAAGTAGCTTTTTTCCTTCTCACAATCCAAAGAAGATACCCTATTCCAGGCAAGATCCCAATTACCAAGGGGATACTGAATAACACCGACAGCATCAGAAATGGTATCGTACAAAGTATAAGAAAACTAATATTTCCTTCTGCAAAAGCACGTCTAGAAAAATTCATCTATTTATAACTCCTAAGTCTTCCTATTATGTATGAGGAGGTGACTCGTTTGGCCGTGTCCCTCCTCAAAATCTCCCCAAAAATGCTATCTATCTTAAAGAATCCATACCATAATCTATTTCAAATAAATTTAACTCTTCCCTTCTGATACTACCATATACCTTTTACACAGAGATATCGCAATCTCATAATCTCTTAATGAAATAACAATGATATTACCACCACTACCCCAATATACACTCCAGCCAAAATAATATTATTACCTGCATGGACAAAGTTATTTACAAGCTTCATATTAGTTCACTCCATTAATATAGAATAAATTTCTATTTGTTTCCATTTTATGCAGAAAACACTGATTATTAAACGTATAATGGATGTAAGTTTCCTACGACTTTAGGTGTAGGAACAGGGCAGTTTTATCCCAACATTATGAGGTAATACTACTAGTAATTCCTGCCTTTTAGATTGCTACCACAAATACGATAAAAAGCCACACCTTATACCAGGATTAGCACTAGTGGTATTTCTACCTAAAATAACTACCCTATTAAAAGTATAGATAGTTTTTTCTTCATTACATTTTTTCCCCATGAAAAAAAGAGCTGCAATTTGCAACTCCTTGTTTCTATTTATAATACAATTTAAGCCTCCTGCTTCACCTTCAACCGATATACGTGCTCATCATGATGGGCTTTGAAGATTTCACCTGTAGGCTCAAATCCTAGCTTTTTGTAGAGATGGATGGCAGCTTTGTTGAATGGAATAACAGTTAGATAGATTTCGTTGCAGTTATCCAGATTAGCTACCATGTCATCCAGGATAAGTTGCATGGCTGGTACTCCATATCCTTTACCTTGGAACTGGTGTCCAAGCATCATGCTTACCATTTCGTAGCGATTGTTTTCTGAATCGAGTCCGTAGGTACCGAATCCAATCAGTGTTTCACCGTCATAGATGGCACGATTCTTCCAGCCTTCGACACTCGCGAGTGCAATGAAGAAAGCATTCGATCCCACCATCGTTTCAAACAGCTGAAATTTCTTTTCCTGCTCTAGCTCTGATTTCAAATTGATGATGTCAAAAAAGTTTTGTTTCGTAACGTCTCGTAATTGCAGATTCATAGTATTCCCTTTCTTATAGGGCCTCATATAAAAATGCCGCAGCTTTTTTAAAGGCCCTCTTCTCGTAATAGTACTTTCCTAATTCCTTTGCCACTTCCTTAGCTGATGCGAGTTGCTTCTCTCTAAGACAGTAATTCAAAAGTTTATTCATCACTTTTTCAAACTTAGCATCTTCTAGCTTTAGCTTATAGAGCTTGGCTTTTAATAGACTTAATTCAATATAGCTGTAAATGATATTGTGTTCTTTTGCCATTTGATATGCCCTGTTCAAATGGTGATCAACTAAACTCCATTCCTTTAACTCCATATATATCTCAGATAGGCGTGCATGGGGGCAAATCATGTTCAGCGCTTTTCCTTGATTTTGATACACTGTGATGGTTTCTTTGAAATAGGAAATGGCGTCTTCGGTTTTCCCCATATCTCTCAGATTCAAGCCAAGATAATAGGTGATGAACCCTTTGTTTTCGAGCACCTTTTGATTTTGGATACTCAATTGTTCCAACTGGTGCATACATTCTATTGATTTATCATATTCTCCATTTTGGTGTTGTTGGACCCCCCTTAAAGCTAACGTCTCTATTACCCAATCTGTATCTCTCATCTTTATGAAATATTGGTAAGCTTTTTCACAGTATTGCATGCTGATAGTGTGATCTTGTTTATGATGGTGATAAAGAAAACCTAAATAATACTGAAAAATGGCGACTTCTTTTTCACCCATTTGTTCTGCCCAAGGCTCCATCCGGTTTACATAGTCCTCTGCCTTTACAAAGTCTTGGAGATGCAAAAACCGTTCTAAACATGCCCTATAGTAATAGTAGTAAGCTCCAATTAATTCTTCACTAGAATCGTTAGGCAACACACTTAACGATAAATCATAATACTCTTTTGAAAGTTCAAGGTCTTTATCCGCATAATACATGATCAAAATACTGAATAACCGAATCCTTATTTCTAATTCATGGTTTTCTGAAGAAATCATTTTCAAGAACAACAAATCATCCTGATTAAGTTTTTTTCTACTCCAAAAGTCATCTGCTATATTCAAGACTTTCTCTTGGATTTTCTTCGCTTCGTTTAACACCAAAAGCGATATATCAAAGTTCTCCTGTTCAGAAATTTGCTGAAGAAAATTTTCAGAAGGAGGAATCTGTCCATTCTCGATTCGACTTAAATATGTATTGGAAGTGATACCATTAAGAAATTCATGTTGTTTTTTATTTGAATGTAGCCTAAGTTGGCGTATTCTTTCTCCTATATTCATTGGAACCTCCATGAATTTTAGAAATAGTCTAATAATTTGACGAAGAAAAAGTAAATAAGTTCCATAATTTTTTTTTTTTTTTCAAATTTTATTTGGTATTGGTACGGAAGATTTAACATTATTCGATTTCTTCTCGAAAAAAAGATAAACTAATCCAAATAATAATAGGGCCACCATCGTCGACAACCAAGGAGTAAACAACTGCACTTTCTCATTGACGGTAAACAAGAAAATACCATCCCCAGCTTTTCCAGATACACCAAAAAACAGTCCATACACCACATTGATGCCAAAGTGAATTCCTGTATTCATCCAAATAGAATTCGTCTTAAAAAACGCATAAGTTAAACTTAGTCCCAATGCGAGCGAAAAAATCGTATTATTTACACTAAACCCCTCATTCCAAGCATCATCGAGTGCGTAAAGAATTAAGGCTATCAAAAATAGATATGGAAATGTCAGTTTGTCCTTGAAGATTGCAAAAACGATTCCCCTGACCAACATATCGTTCATAAGAGATCCAAGGAAAAAGCCGATTAATACAACAAACACAGACATTACACTTTTACCAAACGGATGTACTCCAGTTACCTCGTATCGACCGAACCATACGTACAATAGAAATAAAACCGTCCATGCCAGAAACCCTAAAAGAAAACCTGTACCGAGGTTCTTTCTCCACCCTTTAAAGAAAATAAGTCCGTAGGCTTCATCCTCTCTTGAAAAACACCTTTGAAACTAGCAAGGATAACCCTAAAAAGGAGATAAGATGGAAAAATCGAACGATATCATTCATAGGAAAAACTTTTGGTAGTAAATAAAAATAACTCGATAAAATGAAGTACATGAATATAAATGATAGGATTGACTTTTTCATAAAAATATACTCCTCTGTAAAAATCTTAACCTCAACCAGATTTTACCACCTTTTTCCAGAGTTGTGTTAATAGAAATTGAAAAAACCAACCGTAATCACAGTTGGTTTTGGTTGTAGTATGGCGGGATTTTAATCCATCCCTTTCTAATCATTAACTCTTTTAAAGTAAGGGCAAAGGTTACTTTCATCATTTGATATTTCATGAACATATATCCCACATCGGTTCTAACTGCCTCGGTCAAACCACGTGTTGCTGCATTGATACCAACCACAAGATTATAGGCTAGAAAGTTAGCGATTTCTTCATCTGTAAATTTGGCCCCATCAGGGATAGATCGATAGTCCCCAAATGGTTTTTCTGGAGTTGTGTTCGGTAATGGGATTCCTTCTTTCCGAAAGAATTCCTGCAATTCATTCACCATTGGACGATGTACGTTTTCGATAATATCCTTTAGCTTTTCCTTTAATTCCTCGTCTTGAACGATATTATAGGAAATTTGGTCTCCTCTTAACGTCTGTTCCGTTCCTGTTAAATAAAACCATAGATTCATGACTTCCCCAACATGCAATGGTTTTTTTTCACCATCCAATAAAGGTAAGAATGCATCTTTTAACACTTCAAATGGGTTCATAACATCACCCTCTTCATGATTTTAGATATTCTATAATTTTCCCAAGTGTATAGAAGTTATCCTACTAAATTCCTGTTTTATTTTTGGATGTTTGGAAAAAATAAAATGACATCAACATGATTGGGAGAATGTTATGCATGTATTGTTAGCTACGGGACTTCTTAGTGTTGCGATTTGGAAAGGTAATTGGCGACAATGGGAGAACTATGCCCTTACTCTTTTTTATGTCACTACTTGTAATTTACTTTATAACGTATTGTGTAGGAATCACCTGTTATGGAAATACGAGCCTGATTTTTTACCGAATTCTCATGTCATTGTGGATATTTTGTACTCTTTCATTATTTTACCTGCGATATGTTTATTATTTTTGACGTTTTATCCATTCAAATCCAATTTCTTAGAACAGGGGCGTTTCATATTACTTTGGGTCGTCGGGTCGTTGATTATTGAATACCCTTTTTATAAGTATGGAAGATTACTCCTGCAACATGGGTATGAATTCTGGATGGAAATCCTGTTTTATTCGACGATGTATGGGATGATTCGCCTTCACTATACCCGACCTCTTTTAACGTATGGATTATCCTTTGTTTTAATCATTTTTTTACTTCAGATTTTCCATGTTCCTATAAAATAAATCAGCCCCTTCGAATTTAAAGGGGCTTTACCTCAAAACTCATTTCTTCAATACTAATTTCCTATACATTCCATTAAACAATACAGGGCGATCTTCAAGTATATGTAAACGGTACGAACACTTATCTAGTAATCTTTCAAAAGAGATACTAATATCTGTCCCTAGTATTCCAATGATTGGCCTCATGACTTGTTTAGTTAAGGAAAGCTTCCCTCCAGGAGGCAGAAATTTATCAAACACTATTATTTGTCCACCATCTTTTGTGACCCTTGCCATTTCATTAATGGCACTTTCTGCATTAGGTACAACACTTAGTAACAAACTAGCGACAACGAAATCAAAAGATTGCTCTTCAAATTGAAGTTTTTGCGCGTCCATTTGATGAAATTTTATAGAGGAATTAGGGAATTTCTTTTTTGCCTGTTCTAACATATCCTCTGAATAATCGATAGCTGTGATGTCAAGATGATCTATTGGGATTCGCAACAAATCTACTCCTGTTCCTACGCCTACAAATAGAATTTTATCTTGTCTCTTAAAGGGTATATTTGAGAAAACAGCTTGCCGTGCTTTTTGAAACGGTCCAGCATTAAAAAAATGATCGTAAATCGGCGACCACAACTTGTAAATTACTTTGTTCCAGGAATTATTCATACGGATTCTCCTTAAAATTTTGGATTTGGTAATAAAGAGTGGGGTTTCGGTAATATATTTGGTGTTTTTGGTAAAAAAAATTGATTTTCGGTAATAAAACAATCCTATTCGGAAAATTCATGATTCCAACAAAGAAAAAAGCCCAAAAAGTCATTCAATCCGACTTTTTGGGCTTTTAACTAGCGATCTTTCACGCGTAATAGTCGTAAACTATTAAGTGTGACGATTAAGGTGGCACCCATGTCGGCGAAAATGGCAATCCATAATGTAAGCCAACCAGGGATGACAAGAATCAGTGCTAGTAGTTTGATGGCTATTGAAAAAGTAATGTTTTGTTTGATAATCCAAAGTGCTTTTCGACTTAATTTTATCGTAAACGGTAGTTTTCTTAAATCATCACCCATCAAGGCAATATCTGCTGTTTCCAGTGCCGTGTCCGTACCTGCCCCTCCCATGGCGATACCTACCGTTGCGGACGCAAGAGCTGGAGCATCATTGACTCCATCCCCAACCATGGCAACCTTTCCAAATTGATTCCGTAAGGCTTTAATATAATTCAACTTGTCTTCTGGCATCAGTTCTGCCTGAATCTCCGAAACGCCGACTTTCTTTCCGATTTCGTTGGCTGTTCCTTGGTTGTCACCTGTTAGCAAAATTGTCTTTTTCAAACCAAGTTCATGCAATTGTTGGATGACATCTTGACTACTTTCCCGAACCTCATCGGCGACCGCGATTAATGCCAGTATTTGATCATCGGAACCGAACAACATCACGGTTTTTCCTTGGTTCTGAAGCCGGGAGATTACATTTTCAAATTCACTCGTATCAAACATTTTCGGACTTGCAATTCTATAGGTCGTTCCATTAACATTGCCTTTAATCCCTCTACCAGTAATAGATACAAAATCCTCGACGTCTAAATTTTGATACCGTATAGCTCCCTCCTCAGCTTTCTTCATAATCGCTGAGGCTAGTGGGTGTTGGGATCGTGATTCCAAAGCTGCAATTATTGCAAATAGCTCTTCAGTATTTCCACTGAACACTTGGTAATCTGTCACCACTGGAATCCCTTTTGTTAAAGTCCCTGTTTTGTCAAAGGCAATCGCTTTAAGGGCACCTGCTTCTTCTAGATGAATGCCCCCTTTAATCAATACGCCATTACGGGCCGCATTCCCGATAGCTGTCACAATGGAAACAGGTGTCGAAACAACCAATGCACAAGGACATCCCACCACCAAAACAGCGAGACCTTGGTAGATCCATTCGTTCCAACTTCCGTTTAAAAAAATTGGAGGCACAATGGCTACAAGTGTAGCAAGCGCCATAATCACTGGTGTATAGTACTTGGCAAAACGATCTACAAACACTTGAGAAGGTGCACGTTCCGCCTGTGCTTCCTCAACCAAGTGAATGATTTTAGCAATCGCTGTTTCATCCACAAGTTTAGTTACCTTCACCTCTAATAAACCCTCGCCGTTCAATGTTCCAGCAAATACTTCCTCATCAATTGTTTTCTCAACAGGTACAGATTCACCTGTAATAGAAGCTTGGTTTATTGCGGAGGAGCCTCTTACAATCCTTCCATCCATCGCAACTTTTTGACCCGGTTTTACAATCATTACGTCATCAATTCTAATTTCTTCTACTGGTATTGTGATTTCCTTATTATTACGACGAACGGTTGCTTCCTGTGGGGCGATGTCCATTAACGAACGTATCGACTGGCGGGCTCTATCCATCGAATATCGTTCTAGTGCCTCACTGATAGCAAATAAGATAACGACAACTGCTCCTTCGCTCCATTCTCCAATGAAGGCCGCCCCAATAATGGCAATGGTCATTAGTGTTTTCATATCAAATTGAAGACGGAGTAGGTTTTGTATTCCTGCCTTAAACAAGGAATATCCACCCACCACAATTGTTAGTACATATAAAACAATAGTAGAAATATGTTCTTCTCCGTAAGTTAGTAGGGAGCCATATCCCATGAGTAAAAATAATGCCGCAACTAACACAACCGCATTTTTTTTCAAAAAAGGTTCCTTGTTTGGTACCTGCTTGGCTTTCTCATGAAAAATTTTCAGTCCCTCAAAAGCTCCTGCTTTTTCAAGCTCTTCAACGGTGGCATTCCCAAATACCGTTATTTTCGAAGCTCCAAAATTCACTTGTGCATCGTAAACACCATCCAGGTGCTTCACGTTCTTTTCGAACGTCTTTGCACAGCCCGCTCAAGACAAGCCCTGTATACGGTAAGTGGTGCCTTGCTTGGATAACGGTTTAGCTTCGCTCATTATTGCTCACCTCCCGTTGATGTTCAAACGCTATTTGAATGATATTCTTAAAGTGCTCATTTTTAATGGAATAATAAACGAGCTTCCCTTCTTTTCGGAAATTTGCTAACCCCAAATTTTTTAATAGCCTAAGGTGATGGGAGGCTGTTGCCGTAGTCGAATGGATGATTGTCGCCACATCGCATACACATAGCTCCTTTTCTACCGTAAGTGCATAAGCGATTTTAAGACGATTTTCATCAGACAGAGCTTTGAATAAAGACGAAACGGCACCTGAATCTTCCTTATGCAATCTATTCTGAACTCTTGTAACTTGCTCCTCATGGATACAACTCACTTCGCATATATCCTGATTCTCCATATTATCGCCTCACATTCATATATTCTTTTGATTGAATTATATTCAAGTATATGTTTGAACGTCAATATTCAGGATTAGTTTATTCTTCATATCCAAGATGATACTATGTAAACAGAATCATTTTATGGTACGGAGGAAAAATGATGATTTCTGCTTTACTACTATTTACTTTGGCAGGGCTAGCTGAAATTGGTGGAGGGTATTTAATTTGGTTGTGGTTACGTGAAGGGAAGCCACTGTATTTTGGAGTACTGGGTGGAATCAGTTTGGCCCTTTACGGCGTAGTTGCCACTTTTCAGACATTTCCTTCTTTCGGCCGGGTATATGCCGCATATGGCGGAGTATTCATCGTCCTATCTGTTCTATGGGGTTGGGGTGTCGATAAAAAAGCTCCTGATTTTTATGATTGGCTTGGAGCGTTGGTGTGTATAGTTGGGGTTTCAATCATGTTATGGGGTCCACGGAATTAATTCTCATTGTTGATTCGTAATTGTGGTTAGAAGCTAAATCAGGCATCATTGATCTCGTATGATTCCCTTTTGAACCGTTTCGAAACCGAATCGGGCATCATTAACCCCGTATGATTCCCTTTTGGTCTGGATCGAACCCTAAAAGGGCATCATTAACCTCGTATGATTACCTTTTGGTCTGAGGCGAACCCTAAAAGGGCATCATTGACCCCGTATGATTCCCTTTTGGTCTGGGTCGAACCCTACAAGGGAATCATTGACCTCGTATGTTTCCCTTTTGAACCGGTCCGAACCCAAATCGGGCTTCATTGACCCTGTATGATTACCTTTTGGACTGAGGCGAACCCTAAAAGGGCATCATTGACATCGTATGATTCCCTTTTGGTCTGGATCGAACCCTAAACGGGAATCATTAACCTCGTATGATTACCTTTTGGTCTGGGTCGAACCTTAAAAGGGCATCATTGACCTCGTATGATTCCCTTTTGGACTGGGTCGAATCTGAATTGGGTATCATTGACCTCGTTTGATTCCCTTTTGGATTGGATTGAACCCTAAAAGGGAATCATTGATCTCGTTTGATTCCCTTTTGGACTGGTTCGAAACCGAATCGGGCATCATTGGCCTCGTATGATTCCCTTTTGGACCGGTTCGAAGCTGAATTGGGCATCATTGGCCTCGTTTGATTCCCTTTTGGTCTGGTTCGAAACCGAATCGGGCATCATTGGCCTTCTATGATACCCATTTGACCAATTTAGAGCCAGAAATGGACACCGTTGATTTACTTTGATTACCTTTTTTTCTTTTAACTCTATATCCGGCGGTAGATTTTGATCTATGCTCCGGGTAACTATTACCTTTACACCATTTCCAAACCTAAACGGGAACCAAAGTAACCTCTGGTTCCCGTAGGAATTTGTTGGTTTCTGCAGCAATTAAACAATAAATAAACCGTTAAACATTAACATTAGAGATATCGCGAGAATCAGTAATATACATGATACCCCAATGAATAACCATTTTTTACTTTGTCTTCTTCTTAACATCTTATACCCTACTATCGGACAAATAAGTGCGATGATCAATAAGATAATGGCTATTGCTTCATTCATGTTACTCCTCCCCCTTTTCACCAAAACTAATTTTTTTTACCTAACGCAACTTTTGATACTATATTATGCGAAATAAGGCAATCTGACATCTCAATTGAAAAATAATGTTTATCCTCTTCTATCAAAGGGAAACTAATAAGTAAGGTAAATTACACATTTGGAGGTAATAAAATGACTCATCATGATGTTCACAAAACAAACGAGACCGTGAAGGAATCGGGAAGCTATATTTGTGCAGAAGGTGAAAAACGAGAGTTCCAACAAGGAGATACCTTCCCGGTTTGTCCAGTCACAGGACACGATACAACTTGGCGTCATGGGAATCACACACATAAAACCGGTGAAGAAGTGACCGAATCTGGTGGCTATGTAGACAAAGATGGTGAAAACATCGAACTCACTAAAGGCGACACATTCCCTGATTGTTCAAATTCAGGACAACCTACTGAATGGAAGCATGCATAAAACTTATGAAACCATATTCCCTTCTCGTGAATATGGTTTTTCTATGTACCTAGACGCTCCGCCAGTTTTCTTAAAGTTTTTAGCCAACGAACTTTAATGAAAGTTTAATAACCTCTTCATTTTTATATGATATAATCATTCTCGTGTTGTAAATTTACTGGGACTTATTTTTGTGAGGAGGAACTTTGATTTGTGGGAAATTTTTGTCGCATTTATTTTAGGACTTGTTGAAGGATTGACAGAGTTCGCGCCAGTTTCATCAACTGGGCATATGATTATCGTGGATGACCTTTTATTTAAATCAAAAGAGATTTTCTCACCTGAAGTGGCAAATACGTTTAAAATAGTCATTCAGTTGGGTTCGATATTAGCTGTTGTCATTGTGTTCCGTGATCGATTTATGCAATTACTTGGTTTGAAGAAAAGTGAAACAAAAGAACGTAAAAATACATTAAAACTCTCACAAGTCATTGTAGGTTTATTACCTGCTACAGTACTTGGATTTTTATTCGATGATTACATTGATGAACACCTTTTTTCTATTAATACAGTTTTAATCGGTTTAGTTATTGGCGCCATCTTGATGATAGTAGCTGATTGGTTCAGACCAAAACAGCCTAAAGTGGAAAGTGTAGATGGCATTACGTATAAGCAAGCAGTGGCGATTGGTTTATTTCAGTGCTTAGCGCTTTGGCCAGGATTTTCAAGATCAGGTTCAACCATTTCTGGTGGGGTTTTACTTGGCTTAAACCACAGAGCGGCTTCTGATTTCACATTCATTATGGCTGTGCCAATTATGGCCGGTGCAAGTGGACTTTCCCTTCTGAAAAACTGGGAATACTTTACGATTGATGCGCTTCCATTCTTCATTGCAGGATTTATTAGCGCATTTATCTTTGCATTATTATCGATTAAGTTCTTCTTGAAGCTGATTAACCGCATTAAGCTTGTTCCATTTGCGATTTATAGATTGGTATTAGCTACAGTTATTTATGTAGTATTTGTCATGTAATGAAGTTTTCAAAGCCTGCAAGAGTATTGTACTCTATGCAGGTTTTTTTATTTTTTTAAATAGGGTCCTTAAGCAAAAAAATTTGTAGTTATAGCTTGATAGATATTGTTATTATAATTAAGATAAAGACCAACCATGAGGTATAAAAATATGAAGCAAACTTTCCTTGGTTCAGTGTATCTATCCCTAGCTGCAAGTATTTGGGGAGGAATGTATGTCGTCAGTAAATATGTATTGGATTACATACCCCCAATTACATTAGTTTGGTTACGTTTTATTATCGCTTTTATAGTTCTATTTGCTATATTAAGAGCTGTTCAGACAAGAACTGGAAAACAAGTGCAGCTAAAAAAACGAGATTGGATCTTATTAGGCTGGATTGGTTTTATCGGATATTTTATCTCCATCTCATTTCAGTTTATTGGCACAAAGTTATCTGATGCACATACAGGTGCTTTGATAACTTCAGCTACACCTGCTTTTATCGTTATTTTTGCCATATTGGTTTTAAAAGAGAAGTTAACGGCACGAAAAACGATATCTATGCTACTAGCAACCACTGGAGTAGTGATTGTAATTGGATGGGAAACAAAAGTTGGACACCATTTAACAGGTAGTTTGATATTGGTTGGAGCTGCCATTACATGGGCTCTATTATCAATTTATGTAAAAATTGCTTCCGAACGATTCTCTACCCTAACCATCACTACCTTTGCGATAGGATTTGGCCTGTTATTTACAACACCCGTCATGTTATGGGAACTACAGTCTCAAAATGTATTTTTTCATAATATATGGGTTGTATTAGGCATTGTATATTTGGGGACTGTGTCAACTGCCGGCGCTTTTTTTCTTTGGAATAAGGGCATGGAGTTAATGGATGCTGGTGTAGGTTCATTATTTTTCTTTTTCCAACCTGTCGTGGGCACTTTTTTAGGATGGTTGTTATTAAATGAAGAGATTCATGCCAATTTCTTTATTGGAGCGATTTTAATTTTTGCCGGAGTCCTTATTGTCACCGTTAAAAGAAATGAAGCTTCTTAATCTAAACAAAGGACCTCCACAGATGGGGGTCCTTTGTTGATAATGAAACTTTATTAAACCTTGAATCTAGCTATCATCAATTGTAGATTTTCAGCCAGAACAGATAGGTTTTGTGCACTTGCAGAAACTTCTTCGATAGAAGCCACATTTTCTTCTGTACCTGCACTTACCTCTTGTGAGGCTAAAACACTTGCTTCAGCAATTTTTTGAACATTTTCAATCGATTCTGAAATGGACTGACTGAGAGAAAGCAAGTCTTCAATTGATACGTTGACCTCTTGTACACGTTCGGTAACTACTCCAATAGATCCCTTAATATTTTTAAATGCAGCTTCCGCATTTTCTGTGAACTGCAATCCACTCACCACTTGGATGTTCTGTTTTTCCATGGATTGAACAGCCTTTTCTGTCTCTTCCTGGATCAAGGATATCATTGTTGTAATTTGTTCAGTAGATTTTCTAGATTCCTCTGCAAGCTTTCTAACCTCATCAGCTACTACAGCAAAACCTTTTCCATGCTCACCAGCCCTTGCCGCTTCAATTGCTGCATTAAGTGCTAGAAGGTTAGTTTGATTTGCAATCTCTGTGATGAATCCGACGATTTCGTTAATCTCTTTTGATCGGTTGCCAAGAGAACGAATCACACCAGTTGTGACGGAAACAGACTCATTAATTTCATGCATTTGGTTGACAACGCTTTTAATTGCTTCGTCACCATCCTCAGTAAGTACTTTTGCAGAATCCGCTGCTTTATACATCTCTTCACTCGTACGATTAATAGATTCAATACCACTTTCCATTTCTTCCATAGATGTCTGTACTTCCATAAAATGCTGGAGCTGTTGCTCGACACCTTCAGCTGTTTGCTGGACGAGCTGAGAAATTTCCTCACTAGCTGAAGAGCTTTCCTGAGAGCTTGCACTTAATTGTTCACTGCTTGCAGCAACTTGGCTAGATGAATCCCTAACTTGAGATACTACCTCTCTCAAATCATGTACCATTCGATTATAGGCATCGCCTAATTCTTGGATTTCATCCTTAGTCTTAATTTTGACTGGCTCTACCCCTAAATCGCCTTCAGCCACTTTTTTCATGGATGACATTAGATTAAGGACAGGATTAGCGATTTGCTTACTATTCCATAAGGCCATTAAAATACCAAGGATAATGGCAATAATCATGATAATGAGAGAAGTAGTTTTAGTTTGTTTCACTTGGTTCGTAGCTTTTTCAACTCCCACAGCCATGTCATTTTTCTGAAAAGTTTCCAATTCTTGTGTGGCTGTAGAAAAGGCATCCATGATTTTAGGCGCCTCATTATTCATAGTCCCGACATACCCACTATCATTACCGCTTTTCTTGAATGCCAAAGCTTTTTTAACCACATTTTGATATTCATTATGTGCTTCCTCAATCTGACCAATAAGCTCTTGGGCTTTAGCAGATTGTGAAGTAACCTTTAATTTTTCCACCATTAATTTGAATGTTTGAACAGATTCTTCATACTGACTTATGTATTTTTCATCACCTGAGATAACATAGCCCCGTACATTCAGTGTATGAATCGTCATTTCTTGTTTCAAATCCTTAACCGTCATTAGCTTATCAACCCGATTATTGATTAAAGATTGATATTCCTGGTTGATTTTCTCCATTTGATAATTACCAATCCCACCAGTGAGGGCAAGGAGAAATAAAACGATGATAAATCCTCCCAGAAGTTTTTTACGCACTGTAAGTTTCATTGCTCTGCTCCTATTCTAGTAAAATTATAGATTTATAACAGGAAAAAATACCTGTGTATAATTGCTTATTTTACTATAATATAAATAATTTTCAGATTCTACTAGTTTTCACTATTCTTATAGGAATAAATTGAATAAGGAAATCGAAACTTAATTCATTCCATAACTATTTTTGCCATCAAAAAAGAGCAGCGATAAACATCCCGCTGCTCTTAAATGATAGTTAATTATTTGGAAAAATATTTTTCAAAGCCTCTTTTAATTCAGGCTTCACTTTTATTCGTGGACGAATACTTATAGCCATTTCTTCTGCTTCATCAACTGTATTTGCATGACCTAACGATAATAATGTCCCAATTGCGACTGTACCTGCTCTGTTGCCTCCGCCTCCACAATGGAAATAAATCTTTTTCCCACTGTTGTATGCTTCCATCACTTGATCTATTGCCATTTTTACCGATTCTTCTTGCTTCTCTGCATCATCGACTATCGGAACATGGAAACGATTGTATGTCACTTCATTTTTAGGAGCCTCAGCTCGCAAGTCGAATACTGTATCGACTTTTTCATTTTCTAATACTTCATCAACGTCATTTACCCCACCTATAAAGATACGATCTTTTATAAGCTCTTGATAATGTTTATTCGTCATCGTTTATCCCTCTTATTCACCAGTTTTAGCGAAACGCTCGATTCTTGCACTGATTTCATCACGCACTCGTTGGAAGAACGCCCATTTCTCTTCTTCAGTTCCTTCCGCTTTCGCAGGATCATCAAAGCCCCAGTGTACTCTTTTTACATGCGGTGGTGTAACCGGGCAATGATCAGCTGCATGCCCACATAACGTGACAACTAAATCAGCATTGTTCAAGATTTCTGGATCGATCGTATCAGATGTTTGAGTAGAGATATCAATGCCCGCTTCCTTCATTGCCTTTACTGCATTTGGATTCAAACCGTGTGCCTCAAGTCCGGCACTCTTTACGTCCCACTCATCACCTAAATGCTTTTTTGCCCATCCTTCTGCCATTTGGCTTCTGCAAGAATTCCCTGTACATAAGAAGTAAATAGTTTTTTTTGCCATGTAGACTCTCCTTTTTACGAAATAATAAGCAACCAAATATATAGACCGACTAGTGTGATGAATAGTGTCGGAATGGTCAAGATAATCCCTGTTTTAAAATAAGTCCCCCAAGAAATCTTCACGCCTTTTAAGCTTAGTACATGTAGCCATAATAGTGTTGCAAGAGATCCTATAGGTGTAATTTTCGGACCTAAGTCAGACCCAATCACATTCGCATAAATCAAAGCTTCTCTCACTAAAGCAGATGTGTTAGTATCCCCAATCGCCAACGCATCAATCATGACAGTTGGCATGTTGTTCATTACGGATGATAAAATCGCCGCTATGAATCCCATCCCAATCGTAGCAGCAAACAATCCTTGATCCGCTGTAACTTGGATCAGGTCAGCAAGTACCGACGTCAATCCTGCATTTCTTAAGCCATAGACTACTACGTACATTCCAATGGAGAAAAATACAACTGCCCAAGGAGCTCCTTTTAATACTTGCTTAGTATGAACGGCAGGGCTTTTTCTAGCCATAAACAGGAAGAAAATTGCTACAATACCTGCGACTAATGAAACGGGTATGTTTAACATCTCACTGATAAAATAACCAGCCAATAGAATCGTCAATACTATCCATGACAATTTGAACATTTTATAATCTTTAATTGCTTCTGCTGGTGCTTTTAAATCAGACATGTTGTAATTTCTCGGAATACTTTTCCTAAAGAACAGGTTTAGTACGAGGATACTAGCACCAAGTGAAAATAGATTTGGAACAATCATTCTTGAAGCATACTCGATAAACCCTATATTGAAATAATCGGCAGAAACAATGTTGACCAAATTACTAACAATCAAAGGCAATGATGTTGTATCTGCAATGAACCCGCTTGCCATGATGAAAGGAAAAACCATTTTCTCTTCAAATTTCAAATTCCGAACCATAGCAAGTACAATGGGTGTCAGTATCAAAGCTGCTCCATCATTGGCAAAGAATGCAGCAACAATTGCACCTAATAAAGCGACATAAATGAACATTCGAACGCCTTTTCCTTTTGCTGCTCTAGCCATGTGAAGGGCTGACCATTCGAAAAATCCAATTTCATCTAAGATTAACGATATAATAATAATTGCTATAAACGTCAATGTAGCATTCCAGACAATGGATGTAACGTCCAGTACGTCGTTAAAATCGACTACCTGTGCTATTAATGCTAGCACTGCTCCTCCCATCGCTGACCAACCAATTGAAAGACCTTTTGGCTGCCAGATAACGAGGACTAATGTAATAAGAAAAATCAGTGATGCCAAAATTACAGATGTCATATACATCTATACTCCTCTCTACTCACAAGAAATGCGCAAACCTTCATCTTCTAACTCTGTCAGAAGATGACTCTGATCAGATAATTGCTCCAACAATATCGATACAAATGGATAGTGTTCATGATTTTTGTTAATGGCATAGAAAATCCACTGTCCCTTACGATTTTCTCTGACTAATCCCGCATCACGCAGCTTTCGTAAATGCTGGCTAATCGCAGGCTGACTCGTTTTAAAGATCTCTACAAATTCACATACACAATAATCATTATTTTCGAGCAGTTTCATCATCGTTAATCGAGTCTTATCTCCAAGCAACTTCAAAACTTGAGAAGCTTCCTGAATATCAATCGTGTTTTTCACATGCATCAATACCACCCCCAATTTCGGATATCATTATATAATGATTTACTTATATATTCAATAAAAATATACACTACTTATTTTCAGGAGGATCATTCCAAATAATAGTCTTTAGGACATGAAAAGGAATATCTAAGACAGATGATATTTTTTCAATCAAGCTGTCCGCAGGATATACATCACTGTTTTCTAACCGTTCCACCATGTAAACAGGAATTCTGATAAGGACAGAGAATTTTTCTCGAGTAAGATTTTTTCGATTTCTTTCAAATTGGATAAAAGCGCCGTATTCTTTGCTTGGTTGTTCTAACATAACAAGTGTTCCCCCTAAATAACTAATACTTATATAATAAGGGGCTTATGTGAAGGAAACATAAATACGTTATTAATATTTGTAAAAGGTTTGATAATTATTAGGAATTTCAATTGAAGCATTAAAAAAGAGATGTCTACTATCCTAGCACCTCTTCTTAACGATGTATTTTATTCATTACGTATTATAAAACCCTTATCACGACTACTCTTCTAAACGATTTCAACGGGGAACCATAAGGTAGATATCCTTACTCCTATCCCCTGTTTCATTCTTTATTCCCATTTAACATAACCTATTTCTCTATAAAATCATATTCGGAGTATACGCCACTTCCAAGACATATCCATCAGGGTCATAAAAGTCTACTGTATAGTAACCTGTGGAATACTCATTTCTTTCAATTGGACCTCTAATGATTTTAGTATCATGTCTTTTTAAATATTCAAAGACAGTATCTACAACATTTCGATTTTCAGCTTGGAAACATATATGTCTAGGACCAATGGTGTCAAGCTTTACTTGTGCAACCACCTTAAAATAAATCTCCATTGAACCTGTACTAAAAGCCCATTCGTTTAGCTTTTTCCATCCGATCACCTCGAATAACCCTTCATAAAAAGGAAGAGAACGCTCCTTATTAGAAACCCAAAACTCAATGTGATTAATACCCGGTCTCCACTTTTCAGTCAAGAAAACCACCCTTTCAGTTGGAGAAAATATCCTAAACGTATATACGACCTAAGCACTCTATTTTCCTTTAATTCCCTTTAAAGTTATTAATAATTTTAATAGTATGTTTTCATTCTGAGATTAGTGGTAGTTTCCTTTGCCATTACCCACACTTGCTTTTTTAGAAACAATCAACGAATGGTAGCGAACCAACAAAGGGAATGGTAGAAACATCATTATGTTCTAGTAATAAATTTGCGACTAATTTTAAGCGTCTTTAACAAAATATTGACTTTGTCCTCATATCCTATATATTTGTACTTTCTGAATTTAGATATATTATTGTCTTTAAAATATGTAAATAGATAGCAGCCTAAAATGACAATTCCGCTTCCAACAGCTTGAATCTCAGTCATTTTTCCCCCTAAAAAGATAAATGCAAGTATCGCAGTGAAGATAGGATTGAAGTTTAAGAAAATTCCAGAAGTAGTCGCACCAAGTTTTTGAACCCCGATATTCCAAAATAGCATGCACAAAACGGTAGACACGACTCCTGTATAAAGAATGGATAAAATGAATGATGAATCCATATTTATCACCGTAAAATTGGTAGCGTTAAACGGAAGCATGACCATTAACCCAAAGATTCCAGAGTAAAAAGTGGACATCAGCGGAGAAATTACCTTTGTTACCGATCTGCTGCTTAC
The DNA here is from genome assembly GCF_003073175.1 of Peribacillus acanthi. Taxonomy (GTDB): domain Bacteria; phylum Bacillota; class Bacilli; order Bacillales; family DSM-1321; genus Bacillus_BN; species Bacillus_BN acanthi. Next base: position 195,290 of record NZ_QBBX01000006.1, read on the forward strand.
GGAATAAATTCCCCAAATACAAACCGCAACTAGCATCCATAAATCTCCTGCATTGAAATCCAATGTTAACAATAAGTTAAGCTGACCCTTTAGTAGAAAAAGAATAACGCCAAACAACGAAATTATCATAGAAAATACTTGGAATAAATTCATGTTTTCCTTTAAAAATAGAAACGAAAAAATAGCAATGGTGATGGAAGTCAGCGTGGAAATCAATCCTGCATTAGTAGCGGATGTTTGCCCCAATGCCCAAAACTGAAACAAATTAAAGAGTGCAACCCCTGATATCCCCATGATTAATAATGGAAGCAGCACCTCTTTTGGAGGAAACAACCTTTTTTCTTTCCACCAAACGATTGGCAACAGGCATACAATCGCGATTCCCCATCTTAAGGTTGTCAACGTCATAGGTGAAGCATGGGCGACAAGCGATTTACCAACGACAAAATTTCCTCCCCATAATAAACTGGTCAATAGCAGCAACAACATATATAAAATTGGCATATTCGCTAACTCCTATTCTATTCCGAGCTGTAAATTTGATATAATAATCTTAACACCATTGTTTATTTCAGCGTATATTATTTTGTTCATTTAAATAAATTCAAAATAATCAAACGGGAATATACAATAACAAAGAATTAAATTCAGCTCACTTCAAATGTTCGTCTCATTTTCCGAATAATCGAAAGGGGTACATACAATGGAATTTAACAAAATGTTAGATGATGTCGACCTTCAAATATTAGATATCTTGCAAAAAGAAGCACATCTAAGCAACGCAGAGCTCGCAAGAAGGGTAAACTTGTCGCCTCCCGCTACTCATGCCAGGGTTAAACGTTTGGAAAGTGAAGGATATATCGATCGGCAAGTAGCAATTTTGAATCAAGAAAAGCTTGGATTTGATTTGCTTTGCTTCATCTTCATCAATACAAATATCCATCAAGCGGACATGCTGGAGGTGTTGGAGAAGGAATTAGTGGCAATGCCTGAAGTACTGGAGTGTCACTTACTCACGGGTGAGTATGATTATCTTTTAAAAGTCGCTAATAAAGATCGGAAGGAATTAGAAAATTTCATCCGTAAATTAAACCAGCTTGGAATCTCAAAAATCCAAACGAGTTTAGCATTACGAGAAATTAAATATTCTACCGCTTTACCGTTATGAAAAGTCCCCCTTTTCTTTTGAAAAGGGGGACTAAAATTAATAGGAGAACAGTTCATTTACTCGTGCTCTAAAGGTCATATAATTATGGACTGCATCTTCAATAACGACAAACCTAGTATTAGGAATTTTTTCTTTTATAATTTCATAAACTGCTTGATTGGAAGCTAAAAATAACCGGTTCACTTCTTCTTTTTCTCTTGCTTCTTTTGTTCCAGCATCCATATAAAAGCTTTCAATCAAGGACAAATCAGAATTCCTCAACAGGTTTTCAATTTCCTCTTGGTTGCGCCAAAATGCTGAAGACATGACGATAATATTTTTGAAAATATGTGGATATACACTGGCAGCGTACGTTGAAATTAGTCCACCTAAAGAGATTCCGGCCATAGATGTACGTTCCTTATCTGTACGGTATTTCTCATCTATATAAGGCTTCAGCTCATTTACGATAAAATCTACGTACTGCTTCCCTTTACCACCTAATGTACAAACCTCACCTAAAATCCTCTTGCTATACTCTCCTTGGTACCACGGACAATACTCATTGATTCTCTCCTCACTATTTTGGTCAATCGCTACCACGATTACCTCTAGCTCATTTTTATCGAGGTAGCTTTCTAGATTCAAAGAGACACCACCAATGGCCTCTTCGTCATGAAAAACATTTTGACCGTCATGCATGTATAGAACAGGATATCTCTTCTCACTGAATTGATAAGTTTTTGGTAGGTACGCTCTAATTGTCCGTTTTTCATCAAATGATGTAATAAATACAGGGAAAATTTCTAACATGGTAATTCCTCCAACCAGTTTTAAAACAACATTACAATAATTTTCAATACATAAGAATCCAATCAATTTTATCCTAGTTTTCTAACTTGAACTTCTGAGTTTGCTTTTCTTCCAATCAATAAAACACTTGCGATAAACCACATTCCACCCAAACACCCAAAAAGCCAAGAAAAAGATAAGTAATCGAGGATGAGCCCAGATAATAATGGCCCGACTATCATACCCAAGCTTGATATAGATGCAAGAAAGCCCATTACTTTTCCCATTTTAAATTGCCTTCCCATTTCAGTGGCCATTCCTGATGAACTAGAAACGGCCAAGGAAAAGAACAATGAAAGAATTAGCGCAAAAAATGCCGTAACGAAAAAGGAATGGAATAATGGTATAGATACTAGAATAAAACCGATTCCAATATTAGATATGAAAAGGACTTTTACTTTTTCCATTCGATCGACTAATTTACCAAATGGAATTTGACAGACTCCCACGGTAATATTAAAAATGGAGATCAATGCGCCAATTTGAACCGTGTTAAATCCAAGTTCCATACCATAGAGCGGAAAGAAGGATATGTAGAACATCGATATCACAGCAATTGCAAAATATACATTAATTAATCCGAGAAAATTAGAATTTGAGAATGAAAGTAATCTAGTATTTGAACCATCTTGGACTTCCTCCTTCTTTGAAAAAGATTTTCCATTAACAGAGGGCAATATTTTTGCAGTCAAGACTAACGAAACTAAAGCAAAAACCAACAATCCGAGAAAAGAGGCTCGATATCCATATTCGCTTGCCACCCATCCCCCCAGTAATGGACCTAACCCATTAGCAATAAATAAGAATGAGTTATACACTCCCATATAGGAACTTTCTTTTCCCTTTGGCGTTATGAGTCCAATATAGGTCATGGCCATCGGCAACATCATAGTTGATGCCACACCATGGAACAGCCTTGCTCCTAATAAAGAAACCAAACTATCCGCAAACAAATATGTCAATGCAATAAATGGATACATGAGTAAGCTTACCGTAAGCATCTTCTTTGCACCGTATTTGTCAGACAAAATCCCAACTGGAGTACCCACTACAAATCGTACCATATAAAATCCACTGTAAATGATACCAATCCATATTCCACTTGCACCCATCCCTTTCGAATATGGAGAAAGGATAGGTGCAACAATTCCAGTACCAAGAGTCAAAATAAAGATGATTGTAGAAATGGTCAAAAGTGATTTATTTTCATTGATCATTTTAATTTTACTAATTCTCTAGTAATTGATTTAAGAATTGTTGAGGATGTCTTTTTCAACCCAAGGATAAAACGGAACGTCGGGCCGTGACTATGGGAAGAAAGAGGCCCAGCAAAATATAAACCTTGTATGTTAGATTCAAAGAACTCACTTAACTTCGGAAACTGTGGTAATTCTTCTCGTTCAATCTTTTGTAGTAACTTTTGGTCCATAAATGGTACTCGATCTAAATTGATTCTAAATCCTGTAGCAACAATTATATGATTTACCTTCTTCTCTTCTCCATTTGTTAGAGTTATTTTGATTTCATCATCTGATATCGGCGTTAAAGACTCGATACCTACTTCACCCGTTTGAGGAACCAAACCTTCAACATATTTCTCTAAAAAGTGTGCCACGCTTCCTGGAGATTGGCCCCACATTGTTTTTTTCTCTTTTAATGGAAGTGTATAAAAAACCTCACCTAAATCTCGAAGCAAAATTTCATTTTCTCTACTACCTGCATAGTTAGGACCTTTCCTTCTATAAATCAATTCGACTTCCGCTTGCTCGCGGTTCAATAATCCAGCTGCTTCCCATGCACTTTGTCCGCTACCAATCACCGCTACCTTTTTGCCTTTGAACTGAGAAAAATCGGTATAGCCCGAAGTATGAGAAAGTAAGTTTGATGATACTTCCTTCATCGATTCAGGAAGATATTTATAATGCTCAACTCCAGTAGCCACAATCACATTTTTGGTTTGGTACTCTTCACCTGTTTCAGTACGGACCGTAAAATATCCATCTTTTTGTTCTACATTACTAACCAAGACTGGAGAAAAAGTAATTCCAGTTTTCTCTGCAAACCAGCTTGCATAGTCCACGAAAACTGGTCTTGGTAGAGGCGTTTCTAATAAGGTCCCTGTTTCTAACGCATAGTTATGAATTGTCCACTGCTCCAATGGATCTGAAAAGCTAACAAAATCGTGAGGTGTTCTGATAAACATATCCTGAGGCATTTGATTTTTCCAAAAGTCCATCGGGTAGCCAAACAATTTATACTCCAGTTTATTTGCAACTGCATGAGCTGCTAGAGAAATACCGTAAGGACCTGCACCAACAATAATGACATCCAACATAATAAAACCTCCAATTTATTTGTAATTTTCAAGTTTATAATTCCGTTTTTTTCAATAAATTTATCTTAACACTTACATTTATATGATATTTATTTGTAAAATGCAAATAAATTTTTAGAAATATTTTCTAAAATTGGTTGCACATTTCGAATAATTGGAATATACTTCAAGTACATCAAGAAAATTTGATGAAAGGAGAGTTTATCATCGAAGACTTAAACTTATCACTCGAAGAAACTTTTTCTACTTATGAAATAAAATTCAAGGCATTGGCCGATCAAAAACGATTGCATATCTTACATCTTCTTTGCCAGAATCCCATTTGCGTTTGTGATTTAAGTGGAATGATTGATATGCCACAATCTAAACTTTCTTATCATTTAAAAATCTTACTAGATGCTAACCTAATTCTAAAGGAAACAAAAGGCACGTGGAGCTATTACAAAGTTAATTCCGAAGAAGTAAATGGCATACTTTCTCCTAAATTATGCTGTTTATTCCGACCTAGCTGTGGTTAGGTCTTACTTTAGAAACATTCATCAATTTTTTTTGATTAATAAAACAAAACTATTTGATTAAGGAGAGATTACTATGTTTTATCATGAACAAGAAATTATGGTTGCAAAGCTTAAACAATTAGAGGTTGAACAAAATTCTAGAAATGCTTGGAGATTCTTTGACTTCGATCCTAAGCAAAAGAAACAAGCTGAAGCACCAATAAAAATTTCACTAAAAGATTGCTGTGCCTAGTTTGCTTGAACTATAAATCAAAAATATTTGATTAAGGAGAGGTAAATATGTTTTTTTATGAACAAAAAATCATGATTGCAAGGCTTAAACAATTAGAGGTTGAAGAGAATGTTAGAAACGCTTGGAGATTTTTTAATATCACCACTAAACAAAAAGAACAAACTGCTCCACCAATTACGACTTCGCCTAAAGTTTGCTGTGCCTAGTTTGCTTGAACTATAAATCAAAAATATTTGATTAAGGAGAGATGATGATGTTTTTTTATGAACAAGAAATGATGGTTGCAAAGCTAAAACAACAAGAGATTGAACAGAAATCTAGAAATGCATGGAGATTATTTACTAACATTCCTAAACAAAAGGAAAAACTTTCACCAACGACTACTTCCAAGGATTGCTGCACGGTAAATTATTGTGGTGCTAATTAGCGTATGTATCTCTGGTAATGGTCCAATGAAACGGCGTGTATGTTAATTATAGAATTACAAATTAAAATAAAACACCGACTAGCTACAAATTGTTGTAAAGTTACTTCTACCCATCATTTCAATAGGTGGCTTCCTTTTATATAGGTAAATATTTTACGGACATTACCCTAATGGTATACAATATTAAAAATGAATGGAAATTAACTGTATCTTAACTAATCATAAAGGGTGAGTAATGAAAATATGAGTATAGTCATTAATAAAGAAATCGATCTTATAGGGTACTTATCAAAGCACAAACTAGAATTTGAAGAAAGACTATTATCAGAGGCTATAACTGTTAGGGAAAAAATCAAAGAAATCCAGCAAATTGGAAACATAGATTTACTAGAGAATGCCCATAAATTAGTTCGTTACGTAATTAATCAAAATGAAAAGGATTTGGTAGCATTTGCTGCTAAAGAGGGAATCGTTTGGGCTAGATTCCAAATGACGCTATCCTTTAAACTTGAGTGGGTTCAGGCAATTAGACGTACTCTTTGGCATTTTTTATATGAAATAGATCAAGTTTCTGAAAATCCAACGACTACTGATGAATTTTTCGCTACAGAAAAATTCATCAACAAATATTTTGACCAATTCTTAAACTGCTTTTTCATCAGTTATTCCCAGTATAAAGATGAGTTACTTGAAGCTCAAAGGGAATTGGTAGAAAATCTTTCAGTCCCTATTATCCCTATTACTCCGACCATTTGTATATTACCTTTGATCGGAGCCATTGATTCATATCGTTCAACAACCATTGAAGAAAAAGTGTTGACTGAGATTGGAAGATTGCATATCCAAACTTTAATCATGGACCTTTCAGGGATTGCACAAATGGAATCTGTTGTCATCAATCACTTAATTAAAATCATTGACGGCGTATCCATGATGGGCTGTAAAGCGGTCATTACAGGATTACGTCCTGAAATTGTTAGGGATATGATTAAACAAGGGTATTCCTTTGAGTCAAAAGCAGAAACAAAAGGATCACTACAACAAGCCTTAAAAGAATATGTAACGTTCAAATAAATAATTTGAGGATGGCACTTGGCCATCCTCAAATTATTTATTTTAATCTCGCAACTTTCTATTTCGAAGTTCGCGAAACCTGCCATAGCTTTCTTTTTTAAAATTCCCCCATTTTTTATAGTGTTTATAAAGAACATAGACAATCGTTCTTGTAAATCAATACAATTCTAAATAGTCTAATAAAGTTTTTGGGGCATATAATTATAGAGAGATGTGGCTTAGCCACCCTCCTCCCTGACACCTTTACCACCATAAGGTAATGGTACCTGGACTGCTATTTTGCAAAGGCCACCTTATAATCTATAAGGTGGTTTCTTTTCTATAAGCTTTATTTTTTCCTGTATAGCATCAATACATTAACTAGCTTTGCTCAGAGGTATCGCTTCTTCTCCTACAATTAACCTCGTGGAAAATCACATATAAGCTTTCTTTAAAGACTGTTATTTAAAAAATCTTTTAATATCAGACTCGACATCTTAAAATCTAATAAATAACCATTAAATTCTAAAAGGTGATGATTAAATGAATTATGCCAAGGCCACTTCACTACTCTTATTGTCTCTTATACCCCTTTCGTTTATTGGTTATTGGTTTGCGGTAGATTTAGAACATCTATTTTTCCTTTATGAGTGGTCTCTTGTTGTACTCATGCTTGCTATTGTCTATTTTTCTTTTTTAGGGATATATAAAGAAAAGAAGAACAAATGGATATTTATTTCAACGTTAGCTTTTACGATACAAATGTCAGTTCTTTTTCTTTTCATTGGGCCTTTTACACATTTTTCTTTTATCATGATCTATTATGTGACAAGCACAATTACAACAATATTGATGGTTATCTCTCTTAAAAAGTTACAAAAATATCGATATTTGCCAATTACTTTTCTCTTTTTCTCTATACTTTCAACTTTATATGTAATCTTAATAAATAACCTTTGGGGAAAAGATTTAAGTTTTATCTTGTTGTTTTAGAATGACAATTTTTGAATATTAATAGAAAAAAAAGAGAAGACATCTTCGCTTCTCTCAAAAAGTTTTCTTAAATAAAAAAGATTTTCAATAACGTAGTAGCTTAACCATATCGTCTATTATCATCTTTAACACTTTTTATCGTTCATTTCCCCGTTTAAAATTCCCGGTCATTTTCGCCATAATCAGTTGTTCCTCGAGTTGGGTGGATGCTCGACTGATTCGCTCTTTGAATCTGTCAGCATCCTTCCCTTTTAACGATTTGATAATCTTTCCATTCCATTCGATAAAGACAATGTTGTCTTTTGATATTCTATAAGTAAATACTTCTTCTTTAAACCGGTTTCGTTTATCAATTGAGCTCATTTTATTCACCATAACAGAACTATTTTTATTGAGTAATTTTACAATCCTTATTAGGTGCCAGACACTCCCTTAAGCTTTCAATGATATCATGGTTCGTCTGCTTCAATTCATCTGGTAGGTCCTGACGCATCGATCTTATGCCAAAATAGGCCTTCACTTCTTTGTCCAAGAATAAATGATGTCGAACTGTAGCATCCTTGTTCTTTTTCAGGAGTTGTTCGATGAATTCAGCATGTACCATCGTATCTTCTGAGGCCAAATGAAAGATGCCTTTTAAATCATTCTCTATCAAATAACGAAGTTGCTTTGCCAGCATTGTATCCATTAGATTGTTTAACTCTAGGTTTGTATAAGCATCGATTGCCTCTTGATTAGACAAGCTTTCCTTCAATTGATGTAAACGAGGCGAGTCTGTTCCCCACATCATCGGAATCCGGATGATAATTGCCTTATCCTTTAGGGCGTCTTGTAATATTTCTTCACATTTTATTTTGAATTTGCCATATTCGGATTGTGCACCTGGTTGGTCTTTTTCTGTGTGGTGCCTCGAATAATCCCCATCGAAAACATTCGCTGTAGAAAAGTAATAGATTCGTGTTGGAAGGTCTTTCACCTCTTCTGCTAACACTCTATGAAATTTTAATTGTTCTTGAAAGTCACCTCTTAAACATGAAATCACATAATCAGGTCGAATGTTTTGAATCAATTCTTTGATTTTTTCCGTTTCCTTCACCTCTAATTGAAACTGCTTATCGTCCGGTAAAGGTAAAACCTTGGAAAAAAACGTCCCGTATAAATCAAATACACCATTACATTCATTGATAAATGCCTTCCCTACTAACCCACTGGCACCTAAAACAAGCACTTTCTTCATAAAAAGCCCCTCCGTCTATAGTCCTACTAACAAAAGAATTCGATATCGAAGCTTCGATTCCTTTTTAAATAAATGAAGCTTTTTACACCTATTTTATAAAAGCTAACATACCTAATAAAATAATGAGCAATCCAGCTATTTTATTCACAATCGATAAATGTGGAGTTATTTTGTTCCTAAATAAGCTGACACCAAAGCTTAGAATCAACCACCAGCTTGTGGCCCCCCAAAATACTCCTCCAACCATCAACAGAGCTGATATACCTGTATGTGAGCTTTTCTCAAATCCTAAACCTGCAAACATAGCAACGAAGTTCAATATGGTCACAGGATTAGTGATCATTAGGAAGAACGTTGAAAAATACATCGCAAGTAAGCTTTCCCCTCCTAGTATAGCAACTTGATCAGTAGGCTTTTTTAAGAATGTTTTTACACCTAAATAGAATAAAAAGAGGCCGCCGACCACTCTTAAAATGAATTGTTGCTCTAATAGGAATGCAGAAACAACGGAGAAACCAAAGGCTGCTATACTAGCGTAAATCATGTTGGCAGAAACCGCCCCAAGACCTGTTAAAAAACCTGCCCACTTTCCACGTACTAATGTCCTTTGAATACACAGCAAACCAATCGGACCAACTGGTGCAGATACGGAGAAGCCTAAAAGAAAACTTTTTAGAAATAACATTGAAACGAGTACCTTTCAAGAGAATTATTATGATTCAAACAACGGAAATAACCCAAAACTGACCATGATTGAGCGGAATCAGCGGATAACATTGACCCTAATCATTTTGATGATTTTCAAATCAAAAGAATCCATTAAAACACACCTTCATTAAAAATGTATATGTATAGAATAATTTATTTTTCCTAAGTGAACAATCGACAAAAATCGGGGCGTGACAGGCACCAACAAAAACGGCGTGATTCCTGAAGAACCTCGCCGTCCATTTTATTTAATTTTTTCAAATGTTTCTTTGTCACAGATGACGAACAGTTTGGTGTCGTTTGGGATGGTATCATTTGGCCTTCTGGCTATATCAAGGTTATTGCCGTCTGAAATTAGAATTGCCCCTTGTTCAAACAATTCCATCGATGCATCTTTGTACGTAATCCATTGGGGTTTTTTTTGAATTTCATACAAATTTTCTCCGTCGGCTTTACTTAGCAGTTGTTTAAATAGTTTACTCGAGCCAGGATGGATTGCCGCCTGTGCCATCAGTCTCGATACCGATTCATTGGACAAAATAAATTCATCCACCTTCGCATGCTCGAATAAGGAAATATGTTTTTCTTTCATAATCTCAACCACTGTATAAATGCTTTTATTATATTTTTTAGAGATGTATTCTACCCTTGAAGCGATTAACAACGTTTTACCATCTGCGTATTCCGAAAGAGAGATGCTTTCATCGGCAAAGACAGAAACAGAATTAGATTCTAGGATATTTGCCTTTAAAAGCACTTCTTCTTCTGAAGGATCACCACTAATAAAATGAACTCTATCATGCTGGATAGGACACTTATTCGAATTGTCTATGATGACAATTTCACACTTACTATTATTCGCAGTTAACTCTTCCACGACATTAACTAATTTATCTTTCGAGGAACCAATCAAAATATAATGACCTTTACCCGAAAATTTCAATTTCCCTTCCTCCTTTAGCTTTCGATACAAACTAAAGCTTTCAAAGATTTTCCCGATGATAATCCCCATGGCACCAATTCCGAAAGTGTATAGAAGAAACATCGTAAAGATGCGACCAATGTCACTTTTCGGGAAGTAATCACCGTACCCGACCGTTACCACTGTCGTCATCGTCCACCATAATGAATCTATATAACGAGGGAATGTTTCGGGCTCCAGTTTGTGCATCGAATAACTGCTCAAAAGAAGAATAATTACAGTCATTAAGATGATTTGCCATAATTTAATCGTTATGATTTTAGAAAAAAGTCTTTGAAGAATCCACATTTATATTCCCTCCTTTTCTATGCCAATCGGCAAATAATAAGAGAGGTTATTTGTAATTCGATTCCCAACTCTGTATCCAATTGCACCAGGTTTCCCATTCAATAAAAAACTACCAATCAATTGATGACCTTCTTGTTTCCCTTTTTCGCTTTGGAAAGAAACAAGAGGCATTTCAACAAATTCCTGGTACACTTGCAAATAGTCACTATAGGATTCTTGTGAGTCCTTTAAAGTCAATTGCCCCGATTGATTATAAATTTCCACTGTATCCCCTTCACGACCAAAGGCTGGCTTTTTCACGAATGCTAAGCCCTTTTCTATGAACACATCAGGCTCTAAATAAGTCGGTAAAAAGTATTCATCAATCCATTGATGTTCGGTATCCGTAAAGAATGGATGATTTTCTTCATGAAGCGACCAAATCACTGCCTGAATTGCTTTATTTTGAAGTAAAAAAGCAGATGGAGGGTTGATGATTGCCAACTTTCTAGATTGAACCAATTCAAGCAGCCAATTGCCTATCTCATTTCCCTGTTCATCAGCATCTAAAAGCAACGTTTCAATTGGAAAGGTTTGACGGTAAAGAATATCGATTCTTTTCCCATTATCATTAAATAACCCTTCTCCCCTCTTGATTTGAAGCTTATGTAAGGGAACAAAATCGGAAGGATAACTAGACAACTCTTTAAGATATATTACGGTGTTTCGATCTTCCACATTATCTTCATGAGCAGTAAATACGAGATGAGGATGGTCTTTTTTCAACCACTGCTTCGCTTGAAGAATACTAGTCCTTATTGTTTCGCCAAGCTTTTTTTCCACACCTTCATTTGGGTCAATCATTTGAAACTCTTCAACGACCTGACTATTGATAGAAAAAAGTTCTTTAATAAAAGTAGGTGTATCAGCATTGATTTCGATGCATTTATACGTATTACCAACACGGACTAAATCCAATCGAGATATTACACTTTCTACTGGCAAAGTTCTCAACCTTAAAAAAGAAAGGGTCTCGCTAGGAAACCCCATTTCTAATAAAGTACTTTCAGGCACTTTTCTCATTAAGCTGCACAATTTGAAAAAAACATGGCCAATCCGCTCGGTGGCTTGATGAATGTCTTCAATTTCTTTCTTTGAGGTCAAAGAAATGTCATATAACGCATATTCCTCTCCGTACAAATCATGCCAGAAGTCAGGAATGGCTTCGTAAAAGCATTTACGACGTTCATGATAGATTGAAGTATTCATCAAATTCCCTCCTAATCTTCCTCACCTAAATGTTTAACATACAGAACATAGACTCCTCGATCTTCATCGATTTCAGTTGATGTGACAGCGAGGTTGCCGACACCTGGTACTTCCACTACATCTTTTAATAAATATCGAATCACTTCAAAGTGGGTCTGGCATGGAATAGCCGTCAAACGTCTGCCTTCTTCCTTATAAAGGCGTATTTCAACGTGGATTCCTCTTCCTCTGAAATCTACCTCATTTGGATAAGGAACATTTTCCCCTAGATCCTTTAACACTAAGATTTCCTCATCTTTCACACACTCATTGGAAATCAATTCATACTGCTTGCCCTTCATGATAAAATACGTACAAAGCTGGCGAGCATATAATTCATCCACTCCTACTTGAGGGACCGCATATTCATAAAAAGGCTCGTACTGGTCGTTTCCTTTATCAATGTAATAAGTAAGTGTTTTGATCATCTCATATTACCTCTTAATACGTCAGACATTTCGCTACAACCCATCCAACAGACAAGGATAAGCTTAATAGCATGAAGCCAACGGCACGATTGTCTTCTTCAATGGCTTTTTGAATGCTAAAACGAATCGTCACCACTTCAGCTACTATGAAAATGATAATTTGTGCTACGATACCAACAAGTCCCCAAATAACCATATCCATTAATGAAACGGAATATTCTGCAGCAGCCCCCAATACTATAGCAAGACCTATCATTTTTCCGCCTAGGGATAGCGAGGCTGTCAGATTTTTTTCTGCAATTAATTTGAACTCCTTAATATTACGAGTGCTGATTTCGAATAAAAATAATCCTACGGTTAATAAGGCCACTGCCACCCCTAAATAAGAAGCAAAATTTAAGTATAAATTCAAGTCAGTCCCTCCCTTTTATTGTTGTATTAGCCACCATAACTCTTTGAACCACTGCCAAATCCAGAGCTTCCACCAGAGGACGTCGTTGATTCATCTCTTTGTTTAGTAATTACGTTACTTTTATAGGATTTATATCCGGGAGCTTTAATTAAGCTAGAACTGTTCTTAAAGTATTTTCCTGCAAAGAACAGATATCCAAAATAAGGAGAACGGCTATCATCACATTCCCAAACTGCATCATCCTCATCCCATTCCCAATCTGTACAATTCTGATCGTCCGGAACAGGTGTGTCTGGAGTTGTGCTATATTCTTCAGTTCCACATGCAGCCAATCCAATCAGCATTGCTGTCGACGTAACACCAGCCATAACTTTTTTTGTTTTACTCATATGTTCACCTCCAACTTCGCTTATTTAGTACATACGATTAATGAATGAAAAAGGAGTCAAAAAAATGTCTTTTATTTGTCTTTTTCCTTAAACAGCATAAAATGGTTGAATATGGTATTTTAATATTATCTAAATAAGGTGGTGACCATTCATGTCAATCTTAACCTTTAACAGAATTGAAAAGGAAATGGAAGAAATCCTACATACCTATGAACAGCATAATAAATTTAAGGAAGCTCTACAAGGGTACTTAGAAATTGAAGAAAAAATAGTAGATTTTATGAATAAGTCAGAAGAAGGAAAAACGGTCGGATATAGAATACTCTCCCAATGCTATCTACGAATCGGAAATATGTATCGCTCATTAGGGAACCCAGTAGAAGCAAACAAATACAATCTTAAGGAATTGGAATGCGCGAGCCGGTCCGGTGACACCATTACATACGCACAAAGCATATTCTCAAAAGCTATTAATCTCATTTCGAACAAGAACGTCCAAGAAGGTTTAAAATTTCTAGACCAATCTAAGGAATTGTTTACTTCCGGTTCTACATTCGATCATATACAGGGTGTCGGATGGTATTGGATTATTAAAGCCGATTTGGCGAATAAAGGAATTGTTCCTCAACCTAATGAAGCTATTATCGAGTTTTCAAATCTTGCACTTGAACAACTTTTACCCATCAACAATTACCCTGGTATAGCCAGAGCTTACCAAGCTAGATCAATTGCTTATAATGCCATGGGTGAAACGGCGTTGGCTCAGGAAGATGTAATAAAAACAAAGGAATACCAAGAACTGACGAATCAACAAACCAGATTACACATAGAAGAAAATCACATAGTTAGCAGTGTAACATAAGCGATAGTTACACTGCTTTACTATTAATCTATCAACTCTGGTTTAAATCTCAACGCTAACAATCGAGTAGCATGGGCAGGATTTACTTCACATACGAGTAATTGCACTGTGTCAGGCTGAGCTTTACAAAGTCTTTCTCCCGATGGTGATACCACTGATGACGTACTGATTTGATTCTTAAGTGCATAATTCACACTCGCAAAGAAGATATTATTTTCAACACTTCTACAAATCATAGCTGAATCATAAAATTCTGGATTTTTCACCTCTCCAGTAAATTGAGGATGGAAAACAATGCTTGCTCCTTGGCGCGCTGCCCATCTAACCGTTTCTGGATATCTCCATCCTTCATGACAAATGACGATTCCAAAGGTATCATCATTGATCTTAAAAATCTTTCTCTCTTTACCAGGTTCATAACCAAACTGGTCCTCATCTGGATCGATTTGATTTTTCGTTTGGTATCCAAGAACTTCTCCATCTCTTGAAATCACAAATGCTACAATATGTGTTCCCAATTCATCCTTCCATTCAGTAGGCAAGATAACAGAAACATTACATTCTTTGGCTAACAATCTGATTTCCTCTAAAGCCTTTTCCTGAAACTCATGATTGTAAACTTCCACTTCATATCCAACACCTCTTAAACCAGGAAGAATAGATTCTGGGAAACAAACAATATCACAATTTTCAATAGAGGCCTCCATTATCATTTCCTTTACACTTTTCAGCCCGTCATAAGGAGTTTCAGGAAATCTTGTCTGAGCTAATCCAATTCTCAATATGTTTTTCTCCTTTGTCTATAAATTTAATAAAATTATAAAAGAAAACAATGGAAAAAAGTCAGTGAAACTATAATTTTTTTGTGGGAGAAAACTCTTATTATCTTGGCAATCACATCAATTGAAAATACCTTCCTTTACATTAACGCAATATTATTAAACAAAGATGTTTACATTTGGGATCGTTTCTAAAAAATCAAACGCCTTGGACAATTCATGTTCAAGGCGTTTTATAATTTCTCTTCTTCTTTGTCTACATTTTTATTACCATTTTCCAAGGAAACGCCAATTGCAGATACGACCGAACCGCCCGCTTGGATCCAGCTTCCTCCAAAACCTAATGCCTCGGCTGTTTTTTCATCACCGGACAGTTTGAACTCCCCCCCAACTGCCTGTAACCCATTTCCAATTGACTGTAAGGCATTTCCACTAATGTTCAAAAATTCTTTTGAGAAACTTTCCCCGAATACTTGCACAATCCCAAGAATTCCGCCAAATGATTGTAACCAGTTGCCCGATATATCAAGTTTGGTTTTCGAAATCTCATCGTTATCTGATACAATTCCATAGATGACTGTAAGATTACCAGCAGCTTGTACTTGCTCTCCAAGCCTAGCAATAGGCCCTTCATCCACTAATGATTCCAATGCATTTCCTATTGCTTGCAATGCATTCCCTATAACATTTAACTTTTCTTTTTCCTCATCCGCTTCCTCATCGTCATCAGTGGATGGGGTACTGGCAATCGCGGATAAGATTGTTCCTATTGCTGCTACCCATGCTCCAATTACCTCTAAGAAATGACTGTTGTCCATTCTCCCACAATCCACTCGTGTATATTTTATGATTATACATATTCATTCGGACAAGGAGTGGTTATTCCTCTAAAGAGCTAATACTGCAATTAAACATTGAATAAAATGAGCGAATTCCCAATTGATTCTTTTTAACTATGGATATCAATCTTCAGCAATGTAAAAATCATATGAACTAAAAATTTAATTCAAAAATAAATTCAAATTTCCCAAAATACTCCTATTTCCATTATAATAGTACTAGATATTTGGGAGGACCTACCATGGTGAAAATATTGTTTATGGAGAATGAAAGAGAAATCGAAATTCAAAATCAAAAAAATGCGATTTCTACCTTAAGAAAGAACATGCCTTTGATGCTGCCACAAGGCATGTATTACTACAACCGGCTAAAGCTTGAAAAAACGAAATTAAGGATTTTTTTAACTAAATTTGCGGATTGAAAAACTGCCGGATTTATTTGTCTCGGCAGTTTTTGCATACTTTAATAGTTTTGTTGGATTCCGTTTTATGAGGATACAATAACTTGATTCCAGTTTTCCCACACAAAGGACATTCTCCCCGTCCTCTAGACGGAAGATGGTTTAACGTCTTTCCTCGATTCCTTTTAGCCATACCCATTCACCTTATTCCTGTTTGTCCTATTCTATATAATGTTGGACGAAGTAAAAGATTGATAGGCTATTTGATTATCTTTATTTTTTTGGACTCTTTGATACTTTATTCTCTAGCTCAAATAAAATTGTATACACAATAAAAGACACAAAATCACATCGATTTTGTGTCTTTTTTTTTAATTTTCTTGGTCTGCTTTGATGATTAATCGGTAGCGATTGGAGTTAAGAGGATGACAGGTAATTAAGGTCAACGTGTTTTTTCCTTTTGTCGGTTCCAATACTGAGAGGTCAGTGGGTTCTACGATCTTGATGGAAGAAATGGAATATGTGTAAGTGCCAGAGTATGTTTGTATCGAGATTGTGTCGCCTTCCACCATTTCTCCCAGTCGATTGAAGAACTTTCCATAGGTGTGGCTTCTATGACCTGCAAGAACCATATTCCCTACCTCATCGGGCATACTCGTAGATTCCATCCACCCCACAGCATTCTTAATACTTTTCTCATCGACCCCGGGGACGATGACTGCTTCTAGGTCAATTTTTGGGATGGCAATCTCTCCTACCATCCCTTTTTGTGTGGATAATTTACGGTCTTTCTCTGTTTTTACATCAGATATATGTGAACTCACATTTTCCCTCAAGATTTCTCCAGGTAAAACGCGAGGAATTTGTTCAGCATATACAGAAGACCAATCTTCTCTCATCTCATCTTGGTATTTTTCAACTTTCCACCCAGTATAGAAAGGATAAATAAAGAGGAATAAACCAGTTAAGATAAAAATGATGCTAATGTAGGTGTACTTATTTCTCTTCACTCTTTATCACTGTCCGTTCCATTGTCCGCGACGATAGAAGAATCCTCCAATACCCATTGCGATTGCGCCTAAAATCATCAAGATATTATTAGAAAATAGAGAACCTGTCTTTGGAAGCATTTCACTATCATAAGCACCAGCAACTTGTGTCATAGAGTTCGTTTCAGAGACTCCCCCAACTTCTGAACCCGAAACGCTACCAGTGGATGTTCCCCCTGTTGCATTTGGAGGTGTCTGGGATGAATCCCCGCTAGTCCCTGTAACATCCTCTTCAGCGTCCTCATCAGAATCGGTTCCACTACTACTAACTACGACCTTCATAGGCTGTAAAGTAATCAATTCCTCTCCCATCGCGAGTGTCAACGGAAGAGCAACTCCATCAAACTCCCCTTCGAATGATCCTGCTACCTTAAACGAAAGGTCGGATTTTCCTTGTGGAAGTTCAGGGATCCTCACGACAATTGAACCGTCTTTTTCAACATCAAAAGCCGCCTTGAATCCATTTAACCAAATGATATCCTCTACCTTAAAGTTAACCGGAATTTTGAAGTGTAAAGAACAAGATTTCAAACCGACATCACTTTGGTTTTCTATTCTGATTGTTGGAGTAAGCTCCACTTTTTTGTTCTTCAATTTCAAGTCCGCAGTTCCTACCAAGGATACTTTTGCCTTTATTTCATCTGTAAGGACTGGCTCCACCTCTTCTTTTTTTACTAAGAAAAATTTCACATCAAAGTGCAGCTTCTCTTCTACTAACAGATCTGGGATAGTTAACGTCATACCATCTTTAGCTTCTGTTAGGGTATATTTAACATCATCCATAAGTGGATTTTTGTTGGTCGGAGTTATCAACACAAGTTGAGGGAACCGTTCATCCAACACATATCCATCTGGAAATTGAATGGTGGCGGTCAGCCCAGTCAATGTCGTCGACTCATCGTTTTCTAAATTAAATTTATAAACAGGATGCAATTTCTTATCTTCTTTTTTCACATCTCCTTGCAACTTAATCGAGCCAGATGCATGAGCCAAAGATTCGCTGGTCGTAAAAGTACCAAACGATGTCACGGAAGAATCAATCATTAAATCTGCATCTACTTCAGTTTTGATTTCATCGTTTACTTTATCTTCGACCTTTTCTACAACTTCATCTACTTTGTCTTTCACTTCTTCCACTAGTTCTTTACCATCTTGGGTAGTCGTTGTTACAACGATTGCCTTTGTACCACTTGTTTTCTCATAAGCTAAAGCCTTTGAATTAACTTTTAGTTGTTTAGAAGAACTGTTAATCTCTACTTTCTTCATTTCTACCTTCAAATTTTTATGCGTTTGCTTTGAATGATGATCATTAGATGCTAACGCAGATATGGGTGTAATAGCTAAAAAGGCCGCCATCGATAAAGGAATCATTACTTTTTTTGACAATGTGTTCCATCCTCTCGTACTAATATAATAGTGATTTTGTCACGCTAGAATGGAGATACCCAATATTTTCTAACAACTAAACATAAAATAAAATATATTTTTTTCTTTTAAAATCCATGTTTTATACAAGTTCTAATGGGATAAAAGGGATAGTTTAATAACCTATTTGAAGTACTCTTCTTAAAAGGCCGACCCTGTTAGTTGTGTAAAATTTCTGCGTTGAGGTTAATCGATTGGGTTTGTGAAATTCGGACGTTTTCGAGAGGGAAAAATAAATCTCCTCCATAAATAATACATAACGTAATATTCTTTAGGAGAAAATACACATCAATATTACGTAAAGGAAGTCAGTCATTCTATGAAGAAACCTTATAAATATATAATACTTATGTTGATTCTGCCTTGGCTCACTGTTCCTCTTTTAGGCACAAGAACTGTACAAAGATTTTTACCTGGCGCATTATTTATGGCCCTGTATGTTACGGCTGAAGGATATTTGGCTGAGAAGAAAAAGTGGTGGTGGTTTCCGTTCCGCATAAAACCTAATGTTTTAGGTGAACTACCCTTAATTCTCGGTCCTTTTTTTGTCGGCTCATTATGGATTCTAAAATATACGTACGGAAAGTTTAATTTGTACGTGTTAGTCAATCTTGTGGTCGATAGCCTATTTACATACTTTACTCTAGATTGGTTCAAAAAAATTGGGTACGCCTCTCTTGTGAAGCTGACTAAATTCCAATTGTCCCTTCTGTTTTTGGTAAAGTCCTTTTTAATGTATGGTTTTCAAGTCTTATACGAAAGAGCCTTTCCATTTAATCGAACTTGTGAATTGAATCAAAAAAAGTGAAGGGTTTGCACCTTCACTTTTTTTGTTCCAATAATTTGTATTCCTAAACAAACCTAAAACTCCTTTTGAAGAAATCCCCATAATCTTTCTAAATCTTCGTATTGCGAAATAAATTCAAACTATTTAAACTAAAACAAAAACCAGTTTTTAGGGAGAATTATGAATCGTAAATTTTTTTTATATGTTAAGGCTTTTTCAGATTTAGGAACCTTTATGGATTTAATTGCTATCAATGTATTAATGTATGTGGCGACAGGTAGTTCTGCTTGGTTAGCTGCCACCATGGCGTTTCGTACGTTGGGAGGAGTATTATCGAGTTTATTTTCAGGGGTGATCGCGGATCGATTTGACCGTAGAAAAATCATGATTTACACAGATATTTTCCGGGCTATCATCATCTTGATGTTAATTCCCTTCCCCAATCCAATCATGATTGTTATTGTTTGCTTCCTTATAGGCTTAACGAGTAGCTTCTTTGCGGTGAGCTATAGTGCTGAAATCCCACAAATATTTGGTGAGGATAAAGTGTTAGAGACAAATGCGTTAATTTCCAGGTTAACTTCGATTAGTTTAGTGTTTGGGTTCCTTGGGGCAGGAGTAATAACAGATTTGTTAGGGTATCAAGTGACCTTGATCATTGACGCAGCAACTTACCTTATTTCAGCTCTAGTTTTGTATAAGATAAAATGGAAAACTTCAATCCCCACAGGGAATATGCAACTTTCAAATGGATTTAAAGAAAAGATTATTACAATCGGAAAAGATATAAAAGAAGTCTATTCGTTCATCTTGTTAGCTCCGATGCTGTTAATGGTCAATATTGTTTTCTTGGTGGGGGCTTTTGCAGGCGCTTCACATAATTTAGGGATACCGTTATTGGCAGAGAACATTGATACTAGTAAACAAAGCTTTTATTATGGATTAATTTGGGGTGTTTGGGGAATTGGTTCGGTGTTGGCTACGATGATCCTTCCAAAGTTAAAGAATTTACAAGGAAACCGACTGTACTATACCTGCTTTATCTCGGCAATGCTCATGTCCACCGGCTTTATTACATTTCTGTCCAATGTAAACCTATGGATTGTATTACCTTTTGCCTTTATCACAGGTATTTTTGATGCTTTCTTTACCACCTTGCATGCTACGATCCTTCAAAAAACAGACAATCATATACGAGGAAGAATTTTTGGAGTCGGCATGCTTTTGAAGTCATTAGGATTTGCACTCGGTTTTGTAGTTGCCCCAATATTATTGGAAGCATTGACTTTACCAAAAATGGTTTGGATTTTCCACGGCATACTTATTACAACTAGTGTTTTGATATTGTTCTATTCCATTAGAATTAGAGATAAGGATGGGAAAAGTAAACAATGTGCTTAATCTACAAGGAAAATATTTATGATAACACCAATCCCTGCCAGATGTTATACTAATTAAGTTATTGATGAATATATTGAAATATCATCAAATTTCTTACACGAAAGGTGGGATAAAATGGAGTGGTATTTAAAAGTGCTTCAAAATTATGTAGGCTTTTCCGGAAGAGCAAGACGTAAGGAATACTGGATGTTTACGTTATTTAGTATTATTATTTCAATCGTTTTAACCGTCATTGAACTTATTATTGGCTTACCTTCTATTCTTACTGGTTTATATTCATTGGCTGTTTTGTTACCTTCACTTGCCGTTGGAGTACGCAGATTACACGATACAGGTCGAAGTGGTTTGTGGTTATTGCTTACCCTAATACCTTTGATTGGTCCTATCATCCTTATTGTATTTATGGCACAAGATGGACAGCCAGCTGATAACCAATATGGTTCTAATCCGAAATTTACATTTTAATATTTTGTATTTTTCTTTTTATGGAAGAGTAAAAGTCCAGCATTTTCGCTGGACTTTTTTGTTTATGTGAATAAAACACTTATCTTCATAGTTGAACCTTCTTAGTGAGGATTCTCGGTCCTAACTTTTAACACTTTCCATTTTGACTGGAAATTAGTTCAAATAATATCCTTATTTAAGGTATAGCCGAAGTATTAGACTTGTGTTATCTTATCCTTTGGGAATGAATAATTCTAGTGGAGGATTAAGATGATTTTCTTGTTTCTTACAGTGATTCTTCTCTGTCTGATTTATATGGGAATGAAATTACCTAATTCCTCATTTGAGGCTGATGAAGTTAATTTAAACGAAATAAATGCTTTTTTAAGGCGTTATGGTGGCAACCACGTCTCCCACTTGACTTTTAACAATGATAAACACGTATTTTGGACAGCTAGTAAACAAGCTATAATACCCTATCAAAAGGTTGGAAACAAACTTATTGTCTTAGGGGATCCAATTGGAAAAAAAGAACATATAACAGAAGCGATTCAAGAATTCATTAATTATAGTACCAAATACCAGCTAAAGCCCGTATTTTATCAAGTCACACCAGAATTCTTGCCTGCCTACCAGGATTCAGGCTATCATTTGTTTAAATTAGGGGAAGAAGCAAGAGTGCCTCTATCGGATTTTTCTCTTGCTGGAAAAAAAGGGGCTAAGCTTCGCACGAGGAAAAATAAGTTTGAAAGAAATGGGTTTGATTTCAAAGTTGTCCACCCTCCCTATTCAGATGAATTTATTGGACAAATCCAATTGATCTCTAATTCTTGGCTAGATGGCCGAAGAGAAAAAGGTTTTTCAGTAAGTTTTTTCTGTGAACAATATGTTTCCCGTTTTCCAATGGCTATATTAAGTAACCCAGAAGGTAAACCGATTGCCTTTGCCACACTTGCATGTGACGCACATTTGGAAAACAGGACGATGACCATTGATTTAATGCGATATTTGAAAGACAGTCCTCATGGAACGATGGATATGCTTTTCATTTCCATTTTTCATTGGTGTAAGGAAAATGGATACTCATGGGGTAGCATGGGCATGGCACCATTATCGAACCTCGGTACAGATACGAAATCAAGTTTGCTAGAAAAGATTGCCCAATTAACATTCCATCACGGAAATATTTTTTATAACTTTAAAGGTTTATTTGAATACAAAAACAAATTTTTTCCTCTTTGGGAACCAAGGTATTTAGCCTATCCAAAAGGATCACTAGCCATCATTCTTATTCAAATCATGTATCTAATTAATAGGAAGAATTTCCGAACTACTACAGTAAAAGAAACTACATCTACTATTTATAGAAGGCTTAAGAGAGCTGGTTAAAAGCAAAGGTCTAATACAACAAGACTTTCGAAAAGAGGGTGTCCCAAAAGGTATAAACTTTTGGGACACCCTCTTTTATTGATTCAATTTTGATTCATTAAAACTCGTGAGGTTACTCTTTTGTAGATTTGTTTTTTTTTTTGATAAACGTTAAGTAGCCAATCAAGTTCTTGACTGATTTGAAGAGTCTTTGGGTGAATCATTCCATTTTCAGATATAGATTTGTACATTTCTTCTCTCTTCTTTTCAATTTCTACACTCAATGAATCATCTTTCACCTTCATATTTATATCACCATTGCTTTTCTTATTATTCAAACAGGATAAAGGAAGCGGCTTTGAAGAATAATATCCTTTACCAAATACTCCTATTTCAAATAAACTCACCATTCATTCATAGTGGTTATGGACTTTTTAATTTTATGGCGTTTTACTATTTTTGTAAATTTTATATTTTTGAACATGCATTAAGTTTTACTTAATAGAACTCTTGAATGTATTGAGGTAAAAAATGAACATTGAACAGATGAAATACATGGTAGAAGTAGCAAAAGAGAGGTCCATTACCAAAGCAGCAGCTAAATTGCATATCTCCCCTTCTGCAGTTAGCCAGGCTATTGCTCAATTAGAATCCGAAATGGGATTGGTCATATTCAATCGTTCTAAGAAAGGGATGCATCCGACAAATGAAGGAAATATGATCATTTCTAAATCGTATGAGATCTTACATAAAATACAAGAATTACAAGAGGAAATTGACCAGAATAAAAAAGGAAAAGATAAAGTACTGAGAGTAGCATGTGCCCCTGCCATGACCTATATTGTTTATGATGCATTCCTTTCATTCACAAAGACCTTCAGCGATGTAAAGGTCATGATAGAAGAACTTGATCAAGATAAAATTCTTGAAGCCATGAAAATTGGTAGCATCGATCTTGCTATTTCTCCTTTTTCTAAGAGCGAATTGGAGGAGGCAACCTATGAGTATGGCATTGGCTTCGAATTGATTTATAAGGGCTTTATTTGTGTATGCGTGAACAGCCAGTCCAAACTAGCTAGCTTACAAAGCATCTCTCCTGAAGATTTAAAGAATGAAAAAGTAGTGATTTACAACTCCAATCGTGGAAAAATGTTTAACGAAAGACATTTGCCGAACAAAGATATCTTTGTTAGTTCCAACAATATTGAAGTTCTTCGGACAGCCATTTTACATAGTCATGCCTTTACTCTCATTTTTAATTTTACTTTTAAAAATAATCCTGATGTCAAAAATGGGAGTTTAACAATCATTCCATATAAAAATCCTGATATCACCTACCAGGATTTTTGGATGTTATATTCATTAACTAAAGGATTATCAACCCTTGCAAAGGAATTTCAAAAAAGAGTCATACAGTTGTTAGAAGAATAGAATTAGTTAATTTATAATGCCTTTTACTAGAACACTCCATTCTCGTTAGGGGAGTCTTCTGGTATTGGCTGTCCAACATCCCATAATTCAACGATTTGATGATCTTGGAAGCGGAAGATATGGACAACTGCCCCTCCTAGGTCTTCAGGATTTTGTCTCACATGGGAGTGCACTGCAACCGTATCACCTTCTTCAATAGCACGTTTAACCTCAAGTATCTTATGAGGGTTTTGGGCTGCACTTTCTTCCATCGCAACCATAAGTGATTCTGCATCACCACGAAAATAAGCGTTGTGGTGACGGAAGTCAGGGCTTATGAAACTTTTATATGCCTCGCGCACCTTCCCCGATGCAACGAGCTGTAGAAATGATACTGCTTTCTCTTTCTTAGAGAGAGTTACTTTTACCTGCTGTCCATTATGCATCTCCATCATCCCTTCAAGTAAAATACTATCTACAATTCTATCCAATACCTTTTGACAATATTTCCATCTTCTTCAATATAGTCATTATCTGGAATGCCACCGTTATCTAAGATGGTTTTTTCTGAACCAATATTTCCTTTGTCACAAACAACAAGAGCTTTTTGAATTCCTAATTCCTTTGCTTTTTCTAAAGATAGCGCCAGTAATTTTGTGGCAAAGCCATTTCTTCTTTCAGAAGGACGGATTCCGTAGCCAATATGCCCACCGCTGTTAAATAATCCTTCAGTTAATTGATGTCGGATATTAACTGCACCAATTACCTTCTTCTCTTCATTTATTAACCAATACGTGGAGTCTGGTACCCAATGATCTGGGAGGTTTTTCCCTTCTTCAGCATCTAGTAAAGATTGGATCATTTCTTGGAAATCTGAAGGGTCCTTACTTATTACCCAAGGGACCATTACCTCGCCACAATCTTTCCATTCCTGATAAAAAGATAGATATTCAGACTCTAAATCAACTGTTGGTTTTGATAAATATACATTCATTAATGGATTCACCTTCTATCATACTTTTAAAGTATTATTCTATTTTTGAACAAAAATCTCCTTACAGAATAAAGCTAATAAAGCTGATAAACTTTTGATTAGTTGTAGAATGATAAAAAATATTTCAAACCCTACTTCAACCAATGCTTAGGAATTGTTAAATTGGGTGGCAACTTTGTTTGTATATCTCCATTAGTTGAATTAACCTGGGCTTGAGTAAGAAAAATACTTCCAGCTAAATTGGCGCCACTCAAATCAGCATCTCTCAAATCTGCACCAAGTAGGTCTGTCTCTCTTAAATCAGCATTCCTCAAGTCCGAAGCAATGAGTAATGAACCTCTTAAATTCTCACCTCTAAGGTTGGCTCCTATTAATTTAGCACCTATTAGGTCACTTCCCTTTGGAACTTTACTTTGTTTTTTATCCTTCTTTACTTTGCCACGGACTAGTTCACTAGTTTTCGAAAGTAATTCGCTAACCTTGGCTCTATGTAGAGGAACACTAAGCTTAAGTATTTCCTTTGGATTTTCGAAGGTTAGGTTTTCAGTTTCTTCCAGTGCCCTTTTCAATTCTTTATGAATCGGCTGAGCCTCATTCAGGCTTAGTGCTTCCGTTAAATAACGAAGCATTTCATGGAGCTGCTGCATAATTGGAAAAACATTAAACATTTCCTTTGCGATTTCTGGATGCTCACGCCAATCCAATCCTTGGTAAGTGATTTGTGAGACCTTTTGTCCAGCCCCATAGCATTCGTAAACGGTACAACCTTTAAAACCTTTACTTCTTAAATCCTTGTGGATACTACAGCGATAATCCGATAGCAGGTTCCTACAAGGTGCCCCTCCATCCTTGTCAAATGCAAAATCAGCTGACTTAGCATATGGTAGGGCTACACAACATAAACCAAAACAATTTTCACAATCCACAGAAATGTTATGGAAAGGATCACGATATTTCAATTGTTGAGTCAATTCTTACACTTCCTTTAGATGCCTTAAATCTATTAATTACAAAGAGTTGATGCTATACATTCATTGATTCCTTACTTACTACAGTTGCTTCTTTCTTGATGACAATCACAAATAAGCTTGCTATTAAACATGTAATGCCAGCTAGGAAAAATGCCCAAGTATATGAATTAAATATCTTAAATATTACTCCTCCCCCAAAGGCGGCGACCGCAGCACCTGCTTGATGGGAGGCAAAAATCCAGCCATAGACAATTCCACTATTTTTCACACCAAAGACTTGTCTTGATATCCCAATGGTTGGTGGGACTGTAGCAATCCAATCTAATCCATAGAATACAGCAAAAATTACTAGTAAAATAAAAGATCCTTCACCTAATGCATAAGGAAGCAACATTAGAGCTGCGCCTCTTAAACCATAGTACCAAAATAATAACCATCGATTATCAAATCGATCGGATAACCAACCGGAAAGGGTTGTTCCTACCAAATCAAAGATACCCATAAACGACAACAGAGATGCGGCAGTAACGATAGGAATTCCAAAACTTATGCAATAAGAAACAAAATGAGTTCCAATTAGTCCAGATGTTGAAAGTCCGCAAATAAAAAAGCTACCAGCTAATAGCCAGAATTCCTTTACTTTTACAGCTTCGACTAATACCGTAAAGGCAATAACTATAGGGTTCTTCTTCTCATCCTCTTTACTTTCTGTCATTTCCTCTTCCATTCCATAAGGAAGTACACCGACGTCTTTAGGTTGATTTTTCATAAAAAATAAAATGATGAACAGCATAATAGCACTTAATAACATGATTAACCCAATTGCCCAGCGCCATGAGTAATCATCTATAATTATCGCTAAAACAGGAAGCAGGATTAACTGGCCAGTGGCAGTACTCGCTGTAAGTATTCCTACGGCGAGCCCTCTCTTTTTGTGAAACCAGCGATTCGCCACATATGGACTTAATACCGTTAAAAATAGTCCTGAACCTAATCCGATGATAATCCCCCAAATGATGGTTAATTGCCATGAACTTTGCATCACAAAAGTAAGTAACGTTCCTGTCAACAAAGTAGCCATGGATATCACCATTATCTTCTTTAAACCAAACACTTCGATTAATGCAGCCATAAACGGTCCTGATATACCATACAAAAACAAACCAACAGCAAAAGCTAATGAAATAACTGAACGATCCCAACCAAATTCACTCTCAAAAGGCTCTATAAAAATACCAGATGATGACCTGACAATTCCTGCTACAATAATGGAAAAGAATGCTACGAATAATATTACCCAGCTATAATGTATACGTTTCAATCAGTTCACCCCCAATGGTATACCCATTATAATTGGAAGAAGTAAGATAGAAGAATTTATACCAAGGACTAAGCCACCTAAAAAAGCAAAGATTTCATGGTTAACTCACTCCACTCTATGCAAACCAACTATCATTAATCCCGCTAATGATTCTGTTAAAAAGTACAGAACCTTTCTACAACGTACTCTTGTTACTTAAAGACTTTGTCAGCATCCTTTGGCAGTGTTCTGACTTTATTCAAGAATTCCGTCATATTCGTCGCATCTTCTATCGGATAGGAAAATGAAAGCTCTTCAGCTGTTTCGATTGCGAGAACTTGGAACAGTTGGCACGCAATAAAAATAGAATCCCAAAAGTTTTCGTAGTCCGAATTAGAATATGTACCGGCATACAAGCTCCAATAGGGTTCAGGTAGATATTTTTGAAAATTCTTCCCCATTTTACCAGTTGAAATCTGAAAATCGTAGCGAATCCCAACCCACCAAGATACTATCTCATCCAAATGTCCTCTTATTACCTGTTCAAACATTTGCTTGGCATATGGCAATTCATCACGCCATATACCTTTTCCCACATTCTGCAAGCACCACCAGAAATCATTGCAACAGCTCATAAACTGGGCTTCAGATGGTTTTTTTATCCAATAACTCTCATCCGAAGGGAATGAAATAGCTGGAAGTATATGGTCCTTATCAAGTAATGGAACAGTCAATGAATCCTTTAAGTATCCTTCTAGCATTACTTCTTTTGTTTCAAGGCTAAGATCGATACGATTTCCATCATTAAAAAGCATCAAATAAGCATAGGATCTGTCAAAGTTCATCTTCATCCCAACAAGACTGTCATTTTTTTCAGGTTCCTGAATCATAAGTAAATCACCAAAAACTTTAATCCACTTATCGTCATTAATAAATGAGGCTGTTTCTGTCACCACATATACAATATCGTAGTCTTGAAAAATATCCTTTTGGGCATTCGAATTCGTTCTAGAGCCATTCATATAAACGGCTCGTATCCGCTCATCCCTTTGGGCAAACCCGACTATTAGATCATACATTTCTTTCTCTGTCCGCATCCATGTACCTCCATATACATCCAGGGCTACGTTATTTAAATTACCAACCACTTTAAAAAATAGTAGAAAGGATTAAATAGTGCAAAAGTTTGTCAAATAATCGGTATATTGAAATTTCCGATTATATTTTGGCTGATTTGAATGTATTTTGGTCGTTTCGATTATATTTTTCCTAGTTCGATTTTATTTCTATCCGTTTCTCTAAATCACCTAATACTTTACCAATATCAGGTTATATTTCAGGCTTCAAATGATAAAAATAATAGATTAACTTGAGTAGAACCTTTAAAATTTCTTATTTTGATACATTTTTGAACAAAAAACTCCAACACCATTATCATTAGTAGAACTAACAAAAAAATAATTGAGCTCTACTGAGCCTAGCACTTATAACAATTATTCATGTTTGACTGATTTTAGGGAATCGGGCCAAAGCTGGAAAAGTTTTATTGTCGGACCTAATCATCCAATTGCTTGAATCATCCTTAGAAGTCGAAAGGTTCTGTATTGGCGTATCTGGTGTAAAATAACAAATCACCTTCTTTACCTGCTTTGGGGTAATCTCATGGATCAACTCTTCTAAATTTATTTTATTTGGAGAAAGAATATCATAGAGATGCAGTTCCTCTCCTTCGATTTGGAAGATGGTATACAGATCCGGGCGAGGCTGATGGATGAGCTCATTAAAACCGGCAGTATAGTAGAACATGAGAACATGTTCATCCCCAATCGCAGAAAGAACGTTAGAGAGTGGTTGTGATTGTTTTTTCATGTCCAGTAAAACTTCAGGCTCAACTTTTATCGGAACCAATGCTTTATCTAATAAAGGTTCATCACATATTTCAATCATAAACTTATTTTCTTCATTTCTTATAAAGCCACATTTTTCATAGAGTGGTACCGCTTCCTCATTCGCTGCTAGAAAATAAAAATCATAGATTTGATCATAATCCTCAAACACTTTTTCCATTAGCTTATAAGCTAACCCTTTTCGTCTGTGTTCAGGGGCCGTCATGACAGTACCAATCTGGATAGCTTTCTGCCTCTCTCCATTCATGATGAGCTCCATCGTATTAAGTGAGACATTTGCTATTACCTTTTCATCCTGAATGAAACTGTAGCAAATATAATTCTCATTCCAAAATCCTGCTTGGTACCATTTTTCAAAATCAATCCCAAACGTTTCCTTGGCAAGTTCGTTGAAAGATAGTCGATATTTTTCGTGATGCTTATATTCTTTAATAAACTGGTATGTAGTCATGTTACCTCCGTTTTATTTAGACAGTCTTCTTTTATAATTATCCAAGCTAAATAAAGCCATATCCCTAACATCTCTATTCTTTTTATCTTTTAATTCATTCAAAATCTCTAAAAGATAATCGTCTTCCAAAATCCCTTTATTGTCTCCATCGGCACAGCAACTTAGAAAGAGTAGCAAATAAAACTGAACTTTCGCATGAGGGTGATCCCGCATTTTTTCCACTATGTATCTTATTAACTCGTTATTTGTTGAGAGAATTTCCGTAAATAATCTGTCTATTTCTTTAGGCTTTCCATTTGATGTTACATTGTCGATTTTAGTGTAATAATCCTTAATTTGTTGTCCTGACAATGACGAATCATAATCGATGTCCTTTTCTTCAATTTCTTCCACCAAACCATTCACAAACCCTTCAAAATCCTTTGCTAATTCTATTTCCTGCAATTGATCAACATCTAAAAAAATGACTGATGGATTCTTTTTTCGTCGATAATCTAGACAAATAAACATCGGAGGTTCAGCTGAAATTATTATTAATTTCTTACTTCGAATTCCCCACTCTTTCCTTAAATAATCGTTCTCTATTAAACCAGTATCATCTCCAATCCCAAATAAAAAATCTACATAAACTGAATTGTTTGCCCAACTATTTAGAGTATTGGTAGGGAAGTATTTCTTTTTCAAAGTAAATCCATTCCTCATGCTCAACAAGTTCACATAGGATGCCGGTAAAACGAGATTTAATTCTTTTTGAAATTTAATTAATTTCTCTACATTTAATGTTCCACAATCATATTCATCGATTTCTTCTTCCCATAAATCTGCCTTCAAACCTATTCCCCCTTTTAGTGTAATTTTTTACCGCTACTACTTTAGGTTTTGAAAACTTGGCTAGCACCCAAGCCTAAGCATAGTCGATTGCCTATTTATACACATAGTTTATTCCTAAAATCAGCCACTACGTCGACTTACTTCAATGCTGCCAATCTATACATTCTGGTGATAGTACATAAAAATAGCTGCCATCATGACAGCTTTAAATCTGCATTGTTACTTATTAAGAATCATATTTACTACAACTTCCAATTTCTTTTCTATAGATTCTACTTTCTTTTTATATACTCCTTCTTCAACTATATTTCACTGACTTTAGAAAAAGTTCACCCAATCTAATTCCCTTGGTCATTCAACCTTTCAATCTCAATATCAATGCTACTCACATCGATTCTTTCAAATAGAGGATGAACTTTTTGCAAGGTGGTTTCATATACTTCAATTGGTCTCCAGCTAATCGAGGTTACACCAACCATTTCAATCACTTTTTGACTGGAGAAAGGCAGGAAAGGATGTAATAATCTGGCAAAATTAAGAATTGAATATACACATGTTGCCAATGTATCCTCACATTCATTCGGCGCTTCCTTTATTTGAATCCAAGGTTGGCGTGAATCGAAGTATTTATTGGCTTTTCTGATGGCATCAAACACCGTTCCAATCGCACGCTTAAGATGTGCCTTTTCAATGTAAGAACCAGTT
This sequence comes from Peribacillus acanthi, assembly GCF_003073175.1. GTDB lineage: Bacteria > Bacillota > Bacilli > Bacillales > DSM-1321 > Bacillus_BN > Bacillus_BN acanthi. The sequence goes on from NZ_QBBX01000006.1 coordinate 226,502, forward strand.
GTGACATAAAGCTGATTTACATCAGTTCTGATACTCTCATATATTCTCCCTTTTGGAACATGGCCTCCATAGGATTTCTCAATGAATTATAATATTCTATTCACAAAATTCCCGTAAGCACCTAACATTTCAATAAAAATTTATACGATCATATATACAAATGATACTTCACAATCATGGTAAAATAAGATTGAAGATTACACTAAAGGGTGCTGATTAAGCTTTGCTGAATTCCCATTATTTACGCAGTATTAGTTTAAAAAAAGAAGATATACCGTCAATGAGAAAATATCCTTTTAACATTCCTAGTCTAAAGAATCTAGAAATGCTTACCTTTAATCCTAAAGTCACGTACATCATCGGTGAGAATGGGATGGGAAAGTCGACATTGCTGGAGGCTATAGCTGTTGCCCTAGGGTTTAATCCAGAGGGTGGTACCTTTAATTTCAATTTTTCAACGTTTGATTCCCATTCTGAGTTGGCAAATTATTTAAGGGTCGCTAAAGGCGTGATTCGGCCAAATGATGGCTTCTTCCTACGTGCAGAAAGCTTTTACAATATCGCAACTAATATAGAAGAAATGGATCAGGGTGGGGGAGGTCCTAAAGTGATTGACTCTTTCGGTGGGCAGTCTTTACATGAACAATCCCATGGAGAGGCATTCTTTTCTACTTTTCTTCACCGTTTTAGAGGTAACGGCATTTACATCTTAGATGAGCCTGAAGCTGCTCTTTCTCCACTTCGCCAAATGTCAATGCTCACTAGGATTCATGATTTAGTGGACGAAAACTCACAGTTTATCATCGCCACCCATTCGCCGATTATCATGGCATACCCGAATTCCACCATCTTTGAATTGAGTGATGATGGGATACAAGAACGAAAACTCGAGGAAACCCATCATTTTCGAATTATGAAACAGTTTTTCGATGATCCAAAAAGGACTGTCTATCATCTTTTGAAGGATTGAAGATCGTTTTTATTCTATGGAAAAAAGGAGCAATTTGGTTGCTCCTTTTTGCATGCTATGACCATCTACATTAATAACTTCTGTCTATGGTATAGTTAAAAATGTTTCTCTTATAGTATCTCAATTATTTTCTTCGCAGTGCTTGTACCGTTTTCAATGCAGTCTGGAATACCCACTCCATAATAGGAACAGCCCGCCAGCCAGATACCTGGGTATTCTTCTGATAACCTGTTTTCTATTCCTGCAACTGTTTGTGGATGAGAAATCAAATAGTTTGGCATGCTCTCTTCCCAATTGGTTACCTCGCTCGCAATTGGTTTTGCTTTTATGCCTAGGCTTTTTTGGATATCATTCAACGCCGCTTCAAGCAGTTCCTCCTGATTCATTTTCTTTAATAAGGTATATGCAGGATGGCTGCTCTTATAAAATAGTCTTACTAGTAGGTTACCATTTTCTGAGGTATGCTCCCATTTCCGACTTGTCCAAGTGCATGCATTACAAGACAATTCAACCGTATTTGCAGTTATGAAGCCCGTCCCATCTGCAGGAAGCTCGCCATCTGGAATATCAAACGCTACATAGATGGAGATTAATGAGCTGTTCTTCAGTTTGGCAAATTCATTTTGTAGTTCAGAATCCTCCAGCATACGTTCAGCCGCGTTATGTGGAATGCTTAGGACGACATGGTCAGCTTCTAGAATCTCTCCATTTGAAAAAGTAACTTGGTATTTACCAGCCTCTTTTTTGATGGTTTCTACCTTTGTATTCGTCAAGATCTCTGTGTCCTTTAAATGTTGTTCATAGGCATCGATCAATCCTCCAAGCCCATGTTTGAAAGAGAAGAATTTTTTCTCACCGTTACTTTGCCAAATCTTCGAGTTTTCTTCGAATCCTTTAATGATACTGCCGTACTTTACCTTGTAATCAAACACCTGTGGAAGAGTTTTTCCAATGGTTAAATCCCTTAGTTCCCCCGAATAGACTCCAGATAGGACAGGTGCAATTTGCTTTTCTACCAATTCTTTACCGAAAAAATGCTCCAAAAATTCACCGATGGAATCATTTTTCGTAAATCCCTCATTTTTCGTATAAAAATCCTTCAAGGCTTCAACCTTACCTTCAGCTGAAACGAGTGTACTTTTCGCCAATGATTCTACACTTCCTGGAATTCCGAAAACTGAACCCTCTGGAATGAGCTTCAATTCTCCTTCACTGTATATGAAGGATTTTCCGGCCGCATTATATACCACATCGTCTTCTAGTCCGAGATCTTTAATAAAATCCATTCCAATCCCTTTACGCGTCACGATGGAGTCTGCACCGGCTTCCATCACAAAACTACCTTTCCTAACCGTACGGATTTTTCCACCTAACTGATGAGAAGCTTCCGCAAGAACCAATCTAATATCCGATTGTTGCTCCTTTTTCCATCTATTCAATTCATACATTGCAGCTAGGCCTGTGACTCCGCCGCCTATGACTAATACTGTTTTCATCCTCGGCACCTCTTTCGCTACTCTAATACCTACAGATTAGCACAATTTAGACTAAAGAAAGAAAACTTGGGGAAATTTCATGATTTGTTCACGAAATGTATAAAAAAATGTCAGTTTTCCCATCTGGACAACGTCCGTTCAAGGAACCTGACATTAAATGATTTTTTTGAAGAAAAATGGTTGGAGTACTAACACTGGAGTATATTTAGAGGGACTAATTCAATTAAAGTTGAAGTCTTGCTTTTAATATCGCGAGCTCTCTTTCATTCTTTGCGGCCTTTTCCCAAATATGGTTTTGATCCGCTCTCATATCTGTAAGCGTTTCTTTCACATCAGCAAATTGCTGCCTTGTTTCAGCTTTAAATTCTATCAATTCCGATTTTAATTCGCCTAATTCTTGCCTTGTTTCACCCTTAAATTCTGCCATTTCTGCCTTGAATTCTGTCAATTCTGCGTTGAATTCTGTCATTTCAGCCTTAAATTCTGTCATTTCTGCTTTGAATTCTGTCAATTCATTTCTTAAACTACCAACCATAGAAATCAAATTGGTTAGCATCTCTTCCATTCGATTTTGTCGTTTTTCATCCATTTTTTTCATCTCCTTCATTTTACTATTATATATCATCCTTCGGACAAATTAAAAATTCTAATCTTATGGTCCTATTGGATGTAGGGGAAGGGATTAGTTTGTCGAATAATCGTTATTTTTGAATTTTCACGTGTATTTTGGCCGTTTCGATTTTATTTTTTTCGGTTTCGACTGTATTTTTCTAGTCTTGATTTTAAATCATTTAGTTTTTGAAAAATTTGACACCAATCTAAAAAACTAATAAAAAACATAAAGATATAAAAGCTTAAAATAGAAATTTCAATTTAAAAGAGTCCTAATTGATCATATTCAATCAAAAAATTGATGTTAATCCTCTATTTTGTCTGAAAAAATTTCACTCTTATGCTTCAATCGATTAGTGCAATGCTAGATTCCTTTTCAATAGAAAAGAGCTGCATATTGACAGCCCTTAATCTGTTTAGTTGAAAAAGTCAATCACCCGTCGATTTTCAGCTTTTAATCAGATGATACAGTCTCCGCTGCTTCCTGCAAGTACTCTTCCTTCAATAATCCATAATGCGCAAGGTCATGGAATTCCCCAAATCGAACGACATGTTGCTTTAATGTTCCTTCATACTTCAAACCAATTTTCTCCATAATCTTCCATGATCCCGGATTATTTGTAAAGGACTGGGCAAAGACCTTATTCAATCCTAATTCCTCAAAACCATACTTCATAACCACCTTGGCCGCTTCCGTTCCATAGCCTTGACCCCAGTAGCTCTTTCCAACCCAATACGCTAATTCACCACGTTGATACACGAGCGATAAGTTCATGTTAATGATGCCAATTAGATCGTTAGTTCCTTTATCAACAATAGCAAAAATCGCTAACTTACCGTCCTTTTCCATTTCCAACACACTAGTGATAAAGTGCATCGCTGAACCTTTAGGATATGGATATGGAATCGTTAAAGTCGTTTTTGCAACATCATAATCACTTGCCAGTTCTTCTACTCTCTCTGAATCTATTGTAGTTAGAGGTCTTAATAGTAGTCTTTCTGTTTCTAATGTTTTCAAAAGGTTACCTCTCCTCCAGTGCAAAATTTAACTCCTCAAAAGGCAAATAAAACACCTTATAATTTGGAAGTTGCTCAAAGCCAAGTTTATTTGCAATAACAATGGAATCCTTCCTAAAATGTTCAGTCGTCCAATGCGGAGTACCGCCTAAACAAAGACATTTGGATATAAATGCAGTGGCCATTGAGGTTGCAATTCCTTTTCCACGATGTTCAGTACTGTATGTATTAATACCGATTTCATATTCATTTTCACTTACAAAAACGGACAGACATGTGCCGATTACTTCTTGATTTTTAATAACACAATAGCCTATACCTTTTACTAAAAAGTCATCGAGAGTTTCCCAAAATTTCAAGATTTCATGGGTGATGACTCCCTGATAGTCCAATCTCTTTTCAAATAAAGTACGGTTGATTTCAAGTAAATCATAACCTGGTATTCCCATCGAAGCCTCTACAAAATTCTCTTTTTTAAAAATGAACGGGACCCTTTCCCCTATGTTTAGTTTCCCATTAAACATTTCAATTACTTTTTTGAACCATTCAGAGGAAGGGAAAACCTCAAGATTCAAGTCTGTTTCCCCTATTTGAAGAGCTTCTGGTTTAATCGTTTCTATTATGAATCCTTCAAGCATTCCATTGAACTCTTGATCCTCTGCGTTACCAATTAAATAATACATTTCATTATTCGCCCAAATAAACGTCGTCGTAGGGGTTTCAGAATGATTGACGAAAACCCTGCCTCGATTATTTCCAGCAATTACTCCATTTATTACGGGATGATCTTCAAGTCCTACTAGTAACGGTTCAACCAAATTATGTTGTTCCAGCTGTAATTCAATAATCATATCAATTATCCTCTTTATCTATTTTTCTACTTTTTAGTATAATCCGAATTGGAATAAAGTAGAATTATTTCCCTTTTATTCCACTAAGAAACGGAATAAAGGAGGCAGAATCATTCAAGGGGAAATAGAAGAGCGATCGAAAGTGTGGGGCTAAAAAGCTATTAATTTTTGAGGTTATATTAAAAAGCTTGGAGACTAACTACTCCAAGCTTTTTGAATTCAGTACTATAGATATTTTTTCAGCACTTTGAAGTACTTTATTATTACCATCCAACACATCACTAGTTTGTATGGTAATTGTTTTTAATTTCTTAGCGTCCCCTTTTTCCATGATAAAGCCTAGGCTCCCCCTTTTATGACCTTTACCATTCAGTTCACCGTGTAATTCTTCTAAGTAAATATCTTGATTCCAATCCACTTTAAGTCCAGTATTTGTTTCTAACAAAGCAACCGGGGCGAACTTGACCCGTTGATCATGTTTGTTTTTGATTTCCACGCTAAGTTTGATAAAATCAAACTCCTCATCATGGGTTTGTGCGTGGAAAAAGTCAATCATGCTATAATCCGGGCGGTAATGTAGCACTTTGATTTCCTTGATATAGTAATCGACGGTCCCAATTTTAAAATGCTGATCAACCTTCTTGAATTCTTTTAGAGTGATTTCACCTTTACGGTCTATATGTGATTGACCTGGTTTTTCCAGCCCTGCATCACTTGTAACTTGAGGACTCTCATAATAGTCATAGAGTACGTGCGGTTTTGGACCGGAATGAGCTGCTGTTTTTTTAGATGTATCTTGTTTTACTTCTGTATTTGACGCAGCATTAACTGAACAACCAGCCAAAATACTAGAGATTAGAATCATAATCAGAGCATTTTTCAAAGGATATCCCTCCGTGTAGGTTATTTCAAGCAAAAAAATTAAGCATTAAAGGTCAGCAAGTGTCAAAACTTTCACTTATTACCAAACTATGAACTTGTTTTACCGAAACGTTTGGTTTTATTACCAAATTAGCCCATTATTTTACCGAAATTACAAACTTTATTACCAAACGACCAGCCCAGAGCAAAGTCTTCCATAAAAAAACCTTCCCGTTGCTCAATTAAAACAACGGGAATCTATCATTATTTATCGTTGATGACCGTTTTCTTCTTCGAACGTTTCTCTAAGATGTCAAAGATGATTTTAGCATTGTCTGTATTGTTAATATGTCCAGCAAATCTAGAGCTTTGCGGTCCGTATGCATAGACGTTTACATCCTCACCTGTGTGCCCACCGGTCGTCCAGCCTGTAAATGAACGAGTGTCAAAAATTTGTTCAATCGCGTTATCGATGTCTAATAATTTCTTGCTTTCAGCAGCCTTTTGAACGGATTGAATTTCTTCAGGCTTTAAATCTAAAGTAATATATTTCTTCAACGTTTCTTCAACATCAGCACCGTTTACGATTTCTTGAGCCATGAAGTCTGGAGTACGTTTAGCCGCTTTAATCGGCTCACTAAACCAGTTGTATTCACCTTTTGCACCGATGGAATATCCACCTGTAGAGTGGTCAGCAGTTGCTACGACCAACGTGTGCTTATCTTTTTTAGCAAACTCAATCGCCGCTTTGAATGCTCTCTCAAAGTCTTCCATTTCACTCATAGCACCGACGATATCATTGTCATGGCCTGCCCAATCGACCTGGCTACCTTCAACCATTAAGAAAAATCCGTCTTTATCTGTCTTCAATCGGTCGATAGCCGATACTGTCATTTGCTCTAATGAAGGTAAATCAGACGTACGGTCGATCATTTTCGGCATTCCGCCTTTTGCAAATAACCCTAGTACTTTACCATTCTTATCTTTCTTCAAATCATTCAAGTTGGTGACATAGCTATAGCCAGCTTTTTGGAATTCTTTAGTTAAGTCACGGTCCTTACGAATGAATAAATCTGTACCTCCACCAAGAAGAACATCTACCTTGTGTTTACCATTTACTTTTTCATCGAAGTAATCATCCGCGATGGCATTCATGTTTTTTCTACTTACATCATGTGCCCCAAAAGATGCAGGAGTAGCATGTGTGATTTCAGATGTTGCCACTAGGCCAGTTGATTTCCCTTGCTCCTTTGCCGCTTCCAATACAGTTTTTACGGGTGATTGATCATTATCCACAGCTATCGCTGAATTATACGTTTTAATACCTGCTGACATAGCTGTACCAGCTGAAGCAGAGTCTGTAATGTTTTGATGCTCATCTTCAGCGTAAGTCATTTGCTGACCTACTAAATACTGATCCAATACAGAGCGTTCTACTTCTTTTGTTTGAGGATTATCTTTCATCATTCTATGGGCAGAAGTATAGGAAACTCCCATACCATCACCAATTAAAAAGATTACGTTTTTGATTTCTGAAGATGCCGGTGATACTGTTTTTGCCTCTGCTTTCGGTAAAGCTCCCGCAAGCGCTCCTATAGCAAGTGAAGATACAACCGCAAATGGAACTATTTTTTTACTAAAAGTTTTCTTGAACATTCTCAAACCTCCAAAAATAGTTTTTTCTTACGGTTCCTAAGTATAGAGGCAGATTGTAAAAAGACTATCAATCTACTATAAAGAAACTGTTAATTTAAATTACGAATGTTAAGAAACATAGGTCTTTTGGTATGAATTTTAATACTCCGTTTCCCTTTAATCTGTAATAATCACTATAGAATAGTGCTTTATGGAAGAAATTAGGACTGCCTTCATGAGATTTGAAGAATCATCCAGCGAATAAAGTTGGTGACATATCGTTAAGCTTGTATGACCTCCATACGTTAAATGGCCAAATCGTGGAAGCCACTCACCATGTACAAAGAATTCACATGATTAGCGTTTCTTTCTCCATAGAAGTAAGTGCAGGAACCGAAAGAAATCTGTCTTCCATTGAAGTGGTTTCAATCAGTGCACAAGATTTATCCAAATTGGCTGAAGACCTCCAAAAACTGGTTTCGAGATTTAAGTTAAGCTAATTTATTAATGTGTAAGCGACTTCCTGACACTTTTTTCATAATATGGGCATCCTACTAAGGAAAACCTTATAAGGGGGCAACAAGATGAACCATCTTAACAAAAGCGCTGGAGCATTCAACGGGAAGGTAAATATGAGGAATACTCAAAAGAAAATAAGTTTGTCTTAAACGAAAACGACATGAATCAAATCATGGTTCAAATATTATTTACATGGTGCAAGATTGAATGTAAACCGATGCTCGCCGAAAGAGTTGAATTAGATGCGGATAACAAAATCATTACTGTGAAAAGTATTCCTGAACCAGATTATGGTTTTGAAGAATAATCTTTTTTTGGGGGTTTACAAAAGATATGGGAAGGGAGTAGAATGAAATCCATAAATAAAATATCGGCCTAATCTCAAGTCAATTGAGAACGGAGGAACCATTTTATTGGGGTTAATTCTGCACTTGTAGAAGGGATGAGAAACTCTTTCGCCATCCTACCCGTCAGCTAACTTCGTCGGCTAAAGCGAAGGAGGTTTTAAGACCACCTTAACTAGGCGGCTTTTTGTGCTTTTTGGGCAAAATGAGCAACCGAATATGGAACGAGGTCTTTTTATTATGCAATTTTTTAGATTAAAAATGGAAATGGAATGCAGCTAGGTGGAGGAAACGTATAAAACAAGCAAATCACTGTAACTTATTTATTGAATCGACATAACTTATTATTATTCTGGTATAAAGTGACACAATTACATGACTAAGGTGAAAATATGGGGAATACAAATAATAGATATCTAGTTCAAGCAACAGGGAAAAATGGAGAAACATTTTTAACACATTGTAAGGATAAACAATCTCTGGATAAATGGATTGAAGATCATGAAGAAAGTCTGGTAATGGATGAATTAAAGATTGTAGATCGAAATAGACATCCTCTTTTACGATTCTTTTCATTTAAAAAGTAACATACAGGCATCATTCACCTTGGAATGATGCCTTTTATGATTAAGTCCATATAATTGTGTAAAAAGAAAAGAGTCATTTTACTCCTTCTTGGCTACAATGTTTTCAACGACGATAAACAAT
>NZ_QBBX01000007.1:0-177657 GCF_003073175.1 Peribacillus acanthi
TTTACTTTTAGCCATAATAAAAACTCCCCCAAAGGAAAACAGATTTTTTATTTCATCTGTCTACCTTTAGGGGAGCATATCACACTTGGTTGCCTTTTACTTATTTATCTTTTTCTTTATTTTCTAACCATCTTTTGAAGAACTTTTTGGTTTTAGGTCCTTCAGCTTCAGAAAAGATTGTTATAAGGTCATTTCCAGATGCATGCTTGTGTTGATATTTCTCTGCATATTCTGAAAGGGCTTGCTTCATTTTTTCTTCGCCAATCTGTTTATCAAGTTCAATAAACATATCTGAACCTTTTAAGTTAAGCATGAGGAAGTAAGTAGCCAAGTCATGTAGCTCGTAGGCATCGCTCCTAATAAACATATTTTCCCTCTCAGCAAATTCAATCCCTTCATTTAATGCTTCATATCTTTGGTAAGGAATCTGTGCAAATGTAAAAAATTTTCTTGCTGCATAGTTCGATAAGCTCTCTGAAAGCCATGGCTCTTTGTAAGCATTAATTCCAATCATTCCAGACCACCATTGACGCGCGATTTCGGGTGGCAAAAAAACTTTTCCTTCATCATCATGAATAAATAGATTAGTAGATAAGAAAATCATACCTTGTTGACTTGATGTGGCGGTATAGGGACTAGTCTCAACAATATCTAATTCAGTATATGGATATGTCCCGTATTGATCATTAAAATAGGCTAACGCTTTAGTTGCGATTTCTAAATCATCATTAGCATCAGGGAACATTTCAGTAGGTTTAAACCAAACATTGATTTTCGTATTCCCTACGTTTTCTGTAATCTGCAGATATTTTTGTGGATTTAGGATTGCAAGAGTGAAATCTTGTAACTGATCTCCAATAAATTGGTGAGTTGTGTTTTCATATTTTCTCGTGATAACGGTATTAGAATCATCAATATTAGATATGAATTGATATTTGGCCGGAGCATGTATGGTTACATCGTATTTGCCAAATTCGCTATAAAAAGGCCTTCCGACAGGAGAGTAAGGGTCAAGATTCCATCCATTTTTATCATACATAGCTTGGATTGGAAGCCAATTTCCTAACCACACCCCATTTTCGTCATAACTAGTATGTCCGTTGTGTTTAGGTACTTCGTAAATAAAATCCATCATTATCTCAGCTGTAGTATTATCATTCCAATTTTTCATGGGAATTTCCAATAATGTGCCGAGTATTTTAAAATCTACTGCTTTATTATTGACTGTCAAATTGCTGATGTTAAACGAGCCAGGATCTTGTGATTTCCCTAAAATCTCAACCCATAATGGTTCAGCATTTTCTTGGTTAAATTGATTAGGGTATAGATGAAAATATACTTTATCCTGGGTTTTACCTGTGGTATTGGTAGTTGTTACGTTCATGGTCCCTTGGAACTTAGGATTTTGATCGGTATAGGTTAGTTCTACCTTATATGAAACAGGGGTAGATACTGTATTCGTATAGCTTTTTTCATATATTTCTGGAGTGCTGTTTTTTTCACTAACTGCTTTAAGAGTTAAATCTTTAATTGTGACTACATATGTGGCAATAATCAAAATGGGGAGTAGGATAGCTGCCCATTTTAAAGCTTTTAATTGATTTATACTCACCCGACGAGGTAAGGAAAGTAAAGATTCTACAATTTTCTTGCAGGATTTATAAAAAACTGTCTGATAAACAAATTGATTTAATTTAGAACGAATCATGTCTGATATATATACTTTATGGTTATAGATTTCATCTTCATATACATTTTTCTTGATTAACACCAATCTCTCCTGAGTAACAGATAATACAGGATTTTTACCATTAACAGGATTAAATCTGCTATCTTCCGTTACTGCAGTCTTCTTCACAAGGCGATTAAACCACCGGAAGAACCATGAAAAGCGTTTACTTCTTATAGGAACCAGAGAGTTCCATTTTGAATTAACTTCTATTTCTTTTTTAATTCCATTCACTAATAATACAAGGAATACAACTCCAATAATCGGGCCCATAGGCATCCAAGGTGCAATTCTCATCATCCAGAAATTCTGGCCAGTCATTCCTGCTAACTCACTCGTCAGCGATCTATAAACCGTTCTTGGCTCATCTGTTAATGCCACTGGATGTGATCCCCCTATATAAATAGAAAAGATACCCAGGAAGGTGAGTAATTGTAATATCTGTAAGATTTGTTGCACGGTTAATAAAACCAAATGAGACTTAATAAATGGCATGATATGCTTTGTTAATATACGAAATCTACTTGCTCCCATAAGAGAAGAGCTTAAAATGAATGGTTGTTTTTTTACATCGCTGACCATTTCGTTCATAAAGAAAAACAAAGATGGAAGGCCAACCATAAACAAAATAATTACTTCGTATTCAATAATCATCAGTTGAGATATTCCCTTATAACCTCCAGCTATTGGTGCCAATAATATTATTCCAATAAGTAAGGAAGGGATGAATTGAAAGGGTAGAAAAAAAGCTTGAAAACATTTTTTAAAGAATGGAAACCAAATGGCAGAAATGATTCCCAATAATCCTCCGATGAAAACTCTTAGTAATGCAATCCCTATAGATATAGCAATTGTATATTTGAAACCTTCAAGCATTAAATGCAAAATGCTTCTTGAGCCTGTGTCAGTACCTAGCGGAAAGGTCCATGAAGGTCCAGCAGGCGGTGCACCAATAAATCTGCCATTTTTATCATAGATTAAAAGCGTACTACTTTCAGGCTGTGGTTCTGTAAAAAAACTGATGACCAATAGTAGGATTATAATTGATAGACTAATAAGAGTTTTGGGATATCGGGTATTCTTTAGATATTGTATAATCTTGTAGTTTTGTAATTTCTTTATGTAATACAGATTTTTCAGGTTTCGTAAGGTATTCATAGCTGAACCCCTCTTATCTTTCTAAGTGATTTTGCAGAAATGTTTAGGATAAATTCTAAGAAGAGGATAGGTGTCAATAACATGAGAGTATAAAAAACGATATCTAATACATTTCTTTTTGTGGTTAAAACGTTATACAGCTCATTTACGTATCCATCTAATATAAACATGTGTTCAACAAGCACTAGATTAGTTAATACCATGAATATGATGGTTTTAAAGTAAATCATGACGACAGGATAAATATTGCGTATGAGATGATTTTTGAATAAGTGTAGGTTTGAAAGCCCTTTTGCTCTCCCTAAAAGGATGTATTGTTTGTCCATTTCTTCTTCCATAACTTTCAATAGATATTGTGCAAAGAATAAAGAAGGAAGAATTGAAATAACAACCATTGGGAAAAAATATGGCTTCGCACCAAATAGCCCATACATATAAAATAATTTGATGCCAAATTCTTTATACAATGTGAAAATTCCCATTTGTAGAAGAAATAAAATGAACAGGTCAGGTAAACCTTCGAGAAAGTTTAATCCGTCCTTTAACGGGGCTTTCCACTTATATGGAATAAAAATGATGAAACAAGCAATTATGCAACCAATGAAAATAGTAAATAGTATCGATAACCCCATGATCTGTAACGAATAAATGTATCGTTCCATAACTTCATCTTTCATCCAACTATCGATAAAGGTCCATTTAGTAGGTGTTGTTAAAACTTTATAGGAATCACTAAAGGCAGAAAAGAAACTTTCTGAACTGATAACTAAATGCTCAGGTTCGGTTGTCCATTTAAAAACAAAAAGCTTTGGAAATGAAATAAAGAAAACAAAACCAAGCATACCGATGATAAATAAAAATGGATAAATAATAATATTTTTCATAGAACCTCCTGTTTTAGACTAGATACATAAAAGGCTATTCTCCCTGAAGGGTTCCAAAAGAGATAGCCTTCAATATTTTAAAACTTGCAAGTTGAACAGATATATTCATTGAGTGTGTAGAACGGAATGTTCTATTATTTAGATTGTTCTTTTTTAGAAAGCCATTTCTCAAAGTACTGTTCGGTTTCTGGTCCGGCTACATAGGAGAAAGTGGTTATGAAATCTTGCCCTGAGGCATTTTTGTTTTGGTACTCGGTTGAAAACTTTTGAAGAACTTCCATCATTTTATCCTCTCCAATTTGTTTTTCTAGCTCGACTAACATGTCAGAGCCTTTCAAGAAAAGGATTAAGCGGTGGTTAGTAGCTGATTTGAATTCTTCCAATGTACTGCTAATATATTGCTTTTCAGCTTCTGCCAAATTTATATTCGTTTTTAGCTCCTCGGTGCGTTCTTCTTGTGGTCCACCCACCATTCTCATGACTTTCTTGGAACTGTAGCTGGTTAAGCTTTCGGAAAGCCAAGGTTCTTTTGCTCCGTTACTTCCAACCATTCCACCCCACCATTGTCTAGCTGTTTCTTCTACAAGATTAAATGCTCCATAATACTCTTTAAAGTTATAGCCAGGTGAGAATAGCATGCCAGTAGAGCTTGCAGGCAAGGAATTATCGCCTGTTCGTACGATATCAAATTCTGTAAAGGGATATTTACCGTAAAGATTACTGTAGTGTTCTAGGGCTTGACTTACTGTTTTTGTATCATAATGTATGATATTTGAATCATCATTTTTTCGGTACCAAGTATTGATCATTGTGTCCCCAACCATATAGATCATGACCTCGTAATAATTGATATCCAGAAATGCAGCAGAGAAATCCCTTACATTCTCTACTTGTACTTGATTGACTGTACTGCCATTTGAAGTATGTACAACGGCTTTCTGATCATTTCCATTAGTAATAACCTTGTATTTTTCAGGCACCCGGAGCGTAACATCGTAATTTCCGGCTTCACTGTAGAACGGTGTTCCAAATGGTGAATATGAATGAAGGTTCCAACCATTCTGGTCATGTACGGCTTGCACAGGAAGCCAATTTCCTAACCATGTTCCTGCATGGTCATAACTGGAGTGGCCGTTGTTTTTAGGAATTTTGATTTCAAATTTGATTTTGATCTTTGCTACCTCGTTTTTATCCCAGCCCTCCATCTGTATATCTAAAAGGGTTCCTTTCACTTCAAAGCTAGCCTTACTGCCGTCCACTAAAACCTCATAAATATCGACCCAGCCAGTTTCCTGTTCTTCGCCTAGGGATGTAATCCATTTCTCATCGGTTAATTTCTCTCTAAATTGATTAGGGTAAAGATGAAAGTATATATGATCATTCTTTTTTTCAGAGAAATTAGTGGATTCTATATCTAAGGTGCCATCTAAGGTAGATTTTGTATCATTAAAGGTAACATCTGCTTTGTAGTTCACTGGTACGGCATTTCGGTTGGTATAACTTTTTTCGTATATAGGGCTAATAATAGGTTTTTCTTTTTGAGTAGTGCTTGCAGTTTTCGGAGTATCTAATCTTGTAATAAATAAAGTTGTAACGATCACGAGTGGGACTATTAGTAATATCCATTTAAAAGGCATTCCTCTTTCTTTTTGAAAAAGTAAACGTTTTAACCAACTATTCATTACTTGATAAACCTTTGTTTTGTAAATCTTTTTCAGTATCCTACGAAATAGCGCACGTAACATGTCTGATTTATATTTCTGAGGTAAGTAATCTTCGCTCTCATTTGAAGAGGGAAGTCCAATTAGAATAAAACTATTAGTCGGTGCAGGAGCATATCTAACATATTTACCCTTTTTAAAGGCTAGCCATTTAAAAGCCTTTTTTCTACTTGGAACAATGGGATTCCAGACTAGATTTTCTTCTAATTCTTTTTTAATGGTATTAATCAATAGAACTAAAAACACTACCCCAATAATTGGAGCCATAGGCATCCAAGGAGCTCGAAGCATTAACCAATAATTTTGTCCGGTCATACCAGCCAATTCACTAGTGATTGACCGATATATTACTCTTGGATGATCACTAATCGGTGTTGGATGAGCTCCGCCAAGATAGATTGAAAATATCCCAAGAAACATTAAAAGCTGTAACACTTGAAGGACTTGCTGTACGGTTAATAACGTTAAATGGGACTTTAAGAAGGGCATAATATGTTTAGTCAATAAACGATATTTACTGGCTCCCATTAGTGACGAGCTTAAAATAAATGGCTGTTTTTTTATATCTTCAACAAGCTCATTCATGAAAATGAAGACAGAAGGCAGTCCTACCACTAAAAGAACAATAGCTTGATATTCCACAATCATCATATAAGGTATCCCACGATAGCTTGCAGCTATAGGAGTAAGTAGAATAATTCCTATTAATAGTGCAGGTATGTATTGAAAAGGTAGAAACAAAGCTTTGAAATAATATTTAAAGTTTGGAAGCCATATAGCTGAGATGATTCCTAACGTTCCTCCAATCAAAACCCTTAGTACGGCAATACCGACGGATATCGCAATTGTGTACTTTAAACCTTCTAATACTAAATGGAGCATGCTTCTTGAAGCTGTGTCGGTACCTAGAGGAAAGGTCTTTGAAGGTCCTGCTGGAGGAGCTCCTATAAATTTTCCATTTTCATCATAGAGTAACAGTTTAGTATTTTCAGGCTGTGGCTCTGTATTTACACTTATTATGAATAGAGCTACTAGTATGGATAAGCTAATAAGGGTTTTCCAATACCATTTTCTTTTCATAGCTGTAGCCCTCTAATCTTTCCAATGGATTTAGCAGAAAGGATTAATAGTAATTCAAATACAAAAATAGGAATCATTAACATTAGTACATAAAAGACAATGGCCAACGGGTTATGACTGTTAAAGCTTAATATTACGTATAGCTCGTGTATGTAACCGTCTAATACAAACATGTGTTCAACCAACACTAAATTGGTTAATACCATGAAAATAATTGTTTTGAAATGAATCATAACCACTGGAAAAATATTACGTAGAAGATAATTTTGAAAAATATATACTCTTGATAATCCCTTTGCTTTTCCTAATAGAATATAATGCTTTTCCATTTCTTCTTCCATGACCTTTAATAAGTATTGGGCAAAGAATAAGGATGGAAGGATTGAATTAATGATCATCGGAAAAACGTATGGCTTTGTTTCGGCAATTCCATATAAAGAGAAAATCTTAATTCCGTAATCTTTATACAGTTTTAAAAGTCCCATTTGAAGCAGGAACAAAATAAAAAGATCAGGTAATCCTTCCAAAAAATTCAAAGCGATTTTGAAAGGTGACCTCATTTTTAATGGAATAAAAATAATAAAACATGCAATCATGCAACCTATAAGAATAGTAAAAAGTAAAGAAATGCCCATAATCTGTAATGAATAAATGTATCTTTCAATGACTACATCCTTCATCCAGCCTTCAATAAAAGTCCAATCAGAAGGGGTCGTTAAGGCTTTTAATGTTTTTAGGAAAGAAGATAAGATAAAACCAGAATTAAGGACCAAATGCTCTTGATCTCCTGTCGTTGGGAAAGCAAATAGCTTTGGAAAAGCAAGAAATACTACGAACCCTAACATTCCCGTAAGGGTTATTAAAGGATAATGTATAATTTTTCTCATATTTCCTCCAAAAAGTATGGTATTTAATATTTGACGAGATATATTACAAACAGGTTTCAAATATATGTAAAAAAAGTTAAAAATAGTAATAAAAAAAGTCCCCAAAAAAGGGACATCCGATTTGAAAAAGTAATGTTATGTTGCAATCACTTGTATTTCATATTTAATTATCCTTCAGAATTTTATTGGAAAATAAAAAAAGACTGCCTTTTGACAGTCTTGGTATGTTATTTAGAAAACCGATATAACGGCACCGTTCTTATGTAATACAGTTACTTTTTGTCCTGATTTGTCTTGGTATTTTGAGGCTGCGCCATATGGTACGGTTAAAACAAATGTCTTACCATGTTGTTCGAATTCAACCGTAAAACTATCAGCAGCACCGATCACTGTCGCTTCTGAATAATTTGCTACTCCAGGTATGGAAAGACGTTGACCAATAAGAACCATTTCCTTATTTAAACCATTTTCTTTCACAAGATCTTCCACTTTCACCCCAAATCGTTTAGCAATTCCCCATAAAGAATCTCCAGGGAAAACGGTATACATTTGTTCCTCTTCGTTTGAGGGATTTTCTAGTGGCACTATGATTTTTTGACCTGGATAAATACGATCTTCTTGAAAATTATTTTCCTTTTTCAATTCCATTATAGAAGTGCCGTACATTTTTGCTATGAAGGACAGTGTTTCCCCTTTTTGAACAGTATGTACGTTAGAGTAATCCTCTGTTTGTGAAACCGTTGTTTCAGTAGGGACCAAAAGCTGTTGACCAATTACGATTTTATCTGTTGTTAAACCATTAACTTTCATTAGTTGATCAACACTTACTCGATATTTTTTAGATAGACTATATAGATTGTCGTTCTTTTTAATCGTATACTGCGTTCCACTTGCTCCTACTTTACCATTGAAAAACAGAATTGCAGTAATCGCTCCGGCAATCGAAGCTGCTGCTACCTTTTTATTACGAGCTTTCATTTTTGTCTTACGTAGTTCTGAAATCCTTTGTTTTCTCTTTAGTGTAACAGTATTCATTGACCATAATCCCCCTGCATCCCCGCATGTCGATGTCGATTAGAACCCTATACAGGATTACGAAGCTGGGAAGCATTTTTTGGCTGTAATTCAACAAAAATCTTTTTTGAAAATTTTAAAAGTAAAAATCTAGATGAAAACTACAAACTATGAGAAATGACCCTTAATAACAATCGGTAAAAATGAACTTAACTTTTCCAAGACTTTTATCTATACAAATCCAGTAAAACAACATACAATAACAATAATTCCTATATGAAAGGTTGGATTTGTATGACAGAAACAATTCGTTCAATTCCTCGACCTCTTGTTAGAGTTAACCAATGGACTATTGTCTTGAGTGTAATTTTAACGTGGACTTCCGGTATGGTATGGATTTTATTAATTCCTTTAATTTCAGGTCTTCTAGGACTTTTATTTGGATACAATCCAGTTATGGAGCTTGCTAAAAAAATGCTTAGAAAAGAACCTAACTCTTATATTCCTGAAGATTGGGAGCAACAGCAGTTTAACCAAAAAATAGCGGTTAGTTGTTTGTTCATTGCTTTTGTTTCATTCTTGTTAGGTTGGAATGCTGTCGGTTATATATTCTCAATCATGGTAGCATTGGCGGCTTCCGTTGCTTTATTAGGTTTTTGTATCGGTTGCTTTATGCATTATCAGTGGAAACAATATACCTATAGACGTGCCAATTAAATGATTTCTAACAAAAAGGTCTGACTCTTACAATGGAGTGTCAGACCTTTTATTAACTTTTTTAGACAAACGATCATATAAAAGTGACGTCTCGTAATGATAGTTTTCGGGTTCTTAGGCCATATTATTTTTGTCTGAATCAAGTATTGTTTATACTATCAGTGTACCGGAATTCGAATTTTGATACTTACCCATAAATAACCGGCATGGAGGAATAAAAAATGAAGTTAGTTATTCTTAGTGGTTCACCAAGAACGAAGGGGCGTACTGGCATAGCTTCTCGATATATTGCAAAAGAATTTGGAGCAGAATTGATTGATCTAAGCGAAACGGTTCTCCCATTATATAACGGAGAAGCTTCTCAAGCCGAAGAAAAAGAAGTTCAAAAACTAAAGAAGTCAGTCCAAGAAGCGGATGGGATTATTTTAGCTACACCTGAATATCATAGTGGAATGAGTGGGGCCTTAAAGAATGCGCTAGATTTCTTAAGTAACGAACAATTTGCCCATAAACCAGTGGCATTATTGGCAGTTGCAGGTGGAGGTAAAGGGGGAATTAATGCATTAAACAATATGCGAATCATTGGACGTGGATTGTATGCGAATGTCATCCCAAAACAACTAGTTCTTGATCCACATTGCTTCGATTATGATAATGATGGTTTAAATCCTGATCCAGCTATTTTAGTAAAAGCTTTAGTAGAAGAGTTACTGTTATATGTGAAGGCTTATGAAACAATTAAAGCATCTTTAGCTAAATAAAAATGAAAGAACCAAGAACTGTTTTCTTCATGGAACCGGATGCTTGGTTCTTTTTCTGTGAGAATGTGTAAGAGCTAAATTTTGGTATTGAAGAGCTATCGACATTGTTCAGCTCATCTTTTGCATGTGATTTTCATTGTCCACGAATTTTTAATCTTGAACTAAGACTAACTGCTTGTAAGATGAATAGTTTTTCATGAACGGTTAGCATCGTCCAGTTTCCAGCTTTGATTTTCATAAATGATCCTCCTAAGAAATCCATGATTTGTATTATTTAAATACCGTCATTTGTCCCTATTAAAACAACAAAAATTTCTACAATTTCCCAGGTAATATGACACAGTCTTTCGACAATTTGGTAGAATAATTGAAATAGGGAGGGGTTTTTCAATGATAAAGTTATATGTGACAAGACATGGGGAGACAGAATGGAATCTTGAAAAAAGAATGCAAGGATGGAAAGATTCACCGCTAACACAAAAGGGTGTGAAAAATGCCCTTCAGTTAGGTGATAGACTTCAAAATATTCATTTTAATACTGTATATTCAAGTCCTTCAAACAGGGCATTTCAAACGGCTCAAACTATAGTGGGGGAAACCACGGAAATAAGGATTGACGATGATTTACGAGAAATTGGTATGGGGGATTGGGAAGGTCAAAAGCAGGAAGATATACAAGCTAGCTATCCTGATGCATTTCATAGCTTTTGGAATACTCCTCATCTATACGAGTCATCTAATGGTGAAACATTCCAACAGCTTTATGAGAGGGTCGAAAGATTTGTACATAAAATAAAGCAAGAACATCAAGAGGAAACGGTATTATTAGTGACACATACGGTATTCATCAAAACACTTTTGGCATATTGCAAAGGGCTGCCAATCTCAAGGCTTTGGGACCCACCATATATCTATGATACGAGCTTGACGGTTTTGGAGTGGAGTGATGAATGGATGGTGATTTTGGAAGCAGACATCGGACATTTAGAAGAATACACGGTTCGATAAGGACTGTACTTTGTTGCCAGAATTGCATAGGGATAGTACAATCACGCTATACTACTATTCGGAAGTGAGTCTATCATGTATTTAACAATTGAGGAAACAGCAGAGTATCTTTCTTTGCCCGAAGAAACCATAATGAGTTTGATACGTAATAAGAAAATCCGTGCCTTATTTGACGGTGAGCAATATATGATTTACCAAGATCAGTTTAATAACCATTTTGAAAAGCTTGAGAAATATAAAAAGGTAGTGGAAGAATACTATAATGAACCGATTCCTGAAGATTTTGATGTGAAGGATGAGGATTAGAAGAAAAGTGGCGGCACGAAAGGCTGAAAGTAACCTTTTAATGTCGTTTTTTTATGTTTTTAAGGATTATTAAGTGGTGATTGAGACGAGTAAACTTTTTATCATTGAAACCCATAAAAATAAAATCGAAACCTCCAAAATAAATTCGAAAACACGAAAAATTAAATCGATACCAAGAAAATAAAAATGAAAAATAAATTTTATCGATTTTTCGACAAAAAAAGCACAGCAAGCAGGAGAAAATTTCAAAAAATAAGATGCTCCAACAACATAGTTGGAAGCATCCAATTTTTTACATTCCAATTTTCTGGTCAATTTCACTAGTGTCTACCGATGTACCAAACCATTCCTGTAGTTTACCTCTCGCTTTTACCTTAATATCATCATCAATATGCATAGCTACTTGGATTAAAGCAACTCCTAATGCTCCAAGGTCGTCCGTAAAACCGATTCCAGCAGCAAAGTCAGGAATTAAATCAAGAGGTAAAATAAAGTATCCAAGAGCCCCTATAATAATTGTTTTTGTTTTCATAGGTACTTCGGGCTTCTGTAATGTATAGAACAATAATAAACAGGCATATACAACAGACGAGCCTGCTTTCTTGCCAAATTTTACTAACTTACTCCAAAGTTTGTCATCAGAATACGCTTTTTCTGCATACTGCAACGTTTCCACTTGTTGTTCTGCAGTTTCTTCTAATAATGGTTCTTTCATTTTATCATCCCTTTCTTTGTACGTTTAAAAAGTATTGATTCATAAATGTTACTAGTGCCGATCTTCGCATTTGTTCTTGCCAAACGCAAACGTCGCGCTTTCACCGAAGCTATTATCTGAATGATACAATATTTAATAGAGTAGGGAAAGAAGTAAAGGGAGAGGATAACATGGACTTACTACCATTATCTGAGCTTAGGGAAGAACAGATAAAGGAATTTTTTATTCAATATTGGGGAAGTACTGAGATGGTCCTATCAACCGGTGTTTATGATTGTTTGAAATTAGAAGGTTTTGCAGTACAAGATGAATATCAAAGTTTGGTTGGATTATTGACTTTTATCATGAAAGATAAGGAATGTGAAATTGTATCTCTTGATAGTGTAATAGAAGGAAAAGGCATCGGTTCCAGATTGATGCACAAGGTTGAGGGACATGCGCGTACAAAAGGCTGTAGGTCTATAAAACTAATTACGACTAATGACAACCTACATGCACTCGGGTTTTATCAAAAGCGAGGGTATGTTTTGACAAAACTTTATCCTGATGTAGTAAAGGAAGCAAGGAAAATAAAGCCTGAAATTCCTCTTGTCAGTGAAAATGGTATTCCAATACGTGATGAACTCTTGTTAGAAAAGTCTTTAGTCTGATAGTGAAATACTACGTTAGTATAGTAAAATTTTTAAAATATGTTGACTATTTCTCGTTAATTTTTTTAAAATAAAAGAAATATAAGAATTTTAAAAAAATTAACGGAGACTGATGGATATGGTAAAAATAGGATCACCTATCTCCAATTTAATAAAAAACAGGGGCTGTTTTGGATCAAATGAAGATTCTGGGCAGCCCCTTTACTATGCTAATGGGGTGGAGAATATGATTATTTTGACCGGTGAACAACTGACGCTTAAAGATGCTGAGCAAGTTATTTTGCATGGAGCTTATGTAACAGCAAGTGATGAGGCAATGGCAAAAGTAAAAAAGAGTAGAGAAGCTGTAGATAAAATTGTGGATGATCAACAAGTGGTATATGGTATCACCACAGGTTTTGGAAAATTCAGTGATGTGTTCATTTCTGCTGATTATGTAAAAGAACTTCAAACGAATCTTATTCGTTCACATGCTTGTGGGGTTGGTGAACCATTTGCTGAATCTGTTTCACGAGCGATGCTTTTACTTCGTGCGAATGCTTTGTTGAAAGGTTTTTCAGGGATTCGCCCTGTTGTTATCGAAACGATTTTGAGTTTATTGAATTCTAAAATCCACCCAGTCGTTCCACAGCAGGGATCTCTTGGGGCGAGCGGGGATTTAGCGCCTTTATCTCATCTTGTCCTTCCATTAATGGGAGAGGGAGAGGTATTTTATCAAGGAAAAAGAATGGAAGCATCTGAAGCACTAAAGGCTGAAGGTATTGTTCCAGTCGAATTAGAAGCTAAAGAAGGCTTAGCTTTAATCAATGGGACCCAAGCCATGACAGCAGTTGGTGTAATTGCCTACCTAGAAGCTGAGAAAATAGGATATTTATCCGAGGTAATCGCATCGATTACGATGGAAGGATTGCAAGGCATCACGGATGTTCTAGATGACGATATTCATATGGTTAGAGGATACCAACAACAAAGAGATGTTGCTTATAGAATGAGAGAATGGCTAGAAGGAAGCAACCTTACGACTCGTCAAGGAGAATTGCGTGTCCAAGATGCATATTCACTTCGTTGCATTCCACAAGTTCATGGAGCATCTTGGCAAGTGTTTGATTATGTGAAGGAAAAGCTAGAAATTGAGATGAATGCGGCCACTGATAATCCATTGATTTTTGATGAAGGAAGAAAGGTTTTATCTGGAGGTAACTTCCATGGACAGCCTATAGCCTTTGCGATGGACTTTCTAAAAATCGGAACAGCTGAGTTAGCCAACATTTCTGAGAGAAGGGTAGAGCGTCTTGTAAACCCACAGTTAAATGATCTTCCAGCTTTTTTAAGTCCAGAACCAGGCTTGCAATCAGGAGCGATGATTATGCAGTATTGTGCAGCAGCTCTTGTTTCTGAAAACAAAACACTTGCACATCCTGCGAGTGTGGATTCCATTCCTTCTTCCGCGAATCAAGAGGACCATGTAAGTATGGGAACGATTGGTGCCCGCCATGCGTATCAAATTATTCAAAATGTAAGACGAGTGTTAGCAATCGAATTAATATGTGCATTACAGGCGGTTGAATATAGAGGTAAAGATAGAATGGCAAAAAGAACAAAAGCTTTTTATGAACATGCAAGAAATGTTGTTCCGTCCATTACTCAGGACCGTGTGTTTTCGAATGATATTGAAGCTTGTGCAGAATGGTTAAGAACCATTTCACTTGAACAAGTTCTACAGAATCAATAAAGGAGGGCTTCGACATGGAGGGGAAATGGCTGATTGGGGACCGTGATAGCAATGAAAGAGAAGGGCTGAAATGGTTATTGAAAACAACATCAGTACCAATAACCCATATTCATGTAGCCTCCAACTTTCAAGAACTGATCCTTCAGTTTGAGAAAGAAACGCCCGATGTTTTAGTGTTGGAGCTAGATATGCTTTCCAATGATCAGTGGCATTCGCTAAAAGAATTAGTCATGATTTATGAACCAATTCTTATTTTGACGAGTGCGGAAGCGACTTTTGAAAAGGCGAGCCTTGCTATAGAAATTCAAGCATTAGAGCTTATGATAAAACCGCTTTCATCTTCAAAATTGAAGACTGTCTATAAAAAAGCATCCAGGCTTTTGACAGCGAGAAATCAAACGGAGACAAATTCAAACTCTTATGCAACTAGAGAAGGTTTATACGAATTATTGTTCCTTCCAAACAGAATGAGCATTGAGGATTATTATATTGCGGTCTTTCAAACAGAAACCAAGGAAATGATTCCTACATTACATGCATTTCTCATTGAATTTCCTTTCCAAAGCTATCAAAGTATCTTTGTGTTGAGTGATATGGTGGTCATATTATTTAAACAAACATCACCACGTCCTTCAGAACAATGTCAAAAAGCCATGCATAAATGGGAAGAAGAATACTCAGATGCCATATCTATAGCAGTTCATATCGGGAAAGGAACGTCTCCGTCTATACATCATAAGTATTTAGAAGTTAGAAAAATGCTTGAATTAACTTACTATCGTGGCTATAGACAGGTTATCCAATTGCAATCATCACCAGCATGGGCGCATATAGATTCCTTTTTAACACCCCCTGAGCAAAGAAGATGGATTGAGATGTTGGCGAATCATGAACTTCAGAATATAAAAGAATGGCTATATGCTGAATTCGTATCCTTGACGGAGCCGTATCCAGAACCTGGGCTAGTTCGAATTAGGTTAACCAGCATTTTAGCTCAAATGAGACGGTTTATGAAAACGAATGGATTGGAGAAAAAAACGGAATTAGAAGCGGAATACCGTTATATCTTTAATTCTATTTTGTATGATGCGGTGTTATATAGAACTGTTCAAAATTTAATTCTCTTTGCTCAGAAGTTATTCTTGAAAGTAGCAGCTGGAAATCGTAACTATCATAACGACCCTATCGAGAAGGGGATTTCTTTTCTTGAAAAAAATTTTAGGAAACGGGATCTGAAGTTAGTAGATGTGGCTAATCATGTGAATCGGAGTCCATCTTATTTTAGCTATCTGCTACAACAAAAAACTGGACAAAGTTTTACTGAAATCGTTTCAAGCATCCGAATCAATGAAGCAAAACGGTTACTTAGTGAATCAGATCAGCCTGTAAAAGAAATAGCACTTTCCATTGGGTATCCAAATCCCAATTATTTCAGCCGAGTATTTCGAGAGTTGGTTGGAGTGACACCGAGAGAATTTCGAACCGGTATAGTTAAATAAATCGTTAGTACAAAGCCATGAGAAAATTGCCTCATGGCTATTTGTGTTAGTTTTTTAAAAAATCATAGAATACCGAAATACTATTCTTATAGACCTAAAAATAATATATAAATATAAAAATAGTATAATTAATTTTGTTGATTTTTTTCTTTAGGTGTCATTTATAGTGAAAATTTATCCTTATTCAATTTTTTATTTAATATAATTCAGAATTTTTACATAATAAAATGAAAATAGAATCAATGAGGAGGTATTTTCATGGAAACGAAATCTGCAGAAAAGCGTACAATTCAAAACTATAAAGGTTCCGAACTTCATGCAAAGGGATGGGTTCAAGAAGCTGCACTAAGAATGCTGATGAATAATCTTGATCAAGAAGTGGCAGAACGTCCTGAAGATTTAGTGGTATATGGAGGAATTGGAAAGGCTGCTCGTAACTGGGAGTCTTATGATGCCATTATTAAAACACTTCATGAATTAGAAAGTGATGAAACGCTGTTAATTCAATCTGGAAAACCTGTTGCAGTTTTCAAAACACACAGTGATGCTCCTAGAGTTTTGCTTGCAAATTCAAATTTAGTTCCTAAATGGGCAAATTGGGATCATTTCCATGAACTAGATAAAAAAGGCTTAATGATGTACGGTCAAATGACTGCTGGTAGCTGGATTTATATCGGAAGCCAAGGGATTGTTCAAGGAACGTATGAAACATTCGCAGAGCTAGCACGTCAGCATTATGGTGGAACATTAAAGCATACGATTACGCTTACTGCTGGAATGGGCGGTATGGGTGGAGCACAATCATTGGCAGTTACAATGAATGATGGAGTATGTTTAGCAATTGATGTGGATGAGACAAGAATCGATCGTCGAATTGAAACCGCTTACCTTGATGTAAAGTGTTATGAACTGGATGAAGCAATCTCTATGGCAAAACAAGCAAAACTAGAAGGAAAAGCATTATCCATTGGTTTAGTAGGGAATGCAGCTGAAATACTTCCGCTTATGTTAGAGAAAGGCTTTACCCCAGATGTTCTAACAGACCAAACGTCCGCTCATGACCCATTAAATGGTTATGTCCCTGTTGGATACTCATTAGAAGAGGCTGCAAAGCTTCGTAAGGATGACCCAGATCAATACGTGAAATTATCGAAGCAAAGTATGGCAACTCATGTTAAAGCAATGTTATCCATGCAGGAAAAAGGTGCAGTGACGTTCGATTATGGAAATAACATCCGTCAAGTGGCGAAGGATGAAGGGGTAGAAAATGCCTTCGATTTCCCAGGCTTCGTTCCAGCTTATATTCGTCCATTGTTCTGTGAAGGAAAAGGTCCATTCCGTTGGGCGGCATTGTCAGGAGACCCTGAAGATATCCGCAAAATTGATGAGGTCCTTTTAGAAGAATTCAAAGAAAATGAGCACTTATGCAAATGGATTAAGATGGCACAAGAGAAAATCAGCTTCCAAGGGTTGCCTGCAAGGATTTGTTGGTTAGGATACGGAGACCGTGCAAGATTTGGGAAAATCATCAATGATATGGTAGGACGTGGAGAGTTGAAGGCACCTATCGTTATCGGACGTGACCACCTTGACGCAGGTTCGGTAGCATCTCCAAACCGTGAAACTGAAGCTATGAAGGATGGTAGTGACGCGGTAGCAGATTGGCCAATCCTAAATGCTTTAGTCAATGCAGTAGGTGGAGCTAGTTGGGTATCTCTTCACCATGGTGGTGGAGTAGGTATGGGTTACTCTCTGCATTCTGGGATGGTTATTGTGGCAGATGGTACGAAAGAAGCAGAGAAACGTTTAGAGAGAGTGTTGACGACAGATCCGGGAATGGGTGTTGTCCGTCACGCAGATGCAGGATATGACTTGGCCATTAAAACAGCAAAAGATAAAGGCATCAACATGCCAATGCTTCCATAAGACCAAAAGGAGGTCCATTAAATGACTGCTCCAATTTTTATACGAAATGCTTCACAGCTTGTAACATTGGAGGGGAGCTCTAAAGCTCCCCTTGTTAAAGATGCCATGTCTGATTTAAAGGCAATAGAAAATGGCAGCTTGTGGATTGAACAAGGGGTAATCCAGGCTGTCGGAACGGATGAGGAACTTTACCAATTATTTAAAGACCGATTGGGTGAAGCTCAAATTATCGATGCTACTGGTAAGCTAGTAACTCCTGGTTTAGTTGATCCTCATACACATCTAGTTTTCGCGGGTAGTCGTGAAAATGAGTTCAATATGCGTCTCCAAGGAGCTACGTATATGGAAATTATGAATAACGGTGGGGGTATCCATGCGACTACCAGTCGGACAAAATCGGCTACACATGAAGAGTTATTTAATGAAAGCATTGAGCGCTTAAATGGATTCCTGATCCATGGCGTAACTACTGTCGAAGCTAAAAGCGGGTACGGAATGGAATGGGAGACGGAGAAAAAACAGCTTGAGGTCGCAAAAGAATTAAATAAAAAACACGTAGTGGATATCGTCAGTACATTTATGGGTGCACATGCTGTACCAAAGGAATATAAAAGCAATCCTGATGAATTCGTCCAACACCTTATTGAAGACATGATTCCCCAAGTCGCAGAACTAGAGTTGGCAGAATTCAATGATGTGTTCTGTGAGCATGGCGTTTTTACTCCTGAGCAATCGAAAAAGATTCTAGAAGCTGGTAAAAAATATGGGCTGACTCCTAAAATTCATGCGGATGAAATTGAGCCTTATGAAGGAGCAGAATTGGCAGCGGAGGTTGGAGCCATTTCAGCGGACCATTTATTAAAGGCTTCTGAACATGGGATGAAGATGATGGCCGAAGCTGGGGTGGTAGGAGTACTACTTCCAGGAACGGCGTACTTTTTAATGGCTGAGTCTGCGAATGGAAGAAAAATGATTGATTTAGGTGTCCCTGTAGCACTTTCTACAGATTGTAATCCGGGATCTTCGCCGACGGTTTCCCTACCATTCATTATGAATCTAGGATGCTTGAAGATGGGAATGACACCAGCTGAGGTACTTGCAGCAGCAACCATTAATGCAGCACATGCCATTAATCGAGGAGATAGAATCGGTAGTCTTGAAGTTGGGAAACAAGCGGACGTAACCATTTTTAATAGCCCAAATTATATGAAACTACAATACTCTTATGGTGTGAACCATACAGATACAGTAATCAAAAAAGGCCGTGTAGTGGTAGAAGGAGGGAAGCTAATTGAAGAGCTTTCTTTATCCACATCTTATTCCTCCTAGTTTTGTATGGAATGGAGGATACCCCGATCATCCACAAAGGGTAAATGAATGGATTAAACCAATACAGGAAAAACCGGAGGAAGGGACTTACCCAGATATCGTAATGCTGGGTGTTCCTTTATCCAGGTCGTCCATCTCGGCGTCTGGTGCTTCCGAGTTCCCGGAATACTTTCGTAGAGCTTGGAAAGGATTTGCTACCTACAATATCGATCATGACGTAGATCTTAATACGATGAAGATTGTCGATGCAGGGGATGTTCCGATGCATGTTACAGACATCTCGGCTTGCCACCAAAATATTAGGGAAGCCTCCTTGAAAGTACACCAGGAATTCTCTCAATCTATGATTTGTTCTATTGGAGGGGACCATTCGATTACGGCTATGCTCGTAAAAGGCATGCATGATGCCAACCCTACTGAGAAAATTGGAATCTTACAATTTGATACTCACTTTGACTTACGAGATTTAACAGACAATGGCCCTTCTAACGGAACACCAATGCGTAATCTGATTGAAAGTAACGTAGTGGAAGGAGCCAATATGTATAATATTGGACTACATGGTTTTTTCAATAATAAGGATCTAAAAGTGTATGCAGATGAAAAAGGTGTAAACTATTACACTCTACGTGAAACAAGACGTAAAGGTATTGTAGAAACTGTTGCACAATGTTTAGAAGAATTAGAGAGTAAGGTAGACCGGATTTATGTAACGGTCGATATGGATGTATTGGATATTGCCTATGCTCCTGGTGTTCCGGCGTCTACGCCTGGAGGGATGACATCAGGGGAACTTCTGGAGGCTGTTTGGCTGGCAGGTCGACATCCTAAGGTAAAGGCCATGGATATCGTCTGCTTGGATCCACTTCGCGATTTAGCGGCACAGCCTACTGTAAAGATGGGAACTCACGTGTTTTTAACATTTTTGACTGGATTGGCAAAAAGGTAAGTAGGATTAAGGGGGAATAGGGATGGAAAATCAACCTGTAAGAAACCTACAACACGAATTGGCACCAAAAACGAGTGCAAGTAATATCACGAAGTTTTTCATTTTTAGCGCTATCGGAATTTTTATGTTTTTTATTCCAATCACATTAAACGGAAAATCATCGATTATGCTGGATCATATCGTAAGCTTTATCCAGCTAAAGGTGCCTAGTGTACTTCCATACTATGCTTTAATTGTCATATTAATGGGTGCATTATATCCATTCGTAGCTAAAACCTGGAAGAAAGATAAGGTCACTATTGTCTTTTCTGTATTAAAGGTATTTGGTCTTGTTGCTGCTATTATGCTTGTATTTAATGTAGGTCCAGAGTGGTTTTTCGCTCCGAATATGGCACCATTTTTATACAATAAACTAGTCATATCAGTAGGTTTACTCGTTCCAATCGGATCTGTTTTCCTTGCATTACTTGTAGGCTATGGATTATTAGAGTTCATCGGAATTTTTATGCAGCCTGTTATGCGTCCGATTTGGAAGACTCCAGGACGATCTGCCATTGATGCAGTAGCTTCCTTTGTTGGTAGCTATTCATTAGGTTTACTTATCACAAACCGTGTTTTCAAAGAAGGAAAATATTCTATTAAAGAAGCAGCGATAATTGCAACGGGTTTTTCTACCGTTTCGGCTACCTTTATGATTGTTGTAGCAAAAACATTGAACTTGATGGAAATGTGGAACACATATTTCTGGGTAACCTTCGTGGTAACGTTCATCGTAACAGCAATTACCACTCGCATCTGGCCACTTTCCAAAATGAGCGATGAGTACTATCAGGGCATGGAGGGTGACAAGGAAGTCATCATTAAAAAAGACCGAGTGAAGCATGCTTGGAAGGAAGCGATGATTACTGCAGAAAATGCACCAAGTCTTCAGAAAAATATTTGGGATAACCTAAAAGACGGATTTATTATGACTATGGGAATTCTTCCATCCATCATGTCCGTTGGTCTACTTGGTTTGATCTTAGCTGAGTTCACGCCGGTTTTTGATATTTTAGGATATGTATTTTATCCATTCACCGCTCTTGTTCAACTACCTGAACCCATGTTAGCAGCTAAAGCGAGTGCTGTATCCATTGCAGAAATGTTTCTACCTGCCTTACTAGTAACGGAAGCAGCTTTAGTGACGAAATTTGTTATGGCAGTCGTGTCAGTATCTTCTATTATTTTCTTTTCTGCCTTGGTTCCATGTATCTTATCAACAGAAATTCCGTTATCTATCGGTAAATTAGTAGTGATTTGGTTCGAAAGGGTTGTTTTAACAATTCTATTAACTGCTCCAATTGCCTATCTACTTTTATAAAAAATTTTAAGAGAATGACTCAAACAACTTGCTTTGGGTCATTTTCTTTTTTTGGGGGTATACGTGTGGGTTATTTCCTGCAAGACCACAATATTACAAGGGAAGAATCATTTATCGGTACAAAAATGCGGTGTTACGGATTACTTTCTAAAAAATGAATCAGGATATTTAAAATCATAAATTAATCTAAAAAAGCAAATATCTTCCGTGAAAAACGAAAATTTTGTAGAAGAAGCGAAAATTCCCCATAAAAAACGAAAATCTGTAAAAACAAGCGGAAAGTTTCATTATGATTCACAAAACATTAATTTATCAGAAAAGGGAGGGGGAAATGATACTTAATCCAGAGTATACAATAGTAAATTGATTATGTTTGGGAGCTAACGCTTGTTTTCCGGGAAGAAATTCAATCCTTCGTAGAATTTATTGTGAGCATAAGTAAGATTATTTAAGATATAACAAGACTTACAACAGTGGGAGGAATCTAAATCTTAGTTAGTGTCGAAAAATCTTTTTCTAGTACAATCACCCATGTAACTATCGTAGCAGGAATTTTGTCCTAAAATTCCGAATATTATAGATTAAGAAGAAACTGAATAACCATTCATTTTCTTCTTGCAAAATATATAATGATACGGGGGTTATGTATGAACGCTTTTCGCTTGTTAGGGATGGAGCTTTCGAAGCTCAAGGAGCAAAAAGGGTTGCTGTTCTCATTGTTGGGGGTCTTGTTGATTCCATTGGTGTATGCAGCTATATTGCTGTCTTCAACTTGGGGTCCATACGATTACTTGAACAACTTGCCTGTAGCAGTTGTCAATAAGGATCAAGGTGGTACATCAGGGGATAAGCCAATCAATGTGGGAGAAGATTTAGTAGCAGATTTAAAGAAGACGAATACCTTGGGATGGGAGTTTGTCTCGGAAGAAGAAGCTCAAAAGGGATTAGATAGTCAAAAGTATTACATGGTCATTGAAATTCCAGAAGATTTTTCACAAAAGGTCACTACTGTTTTGGATGCAAATCCACAAGTTCCGGAATTAAAGTATGTCCAAAATGAAGGATTAAATTTCATGGCAGCACAGGTCACACGAAGTGCTACCGAAAAAATTCGTGAGCAATTAGGTAATAAAATTACAGAAACATATGCAAATAATTTATTTACCAGATTTGGTGATATCTCGAATGGGTTCAAAACGGGAGCAGAGGGTTCTCAGAAAATTTATGATGGTACAACACAATTATCAGATGGTACAGGGAAATTATTGCAATCATTAACAGATAAATCAGCTGATATTCAAAAACTTGCGGATGGTTCGCAAAAAGCAGAAAATGGGGCAGGGCAGCTATTGAGTTCCATTAAAGGTGGAACGGGGGATATCAATAAATTGGCCGCTGGTTCCAAACAAATTGACCAAGGGGCTGGACAATTACAGGAAGGATCGGCCAAGGTTTTAGCTGGTCTACAGTCAGCCGAAACGGGAGGAAAGGCGTTAGCTACAGGATTAGAATCTAAAATTATGCCTGGTAGTGCTCTACTAGCATCAAAAACGGGTGACTTGGCTACTGGTGCAAAACAATTGTCAGATGGCTCACAAGGTCTCACTGCTTTATTAAAGGGGTATTTGGCAAAGCATCCTGAACTCCTTACAGATCCAGAGTTTCTAAGAATTGTAGGAACTAGTGAAGCGATATCCGGGAAAATGCCTGGTCTAGTGGATGGAGCAAATCAATTAAAAGCAGGAGCAGATAGTTTAGCTGCAGGGATTGCCAAAGAAGCAGTTCCAGGCTCGAAAAAATTGGCCTCTGGGTTGTCAGAGTTAGTTGTAGGGCAGAAGGCAATTGGCAATGGTATCTCTGACTTAAAAGCTGGTGCTTCTCAAGTTGCTAATGGGAATGCTTCTGTTGCTAATTCCTGGGTTAAAATGACTAGTGCAGTTGCTAGCCTGCAAAATGGACTATCACAAATCAGTTCAGGTAACGAGACAGTTGCTTCAGGTTGGCAAGTCATGACCGAGGGCGTAACTACACTGGATAGCGGAGCAAAACAGCTGCAATCTGGAAGTCAGCAATTGTCTGATGGTTTAGCTGGTGGAGCGGATGAAATGAGCAAAATTCAAGTAAGTGATGCGAACATCAGTATGTTCTCATCTCCAGTGAATTTGACAGGTGAAAAAGTAAATGGGTTTGAATTCTATCGTGATTCAACTGCCCCTTACGTATTGTCACTTGCACTGTTTGTAGGAGCTTTAATTCTTTCTTTCATTATCGATTTCAAAAAACCAGCTGGTTTACCGAGTTCAGCGATGAGTTGGTACGTAAGCAAGCTTATGAAAGTATCTTTATTTGCAGTTGCACAAGGAGTGCTAGTTTCTCTTTTCTCTCTTTTATTCTTGCAATTAAAAGTTGAAAACGCTTTCTTATTTGTTGGCTTCTCTGTTTTTACAAGTCTAGCATTCATGTCCATGGTCTTCTTCTTAGTTACGTTGGGAGGAAATATCGGACGATTTGTTGCTCTTGCATTCATCGTATTGCAATTATCTACAACAGGATCGAACCTTCCAATCCCGATGCTACCAGAGAATCTTCAAGTACTAAGTAAATTCTTGCCATTGACCTATTCGAATACAGGATTTAAGTCCATTATTTCTTTAGGTGATACTAGCTTCTTAGCATCCAATGCTACAGTATTGTTCTTCTACCTAGTAGGCTTTGCGGTATTGTCTCTAGGTGTCTTTCTTTTCAGTTTCAAGAAGAGTAAAGCTGAGCTTTCTTTAGCAGCATAATAGTAAGAGGTGTCTAAAAGATTTTTCAATCTTTTGGATGCCTCTTTTTTGTTTAGACTTTGTAATTTGTCTTTATTGAGTTTATTTCGATGACGTCTAGGGAAAGAGAGGGGAAACTAAGAATCTTTGAGGTGAATACTGTTGGAAGCAACTAAAAGTTATTTGTTTACAAAGGAAGATATGAGAAATCCTAAATTGGTTCCTGAGTGGGTATTAAAAGAGTATGAGAGATTCCATGAAGTCGTTACCGACCGGACTTTTCCCTGTTATTTTGGGATGGCTGCTGAAAATAAAGGTGAATTAAGATATTCCTATATTAGTAGAAATGATTGGTCACACTTACCTCAAACATTAAAGGAATTCATTGATCTATTTGAAACAGATCAACCGTTAATTCGTCATGGCTTCTTTTTGTTTGTTGAACCTGAATCAGAAGAGAAGGACCTTGAACATTACAGACTATGTTTTTGGAATGTCCTTCAGTATTTGCATGAACAGGATGATTGTCCATGGCCAAAGGACTATCCTACAGATCCAGATCACCACCTTTGGGCTTTTTCTTTCGCAGAAGAGGCGTTTTTCGTGTTTGGGAATGCTCCTGCCTATAAACAACGTAAAACGAGAGATTTAGGAAAAAGCCTTATCTTAGGTTTTCAGCCACGTAGAATTTTTGAGGGTCTAGAAGGTACAAGCAAAGGTGGAATCATGTCGCGAGAGAAAGTGCGTGAACGCGTGGAGAAGTGGGATGGTCTCCCTAAGCATCCTAACATCAGTCACTATGGAGATCCAGAGCATAGAGAGTGGAAACAATATTTTATAGGTGATGATATTAAACCAATTGAAGGCAAATGTCCTTTTTCCCATAAGACTATGTAGGCTAATTAGAAACCAATCAAGCAGGAGGTAAGAAATGTCTTTCATTTTACCATCATCTTTCACATTATCATGCGAAAGCGAATATGGTCAGCTGAAAAAAGTGTTGCTCTGTCCACCCGTATTTATGCAAATTTCTGAAGTGATCAATGAAACACAAAAGCACTATGTTCAGGAAAATATCAACGTTGAAATAGCTTTAAAGCAGCATGATGAATTCGTCAATGTCTTGAAGGAGCATCAAGTTGAAGTTTTCTTTTTACCAGCATTGCCCGATTACCCTGAGCAAGTTTTTACAAGAGATATTGGATTTACGATAGGCAAAAAGGTGTTTGTTTCGGAGATGGGATGCAACATAAGAAAAGGAGAAGAACTTATCCTAAAAAAATGGCTAAAACAGTATAAATTCTCTCATTTAGAATTAACTAAGGAAAGAATTGAAGGCGGTGATGTTTTGGTAGATGGAAAGAATCTCTACATAGGTGTTAGTAATCGGACGTCACAAGCAGCTATTACTCAATTACAGACATTTTTACCAGACTATCGTTTACACCGAATTCCATTTAAAAAAGAATATTTACATTTAGATTGTGTGTTCAACATTGTTTCACCAGATGAAGCTTTGGTATATTCGAAGGCTTTTTCAAACAAGGAACTTCAGTTGTTAGCCTCCCACTACGATTTGATTGAATTGAGTGAGAGTGAACAGTTTTCTCTAGGCACCAACATACTTTCTTTAGGCAATAAAGTAATATGTAGCTTACCTCAGAATCGAGAAATAAATAGAAAGCTTTCACAAAGAGGATTTAAAATTATTGAAGTGGACTTCTCTGAAATCATAAAGTCAGGTGGTTCATTTAGATGTTGTAGTATGCCACTCGTCAGAAAGTAGTAAAAAAACTTCATTGATTTGTCTTAACAACGGTAGAACACCGTTGTTTTTTATGCTGAAAAGGTTTTCATTCTTTGATAAAATGAATTGTTAAATGGTTTTATGGGAATTTTTTGTACTTAATAAGAATGACTCTTAAGTAAGGGAATTGGGGAGAATTTAGTGTCTATTAGATTAAGAGCTTATTTTGCAATTTGTTTTGCGATAGGTGTTTTTATTTTAACCGCAATCTTGAGCTATGCAATCGGAAGTTTTTCTACTTCTGTACTGAAAAGAGAGGTAGGTGGTTCTCTTTCGGAAGTAGCCTATCAAATGGTAGATAAATTGGATTACTTTATGTGGTCACGTTATAGTGAAATACAAATATTAGGTGAATTAGAAACGTTCAAGAATCCAGAAAATCCACAGGAGATACAACAGATACTAAACCATTTGAAAACGAGTATTCCATCCTTTTCATGGGTGGGTTTTACAAATGAAAAGGGTCAGGTTTTAGTTGCAACAGATGGAATATTAAAAGGAGCCGATATTTCAGAAAGACCAGTATTTCAAAATGCTCTTTCCAAACCTTTTATTGGTGATGTACACGATGCGGTCCTTTTATCAAAACTACTTCCTAATCCAACGGGAGAACCGTTACAGTTCGTGGATATAAGTACTCCAATTATGAATAACGAGAATCAATTTATAGGTGTGTTGGCTGCCCATTTCAGTTGGGAATGGACAGAGGAAATCAAGAAATCCATTTTAGAACCGTTAAAAGGGACTAGAGAGGACGTTGAGGTTTTCATTGTCAGTAAAAAAGATAAGACCGTCATTTTAGGACCAAAAGATTTAATCGGCAAACCGTTGAAGCTAGAGGGTATAGACTTTGATATGCAAAAGAATAGTTGGGATTTGGTGACTTGGCCAGATGGGAATGATTATGTGACAGGATTTGCATATGGTACAGGATACAAGGATTATAATGGATTAGGTTGGACAGTTATTGTAAGACAACCAGAGGAACTCGCATTTGTTGATTCTAAAAATCTACAAAGGTTTATCTTGACGATTGGAATTATCTCATCCATCATTTTTGCCTTCATTGGTTGGATTGTATCCTCTAGGATTTCAAAGCCACTTTTTAATATTGAACAGGCAGCAAGACTTTTAAAAACAGGGAAGATTGCTACTATACCAGTGGAGACAGGGATAAAAGATATTGAAGTATTATCATCAACTTTGAGGGAACTGGTAAGTGAATTGACCAAGACAGAGAGTGCACTAGGAAAAATGCAAACCATAGCCCATCATGATGAATTGACTGGGCTGCCGAATCGAATGGCTCTAAATCAATATATTCAAGATTTTCTAATGAAAGAGAATCGTAGTGGAAAGTCATATATGATGTTATTTATGGATTTGGATGGGTTCAAACGTGTCAATGATGAGTATGGCCACCATATGGGGGATCAGCTATTGATTCATGTTGGACAGAGGATTAAAGAGGCAATTCCTGATCATGCTTTTTTGGCAAGGTTGGGAGGGGATGAATTTGTTATCGTACTCGACTCAGCTGATAATCATAGTGAGATCGTTTCGACCATTATTCGAAATTTGAACACGCCTTTCAATCTGTCCAAATATACTATTACTATAAGCTGTAGTATAGGCGGGGCGTTATGGTCTGTTGATCATTCTAACCCAGACCATGTTTTGCAACTTGCGGATAAGGCACTGTACGCCTCTAAAAACTCAGGTAAAAATAAAGTAACATACCACAATCAGAATATGAAAGACAGTGAATACTGAATAATAAAAGATGCTATCGAAAAAAAGCATGCCGATATGACTGTGGCATGTTTTTTTAGTTTATGAGCGAAGCGAATTTAAAAATATATTTCTAAGCAATTAGATCATAATAGATTCTAAAAATTTGTTTATTTCTGACATTAAGGGATGTATAATAATGGAACATCTTTTGGGATAGGGTAGGAGTGGAGATTAGATGATGAGAAAGCTAAGAAACAACGATCATAATATGATTATCGAGTACTTGAAGGAAGAGCCTTCATTAAATCTGTTTATCATCGGGGACATTGAAGCGTTAGGGTATGATAACGAAAACCAAGATTTATGGGGAGAGTTCAATGAAAAAGATGAGTTAATAGCTGTTCTTTTGCGCTACTACAATTCTTATATTCCATATGCTAAGGGAGATTTTAATGCCTTAGCTTTTGCAGAAATCATATTAAACGATCCAGAATATGCAGCTCTTTCAGGTGTTTCTAAGGTAGTTGAAAAATTAGAACCATACCTAGAAGGAAAAGTGGGAAAAAAACAAGTCACGTATTTTTGTGAATGTACAAAGGATGACTTTACTGGTGCTTCCCAAAAACATGATGAGGTTAAACTCTTAAGTTTGGATCGTGTCGATGAATTGATTGCACTTCGAGCATCCATCGATGAGTTTATTCCCAATCCAAGGGCGAAAGAAATGATTGTTAAAGGGATAGAATCTCACACAGGTCGTACTTACTATATAGAAGTAAACAATAAAATGGCAGCAACAGCGTCCACGACTGCTGAAAACTCAATCTCAGCCATGATTGTAGGGGTATGTACCTCTAAGGATTATCGAAGACAAGGATTGGCTAGCGTCGTTATGCAACAGCTTGTTCAAGACGTTTTGGAGGAAGATAAAGTTCTTTGTTTATTTTATGACAATCCCGAAGCAGGAAGAATCTATAAGCGTTTAGGATTTAGGGATATAGGAATGTGGACGATGTTTCGTTAAATCTTACAAATTTAGGCTGACTTCAATCACTAGAAAATTACCTTTTTCTCAAGATAAGGTACTAAATCTAGTGATTGAGTCAGTCTTTTTTTATTTGGATGATGAATAATTTACTCCGTTCATTCTAGAGAATTATGGTAAAACATATAATGTTAGTGAAATCCCACATAAGACAAAGATTAAAACCAAAAAATCCAAAATAAAAAACATGACAAAGGTGTTGAATACAAAATAATCATTGTATGATGCTATTTTTACATGCTAATATTTAGATAATTTAAAATATACAAAATGGAAGCGTTTACCTTTTCTGATGAAAACCAAAAAAGATACAGGCATCCATATGCTTAAAAAAGGGGGAAGTAGTATGAAAAAGAACTTTTTTAAAAGCACCTTTGTTTCAGCAATAGCAGCTACTTTATTGTTAACTGGCTGTGCAGGGGGATCGGGATCCTCCTCTCCTACAAAAGGAGAAGAGAAAGTCTCGTTTGAAAACGTGCCTGAGCGCTTTGCTAATGGCGAAGGTGCAAAGATTAAAGTAATCCGCAAGATTGGTGGAGATGATCATACTGCTCAATTCCTAGCTGGAGCTAAAGCGGAAGGGGAAGCGCTAGGATTTACAGTTGACGTGTTTACGGCTAATGGTGATACAGCAAAGTTCCATGATGCGATTGCACAAGGACTTCAAGAAGATTATGACGGGTTCATTATTTCTCATGGTGATGATGCAGCCACTGTGGAGGATGTTAAGAAACTAACTGAAGCAGGGAAAAGTGTAGTCACCTTTGATTCTAATGGCGATTTAGCACAAGTTGAAGGGGTAACCTTAACTTCCCAAGACGATGAAGCACTAGCAACCTTAGCGCTTGATCAATTAGTGAAGGATCATAATGGCAAAGCGAATATCGTTTACCTTTGGGTAGATGGATTCCCACCAATGGTAAGACGTAACAATGTATATAAAGAAGTATTAGCGGCAAATCCAGAAATAAAAGAAGTAGAGCGCTTTGGTGTGGCGGCTGCTGATACATCCGTACAAACGCAAAATGCGGTAGCAGCAATGTTAAATAAACATCCAAAAGGAAGTATCGATGCAATTTTTGCTACTTGGGATGCGTTTGCAATTGGTGCTGCTCGTGCCATTAAAGAAGCTGGCAGAGATGAAATCAAGATTTATGGAATTGATGTATCTAATGCTGACCTTCAATTAATTCAAGAAGAAAATAGTCCATGGAAATACACAGCAGCTGTTGATCCGAAACTGATTGGTGAAATCAACATGAGACTTTTAGCTAAAAAGCTTGCTGGTGAAGAAACTCCACAAACGTATGACTTAGAAGCTGCTCTAGTATCTGGTGAAAAACTGCAAGAATCAAAAGAACCTGTCAATATGGTGAACTTGGCAAATATCATCGAAGGCTGGGGAAAATCTTCAGAGTTTGAAGAAGAATGGATGAAAGTATTAAAAGAACATTATACGAAGAAATAGATACTAGTTTGATAGAAAAATCGGAAACACTCTCTTATTTTTTCGGTAAGAGGGTGTTTCCTTTGATTGTATATTCCTTCTAAAAGGTGGGGAATGGTGTGGAGAAGCATAATCTAGAAATGAAAGATATATCCATTGAATTTCCTGGAGTTAAAGCATTAGACAATGTTTCCTTTACTACAGAAACCGGTACGGCACATGCGCTGATTGGTGCGAATGGTGCAGGGAAGTCCACTTTAATGAAGGTACTTTCTGGAGCGTATACACATTATACAGGAGATATTTTCTTGGATGGTCATCAAGTAGATATTCGTTCGCCAAAGGATGCCCAAAATCTCGGAATTCAAATTGTTTACCAAGAAGTGGACACAGCATTGGTCCCCAATTTAACTGTTGGTGAGAATATTATGCTCAGTGAGACGGTTAATGAAATGGGCAGGAAACAATTTATTTCTTGGAATGAAATTCACCGTAAAGCCACGGCCATTCTATCGAGTATGAATGTTCACGTGCCTTCTAAAAAACTTGTAAGCCAGTTAACTCTAGCTGAAAAACAAATGGTCTTAATAGCTAGATCTGTATCAAGGCAATGTCGTTACTTAATTTTGGATGAGCCAACTGCACCACTTAGTCATTCAGAGACGAATGAGTTGTTTCGTATAGTTAGAGAATTAAAGAATAAAAATGTTGGAATCATATTTATCTCACATAGGCTTCCAGAGCTATTCGAAATCTGTGATGCCATTACCGTAATGAGAAATGGTGAATTTGTAATAAAAGAAAAAATAGCAATTAGCAATCCGAGTCGTGTAGTTGAACAAATGCTTGGTCAAAAGTTAGAGGAGCAATTTCCGAAATCTAACGTAATACCTGGAGAAACCATTCATGAGGTGATTGATTTACATGACGAAGAAAAAATACACCAGATTAGCATGAATGTCCGTGAAGGTGAAATCGTGGGACTTGCTGGTCTTGTTGGGGCCGGTAAGACGGAAATTTGTAAAGCATTATTTGGTGCTTCCAAAATCTCATCAGGTGAAATCCGATTAAGAGGGAAAAAATTAAAAATTAGTGGCCCGCATGATGCAGTGAGACATGGGATCGCTTTAGTTCCTGAAGAGAGAAGGAAAGAAGGCATTTTAGTAGAAGAGACGGTGACTTCAAACCTTTCTGCTGCGAACTTAACGGTTTTTACAAGGCTATTTGGATTCCTAGATTTTAAAGGCGAAAAGAAAAAAGCGAAAGAAATCATTGGAAGTCTTGGAATTAAAACGCCATCTGAAGAAACGCGGGTGAAAAACCTATCCGGTGGAAATCAACAAAAGGTAGCGATAGGAAAATGGCTAGTTGCCGATGCTGACGTCTATATTTTTGATGAACCAACTAAAGGGGTGGATGTTGGGGCCAAAAAGGACATTTTCGAATTGATTGCAGGACTTGCGGAACGCAGAAAGGGTATCTTGTATGCTTCCTGTGAACTCTCAGAAATCATCGGGATTACTGATCGTGTATATGTCATATATGATGGACAAGTTTCAAAAGAACTAGTAACTAGCGAAACAAAAGAAGAAGAACTTCTATTCTATTCAACAGGAGGTAAATAGGATGAACGTGTCGAATCCTGTACCAACCAACATCCCACAAAAAAAATCATTTGATTTGTTTGATTTTCTATATAAATACGGAACGATTATTACAATTATCGTTTTGATAGCGGTGTTTGCTTTATCTAATCCATCTTTTATACAAGGAAATAATATCGTCAATATTCTTCGTTCGATTTCGATTGTAACCATAATTGCAATTGGCATTACGATTTCATTATCAGTAAATGGTTTTGATTTATCGGTTGGTTCAGTAGCGAGTCTTTCTAATGCTGTTGTCATTTCAATGTTCGTATGGTTTTCCCAAAACACCGCTGTAGCCATATTTTCTGCTATCGTTGCTGCTCTGATTGTAGGTGCCCTTAATTCATTTATGATTGTCAAAATGAAGATACCGGATATGCTGATGACGTTAGCGATGATGTTCATCATTCAAGGTATTTCATTGACCTATACAAAAGGTGCATCTGTATCTCAAAACATGGTAATGCCAGACGGAACCTTCTCTACCGGAGTCATAAGCCAAATGTTTTCAAAAATTGGTCAAGTACCTTGGATTATTATCATCATGATTTTCGTTGTTGCAGTCGTGCATGTGTTCCTAACCTATACAAAGCATGGAAGATATATGTATGTAATCGGTGGGAATATTGAAGCTGCAAGACTTTCAGGTATTCCAGTCAATAAATATAAAGTAGCTGCGTACTTGCTATCTGCTTTCTTTGCAGCCATAGGCGGTATCGTGCTTGCTTCTCGTGTAATGACGGCTGAAATCAATGCAGGAGCACCTTATTTAATGGATTCAGTAGCGGCAGCGTTTATTGGTTTTTCCGTTTTAGGAGCAGGTAAGCCCAATGCGTTTGGAACTTTTGTAGGTGCTGTGTTGATCGGAATTCTTCAAAATGGACTCGTCATGATGTCTGTCCCGTATTATGCGATGGATATTGTGAAAGGAACTGTTTTAGCTTTTGCACTAGCCTTAACGTATTACAAACAAAAACATTAATGAACAATCAGATACATTCATGGAGGGATAGATGATGTCAGTTTTTACAAAAGAGTATTTTACCATGAAAGAAGAAGATGCAATTTTATATGCGACAACGAAGCTCGATATTTTTGCAGAGGATGCGGAGTTAAGCTGTAAAGAAATTGGGGACGGCAACTTGAACTATGTG
Source organism: Peribacillus acanthi (assembly GCF_003073175.1). Lineage (GTDB taxonomy): Bacteria > Bacillota > Bacilli > Bacillales > DSM-1321 > Bacillus_BN > Bacillus_BN acanthi. The sequence continues at coordinate 33,027 of NZ_QBBX01000007.1, forward strand.
TTTAAGGTCATTGATGAAAAAAATGGTAAATCTATCATCATTAAGCAAGCTGGACCTGTAGCTAGGATCTCTGATGAATTCAAACTATCTCCGGATCGCAATCGTATCGAGAGTGAAATTCTTAAGCTGCAATTCGATATTGCTCCCGGCTTTGTTCCCAAGGTCTATCACTACGATCCAATCATGAATTGCTGTGTAATGGATGATTTATCTGACCATGAAATTATGAGGACGGCATTGTTGAAGCATAAGAAGTTCCCACTTTTTGCTGATCATATTTCAACATTTATGGCGAAAACACTTTTATTAACAAGTGATGTTGTCATGGAGCATAAGCAAAAGAAAGAATTAGTAAAAAGCTTCATCAATCCAGAGCTTTGTGAAATCACTGAAGATCTCGTTTATACAGAGCCATTCTATGATTGCCCTCGAAATGACGTGTTTGAAGGTACACTTGATTTTGTTAAAGAACAGATTTGGGCAGATAAAGCTCTAGCCTTGGAAACGGCAAAATTAAAATTTGAATTTATGACCCATGCACAGTCTCTATTACATGGCGATCTGCATACAGGTTCAATTTTTATCAAGGAAGATTCTACTAAGGTCATCGATCCTGAGTTTGCATTCTATGGTCCAGCGGGCTATGACATAGGGAATGTAATTGCTAATCTGATTTTTGCCCATGCGAATGCAAAGTTTATGATTTCTGATGACCAAGAGAAAATGGATCAGTTAGAGTATTTGGAAAATACGATCATAGATGTTGTTGATTTATATAAAGTGAAGTTCAATACATTGTTTGATGAGAATGTATTAGACCGAACTGCTAAATCTGAAGGATTTAAGGAATATTACCTTGATTCCATCTTACGAGATACAGCAGCAGTTGCAGGCTTAGAGCTTTGTCGTCGCATCATTGGTTTAGCACACGTTAAGGATATAACTTCGATTACAAACGCTGAATCTAGAACACTAGCTGAAAAAATCTGTTTATCTATCGGAAAAACGTATATTCTGGAGAGAGATTCCATAAAGGATGGAGAAGATTTTGCTAAGGTAATCCGTAAGTTCTCGCAACAATTCTAAGGAGGCATCATGATGGGAAAACCTGTTGACGTAATTCAATCCGTAAGACTAGATGACGAGAGGGATACGCTCGTTTTACTAGATCAAACCTTACTTCCGAATGAAAAGAAGTTTCTTGAGCTAAAAGAAATGAAGGATATTTGGGATGCTATATATCTATTAAAGGTTCGTGGTGCACCAGCCATCGGGATTGCAGCGGCCTATGGAGTATACTTAGGAACGAAACAGTCTTCTGCTTCTACGTATGAAGAATTATATCAAGATTTCTTAAAGGTAAAGGAATATCTTGCGTCATCCCGCCCTACAGCTGTGAACCTATTTTGGGCTCTAGACCGTATGGATAATCGATTTAAAAAAGAAGAAGGTAAAAATGTAGCAGACGTAAAAGAAGCTTTACGTGAGGAATCGGAGTTGATTCGTGCCGAGGATGAAAAAGTGTGTGAATCCATTGGACAATACGCTTTGTCAGTCCTTGAACCTGGTTGGGGGATATTGACTCACTGTAATGCTGGAACCATTGCGACTGCTAAATATGGAACTGCATTGGCTCCGATTTATCTTGGGCAAGAAAAAGGCTATGACTTTAAGGTCTATGCGGATGAAACGAGACCATTATTGCAAGGTGCCCGTCTTACCGCTTGGGAACTACAAGAAGCGGGAGTCGATGTGACGCTTATTTGTGATAATATGGCTTCTATAGTCATGAAGGAAGGGAAGATCCAGGCTGTATTAGTTGGATGTGATCGTGTAGCGTTGAATGGAGATTCTGCCAATAAGATTGGAACATCGGGAGTTGCCATTTTAGCAAAGCATTATAACGTCCCATTCTATGTATGTGCTCCACTATCAACAGTAGATTTAGAGTGTAAGACCGGTGACGACATCCACATCGAACTGCGTCCATCAACGGAAATTACTTCAACATGGTATGAAAAGCCAATAGCGCCCAACGATGTCAAAACATACAACCCAGCCTTTGATGTGACTGACCATAGTTTAATCACTGGAATCATTACTGAAAATGGGATTGCGTATGCTCCGTTTGAAGAGAGTTTGCCAAAGATGTTCAAAAATTAGGTTAATAGAATGTAGGGTGGTCTTGGAGATTGCAGGCCATCCTTTTTTGTACTTAGATGAGGGAGTTGAACAAAGGTTTCTAAAAAAAGAGGTTGAATAAAATATTACAGTTGTTGTTATTTAGTCAAAATGAAGGAGAGATAAACTAATGAATTTAGGGACTCCGATAGCAATAGGGAATACAGCAAAAATATTTCTTTATAAAAACAGGATCTATAAAATATTTAATGACTACTTGACCGAAACGGTATCTTTAATTGAAGCCGATAAACAAAAATATGCTTATTCGTTTGGGCTTCCTGTACCAAAAATAATAGATGTTACTAAAATAGATGGTAAACAAGCTATCATAATGGAGTTTATCAAAGGTAGATCTAAGTGAATATTAAAATATTTAACTAGTATAAATTTTGTTATTATGTGAATACTGCCTGTAAAAAGAACAGGGAGTAGTTAATTATGATTGTATCTGAAGCTTGGAGTCTATATAAAGCAGATAAGCAAATTCAAGGCTATTCTACTCAAACATTAAAAGCGTATAGTGTCCAATTATCCTTATTAATCAATTATTTTGGTGATATAAAAATAACTGAGTTTACAACACAATCTATTAAACTATATCTTGGAAAAGTGGCAACTGAATTGAAAGCTTCTAGTCTTTGCCATCGGATCCGATTTCTTAAATCTCTGTTTAAATGGGCTCAAGATGAGAATTATGTTGTAACCAATCCAGTATCAGTAATAAAAGAGCCTAAGCTTGATATTAGGATCCCTAAGTTTTTAACAGAAGAAGAAATTGAATTACTACGAGAAGCTTGTGATACTACTTTTGAGAAAGCGCTATTTGAGTTTATGTATTCCACTGGTTGTCGAATAGGAGAGGTTGCAACCTTAGATAGACAGTCAATTAATTTCTCAGAACAGTCTGTTATTGTTTTTGGAAAAGGGAAAAAAGAAAGAGAAGTATATTTCAACACAAGATGTAGTATTTGGTTAAAAAGGTACTTAGAAGAGAGAACTGATGATCAACAATCCCTGTTTGTTACAATTAGGGCACCACATCGGATGAGCATTGCACAAATGAGATACGTAATAAAACAGATTTCAAAAAGAGCAGGAATCAATAAGTGTATTCATCCACATCAATTAAGACATAGTTACGCTACTACATTAATTAATAATGGAGCACCTTTAGAAGTAATACAAAATTTATTAGGACATGAAAAGAGCGAAACAACTAGAGTGTATGCTTATTTAAGTGGACAACTGAGACGTGAATTGTATAAAAAGTTTTTTTAATTACTCAATTGCTGTAATGGCAGCATTTTTTATTGTACTAGCGGAGATTTGTTCAAACAAACCTTACACGAAAACATCAGGTATTGTATAGAACAGGAATATAGGAGGTTGAGAAATGAAGATTAAGTACCAGACACCACCAATCAGAAATTTGGAAGGTACCTGGCACTTTTCCTTTGGAAAATACATATTAAGTACCTGTTTTTTCTGAAGTAAGTTCAATGTTTAACTTAGTCGAGGAACGTATATTGAATAGAAGGAATAGCATTCCACCTGCAATTGGCATGATATAAGATGGAATTAAGTTTAACAGAACTCCTGAAGTAAGCATCGCCAGAGGAAGCATCGTTTTCCCTATACTAATACCAATGCTGATTACTCTACCCCTATATTCATCTGGAATCTCCTTTTGCATGAAATAAGAAATCGGTATATCGATTAACGCCACGATGGCCCCAAAAAAGAACATGACAGCGCTGTAAAAAACGATATAAAAAATAGGATCTATTGGAAAACCTCCCAGCATGACTGGGAATCCTGTGATGATCATAAAAATCGATAAGGAAAAACTTAAATACTTTAAGAGAGAGGAATAGGATATTCTTTTAGTGATTTTTTTTACCATTACAGCCCCTAAAATCATACCTACGGGGAAAGCCCCTTGGATAATACCAAATTCCTTTGAACCTAGCTCAAGAACTGTATTAATGATATATGGTAATGGAATAGTCACAGCAAAACCGAGAAAGAAATTTAATGAAATTAAAAGGATAAACAAATTCATGATACTCTTTCTTTCTAACAAATAATGAAATCCATCCTTTATATCTCTAATAATATGAATTTTCCCACCAGAAGAATCTTCATTTGAATGATAATTGAAAAGCTTGAAATTAATAAACATCACCGATAATCCGGAAAAGATAAAGGATATTCCATTTATGATAATAAAAGTTCTAATATCGAAAATCGCAAACACAATTCCCCCTAGCATTGGACCCATAATAGAGGAGACTGAATCAATTATTTTACTAATGGAATTAATATTCATCAACATTTTTTCAGATACAATGTTAGGCTTAGCTGCTTCCAGCCCTACCCCAAAGAAGGTAGTAAACAATGTCATCAGAAAGGTAGTAGCATAAATAAGAAATAGATTTAATCCAAATATATTACTTAACACATAAACAGAAACTAACAACACTCCGTTAGCCAAGTCCATCGAAACAACTATTGTCTTCTTATTGAATTTATCAGCAATCACTCCAGCAAACGGATTAATAATAATCATTGGAATAATTCCTAATATGAGGGTAACTGCAAAACTTAACGCCGACCCTGTTAGCTTTAATACATATAAACCTAACGCAAAATTATAAATAGCTGTACCAAATATCGAAACGGTCTTCCCTATAGAATAGAGGAATAGGTTTTTTATTTCATTTCGGTCCTTTTCCCCACTAATACTTATTTGTAATACGTTCATGAATCATCCACCTCGCTTCACTTCTTTAAAATAAAGTTTAAGTCGTAGGGTGGACCCAATATCAATATATAGATTCAATGAAATTTTTAGAGGGAAAATACAAAAGATAGGGTTTACCCTACCTTTTTCCAAAACACGTATAGGTACATATCACTTCACCCTGTACAAAGAAATCCTCGTACCTTCCGCCTTTATCAATAGATTCAGAAGTCCTGTCCTCCAGGATAATGTACTTTAACTCTCTAATGTTTTTCTGAATTTTATTTATTGAAAAGTTATCTCTATATTTGGGTTCGATTTTGCTTTTGTGACTGAAATTTTCAAAACCAAAATAGGACCCCAATAAATATCCGTCGGGTTTAACTAGGGAATCCACTTGAAGAAGCAAAAACTTCTCATGAGAAAAGCTATAATTGCTTGTCCCCGATTGATCGATTACCATATCGACAGAATGATTCTGTATAGGAATGTCTAAAAAGTCTGTACAAATAAAAAGAACCCTTCTTTTGATATCAATCTTTTCAAGCACACTTTTTAAAAATCGATGCCGCTCCAAATTGCGATCAACAGCAATATATAGGCAATCCTCTGGCAATTCTTGATAAATATTTCGCAAAAAGAATCCAGCTCCTGTTCCTAACTCAAGTAGTACTTTATTATGCAAATCAACTTGACCAAGCTTTCTTTTTGCCCAGTGAAGTCCTATATTTAGATTTTCTAAAAAACCTGGGTCTGTTTCATGAATATATTCGGGAATATTATTTTCAAAAGAAATTCCGGCGATAGACTGGAATGGTTTACCGATACTTAATATACCCGATTCAATAGAATACTCTTCTCCACAATTGCAGGTTAGTTTTCCTTCCAGAATCTGATTCCTACTGATCATCCCAGCTTGAAGGGTGAGTGATTCACTACAATTTAAGCATTTCAGTATATCAAGTACTTTTAAATCAATCCCCATCATTGAGCTAGATTCCGCAGATTTTACTGATATATCTTCCAATTTCTGCGTTAGTTTGTCTTTACTTTTTACTAAATTATTTATTTCCTGTTCCAACTTCTCGTATTTATCCAAAAACAGAGATTGATAGTAGGTATCTTTTTCATAATCCGTAAATTTCCCAATTTTTTTATAAAGAAAGATCATTTTAATCTCATTTAAACTAAAACCCATCGCTTTATATTCCAAAATAAGCTCTAAATCATTTTGACATCGCCCATCAAAATAGTACTGCCCACCCTTCTTTTCGGGCACGATTAATCCTAAATCCATATAGTGTCTAATTGTATCAATACTTAATTTATTCGCTTCTCCAAATTTACCGATTCTCATCGTATCATCACCAGTACAAATTATTTATAAGGAGTAGTTCTTTTTCCGAGTTAAAAAATCCTACAAAAATGAGAAATATTAATTAAAACTATTTAGTAGTAACGGGTATGAGATAAAGGCTAAGATGGATTTTATTACCTAGGGTTAGTGTGACTTTTTTTATTTTCTTAGTGCAAAAGGAATGATAGGGAAAAAGTTGAATTACTATTGAGGATAGACATGTAAAATGTTTGGAGGTCGTACAATGACTAAAGATCTACAGGATTTTTTGTCAAATATAACTTGGTTTTTTAGAGAACCTAAAAAACTATTGGTAATTGGTGAAAGACATTTTCAAGGCTCTATAGAATTTGAAAATACATTTCCACTACTAACTAGTTTATTGAAAAAGGCCAGGATAACGAAGGTCCAATATGAAAATACAACATATGAACTCTTTGGTTGGACAGGGTATGTTGGTGATTCAATGGGTTGGCTTTGTGAAGAACCGGTTTACCTTAAAGATAATACGAAGTCTCTTCACCCTGATCATGTACTTTTACTTCAGAATTTCGGGGGTATAACTGAGAGGTGGAACGAACCTGAAGATACTTGGTTATGTAATCTAAATTATGCATTACCTTATGATTATGCAGAGGAAGGCTTTAATGGATGGGAAGAGCCGTTCTTAGAATATTGTGAAGAAGAAGGGTTTAACGTTGAGTGCCATTCTCGGCATAGCTAAGAGATATAAGAGTATAAGTGTTTTTGCTGTATATATATTTTTTGTTTCACTTGGCTTTGTTTATGATTATGCTTTTGCTATGAAGGGCGATAAACTACCATTTCCATTTCAAAATATAATGAACTTATTGTATTTGATTTTCCCCGTGATTGTGTGGATATTCTTCACTTATTGTGTTGTGATTTCTATTACCGTCTTTATAAAAAATTAAAGGTTAGAAATAGAAATTACTAACTGTATAATTCTTATTTATCTGAAGGGTCAGGATAATTCAAGTAGGAAATATTTAATACTCGTAGAAATTCTCAATGGACAAGAATCGTCAATGAAATAATAATCCAATTTAAAGGAGATTTTATGATGAAATTTTTGTGTATAGGTTACTTTCAACCAGAGAAAATGAATGAACGTACCAATGGTGAGATCGAAGCTATTATGAGCGAATGCAGCCCCCATCTCCAGCGATTTTATAACAGCGGTCAAGTGATGATGGACGTCGGTGTGGAAAAGGTAGTCAAATCCTTACGCCGTGAGAATGGGAAGGTTAAGGTTATGAACAACCAATTAGTCGAAACCAACGAGATGATAGGAAGTGTGTTCCTAATTGAGGCAAATGATATGGAAGAAGCAATTCGTATTGCTTCCTTACATCCCACCACACAGTTAGATGCTGGTGAGGAGTTAGGCTGGAGGATAGAAATTCGTCCAGTCCATTACTTCGAAAAGAGCGAATAGAAGATAGAAACCTTGCATTCATTTAACAAGGAATGCATTTTTCTTATTGAACAAACGGGGCAGGTTAGCTGTGCGAAATGTTTCTAGCTTAAATGGAGGATGGTCACATTACTCTGATAAAGGCTAGACAGTTCCTTTCGGAACTGAAGGATTATATCGAAGAATCAAATGATAGGGTAACGCCTTGAAGGGTTCTCTCTTAATCGAATGGCACTGGATTTAGTAAGAATGATAGTGTTATAAGCTCGGTGAAAAGGCGTGAGAATTTACCGTACCAGTTCGGCTGACGAAAGCCTACCCGCGGGGGTGGTGTAAATCATGATGCTTGTGTTGAATGAATACGGTGAGAATGCGAATAAACCTACAATAAAAGGTTAAGCTGACGAACTTCTGAATGTACGGGTCTATAACTGCGATACATAGAAATGTGTATATCACCAAATTGTGAGGTTAGATGTGGATGAGTAAAAATAGCTAATATGAAAATCCATGATACGTTACAGGCGTATGAATACTAACAGGCTTAAAGGAAGCACCTAAGTTCATTCTATAATAGATATAATTCAACGTTGTAAGCTGATAACGTGGAGGACTTACTTCCGATGAAACGGTGGCAAGGAAACCATTAATGATAGTAGTTATTGCATAACTTGCCTTTGTATCAGTGAAAGTGGTGGTACAGTACCAATGAAATGTCTAATCCACATGGAGGGATAGCCACTAGACTAAATGAAGATTTATTCAACCATGTAAGACAGTTCTTTAACGATTAATAAGGTTCTCGTGAGACTAAAAGAGGTTTAACTCCGAAAGGAGTTGCCGACTTATTGAAACGGAAGAAACTGAGACACAATGAGTATTATAGTATGCAAGATTGTTTTGACAAACTATACGCTCAAAGTGTCAGTGGTTATCACTTCTATGACTTAACGGAATTAATGAGTTCTGATGATAATATACGACTTGCTTACCGAAACATTAAAAGACATTCAGGTAGCAAAACTGCGGGCACAGATAAATTAAAAATTGATGATATTCTATATTTGTCAGTGGAAGATGTAATTGAAAAGGTTCAAGCTATGTTCAAATGGTATGAACCACAACCAGTAAGGCGTGCTTTCATTCCGAAAGGAAAAGGAAAAACAAGACCATTGGGGATTCCAACAATTTGGGATAGAATCTTCCAACAATGCATTCTTCAAATCTTAGAGCCAATTTGTGAAGCTAAATTCCATAAACATAGTTATGGATTCAGACCGAATCGCAGCACTCATCATGCCAAAACCAGGCTTGAATTTCTTATTAATCAAGCTGGACTTTACCATTGTGTCGATGTAGATATAAAAGGATTCTTTGACAACGTGAATCATAGTAAGTTACTAAAACAAATGTGGTCACTTGGCATAAAAGACAAACCACTTCTTTCTATTATATCTAGACTTTTAAAAGCAGAAATAGAAGGAGAGGGTATCCCAAGCAGAGGAACCCCGCAAGGAGGAATTTTGTCTCCCTTATTATCCAACATTGTATTAAATGAAATGGATTGGTGGGTCAGTGACCAATGGGAAACGTTTAAAAGTAGATATACATACTCAACCAATGGAAGTAAGTATCAGTTCCTAAAGAAAACAGCTTTAAAAGAATGCTTTATCGTCCGCTATGCGGACGATTTTAAAGTAATGTGCCGAACAAGGTCACAGGCAATTAGAATAAATTATGCAGTGAAAGACTTTTTGAAAAACAGATTACATCTAGAAACGAGTGAAGAGAAATCTAGGGTTATCAACTTAAAGAAGAACTCTTCCGAGTTTCTTGGTTTTTCAATAAAAGCCATTAGAAAAGGAAAAACAAGATTTGGCTATGTAGCTAGGTCTGATATGTCTAATAAGGCGAAAGAAAATGCATTCCAGAAGATTAAGGAAGCCATAAAAGTAGTCAAGAAAAAGCCGAGCATACAGACTGTTTGGAATTTCAATACTGTAGTTATGGGGATTCAAAATTATTACTCTGTCGCTACTCAAATTACAATTAATCTTAATGAGTTAAACTCTCATTTACGCAGAACGTTATATAATCAACTGAAGAATATTAGAACAGAGGCAATTTTTCATGATATGACTAAGACCTTACAGAAAAGGTACAAGGATTACAAGACTAAACTATTCAGGATACAAGGAATGGTTTTTGTGCCTATCCATGCTCAACGTTGGAAAAATACACTTTGTTTTTCCCAACAGACTTGTAACTATACTACCGAAGGTAGAGCAAGAATACACAATAGTCTGAAGGCAATTGATAAAACTATGCTTTCTTACATCATGAGAAACTACATTCCAAATCGATCTATTGAATATAATGACAACAGGATCAGTAAGTTCATTGCCCAATATGGTAAGTGTGCCATTTTAGGAGTAGAGTTAGGGATTAATGAATGGCATTGTCATCACATTACCCCATTTCACCTTTCAAAAGATGATAGCTATTCAAATTTAATTATTGTGGATAAAGCTATTCACCAACTGATTCATCTAAAAGACAAGGTTAAAATTGAAACTCTTCTAGCAACTTTAAAGCTTAACTCTAAGCAAAGAGAAAAAGTAAATAAACTTCGATTAAAATGTCAAAATGAAATAATCTAACATTGGAAATACAGCACTCGTCTGCTTAATACATAGAAAGAATAAATTGGTTTAGTTGGAACGCCGTATGAGGTGAAAGTCTCATGTACGGTGTGAACGGGGGGAAAAGGGAGCGATAACTTCAAACCCTTACCTATCTGTATTAAGAAGAAAAATCCTTGTCCTCCTTTCTAATGGTATTATAAGGGAAAAAGGTAATTGGGGGATAACGATGTTAAAAAGGAGATATGGGAATCGTTCAGAATGGAAACGAGTTTTACAAAGACAATATGCCCAATCATTTCTTGATACGGAGGATTTTAAGGGATATATAACTTTACTCCATACCATTGAGGTATCTAAACCCTCATTTGTTAATTATGGCGAGAAAAATGTATGCATTGTCGATGATGGATATATGTGGCTTCAGCAATTTCCTTTGGAAAAAAATCATTCGGTAACGACAATGTTTGATGCTAATGGTGACATTGTTCAATGGTATATAGATATATGCTTTTGCAATGGAATAGAAAATGGGATTCCTTGGTGGTATGACTTATTCTTAGATATTGTTTTGTTGCCGACTGGTGAAGTAATCGAAAAAGATGCGGAGGAACTTGAGGATGCTTTATCAACGGGAATTATTGATAAACGTCTCTACGATATGGCATGGAACGAATTCAATGATATAAAAAGGCTATTAAGCAGTGGGGATTTTGATTTAATAAAATTATCAAACGCTCACAAGGAAAGCTTATCTGATTTACTGAAGTAGATATTAAAAGGACATGAGTTAAAGATCCACCTGATGTGGTGGCTTTTTTATTGGAGTAAAGGGAACTTAGAACAATAAATCATAAAAAATATTCAAAACTTTTCCATATAATCTATAATTATTAAATAAAAAAACAATGTTTAGTAGGAGGGGATACAAATGTTTGTTGTAAATGTTGAAGGAGCTATTTTAAAAGATGGGAAATGGCTAATTATAGAACGAGGTTCAGAACTAGGACACGCTGCTGGGACTCTTTCTTTAGTAGGTGGGCAAGTTGAAGATGAGGGAAATAAATACGACATTATTGAAAATACACTTAAGCGAGAGATTCTTGAGGAAGTTGGTATCGAAGTAAAGGATAACTTGAAATATGTTCATAGCTCATCATTTTTAGCTGATGATGGATGTAAGGTTATTGATATAGTTTTACTTTGTGAACATAAAAATGGTGTACCTTTTAGAAATAGCCCCAAAGAAGTAGCAAATATCTATTGGATGAGTACCGAAGAGGTTATTAATCACTCTAAAGCTCCAACTTGGACTAAGGAAAGTATCAAACGAGCAGATTTGTTGCTTCATAAATATTAAGCTGGTATCTATTCAATTATATAATTTAATAAGATAATTATCTTTGTGGAGAAAGAATGATGAAAAAAATATATGTTATAAGGCACTGTGAAGCTGAAGGACAGCCATCCGAAGCAAAGCTTACGAATAAAGGGGATATACAAGCTTTAGAATTAGCAGAATTTTTTCTTGACACTAAAATAGATCGTATTATTTCAAGTCCGTATAAGCGTGCTATTCAATCTATACAGCCACTTGCAAATCTATTGAATGTTGAGATTGAATTAAATAGCCTATTATCAGAACGTGTACTAAGCACAAATAATTATTCTGATTGGTATGAAAAGCTAAGGAATACATTTAATGATTTTGAATTGAAATTTGAAGGTGGAGAGTCAAGTCAAGAAGCAGCAAAACGAATAATAGGGGTTGTAGAAGAGGTTTTTAAAAGTGAGAATGAAAATACAATCATTGTTACACACGGTAATTTAATGGCTTTATTATTAAATTATGTCAATAAAAAATTTGGATTTGATGATTGGAAAAATCTATCTAACCCCGATGTTTTTCTTTTGAAAGTTCAAAATGATAATGTTACTTATGCAAGGTTATGGAAACAAGATTAGAAAAAAGTGAAGACAGATAGTGAGGACTACACTATAGTGAGCGATATCCAGAAGGGTTATCGCTCTTTTAATAAGCTGATATGTCACTATAGTGTCTGGTTAGAGGATATATTCCATTGGGAGGTTTAGTAACATGATCAGAAGAGCTGTGGGCGCAATTATTTTTCAAGAAAATAAGTTTTTAATTGTACATAAAACAAAAATAAATACCATTGTAGGGAAACAAAGTATCAAAGGAGAATGGGATTTTATTAAGGGTGGAGTAAAAGAGAGCGATAGTGATTTAAAAGATTCACTATTACGAGAACTAAAAGAAGAAACAGGTTCCACAAATTTTAAAGTTGTAAAAGAATTTAATGAAAAAATTAGCTTTGAATTTCCTGATGAAATTAAATCGAAAATTGGCTATGAAAAACAGGAAACCACCATGTTCCTCGTTGAGTTTTTAGGCAATATGAACTTACTAAGTCCAATTGATAATGAAATAAGTGATATTAAATTCTTTGAAAGAGAAAACGTTCTAGAAATACTTACTCACTCAGACACAAAAGATTATTTTCTAAAACAATTAAAATAATACATATTGTTTTTTGTAGCAGTAAAATTGTGAAGGTTTTCACTACGGGGCAAGAGTTAATGAGGGTGATCGCTGCGGCGGTCTTTTTGTTTGTTCGACTAAAGGGTCAGTTTAGTTTAAGAAGGTAATAGTATTTCTTTTGTTGAATTAATCCTTAATCGTGAAAATATGAGGTTATTATATGACAAATACAACTATTCAACAAAAACAAATATGTGAAAAATTTGGAGCAGATTTTTACCCAGCAGATGAAAATCTAAAATTGGGCATTTCGAATAATGTTAAAGGGGATTTAATGCCTATTAATGGTTTAAGATTAGTTCCAGATGAAGGAACAACTGGTTGGTTTATCTGGGCTGGTGAGGAACTTATTGATGATCCAGATTTCTTTTTACCTATACATACTGTGCATTTAAATGATTGGGTTGATGATATAAAGAAGTATCTTGGTCTGGCTCCAGGTTGGAGGTTTTTAATTGCTGGAGATTATGTTGATGTATGGTTTGATGAAGAACTTCTAAAATAGTTATCGGTAGTATTTACAACGTTTAAATAAGATACTATTCTACTATGTTACGAGTAGGTTAATGGATGTATTTGTTACGGAGGGTGTAATGGGGACATTAAAATGGATTCAAAAATGGTATTTAGAACAATGTAATGATGATTGGGAACAAGGATATGGAATACGAATTAATACAATAGATAATCCTGGATGGAGTGTAATGATTAGTGTGGAAGATACTGATGTAAAGGATAAACCCTTTGAAAGTATAGATATTGAACGGAGTGAAACTGACTGGGTTTATTGTAAGACTAACTATGATCAAAAACAGGATAGTTTTCACTTTGTTGGATATGGTGGTCCAAAAAACTTAGAGGAAATTTTAGATATTTTTAAAGAATGGGTTGAAAGATAATAAAATTCATATTTTTGCTAACGGTCAGGTTAGCTGAAGAAGGAGAGTTGAGCCGAAACGTAGAACTTATTTTCAATATGTTCTAAGAATGTGGTGATTTTAATGACAGGAAAGAAACGTAAACGAATCAAAATTGGGGATGTATATGCTATACCTTTGCCTAATGACAAATATGCTTTCGGTAGAATATTTAAAGATGCTGGCATAGGAATTTATAAATATATCGGGGAAAGTATTGAAGACATTCCAAAGGATGAGGAGTACCAATTTATTGTTGGTGTATATGAATATGTTCTAAAATCAGGAGATTGGACAGTTGTAGAAAATCGCCCTTTTAAAAGTGATGATGAAGCATATCCACCTCCTACTTGTATCATTGATAGTATTTCAGGTGAATATTCCGTTTACCATAAAGGGGAAATTCGAAGTGCAACTAAATCGGAATGTAAAGGATTAGAAGTAGCGTCAGTTTGGGCGGATAATCACATCATTGATAGGATTATGGGTGATGATAAGTGGCACAGAGATGATAAAATTTAATTTTTCATTGTTCCACTATGGGGACAGAAGTTAATGAGGGTGACTGCTGCGGTCTTTTTGTTTGTTTGACTAACGGGGCAGGTTTGTGAAAGAAGAAATGATAAAATAATGTAATTAAAAGTTGCTGGAGGGGTTCGAAGTGAAGCGACCAATTGGAGTTCATATAGAAGGTAGTATTTATGCAAAGAACGGGGACGATTTAAAAAACGATGAATTTTTGGATGCTTTTATTGAATTTATGGAAAGTAAGGGATGGAGTTTCGGTGGGGGTAGTTCCCAAATAGATGAAGAAGGCAAAAAGATAATAAATATAGATTAATAAGGGGTCTATTTACTTATTTGGAGGAATGGAAGAATGACTATCCTTTTAGTTTCAGTGTTAGTGATAACACTGATCATTACATGGTGGGAGATTGACCATCAACGCAATAAACATCCTCGAAGGAATAAAAAGAAATAATAAACTACTTGATATGTGGGATAATCCTATTTGATGAAATCCTTACTGAGCTAAAGTAAGCAGAATAGTTAAAATCAAAAGTCTTCAATCTTAAAAAGAAAAGCGATTTGAAACTTAATATAACTTTGTACAGGAGTAGTATGGAATGAAGGATTTATTATTATATTTAATGGCATTCTTAGGAATCTTAGTTATGATAATTAGTGTGATTAATATGTACATCATTGACATGAAAAATAAGAAGTGTTATGAAAAGAAAAGCAAATCGAAACAAAAAAAATTGATGATAATTGGGTTAATTGTTTTTATTTTGTCACGAATTTTACATGGGCAACTTCTTTAAGGATTCCATGTTGAAGGTGAGGACTTAACTTGGGCGGTGATCCAAAAGGATTATCGCTCTTTATTATGGATTTATGATTAAGTGCTTCTATAGTAGTAAAGGGCAGATAAGTTGAAGATTGTGGGTTAATTTGGCAGCAAGTGAATTGAAACATCATTGGTTTGGGAAACGTATAAAAAGAAACTCTAAAAAAGGAATTGAGTAACATTGACGGAGTATTTCTATTTATTAATATTATCATTCGTAATTCTTGTGGGGATGTCGGCTTATCTTTGGTATTTTTACAAACTGAAAAAGAAAAACGGAGATTCGTATAAGATAGAAATCAAGTCCATTCTTGCCGTGGTCTTTTTTATTCTTCTATCAGGGTCTCTGTTCGTTCATTCTTTGTTAGATTTACCTAACGTGTTGGCTAATAAAACGGAACAATATAAAGGGAAATGTGAAATATGGATATTTGAAAGTGCGAGAGGAGGACATACTTCGGTGGACTTTGAAAACCATAGCATCATGTTTCCTGAGAATTACCAAGGGGCAAAGGAAGGAAGCTACTACTGCGAAGTGGATTATTATCCACGAACTGAAATGGGAAAATCATTGAAATTTTATCAATCAAAGGGTGGAAAATCATTGAATTAGAAATACGTCTCTACTTTAACTATAAAGGGCATTGCTTGGAATAGGGATGCTTTTTCTTATTAAACAAAAGGTCAGGTAGAGTTTAATAAACTTTCTAGAGCTATAAGTCGTTAATGATAAGAAGAATAAAGCTATATAATCATTTATTGTTTGATTTTTCCATTGGAAATTGACTTGATATTCATAATAATTTTCTCAGGTGATGAAATGAAAGATTTTGATTTATTAATAATAGGGGTCTCTGTTATAATCTTAGGTCCTATACTCATTGTCCTGTCTTGGGGTCATTTAAGTTGGCTTATTGAGGTAATAAAAAGTGAACGTGCTGATACCAAATGGTTTGTTCTTTTAATTGAATTAACCAGTAATAACCTTGGAACTGTTGGTTCGTTCTTAGCAGGGATTTTTATGACTCTAATGGGAGCTATTCTAATGATTGCTTTTTTAGTGGAGGGTATTCTGTCTTCTGTTAGGTAATAAAGTTGTATTAAGACTTGTTGAAACATTAGGTTCTGTTAAAGAACAATATTCATTTTCTTGTTGAACTAACGGCTGCGTTGATCCAAGAAGGATTAACGCCTTTTTTGTATAAGTCTTTATTGAAAAAAAGGGGAAGAATAGTTCATTTAGCATTTATTTTACCAACATTTTTTGGAGGCATCGAATGGGAAGATATCTAATTGGGATTGTAATGGTTATTGTAGGATTCATACTCTTAATCATTACAAAGAATAATAACTTTAAAGAAGTTGAAGAATCATTGGTGATAGCTAATCATTTTTACTATTTGGATTAATATATATCGTATATAAAGTTATTCGAAAACGTTAAAATCCATCTTCGATTAACGGGAGCAAGTCCCAGATCGTGCTGCCATATAGGGCGGTAATTTTTTTATCTAAAAAAGGGGCATGTTTGTGAATAATAATAAAATAATTTGATTTATAAAGGCAAAACGAAAGAATATAATTATTAAAAATGGGTCTAGAAGAAGCCACTAGTTACCAATATACAGGATGATAATACTCTGCGATAATTTCACTGAGGGAAGGTGAAAATCATAGATACAATTAAATTCATTTTTATTATTTTCTTGCTATTAGGATCAATTGCCATCATGGTATGGATTAAAAAGAAATTCAATATAAATGAAAAAATAGGCTGGTATTATAAGCCAGTTAATAACCTTCATAAATGGTTGGAAAGATCATTTTTGATAGTATGGTTTGCATTTATAATGGTAGGATTAACACTTGGAATTTCCGTAAAGAGTTATTTTTTGTTTATCTTTTTACTTGTTTTTGCTGGTCTCCGAGCATTTATGGAATGGAAATACGAAGTAGAAACAAAGCGTTATTACCTATCATTAATTAATGTAATACAAGTGTTAATAATCTTAATTATTCTTCTGTAATAGATACAAGTGTAGCTAACAATACTATAAAGAATTGATGGGGGATGAATTTTTAACAGACCTCTCCCTTATTTTTGGTCGATTCATTTGTAGATTGTAAAATGATTCACTTAAACTATCGGGCAGTTTTCTTGAAGAAGGAATATTGGTTTATAGCAAAGAATAGATAACAACTATAAAATTTTAGGGAGTGAGAAAATGATGATTAATAATGAAATTATAGGTTCTAAAAGTATTCCTTTTAGATTGATTGAACAAAAAGAAGAAACAAATAATTTAGTTATTGTCTTACCTGGGGCGGGTTACACATCACAAGCTCCATTGTTACACTTTGCAACAGGGTTATTTTACAATAAATGTTTTGATGTATTACATATTAACTATACATTTAGTAGACAAGAGATGTCTGCTCTAAATGAAAGGGATTTCGCAAGAGATGTACAACTTGCAATCGACAACGCAATCAAGGACAAGAAATACAGTAATTATTATATTGTGGCTAAATCAATTGGAACAAAAGCTTTGAGTTATCTGCTTGATAATACAATGTTGAAAACTGCAAAAGTAGTATGGTTGACTCCATTACTACAAAATGATGACGTATTTAATACAATGGTTAACAGTGATAATAAAGGACTTTGTATTTTTGGGGAAAAAGATAGTTTTTGTTTTATTGAGGATCGTTTTGAAAAATTGAAAAATAATCAAAATCTTATATTAAAAGTGGTTGATGGTGGAAATCACAGTTTAGAACTTGATAAAGAACCAATAAAATCTATTGAAATACTAAAAAGTGTAATTTCAGATATTAATGAGTTTTAAATTAACGGGGGCGTTGATCTAGGAGGATTAACGGCCTATTTTGTTGATATCCTTTTTAACAAAAGGGGCAGATTAGTGAAAAAAGGAATAAATGTTATGGCTACTCAGATGAGTAGCTTTTTTATTGTTAAAATAAAAATAATGAAACTAATACATAATTCGGTCGTCTTAGCATTAAGTGAGAAATGAGGTGGAATAAGCTTGAGTAGAGTGTTTGGTAAGGAAAATATTAATCCGGAAAATAAAGACGTGTGGTTTGAAATAATTATGGATGAATATGGTGACAGGTTAACTAAGCTTTCCTATAACTATACAAAGGATTGGAATCTTGCAGAAGATATAGTGCAGGATGTATTTATTACTTGTTATAAAGAATATGAAAACATTGATAAGATTGTATCTTTTAAAGCTTGGATATTTAGGATCACAATAAACAAGTGTAAAGATTTATTAAAGAGTTCGATTTTTAAAAGGGTTGTTTCGAACTCTAACCTACTTAAACTTATAAAATCTTCAGAATTGTCACCGGAAATGTCCATAATGAAGAGTAGCGTAGAGGAATTTTTATCTACTTGTATTTTAGTACTACCCCTTAAATACCGTGAAGTTATAACCCTATATTATTATGAGGAATTATCAATTGAAGAAATAAGTGAAATCTTGAAGATAAATAGAAATACAATAAAAACTAGACTGAATAGGGCAAGGATGAAATTAAAAGCATTGATGGAAAGGTGGAAGTAAAATGGAGAAAGAACTCAGTAACTTAAGGAACGCAATGAATTCTTCCACTCACAAAGGTATACACTTTACAGATTTACAGAAAAAAAAGATTAGAGCTTCACTTCACGATTCAGAAAAAAATATGATTAGAAAACCAAATTTATATATTTATTTAATCACCACGCTGGCAGCATCCTTATTTATTCTACTCTTTTATACAGATATAATAGCCAACTTATCTTTAAAAGATGGTGTTAAGCAAGGAGCCAAGCAGACTTTAGAAAGCGAATGGAAAATTAGAAACGATTACTCAAGAAATGGTAAAGTACTTTTTTATGTTTTCGAAGATCCTTATCTGTCTGCCGGTAAACCTTTTGGTTATATTTTTAGTTTCAAGGAACCTTTTGATGCCTATAAGGGAAAAGAAATAGAAATATACGCAACCCATAAAGATACAGGTGAGCGTATAAATGTATTACCTTCAAAAAAGGTTACCGAACCATCCTCTGGTTATTCTAGTTTAGGAAGGTTTACTACAATGTTAATTCTTCCAAAAGGTGGACTTTGGAAATATGAGGTCTATTTTGATAAGAAATTTTATGGTGATGTAGTATTGTCAGTTGGGAAAGAAACAATTTTACCAAAAAATATTCCTAATTTTGTTCAAACAAGTGACTTTGAAAAGATTGATTGGAACCGTAAAGCTGTGTATATAGACAACAATATCTTGGGGAATAAACATAAATCAGGTGTTATTGGTGCTGATATGCCAAGCATAAACATCAACCAAAAGTGGATGTGGCA
Source organism: Peribacillus acanthi (assembly GCF_003073175.1). Lineage (GTDB taxonomy): Bacteria > Bacillota > Bacilli > Bacillales > DSM-1321 > Bacillus_BN > Bacillus_BN acanthi. The sequence continues at coordinate 52,598 of NZ_QBBX01000007.1, forward strand.
CCTTTGGGGCATTGAAAATCGCAAGGAAACTAAATTAACGGTCGTTGGATTTCACAGAGAAACGGGAACTGTCCATCAAATACTAACCACAAGTTGGACGATAGGTCTTGGAGGAGAGAATAATGGAGCAGATGCCCACGCACCTTCAAGCGTGAACATTCCAACGGCAGGAGAATGGGCGATTTTACTTTATGTAGATGGGAAATTATTCGATGTATTAGTCTACAACATAAAAGACTAATAAATTAAGTAAGGGAGGACGTTAACAATATTGTTAACGTCCTTCTTTAGGAGCACTCTTATAGTTTGTGAAGAATTGTTCTTTTGCTAAAGGGGGGATGATCTAAATTATCGCTCTATATTATTGAATAAAGATTTAAATACTGTTATGTTGCTAAAACCAGCTAATAGTTTGTCAATATTTTTCAATAAAAAATATAAAAATCTAATGCTATACTAAAAAAGGGCATGCCAAACAACCTTCCGTTAGTCTGATTTTGGAAGGTTTTGTGTTATTTAGTTAGATATAGGTTTTAATCTATATCTTGGAAAGTCGAACTGTTCTTTAAAAGGGCAAATATCCAATGTAAGAGCTTATTTACACATGCAATAACAGCTACTTTAAAGGGTTTTCCTTCTTCACGTTTTTTATCATAGTACTCTCGTAATTTCTTATTACGAGGAATAATTTCATCACTTGTTTTGCTCTTTCGACAGTCACGTATAGCACAACGAACAGCCATATATAAGGCGTGACGAAGCCTGCTAGACCCTCTTTTTGTGATTCGATTTTTGGTGGCTGTAAACTTACCAGATTCGAATACACTCGGATCAACCCCAGCGAAAGCTACAAGCTTTTTAGGATGAGTAAAACGATCAATCTCCCCAATTTCAGAAATAATCGTTGCCGCGATCTTTTCTCCGATACCAGGGATAGATTTGATAATATTATATTCTTCAACTTCTTTAGCGAGAGCATCTATCTCAGACTCCAACTTGGATAGATGCTCTTTGTATTGAAGAATGATGTTTATATACATACCAAGACTTAAAATATGACTCTGATAAACCGTCTTTTCAAACGGATTTCGGTTTGCTGCAGCCTTGAGCTGAATAGCTTTTTCATTAGCCCATCGATGTGAACGACTTTTACATAATTCAGCGATTTTGTCGGCTATTGTTTCTTCACTTGCCTCCAATATATCTTCAGATGAGGGAAACTCTGAAAGAGTTAACAGTGATACTACCGAATATAAGTCACCAAAAACACCTCTGTATTCGGGGAAAACCTGGTCCAGAATTGCTTGAAATTGAAGTTTTGTTTGAACCATTACCCCCGTTATATTCTCGTGCTGTCTAGTAAGATTCCGAAGGTTTAAAAGTTGAACTCCTCGCTTTTTATACGGCTCAAGATCCTCTTTATAAAACAGCTCGCAGAGATGGTAAGCATCTACCTCATCTGTCTTTACTTTCCGAAGACTTGAACTTTTCGCCTTATAAGAAATCAATGGATTAATGATGATTAATAAATATCCTCTGTCCTCCAAGTATTGAACAACAGAGGAATGATAATGTCCCGTTGCTTCTAGGACGATAGGTGGTTTCTTACCTGTTTCTATCTTTACGACCTCTAGAAACTCAACAAGTAAATCAAGACCTTCAATAGTATGAGAAACTTTAAAACTCTTACGATATGGTTTGCCTTTATCCAAAAATGCTTGAACCTGACTTTCTCCTTTCGAAACATCCAGACCAACGACTGGATTCATTCTAAATCCTCCTCCTAAACTAGTAATAAGCCAGTAACCCCTAATTCCTCCATGTAGTGTCACAGCTTCGCTTGTTATACGAGATCTAAGTCCCAACCAGCCTCAATCATGTTTCTACAAGTAGGGGGCGAACAGTTTTAGCAACGGGGTCAAAGCCCCAGGGGCAGTTACGTTCTACCTTGGCCACTGATATAATAAGACCAAATAAAAAATGGTCAACCAGAAATATCTGGTGACCTTATAATACGAAGGGGCAGATTAGTGAAAAATAAATTGTATAGAAAGAAGGTGAATATTGCTTTGAACAAAGAAGAGAGACAGAATAGATTAAACGAATTATTAGCTGAACGAAAAGAAAAAGAAGTTCTTCAATCTAGAAAACAAAAGCATAATGAAGTTAAAGAATTATTTGAAGAAGTATATGAGAATTCCTTAGATATGGAAATATTAGAATTCAGTAAAAGTAATTTAATAATAAATGATTTCTCTGAAACTTTTCCTATTGCATTTTGGAACAGGATTGAATGGGAGAATGACATTGTTAATAAACTTGAATTGAATATACAGGATATTGAAAATATCCCTGAGATATTGCGGTCTAAAGGGTTTGATCCATCAACATCTATCTTTATATTTTGGGGTTATGATAGTTATCCTTGTATTAAAACTACAATAAATACTACATTGTTAAGCAAAATTGAAGAAATTGTTTGGCTGGGAACAGATTTATATATTTTCTGCCCAAACCAGAGATTTGTAATTGAATTTTTCCATGATGATTCCATAAATATTGGGTGGGTATAAGCATTGTAATGTTTAATGCTGTCATTATGGCAACATTTGTTGAACGAAAACCTACTTTGTTTTAGTAGTCCCTACATAGTGCTACAAGAAAAGAGGTAAACATATGAAAATTAACGTAGGAGAAGGCATTTTTATTTTTTTATATATCTTAGTTTTATTGGGTGTTATTGCAGCTAATGCAATAGCATTTTTGTATGGGTATTAGACAGTTATTTAACTAAGGGGCAGGATAGTTTAAGATTACGAGCTTATGCAGCTCTTTTTTATTGTAACGGTAAAATTTTTTAGAAAGATAACTTAACTAAATTATGTTATTGTATATGTAAATATTATCCAAAAGGAGAGTGTAGCGATGTCATTGTCTTCAATCTTGTTTTTAGCAATACCGATTACCTTATTGATCTCATATGTTATCTCGTTTCTTCTTGGGAAAATTAAATCTCAAATTGTGTCAATGGGAATGGTGTTTTTAGGAATCCTACTTTGTTATTTTGGTAATGAAAATGGATATAACGGAGGACCTATTGTAGTTACTGGCGTTTTTTTCATACTTGTTGGGTTTATCTCAGGCATTTCATTAATGATAGTCCACATTAAATCAAGTTCAAATATAAAAGTATGAATACTGTCATTTGATGGGAGTGGTAATATGAGAAAAAAGATCACAGTATTAATAGTAATCTTTTTCTTATGTTTTATAGGATTTACAATGTTTTATAATGGATTCTTGGGAATTGAGAGCATTACAATTCAAAAGGAAGACGAACCATTTCAAGAAGGAAAAGTTATCACTGACAAAGATAAAATAGCTATTATTACAGGAATACTTAACAGGGCAAATCATATTACGCATACAGCTTACAAACTTGCAATTAAACCAACATACAAAATTCAACTAACCTATAAAGATAAAAGTACGGAAGTTTTATATGTCATCGAAAATTTTGATAAGGATATTACTCTTCTTGATAGTGATCAGGGTGATTACTACAAAATTAGTGAAAAACAAATGAAAAAAATTCTAGAACTCCTACTAAAATAACCAAAGCAAATTGAACATCAAGAACTCATTTTAGTATTTGTCTTATTATACAAACGGGAGTTTAGTGAAATAAGAAACTAAAATCATTATAGAACGTCTACAATAAATGAGGTGATATGTAATGATAAAATTGTATTTCAAATTGCTTATTCTTTTTGTTTGTCTATCATTGGTTGCTTGTTCTAATGAGAACTTGGAAGAAGTAACGATATATGATTTAGTAAATGGTTCGGAAAAAGTAGTTTTGACAGACAAAAAGTCAATTGAAATAATTAAAGATGTAATCAAAGGTGCAAACAAACAACCTGGCATTGTTGATATGGCAGACCCACAATACAAGATAAATCTGGGTGATGAAATTTATTTTCTCTGGCTCGCTAGATCAGATGGAACAATAGGAACAATTATGAATACAAAAGACACTCATACTATTTATACATTATCAGAAAGGTCAACTACACAACTTAAAGAATTACTATTAGAAATCAAGCCTAGATAATTGTAAAAACTCTTACTGTGCTAACGGAGGCAAGAGTCAAAGATTGTGATCGCTGTGGCGGTTTTTTTGTTTGTTTGACTAACGGTCAGGATTGTTGAAAAAGGAGTTGTCGTTGAGACTAACGGGTTCGGTTCAGAAGTACAAAACTTAAAAAAACATTACAATTAACAATGTAATTAGCATAAAATTTGAACCTTATTTAGCAAAGTAAATAGCACAAAAAAAAGGCGTGGGTTTCTGACCAATGTCTTATTAGAATTTTCATTTATTATTTGTGTGATGTTTCTACATTCGTTTTTTTAGAAAACGAAAATTTTATTAATCCAAGCACTAAAAAAGCCATACTGATAGCCCAAAGAACACCTGTGATACCAAGACGCAAAGATATTTCTTCAGAAGCCATTGAATGGCTTACATCAAAACTGATTGCGTCTAATGCTCGGATAACTGCCCAACTAAAAAATACTAAATACCCTATCACCAATCCATAAGCGGCTCTATACGATTTCCGTTTTTTCGAAAATAACAATAGTATTACAACAATGAAAGTTATTCCCATTATGATTGAAAATCCGCCTATCAACATACCCATTGTTTCCTGCTCCATTGGCATATTTTTTTCACTCCCTTGAAAAGTATCTTCATTACTTATTTTAACATAAAATACCAATTCACTTTCGATTAATGGTTATTGCATAACGGGTTTTTAGTATGTAAAAGTAAAGAGAGCTAGAGTTGAAGATCGGAACTGTCATCTAGGAAACTTTTTTTATTGCACTAATGAGGCATTATATAAAGAAAACATCATATATTTTGAAGTGTTTCTTTTCTGTATTGGGAAATATTTCTTTAATTTTTTCACAATATTAATGGAATCCTAAATTGGAAAAACACCACAAAGGAGACATTTATATTATGAGGAATGGGGCTTTTTCCAAATTAAAAATAATCACAACTTGTATGATTTTATTTCTTTTTCTTCCCGCCCTCACTAAAACCGTAAGTGCTAACGAATCCATGTTGCCTGTTGCACCGATTTATATTGATGGGGAACCAATTGATACAAAATACACCCTAAGAGAAGGGCACTTGCTTGTACCTGCATTATTTCTTAAGGACACAGGAGCATATGTTGATTGGAATGAAGAGTATAGATCGGTAGTTTTTAGCATGAAAAATATAAAGTTTGCATTACCAGTAGGAAAAAAATTTTCCGATGACTATGTTGGAGGTACCTGGAAGCGCTCCTCTTTACCAACAGAAACGCTTGATTTTAATGGAGTACCTTTTGTTCCTTTAATTACTGTGGCAAAAAAATTAGGGATGGATGTAAGGTATGATGCTAGTTTAGCGCGAACCTTTATTACGACCAACTATTCGGTTAAGGCAAATAATATTAAACAGGCAAATACATCAGAAAAGCTTGTTGCCCTTACGTTTGACGATGGACCGGAAATTCTCAATACACCAAAAATTTTAGACATATTAAAAGAAAAAGGTGTACCAGCAACTTTTTTTGTCATGGGAAAACAAATTAAACAATTTCCCGATGACATGAAAAGAATAGTCAATGAAGGACATGCAATAGCAAACCACACCTATAATCACAATGATAGCAAAGTGATTTGGACCGATCAGTTACGAAAAGAAATTCAGTCTACTCAGGAAGAAATGGTAAGAGTAGTTGGCAAAAAACCTGATATATTCCGCCCGCCATATGGGTCCTTTTCAAAAGCTGATATGCGTTTATTAAATGAACTTGGAATCCGTAATATCTTATGGTCTGTTGATACACTTGATTGGAGCGGTACAACCGCAGAAGATATTTTAAAAATCGTTCACCGTGACATATCGCCTGGAGGGATTGTGTTACAGCATAATTTTCAGTCCGACCGCTTAATAGGTACAGTCGAAGCGCTGCCGAAGATAATTGATGAACTTAAAGCCAAAGGCTATAGATTTGTAACAATCCAAACTTTATTAGCAAGCCAAACGGAGACTCCCAATCCAAACCAGTAACCGTTAGAGGATATAGGAGAAAAACCAGCCGAAGATGTTTTAGGTGGTAAAAGTCTGGGTGAAATGACATATCCTTACCAGCCCTAATAAGGATATTTAATAATCTGTTATAAATAAATTAAACATTTAAAGATGATTAACATGTAAAAACCAGGAATATTTAAATTTCTGGTTTTTGATATTAGACTTAAAAATTTGTCACTATTTCCCCCATTCTTTAAGTAACCAAAACAATGTTATTTTCGGTAAACTTTAACAATAATTTCCAAAGTATTAATTAGAAATATCAATAGAAAAAAATTATCAGTTTTATCCTCGAATACTTTAATTCCTCCATTGCAAACTAAAAAGGATACGGCGTTGTGATGGATGCTTATTAAAAAATGAAAGGAAAAATTGAATGAAAAAAATATCCCTTTTTCTTTTTTGTTTGGTTTTATTCACACAAATCAATTTATCTTCTGCATATGCCATTAATAATCCTCGGAATATGTATGATGTTAAACCTGGAGATTATTTATGGAAAATTGCCAATACCTATGGGACATCTGCTGAAGACCTGAAACTCATTAACGGGCTGCAATCAGATTTCATTTTTGTTGGTCAGAAATTAAGAGTGCCGATCATGTATGAAGTGGTTCCCGGAGATACTTTATGGAAACTCTCCTTTGGGTTTAACTCAACCGTTCAATTAATAAAAGAAGCAAATGGGCTGTCGTCAAATATAATAAATATCGGACAAAAATTAAAGATTCCACCTAAAAGATTGAACATACAGGGTAAGTATGTACTAATGACAAGAGAGGAATTTAGGGACTGGTTATTTAACCACCAGTTTACAAGAAGAATCGGCAAAATCCAGCAGCACCACACCTATCAGCCGGCTTATCAGCAATTTACGGGAAACAATCATTTTGTCCTTATGAAGGGAATGGAGGAGTACCATGTAAAGGATATGGGTTGGAGCACAATTAGTCAGCAATTGACCACTTTCCCTGATGGGAAAATAGCGGTAGGAAGGCCATTTAATACACCGCCTGAAGGTTCTTTTGGCCTCCTTAATGAATCAGCCATGCGTGAGATTGAAGCTGATGCCTTGGCTATTGAAAATGTAGGTAACTTTGATGCAGGTAATAACCAGATGACTACAGAACAAAGGGAAACTATATTAACCGTTACTGCCTTGCTAATGATGAGGTTTGGCTTAACTCCTTCAATAGACACAATCACCTACCATCATTGGTGGGATATAAATACAGGCGAGAGAGTGTTAGATAATAGTGAAGGACATGCTATTAAGACCTGTCCAGGAACAGGATTTTTCGGAGGAAACTCCACTGATAATGCTCAAAAAAATTTCTATCCTCTTGTAAGGCAAAAAATGCATGAGATTTCATCATCCTGGCGAAATCCTTTATGACTTTATGTAAAAACCAAAGTGCCCCGGTTTCCATTCCGGGGTATATTTGTGTGTTCAAACAAGCGCATATTATACCATTTAATCGTGAAAAATAAACCAGAAGAAAATCCTAAATAAAAGGGGAAAAAACCGATTATGAGGTATATTAAGTTATTGTGTACATACATGTTGATTTTTGGGTTCACAGTCCATTTAGCACCCAATCCAACAAAAGCCAGTGTGAATACTGTTCCAATTCATAACCTTTACCTTCCGGTAAAAAATTCAACGATTCGTACTCAAAAGATCACTCACGTAATGCTCCACTTCATTTCAAATGCGGCCACTAAACCACAGAATCCGTATAATATAGAGGATATTTATCAGTTATTCTCAAAAAACGGTATCTCAGCTCACTATATGATTGATAGGAATGGGGCCATTTTCCGTTTGGTCGGAGAAGAACGTGTTGCCTTCCATGCAGGGAAGGGGAGTTTGCCGGAATTCCCTGCCTATACCGATAGAATGAACGAGTTTTCTATTGGTATAGAATTGTTGGCAATTGGCACCAAGAATGAAATGCTACCAATGATGTCCGAAAAAACATATAATTTAATTTCTCGCAACAACATCGGGTATACAGAGGCTCAATATCGTTCTCTTAATAGCCTATTAAAAGGGATTTTTAATCGTCATCCTTCTATAGGAAGAAGTAAAACTTATGTGGTGGGGCATGATGAATATGCTGTTGGGAGAAAAACGGATCCAGGGCAGTTGTTTGAGTGGTCTCGGGTTAATTTTAAGAGACCAGGTGTAGGTCTTCCTATACATACAGTCGTAAAAGGGGAATCATTATACCAAATCTCAAGGAAATACTCTGTATCAATAGGCTTTATAGCAGATTGGAGTGGCATAGACCCCACCAAGTATCTTCAAGTAGGGCAGCAATTAACCATTCCGATATACACGGTTCAATCCGGAGATTCTATGTGGAAAATCGCACAAAGATACAGTGTAAGTGTTGAAAGCATAGCTAATATTAACAGTATCAATCCTAATTCGTTATTATGGGTTGGCCAAAAGTTAATTATCCCATAAGCTGCCTTGCACATATGTATCAAAAAAGTAAAATCATTAGCTGGACTATTTATTGACCTTTAATATATAAGTGCAATTTTGGGGATAGGTATTGAATTAAAAGGGTAGTTTGTAAGTAAGCTAGGAAGCAATGTTCAATCTTAAATATAAATACAATTTAAAGCTCTATAGAAGAATCCATTTTGATCAGCCTTTTCAAAATGGATTCTTTTCATTTTTTAAAAATATTGGTTTTCGAAGTTTTTTGACCAAACTTTTTTCAAACTATTTCCTTGTCCTTTTAAAGTTAGAATCAATTCGGGTAAATATTTTATTTATAGAGAATCATTAGGATCTGAAGATGCTTTATTGTGATAGAGAATATAAGAATATGATTTTATCGTTGGAACTATTTTTAATAATCCACTGTCTACATTTTTATCTCTCCGAAATCTACGGACCGAAAGGGTTTGTACGTTTTTTCTTACTCCTTATAAATAAATTCTTATTTTGGAATAAAATGTGAAAGAAAGAGGAAAATAATACATATTTTTATTACAGACATGTGAGGTACACAATGAAGTATGATATTAAGTTATTGAAAAGTATCCGAACACCAAAAGACACTTTTTTATCTTTACATAAGGCAGAACAAATTCGAAACTTACCATCACAGATAATCATATTATTGATTTTTCCATTAGGCATTGCAATGATTTCATCTTGGTTTGGTATAGGTACAGAATCTATTTCGGGAGATATCGTAAACATACCAATAGAACAATTTGAAGAGAAAAAATGGTGGTTCGCATTCGGCCATTGGATTTCTTCTATTTTATATTCAGCCATCATCCTTTACTTAGGATCAATTTGGTTTTGGACATTATCAGAAATACCCTTTCAAAAGCTTTTGGTCACACAATGTTTCGTTTTATCGATAATTTTAATAGAAAAAACGGTTAACTTGCTATTGCATATTTATTTGTCAATTCCATGGTATTCTTCACCATTTTCACTTGGTGTGATATCCCAAATAAAAACAAATAAATCCTTTTGGATTTCATTTTTTGGCAGTATAACTGTTTTTAAGATATGGACAATTTACTTACAATATAATGCATTAAAGCAAATGTCAGAATTAAGTCGATGGAAAATTTTATTAGTAATTTTATTTATTAATGTTCTTGGAAGTCTGTTTATTTCATTAGGTAATTTAATACAAAGGGCTTTATAGGTAGGGAAGGTATATGAATAAAAAAATAAGAATATGTATTCTACTATTAGTTATTATTTTTGTAGGAATAAATGGAGTTCTACTTTTTAATTCCAATTCAAAGATCGACAGAATTTATCAAATAAAAGATTGGCGTAAAGCTCAAGTTAAGGATTTAAAAGCTGGATTTAGGAAAAATGGTATCGTACAACCAAGGGAACGATATTATATTTATGTTCAAGATAAAGAAGCATTCAAGAATTTTTTAGTACAAGAAGGTGATATAGTAGAAATTGGCACCCCTTTATATTCACTTTCTAATGAAAATGCTAAGCAACAGCGAGATCTACTAGATGCTCAAATAAATCAGTTACAACTCCAACTTGAAAGTGTTGTTAACCATATTGACAGTCTCGAAGAACTCAAGACTTCAATCAAAGATGGATTAAACACAACTAACGATAATTCAATTAAAGAAACCGAATCTACTTCATTTTCTCTGGAACAAACTATTCTTCAGAAGGTTGCAGAACAGGACAAAATATTAAGCCAAATAAACTTGTATGAAAATAAGAAAAATACTTTTCAAGAAGGTGACGAAATTACAGTCAATAGTACATTTAATGGGTATGTTGAAATGCTTAAATATGATGTGAATAATCCAATTATGACAATTGTATCTATTGAGAAAAAAGTGGAAATTGAACTAACGGAGAGAGAGCGTTCAATTATTGAGAAGGAAGATCCTGTTTTCATACACTCAAATAATCTAAAACAAGCTATTCTAAGTTTTATTGGAAAGGTTCCATTATTCCCAAATGTAACTCCAAATTTAGCTAATAAATCCTTGTACACCTTATTCGTCGATATCTCCGAAAATGGAGATAAATTGCAACAAGGTTATCATGTTGATACAGAAATTATCACAGAGGCAACTATTAATTCATTAACAGTTAAGGAATCTGCTGTTCAATTAGATGGGGATAAACCATATATTTACGTTCTTAATAAAAATGGTATTATTGTAAAAACCCCTGTATCAATCGGAATACACGATTCCCAATTCATAGAGATAAAATCTGGTCTATCTGACGTGCATTGGTATAGTGCAAAACCTAGTTCATACAGGACAAATAACTATTTTGTTACACCCCTTTTGATTGATAGATTAACAAAAGAGAACTCATTAACATCAAAAAATATACTAATTTTTATTTTACACGGATTGCTTGAAATTTAGACTGATTCTGGTCATGTTGTATTTCTATAGGATTTTGAGTGCTAATCAAATTGCCTTTTAATGAATTTTGAATCACAGTAAGTTTTATTAATAAAAGGATTGATTTCATTTTTTGTAATTTGAAATCAATCTTTTTTATTTGCATTTAGGTTGAAATATTATTTACGAAAATTGATATGTACAAAAATTGGCAATCATAATATTCCTTTAATATATCAGTAATATTTGAAACAAAACGAAGTCTTCCACCATTTGGAGTATATTTCTTAAAGATAATTCCTGCTTATAATAAATTGGTCATCCGGATGAATATTCTATTGAACAGGAGTTATCACACAGCATGTCATCATACAAACCTTTTTTTCGTAGTATAGCTATTATACTTTCTCTCATTCTTATTTTTAGCTCCATTGGACCTCATTTTGCAGAAGCTGCTCAAGGCGAAGCAAAAAGAACCCCTAAAAAATAAAAAACAAACTGTAACTGTGGATATTGGAGAATTACCAAAGAAACTTCCAAAACAAAAAATAGAGTTAGAGAGTAAACGAACTCAATACTCTAAAAGATTTTTGAATCCAGATGGGAGTTTTACAGAAGAAATCTTTTTAGAGCCTCAATATTATCAAGATTCCAACGATAAAAAGTGGAAAAAAATCAATAATAGACTTAAAAAAGATGAGAAAAATCCAACTAAACATGTAAACGAGGCAAACGAAGTTATAACCACCTTTGCAAATGAAATTAATGAAGAAGAAGTCGTAACAATAGAAAATGATAAAAAATCTATTTCTTTAATTCCCGTTAATGCTAAAAAAGTAAAGGGAAATGTTAAAAATAATGAAATCACTTATACAGGCATTTATGACAATATAGATTTGCGTTATAAAGTAAAAGGATTAGCAGTTAAAGAAGACATTATCCTAAATAGTTTACCAAGCACCAATGTTTTTTCCTTTAAGTTAAAAGCAAAAGGAGTAACAGCTGTAACACAAAAAGATGGAACCATTGTGTTTAAAGATCAAAAAGGTAATTTGAAATGGTACCTTGAAAAACCATACATGATAGATAGTAATAATCAATATTCTGATAAGGTTACGCTTAAACTTAGAAATGAAAATGGGTCAACTTTTGTTGATGTGATCGCTGATCAAGAGTTTTTAAATGACTCAAATACTAAATATCCTGTAACGATCGACCCAACCATAAATGAATGGGATGTTATCCGTGATTCTTTTATTGCAAGTAATTATCCTTCCTCAGCTTTTTCAAGCGAGACATTTATGAACACAGGGTATCATGGTTATTTTGGTTCAACACGGTCCTTGATCCAATTTTACCTTCCTAGCCTTCCAAGTGATAGTGTTATTACAGATGCATCTCTAAATCTTTTTCAAGCTAAGAGCGATACTTCAACTGCATCGATTGACATTTTCCGTGTAAACAGTAGTTGGACTGGGGCTTCAGCAACATGGAATACACCTCCAACAATTGGAGGAACACCTGAAACTACTACCACGGACAATAAAGTAAACGATTATTGGCAATGGGATATTACTAAACTTGCTAAAGATTGGTATAACGGAATCCAAGCTAATCATGGAATGATGTTAAAACAGCAAAACGAAGGTACATCTCCATATCGGTCATTTAACTCAGTTAATAGTGGAAATAACACTCCCCGTTTAACGGTTAATTACCGAGTGGAAGCTATTGGTAAAGAATCCTTCTGGACTAATACGGAAGATAGTGTAAACCCCGCAAATGGAAACCTAGTATACCAGGAATCCGATGTGGAGATTCAGGGACGTGGCCCAGTTGTAAGCCTAACCCGAACTTTCAATAGTCGAAAATCTTCTTATAAAGGTTTATTCGGATACGGGTGGATTACTAATCTTGAACCGTTAATCGTTGATTCAGGAAGTGGACCAATCACTTTAATTGATGAAGATAACACTCGTCACATTTTTGGAGAAAAAGTCGGAGGCGGTTATGAAGCTGCTGGTGGCATTTACCTTGATTTAGTCAAGAACATTGACGGAACATATACGATTACCGGAAATGATGGCACTAAAACGAACTTCAACAGTAATGGAAAAATCAGCTCAATTGTCGACACAAATGATAATACATCTACTTACGTGTATGACACTTCTGGAAAATTAACAAAAGTTCGAGATGCTTCTGGACGGGAAACGACTGTTAATTATGGTACAAACGGATATGTTTCAAGTGTGACTGATCCGGCAGGCAGGGTAACGAGTTATGCATACGATGCTTCAAGTAACCTCACAAAAGTGACTGATCCTGAAGGAAAATTAACAACTTTTACTTATGATGCAGATCATAACATCACAGGAATTACGGATGCTCGTAACATTAAAACGACAATCGATTATGACACATCTGACCGTATCTCAACCATCAGCCGTCCGATTACAATCGACGGAGTTCAGCAAACAAGTACAAGCGTTTATGCTTATGATACAACCAATTTGGTTACTTCTGTGACTGATGGAGAAGGCCGTCGAGTTGATTACACGTATAATGCCAATGGCAATGTTGTACAGGTAACAGAAAATCCATTAGATGCTGCCAATAAAGCGATAAGTTCTTATACTTATGACAACAACAATAACTTAACGGAAGTTAAAGATGCCAATACAAATAAGGCAAACGGAACAGCAACGTGGGTGTACACCTATGATAAGAATGGAAACGTTACAAGCGTAAAGACTCCTGAAAACCAAACGGCTTCTTACACTTACGATAGTCAAAATAACTTAGTAAAGGAACAGGACTTTAACAATAACGTTAGTACGTCTGATTACGATACTAATAACAAAAATATCGAATCGACTGACGCAAACGTTCAGACGTCTGCAAGTAGGCATGATTCAAATGGAAATGTAAAGTATGATACACATCCTATGTCTGCCGCAGACAACTTGATTGCGAATTCAAGTTATGAAATAGATCAAGATAGTAACAATTGGCCAGATAACTGGGTACAGGAAAAAGATAAGGATAGTACCGCTACTTACTCTTGGTCGAATACAAGTAAATTTGGTGGTAAATCTGTTAGTATTTCAAACCCATCTAGTTGGGCATTAGTCCGAACTGATACGTTTAATTACAAAGAAGGAGAAAAATATATTGTAAGCGGGTTTGTAAAAACGGACAATACAACTGGTACAGCTCTATTAAAATTTGAATTTTTAAACGATCAGAATGAAAAAAAGGGAGAAGCAGCATATTCTTCTGAACTTAAAGGTACTCATGACTGGACCCGTTTACAATCAGTAATTGATAATGTACCACCGGGTACTACCAAAATATCAGTAGCTGCAGGAGTTAATGCTGGAACAGGAACAGCATATTTTGACGGAATTCAGGTAGAGAAAGGAACCACTCTATCTGCATTTAACTTAGTTGAAAACTCCAGTTTTGAACGAAATGCGGGGACTTCCGATAAGCTTCCGTTTGGCTGGACAAACAGTTCCAACCTGTCAGCAAATGACGGTATTTATCAAAACGCAACTGGTGAAGATAACGTCTATGTTGGATCATACTCATTAAAATTGACTGGTGAAAAGACTAAAAACAAATATATTAAGCAACGTATCAATCTTTCCGGAGATGCCACTACTCCATTGACACTCTCAGGTTGGTCGAAACAATTAGGGGCTGACTACAATGGTGGAAGTTATGTTGTGCAAGTCCAGATTAATTATACAGATTTATCTGTGGGTACTTTTGCTAATGTTTTCAGCAAAACAACAGAAGATTGGCAGCATGTGGCTGCACAAGTAAAACCGACGAAAGCTTTCAATTCCGTTGATGTGCTTTATCTCTACAATGATCAGTTGGGTACTGCTTGGTTTGATGCGATGCGTTTAGAAAAAGGAGCTTCTCACACCTTTAACACCTATGACGCGGGTGGAAACTATCTCACCGAAGTGGACAATACCGTTGGAAATAACGTGAAATTCAGCTATGACGCAGTTGGAAATAATACAAGTGTTACAGATGGAAAAGGAAAAACCACGTCGTTTGCCTATGACAAACGTAATTTGCTTACCAGCGTAACCGATGCTCATTTAAAAACAACGTCCTATGGGTATGACGCATTTGGAAATCGAACTACTCTAACAGATGCTAAAAACAATGTCAACACTTACGAATACAACGAATTTAATCAGGTTTCAAAGATTAAGAACCCATTAAATCAAGTGATTCAAATGGGATATGACAAGAATGGGAATACGAAAAAACTGATTTTCCCGAAAGGTGACTCCGTATCCTACACCTATAACGCATTGAATAGGATGGACGGTATCTACCATAATGGCATCAAACAGTGGGGATTGGGTTATGATGCCAACGGAAATATCTCTTGGTATGCCGATAATACGGGCAAAACAACAAGCTTTACTTATGATAAAAACAACCGTGTTACTCAACAGGCTGTAGGGGCGTCAAACAGGATTAATTATGCCTATGACAATAACGGTAATCCTACTTCATTAACTGTTATTTCAGGTGCGACGACAATTACCAATGGATATAGCTACAATTCATTGAATGAGATGACGGCAGTAACTCGGGACGGTGTAAACCAAGCGAAATTCATTTACGACGAGCGTGGAAATGTCATTTCTACCAAAAAGGGGAATGGTACGTATACTGCTTTCGAGTATGATGATGCTGACCGTTTGAAATCATTAAAAAATTACAATGTTGCTGGAGCATTATTGTATACCTACACGTACTCTTATGATGCCAATAACAACCAAACTAGTGTAATCACAAGTGCTGGTACGGCTTCTTATCAATACGATGCGTTAAATCAGTTAACACAGGAAACTTTGGTAGATGGATCTACGATTTCTTACGAGTATGATGCAGTTGGTAACCGTACGAAGAAGGTTGTAATCAAAAGTGGAAATACAACGACAACTAATTACACTTATGACGCTGCAAACCAACTTACCGCTGTCAACGGTCAAGCGTATACGTACGATCCAAATGGAAACCTGACAAATAACGGAGCAAAAACGTTTATCTATGACGTAGAAAACCGTCTGATTGAAGTGAAGAATTCTGCTGGAACATCTTTGGCAAGCTTTACCTATGATAAAGATGGCAAGCGTTTAAGTATGACTACAGCGAGTGGAACGATTAACTACCACTATAGTGAAGATAAAGTGATTTACGAGACTGATGCTAATAACAATATTGTAGCTTCCTACACATGGGATGCCCAAGGTAATCCGGTTAGTATGACCAAGAACGGTGTAACATATTATTACCATGTAAATGGACATGGTGATGTTACTGCACTTACAGATACCAATAGTGTTACAGTTGCTCAGTATCAATATGATGCTTGGGGTAACATTACGTCTCAAACAGGAACAATGGCTTCGTCTAATCCATATAGATATGCTGGTTACCGATATGATGAAATAACTGGACTTTACTATCTGATGGCTCGCTATTATGATCCAAATACAGCTCGATTTATAACAAGGGATAACTTCCATGGATATGATGATGAGCCAACTTCTTTAAATCAATATCTATATACTCAAAGTGATCCGGTAAATTATATCGATCCTGATGGGGACAGAAGATTAAGAATACCAACAAATAGTAAGCCAATTTTAAGAAGCCCAAGCCCTAAACAATTAAAAAGGGGTAAGGACTATGAAGCTATGGTTCTTGAAGAATTAGGATTAAAAAAGAATAAATCATCAAAAATTGGAAGTAGCATTCCAGATGCTTTAACCTCAAAAACCATTTATGAAATTAAAGACGCAATTTCTGTTTATAAAAACAGCCAGTTTAGAAATTATGAAAGAAATAGGGGAAAAAGAAAAATTGTTCTTATTGTTTCCCATAGAAATGTTTATATAAGTAGGCCAGTCAAAGAGGTAATTAAAGATAGTGGGGGGTATATTAGAAAAAGAACAATAGATGGAAGATATGTTAATATATCTCTTTAGTATTCATGGAGGATTTTCAAATGATTGAAGTTAAAATATATACTACAAAACATATAGGTACAGCCAATATAGCAGAGTGTGTGTTAAAACAATTAGAACAGTTAAATTTATCTATTCAAAAAATTGGATTATATGAACCACTTAGAGAAGTATATACTTTTGAAAAAGCTCTTAAAATGTGGACAGAAGTAGAGGAATGTAAAGATGAAGAAGAGGAATGGACAGCCGGTGGATTCTTAGGGAAATCCAAATCTCCTTCTTTTGAATTTATTGTTTCTTGGTGGAATTATCCTAATCGAAGTCAGTTAAGTACCTTGACTTTTTTCTTTCCTATAAAGACGTTTAAAAAATTCGAAAAGGAAATAATAACACTTTTTAAAGAATGTGTT
The DNA here is from genome assembly GCF_003073175.1 of Peribacillus acanthi. Classification (GTDB taxonomy): domain Bacteria; phylum Bacillota; class Bacilli; order Bacillales; family DSM-1321; genus Bacillus_BN; species Bacillus_BN acanthi. The sequence continues at coordinate 70,054 of NZ_QBBX01000007.1, forward strand.
TTAGTAACTGAACCAGTTTATGGATATGTTAGCCATTCAAATGTTGTTAGTAGACAGCATACAACAGGTACTTTATATAATAGATTACCTGGGGTATTTTGGTGCAACTACTTTGGGAAATTATTTGTAGATTTCTTTGGGGAAGAAAAGATTTCTTCATTTCCATGGGAAAAGGTTGAATTCCTATCTAATGAAGGAATTATCACTTTTCTTACGGAACAACCTATTAAACAATTGTTAGATTCAAATGAATTAGAAACCAATGCAAAACAACATTTGGGTTTTGATTCTTTTGGTAATCCAGAGGAAATGGAGATCTTTACAAAATCTCAAAACCCAGAGGATTGGGATAGAACTATTCAAAAGAATGTACCTGAAATTAAGTAAATAAAAATTAGGTTATTGTATTTAAAGGGGAGACATTAAGGCTGTCGAAAGAAGCCTTAATGTCTCCCCTTTTTAGGTGCTACCTTACCAAGTGGTTCATGGGAACAATCGTATATTTTAGAATTAATCCTTACATTCTTCTTGATGATGGTTATTTTCGGTTCAGCAGTTCATGGAAAAGCTGTAAATCCTTTGCAGGATTGGCTATTGGTACAACAGTAGGCTTAGAAGACATGTTTGCAGGTCCGATTTGTGGTGCTTCAATGAATCCTGCAAGGTCAATGGGTCCAGCAATCGTATCAGGAACACTTCAACATCTTTGGGTCAATATTGTTGTAACAATATTGGGTGCCGTTTGTGCAGCATTCATATATAAAATACTTCATGACTAAAAGGAGAATATCAAACATGTCTAAAAAAACGATCTATTTCTATTCTACTGGGAACTCTTGCCGAAGCCAAATTGCAGAAGGATGGGCAAAAAAGCACTTAGCTGACAAATGGGAAGTTAAAAGCGCTGGACTTGAAGCACATGGATTAAACCCTAATGCTGTGAAAGCCATGAAAGAAATAGGCATTGATATTTCAAATCAAACATCAGATGTAATAGATCCAAATAACTTATATAATGCTGATTTAGTCGTTACCCTTTGTGGTCATGCTGCAGATCATTGTCCTGTTACACCTTCACATATCAAAAAGGAACATTGGGGTTTCGATGATCCTGCAAAAGCTGAGGGGAACAGAAGAAGAGAAATGGGCATTCTAACGTGTTCGTGATGAGATTGGCAAGCGTATTGAACGCTTTGCAAAAACAGGCGAATTACCTTGAACCAAAAAGCCAGGGTAGTCCATACCTTGGCTTTTAAGTTGCCTAAATTTAATTTGTGAAAACTTTCACTTAAACTAACGGGGGCAATAACTCAATAATAAAGTTATTAAACTAGTATAATTTATGTTTTTTAGGTGAATACTGCCAGTAAAAAGAACTGGGAGTTATTACAATGATTGTATCTGAGGCGTGGCAACTATATAAAGCAGATAAACAAATTCAAGGCTATTCTTCTCAAACCTTAAAAGCGTATAGTGTCCAATTATCCTTATTAATCAATTTTTTTGGTGATGTCAATATTACTGATTTTACGACTGAATCTATTAAACTTTATCTTGGAAAAGTAGCTACGGAGTTGAAAGCTTCAAGTCTTTGTCATCGAATCCGTTTTATAAAATCTTTGTTTAAATGGGCCCTAGATGAGAATTATGTTACAACCAACCCTGTGGCATCAATAAAAGAGCCTAAGCTTGATAGTAGAATCCCTAAGTTCTTAACGGAAGAGGAAATTGAATTGCTACGTGAAGCATGTGATACTACTTTTGAGAAAGCATTATTTGAGTTTATGTATTCAACTGGTTGCAGGATAGGAGAAGTTGTAAGCTTAGATAGACATTCGATCAACTTCTCGGAACAGTCCGTAATTGTGTTTGGAAAAGGTAAAAAAGAAAGAGAAGTGTATTTTAACACTAGATGTAGTATTTGGTTAAAAAGATACTTAGAAGAAAGAAAAGATGATCAACAAGCCCTATTTGTAACAATTAGGGCACCTCATCGGATGAGCATTGCACAAATGAGATACGTTATAAAACAAATATCATTAAGAGCAGGAATCAATAAATGTATTCATCCACATCAATTAAGACATAGTTATGCTACTACATTAATTAATAATGGAGCACCTTTAGAAGTAATACAAAATTTATTGGGACATGAAAAGAGCGAAACAACTAGAGTGTACGCTTATCTAAGTGGACAACTGAGACGTGAATTGTATAAAAAGTTCTTTTAATTACTCAAGTGCTGCTATTGCAGCATTTTTTATTGAACTATCGGGGCAGTTAAGTAGAAGAAGGAATTATTTAGAAATTAGCAGAATATAAAAATTATCCATAGAAAAAGGGTGGTTTTTATATGAATGTAGCTCCAGTCATACAAGGTAAAAATGTGTTATTGCGGCAACCAATAGAAAGTGATGTTATGGATTATTATCAGGTAGAGAGTAGTAAAGAACTCATAAGATTGTATGGTGGAGATACAAGGAATATTAAACCCAAAACCTTTGAAGAAGCACAAAAGTTTGTTGATACCATCCGTGCTAATAAACTTGAATGGTGTGTAGAATTTGAAAGTCGCTTAATCGGACAAGGAAGGCTATCGGTCAGTGAAATAGATAACCGTGCACGTTATGCTGTGGGGATTTTTGATCCATCAGTATGGGGTAAAGGATTAGGAACAGAAATAACTCAATTAGTGTTGCAATATGCCTTTGATGAACTTAAACTACATCGAGTTGATTTACGAGTCCTTCAATATAATAAACGTGCAATAAAGTGCTATGAAAAATGCGGTTTTACTCAAGAAGGGATAGAAAGAGAAGGGGCTTTAATAGAAGGTAAATATGAAACAGATGTGATTATGAGTATCTTAGATAGAGAATATAAAACAAAAATTTATTAATTTATAAATATAAGCTAATTTAGCGAAATAGAGAATAGATAAAATCGAGGCTGTCATTGTGGCGGCTTTTCCTATTGTAGTAAAGGGGCAGGTTAGCTGAAGAAGAGTTCTTGGATTTCCTGTTAAATTATTTCATTCATAGATTCTAGAAAAGTTCTTTATCCCCAAATTAATAAACGGATCAAATCAAAACGTGATAATAAAAGATGGAGGTAGTATGTCAAAAGAGGTACATTTCTTTGCTACTAAAGCTGATTTAGAAAAAGGGCTCAAAGAGTTAACATTCACTCGCAACGTGAAATATGTTAGAACTGGATTGTTTGATAATAAGGAAGTTCCAATATATACATCTTTTAGTGAAATTGGTGACTTTGGTATTAATCATTCTGGGAACCATATATCTGAAAGTTATCTTGTACTAGACCAAAATATTGAATTGCAAATTAGAGAAGTACATCAACAAAGAGGAGGATTAAAGTTTGCTGTTGATCAAAGAATCAATGGCTCATCAATCGTCTTTTGGCCTGGTGGTATGCATAAAGAAAACTTTCTTATTTGTGGCCATATATCAACGAGTTCAAAAGAGAATATATCATTAGAACTCTATAAGGATTTTAGAAAGAAAGTTCTCAAAGGTTTTAAGAAGATTGGAAGTTATTATTGTGGGCCAGAGGCATTGCAAATGAAGGATAAAGTCAGATTTATAACTATGGGTGTTCATCAAGATAAGATATACGACTTGAAAATCTAAGTGCTTATATATTTACTAACAGGAGAGTTGAAAATCAGAGTTGTTATTTTGGCAACTTTTCTTGTTCAACTTACGGGGGCAAGAGTTAATGAGGGTGATTGCTGCGGTGGTCTTTTGTTTGTTTGCTAAAGGGGCAAGGTAGTTCAATAACGAGTAAAATTATATGATCATCAATAAAATACTGTGGAGTGGTTAAGGTGAAAAGCTATAAGGATCTCATTCCAAGAAATAAAAATGATTTTAATAGGGTTGAAAAAATTAAAAAGCTGGATAGAAATAATATATTGCCGTTATTGCCTGACCTCCTCGTATTTATTCAGGATATGAACTGGCCAGTTGCTCCTGCCATATTGGAGATTTTATTAACATTTCCTACAGAGATAGTTCCCCATGTGCAAGATGTTTTATCTACAGATGATGATAACTGGAAGTGGTTTATCCTACACTTTTTGATTATTGAATTACCAGTAGAGTCAAAAGTCCACTTTAAAGAATATCTAACAAGAGTAGCTGAAAAGCCAACGGAAAATGAATTAGCCGAAGAACTTAATGAAATTGCAAAAGAAATTCTAAAGACAATCTAAAACTAAAAATCATTGTGAAACTATAGGTGCAGTTTAGTTCAATAAGAAAATGTTTATTTACTCTTATTTTTTTAATAAAATTAAGATAATAAACTATAACAATAGGAGTTTTTATGAACCAATCATTGATTACAAACATCGATCTTGAATCAAATATAATACAAGTTAAACTTGAGAATAATGGTTATAAAGAAAAATTTTTAGTTACCTTACTTAATCTATTTACTCAATCAAACATTAGTATTGATTTTGTAACTTCTACATCAGATACAGTTTTATTTACTTTAAAAAATGAGATTGCAGAAGAAGCAGTAGGTATTATGCATGAAAATGGATATAAACCTGAAATCACTAGTAATTGTACGAAAATAACAATTGATGGAACAGCAGAGATTACTGGAGTACCTGGTATTGTTTCAAAAGTAATAACTGCTTTATCTAATAAGAATATTAAAGTTTTACAATTTGCTGATAATCACAATACTATGTGGGTTCTTATAGAATCGAAGAATAAAGAAGAAGCTTTCAAAGCCATTTATTGCGCTTTTGATTAATAGTATATATAACTTACGCATGTGTTAATTTAAGATCAGGAGCTGCCGTTAAGGTGGCTTTTTTACTTATTGAACAAAAATGGCAGGAAAGTTGAACAAGATAGTGCATGAAGAAGGAGTAGAGAAATGGTATTACTTCTGGATTTATGGAAATAGAAGAGCTTCAAAGCATGAAGTATGAGGGCAACGACAGTTAACGGTGGACGGTGATTCAATAAGGATTATCGCTATATTTATTGTAATAAGGATGTTTCTTTAGTAAAAAAGGGTAAGTAAAAGGAGTAGAAATTAATGGATTTATGTTACTATATTACACTTGGTGCTGATATTGGTGGTAGGGATGCAGCAAAAGTTGTAGAACCTTATTTAAATGAATTAGTAGAATTGTTAGATAGATTTTGTAATAAAAGATACTCGTCTCAACTAGATGAATTTGCACCTTTTTTACGAGTAGATGGAGATGTTTGTAGCTGGAATTTTGAGGGATGTGAAAAACTAAGGCTTAGTAAAAAACATCGATATATAACAGTTGATATAGGTATGCCTCGTTCTAAATGGGAAGGAATTGGTGAGAAGGAAATAAAGGAATACCTTATTAATAATCTAAAGGAAGCTCTAGAACTTATTGTAAATCGGTTAAAAAAAGAAAGATATCCTGTAAACGATAACGTGTTATGGGTTGACTTTGGTAAAGTGAAAGAAGAGTTCTTATTGAAGTAACAAGAGCGGTGATCCAGAAGGATAATCGCTCTTTTTAATTGAATACGATAAGAAGTTTCTATTGTATAAACGGGGAAGTTTAGTTGATTAACAATCGGCTCTTAAAGAAAGGAGCGAGGTGAAATTTTTAGAAATTTATTCTTTAATAAATATGATGAGCTTGCTAGGGAAATGGGTTTTTCTGATTGGAAATCTGCTTCTGCAAATACATATTTTGTTTTCCGTATTCCAGAAGATGCTCAATGGAGTGCCACTGAGCTGCCAATTAAAAGTTGGGCAGTTTGGAATGACATAGGTCAACCACCATATTCATTTCAGGTTTTCTCATCTTGGCAAGAAGCAATCGCATTTTTAAGAAACATTTTTGAAAAAGAAGAATACGAAGAGAAAAACTGGGACCCAGAAGGGTTTGAACCAGGAGAAGACGTATTTGTTAAACCGCCAGATAAAGACAAAAGAGACGATTAGAAGGATTAAAGTTTTTATTGAGACGCTTATTGTACAAACGGGGCAGGATAGTTCAATTAGGAATGATATTATTAAGAGAACAATCTTAGTAATTTGAGAGGAAGAAAGCTGAAATAATAATAAAAGGAGAGTTGATATAAGTGGTTGAAGAAGGAAGTATTGTTAAACAAACTTTAAATACGTTAAAAAAACGATTAAAGGAAAATGACAATATTATTCAAATCCAAGGAGAGGAAGGTTATTTATCCAGGGTGAAATGTACATTTAATCCACCAGCAAGTGATGAGGAAATAAAGAATTTTGAAAGACAAACAGGATTAATCTTACCAAATGATTATAAAGAGTTTCTAAAAATTTCTAATGGATGTCGATTATTTGATGATATTGAATCTGGTGGAGAAATCGAACTTTATAGTCTTGAACAGATAATTGATTTAAATGAACATTACGATGAATTTGAAGGATGTTTTGATATAGCCTACATTTATCAAGACAATATTGTAATAAATTCAAAGCATTATAGTGAGAAGAAAAAGAATTATTTATTTTGGAAAGATCATATAGAACAGTTTGAAGAGGCAATTCCATTAAAAATGAACTTTGAATTATGGTTGGATAGATTTATCATTAGCTCAGGAGCAAAGTTTTGGTCGTGGTCTATTTATACAGCTGAAAATTACTATGAATTATCATAGTCTTATTTCATATGTAACTATTGGGGTATTAGTTTAAGATCCACCAGCTGTAATGGTGGCTTTTTTATTAGACTAAAGGGGCAGGTTAGCACAATAAGGTTAAGGATAATTGTGAGTTTTAAGATGGTTCAAAATAAAAAAATAGATTATCTTGATTCATGCTGAATTTCTCATAAAAGAATATACAAATATATGGGACAGCCCGTGAAAGGGGTCTTTTTTTTTTGCCTACATTCAATCCTATAGTATTTAAATTAATCTATCAAAAACAGAAACGTTTTATAGGCAAAACTTACCTGTTTGAAATTTATGAAATTTTAAAGAATTTTGACTCAAAAGGTGTTAGAATCTTGTTTGGTTAACCATCAATACAACAAGAGAAAGGATTACCAACATGAAAGAGACAATTAAAAATCAAGGATTGAAAGGGCTTACACTTTTGATAATACTAGCCATGATGGTCAGTATTCTACCAGCTAGACAAGTTTCAATCGTTTCTGCTGAAGAAAAAGAATCCCCAATTTCCAATCCAATAGTAGTAGATGATAACAAAGAAATTATTAGCCTTAGGACAGAGAATTCCAAAACATACTTGAATGAGGATGGCACTCATAGAGCTGAAATATCGCAAGAGCCTATTCATTTCAAGGATGAAAAAAACCAGTGGCAACCCATTGATAATAAAATAGTTTCTAATAACACTGAGGGTGTCTACGAAAATAAAGCCAATGCTTTCACCGTTCAGTTTGATCAACAACAGGAATCTAGCAAACCTCTTATGGAAATCGCAGAAGATAACATTTCTGCTCAATTGACCATGGAACCTCTTCAACATACCCAAGAAGAACCTGCCGAGGTTGGAGCTGTTGTTAAAGAAGAATCTGTTGTCTATCCTAATATCTATTCAGACATAGATATACAATATACGGTGGGATCAGATCGAATCAAAGAAGATATTATATATACTGATAAACCGACAGATGGATTCCCAGAACAATTCACCTACAAAATGAATTTAGAAGGTTTAAAAGTTAAGGAACAAGCGGGAGTCCTATATCTATACGATGTTGAGACGAATAAACCTTTGTTTTATTTTGAAACTCCTTATATGTACGACTCTTATATCCCAAATGGATTTGTATCCACAGAGGGGATAAAGTCCATACCTGAAGAAGCCAAATCCTATGATGTAGAATTGAAACACGAAGTTATCGATAATCAATTGTATCTACATATTGTCCCAAATATAAGTTGGTTAGAAGATCCAGATCGTGTGTATCCCATCACGATTGATCCAACAATTGTTAGACTTCAATCAACTCCATTTGTAGAGGATACGAATCTTCGCAGCAGCTTTCCGACTCAAACAGGGGGAGATGACTGGGAATTAGGTGGAGGAGCAAGTAGTGGGAACGTAATCCGTTCGCTCATTAAATTTGATTTATCGTCTATTCCATTGGATTCTACGATTCTAGGATCTAGTCTAAACTTATGGTTCTCATCGACTAATAATAGTTCTCCAATTGATGTGAGTCTTTATAAAATGTCTAAAGACTGGGCTGAAAATGAAGCTTCATGGACCTATGCGAAGAAGCTCCCTAGTTTCATTCCTTGGACCAGCCAAGGGGGAGACTATGTAACTAGTAATAAGCTAGCGACTGTAAGTGGTTTAACAGCACCATCTACTCTTGATCAAGATATGAAGAACTTTAGAATCTCCACATCGATCATAGAGGATTGGAAGAATTCACCTTCTTCAAACTATGGATTTCTATTAAAGAGTGATACGGAAGCTATCAATATCTATAAGAAATTTGTGGCCAGCGAACATACCGTGGCAGCCAAGTATAAGCCGTTATTGGTCGTGACTTACCGTACGATTGCAAGATTAGGTCTAGAAGGATATTGGCCCTATGATTCCCATCCTTTAGTAGGTGGAACCAGTTATTCGAACTTAACCACATTGAACAATATCATTCAATATGATGACTCATATGTTTTAGGTCATGGTGGATTCGACTTCCAATTCACAAGGACTTATAACAGTAAATCCTTAGAAAGCTCTGCTTTAGGACTTGGATGGACCTTCACAGGAAATGAAAAATTGTACTTAAACATTAAAGGGACAGCTAATGTTTTAAACTATCAGGACGAAGACGGGACAGACCATGAATTCACATACGATGGACCAACTGCAACCTACTATTCAGGTCCAGGAAAATATTTAACAATCAAAAAAACTAGTTCCGATACTTACACGATGACAGATAAGTATGGGATTAAATCCGTCTTTAAGATTAGGTCAATAAATCCTGACACAGATGTCCAAGTTGCTAACATAGACTCTCAAATTGATTTGCACAACAATAAAATCAATTATGAGTACAATGCTACTCAATTAACACGAATTAATACGGATTTAAGTAAGGGTTTAGGTAAAAGTATTGAATTTGCATATTATTCAAATGGATTGATCAAAACTATAACTTTTGAAGGTAGCGAATTTACTTACAAATACGATGGCACTAAATTATCAACTGTTGAGGAATTAAAAGAAGAAGATGATACAACAGGTGAAAGGACCATTACCATTACATCATTTCATTATAATGATGATGATTTGTTATCACAAATAGAGGATCCAAATAAGAGAAAGACAGATTACACGTATAAAAACGGGTATTTAGAAAAAGTCCAAGAGCCGCAAGAGTTTAACGGAATTCAAGTCCCACCAGATCGACCGGGTACCACATATAATCTAAATACAGAATTAAAACAATCAGTTGTGACGGATCCAGTAGAAAATAAAACTACTTATACTACGAATGAAAACTATGTAGTTATTAAAATAGTGGAACCAAATGGTTCGACAACCTCTTACACATTAGATGCCAACTATAATATTAAAACAGTTAATGAAGATGGAAAAATCACAACCAATGATTTTGATAGCAATGGGAATCTTTTGCACACAGAAGACCCTGAAAACAAGACCCAAACATTTACATACACCACTTATAGCAACATTAAAACGCATACAGACTCTACTGGTAAAATCATTACCTATAACTATTTAGCGAATGGTGACTTGGATACTATTGAGGAAATACCAGATGTCAGCACTCCGACGAAGAAGTTAATAACCAATTATGATTACGACGTTTATGGGGAAATTAATAAGATAACATATCCAGATGGCACCAATGAATCTATCACGATTGATTATGCCAACGGGAATAAATCTATCACTTATAAGAGTCAAAAAAATGACGGTGTATTTATTGAAAATAAAATTGTTACGGATTTAAAAGGGAATGTATTGAATACTATCGATGGAAAAAGCAATGAGTATTCATACGTTAATAACAAGAAAAATGAGATGGAAGAAGTCACCGACCCTATTATCGAGGAAAAAGATCAAAAGATTAAATATGCCTATGATTCGAATGGGAATATCACCGATATCATTAGCACAGATAATGAGGCGATTAATGTTCAATTATCTAGCTATGATTTTAATGGACAAAATCTTCTTAAAATAGAAGAAAACGCTATTGGTAACATAATCAACTATTCATATTATCCAAATGGAAACTTAAAAGAGATTTTACTTCCAAATACACACAAGATTTTTACTGATTACGATAATATGAATCGTATCTCCCATGTGTATCTAGATGAAGGGACGGGTAAAACCCTCAAATGGGAATATATCTATGATAAGACTCAATTAAAAAGCATCAAGCGTGGAACTGCCCCATACAAAACTTTCGAATATTATAATAATGATTTGTTGAAATTGGTGACTGAGGGCGTTCATAAAATGGAATACTCCTATTCAGGAGTAGAGTACAATTCCGAAGTCAAGTATCAGATTGGGACTAATCCTTCTGTAAAAATTAATTATGTTCCTGATGGACTGTATCGCACAAAAGAAGTGAAAAGAAACGATCAGATTCTTGCCACTACTACTTATCATGATAATGGCCATCCCAATAAAATAACGTATTCAAATGGTATTATGATGGATATTGGTTACATCAATGGTATGGTGGATACTTACAAGATCCATAATCAATCTAATCAATCTAATCAATTGTACTACAATGCGAGCTATAAATATGATAAGAACAAGAATATTCAAACTATCACTACTGATAGTGGGACAACAGATTATACCTATGATGAATTAAATCAGTTAAAGTCTGAATCTCTTCCAGATGGTACAGTTATTTCTTATGATTACCATACAATTGGAAATCGAAAGAGTAAAAGTATCACAAAAAATGGGAATACCTCAATCGTCAATTATACATTTAACAATGCAAACCAGCTAGAAACAGTTGGTAACATTCCTTATTTCTATGATAAGAATGGTAATTTGCAAAGTGACGGTACCAGAACCTTCAAATTTAATGATTTTAATCAGTTAGAGCAAGTCAGCTCAAATCAAGAAGTAATTGCGACATATACCTATGATGAAGAAGGAAAAAGAAAGAGTTCCACAACAGCAAAAGGAACCACTTATTACTTTTATGATGGCGATAAAGTTCTTTATGAAACAGATGAAAATAACCAAGTCATAAAAGAATACACATATGATGATTTTGGTTATCCATTAACAATGACTATAGGTAGTCAAAACTATTACTACCTAAACAATCATCATGGGGATGTACTTGGATTAACCGATGAAAATGGAAACATTGTTGCATCATATACCTATGATGCTTGGGGGAATATATTAACACAGACTGGTCTAATGGCTTCTGAAAACCCATATCGATATGCTGGGTATCGTTACGATGAGAATACAAAGTTGTATTATTTATTGGCTAGATATTATAATCCAGATAATGGAGTATTCTTGTCCATTGATCCTGTACGTGGGAATTTAGACAATCCTTTAACACAGAATGGTTATAGTTATGTATTAAATAATCCAGTCATGCTTGAAGACCCTGAGGGAACAACTGGAAGACAAAAACAAAAGATTGATGCTAATGGTCCATTTGGCCCCCCAAAAGGCGGAAACGGTAGCAGTAACAATAGTAAAGGGAAACCTGATTCAACTAAACACTCAGTTTATAGAAAAGAAAATTCAAACAGACCCGTTGGTCAAGTAGTAAATGACCTTCAGCGAGCTAAGACTAAAGATATTTTGATTGAAGATAACGGAAATATTATTATTCGCGGTGGAAATGGTAGAGTTCATGTTCTTTCACCAGATGGTCAAAGACATATTACAACTTTGACAAGAACAGATAGAAATGTTCAAACATTAATTAGGCAAGGAAGATATAACTATCCTACATCTGCAAAAGCTCAACAAATAATTGATATGTATAAATAATTGGAGGTAATTATGGAGTATTTAAGTCATGAAGAAATTTCATATTGTACTGTTTTTAAATTAAAACTTTCTCAGGATGAAATTGAAGTATATGAAAGTTGTATGAAATATGTTTTGGATAAATGTGGAGAAAACGAAATTTATGAAATAACTGGATGTAAATTAGATGAGCTACAATCCATGCACAAAAACCTTCAGGAATTATTATTGAAACATGTAAATGAAACAAATTTACCAGATAAGTATAAGGATAGTCTCTAATACAATAACCTTATGCTTTTTTGGATAGAATTCGATGAATAATCACTGGATAGGAAAGGTATATGATATTATCTTAAACAGATATATAATACGCAATATTACACCTAAATTTGGAAATTGGAGTTAGAGAATTTATTTATATCCAATAAATTTTCATTCAATACTTATTGCAAATGAATTAATAAAACAATTGTGGCCAAAAGTTTTTTCAAAAATAGTAGACCGTATTCAAAATGAATGCGGTTTTTTTTCAATTATTCTAATTGGTTTTATTATTAACTAAAATGAGCTATTGGCTTTCCAATTATGTATACATAGTTTTTACATTGTGAAACATATCACTTAAACAAAAGGGGGCTTTAGTTCAATAAGGAAATCAATAAGCCGGTATAAAAACCGGCTTTTTATCTAATAAAAAATCAACAATACCATTTAACAGAGCCATTTCTCAGTTATTCACACTCTACCAAGCTGACATTCTGGTCTTGTAAGAAGGAATGCCAGTCTGCAGTTAATTTCTCGTCTACAACAACCGTATCAATCAAATCGAAACCACAAATGCTTGCGAAAGAAGTCTTGTCAAATTTCGTATAGTCTGCGACCAGGAATACGTTATTGGCATGTTCAGCTGCGAGCTTCCGGATGCCTGCTTGCTGTTCGTTAGAGTCAGTGATGCCATGTTGCATGCTTACTGATCGGCAAGAAATGAAGGCTGTGTCAAAAAAGTAATATTTCATATTGTACTCTGCATTTCTTCCGAGGTTTGATAAGGAGGAATGGGCTAGAGTACCTCCAATGATAACAAGACGTATATTAGGGTTATCCATTAAAGTAGATACCACTTTAATGGAGTTAGTTACTACTGTAAGTTTTAATTCTTTAAGCATTGAGGCAATTACTAATGAAGTGGTGGATGCATCTAAGAAAATGGAGTCACCATTCTTTATGTAAGAAAGACATTTGGAGGCAATTTTACGTTTACCTTCCACATGGACGAATTCCCGAATTGTGACATCTACATCGTTTTGGACGCCTTCGGAGATATATGCACCCCCATATGTCCGATTAAGAAATCCCTCATCCTCTAATTGTTTTAAGTCTCGACGGATTGTTTCTTCAGTTACGTTGAATATGGAAGTAAGTTCCGAAACTGTGACGCTCTTCTTCTCCACAATCAATTCTTTTATCTTATTTTTCCGTGCTATTGGCAGCATTTTGAGCTCCTTAAACATAATAGATTTGTGTGATTATTATATCATCATGTTCTGTTTTTTTGGAAAACAAATCGAAGAAACTAGAATAGAACATAAGATTTACAGAATTTATTTTTGTTTTTAAGGAAAAACGGAAATAAAACCACATAAAATAACTATAAAACAAAATAATAAATTGACAAGGCAACGACTAAATAAGAAAATTGAAGTATAAAACTGGGAGAAAACCAATGTAATAGAATTTATAAGAATTAGTTTGACGGATAATCAAAGGAGTTAACATCATGATTAGAAATAATTACCCCTCAGATTTTGAGGCGAAAAAGTTAATATGTGAGATTGGTAGACGTGTATACAATAAGAATTTTGTTGCGGCTAATGATGGGAATATTTCAGTAAAGGTAGGCCCTAATACGATTTGGACCACACCAACAGGAGTCAGCAAAGGCTTTATGACTCCAGATATGTTGGTGAAGATGGATCTGTCAGGAAAAGTACTCTCTGGGAAGATGAAGCCTTCTTCTGAAGTGAAAATGCATTTACGAGTCTATAGTGAAAATCCAGAAGTGAATGCAGTGGTGCACGCTCATCCTCCAGTAGCCACTTCTTTTGCTATAGCTGGTATCAGTTTGGATCAACCAGTTTCACCGGAGGCGGTCGTGATTTTAGGAACAGTGCCGGTTGCCCCTTATGCAACTCCAGGCACTCAAGAGGTTCCAGATTCAATTGCTCCATATTGTAGAGATTACAACGCAGTCTTGCTTGCTAATCATGGTGCACTAACTTGGGGGAGAGATATCATAGAAGCATACTATAGGATGGAATCTTTAGAACATTATGCTTTGATGTTGATGTACTCCAACAATATCATCAATAAGGTGAATGAATTAAACTGTACCCAAATCTCGGACTTGATTGATATTCGTCAAAAAATGGGGATAAAAACAGGTGGGATTCCAGTATGTGAAACAAATGTACAGATTCAGCAAAAAGTTGATCAAGATAAAAATAAAGAGGACTTGATACAAAAGATTGTACAAAAGGTAACAGAAGACGTTTTGAAAAAAATGATGAATTAACGATTGTAAGAGTTGCTGCAATTCTGGCGAAAAGGAGGTAAGTAGAATGTCCATCAATATGTCTGAACAAGATATTCAAATGATTATTCAATCAGTCATGAAAAATATAGAGTCTGCACTTGGAAATTCACAGACAAAAGAAGAGATTGATCCAATTCAACAACCTATTAAACTGAAGCCAGCTTCCCATCCCCAATCCATTGCTTCAAATGAACCTCCATCTAAATTGAGAGATGGTGTGTTTAGTAGAATGGAAGATGCAATCGAGGCAGCCCATAAGGCACAAATCAAATATGTGAAAAAGTACCAAATGAGAGATCGAGAACAAATATTACAAAGTATCCGAACCATAATATTGAAAGAAAAAGAAACTTTGGCGCGGATGGTTCATGAAGAAACAGGGATTGGTAGATACGAAGATAAAGTTGCGAAGCATGAATTAGCCGCAGCCAAAACACCTGGGACAGAAGTGTTAAAAATCGATGCGTATTCTGGTGATGAAGGGTTGACAATCGTGGAGAAAGCCCCATTTGGATTGATTGGTGCAGTTACACCTGTAACGAATCCAACAGAAACCATCATCAATAACACAATCAGTATGCTGGCAGCTGGGAATGCAGTTGTTTTTAACGTTCACCCGTCTTCGAAGAATTCATGTAAATATGTGGTGTCATTAATTAACAAAGCAATTCAAACGGTTAATGGACCTTCTAATCTAGTAGCTATGGTGGAGAATCCTACATTAGAAACGTTGCAGGTGTTAATGGACGATACCCGTGTCAGGATGTTAGTAGGAACAGGTGGACCTGGGCTGGTGAAGACATTGCTGAAATCAGGAAAAAAAGCAGTGGGTGCAGGAGCCGGTAATCCTCCAGTATTGGTTGATGATACAGCGGATATGGAACAAGCAGCAAAATCAATTATTGCAGGGGCTTCTTTCGATAATAATTTGTTGTGTATTGCTGAGAAAGAAGTTTTTGTATTAAACTCTGCAGCTGATGATTTGATTTTCAACATGTTGAGTCAAGGAGCCTACATGCTTGATCATCAGCAACTAGAACAAATTATGAGTTTTGCATTAGAAGAAAACTTGTATGAGGAATCTAGGGGCTGTTCTTTAAATAATAAAAGAGATTATCATGTAGCGAAAGATTGGGTTGGTAAAGATGCGGCACTTTTTCTTGAAAAAATAGGTGTTAAACCCCCACATAATGTAAAGCTATTAGTCTGTGAAGTTGGTTTTTCACATCCCTTCGTTCAATTAGAGCAGATGATGCCAATTCTTCCTATTGTAAGAGTGAAAGATTTACAGGAAGGCATCGACCTTGCTGTACAAGCAGAACACGGAAATAGGCATACAGCTATCATGCATTCTAAAAATGTAGATGCATTGACTGCTTTTGCAAGAGCAATCGATACAACTATTTTTGTGAAAAATGCTTCATCCCTAGCAGGGGTTGGTTATGGTGGAGAAGGTCATACGACCATGACGATTGCAGGTCCTACTGGAGAAGGAATCACTTCGGCTCAAACATTTACAAGAGAAAGACGATGTGTACTCGCTGAAGGCGGGTTCAGAATCATTGGGTAGGTGAACAAATGAACCGAGCAATTGGCTTTTTGGAAGTGTTAGGATACAGCGTAGCCTTGGCAGCAATGGATAAAGCCTGTAAATCGGCCGATATCCGGGTAGAAGGGATTGATTGTAATAATCCGGCAGAAGGCGACCGAGCACATATCCCGGTAGTGATTCAAGTCAAATTGAGTGGGACTGTTTCTGATGTGAAGGTTGCCCTTGAAATGGCGAGATTAGAAGCATCAAAATATATGGCTGACCAAGACATTTTGACACACTATATTCCTGCAGCGACAGAAGAAATCATGAAGTTGCTTCCATTAGGAAAGGTGAAAAGAAAGTCATGGCACTCAAATTAAGAAAAAGGGGTGGTTGATACATGGACCGCTCGGTGGGGTTGTTGGAAGTTATCGGTACAGCCACAGCAATGGCGTGTATTGATAGCATGGTAAAATCGGCTTTTGTGGAAGTGATCTCTACTGAAAAAACGGGATCAGGAATGATCACCATCATTATTGAAGGCGATCTGGCATCTGTGAAAGCAGCAATAGAACGAGGTGAAGAAGTGGCGAGCAGTAAAGGAGGAGCTTTTTCCGCAAACGTTATTGCTCGGCCATACCTTGAGATGAACCACTTACTTTTGGGGATGCGTAGAGGAGAAGAATGATGAGGCGTTACGATGCGATTGGTGTTATTGAAACTCAGTACTTCACGTACGCTCTGGAAATATTAGATGCGATGTGTAAATCGGCTGCTGTTGAATTTTTAACTAGTGAAAATTATTTAGGGGGTAGGCTTGTCACCGTCATTATTGGTGGAAGTGTATCAGACGTAAATGTGGCAGTAGACACCGCTAGACGAATAGGGGAATCACAAAAGCATAACCCGATAAAAATGGCTTTAACTATATCAAATCCACATCCAGAAATATTGTCGTACATAATTAAACAAGAAGTGGATTTGTAAGGAGAATTGTCGGAAATATCTAATAAAACTACATGAGAAAAGGGGCATTAAGATGAAAGAATCATTAGGAATTATTGAAACAAGAGGGTTAACTGCAGCGATTGAAGCGGCAGATGCAATGTTAAAGGCTGCAAACGTAGAGGTTGTAGGAAGCGAAAAGATTGGATCTGGTTTAGTGTCCGTCATTGTAAAAGGCGATGTTGGCGCTGTGAAAGCAGCTACAGAAGTAGGAGCGGAAGCGGCACAACGAGTTGGGGAATTAGTGGCTGTTCACGTGATTCCGAGACCACATGGTGACATTGCAAAATTATTGCCATTCTTAGGATAAAACACTTCATAAAAATAGGGGGAAAATAAAATGCAAGGTGGGTCATTAGGAATTATTGAAACAAGAGGGTTGACAGCTGCTATTGAAGCGGCAGATGCAATGCTTAAAGCGGCAAATGTAGAAATTGTCGGTAGTGAAAAAATTGGTTCAGGACTTGTCTCTGTCATCGTTCGTGGAGAGGTTGGAGCAGTCAAAGCTGCCACGGAAGTAGGAGCAGAAGCAGCCCAGAGAGTTGGGGAGTTAGTTGCTGTACATGTCATCCCGAGACCGCATAGCGATATAGAAAAACTATTGCCAATATTAAAGTGAGTGGTGAAGACACGTGAAGGAAATCAACACAGCTCAGCTTCTTGAGACCATCACTGCATCAGTCATAGAAGAATTAAGAAGGCACCATTTATTTGAGGAGCCAATCCGAAAAGAGTACGTTCCTGTCAATGTATCAGCAAGACACATTCACTTACAAAAAGATCATGCTGAAGTGCTGTTTGGAAAAGGGTACACACTCCAGAAGTGGAAAGATATTTCTCAGCCGGGTCAATATGCATGCGAAGAAAAAGTGACGATTAGAGGTCCTAAGGGAATGATTGAAAATGTTAGGATTCTTGGACCGTTAAGAGAGCAGACTCAAGTCGAAATCTCAAGAACGGATGCGAGGAAGATGGGATTAAACCCTCCAGTTCGTAACTCAGGTAACGTGAAAGAGTCTTCTCCTATCACCATTATGGGTCCTGCTGGAAGTGTGATGCTAGAAGAAGGATGTATCATTGCGGATCGTCACATCCATATGACTCCAGACGATGCCCTGCAATTTGGTGTTAGGGATCAGCAAAAAGTTTCTGTATTAATTGAAGGGGAAAAAGGAGGCATCATGGGACAAGTAACTATTAGGGTTAAAGACCGTTATGCCTTGGATATGCACATTGATACAGATGACGCAAATGCTTTTGGATTATCAGGTAATGAATGGGTTCGAATCCTTCCTTGAAAGAGTCGATGATTCGAAAGAAGGGGAGAGTATAACATGATTGTGGGAAGAGTCGTTGGGAAAATTGTTTCAACAAGAAAATATACAAAGTTGAATGGCTATAAGTTTTTGCTGATTCAACCACTCAATGATAATAGCCAAAAAACATTTGTAGCGGCAGACGAACTAGGTGCAGGGGAAGGAGAAATTGTCCTTGTAGCTAATGGAAGCATGGTCAAGCACGGTTTGACGAAGGATGCTCCAATCGACTCTCTTGTCGTAGGCATTGTTGACAATGAGATTAATCTTTAAGGTGAAATGGGTAAGGTAAGAGTAGATGGTCTGAAGATAGACTGTACTAAAGATTGCGGGTGAACCAAACTCATGAAAATTGTAGTTATTGGTGGGGTTGCGGCAGGAATGTCCGCAGCCTCAAAAATTAAGCGAATGAATCCAGAGGCAGAAGTTATTGTTTATGAAAAAGGGCGTTTTTTATCCTATGGAGCTTGTGGTCTTCCCTATTACGTTTCAGGTGAAAATGATGATTACCGTAAAATGATTGCCAGGACAAAGGAACAGTTTGAGGAAAAAGGAATGAAAATTTTCCTCCGTCATGAAGTCGTAAAGGTAGTTCCTGAAAAAAAACAAATTATGGTTAAAGATATAGAAAGCAATAAAATGTTACTTGATTCCTACGATAAGTTAATGATTGCGACTGGTACAGTGCCAATCATCCCTTCTTTTAAAGGTGGGAATCTCGAAAATATCCATGTACTGAAGACTCTAGAGGATGGCATTCGGTTAAAGGAAAAAGTAAATCAACCGCATATCAAAGAAGTTGTGATTGTTGGTGGAGGGTATATAGGGATTGAAGTCGCCGAAGCTATGAGACATATTGGTAAAAATGTAAGAGTCATTGAATTGGGCGATCGGATTCTAAAGACATTTGATCATGAATTGACAGAGCTCGCCCAAGAGGAACTTATTAAGCAGGGAGTAGAGCTAACCTTAGGGGAAAAGGTGGAAGGTTTTATCGGTGATTGCAACGTAGAAGGGGTGCAAACGGATCAGGGAACCTATAAAGCCGACCTAGTTCTTCTATCAATCGGTGTAAAGCCGGCGACTGACTTTTTGCAAGGATCAGGCATTGCTCTTGAGAAAAATGGTGCTGTAGTCATTGACCGTGAGATGCGTACGAATATAGAGCATATTTATTCTGCTGGGGATTGTGCGATGGTCTATCACAAAGTTAAAGAGGAAAATGATTTTATTCCTCTTGGAACAACAGCGAACAAATGTGGAAGAATCACAGGAATTAATTTGCTTGGTGGTCATCAAAAGTTTGTTGGTACACTTGGAAGTGCAGCTATAAAAGTGTTTGATTTAGAGATGGGTAGGACTGGACTATCTGAGGAAGAAGCCAAAAAATTAGCAATTGAGTATTCAACCACTTTTGTGAAAAGTGTCGATCATCCAGGGTACTATCCTAATCAAACACCTATTTGGATTAAGTTGATTACTGAAAAGAGATCAAAACGAATACTAGGTGCACAAGCAATAGGGAATAAAGGAGCAGTTTTAAGGATTGATGTATTTGCAGTTGCGATACATAACGCCATGACTGCAGATGAATTGGGGATGGTTGATCTATGTTATGCTCCTCCTTTTGCAGGAGTATGGGATGCAGTCCATATAGCAAGTAATGCAGTGGAATGATGAGGTGAAATAAATGGGGAAAGTGACAAATCTGCAAGAAGCCGCTTCCATGGTGCAGGATGGGGATACAGTAGGTATTGGAGGAAATGTTCTTCATCGCGCCCCGATGGCATTTGTTAGGGAATTGGCTCGTCAACGTAAACATAATCTCAAGCTGGTTAAAACAGCAGGAGCCCATGATATTGATTTATTATGTGCCTTTGACTGCGTTGAATCGGTAGATGCGGGATTTGTCAGCTATGAAACAAAATATGGATTAGCCGGTCATTATCGTAATGGAGTAGAAACAGGACGAGTCAAAGCAAACGAGCATGCATGCTATACGGTCATTTGTGCATTGCGTGCCGCTTCCATGAATGTCCCGTTTATGCCGGTTAAAGGGTTAATGTACGGGGAGCTTTTGCAACATAATGACTATTTCAAGGTAGTGGAAGATCCTTTCGGAGGAGAGGCTGTCACTCTAGTGAAAAGTATCGTTCCAGACGTGGCAATCATCCATGTCCATGAATGCGACGAAAACGGTAATTCCATGATTTCTGGCCCGAAGTTCGAGGATGTTTTACTAAGTAGAGCTGCTAAAAAGGTCATTGTGACAACTGAACAAATTGTCCTTCCAAGCAAAATGAAAATCCATAACGAGCGAATTGATATTCCTGGATTTCTTGTAAGTGCCGTTGTCCATACTCCAAAAGGGGCCAGTCCAACTTCCGTACATAAAAAATATGACATCGATGAGAAGGCACTACTCCGTTTTATTCATAGTAAGGAACCATTAGAAGTAGACAATTATTTGAAAAGTTTTGAATCAAACGACTATGCAGGGAACAGGAGGGGATGGCTATGATGGGGGACTACCGGGCGAGTGATATCATGACTTGTGCTATCTCAAGAATGCTTTCTGATGGTGAAACAGTCTTCCATGGCGTCTCTTCCCACCTTCCTATGGTTGCGATGCATTTAGCAAAACAAACGCATGCCCCTAATCTGGTCCATCTAAATATACCTGGAGGAGTCAATCCTACATCGGTAAAAAAAGCTTCTTATTCTTCTGCTGGGTCAGATTTACTAGAAAGTTCTGAAGCTTATTTTCCATTAGAAGAAGTATTTGATTTATCCATGAGAGGAAAATTGGATGTGGCTTTTTTAGGTGGAATTCAATTCGATCGAAACGGAAACGTCAATGCCTCGGTAATTGGTGACTACCATAAACCTAAGGTCCGATTACCAGGGGGAGCGGGAAGTGCAGTGCTTATTCCGACTGCCAAAAAGACGATTATTTGGAGAACAAAACATGATGTTCGGACCTTCGTGGAAAACGTGGATTTTGTCACGACGCGAGGAAACCTTTGGAAAATCGTGACTCCTTTATGTATCTTTGAATTTAGAGATGGACAACTATATCTTGATTCCATTCATCCGACATCTAGCTTGGAAGAAGTTCAAGCCAATACTGGATTTCAGTTACTGTATGAAAAGGTTCAATACACAGAAAAGCCAACGGACGCAGAATTGAGTGTGTTGAGACGAATTGATCCTCAGGATTATCGATCTTTGGAATTTTTTTGAAACTTTTACACGTTCAGTTTCGTATTAAAAAGAAAGTAACGTAAAAGGAGCAATAAAGATGAGTGGTGGAGGATGCATTAAATGCGGTCACACTGAAACAGACAGGAAAGAAGTGGCCATGACGGGAACAGGATTATCCAAAATGTTTGATATTCAGCACAACCAGTTTATCGTCATCTATTGCAAGAAATGTGGATATTCCGAATTCTATAACAAAAAAGCCTCTATGGGGTCTAATATTCTAGATTTGTTTTTTGGTGGATAAAGGAAGAGGCTGGATGAACTATGTTCAATCCAGTCTCTTTTTTGTACGTTCATGAGGGGGAAAAATTGCAGTTGAGTGAAACTAGAAATGGATGAAAGTTTAATTTAAACAAAGTCCACTCGTGTTGGCTAATTGACTAATTACTTTTTGTAGAGAGTTTTCTGTTTGGATACCTGAGAAATCTATGCCAAGCTGTATGGACGTTTGGGCAACCTCAGGTCTAATCCCAGTTAAAATGACTTTAACCCCTACCATTCGTAAGGAATCAATTAGTTGGAAAATCTGTTGGGCGACCATTGTATCAACCATGACAACGCCTGATAAATCAATGATTAAGACGTTTACCTGAGCTTCGACAGCTTGTGTGAGTGTTGATTCTAAAATGCTTTTGGCACGTACAGTATCAATGTCTCCAATAATCGGTAGAAGACCGACTTTGTTCGTTAATGTGATGACTGGTGCGCTAAGTTCTCTAATTAAAGTCGCTTGAGATGTCAAACGATTAATCATAATCTCCATAAAATAGGCGATAAAGGTTTCGAGTACATAATCAAGGGCATAGTTTATTTTTCTTTCCCAAGAGAAAACATCATCTAATTCAATGTTTAGACTGGTTTCTTTTACAAACTTTTTTACGTATTCCCAGTAAATCTTACGGAAGATACCGTTATTTCTTGCAACCTCATCCAAAGAAGTCTTTGATTCAACGCGATCTGCTGCTGTCTTACTCGTCCATTTTGAAATAGTTTCTTTCATTTCTTCCTCTGTTTGAAGAAGGGATTGAGCAACAAAACGAACATATTGTGAATTCTGTTCCTTAATTTTGTTCATTACATGGGGAGGAGCATCTAATGAATAATCAGAACCTGCTTTTACAGTTTGATATGTAACCCAATCTTCTGTAAATTCCTTAGCATGGTCGACCAAAAAATCGTAAAGTGTTTTTGATTTGATATCCATATTATCTCCTTGTCTTGTTTTCTTTTTATTATCTCTATTGTTAAATCAAAAAGATGAAAAGTCAATTCCTTAACTAGTGTCTACTATAAAAATACAAATGTTTACGTATGAAGGAAAAATATCTTGCAACTTGAATTAGAGGGAGAGATAATAAGAGTCATATTCGAAGAAAAACATAATCGACGTTTAGGGGATGTTTCAATGAAAGTTGTGAAATTTGGGGGTTCCTCTTTGTCATCGGGAACTCAAATAAAGAAAGTGTTTGATATCATTCTTTCTGATCCACAAAGAAGAATTATTGTTGTATCTGCGCCAGGCAAACGATTTGATGAAGATAGAAAAGTTACAGACTTGTTAATTGATTGTGGAATTCATATGAGGGAGAGTGGCCAGGCAAATCATCAAATTCGATTAATTTTAAATCGTTATGCATCGATTATCGACGAACTTGTGATGGATCCTACAATGATTGATGATTTTGAAGCGCAATTATTACAAACTCTTAAGGTTAACCATCTTCCCATAGAAAAGTACTTAGATGCAATCAAAGCATGTGGGGAAGATCTAAATGCAAGACTGATAGCTTCGTATTTTAATCAAAGAGGTGTAAAAGCCTCCTATGTTAATCCACTTTCTGCAGGTTTATACGTAAGTGACGAACCAGGGAATGCTCAAGTGTTAAATGAATCCTACGATAATTTGTTTAAGTTGAGGGAGTATTCGGGAATTCTAGTGTTTCCTGGCTTTTTTGGCTATACAAAAGATAAGGAAGTTGTCACTTTTTCAAGAAGTGGATCAGACATTACAGGATCTATTCTTGCCAACGGTGTAAAAGCCTCTATGTATGAGAATTTTACAGATGTGGATGCGGTTTATTCAGTTAACCCTACCGTTGTGGAGAAACCAAAAGAAATAAGGGAGCTTACTTATCGGGAAATGAGGGAACTATCGTATGCAGGATTTTCTGTTTTTCACGAAGAGGCATTAATTCCTGCGTTTAAAGCAGGAATTCCAGTAAATGTGAAAAATACAAATAATCCTAATGCTCCAGGAACAAAAATAGTCAGTAATAGGCAACATACAAATGGGCCGGTAATTGGAATCGCTAGCGATAAAGGGTTTTGTAGTATTTTTGTCAGCAAATACTTAATGAACAGAGAAATCGGGTTTGGCAGGAAGCTCCTTCAAATATTGGAGGAGAACGGAGTTTCTTACGAACACATCCCTTCAGGTATTGATGATATTACTGTTATATTAAGAGAAGATTTGTTGGATGCAAATAAAGAAACAGTCATTATTGACAGGATTAATAAGGAGTTAGATGTGGATGATGTCCGAGTAGAACATGGCTTGGCATTGATCATGATTGTAGGAGAGGGAATGCGACATAGTGTAGGAACTACTGCACGTGCTTCCAAAGCGTTATCGGATGTGGGAATAAATATTGAGATGATTAACCAAGGTTCTTCAGAGGTAAGTATAATGTTCGGTATTAAGGCTATTGATGAACATAAAGCGGTAAATGCGTTATACCAAGAATTTTTTTCTCCGTCACTAATTGGCGCAAATGTTTGATCAATCATAATACTCATAGGAAGTGAAATGCTTCCCTTATGAGTATTTTTTGCTTTTTAGAAAGAAATTAAAGACACATTGTAAGATGAATTTATAGCGAGCACATGAAGAAGTTTAATGGAAATATCCTGTAAAGAATTCTAATTATTTAAAATTAAAAGATAAAATAGTAAAATAAAAGAAAACATTACAGTACTTCGAGATATTCGGTTTCCTAAAGGTTGGTTAGTTGCAGCTAGGAATGGTACAGAAAGGGGATAAAATGAGTAAAGTATTGCACTTCCTAAATCCGTATAGGATAGCCGTTGGAATAGCCTTGTTTTTTATGCTGACGGAATTAGCTGTTGAGCTTTGGCAACCACTCTTAATGGCAAAAATTATCGATGAAGGAATTTTGAAAAATGATATGTCGGTCATTCTAACTTGGGGAGGTTTCATGGTTTTATTATCCATTGTGGCTTTTGCATCTGGGATATTGAACTCTTTTTATGCAGCACATGTTAGTCAAAGTTTTGGGTATGATGTGAGGCAAAAATTGTTTGAAAAAGTCCAATCATTTTCTTACGCTAATTTTAATAAAATCCCTTCATCTTCTTTGATTACACGCCTAACAAATGATGTTACCCAAATACAAAATACAGTATTCATGAGTTTAAGAATCATGATGAGGGCCCCTTTGTTAATTATCGGTGGATTGATCATGTCTTTTGTAGTTCATCCCAAACTAGCAATGCTCTTGGCGGTAGTCGTACCCTTTTTATTCTTCTTCCTGATATGGTTTATGAATAAAGGAAGAAGGATGTTCAAAATCGTTCAAGAAAAATTAGATGGTGTAAATAGTGTGATGCAGGAAAATTTGGCAGGGATGAAGTTAATCCGTTCCTTTCTAAGAAGAAATTACGAAGGTCGGCGGTTTGAAGCTGCCAACGTGGAGTTGATGAAACATACGTCTTCTGTTCTTCGAGTGATGGAAGTGACAATGCCAGTACTATTATTGCTTATGAACATCTCCATACTGGGTGTGCTTTGGTTTGGAAGTATGGAGGTGAATACAGGTGGTGCACAGGTTGGGGAAGTTGTGGCGATTGTCAATTACTCCATGAGAATTACTTCCGCTCTATCCGTTTTCACTTTCATAATAATGGCTTTTTCTAGAGCTAGAGCATCAGCGGAACGGATTACAGATGTGTTAGAAACAGAGGTAGTGATGAAGGACGAGGGTGCAGGTGAGGAAAAGGAAGTAATAGAGGGTGTGGTGGAATTTCAAAATGTATCCTTTCAATATCCCGAAACAAGCTCCTATGTATTGAAAGACATTTCATTTAAAGCAGAAGCAGGGGAAACCTTTGCCATCATGGGAGCAACTGGTGCAGGGAAAACCTCGTTATTTCAATTAATTCCTCGATTATATGATGTATCGGAAGGTACTGTATTAATAGACAATATAGATGTTAGAGAATGGAAACAAGAGTCCCTTCGTAAAGCGATCGGTTTAGTGTCACAAGATTCCATCCTTTTTACAGGTACTATTGCAGAAAATATTCGTTGGGGTAAAGACGAAGCGAATATCGATGAAATAAAAAAAGCAGCTACTGATGCTCAGCTTGCAGATACAATCAGTAAGCTTCCCGATGATTATGAAACAAAAATTGGTCAAAGGGGAGTCAATTTATCAGGTGGTCAAAAGCAGAGGGTATCCATAGCACGTGCGCTTGTGCGAAAGCCCAATATTTTGTTACTAGATGATAGTACAAGTGCCTTGGATCTAAGGACAGAGGCAAGACTACTGGATGCATTAAAAAATTATTCCTGTACCACGTTAATCATTACTCAAAAAATTAGTACGGCTATGACGGCTGACCAAATACTTCTTTTAGAAGAAGGACGATTGATTGAAAAGGGAACACATTTAGAATTGATGGCAAATAGCAAATTATATCGAAAAATTTATGAATCACAAAACGGAAAGGGGCTACCGGAACATGTTAAAACAACTTACTAAACCCTTTTCCTATCCTAGAGTAATCAATTTGCATGAAGAAAAAACGGTGGCTCCTACAGAGAAAAAACGTGCCAAAAACATGCTTTATACTGTAAAAAGAATTTGGAATTACCTAGCCGTTCACAAAATACTTTTCATCCTGGTCATTTTCATGGTAATCCTGAGTTCAGCATTTTCATTGCTAGGGCCTTACCTCATCGGGATGGCCATTGATGATTACATAGTTACGAAGGAAATTAAGGGGTTCGTCTGGCTTCTTGGAGGGCTTGCCGCTTTGTATGTTATGAATTCAGTAGCTCTGTGGCTACAGAACTACTGGATGATTGGAATTGCACAGAAGACCGTTTTTTCTATGAGGATGGATTTATTTAAACATTTTCATAAAATACCTATATCTTATTTTGATAAGAAGCAACAAGGAGAGTTAATGAGTAGAATCACCAATGATATTGAAAATGTCAGTTCCACCCTTAATAGTTCTGTCATTCAAATAGCATCAAGTACTCTAATTCTAATAGGTACAGTGGCGGTTATGTTCTGGCTAAGTCCGATCCTTGCGATCATCACTCTTTTGATTATTCCAACAATGGTTTTAGGGATGAAGTGGATTACGAAGCGTACAGGTAGGTTATATAAAGAACAACAGAGAAATCTTGGGAATTTAAATGGATACATTCAAGAGATTATATCTGGTCAAAAAATGGTCAAAGCCTTTTCACAAGAAGAAAAAGTCATTTCAGAGTTCTTAGGAAAAAGCGAGCGATTAAGAGCATCTGGATTTTGGGCCCTAACTTATTCGGGTTTCATCCCCAAGCTCATGAACGTCTTGAATAATATGAGTTTTGCCTTAATCGCAGGAGTGGGCGGGGTTTTAGCTCTAAATGGTCAGGTGTCGATTGGGGTAATAGTAATTTTCATTGAATACTCCCGCCAATTTGTCCGGCCGTTAAATGATCTAGCCAACCAATTTAATACTCTTTTATCAGCCGTTGCTGGTGCCGAAAGAGTTTTTGAAATTTTGGATGAAGAAGAAGAATTTCATCATGAAAAGAATCTGAATAACATGGAATACGTAAAAGGTGAAGTGGAGTTTAGAAACGTTTCTTTCTCATATGAAGGTAAAGGGAATACAGTCCAGAACCTTACTTTTTATGCTAGTCCCGGCGAAACAGTAGCGTTGGTTGGACCGACTGGGGCAGGGAAGACCACTGTCCTAAATCTTCTTTCGCGTTTTTACGACTTTCATGAAGGGGCCATCTATATTGATGGTGAGGATATTACACGGTTTAAAAGGGAAAGTATTCGTGCACATATGGCCTTTGTTTTACAAGATTCCTTCTTGTTCCAAGGATCTGTCATAGAAAATATTCGTTATGGAAGATTGGATGCAACCGATGAAGAAGTGAGGGAAGCTGCTATTAAAGCGAATGCCCATTCATTCATTATGAAGCTTCCAAACGGCTATGATACATTATTGAATCAAGATGGTGCCGGTATTAGTCAAGGGCAGAAGCAGCTTCTTTCCATTGCTAGAGCCTTTGTAGCAAACCCTTCAATTCTAATATTAGATGAGGCGACATCAAGTATTGATACGGTAACTGAATTAAAAATTCAGCAGGCATTGAAAAAACTAATGTATGGAAGGACTAGTTTTGTCATTGCTCATCGATTGAACACCATTCAGAATGCTAATCAAATTATTGTTTTACAGGATGGAGCGATTATTGAATCAGGGACACATGAAGAGTTGCTAAAAAGCAAAGGTTTTTATCATAGTCTCCATATCAGTGGACACGCAGAACAAGTGTAATAAAAAAGCGAGCCTAATGGGCTCGCTTTTTTTGAAAGATGAGAAATATTAAGTTCGAATAGATTCATTCTCCACTCAATAAGCCTTTATGGTTCTTACAGGGTGGAGCCAATTACACTATTCTTCATAGGATCAAATCAGATAGCGTTCCATACACACTTGGAAGGCTGAAAATTTGACGCAGATATAACTTCTATTAGAATAAAATATTGTAAGTATTAAATATTGCCGCGATGATATTCAAATAGCCGTTTGAGTCTATGAACTTAAACGACGTAAGCCCTGCCTCTCTTACATCCTTACGGCTCCGTAGCCGATCCAGTGTGAATAAGTTCTACTCAAATGAAAATCTAAAATGCCATTCATCTTCATAGTAAATTCCACACCTTTCTAAATTGTTGGGTCAATCAGAATTAACATTTTATCACTATTTGAAATCAATGTCAAGTTATATTCCGCGTATTCTATTGTTAGGTGATCCGTTTACACAGAAGTTATAGGATTATTTTGTATTTGGGACAACGCCTTCGCTAAAACTTGGCGCATCTAATTTTCTAATCAAAGGTTATTTAACCTTTTTGAATACACATTAAACCCACTTTTTGATTTCAAAAGTAATAGGATTATTTCTTACAAAAATCCACAATCATGTTTTTATATATTTCAATCGATTGGATTTCTACAAATTCATCATCACCGTGCCAATGTCCTCCTGTAGGACCAAACTCTACGGCGGGTATTCCGATCTCAGAGAAGTAACGCGTATCCGCCGCCCCATGCTGACCAAAAAGGACAGCTTCTTTTTTCGTATACTTAGATATTGAAGAAGACAATTTTGAAATCCACAGGTTCTCCCTTGAAGTTGTAACCGGAGGGGCTTCCGTTATTTTGTAGATTTCACTCTTATCAGGAAGGATGGACTGAATTTGCGATAAAATATCTTCAGTCTTTTGCTCAGGCAAGTAACGGATGTCGTAACTTAATATACAAGTATCAGGAACCATGTTATAAACGTCTCCACCACTTATTTTGGCCAAATTAATAGAAGGAGAGGAGTACCATTCACTAGACTCTTGTGAGAAAGGAAGTCGTTTCAACTGATTGTGGAAACCATATGCTAGCTCAATGGCGTTATTTCCTTCCCATGGGCGGCTGCTATGAGAGGATGCTCCACGAATGGTGACATCGAGCCGTAAAATTCCTTTTGCTTGAAGACCAATTCCAAGTTGGGTAGGTTCTGAGCAAATAACGAAATTACCCGTGTAGCCGTTTTGAGCTAAGTATGCAGAACAATGATGGCCACCTGTTTCCTCATCAGAAACAATTTGTAATTGAACTTTTCTGGATAGTATTTGATCTTTTAGTTCAGAAACAGCCCACATAAATGCTACAACTCCAGCCTTCATATCAGCAGTTCCTCTTCCAAATAACTTGTTATCTTTAATCACTGGTTGAAAGTGCTCTTCCTTCGCTGGGACTACATCAACATGTCCGTTGAGAATAATAGTCTCCTGACCACTCCCAATCGTGGTAATAAGCATCTTATAACCATTGTTCTCAAGTGTTTCGACATTGAGATTTAGTGATTCTAGCCATGTAGCGCATAAGTCTACTGCGTAGTTTGCTCTTTCTTTTGAAGAACTATCTATTTTCACTAAATCTTGTAATACTGTCATCCATGTTGCATCCATAATGTGAATTACCTCCATGCCTTCCATTTACCCTATAATATTGATAACATTCTCCTCTATTAGATGAAATCCTTCATGAGTTTAAAATAAATCCACTTCTCTCATAGATTGTTGTCTGGGGGAGGGGGGGAAACCCAACAATGAGTTCTCACATCCCTCTATTTCCCACTGGTTTTAGTTAGTCTCCAGGAACAAAAAGCATGAAAAGATGGACGATTACACTTTCAAAGATTCATGGGCCTCCGAAACAACACACTTTTTCCAAAACAAAAGAGGCCAACGATGAGAAATTTCTTATCGTTGGCCTCTTTATACAAATTATTTATATACTGTTACTTTGACAGTTTTTTTACCCCAATGAAGGGCACGTTGTTTATTAGGAATGAAAACGTCAATCTTATTTCCTTTTACAGCACTGCCTTTATCTGCTGCAATTGCGTAGCCGTAACCTTCAACATATACTTTCGTCCCTAAAGGAATAACCTTTGGATCGACTGAAATTACTTTTAGGTTAGGGTTTTTCTTTAAGTTCAAACCAGTTGCAGTTACACCACTGCAACTCTTGCAACTTGCTGTATAAGCTGTTGCTGTCATGCTTAGAACTTTGGAAACGGGCTTTGTTGAAGCAACTTTTACAGCTGGTTTAGCTGCTACTTTAACCGCTGCAACCTTTAACACCTGTTTTGGCTTAATTGTATCGGTTTTCAAATTGTTCAAGTTTTTTAATTGAGTAATGGTTAACTTATGTTTTTTAGCGATTCCGAATAATGTATCGCCAGATTTTACGGTATATGTAGATGCTGCTGCTTCAGTTGTAATATTTGTAGTGGATAATAGGATGCCTAATGACAGTATGGCGACTAGTAACTTTTTCAAATTCTTTTGTCTCCTTTATTTAACATAAGAATACTATAACTCTTAAATATTTCATTTATGTTTCATAGAGTTTCTATTTACTTTACAAAACATTAAAAGACTTTAACATTCTGTTACTTTTTCATCAATTAATGGAGAAATGTAGTTCAGATTTCACAATTATTTACTAGGATTAATAGAATTTACATTTTTCAACTAAAAGTTTATTAGGCTATCCCTCTATAGACAGAAGGATTTTGTAGTCAATTAAATGTCCAAAGTGTTAACTATAAGGATATTCCCGAATTTTATGTGGTAAATTTTAGTAATACATAATATATTGGAAGGGTATGATTTCGGAGGAATTGTGAAGAGGAGTGCCTTTATGAAACGATTGATGAGTTTTGTATTTATCGTATTATTACTGATTATTGCAGGTGGACTTGTAGCGGGTAAGTTTATGAATGGCTTCTCTTTTTCCACGGTTTCGTTGAATGAGAAGCAAGAATTCGAAGGTAAGGGTGTTAGTCATATTACTATTGATTCTCCTAAGACAGATATTGTTTTAAAGGTTCGAAATCAAGATGAAGTGACTATCGAGATGACTGGAGTAGTAAGCAAGAGATATAAGGACCATTATGAGATACAGGTCACAGAAGGTGAAGAAGAGATGAAAATCGGAACAGATGATAACCAAACCTTTTCATCATGGCCCATTGATATGCTCTGGGGACGTAAGGAAGCCGTCCTTGAAGTAACAATTCCAAAAAGAGTGTATGATCAGTTAATGATTACGACCGTTTCTGGCGATGTTACCATTACGGAATTAGAATCGAAAATGATTGAAATAACCTCAATCTCTGGGGATTTATCAATCGATAACGTAAAGATCATGGATAGCTTACTTAGTAAAACCACTAGTGGAGATATCAATGTCAATCAGTTGGAAACTAACGGGGGGCTACTGAAATCAACCAGTGGAGATATTAAAGCAAGGGAACTACATGCGAAGAAATGGGAGTTTGAAAGCACCTCTGGAGATATTTTGCTTGAAGAGATGTATGGTGAAGGGCTTGCCGACACGGTTTCTGGTGATATTCGATTGAAGCAAGAAACAATCGATCAAAATATCACAGTAGAATCCACTAGCGGTGATGTAAAAATGGAGATAAGTGATACCCCTAAATCACTGGAAATCGATTTCGATTCCACCTCAGGTGATGGAACTGTAGAAATGGAAGGTATTTCTTTTTCTGAGAAATCGGAAAGTCGGATAGTTGGAAAAATCGGAAATGGTGAAGTATTGCTTAAAGTACGTACCACATCCGGAGATTTTGATATTCGTGAATAACACATATAACCGGACCAAAATGGTTCGGTTTTTGTTGTTTAAGTATGTAATGTCGTCAATTGAAGGAAGGACAAGTTCCAATTATAGAATATATGAGGTTGACTATCCCTAAATTTTAGTAAATCGTTGATTCTTTATCCCATAGTTTTCAGTAAAAATAATGAATCATTTCTTTTACCTATCCTGTCTTTGTAAACCAAAGGGTTTAAGGCTAAAATAAGAAGGATAATTGGGGAAATCGACTTCCCTTCATTTAAATAGGAAGATAAAGGTGAATGCAGCATGAAACAATCTCATAAGATTGCCTTGAGAATTTCCTTGATCTATACCTTGATAGGAATCATTTGGGTAGTGGTTACTGACTATATGTCAATGGAATTGGCGAATGAGAATTTAGAGGTTTATCTTTTGTTCCAACGAACAAAAGGGTGGTTTTATATCATTATTACTGGACTCATTTTATATGGTTTAATTTATCGTCAAACAAAACGTGTAGTACAATCCAAAATGGAGCTTATGGAAAAGGATTTTTTATTACAAGCAAGTAATGAACACTATCAATCATTATTTAATCATAATCCTGACGCTGTCATTGAGTTAGATAAAGAGGGGAATTTCGTAAGGGTGAACCCTGAAGGTGAAGAAGTAATTGGTTTTAAAGAATCTTTTTTGAAGGGTAAACAAGCAAGACAATTCATAGTTAAAGAAGATCACGAGCAGGTTCATCAATATTACTTAGAAGTTCTGAAAGGCAGTACTAGTAAGTTTGAGATGAAAATCATTACTGCTCTTAATGAAAAAAAAATTATGCGTTGTTCATTGCTCCCTATTATAGTAGATGAAGAAATCATTGGATTGTTTGGCATTGCTAGAGATATTACAAGCATACGACGCGATGAAGAGTTAATGATTAGCTCGGAAAAAATGTCAGCCATTGGTCATCTTGCTGCCGCTGTTGCTCATGAGGTGCGGAATCCACTTACTTCCATAAAAGGTTTTTTACAATTAATGAAAAAAAACAAAAGTTTTGATGAATCATATGTAGATATTATGCTTTCAGAGGTTGATCGAATCAATCTGATTGCTGGAGAGATGCTGATTTTAGGGAAAAAACAAGATGTCATTTTTAGAAAAGAAAATCTCTTGGACATCATTAATCAAGTTCTGCTATTGATGGATGCACAAGCGAGCTTACATGATACTGAGATAGTAGTAAAAAAAAGG
This sequence comes from Peribacillus acanthi, assembly GCF_003073175.1. Classification (GTDB taxonomy): domain Bacteria; phylum Bacillota; class Bacilli; order Bacillales; family DSM-1321; genus Bacillus_BN; species Bacillus_BN acanthi. Next base: position 103,484 of record NZ_QBBX01000007.1, read on the forward strand.
GTCATTCATCCTTTGTTCATTTATGGCGATAGCACTCAATTAAAACAAGTATTTATCAATTTAATTAAAAATGGGTTAGAAGCTATGACGGGGCATGGGGAAATTTTCATTGAATTTCAGAAAATAGAACAATACGCTTGTGTCATTATACAAGATAATGGGATTGGAATGGGTGAAGAAAAGTTAAAGCACCTTGGGGAACCTTTTTATTCTACTAAGACTAGTGGTACAGGTCTTGGGTTAGCAGTATGTTTCAAAATCATTGAAAGACATCATGGGAAAATTGAAATTCATAGTAAGGAGAGATCTGGGACTTCTGTGAAAGTAAAGATTCCTTTATATGAAGAAATTGGTGATGCGGTTAGCAATAAACTTGAAATATGATAAAATGAAACAGCTTATTAGATGGGATGACAATTCATTCAACCGGATAAAGGAGAACAATATGGATCAAACCAATTTTTCAATAAAGAGTATGAAACCATTTATACAAAAGGCATGGGAAACGGAAGGGTTCCAAGAACCTACTGCAGTACAAAGTAAATCAATTCCATTAGTTCTTACTGGAAAAGATGTTATAGCTGAATCACCAACCGGAACAGGGAAAACATTAGCCTATTTGCTTCCAATACTTGAGAACATAAACCCATCCTCTCAGAATGTACAGGCTGTGGTTATGGCTTCTTCACGGGAGTTGGTCATGCAAATCCACTCTGAAATCCAGAAATGGTCAAAAGATAGTGGGGTAGTTTCCGCATCATTCATCGGTGGAGCCAATATTAAAAGGCAACTGGAGAAGCTTAAAAATCGTCCTCAAATTGTAGTAGGAACTCCAGGTAAAATTCAAGAGCTCATTGACTTGAAAAAATTAAAAATGCATGAAGTGAAGACGATTGTACTTGATGAAGGTGACACTTTATTAGTCCCTGAACATAGCGGTACTATTCAAAAAATCATTAAAAGTACCATGAAGGATCGTCAATTACTAATGTTCTCAGCAACTGTTCAAAAAGAAGCATTGGAACAAGCCAAAGCTATGATGAATGAACCTGAGATGATCATGGTAGGGAAAGAAGACTTACCACCTGCCAAAGTGGAGCATCTATATTTTATTTCTGAGTCACGTGACAAAATTAAAGTTTTAGAGAGCATTGCTCGATTACCTCACATGAAGGGACTCGTCTTTATGAAGGATATCGGTGAAATTACTCTAACTTTATCTAAGCTAGGATATAAAGATTTAACGGCAGCTGCACTACATTCAGAATCGAAAAAATCGGACCGAGAACGAGCTATGAAGGGCTTTCGTAAAGGGGAATATCCAATTCTTTTAAGTACAGATGTAGCAGCTCGTGGACTTGATATAAAAGGACTTACACATGTTGTTCATTTTGACATTCCAAGAACAATTGAACAATATACCCACCGATCTGGGCGTACGGGGAGAGCCGGAGCTGAAGGCACGGTAATCTCCATAGTAACACCACAAGAGGAACGGGACTTAAAACGATTAGTAAATAAATTAGGGATTGACCTAACTAAAAAAGTGTTCTTCAAAGGCCAAATTGCAGACGAAAGAAAACAACCGATGGAAAAGAAATCAAAACCTTCATCGGGGAAACCTACTGCAAAGAAGTCATTCTCTGGGCAAGGAAAAAGGAAATAATACACCGTGGGCGCTTATTTTAGCGCTCTTTTTTATTTTGGTTATGTTAAAGGAAGATGTTTATTTTGTACCCGTATGAATGAGAAGTATTGTTTTTATGCCTGATGATTCGACAAGTTGGTCGTAAAACCGTGGAAGTTGGTCGTAAAACCATTGTAGTTGGTCGTAAAACCGTGGAAGTTGGTCGTAAAACCATTGTAGTTGGTCGTAAAACCATTGTAGTTGGTCGTAAAACCATTGAAGTTGTTCAAAAACCCTTGAAGAAGATGTCAGTAAACCGCTGATGGAGCGCTTTTTGGGTTTCCGGAGGAAGAAATCAAATTGGGAGTTAAACACGGCCTTATAAAAAGAGATTAATCCCCAGTCAAAAAGGGTAATTATGATTGCCTATGCGCTATCATATGGCTACTAAAAAAAGAAAACGCTTACATTTATTAGGGAAATCACATATGATAGTAGGTGAAGGAACTAGATATAAAGGAGAGAGAACGTATGGGAGAAGGCTATAAGAATTTTGAAACGTCTGTTATTCATGAAGGATATGATTCGAAGGACCATCTAGGCAGCTTATCTACACCAATCTTTCAAACTTCCACTTTTACATTCGATAGTGCAGAGCAGGGGGAACGTCGCTTTGCAGGGAATGAAGATGGATATATCTATTCTCGACTTGGTAATCCCACAGTTAAAGCACTTGAGGAAAGAATCGCAGCACTAGAAAAAGGAGAGGCTGGTCTTGCCTTTGGTTCAGGCATGGCTGCGGTATCGGCTGTCTTAATTGCTTTGACAAAAGCGAATGATCATATTGTCTGTTCGCAAGGATTATACGGTTGTACGTTCGGACTACTTAAACTAATGAAAGAAAAGTATAATATTCACCATGATTTTTGTGCGATGGATGATGAACAAGTGTTAAGAAAGACCATTCAACCAAACACGACATGTATTTATGTGGAAACACCAATCAACCCAACCATGAAAGTGATTGATTTAAGAATGGTTGCAAAGGTAGCAAAGGAATATGGAATTCCAGTCGTGGTGGATAATACATTCTCTACCCCATATTTACAGAGACCACTTGAATTGGGTTGTGACATTATTATCCACAGTGCAACGAAATATATTTGTGGACATGGAGACGTGGTAGCTGGTTTGGTAGTAGGGAAGAAGGATTTTATACAAGGAGTTAGTCTGACGACACAAAAGGACATTGGCGGTATTATTTCCCCTTTTGATGCTTGGCTACTACTTAGGGGTTTAAAAACCTTGCCAGTTAGAATGGACCGTCATACCTTTAATGCAGAGAAACTCTTTGAAAAATTAAAGCAACATCCAGAGATTTCAAACGTCTATTATCCTGGTGACCGCACTCATCCCGATTATGGAATAGTAGAAAGTCAGATGAAACAAGGTGGTGGACTCATTTCCTTTGAGATTAACGGAACTAAGGAGGATGCTCAGAAATTCCTTAACTCATTAAAATTAATAAAAATTGCTGTCAGTCTTGGTGATGCAGAGACTTTAATCCAACATCCTGCGACCATGACTCATTCTGTTATTCCGGAAGAAACAAGGCTGAAGATGGGGATTTCGAATCAACTAATCCGACTTTCCGTTGGACTAGAATCTTGGGAAGACCTGTGGGATGATATTGAGCAAGGCTTGGCAACTTTGGGAAATAGATTCGAAATTCAAATATGACAAAGAGGGTGACAATAAGTCTAATCTCATTTTTTCCTTGGTGGAAAGTGAGGGTAGACTTAAAAGTCACCCTTTTGAGTATACCTTCTTCAAACGTATTCCTTTCGTGAAAAGCTGCTTCTACTTTTATAATTCAGTTTAATGGATGATAATGACTTCCTAAGGAGAATGTATGGAAAAATATATAAAAAAGGTAACCGAATATTTTGGCTGTAACCATGAACAAATTATCCCTTTGTCATCTGGATTTCAGAATGATGTATTCCTATATAGAGGAGTAAATAAGGAATGGATTCTCCGCTTATCAAGGCGCAGGTCAAAGGAAGAGCTAAATAGTGAACTAAAATTTTTAGATGAGCTGAAGGATTTTGGAGTTACGGTCGCTGGGCCTATACACAATAATGTAATTGAATTTGAAAATCATCTCTTTATGTGTGCTTTTGAAGTAGCTAAAGGTGAGAGAGTAGATGTCACTGACTCAAGAAAATGGAACAAAAGGATGTTCTATAATTGGGGAAAAATAATGGGGAAAATGCATTCTCTTTCAAAGCAATTCCCAAAAATGAGCCGGAAAAGTTGGAGTGAACATTCAAGGCAATTATATAGAATGGATGAGCCCCCCGTAGAAGACTTTGTTAACCGCCAATTTTTCACCTTACAAAATGAAGTTAATCGTTATTATAAGAATGATTCAGTATATGGACTGATACATAATGATTTTCATCAAGGAAACTTCTATGTCAAAAATAATGTAATTACTTTATTTGATTTTGATGACTGTGCATATAACTGGTTTGCACAGGATATTGCTGCTTCAATATTCCATGCTTATTGGCAGAGTCAATCATTCCTTCAGACCGAAGAACCGTTTTCTACATATTTTATCGATCCATTTTTTGATGGATATCGTTCAGAACATTTTTTGTCAAACACTATTCTGCACCAAACTCCAATATTTCTACAATTGAGAGATATTTTCTTATATTCATTATTTAAAAAAGTATGGGCAAACAATGTGATGGAGGATTGGCAATCCTATACCATACTTGAAATTGAATCAAGGATTAAGTCCGGGGCAATCATCGGAGATATGAATCAGGAATTCTGGAGTAAATTTTCGTAAACATGAAAATAACTGGACAACTAGGAGAATAATAAATTCAATCTAATAAATACAGAAATCGGTGGTTAGTTGTGGATACACGAGTAGGTAAAAAACAGCAACGGAAAAAAATTAGAAAGTATGTAAAAAGATTTCTCCTAGTTTTACTGTTATTCATCGTAGCAGGGGTTGGATTTTCCTTTTATCAATATGATCAAGGTGTCAAACAAGCAGCACCATCCCAAGTATTTGAAACTAAATATGAATTCAAGCCACCTCCGCCTGAAACATTTGAAGGTACTCCTTTAGAAGGAACATATAATATTCTTTTGTTAGGAATAGACTCACTTAATGAGAAACAGACTTCACGGAGTGATAGTATCATGCTCGGGCAGTTTAATACCAAAACGGAAGCCTTAAAGCTTGTGTCAATAATGCGTGATACGTATGTTAAAATTCCAGACCAAGGTAAGAACAAAATTAATGCTGCTTTTTCTTTAGGTGGACCTGAGTTACTTAGGAAAACCATCAAAGAAAATTTCGGCATAGATGTAAGCTACTATGCGCTTGTTGATTTTAAAGGGTTTGAAAAAATTGTTGATACATTAACGCCATCAGGTATTGAAATAGATGTAGAGAAAAAAATGTCTAAAAACATTGGTGTGACGTTACAACCGGGACTTCAAAAATTACATGGAAAAGAACTTCTCGGCTATGCACGCTTTCGCTATGATGCAAGAGGAGATTTTGCTCGAGTTGAGCGTCAACAGAAAGTAATGAATGCATTAAAGGATGAATTGATTAGTTTAAATGGAATATCTAAACTACCAAAAATCATAGGAACAGTGCAGCCATATATTGATACAAATATGGAGCCAATGATGGCTATTGGGATTGTGAAAGACATAGTATTAAATAAGAGTGAAATCACAACAATGATTATTCCGATTAAGGGTTCCTTTTCAGAAACAAGAGTGAAACATGCGGGTCAAGTATTGATTCCGGATCTCGAGATGAACAAAAAAGCGCTGATAGATTTTTTAGATATAGCTTCTACAAAAAATGGAGATACGATTAAATAAATCGACGTTCCGGATAGTGAGTGTTTTACATAATAATAAGTAGATGGAAAGTCTTGTAATTGAAGCGGGAACTTTGATACAATGTTCTTATAATTTAAACTATTATGATAAGGAGGTGAAGAGAAATGAGCCGTTCAGTAATATTGCGTGAAGAACAACAGTTTATGTATGTAATTCGTGCAATTTTTCATGGTGCAAAATTTCAAGGGGGGAGTCTGCCCTTTTTTAGAAATTGCATATCGAAACTGAAACGGTAAAAGTTCTCTTCGCCTTTTAAACATATGAGTAGTCTGTGATGACACGGATCCATAACATATTGTTTAATGATGAGAGTCCTTTTTGGGCTCTTTTTTGTGTATCGATTATTTTCAATCGAAGAATCGATCCAAGGGTAAGGAAGCGCGTCCATATACCGCTTCTTTACCCTTTTTTGTTTTTTAATAATTAGAAATTAAGGAGATTAAATATATGATAATGTGCAGTTTAAACTCAGTGAAAAAAATGTTCGGAGGAAATACAGTATTTGAGGATTTGTCGTTCGAAATACAGGAAAGGGACAGAGTAGGTCTTGTAGGTCGCAATGGTTGTGGCAAGTCTACCATCCTAAAATTAATCAGTGGAATGGAACCAGTAGATGCTGGAGTCATCCATATTAAGAAGGGTACTAAAATCGGATATCTGTCACAAATTCCAAATTTTGAGGAAAAAACAGTAGGTAAGGAAGTATTATACTCTGCTTTTTCTGAGGCGCGGGAAATTTTCAACAAAATGAATGATCTTGAAATTCTCATGTCATCCGAACAAAATCCAGACAAACTAGATTCTCTAATCAAAGATTACGGGAATCTTCAAGAAAAGTTTATCCATTTAGATGGATATGAAATAGATGCTAAAGTTTCAAAAGTGGCAAATGGTTTGAAGATAGTAAGTTTGTTAGAGACCGAATTTATGACGCTAAGTGGAGGCGAGCAAACTAAGATTTGTCTTGGGTATATGCTGCTTCAACAGCCTGATTTATTATTACTCGATGAGCCTACCAATCACCTTGATATCAGTGCTGTCGAATGGTTAGAGGAGTATTTGCAGGATTATGAAGGGACGGTTGTGATCGTATCCCATGATCGTTATTTTCTAGACGAAGTCACAAATAAAATCTTGGATTTAGAGGATGGTGAGATTTGTTTGTACCACCATAATTATTCTGGATTCATGATTGAAAAAGAAAAGAAGCTACTAGATGAATTCCAGGCGTACCAAGAGCAGCAAAGAAAAATAAAAAAAATGAAAGAAGCGATTAAGCGATTGCGGGATTGGGCGAATCGTTCTAATCCACCAAGTGCAGCCCTCCATAAGAGGGCAACAAATATGCAACGAGCACTAGACCGGATGGAAAAGCTAAAAAAACCAATCTTAGATAGAAAGAAAATGGACCTTGAATTTGAGAAGGCAGATCGTAGTGGAAAAGATGTAGTTGTAATTAAGAATGTTAGTAAAGTGTTCGCGACAAAAACATTATTTGAGGCGGTAGACATTCACATCCAATATAAAGATCGAACTGCGATTGTAGGTGATAATGGAACAGGTAAGTCCACTTTATTGAAAATGATTTTAGGTGAACTGAAACCAGAAATAGGGAGTGTATACGTTGGAAGTAATGTGAAGATTGGCTATTTGTCACAGCATTTATATACTGACAATCCTAATACAACTGTTTTAGAGGCATTTAGAGAGGAAATCAAGGTTGCAGAAGGAGAAGCTAGGCATCTACTTGCCAAGTTTTTATTTTACGGACCTGCCGTCTTTCGTAAAGTGGAGCAATTGAGTGGTGGAGAGAGAATGCGACTACGTCTAGCACAATTAATGCACCTAGATCTTAATCTGTTAATTTTAGATGAACCAACCAATCATCTCGATATTGATTCCCGTGAAGTATTAGAGGATGCCCTTGAAGATTTTCATGGTACCATTTTAGCAGTATCGCATGACCGCTATTTATTAAATAAACTATTCGATAAAACCTATTGGATTCAAAATAAGAACATGCACTTTTTTGAAGGGCCGTATCAATGGGCAAAAAAGAAGTTAATTGAAAAAAACGAGAAGGATATAAAGTCAGGGATGAACGAATCACCGAAAAAGTCATCCGCAAAACCTACTGGAAACCAAGTTAAGTTGAAAGAAAAAACCGTGAATATAGACCAGCTGGAAAAGGAAATTGAAATGGTTGAAGGGGAGCTTCTTTTAATAGAAGCTTCTATGCAAAACGAAAGTGACTTAGACACTCTCCAATCGATGTTTACTAAACAAAGGGATTTAGAGCAAAAAAGAGAAGAACTATATCGTACTTTAGAAAGCGTTTTAAACTAAGGCAAAGGGGACTTACCCCCTTTGTGCTGTTTTGCCAATTACATGATAAGGGGAAAATGCAATGAATATCATGAAATTATCTGAACAAGACCATGAGTTGATACAAGCTGCTCAAGAGATAATAAAAAAGTGTTATGAATTAGACCGTCACCATATAGGTGCAGCCTTAAGAACGAAGTCTGGTGAAATTTTTACAGCGGTACATGTAGAGGCCTATATTGGTAGAATTACGGTATGTGCAGAAGCTATGGTAATAGGAAAAGCCATATCAGAAGGCTATAAAGAGTTTGATACGATAGTTGCAGTACGCCATCCTGATTTAGAAGAGGAAATACAAGAAATTAATGTCGTCACTCCATGTGGGATGTGTAGAGAGCTATTAAACGATTATGGAATTGACATGAAAGTGATAATCCCGTACGAACAAGAAAACGTGAAATGTGATGTCTCAGATTTACTCCCAATGAAATATACTAGGACAAAAATTTAATCAATCGTTTGATTAAAAAAGGAGTAGAAAAAAGAGCCACTTGGGCTCCTGTTATCTTGGTGTTACGGGTTTGACGGAAATCGCTGGAGAAAAGGAGGTGGTTATGCATCCCTCCAAATCATTTGGATTAATCAATCCAAGATTAATGGCGGCCTTAATTTTCACATCATCGGGCTTTCTTATTACTTGTATAAGATCGTTCATCTTTAATTCTTCTAGTCTTTGAATAGTTAAGTCGTCGTTAAACTTCTCTGTTTTTCGTATCTGTCTCTGAAGTTTGTAGCCATTAATGGTTACTTCGGCTTTGTCTTTTGTTCCCATTTGGTTATCGAAATACTGGTGAAATAAATCCTTTAATTCATTCAGCTCTAATTCTATTTCTTTTTTCTTCTTGTTAAGCTCGTAATACTTGCTAAGCATATCACCTGTCATGAGCAATTCATTTTTATTTATCAAAGTTTCCCCCTCCACAACGAACAGATATTCTATTTTATTGTGAGGGGAAAGGAAATAGTACAGTATATTTATAGTAATGATTGTAGCTTGGAAAAAGGTGACTATAAACACTAGGTTTTTCTGAGATTAAGCTGATTTTACCAAATTATTATCACAATTTACCGAACGTTTGATTTTTATTACCGAAAATCTCAATTTTATTACCGAAACAGATCAATTTATTACCAAACGCTGAAAGAGGGTGTCAATGGACACCCTCTTTCACTTATATCTTGTATGTTTTACTAATCATTCATTTTTTGAGCCATTGCATTTGATTTTCTAGCTTTTTTGGCTTTTTCTTTATGAAGTTGATTAGCTACTTCACTACCCATTTCTTGACCAAATTCTGAATCGGTAACTGCCGCATTAAAGCCTTGTTTATTCTTTTGATCACCGTCGTGCTTTTGTGTTCGTTTCGCCATAATATCCTCCTTCGATAAATAATAGAAACAGTTTTAGTTTGGGGATTGGTCAATTTTTTATTCTTATTAAAAGGAATAAGTAATCCAGAGTTAATTTAAAAAAGCAAAGTGACATCGGTCTGAGGAAAGTCGCTGAGTAAGTAGGAAAATAATTCAGCCTTAAGTTGTAGGTGAAAATCAAACTACCGAAGAATGTATCCTGTTCGTTAATTTCGTATATTAACAGTAAGAACAAGGAGGCGATTACAGTGAATATTAATCACTTTACAATTGAGGAAATGGTTAAACTGAAAAGGGAAGAAATGAATATTCAAGAGAAATTCGTTGAGACATATCATCTGTACCCAGTGGATCCAAGTAAAAAATATTGCATAACTTATAAACAATTTAAATTTTGTATATAACGTTAGTGAAAGTAATATAGAAATTGCAATAAGTTAGCTTCTTCGAGTAAAAATGTACTCAAAGAAGCTTTTTTATATTCAATCTGTATTGACCTTCACGTAGCGTTAAGGTGTAGAGTAGAGTTGTCAGGAGGTGGAAGGATGGAATATACAGTGCAGAAGCTTGGCCAGATGGCTGGGATTAGTACTAGAACACTTCGGTACTATGATGAGATTGACATTCTTAAGCCGGCAAGAATGAACTCTTCAGGATACCGAATATACGGTCAAGCAGAAGTGGATCGGCTACAACAAATATTATTCTTTAGAGAACTCGGAATCAGTTTAGATAAAATCAAGGAAATCGTGACTGACCCTTCCTTTGATGGTGCCAAAGCACTTAAAGAACATCGTGAAAAACTCCTAGACAAAAGAAAGCAGTTGGATTTACTGATTGCTAATGTGGAAAAAACAATCGCCTTAACTGAAGGGAGAATTACAATGTCAGATAAAGAAAAGTTTGAAGGCTTTAAGCAAAAAATGATAGATGAAAACGAGAAGAAATATGGAAAAGAAATTCGAGATAAGTATGGTGACGAAGTTGTCAATAAGAGCAATGAAAAGGTAAAAAATATGACACAGGAGCAACATAATGAGGTTACTCGTCTTGCAAATGAAGTAACAGAGACATTAGCCAAAGCCTTCAAAAACGGCGACCCTGCTAGTGAAATTGCTCAAAAAGCAGCAGACTTGCATAAAAAATGGCTTACCTTTTATTGGAGTGAATACAGTAAAGAGGCGCATGCCGGTCTTGCACAAATGTATGTAGATGACGAGAGATTTAAGGCATACTACGATAAAGAACAACCAGGTACAGCAGAGTTTTTAAGAGATGCGGTTCATATATATACAGGTTTTAGGAAGTAACTAATTTAAAAGACAATGCTACATATTTGATGTGGTATTGTCTTTTTTGGTGAGGTAGACTAAATGTCATTCGATCCTTCATTAAAATTTTCGGGACGGTGTAGATTTATGTATCGTTCAATTAATAACATGTTTATTTATTGAAGAATTTGCACATAGTAAAAGATATTCTTTCAATAAAGGAGCTATATAATGGCACACGTTCTTTATATAACAGCACACCCACATGATGATGCCGTATCCTACAGTATGGCTGTAGGAAAAGCATTTATCGATAAGTACCAAGAAGTAAATCCAGATGATCAGGTTACCCATCTTGATTTATATAAAGAAGATATTCCTCATATTGATGTAGATGTATTCAGTGGTTGGGGGAAACTCCAAAGTGGCAAAGGTTTTGATGAGTTATCCGCTGAAGAACAAGCAAAAGTTGGTCGTCTTTCCCAATTATGTGAACAGTTTATAGCTGCTGATAAGTATGTGTTTGTAACGCCACTATGGAATTTTTCATTCCCACCAATTCTTAAGGCGTACATTGATTCCGTTTCTGTGGCGGGAAAAACTTTTAAATATACACCTGAAGGACCTGTTGGACTGTTGACTTCAAAAAAAGCCTTACATATTCAAGCACGTGGTGGAATTTATTCAGAAGGACCTGCGGCGGCTATGGAAATGGGTCATCGGTATTTGCAGGTAATTATGCAGTTCTATGGAGTTCCGTCGTTTGATGGGTTATTTGTGGAGGGTCATGCGGCAATGCCGGATAAAGCCAAAGAAATAAAAGAAAATGCTATAGCACGTGCAAAAGATATGGCTCACACTTTTTAATAAATGGTATAATTACCATAAATAGGAGAGGTGACAACTATGGATCAAAAGCCCATACATTTTGATGGAAGTCTGCAAGGAAACTACGAGATAAAAGATGAAATGACTAATCAGGAATCGTTTCAAATAACGGATGAAATGAGAAAACTGATTAGTGGAAATCCATATATTATGAACTAAGAGCTATCGTTATAGCTCTTTTTCTTTTGGAGAAGTATATAGAGTCGCAGCATTTAATTTTGTATACTTATTTCAATGATATCTGACAAGGAGATACCCATGAAAAAAGTAAAAACAAATGCCATGCGAATATTGGATAAAGAAAAAATAGACTATAAAATGATGACCTATAGTACGGATGACGGGAAAATAGATGGTGTTTCTGTTGCTCAAAAAATAGGAAGAGTAGAAGAGGTTGTTTACAAAACTCTTGTTTCCCAAGGGTCAAGTAAAAGCTACTACGTATTTATCATTCCAGTTGAAGCAGAGTTAGATATGAAAAAAGCGGCAAAAGCTGTTGGCGAAAAGAAAGTCGAAATGATTCTCGTTAAGGATTTGTTAAAAGTTACGGGCTATATACGTGGTGGTTGCTCGCCAATCGGGATGAAAAAATTATTTCCAACATTCATTGATGAACGGGCAAAAACACTGGATACTATTATTGTTAGTGGTGGGAATATCGGCGTCCAGGTTGAAATGAAAGTAGAAGCTCTTGTTAAGGTAATCAAGGGAGAGTATGCAGATTTAACAAAGTAAAACCATAAAAGAGACCAACTTTACATTGAAGTTGGTCTCTCAAATTTACATTTACATAAGGTCCTCACAATTTGATGTTACAGATATGGGCACTTTATTTCATTCCATTCAAAATGTGAACCATGTCTTTCTCTATTATCCTCCATAACGCTTTATCTGTAGTAAAACGGGTAGATATTTTTTCTACAAAAGCTTTAAATGCATCTTTGTATGCTGGGTCATCTTTGTCGGGCATACCTCGTTTGATGTCTTCAACAACAGATTGTACTTCTGGAGCACGAGGGCCCCATTTCCCGATTTCATTTCCTTTGTCATCAATGAAAATAAAAATGGGAATCGAACGAGCAGTTCCGTTCGTTAAGTATTGATCCATCAGCTCAAGATTCTCATCTCGGATTAAGTAACGTGGTTCAATCCCCGCTAAATCTGCCAGCTTTTTGAAGATAGGCACGTTAACCATTGCATCTCCACACCAGTCAGCTGTCAGGACGATAGCAGAAATATTCTGATCCTTCAATTCTGAAAGCATTAATTTACTTTCATCTGATACCGAAAATTCATCCGCGACTTTTTGTAGGTTTTCTTTATGTACAGTCATACTAGCGATATATTCTTCATGCGAAACACCTTTCTCAAACCAAACATGTAAATTGCTCATGATATCCCTCCTTTTGTCATCATAACATGCTTTTATGAGTGTGGTCTTTTCAAACGAATTCAATTCAATAATAAAAAAAATAATTGATTTTTAAAACTTTCTGCTATAATACTAGTGAAAAGTTCATAAGTAACAAACATGTAGGGGGGCCGATGTTGTCGGCTGAGATAGCGTCCATAAGACGCTGACTCTTTGAACCTGATCTGGTTGATGCCAGCGGAGGGAACATATGATTACGCTTTTTTGTATGTTAACGTCCGATTCTGCCATCGGGCGTTTTTTGTATTTAGTAGAGTTTTAAACTAGAAAAACAGACCCGATGACGAACGGTTCTTGCATTACTATGAACTTCCATTATACATAGGGAGGAATAGACATGAAGAAATGGTTAGCGCTTGTCCTAACTGCTAGCTTGTTAACAGGCTGTAGTGGAAACATGGCAAGTAAAGAAAAGGAAGATAAGGATATTAAGGATTTAGAAAAGGTATCGGTTGTCCTAGACTGGACTCCAAATACGAATCACACAGGATTATACGTGGCAAAGGAAAAGGGATTTTTTGAAGAGGAAGGATTGGATGTTGAGATTATTATGCCAGGAGAGGCGGGTGCCGATCAACTCGTTGCATCTGGGAAGTCTCAGTTCGGTGTAAGCTATCAAGAGAGTATTACACAGGCACGAGTGCAAGGAGTTCCCCTTGTCTCTGTAGCAGCAGTTATTCAGCATAACACTTCTGGTTTTGCTTCTCCTGTTGCCAAAAACATTGCATCTCCTAAGGATTTTGAAGGTAAGACATATGGTGGATGGGGATCTCCAGTTGAAAAGGCAGTCATTGAATCCATCATGAAAACGGAAAATGCTGACGTCAATAAAGTAGATATCGTTAGTACCGGAGACAGTGATTTCTTTACTTCTGTTAAAAGAGATATAGACTTTGCATGGATTTATTACGGTTGGACAGGGGTTGAAGCTGAGCTCCGAAACGAAAAAATCAATATGGTTTATCTTACCGATTATTCAGATAAGCTAGATTACTATACACCTGTGCTAGCAACGAATGAAAAAATGATTAAAGATAATCCAGACACAGTAGAAGCTTTCGTCCATGCGGCCTCAAAAGGATATCAGTTTGCAATTGAAAATCCTTCAGAAGCAGCAGATATTTTATTGAAGAGTGCACCAGATTTAGATGCAGATTTAGTTAAGAAGAGCCAGGAATGGTTAGCGCCAAAGTATCAAGATGATGCATCACGTTGGGGAGAGCAAAAGCTTGATGTATGGAAAAATTATGCCGAATGGATGACTGAGAACCAGCTTCTTGAAGGGGAGTTTGATCCAGAAAAAGCATTTACGAACGAATTTTTACCGAAATAGGAGGGGAAAAGAAATGGCTAGTACTTTAATGAGTGTACAAATCATACCGAAAGCGGAAAACGTCATTCCTTTAGTAGATGAGGCGATTACAATTATTCACGAATCAGGCGTGAAATATGAGGTACATCCGCTTGAAACGACAATGGAGGGTGAGCTTTCAGATTTACTCGCGATTTTGGAGAAAATGAATCAAAGAATGATAGAGCTAGGTTCTCCAAATGTCATTACTCAAGTGAAAATCTTGTATCAACCAACCGGCATTACCATGGGAACATTAACGGAGAAATATAGGGCATGATTAGGAAAAAGGGTTGGAAGAAGGGACTATCCTTCTTCCTTTTCGTTGTTTTGTTGCTTGTTTGGGAAGTAGCAGTTAAGGTCTTTTCTATCGAAGCTTGGCTGCTACCATCACCAACTGCCGTTTTTAAAGAAGGTTTTTTAGCGTTTGGTGGATTACAGGGGCATTTATGGGCTACAGTACGTTTAGCGGTTTTGGGACTTGCAATAGGAAGCTTATTGGGTTGGGGAATGGCGGTTATTCTTCATCTATTTCCTTTGGTAAAAGAGACGGTATATCCTTTGCTAATTTTATCCCAAAACGTCCCGATAATTGTCCTTGCTCCTTTACTTGTGATTTGGTTTGGTTTTGGTTTATTGCCAAAACTTATCGTGATAGCCTTGGTTTGCTTTTTTCCTGTGGTGGTCGCTTCCTTAGATGGTTTCCGGCAAACACCATACGAATGGAAGCATTATTTTGAGATGATGGGCGCAACAAAAAAACAACAATTTTGGAAGTTAGAACTGCCTAATTCCCTTCCTTTTATTTTTTCAGGTTTAAAGATTTCAGCGACATACAGCGTCATGGGAGCGGTAATTTCTGAATGGCTTGGCGCTAAAACTGGAATTGGTGTTTATATGACACTGGCATCTTCTTCATTCCGAACCGATCGAGTTTTCGTAGCCATATTTATTATCATGTCACTAAGCCTACTATTCTTTGCTGTAATCACGTTTATGGAAAGAATGATTGTCTCCTGGAATCGAAAGGAGGATATATCTCGTGTTAACAATTGATTCATTAAGTTATTCATTTGATGGAAAAGAAAAGATTCTTGAGAATTTAAATCTTGAAGTGAAAGAAGGCGAATTTGTTTCAATTCTTGGACCATCAGGCAGTGGGAAGAGTACTTTGTTTCAATTAATTGGTGGTATGTTAAAACCCGATCGAGGGTCGATTTCATTACAAGGTAAAAGTTTAATAGGCGCAAGGGGACATATTAGTTATATGCCACAACAGCCTGCATTACTTCCATGGCGTAACATATTGGATAACGTACTTTTAGGTGCTGATATCTCCGGGCAGGTTGATAGGGAAAAAGCTATATCTATGCTAGGACGTGCTGGCTTCGGCAAATACAAGCAAGATTTTCCACATCAATTATCAGGTGGAATGAAGCAGAGGGTAGCATTTTTACGAACATTGTTAAGTCCTCAATCATTCATGTGCTTAGATGAACCATTTTCGGCATTGGATGAATTAACAAGGTTAGAGATGCAGCAATGGTTGTTGTCCATATGGGAAAAAGATAGACGATCTGTATTATTTATTACCCACAGTATGGAAGAGGCGATTTTTTTGTCAGATAGAATACTTGTTTTGTCTAATAAACCAGCTAAGGTGATTCATGAAATGAATTTGAATTTTTCAAGACCACGTTCTAAGGAATTGCTACTTAGTAAGGAGTGTCTAGACTTAAAACGGGAGCTTTATGCACTATTGGAGACTAATAAACAAGGGGAAATAAATGAGATTTATTGACAGCCATATTCATTTTGATAAATATGATAGTAATCAACAAAGGTTAATCTTAGGTGAGATGGAATATTCAGGTGTGGACGCTCTAATCTCTGTTTCAATGGAATTAGAATCTTGTCTTCAGAACAAGGCTCTTTCGAAAGTTGATTCAAGAATTAAGCCTGCATTCGGTTTCCATCCTGAACAAGACCTTCCAACAGAATTTGAAATTGAACAGTTATTAACTTGGATAGAGCAGTATGAAGATGAAATGGTGGCCGTAGGTGAAGTTGGCCTTCCCTATTATCGGAGGTTGGAAGGGAATACGGTTGAAATGCATAAGTACATCGAGTTGCTCGAGCAATTTATATTATTGTCTAAAAAGCTCGATAAGCCAATCATTCTCCATGCGGTATACGAAGTTGCTCCAATAGCTTGTAGTCTTTTAGAAAAGCATTCAATTGCCAAGGCTCATTTTCATTGGTTTAAAGGTGATTCAAAGACCATTGATAGAATGATTAATAATGGCTTTCATGTGTCCGTTACTCCCGATGTTTGCTATGAACAAGAAATCCAAAATCTTGTACGGCGCTATCCTATAGAGCTTTTAATGCTTGA
Source organism: Peribacillus acanthi (assembly GCF_003073175.1). Classification (GTDB taxonomy): domain Bacteria; phylum Bacillota; class Bacilli; order Bacillales; family DSM-1321; genus Bacillus_BN; species Bacillus_BN acanthi. Next base: position 120,149 of record NZ_QBBX01000007.1, read on the forward strand.
AACGGATGGACCATGGCTTTTTGAAGGCCCGTTTGAAGGAAGGATGACACATCCTAATATGCTGACTCAATCTATTGCCAAGATAGCGGAAATTAAGAACGTACCATTACAAAAACTTTCAGATATCATTTACAGGAATACGGTTAACTTTTACGGATTGTAATAAATGACTTGAAATAGCATCCATACTTTTTACTTTAAGCCTTACCAAAACATAAGGAGCATTTATGTCTTGGTAAGGCTTTTTTTAGGTTTGAATCCTTATGGTTTTTAATAACACCGTGAACTATTGTGTGATAAAATATTAGAAAATTCAGAAGTTATAGGAGGTGTATTATGAACCCATTTGGAATTATAAAAACGAAATTAATCCCTCCTGGCATCAAGGATTCCATGCTCCGAAGGGCCAAACTGTTCCAGAAATTTAGGAAGATCGAGGAGTACCCAGTAACGTTAATTTATTCAGGAGCAGGCTACGGGAAGAGTACAGCATTATCCCTTTATATACATGATGTAAAGAGCGAAGCATGTTGGTACAGCATATCTTCAAGGGATGATGATTTTTTACCTTTTTTTATGTATGTGGTCCACAGTATTCAATCCAAACACCCTAAGTTTGGGCATGATTTGCTGGACGAGATTGCAAAAGGAAGTCAATTTTTCCGTGAAGAAGAAGTACGAATGCTAGGGACGCTTTTTATTAATGAAATGCTTACCATGGAAGAAGAAGTAACTTTAGTGTTGGATGATTTCCATCATGTTGAAAAATCCATTGTCATAGAGGAATTTATGGAGAACATCTTGGAACATTGTCCGCCAAACTTTCATCTCGTGATATCCAGTAGAAGTAGGCCAAGGTGGCGAGGGTTGACACGTTTAAAGGTAAGAGGGCAATTATTAGAGGTTAACCAATTCGATTTAACCTTATTGAAGGATGAAGTAGAGCTTTTGTTATTGGATACATACGGAGTTTCGTTATCGGAAGAAGAAGTCGAAGCTGTTTGCAAATTAACTGAAGGTTGGGTGATTGCCCTCGGATTTATTGGTCAGCAGCTCCAAATCGAGAAAAATGTATCAAAACTTATTCAGAACCGGACCCGATCTCTTGAAGATTTATTTCAATATATTGCTCTAGAAGTATTGTTGAAGCAATCTCCGATGGTGCAGACATTTTTAGAGCAAACTAGTATTTTAGAGGAGATTTCGATAGATTCATGTAGCTATATTTTAGATTTAGATGGAGCAGCTTCTGTTTTGGAAGGGCTTTCCGACAAGAATATATTTATTCAGTCTATTGGCGAAGGACTTTATCGATATCATGCATTATTTAAGGAATTACTGGAGAAACGATTTTTAGAAAATCAGCCTTATGAATATCGCCAGCTAAATGATCGTGCGGCAAGATATTTTGAAAGAAAGGGAATGACCGAGGCTAGCTTATACCATCTTGAAAAAAGCGGACGTTGGACGGCTGTAGCTGAAATCCTACAAGATTATGGATTTCAATTGTTAAAGGAAGGTAAGCTTCAAACCTTAAATGATCGGATTAAGGCGATAGAGCATTCAGCAAAGGATACATTTTACTTGCTCTGGTTTTTCGAAGCTGAAGTAGAGAGGTTACAATCGAAATTCGACCAGGCTGAACTTTGCTATGAATTGGCTATCCACCATAGTCAGAAAAGAGGGGATTTGAGGACTTCTAGCCTTGCATATGAAGGAATGGCAAAGATTTTTCTTGATACAATCCAGCCTGGAAAGGCAGAGCGTTATCTCCAACTTGCGATTGAGAGTCGTGAAAGAAATGATGATTTCTCTAACGATGATAAAGTAAGTTTGTATCACCTCATGGCCGAAAATTTAATCAATAGTGGTAAAGTAAGTAAAGCAGAAAAATGGTTAGAACGAGGAAGAAACCTTGAATTAATCTTGGATGACGGAAACTTATTGGCTAGGCTTAACTTGCGTACAGGCAGATTAAAGCAAGCGAAGTCCATTTTGCTTGATCGGAAAAAAGAGAATCCATTTTTAGAAGATAATCATATCCCACAGTATCATCGAGAAACCGATTTGTTACTCTCCCTAATTTCTGCCTTTATGGGTGAAGGAGAAGAAAGTAAAAAATATGCGCAGGAAGCTATACAACAAGGGATACAACTGAAATCTCCTTATATTGAAGCTTGTGGATGGATTCGTATGGGACACGCTGTTCAAATGGTGACTTCCTATAAATCTCAGCTTGCAATCCAATGCTATGAAACTTCTTTGCAAATTATGGATGATTTACGCAATTCCAGAGGGAAAGCGGAACCCTATATGGGGTTATGTATCTACTATGCTGGTAATGAAGATTTTGAAAAAGCATGGGAATACGGAAATCTTGCCTTACATGAAACAGAGCGAGTACATGATATGTGGTTATCTGCCTATATTAAGCTTGGAATTTCGATTGCTGCTATCCATTGCAATCGTTTGGAAGAAGCAAAGGGCTACTTAGAAGAGACAGAAAATCTATTTTCGGAATGTGAAGATTCTTATGGACTTACGGTTACAAGTCTATGGAAAACATACAGTTCGTATATTGAAATGGATTGGGAAACTTTTGAAAAAGAATGTTTAAAACTTCTGCAACGCGTTCAATTTGGACAATTTGATTTTATTTTTAAATCAAGAACAATTTTTGGACCTGTCGATATACAGCAAATGATTCCTTTACTTTTAGAAGCGCAAAAGAGACATATTCAAGATCCATATATTTCAAGATTGCTTATAGACCTAGGCCAATCCGATGTGGAACTTCATCCTGGTTTTACACTAAGAATACAAACACTAGGTGCTTTTAAGGTGTTTTTAGGTAATAGGGAAGTGAAAGAAAAAGATTGGCAGCGAGGAAAGGCAAGAGAGCTTTTTGAGTTATTCATCACTTATAAAAAAGAATTTTTCCAAAAACAACAAATCCTAGATTTACTTTGGGCGAATCAAGAAGAAAAATCGGCAGACCGTGACTTCAAGGTAGCATTGAATGCTTTGAACAATGCACTGGAACCTAATAGAAAGGCTAGGTCACAACCATTCTTTATCAAACGTACCGGCAATGGATATGGCTTAAATCCAAACGCTGGCTATATTTTAGATACGAAAAATTTTGAGGAATGGGTTTTGGCTGGTCTAGAAGAAAAAAAACCATCACATTCAAAGGCCTATTTAGAAAAAGGACTGCGCCTTTATGAAGGTGACTATTTACCAGAAAGAAGATTTGAAGATTGGTGCATAAATGAAAGAGAGAGATTACTAGTCATCTTTTTACGTGGAGCAGAAAAAATGGCTCAAGCCTCTATCGCTACAAAGGATATGAACAGTGCCATATATTGGTGTGAAAAAATACTAGAAAAAGACCGAACATGGGAAGAAGCATACAGACTTCTCATGTACAGCTATTATTTAAAGAACAATCGTCCCCAAAGCTTGAAATGGTACCAAAAATGCTGTGAAACTTTGCAGGAAGAAATGGGAGTAGAACCTTTAGAAGCTACGAAAGAAATGTACAAAATGATTATGGAAGCAGTTGAAATAGGAGCATTTAGGCAATAAGAAAAGTGGTGCAAAAATCGTCATATCATGACAATTTTTACACCACTTTTTTATTTTTAAATTTTTTCTAGGAAAAAAGGATTGTGTGGAAATTTGTCGATTTTGGATATAAATTACTAGGTTTAGACTCGAAATCCATGGAGAAATAGTAAATTTCTAACAAAATATTTGCGCTAATTTGAAAATTGAATCTTTTTTTAACAATTTGTTACTATTTCGCAAGAATTGAGAGAAGGTGAAAAAACATAGAAATTAGAATATGTAATTTAAACATTTCGAAAGTTTTATCTTTTCTAAAATTTTCGAATGAAAGTGAATTTTTAGGGGGGCAGAGCAGATACATACAAAAAAATTTTAATCCACATCAGTCTTTAAAAATGAAGTTAATCAAGAGAGGGGAAACAAAAAATGAAATTTCGTAAGTTTCTTGTAGCAGGAGCTTTATCTTGCTCTCTAGCCTTTGGTGCCGTTAGTGCTACCCCTGCGTTTGCAGTAGAGTTTATGGACACCACTGGTTTATCTAGTGAGTCAGCCATCAATAAGCTGGTTGCATTAGGTGTAATGAAAAACCCTGGAGATATGTTTGATCCAGAAGGTGAATTAACTAGAGCTGAATTTACTTACATGGTAAATCAGGTCATGGCGCTAAACACCGGGAATAAAAAAATTGTATTTAAGGACTTGTCTCAAAAGAATGCTGCATACACTAACGCCCTGAAAATGGTGAACCATGGTTATCTAACTCTAGATAAAGGTTCTGTGAAATTATCTAAAGGTGTAACGAATGCAGAAATGGGTAAGTTCTTAGCACAAGGATTAGGTCTTAAGAAATCATGGACAAACCGTCCAATTGACTACTTATTCTATCTAGTGAGAAAAGACGTGCTAGACATTGATACAGACCTAGATGCAGTAGTTACTAGAGAGCAAGCTGCAATCGCTTTCGACAAGTATATAACTGCAAAAGGTATTTACAGAACAGATAGTGGGATTGTAGTTGCTGTATCAAAAACAGGATTTACAATCAACAATGGTTCTGAATATAAAACTTACAGATATGCTCCAAATGTTTCTGTACTAATTAGTGGGCAAAGTGCTACTACTGAAGATGTTCAGATTGGTAGCCCGACTACAGTAATACTTAATAAAAAGGGTACTGTTGCTTATTATGGTGGAGAATTGCTTGATGCAGAGGAAAACACAATCAAGTTAAGTAACGCTAAGTGGACAATAGGAACTTTAGTTAAGGAAGTAAACTTAGAAGCTTATGTTCATGCTCTTCCAAACAAGCCGAAAGAAGAGTTCACGATTAAATTATTAGATACGCTTGGAAAAGCTGGAGCACAATTCTCTGGCCAAGTGTTTTTCACTAATAATGATGAAGTGACAGCACTATATCCTTATATCTCTAAGGTTGAAAATAAGTCTGTAAAATTAAGTGCAACTGGAACGTCAGTAACAGTAGCTCTATCCGCTACATTAAGCGAAACGTTTACTGTAAGTGAAACAGTAGCTATTACTATTGATGGAAAAGTAGCAACGGTTCAAGAATTCAATGCATTAAAACCAGGAGAAGCAGTTACGGCTACAATCGAAGCTGATGCAAATGGAAACGTTACAGCTATTAAATACACAACTCCAGCACCTGCTACTAAATAATTAAGGGGGAATAAAATTGTTTAAGAAGATTAAAGTTTTTCTCATAACTGCGATTGCTTTTGCACTAATGTTTTCTAGCTTTGGATCGCCAGCGGAAGCAGCATACCGTAAAGGATTCGATGCAAAAAAAGTTGGAGGTAAAATGGTATTCAGTAGTTTCGCGGACGCTACTCGTTTAACTCCAGGTACTACAAGTGATGCGGTATCTAACCGTATTCAAGGTTTCTTGTTTGATGGTCTAGTATCAACTGACAAACAAAACAAGATTATTCCAAGTCTTGCAACAAGCTGGAAAATTGAGAACAACACAAAAAGATACATTTTCAATCTTCGTAAAGATGTAAAGTTCCATGATGGCAAGCCTTTAACAGCTCATGACGTCGTGTTTACGTTCAAAATGTTAACAGATCCAAAATCTATCAACCCATACAAGGGTACTTATTCAATGATTAACACAGTAACAGCAAAAGATAACTATACTGTAGTGTTTGATTTAAAAGATCCTTCACCACTATTCTTATATGCTGCTGGACCTGCAATCTTACCAAAGCACAAATTCCCTGGCGGAGTGAAAGATTTCAATGATTCTAAATTCCACCGTAATCCTGTAGGTTCTGGACCATTCATTTTCAAAGAGTGGAAAACAGCTCAACGTATCGTAGTAAAAGCTAACACAAAATACTGGGATGGTCGCCCATACTTAGATGAAATTACAATGAAAATCTTACCTGATGCAAACGTAGAGGTTGTAAACCTATTAAAAGGTCAAGTTGACTTCGTTGAGTCTGTTGAGCCTAAAATGGTTGCTCAAGTAACGAAAAACAAAGATGCAAAAGTTACAAAGTACGACACTGGTCGTTACGATTTCATCGGATTAAACACTGAAGATCCTAAGTTCTCTGATAAGAGAGTTCGCCAAGCGCTTCAATACGGTCTGAACCGTCAAGCGATTGTTGACCGTATCATGTTAAAAAATGGTAAAGTAGCTAGTGGTCCGATTCATCCATTAGAGTCACCATATAACCATGCAGTTAAGCCTTACGCTTACGATGTGAAAAAAGCAAATGCTTTATTAGATGATGCTGGCTGGAAAATGGGCAAGAGTGGATACCGTGAAAAGAATGGTAAAGTATTAGAGTTTGAAATTTCTTACAACAATGGTAATAAAGTTCGTGAAGCAATCTCGAAAGTTGCTCAACAAGATTGGAAGAAAATTGGTGTGAAAGCTACACCTCGTTCTTGGGATTTCTCAATCATGCTAGAAAAGATTGATTCTGGTGAAATTGATGCTTACATCCTTGCTTGGACTTTAGGAACAAACCCAGATAAATACGGATTATGGCATTCAAGCCAAATCCCGGCTAACAACAACCAACGTATTAAAGATAAGCGTGTGGACCAAATTATGGAAGCATTCCGTAAAGAGCCTAATCAAGCAAAACGTGATGCTTTATACAAAGAGCTTCACAAAATCCTTAACGAAAATGCATACAGCTTATGGACTCACCATCCAAAAGGCTTTGCAGGTATGGATAAAGACTTAGCTGGAGTTGAGTTCTCACTTTACAGCCGTTGGTTCAATGTAATTGACTGGTACTGGAAAGATGCTAAGAAAAGAAAATAATAGTAATGAATGACCCTCAAATTCAGCGCCTAATAACTAACAAGAATATTACTTAAAAAATGACCTGACTTTGTAACTAGCCGTAGGGACCGTCTGGTCCCTACGGCTCTTTATTATAAAAAGAGAAAAAATATTTGTATTTGAAAGCGGGGGAAAAACAATGTGGAAATATATTATTCGACGAACAATTCAAGCCATTCCTCTATTAATAATCATCTCAATCATTTCATTTTTATTAATTACAATAGCTCCAGGTGATCCGTTGGATATGTACCGAAGCAGTGAAGGTGCAGAAGCTGTAGATACTTCTGCTATTGAAGAAAAACTTGGTTTGGACAAACCTCTATATATACAATACTTTAATTGGTTAAAGTTACTTGTTCTTGATGGGAACTTAGGTTATTCATTTGAAGATGGTCGTCCAGTTATGGAAAAAATCCTTGAGAGAGTTCCAGCCACAATGCTTTTGATGGGCGTAGCAATTGGTTTTTCTTTCTTAATTGCTATCCCAATTGGAGTATATTCAGCTGTTAAAAAATATTCTTGGTTTGATAACTTTTTAACATCATTTACCTATATAGGAATTGCGGTTCCTTCCTTCTATTTAGCTCTAATGGCAATTCTAGTATTCTCATTAAAACTGGATTGGTTCCCTCCTAGTGACATGATGTCAAACTATGATGAATTTGAATTAATGGATCGTATTAAACATTTAGTATTACCAGCATCAGTACTTGCATTTGGATTAATTGCTTCGAACTCACGTTTTATGCGTTCAAGCATGCTTGAAGTTATTAAACAGGACTATGTAAGAACAGCGAGAGCGAAGGGTGTTCCTGAAAATACAGTCATTTATAAACACGCACTTCGTAATGCATTATTACCTATTATTACTATCTTAGGATTATCATTACCTGGTTTATTTGCAGGAGCACTTTTCATCGAGCAAATCTTTGCATGGCCAGGAATGGGACGTCTAGCAATTAACGCAATTTTCGTTCGTGATTATCAAGTAATTATGGGAACTACAATGTTTGCCGGAGTGATGGTTGTACTTGGAAACCTAATTGCCGACATTCTTTATGCAATTGTTGATCCACGAATCCAATATGGTAAGAACTAGAGAGGTGAATGAGAATGAGTCTTCCAAATACGGTAACTAACCAAGAAAATGCCATTAGCACTCAATGGCAGGAACAAGGAAAAATTGAAACAAGATCGGCTGCTGTCTGGAAAAGGTTCAGAAAGAATAAGTTAGCGGTAGCTGGACTTATAACCTTTTCAATGTTAATTTTATTAGCTATTTTTGCTCCTTTAATAACGCCACATGATCCGTTTGAATTTGTTCTTGAGGATTCAAACTTACCACCAAGTCTGGAACATCCCTTTGGAACAGATAGTTTAGGTGGGGACGTATTCAGTCGTGTAATACAAGGTACTAGGGTATCCTTAACAGTTGCATTAGCAGCCATGGTCTTTACATTATTAATAGGTATAACTTACGGAGCAGTTGCAGGGTATTTTGGAGGAATTGTTGATAACATTATGATGCGTATCGTAGATGCTATACAATCCATTCCATCCTTATTCTTGCTACTAATTATTGCATCTCTAGTTATCCCATCTGTTTGGACAACTGTATTTGTTTTAAGTATTGTCGGTTGGACCGGGATGTCGCGTATCGTTCGTGGTGAGATTTTAACATTAAAACAGCGGGACTTCGTTGAAGCAGCACGTGCAACTGGTGAATATAAACCGAGTATTATTTTCTATCATATTTTACCAAATGCTATCGCTCCCATTACCGTTATCGCAACTTTAGATATCGCTGGTAACATTCTAGCTGAAGCTGGATTAAGCTTCCTAGGTTTGGGTATTCAAGCTCCAACGCCAAGCTGGGGGAATATGCTAACTCAAGCTCAAGAGTTACCTACACTGATGATGTACCCATGGGTTGCTATTTTCCCAGGTCTATTTATCTTAATTGCTGTATTATCAGTTAACTTTATCGGTGATGGTTTACGTGATGCGTTAGATCCACGTAATAAAAACTAGGGAGGAGGACGACCCATGAGCCAAACATTAACGGAGAAAAAAACATTATTACATGTAAAGAATTTAAAAACTCATTACTTCACAGAAGAAGGCGTTGTGCCTGCAGTAGATGGAGTAGATTTTAAAATAAAAAAAGGTGAAACGTTAGCGATTGTTGGGGAATCTGGTAGTGGTAAAAGCCAAACCTCCTTATCAATCATGAGATTGATTCCTTCACCTCCAGGAAAAATTGTGGATGGTGAAATCAATTATGATGGTGAAAACCTTTTAGAGAAGTCGGATAACGAAATGCGAAAAATTCGCGGAAATAAAATCTCGATGATTTTCCAAGAGCCTATGACATCACTTAATCCCGTGTTTCGTGTTGGTGATCAAATCTCTGAATCATTAATTCTTCATCAAGGATTAAATGCGAAAGAAGCTTTAGAACAATCTATAAAACTTTTAAAACTAGTAGGGATTCCAGAAGCTGAACGTCGAGTTCACGCCTTTCCTCATGAGTTGAGTGGTGGTATGAGACAGCGTGTGATGATCGCCATCGCACTTGCGTGTAACCCAGAATTGCTGATTGCAGACGAACCTACTACTGCGTTGGACGTTACAATCCAGAATCAAATCCTAGAGTTAATGAAGGATTTAAAGACTAAACTTGATACTTCTATTATGCTCATTACCCACGACTTAGGAGTCGTAGCAGAAATGGCTGATCGAGTGGTAGTCATGTATTCCGGTCAAATTGTTGAGCAGGCAGATGTATATACGATATTTGAGAATCCTAGACATCCTTATACTGAGGGATTATTAAAATCAATGCCAACACCTGAGAAGAAACAAGGCAAGTTATATGCCATTGAGGGTGTTGTTCCAAATCCATTACATTTACCACTAGGCTGTCGATTCGCGCCACGTTGTGAATATGCAACAGAACTTTGTCATAGAGAAATGCCTGAGACTATCAAAATCTCAGATGAAGAAGAAGTACGCTGCTGGAAATATACTAATCGTTGGGAGGCATAAGAGATATGCTGGATACTATGTTAGAGCCTCAAATAGATATTGAAAAGAAGTCTTCAGTTATATTAAGTGCTAGAGATGTTACAAAACATTTTCCAATTAAAGGTGGCTTACTTGGTCGTGTACAAGGGTACGTTAAAGCAGTAGACGGCGTTAACTTGGATATATATCGTGGGGAAACATTAGGACTGGTTGGTGAGAGTGGGTGTGGTAAATCCACTATTGGACGCGTAATGCTGAATTTACTTGAAGCTACAAGTGGATCTGTAGAATTTGAAGGGCAGAATATTTTCGACCTATCAGATGAAAAAATGAGGCAAACGCGTAAAGATATGCAGTTGATTTTCCAAGATCCATACTCTTCACTAAATCCTAGATTAAGTGTTGGCGATATCATAGGTAGAGTTCTTAAAATTCACGGAATGAAGGATGCTTCTGCTAGGGAAAAACGTGTTCAAGAATTATTGGAAACTGTTGGACTAAGTCCTTATCATATTAGAAGATATCCACATGAATTCAGTGGTGGGCAAAGACAAAGGATAGGAATTGCTAGAGCACTTGCGTTAAATCCTAAATTCTTGGTATTGGATGAAGCGGTATCTGCACTTGATGTATCGATTCAAGCACAGATTGTCAACCTTCTAGAAGAACTTCAAGAAGAAATGAATCTTACATATTTGTTCGTATCCCACGGATTGAACATTGTAAGACATATTAGTAAACGTGTGGGTGTTATGTATTTAGGAAAACTTGTGGAGTTAGCAGAAGTAGATGAGTTGTTTGAAAATCCAAAGCATCCATATACTATGGCACTAATGTCAGCAAATCCAATTGTTAATCCTAGTTTAAGAGACCAAAAGAATCGTATTGTTCTTGAAGGTGATGTACCAAGCCCGATCAATCCTCCTTCTGGTTGTCGATTCCATACTAGATGTCCGATGGCTCAACCATTGTGCAAAGAAGTTGAACCAGAATTCAAGGAACATAGTGAAGGTCACTTTGCCGCATGCCATTTCACACTTAATTAAAAAAATTTATCATATTCGGGACTTTTGGAAGGTGAATAGTCCTTATGTCACGAATATATCTAATAGGTAATTTCGGTTAAGTGGAGGATTTACATGGTCAAGAAAATGCTTGTGATAGAGGATAATGCTTTAATTATTGACCAGTACCATCAGTTTTTTTCTACTTCTTTTGAAGTTTTAGACAGTAGAGATGGTATAAGTGGTATGGTAAAGGCTATTCAAGAAAAAGTGGATATAATAATTATTAGTTATGAAATACCTAAATTGCATGCATTAGAAATATGTAAACAAATTCGTCCCAGTTCAAGTTCGCCGATATTTATCACGTATCAAAATCTCGACGAAGATGAAAAAGTGAATTGTTTTGAAGCAGGAGCCGATGACATTATTCAAAAACCAATGAGCTTCCGTGAATTAATGTACAGAATCACGATTCATCTACGGAAAAACAGGAATTCTGATGAATTCAAAGAAGAGGAAAACGTGTATACCTTTGGTAATATCACAATGAATAAATCCAGTTATAAAGTATATATCGATTCGGAAGAAGTGTTATTTACAAGGAAAGAATTCGCAATATTGTGGATATTATTGAAGAAAGTCGGAGAAGTTGTTACTCGTAGAGAATTAATGATGACAATTTGGGGTTATGATACACTTCATGATGATAGAATGATTGATACGCATTTGAATAGAATCCGAAAGAAAATGCAAGTCTATACTCAGGATGTCACAATCTCTACTGTATGGGGTGTGGGCTATAAAATCGAAAAGAAAAAAGTCTATAATCCACCAAAAAACAATCAACAGAAATTAGTGTTTAAAACCGTTGAATTATAGGAATCTTTTCTTACATAAATGGGTGACTTTGAAGATCGTTAATATGACCTTTTAAGTCACCTTTTTATATTGCTAGATATTTTGTAACTACTCTGTAACTCGACCTTTGTACAATTAGTAACTTCAATCACAAATTTTTTACAAGAAACGGAGAACAAGTACTATGAGATTAAATGATAAAGTAGCAATCATAACAGGGGGAGCGAATGGGATTGGCTGGGAAGCGGTTCAAGTATTCCTTCGTGAAGGTGCTTCCGTAGCAATAGCAGATTTTGACGAAGCAAATGGATCTGAAAGACTTTCATCATTGCAGGAATATAGAAAGAACGTAGCTTTTTTTCAAGTGAATGTAGCAGACCGTGCAAGTGTCGATAGCATGGTTGAGAGGGTTTTACAAAGGTTTGGTAAAATTGACATTTTGATAAATAATGCGGGGATTACCCGCGATGCCATGCTGACAAAGCTAAGCGTTGATGATTTCCAAAAAGTATTGGATGTCAATTTAACAGGTGTATTTCATTGTACACAGGCAGTAGTTCCAGCAATGATTGATCAAGGAAGAGGAAAAATCATCAATACTTCTTCCGTTTCAGGAGTTTATGGAAATGTCGGTCAAACAAATTATGCTGCGGCAAAAGCTGGCTTGATTGGTATGACAAAAACATGGGCTAAAGAACTGGGACGTAAAGGAATCAATGTAAATGCGGTTGCTCCAGGATTCGTAGCAACGGGGATGGTAGAGACGGTACCGGAAAAAGTCATACACCAGCTCACTAGCACAATTCCTCTTCAAAGGTTAGGTAAACCAGAGGATATCGCCAATGCTTATTTATTCTTATCTTCTGATGAATCAAACTATGTGAATGGCACGGTGCTACATGTAGATGGTGGAATTATGATGTAGAATTTTTGACGCTTAAGAACTTACTTAAGCGTTTTTCTATTTGGGAAATTCAAGCTTTATTAATAGAATTTCATTACCTTATAAGGAATATGAAGCATGGATGGCCCTAAAATGGTGAAGGGGAAATCGACGGACAAATTCTATACAGCAATCTACGTGAATAATTACCTGTTACTCACCTGTAACTATCGCTTTTTATAGTATAACTAACTATTGAAGTGAGGAGGGACGCGTATGCTAGAGATAGATTGGCTTTATAAAAGGGCGATTATGACGCCTCCCCTTATCAGAATTACCGAGAATCCATGTAGGAAAAATTGATAAAAAAGCATTAAAAGAGGGAGTAGATTCCTATTCATTTGAATAGGAGCCTGCCCCCTTTTTTAAGTCAATTATTTTGCTGCCTTTTGTAACTTATGAATAACCTCTAGTGAGCGTCCAGTTCCTATAGCAACTGACTCTAGTGGGTTAGGTGCAATATGAACAGGAACAACGATTACTTCGCTCAGCCATTCTTGTAACCCATTTAAGAGCGATCCTCCACCAGTCAAGATAACACCTTGGTCTACAATATCACCGCTAAGTTCCGGTGGGCAATTTTCAAGTGTTGCACGGATAGCTTCTAGGATATGCATCAACGATTCTTTGATAGCATCCTGAATTTCTGTCGATTTTATTTCAACCGTTTTTGGTAATCCAGATACAAGGTCACGGCCACGTACAGCCATAGTTCTTTCTTCATGTGCAATTGGAGCGTGACCAATCTCCATTTTGATTTGTTCGGAAGTTCTTTCTCCAATAAGGAGGTTGTATTTTTTTCTCACATATTGAATGATATCTTCATCCAACTGGTCTCCACCAATTCGGATCGAATTACAAGAAACGATACCACCGAACGAAATGATGGCTACTTCTGTAGTTCCGCCACCAATATCAACTATAACATTCGCAATTGGCTCGTCCACTGGCAAGTCAGAACCAATCGCAGCTGCTACTGGTTCCTCAATTAAATGGACGTGCTTAGCACCACAATTTTTTACTGAATCATGGATAGCCCTTCTTTCAACAGAAGTGGAACCCGACGGTGTACAAACGACTACTACTGGTTTTCTGATGGAAAGGCCAATTTTTTTACCTGCCTTCTTCATTATGTGTTTCAGCATTTGTGTAGTAATATCGAAATCGGCAATTACGCCATCTTTTAGTGGACGGACTGCCACAATTTTTCCTGGTGTTTTTCCTATCATATCCTTTGCCTCTTGACCAACGGCAAGAACATTCTTTGTTTCGGTATCAATAGCCACAACGGATGGCTCATTTAGAACTATTCCTTTATTTTTGCTATATACTAATGTATTTGCAGTTCCTAAATCAATACCTATCTCTGTATTTGAAAACATTAATAGTCACCCCTTCAATCGGTTTGACCCCCATAAGAGCATTCTACACAAAAAGAACGTTTTGTGGGGGTCGTAATTAGTGGTAAATATTGGGCTTGTGTCAAATCCAAAGATTGGCTATATAAGAATCATGGAGAAATAGAGGCTGAATAATTCCTTTTCTCGTGAATGGAGTACATTAAATAGTAAAGCAAAGCACTAATTATACAGAATAGAAATAATATGATAAAAGTGGCGCTATTCCCAAACCAAGCACTCATCGGGATGGCAATCGGCGCAATCATTCTACCGATAGTAAAACGAAGACTCGCTGCCGCGAAATATTGCCCTCTCATATGCTCAGGAGCGATTTTAGAGATGAATCCTTGCTGGATACCCACTGTCATCAATTCTCCTAATGTAAATAAAGCCATTGCGAGAATTAGACCCCAAATCCATTGAGAAGCAGCAGCCACAAGCATAGAAAAACCATAAATAATAGACGAAACTATAAACACATTCCTTTCCTTGTATACACTCATCCATTTAGTAACGGCGATTGTAAAGATGGCAACTAGCAATCCATTTTCGGATATTAATAATCCAAATGCCTGTTCACCACCTATTTTCATCTCCCAGTTGCCTATAGAAATTAGTGTCTGGTTATGGATAACCTCTTTAGTATAGACTGGGAATAACAAATCTAATTGCATAAAAGTCATTCCGCCAATGATTCCAGCCAGGATAAACAATAAAAACACCTTATCTTGAATAATGATTTTATATGTTTTCATTTGATCGAACAGAAATTCCATCCCAGTTTTTGAGCTTCCTTCGGACATTTGATTTCCAACTAACTGTGGTGCCGTTTCTTCAATTTTCTTCTGCAAAATCAACGCTAATATAGCATTCATAATACCTGCTAGAAACAAGAGTTCAAAACGGTGTTCTGCATAAAATAATCCTCCTATGATCGGACCGACGACCACTGCAATATTAATGCTGGTATAGAATACTGCAAAAACGCTGCTTCGATCTTTTTCATCTACAACATCCGCAACCATTGCTTGGCTTGCTGGCCAGTATAATGACCCACAGACGCTTACAAGACTAAAACAAATGAATGCGAGAGTGGGTGAATCCATCCACGGTGAGGAAGCGTAAGCGAAAACGAAAAAAGCCAAGCCCTGACCTGTAGAGGAAAGGACCATCATTTTTTTTCTTCCATATCTATCCGCGCAATATCCCCCTAGTAGGTTAGCAATTACTGAAAAGATTTGTGAAAAAATAAGTAGGAGACCTGCTGTTGTTTTTCCGAAGGCTTCCGAGAAAAAAATCGTTAAAAAAGGAAAGAACATCCAAAAAGTTATATTGACCAGGGCTTCGCCACCTAAACGGATTTTTAAATTTCGATCCCAGTTACGTAATTTCATAAGTGATTCTCCTAACCATTACATGGACTTAATTTTCATCATACAATTATTTTTATTATTAGAACAATGAAATAATTATTTTGGAGAGTGTTGAATTGGTTTAGATTTGGGTTCTGTATTGTATAAATATAAGTTTAATTATCGACATTTCCCGGACAATATTCGATTTTTTTTGCGCTAGTAATGAGGGCTCAAAGCTTAAGGATTCAATGTAAATTATATTTTCAATCAAACGATTGATTGAAAATATGTTAAAGTTTTTTTGTCATACTATGAGATATTTTGGTGTAAAACAAGGTAAGTTAAAGCTCATACATATATAAATCACCTAGTTTTCACTCTTAAAAAAAAAATATTGAAAAAATATCATAGAGTCTTCACACTATAGGTAACACCTAGTAACAGGAGTATGAATATGAAACATTGGAATAACAAACAAGATTTACTTTCAATAGTAAAGAGGCTTGTAAAAGTAGCTAGCATTTCCGGGACAGTAGGGGAAAATCAAATGGTTAAGGAAATAAGAAACATTATAACGGATATCCCTTACTTTTCAGAAAAACCTGATTCTATTATAGAGGAAAAAATTAAAGGAGATACTTTGGGAAGAAGTGCTATCGCAGCTCTCTATAAGTCATCAAATAAAACAGACAAGACCATAGTGTTATTGAGTCATTTCGATGTCGTAGATGTTGAAGATTATGGTCATTTGAAAGAATTCGCATTTTTACCTGATGAATACACGCAATTATTAAAATCTGAAGAAATCCCAATGGATGCTAAAGAAGATCTATTATCAGATGATTGGGTATTTGCCAGAGGCATAATGGATATGAAAGCGGGTCTTGCCTTACATATCGGATTAATTTCAGAAGCGTGCTCGGCTGGTTGGGAAGGGAATATCGTCCTGTTAGCTGTTCCTGATGAGGAACGGAACTCTGAGGGGATGTTTGCCGGTGTGGAATTATTGACTTCATTGAAAGAGAAGCATAGGTTGGATTATGAAGTTTGTATTTGTTCAGAACCCAACTTTGCCAGCTATCCAGGTGACAGAAATAAGTATGTATATTTGGGATCAGTAGGAAAGTTGCTTCCACTTGTATATTGTAAAGGAAAAGAAACGCACGTTGGGGAACCATTAGAAGGTGTAAATGCTTCGTGGATGGCCTCATCTTTCACTAATGAAATGGAATTAAATGAGTTGTTTATCGAAGAAAAATATGGTGAAAAAGTACCTTTGCCGACTTGTTTAAAGCTAGAAGATTTAAAGCAACTTTATAATGTACAAACACCTACGAGTGCTTATGTTTTATATAACGTGTTAACTTTGACGCACTCTCCAGAGGAAATACTAGAAAAAATTAAAAAAGTAGCTGAAAATAGCAGTAATCTCATTCATCAACGAATACAAAAGGCATATATAAAAACGGGAAATCTCAGTAAAAGAGATTTTTCGGCGTTAAAACCTAAAGTATTTACCTATTCAGAGTTATATGCGATAGGGGTGGAACGTTACGGCGATCAATTTGTGTCTGAAATAAATGCCATCTTAGAAAAAGAAACTGATCCACAATTTGATTTACGAAGACTGACTGTTTCAATTGCGGAAGGAGTTAGCCATTATTTCAACGACCTAGCTCCTTTCTATTTAGTAATGTTAGCTCCACCTTATTATCCGCATGTTTCACTATCTAAGGGAGACCGAAGAGAAGACAAAATTAAAGATTTATCTCAGTCGGTCATCCAATATGCTCGAAACGAATTCAACGAAGACCTAAAACAACTGAACTATTTTGCTGGTTTGTCAGATGTCAGCTACTGCAGACTGGTTGGAGGAGAAGGAGACATTACTACGTTAGAGAATGAAATGCCACTGTATGGCAGAAAATATTTATTGCCTTTAGATAAAATAAAAGCATTAGACATTCCAACCATTAACCTTGGGCCGTTTGGGAAGGACGCGCATAAGAGGACAGAAAGACTCCATGTACCTTACTCATTCGAAGTTGCTCCTAAGCTTTTGAAGCATGCTGTATATAAGGTTTTTAAAGAGGAATAAGTAGGAAAGGGTGATTCATAAGCAGGAGCTATTAGTCACCCTTTTTCACATCACATTTTGCAGTGTTAAGTGAAGACTGAAGACACTACTTCTTTTCCTATGGCATACTGTCTTCTTTTACACGGTTTTTGAATGCTTCGTGTGTGACGATGTCTTCTACTTGTTCGTATTGTCTGTTATGTTCTTTGCCATCTACTGTACTGTTTTCAGGTAAGTTTCCAGGATGGCTTTTTTTCTTATGGTCGAAATGTTTACCGCGTCCCATATTTTCACTCCTTTACATGCATTAATCCTATTTTTTCTTTAATCTTTTTTTTCATGCAGGGAATAATATGTATATGAAGGATCAATTTTTAGACAAATAAAAACAGACAGTTATATCAACTGTCTGTTCAATGTTTTATTTATAATCTTTTAGCACCAATGAATCTTGGTTTCCAGTAAGAGTTATTTAAAGATGCAATGCTTACTCCTTTTGAAGAAGAAGCATGGATGAACTGATTATTGCCAATATAGATGCCTGCGTGAGAAGCACCTTTTTTATATGTAGTGAAAAAGACTAAATCGCCTTTTTGTAGTTTTGATTTAGATACTGCTTTACCTTTTGTGTAAATTCCTGCAGCAGTACGTGGAAGAGTTTTTCCTGTAGCTTTTTTGAAAGTATAACCAAGGAATCCAGAGCAATCGAAGCCTTTTGGAGTAGTTCCACCAAATTTGTATTTAGTTCCTATGTATTTTTTTCCTTCACTAACTATTTTATCTGGTGAATAAGCTGCTTCAGCGATGTTAGAAGGAGCCATAAAACCTATTAAAATTGTTAGCATTAACACAGTTGCCAATAATACTTTTTTCATTGGATCCTCCAGCAGCTTGAAAGAGAACTTTCATTTGATAAATCTACTATATCAAACTCTAAACCTATTTTTGGTTACAAGTCTATTAAGAATTGTTACATGAATATTACAAAAATTGTCGAAGTCTGAATTGTAATGTAACAAAAAAGAGATAAAACAGGCCTTTAGTTATGGATAATTTTTTTATTTATATGGGAGTTAAGTCATTTTTTCATAAATCTTTCATAATGAAACAATCTATTAAAAAGGAAAATGAATGGGTCATATTTAATATAGAAATAACTTGATATTTTAAAAAGGAGTGATGATTTATGGATATATTTCATCTTGTAGCTGAGGATAAAATAAAAAGGGCGATGAATGAGGGGGAGTTTGATAACTTACCTGGTAAAGGAAAGCCTTTGAATCTAGAAGATCTCTCTTCCATTCCTCCAGAGTTGAGGATGGCTTATAAAATCATGAAGAATGCAGGAATGATGGATGAGAAATTCGCAAGGAATGAACTTTTGCAGATAGAGGATTTAATCGAGAAAACGAAAGATGCAAAAGAAAAGGAAAATCTTAAAAATAAGCTAAACGAAAAGCTATTACAATTCCATCAATTTATCGATAAAAGGAAGAACGAGAATTCTGCTGTTTTCAAACAGTATGAAAAGAAACTTCAGGATAGATTGCTAGACTAAAATATTAATTTGGAGCAAAGTGTAAAGTGACGCCGTGGCCGATCTTGGCATTAAAGTATAAGTGGAACTAGGCAAGCGCCAACGCTTATGCCAGGAGTTTGTAAGTTTTCTGATATAAATATGAAAAAAGTCATTCATTTTCATTCACAAATGTCGATATAAAAAGCAGTATATTAAGTAAAGATAGGTGACTTTTGTGGATAGAACATCATTGATAGGATTGATATTAGGATTCCTTGCAGTAGGCATCGGGATGTGGTTTAAAGGAGTAAGCCCGGTTAATTTAATTAACCCTGCCGCAATTTTGATAATTCTTGTAGGAACCGTAGCAGCAGTAGTTACCGCATTTCCTACTTCAGAAATTAAAAGAGTCCCAAAGCTATTTAAAATTATCTTCACAGAGCGCCAATTAGTGAAGCCGGAAGAGCTAATTAAGACGTTTTCAGAATGGGCGGTTACTGCTCGGAAAGAAGGTCTATTAGCGTTAGAAAGCATTTCGGAAAAAGTGGAAGATCCATTTTTAAGAAATGGTCTGAATTTAGCAGTAGAGGGACAAAGTGCCGATTACATCCGTGATATATTATCGGAAGAAATTGATGCTATGGAGGAAAGACATCAATCTGGTGCTGCAATATTTACCCAAGCAGGTACGTATGCACCAACGTTAGGGGTATTAGGAGCTGTAATTGGTTTGATTGCAGCACTTAATAATATGGACAATACCACTGAACTAGGAAAAGCAATTTCTGCTGCATTCATTGCTACTTTGCTGGGGATTTATTCGGGTTACGTTTTATGGCATCCATTTGCAAATAAACTTAAACGAAAATCAAAGCAAGAGGTACGAATTAAAAATATGATGATTGAAGGCATCCTTTCCATTATTGAAGGAGAAGCCCCAAGAACCATTGAACAAAAGCTCACATCCTATCTTCCTGCAGAAGAGCGAAAATTATGGCTTGAAGGTGGCTTGAAGCAGGATGAGTAGACGACGAAAGAAGCATAAAGATCATGAAGAACATATGGATGAATCTTGGCTAATTCCCTATGCGGACTTATTGACGCTATTACTTGCATTATTTATTGTGTTGTTTGCAATGAGTTCAGTAGATGCAGTGAAATTTCAACAGCTTTCTAAAGCATTTAATGATATTTTTTCAGGTGGGACTGGTGTATTCGAATTTCCAAGTCCTAATCCTGAAGGAGATCCTACGTCCACTACCAGAGAGCAAAAAGGTTTGATAGGGGATGACAATGGAACAGGCGGGCTAGGTGAAGAAGAACGACAAGAGTTAGCCGAAGTCCAAAAGAGAGTAAATGAATATATCGAAAAAAATAATTTAACAACAAAACTTGGTACAAAATTAAGTGGTGAAGGACTACTTGTCACCATTCGTGACAACGTATTATTTGAATCTGGAAGTGCAGACGTAAGGAGTAGGGATAAAGCGGTGGCACTAGAAATTGCTGAATTGCTTGTAATGGACCCTCCTAGAAGTATTGTGATTAGTGGGCATACAGACAATGTTCCAATTAATACGGCTAGATATGATTCAAACTGGGATTTGAGCGTCATGCGTGCAGTTAACTTTATGAAGATATTATTGGAAAATCCGAAGCTCGAGCCAGAATGGTTTAGCGCAAAGGGATATGGGGAGTTTAGTCCAGTAGCTTCCAACAATACACCCTCTGGAAAAGCAAAAAATCGTCGTGTTGAGATATTAATTATGCCTAGAGCAGAAATTATCAATAAATAAATTTAAAAACGGTGGCTTATTTTAAAAGTCACCGTTTTTTTGTTGGGAAAATTAAAATTAATTGATAGTAATAGAATTTAATCGGTCTGCTGCTCAATTGGTTCTTTATTCGGTTTACAGAGATGATCTAACCAGAACCCTAAAGCGACCATACAGCCAATCGGAAGTACATAATTTATAATATGAAGCACCGTCATATTACTAACCCCCTAAAAAAATGAAATTTCGATTTATTTCTTTAATATAAGGATATTATATGACGATAGTTCAATGAATTGTCATGAAATGTTCAAAATTTTTTCATAAATCATGTAAAAACTTCTTTCTTAGTTCAGGGGTAATCCATAGACAAGAGTCATTTTTTCCAAACCATTTATACCGATTTTTTGCGATGAAGGAATAAAATATGTCTCGAATGGTCTTAGGAATGATAGAAAATAAAAATAATAGAGTCCAAGGCTGTTTAAGATATTTACAAATTCTTAAAGCAGCAGTAGATTTACTATGAAATTTTCCGTGCTCTATTAATAAAACACTGTCTAAATTTGAGGGTATTCCATAGTATTCCATAAGATGTTTGCCAATCGGACTGTCAATCGATGCAAAAGAAAATACATTTCCCTTTTCATGTCGAAGTATAAATTGAATACTACGATTGCAAACTACACAATCACCATCAAACAGAACAATATGATCCATTGTGAAAATCCCCCTTCTACAACACTATTTTATTACAAGGATCAATAAAATAGTTAATCAAACGTTTGATTAACTTATCTAAGTTATGTAACTACTCTCAACATCTAGTTTAGTTTCTATTCAGAAGGGAACTATTAGAAACGTAAACTATTTAGGTAAGGAGATGTTGTTATGGGAAAAAAAATTGCATGTTTAATTACTTCTATGTTTGAAGATGTAGAGTTCACGGAACCATCAAATGCTTTTACAGAGGCAGGTCATACTGTAGTAACAATTGAAAATGAAAAAGGAAAATCTGTACAAGGTAAACAAGGTAAAGCTAAGGTTACAATAGACGAAAGTATTAATGACGTTAAACCTGAAGATTTTGATGCGTTGTTTATTCCAGGAGGGTTTTCACCAGACTTATTAAGAGAAGATGATCGTTTTGTAGCATTCGCGAAAACCTTTATGGATGATAAGAAGCCAGTTTTTGCAATATGCCATGGACCACAATTATTAATCACTGCAAAAACCTTAGAAGGTCGCGATGCCACTGGTTACAAATCCATCAAGGTAGACATGGAATATGCTGGTGCCAAATTTCAAGATAAAGAAGTAATGGTTTGCGGCAATCAGCTTGTTACTAGTAGACAGCCTAAGGATATTCCAGCGTTTAACAGAGAATCATTAAAACTGTTAAGTAAATAATGATTAGTAAAAAGCCCTTTGTTAGGGCTTTTTTATATGGGTTTAGAACTTCTATTCACTTATTCTACATACTTTTCCTTCTAGACAGGGAGGATGATTTCATTACATTTTCTAAAGTACATAATGAAAATATTGTTTTATTTCTAATCGTAGGGGTTTTTGAGTACAATGATTATTAATTGAAGTTAAGAAAAGGGTGGAGAAATGATCGTATTAAAATCAGAACGTGAAATAAAATCGATGCATGAAGCAGGAAAAATTCTAGCTGCTTGTCATAGAGAAATAGCAAATCTGATTCGTCCTGGTGTATCCTCATGGGATATTGAGGTATTTGTTGATGAATTTTTGAGAAAACATGATGCAAAACCTGAGCAAAAAGGCTATAAAGGATACGAATATGCCACATGTGCTAGTATCAACGATGAAATCTGTCACGGTTTCCCTAGAAAAACTCCATTAAAGGATGGAGATATTGTCACTATTGACATGGTAGTTAATTATAATGGAGCTTTGGCTGATTCAGCTTGGTCGTATGCGGTAGGTGAGGTGACTAGACAGACGGAGAAACTATTGGCCGTAACAAAAGAATCCTTATATCGAGGTATAGAACAGGCCAAAGCTGGAAATCGAATTGGTGACATTGGCTATGCTATCCAAAGTTATGTAGAAAGTGAAGGTTTTTCAGTTGTAAGAGACTTTATTGGTCATGGAATTGGTGCTAGTATTCATGAAAAGCCTGATGTTCCTCATTATGGATTACCAAATCGTGGCACAAGATTAAAAGAAGGTATGGTGTTTACGATTGAACCTATGGTGAATGTAGGAGTGTACCAGTCAAAACGTGATAACAATGGTTGGACTGCTAGAACAGCTGATGGTAAGTATTCTGCTCAATATGAACATACGATTGCCATAACGAAAGAAGGAACTATAATCTTAACAGATCAATAGGGAACAGTTGAATAGTTAGGTCTTTCGGCTCATTTGCGTCATTTTGTTTCTTTTTTGGTTTGCATTTGTTCCTCGCGGGTATTTATAGAACAAGTTGATCAACACAACATCGAAATAAATCATATTTTTCTTAACTACGAGGAGGAACAAATTATGAAATCATGGAAAAAGAAATTAATGGCTAGTGGATTTGCAGTAGGTTTAACAGTAGCAGGTTTGGCAGGTTGTGGTGACGGAGTTGACCAGGATAATGGTGTCGACGACGGTGAAGTAAATGATGAGCAAGATGACAAAAACGAAGAAAATGGTTAATGATATAGATTGAGGTAGGCAGCCAGGAATTACTGGCTGCCTTTACTTATATATAAATAAATTTGTTTCAGAAAATAACAAGATTACCCGATTCTGGGATTTATTATGTGTGGTAAAATAAACTATGTAATTCTAACTACAAATAAAACTATATATTCAATTCCAATGACAAACGAGAACTAATTGTAATTTTTAAGAATTTACACTTTATTCTTGAAAACTTGACAATTTGAACAGCTAAAAAGGAGTAATAACATGAGGTTGATTAGCTTAGATGAATATCGCCCACAGACGATGGAACTTGCTAGACCGATATTCGATAAGTATAAAAGAGTATTACTAGCGGAAGGTCGATCTATTCATCCAACGTTTTTAAAACGATTAGGACAGATGGATATTCGATATTTATTCGTAGAAGATGCCATTTCAAAGGGAATTACTATGGAAGAAATGATAGATATGCCTACATGGATGGAAGCAATCCAGATTGTGCAACAAACTTTCGAAGCGGCAAAAAAGAAGAGTGCTCTTCCTTTTAGAGAGTTGCAAGAGACTGTGAAGAAACTTGTCTTAGAAGTTTACAATCGTGGGGCAGTCGTACTCGTTCCTACCACTTTTCTAGCTGAAGAATTAAGAGATTATGCACATGCTGTAAATGTGGCATTACTATCTACCCAATTAGGAAAGAAAAAGGGTTTAAACCAACTACAAGTGAAGGATTTAGCTCTTGGAGCTTTACTTCATGATGTTGGAAAGGTAGAGACTGAAGGTGAAGGACATGCTCAAGCTGGCTTTGAGATATTGAGAAAAATTAGGGAAGTGAGCCTTTTATCTGCTCATGTTGCTTATCAACATCATGAAAGAGTAGATGGCAGTGGCTATCCTAGGGGAATCAATGGAGCTCAAATTCAAGAATATGCTCAAATTTGTGCCATAGCTGATGCTTTCGAAAATATGATTTCAAACCAAGGGTATGCTCCACATGAAGTTATCGAATATATCATGACAAAATCCGGATCTTATTTTAGAGAGGATTTGGTGCAACTTTTTGTTAGGGAAGTACCATTGTATCCACCTGGTACACAAATTAGATTGAATACAGGGGAACAAGCGATTGTCACAAAAGTTCATAAAAATCCACAACGACCTGATATACGAATAGTGGGTTCACAAGTGAATCTCTCATTGGCCGATCATCCAACTTTATTAGTTTCAGAAGTTCTAGTTGATGAGGAAAAATATTTAGAGGAAAAAAAAGAAAAATAGAGGGCCAACGCCCTCTATTTTTTACTTCTTCAAATTACCTAATTCTTCAGCGATTGCTTCCATTTCACTTGGGCTAAAGCTATTTTTCTTCATGACTAAATCATAAAGAAACTTCAAATCCTCATACATTTCCACATTAAAGTGTGAAGATTTTACCGCACCAATATTCATCATGCGAAGCTTGTCCTTAATCGCATTTACCATATATTCTACATTTTCTGGAGTGTTCTTTGTTAAATCCATGATCAGCCTTCTTTCCTTATGATATTGCTATCATTTCATAGGACTCATTTTCTTGTCAATCATGGTAACTACCTCTTTCCATCTTACATCCCGATATCTCTCTCTAAACCCTGTTCCTTTTCTTCGCGAATCTTTTCTATGATCTTCCTTGTTTCTAAAGCTACAACACCCGATAGACCTAATAAACCTATAAGGTTTGGTATAGCCATTAATGCATTCATAATATCAGCAATGTTCCATACGGTTTGTAAGCTACTGATAGCCCCTACGAATACGAAAGCGACAAATACGATACGGTAAAAAATGGCGCTTTTTTCTTTAAACAAATACGTAAAACACTTCTCTCCATAATAAGACCAACCGATGATAGTAGAAGAAGCGAAAAATAGTAATCCAATGGCTACAACGTACGATCCACTTGATCCTAAAAATTTTGTAAAAGTTTCTGACGTTAACTCAGCACCTTTTAAACCACTGTCGTATAAACCACCCATGACAAGCGTTATACCTGTAATCGAGCAAATAATAATAGTATCTATAAATACTTGTGTCATGGAAACAAGAGCTTGTCTACCAGGTAAATCCGTTTTAGCTGCAGCAGCTGCAATTGGCGCTGATCCCAAACCAGCCTCGTTGGAAAATACTCCTCTTGCCACTCCATAACGAATCACTGCTCCAATAGCTCCTCCCGCAACTGCTTCACCGGTGAAAGCATCACTTAAGATTAAGGCAATTGCATCTGGTATTAAACCAGCATTCATAACCATCACAATAAGGCCGGCAATTAAATAAAATAATGCCATGATTGGAACAAAGAATGAAGTTACTTTTCCTATGCTTTTAATACCACCCAAAAGTACAAGAGCGGTGAAAATGGTTAAAATAATCCCTGTAATCCAAGTCGGTATCGAAAAAGTTACTTCAACGACCTCAGCAACCGAGTTTGATTGAACCATGTTACCTATTCCAAAGGCTGCGATGGAACCAAAAAGTGCGAATAGAACTCCGAGCCACTTTTGACCAAGCCCTTTTTCTAAGTAATACATGGGACCGCCAGACATCTCGCCTTTTTCATTGACTACACGATACTTAACTGCAAGTACAGCCTCTGCATATTTAGTTGCCATCCCTACCAAGGCAGTAATCCACATCCAAAAAACTGCTCCAGGTCCCCCCATCACTACAGCAGTGGCAACTCCAGCAATATTACCAGTACCAACCGTCGCAGCTAGTGCAGTCATTAATGCTTGAAAATGAGAGATATCGCCTTCAGATGATTTATCCTGGCTCTTACTAAAAGCAAGTTTCAAGGAATATGGAAGTAATCGGAATTGTAAAAAGCCAATTCGAATGGTTAAGAAAAGGCCTGCACCTACGATTAAGATGAGAACTGGTGGACCCCAAACCCAAGCACTTACTGTTGCTAAAAACTCTTGGAAATTCATACCTATGCCCCCTTGGATGATTATGTATTTATGAAAATTCAAAGCTGCATAAAAGAATATTCTGAAAATATAACATGATTTTATAAATGATGAAAGTAACTTTTAAAAGATTATAAAAAATTCCCACTTAAGTTCTAGGTCATCATAGTTTGAAGTCATTAAGTAAAAGCTATGTTTCATGGAAATGCAAAAAGGGAATCATACATACAAACAAGCATATTAATGAGGAGGAAATTGTCATGAATCAATATCGTGGAGAATATTCATATCAACACATGGGGACAAGAAAAAATAGATTGTTTCAAGGAATTATGCTCGGAGCTTTGGCAGGTGCTGCAATGAGCCTAATGAGTCGAGATACTCGGACTTCGGTTGTAACGGGTACAAAACAATATTCGAAAGATATTCAAGCATTTATTAAAAATCCGAATGACTTTTTTGATCGTATAAAGGAAACATCTGGAACCATCAGAAAAACGATTCAACAAATTTCGGATGATGTAGCTTTTATTTCTCAAAAAGTAGAAGAAATGAAAGATGTTCCTCCTCAAGTAGCGAGTATGGTAAAAGAAACCAAAGAAGCTTTTACATCACATGATGACAATGACTTGGACAGGATTGAAACAAGACAAAATCAAGCACACCATTATAGAAATACAGTCTTAAAATCATAAATCTATTTAATTGTTTCGAGGTGGCAGTATGGGTGTAAAGAAAGAATGGATGACCAAATCCTTTGTTTTTGAACTGTATGAAAGGATTAAAGGTGATGATGTTTCAGGCTGGGCGGCCCAACTAGCCTTTTTCTTTCTATTATCCATATTTCCACTTCTTATCTTTTTAGTAACTTTATTGCCCTATTTACCTATCCACCAAGAGGATATACTTTCTTTTATTAGAGACTATGCCCCAGAAGAATCGATGAAACTTATTGAAACGAACGTTGCTGAAATTATGAAACAAAATGGAAGGCTTCTTTCTTTTGGGGTTATTGCAACATTGTGGACAGCTTCGAATGGAATTAACTCCATCATTAAAGCATTTAACAGAGCCTATGATGTGAAAGAAAATCGTTCCTTTATTGTCTCAAGAGGGTTAAGTATTGTTTTGACAATTGGTATGATTTTCGTTTTTGTTATCGCATTACTACTACCGGTGTTTGGAAAACAAATCGGTAGTTTAATTTTTGCTCAATTTGGATTTTCAGATGAATTTCTTCAAATATGGGGAACCATTAGATGGCTATTAAGCTCTATCATATTATTTATCGTATTTTTAGTCCTATATTGGATTGCACCAAATATAAAATTAAAATGTTTGAGTGTCGTTCCAGGAACTTTATTTGCTACAATAGGGTGGATTCTGGTATCTTATGCATTTTCTTATTATGTATCGAATTTCGGTAACTACACATCTACATACGGGAGTATAGGGGGAATTATCGTCCTCATGATTTGGTTTTATTTAACGGCTCACATCATCATTTTAGGTGGAGAAATTAATGCGATGGTGAGTGAAAAGAAAGACCCAACCTGCGGATGACAATATTACCCTTCATAAAACTTTGTTCACTACACAAACTACAATGGATACCAAAAAGGTGTCCATTTTTCTTTTTTGAAGGAGAGAACAAGGATGACTAAGAAGACGAAAAAAGACGGTGGCACAAAGCAAAACAAAACACAAAAACCTAAAGGCAAAACGTCTGGTTCTGCCAACGGTCAAAACGGCTATCACTAAGTAAAAAGGCTTGCCCATAAGTGGGCAAGCCTTACATAATTAACTCGATGGAATTAACAAATAACTTAAGCTTATGGCAATAATTGAAGATCTATAAATTAGCCGGTATCTTTATGATCGTAAAAGTCTTAGGCTATTTAAAATTACTAAAATTGTACTTCCTTCATGTCCAATCACACCATATGGGAGATCGAGAACCTGAAGAAAATTCGAAGAAATTAAGAACATGATGACCGTAATAGAGAAAATAACGTTTTGTTTGATGATTCGGTTCATCTTTCTTGAAAGAGCAATCGCTTCAGCAATTTTAGGTAAGTCGTTTTTCATTAATACAATATCGGCTGTTTCTAATGCTACGTCCGTTCCTTCTCCCATTGCTATTCCCACGGATGCGCTTGCCAATGCGGGTGCGTCATTGATTCCATCTCCAACCATGGCAACAGTATGGTATTTTTCTTTTAAAAGCTTAACTTCATCAACTTTTGTTTCTGGTAGGCATTCCGCCACAAACGCATCAATATGGCTTTCTGAAGCGATAACTTGGGCAGTTTTTTCACTGTCCCCCGTCAACATGACAGTATGGATTCCTTGAGAACGCAACGTTTCAATTGCTTTACTCGTTTCTTCCCTAACGACATCCTTCAATGCTAAAAGTCCTGCAATTCCTTGCCCATCACTTGCAAAAACAATCGTCTTACCTTCTGCAGCTAGTTTCTGATAAATTCCATCCTGAAAAGCTTCTGCTGCTTCTTTTCCAATGAAATCCACTTTACCGATTTTCCATTTAACGCCTTCTAGATTTGCTTGTACGCCCCATCCACTTATATCTTCCATTTGATCAGGCTTATTTAATGGTTGAGAATTAATTTGTTTTACATATTTAGTTATTGATTGTGCCAGTGGATGATTAGAGTATTGTTCTATCGAGCCAACATTGTATAGGAATGATTCTCTTGTATAGTCTTCGCGAAACAACACATCCGTAACTTCTGGTCTTCCTTTTGTTAATGTCCCAGTTTTATCAAAGGCAATAGCTCTCAAGTTCCCTAAATTCTCTAAGTGGATGCCTCCTTTAAAAAGAATTCCTTTTTTGGCGCCATTAGAGATAGCGGAAAGGGTAGCAGGCATAATGGAAGCCACTAACGCACAAGGAGAAGCAACAACTAACAAAATCATAGATCGATAAAAAGTTTCAGTCCAACTCCATCCTAATAGGAAATGGGGGAGAACCATCATGACAAGTACCGTAGCTAAAACAACCTTCACATAAGTCCCTTCAAACTTCTCGATGAAAAGTTGGGAAGGTGATTTTTCACTTTGAGCAGATTGAACGAGTTGAATGATTTTTTGAAATAATGTATCTTGGTTCAATTTTGTAATCGTTACCGTAATGGTTCCACGTAGGTTTACAGTTCCCGCAAAGACCTCATCATCGACTTTCTTGTTGACGGGTAATGACTCTCCAGTAATAGCAGCTTCATCAATATGTGTTTGCCCTTCTGAGATGACTCCGTCGGATGGAACACGTTCTCCAGCTTTCACAAGAATTTTATCTCCGATAATCAGTTGGGAAACGTGAACTTTTTCTTCCTTCCCAGTAGGAGAGATTCTAAGTGCCTCTTCAGGTTGAAGCTCCATTAATGATGAAATTTCTTTATGGCTTTTGTTCATAGTGTAGGTTTCTAGCGCCCCACTAACTGCAAATATGAAAATTAATATGGCCCCTTCTGTCCAATAACCAATGATAGCAGAACCAATGGCTGCGAAAATCATCAACATCTCAACATTAAGCTCTTTGTTCTCAATAGTTTCTTCGATTCCTTCTTTCGCTTTTGCAAACCCACCGATTATGAATGCGAGGACATAAGCAACTATGGAAGCTGTTTCTTGCCCCTCATTTGAAAAAAACCATCCTAAAGCAATTAATAGCCCGCATACTCCAGCAGCAACTAATTCAATATGGGGAAGAATCTTTTTCCATACGGATTCTTTTGAATCATTTTGTTCAGTGGTATGATTTAAAGCATTTGCATTTGAGCCCATCTTTTTCTCCTCCTTAACTTAATCATTTGATTGAATGAGAAAGATATTCATCGTCAATACCCTTAAAAAACACGAAAGCTGTCATCTGAAGAGATGACAGCACAAAATGAAAAAATAAATAGATATTTGGTTACATTTATCCTACCATAAAGGATATGCAAAAAGAAATTAATTTGTACTTATTCTAATTATTAAATTTAGAGGCAGGTAACACATGTTTAAGGCGGAACGTTTTTTTACACATCCAGTTGGAATCATTCTCTCAGCAGGAAGCGCGGCTTTTCTATGGGGAAGTGCATTTCCGGCTATAAAACTAAGCTATGGGCTGTTAGATATCCAGCCACATGAGAGTAGTGAAATGCTATTATTTGCAGGCTATCGATTTATCTTGGCTGCATTTTTGATTTTTATTTTTTTAGTAATTACAAAGCAACAAATTCTACTTCAAAAAACTCATATCAAGCCACTAGTTAAAATTGGTGTATTTCAGACTTTCATTCAATATGTTCTCTTTTATATTGGTTTAAGTTATTCAAGTGGTGTCCAAGGATCGATCATTGCGGGAACAACGACATTCTTCCAAATTTTATTTGCCCATTTTTTATATCATAATGACAAATTAAGTATGAGAAAGGGGTGGGGACTTTTACTAGGGTTTGGTGGGGTCATTGCCGTCAATATCAGTAAAGGTGATCTAACGATGGATTTTGGCTTAGGAGAGGTTCTATTATTAATCGCAATGGCTTCTGGTGGATACGGGAATATCTTAGCCCGAAATGCCAGCAAACATATGGAAGTGGGTTACATCACAAGTTATGAAATGATTTTTGGTGCTCTAGGTCTTATCATGCTTGCAATACCAGGAGTGGGACTATTTCCATTTTCATTTACATGGGAAGCGGCAGGATTGTTACTATATCTATCATTCTTGTCAGCGGCAGGATATATATTATGGAATAATGTGATGAAATATAATCAAGTGGGGAAAATCTCGGTTTACCTATTCTTAATGCCTGTCTTTGGAGTGTTTCTTTCATCAGTAATCTTGAACGAATCGTTAAGTTCATTTGTATTTCTCGGTTTATTATTAGTTACAGCAGGAATTGTGATAGTTAATCGTGGAGAAAAATCAAATAAACCAGAAGAAGTTGACTTCTAAATTCAAAGAAGATAAAAGCACTTGCCATAATAGTGGCCAGTGCTTTTATCTTTTACGTAACAGAATGTACTGTAGTTTCTATTTCCTTTGGTCTGAACAGTAATAATGCAATAAAAATAGTGAACAACATAACACTAATGACGAAGAAAAAGGCATTATTAAAGTATTGAATGACAATTCCTCCTAAAAAAGGACCTGAAATACTACCAACGCTAAAGAGAATCCCACACATTAGATTACCGGCCGGCAGAAGATTTTTAGGGAGTAAATCTGCCATGTACGTAATCCCTAATGAAAAAGTCGAGCCTGTCATCATACCAGCAAGCAGGAAACAAATAAAAAGAATGACCCCTGAATGTTGAAATAGACCAGCTACAGTAAAGCACAGAAATCCAGACATCATAACAATTAATAAAACATTCTTTCTTCCGTACTTATCACTCACATAGCCCAATGGGAATTGAAACAGGATTGCTCCTACAGCAAAAGCAGGCAATAAAATGGATACATCCTTAATATCCATACCTATACGAAGAGCGTATACTGGAAAATTCCCATTCATGGTTGATTCGAGAAATCCATAACCGAACGGAGGTAAAAATGCCACCCAAGCATATTTGCAAACCTTCCCAAATCTTTGTAGCGTTCCAAGAAAATTAGACGTTTCTACCCCTTGATCTGGCTTTTCATTTTGTAAGAAAAAGACTGTAGTCCAAGCAATTAGACTGATTAGTGAAGATATGATAAAAGGTAAAGCCTCACTGATTTCAATTAAACGTGTCATCAATGGCCCAATAGCAAAACCAAGTCCAAAGAAGATTCCGTAAATCGATATATTTCTACCTCTTCGATTTTCAGGGGAAGAGGCTGTGATCCACGTCTGAGTGGAAAAGTGCAGCATATGGTCTCCAATCCCAATCATTAATCGAAGAAAGAACCAGAACCAGAAAGATTTCCATAAAGGAAAAAGCGCCAATGCAAGAAATACCGCTGCTCCTCCAACAATAATAATCGGTTTATACCCAAATCTTCTTAAAGGACCCTCCATTAATGGGGAAACTAAGAGGATTCCTAAATATAAGCCTGTAGCATGAAAACCGTTCATTGAAGAACTTACCCCATCGTTTTCGAAAATAATGGCAATTAAAGGCAATAACATACCTTGAGAAAAACCAGATATACCAACAATGGTAACTAAAATCCACAATCGCTTCATAGATGTATCCATAATGGCTCCTTTCATAACAAATTTCATGTTACTTAGTAATAGTGGATTAGGCAATACTAATTTGAGGTAATGAATCGGAGAAAGTCTTTAGAAAGTTTATTTAAAAAGGTATAATATTCCTTATTTATTAGCAAATTTATGGGAGGGGGATTTTGATTGGAGTTCAAAATGAAAGAGAAAGGCTTCATAACAGAGTTACCATACGGAGACCTTCATGTTTCAGGGAATGAGGAATATGGGTTTCGCCCATACCAACTTCTAGTTTCTTCGATTGCTGTATGTAGTGGGGGAGTCCTAAAGTCCATATTGGAAAAAATGAGAATGGAAGTCGAGGATATCTCAGTCAAAACAGAGGTTGAACGGAACGCTGAGGAAGCTAATCGAGTTGAGAAAATTCACCTTCACTTTGTACTACGCGTACCAAATGCAGACCTAAATAAGATTGAGAAGGCAGTTCATTTAGCCAATAAAAATTGCCCAATGGTTCAATCGGTTAAGGGAAGTATTGATATTAATGAAAGCTTTGAACTTATTTGATGTATATTTCAGATAGCGAGGAAACTATATGGCGAATAAAATATTTTTAATTCTTGTACTTGCTGGTGTACCGTTATCCGTAGCTGGCTCACTCATGCATTGGCCAAGTGTTATCATGTTTGGCGTGTACTGTTTAACAATTATTGCATTGGCAAGTTTTATGGGGAGAGCAACCGAAAGTTTAGCGGTTGTAATGGGGCCTAGAATAGGTGGATTGTTAAATGCCACTTTTGGTAATGCGGTCGAGTTAATCATTTCAATTTTTGCTTTAAAAGCCGGATTAGTTGGTGTGGTACTAGCATCCTTAACAGGTTCAGTTCTTGGTAACTTACTACTAGTAGCGGGGCTTTCATTCTTTGTGGGGGGATTAAAGTTTAAAAGACAAACCTTCAATGTTTTTGATGCTAGACACAATGCGGGCTTATTGGTTTTTGCCGTAGTGGTTGCGTTTGTAATTCCTGAAGTGTTCGCGCAAACAATGAATGAGACAAAAACTATTTCATTAAGCGTAGGTATTTCCATAATCTTGATTCTTTTATATTTAGCTGCTCTTTTCTTCAAGCTTGTTACTCATCGTGGGGTATACCAGCATGGGGAAAATGGTAGTCATCATGAGGAAGAAACACCTGAATGGAGTAAGGGAAAGGCAATGCTTATTTTACTTTTAGCTACTGTGGCTGTTGCTTATGTCTCTGAAAATCTTGTTCATACATTTGAAGTGGTGGCTGAATCATTTGGTTGGACAGAACTATTCATTGGGGTTATCATCGTTGCGATTGTCGGTAATGCGGCAGAGCATGCATCCGCTATCATCTTTGCCTATAAGAATAAGATGGATATTGCAGTAGAAATTGCAGTCGGATCGACATTACAAATTGCGATGTTCGTTGCACCAGTACTTGTATTAATATCATTAATGTTCCCAACAGCGATGCCGTTAGTATTCTCCATGCCGGAATTGATCGCAATGGTAACATCAGTATTCTTGATGATTGTGATTTCCAATGACGGAGAAACAAACTGGTTTGAGGGAGTAACGCTATTAGCAGCCTATTTAATCATGGGAATTGGATTTTTCTTACTATAAAAAAATAAGAATAAAAAAGACTCTGCATGTATGATACAATTTGCAGAGTCCTTTTTATATGGTCATAATTTCTGTTAAGTACATAATACAATCCAGACTATCTTGATTCTTCGAAAGAATGCAACTTCCTACACAACAAGCAGGGGTATTCATGTCGAACGATCGTAGATAACTTTCTCGGATGCTCACCAACCTTATTGTTTATTTTTAGACTGAAAATCTTTTTTGTTGAATATATTCTCGATAGACAACCTCCCTTTATTTGTGGACTAAGATGTAAAAATCGCCTCCTTTTTAAAGGGTAAGGTTATTATATCGTTCATTTAGAGAAAAGTAAATATTCTAAATTTTACAAAAACATTACAATTTAAGTTTTAAAAGAAAAGGGGATTCATATTGAAGCTGTCGAAGAGAATAGCATTATTTGTGGGAGGAATCTTAATCCTCACACTAGGAATAAGTATGACAATTAAGGCTAATATCGGGACTGGTGCCTGGGACGCTTTGAACGTAGGTCTTTCTAAAAAAGTAGGATTGACGATTGGGAATTGGGTTTTCTTAAGTGGTGTGTTTTTAATGTTTGTTAATGCGTATCTGTTAAGAGAGAAGCCTCGTGTTCTTTCACTAGGAACGATATTTGTAATCGGGATGTTTGTTGATTTTTGGATGATCATTGTTTTAAAAGATTGGGCACCTGTTACTCCTATCTGGAAACTAACAACATTGTTAAGCGGTATTGCAGTAATTTCAATTGGTGTAGCCATTTATTTATTACCGAAGTTTCCACCTGGACCGATGGATATACTTATGTTGGCTATCCACCAACGCTTCAAGGTCAACTTGATGGCTGCGAAGACCATTGGGGAATTATTTGGACTCATACTTGCATTTCTAATTGGGGGTCCTATTGGTGTTGGAACATTAATCATTACTTTCTTAATTGGGCCACTGGTACAGTTGTTTTTCCCTGTGGTTGAAAGGTGGTTGGGTGAACCAACTTCCTAGAAGTATGTGCATAGTAAATTCTTTTTGAGCTAACAATAGAAGCAAATGATTTTTTGCTCAGAAGGAGTGCACATATGAAACGATTAGCATTTTTAACAGTTGGATTTGTACTATCTTTACAGCTTTTTATCGGGGCTAATGTTTTTGCCACTTCCATTGAGGTGGGTGGTAAGCCATCAGGTCCTATACCTATCCCGTCTTCGGTTTTGAATATCGCTAAGGAGAATACTTATCCAAACTCAACACAGGATTTACCGTATCTTCAGCCTAGTGAACTCACTCAAAAATTAATCGATTCTTCAAAAGTGAAAATCGAAAACCCAGAACTGATTCATATGTTAAACGAATCTACAGTCTCGAAAGCACCGTTGGCATTTGGCTATAGAGCTACCATTTATTTAGGACATTGGGCTCTTAATTACGAGTCGACGGAAACTGCACCGAATTGGGAATACCAAAAAATTAATACAAATTATTTTGATAATAGAGGCGGTACAAAAAACTACCAAATCCATTATGTCCAAGAAGCACAGAAGATTGTAAAAGGTGGACTAACAGCCAAAATTCCTGCAGCAGATGACGTACAAAAGATGATGATTATCAAAGCTGCAAAGAAAACAAATCTTCCACTTTCATTCGATACTGTTGTTGGTGGAGGAACGAAAAAAGACCAAGTATACAATATCCCTCCGAAAAGACTTGGATATTTATATGCTTATGCTTCCGCTGTAAATGAAAAAGGAAAAGTAACTTACGGTGAAGTGTTTCTTGTTCTAAAGGGCAATAAAAAATCAATTGTAGTTAAAAACGTAACCCAACAAGGAATTGGGGCTTGGATTCCAGTTCAAGATCATTTAGCGTTTGGTTTCCTAGCTACAGAAAGACCAAGATAGAAAAAAAGTGCGACTTACGCACTCTTTCAGATTGTCGACAAAAGACATCGAGAGGCCTCCCTCTCGATGTCTTTTGTCATTTTTGGATAGGATTGCGGTTAAAATACGTTGATTTCCGCTCCAGGCACTTGCTTTCCGGGGGGTAGGCGGTGAGCTTCCTCGTCGCTAACGCTCCTGCGGGAGGAGTGTGAAGCTTGAGACCCCGCAAGGAGCATAGCGACTGAGGAGGCTCAAGTCACACCCCGCGGAAAGCGTTCGCCAGGAACGGAAATCAACGGATTATCTAGTATATAAATTATTTTAATTGAAAAAGACTGTAGACAAACTCTTAATTCTTAGAGTTTGTCTACAGTCTGAAAGAGTGCGACTTACGCACTCTTTTTTTGTGGTTAATTATGATAGTGAATTGAGTAATCATCTAGAGATGTTAGATTTTTTCAGTGTGAAATCTTCTGTTGGGTAGTAAGCGTTTTTCACTAAAACGTTTGGTCCAAGACATTGGACGGCTGGACAATGGCAATTTAATGATTTAGCTAGCTTAGAATCCATCCATTTTTGATAGGATTCATGAAAGCTGTGTGTTTGGATATTTCCAAGAGATGGGGCATCACCAAAATCTGTTACGATTACGTCACCGGTAAAGATATTTGCATTTAAACGAGAGCGTCCATCTGGATCATTACGTACAGTAACATTTTTAGCGCTATATAGTTTTTGCAGGAGATTTAAATCCTCTTGACTAGAGCTACATGGATAGAATGGCAGAGTTCCGAATAACATCCAAACATCCTGATTACGAATGTCTAATAAATGTGAAATAGCTTGGCGCATTTCATCTAAAGAAATAGCCTCTAGAGTGGAAGCGAAGTCACTTGGATACATTGGATGGACTTCATGGCGTTGGCAACCCATTTCCTCTGTTATCTGTTTATGAATGCTTTCTAAGTACGGAAGCGTTCGATTGTTCAGCATGGTTTCTGCTGAAACAATGACTCCTGCTTTTGTCAAAGCTTGACTGTTGTCAATCATTTTTTGGAAAAGCACAGCTCTTTGTTCTCTTGTAGGTTTTCGCTCCATCATGGCAAAACCATGATCAATAAAATGATCAATGGTTCCCCAATTATGAGAAATATGGAGTACATCAAGATAAGGAATGATATCCTCATAACGTTCAAGATCAAGCGTTAAATTAGAATTAATTTGTGTACGTACGCCTCTTTCATGGGCATACTTTAAAAGCGGGACTACATAATTTTTTACGGATTTTTTAGACAGCATTGGTTCGCCACCTGTAATGCTCAATGATCTTAGCTCTTTTACTTCATCCAATCTTTGTAGTAAAAGTTCTATTGGCAGGGCATTAGGGTCCTTTGGTTGCAATGTATATCCGACAGCGCAATGCTCGCAGCGCATGTTGCACAGTGTTGTTGTAGTGAATTCAATATTCGTCAATGTCATCTTGCCGTATTGTTCTATGTCCATATATGCTTCCCACGGATCATACTGTGGGGTAATAGGTTGTAGACGCGAAGTAGTTGTAGTTATCATATTCATTTAAGCTCCTTACAAGGAATGTAATGGCACTGTATCATTATGAAAAAATGACTTAATAAAGTCAATGACATCAATTGAACTTTTATTCATTATTATGTAGGATTAATTAAGCGAAAAGGGAGGGACATAACATGGGAAAAGCGATTACAAACAAAGACGACCAAATGAATTACTTAAAACAAAGGCTCTCTATGTTCTTAGAGGTGTTGGAAAACATTGATCCTGAACATACTGAATTAGAAGATATCGATCGATTGATCGGAATCATTGATGAACTAGAGACAAAAATTGATCAATTCAAGACTAGATAAATTAAAGGGTCGTAAATCTGGCTTTTACCGAAAAAAAGCCAAGTTTACGACCTTTCCTTTTATAAAAATACTTGGCTTCTTGGTACCTATTTTTGTAGATTACATAATTTTTACATGTAATCGTTTGCACCTGAGTCTTTTCGAACGTATGAGATAGGAGTATAATAGGAAACGTAATTTTTAAAAGAATAATTTATTTATATAAAAATGGAATGACAAAGGGAGTATATAGAGGGGGAGAAATAAGCATGAACATGGAAAAATTCCAAGAAAGCATGTACCAGTTAATTGTAGAAACATCTACTAATCTTCCAAAGGATGTTCGTAGAGCGATTAAAGCAGCTAAGTTAAAAGAGAGTGAAGGCACTCGTTCCGCAATGAGCTTGGCAACAATCACACAAAACATTACGATGGCAGATGAAAATATTTCTCCAATTTGCCAAGATACAGGCTTACCAACTTTTAAAATTAAAACACCTGTTGGAGTAAATCAAATCCAAATTAAAGAAGCGATAAAAGCGGCAATTGCTTTAGCTACAAAGAACGGAAAGCTACGTCCAAACTCCGTAGATTCCTTAACAGGTGATAATAGTGGTGACAATCTTGGTCAAGGTGTTCCAGTCATGAAATTCGACCAATGGGAAAAAGATTATATCGATGTTCGTCTTATCCTTAAAGGTGGAGGATGTGAAAATAAAAACATCCAATATAGTCTGCCTTGCGAACTTGAGGGACTTGGAAAAGCTGGACGTGATTTAGATGGAATCCGTAAATGTATCATGCATTCCGTTTACCAAGCACAGGGTCAAGGTTGTAGTGCTGGCT
Organism: Peribacillus acanthi; assembly: GCF_003073175.1. GTDB lineage: Bacteria > Bacillota > Bacilli > Bacillales > DSM-1321 > Bacillus_BN > Bacillus_BN acanthi. The sequence continues at coordinate 159,014 of NZ_QBBX01000007.1, forward strand.
TTATTGGAGTAGGTATTGGAGGTGATCGTTCTTCTGGATATGATCTTGCAAAAGAGCAGTTATTTAGAAGCAACGATGATGTTAATCCACATGAAGACCTTCGTAAGCTAGAAGAGTATGTGATGGAAAATGCCAACAAGCTTGGTATCGGTACAATGGGCTTTGGTGGCGAAACGACTTTGTTAGGTTGCAAAATCGGAGTTATGGACAGAATCCCAGCAAGTTTCTTCGTTTCAGTAGCATATAATTGTTGGGCATTCCGTCGTTTAGGTATTCAAGTGAACCCTGAAACAGGAGAAATCTCAGAGTGGATGTATCAAGAGGGAGATAAGATTGATTTCTCTCAAGAAGCAGAACTGGAAACTGCAGCTGCTGTAGAAACAGAAAGCAGTGAAATCATCCTTCAAGCTCCAATTACAGAAGAACAAATTCGTAAGCTTAAGGTTGGAGATGTTGTGAAAATCTACGGTATGATGTACACAGGCCGTGATGCAATCCATAAATACTTATCTGACAATGATTCACCAGTTGATTTAAATGGTCAGGTAATTTATCACTGTGGTCCAGTTATGTTAAAGGATGAAGAAGGAAAGTGGCATGTAAAAGCTGCAGGTCCAACTACAAGTATTCGTGAGGAGCCATACCAAGGTGATATTATGAAACGCTTCGGTATTCGTGCTGTTATCGGAAAAGGTGGAATGGGACCTAAAACGTTAGCTGCCCTACAAGAGCATGGAGGAGTTTACTTGAATGCAATTGGGGGAGCAGCTCAGTATTATGCTGATTGCATCAAATCGGTTGAAGGCGTAGACTTAATGCAGTTTGGTATACCTGAAGCAATGTGGCATTTAAAAGTAGAAGGATTTAAAGCAGTAGTCACGATGGATTCACACGGAAATAGCCTTCATAAAGATGTAGCAATGAGCTCACTTGAAAAATTAGCACAGTTTAAAGAAACTGTCTTTAAATAAGACAAACAAAGAAGCTTGGGAATCCAAGCTTCTTTTGATTTTTTTGGAAGGTTTTATGAAGTATACCTTTCCCTCATTCACAACTGTAAAAGGACTTTATTACTATATTTATGAAAACGCTCTCAAATGCCCACACCGTGATGAAAATCGGACATACATTGTTATGGAAAGGAGGGATTTATAATGGACTTAAAATCATTATTCTTAACGGTTTTAGCTGGTTTTGCTTTAATTTATCTTCCTACTCTTACTGAATCATTAACGTTTGTTTCATCACTTGCTCCAATCCTTACAACTGTAGGATATTTCACTGTCGGTGTTTTTTCACTTGCTCTTGTTTATAAAGCATTAAGACAATTATTAAATCGATAGATAATTGAAAGTTTTCTCCTACTAGTGCTGTCCGTCCGGGTTTTTCGGACGGATTTATTATTTATAGATAAAAATAAGATCTTATATCTTATAACATTAACCTTCTTTTGCAATATTTTCCCTGTAATGTTTCCGATACTTTCTGGAAAAATAAGAAAAATGTACAGGAATACAGGAGGGAAGACGTTTGATTAAAAAAGTAACATTTATTACTTCATTATTATTTGTATTTGTTACATATAGTACTATCGCGTATATACCAAATTCTCCATATCACTGGGGATTTAATAAAAGTAAAAATGGAGTACCTGCGGATGCTGGAGCGAAGTATGAAGAAATGATTGCAAAATACGATGCTGTCTATAAGGATGATTCGAAAAAGAAAACGATATATCTAACTTTTGATAATGGCTATGAAAATGGTTATACCGATGAAATTTTAGATGTGCTAAAGAAACACCATGTACCTGCCGCTTTTTTTGTTACAGGACATTATTTACTATCTGCTGAGGACTTGGTAAAACGAATGTCAAAAGAAGGTCATATTATTGGGAACCATTCCTGGCACCATCCAGATATGACTCAGGTTACAAATGAAAGGCTGTTTAAAGAGTTATATCAAGTCAAAAAGAAGACCGAAGAAATTACAGGGAAAAAAGGTATGCAATATTTACGTCCACCACGAGGGATATTTAGTGAGCGTACTATGGCTGCAGCAAAAGAGGCTGGATATGTTCATGTATTTTGGTCATTAGCTTTTAAAGATTGGAATGTGAATGCCCAGCAAGGTCCTGAATATGCATATCAGCAGGTGATGGCTCAAATACATCCTGGAGCCATCATTCTATTGCATACCATTTCAAAGGATAATGCAGAAGCACTTGAGAGAATTATCTTGGAGTTGAAGAGACAAGGATATACATTCAAAAGCCTTGATGACCTGTATATGAAGAAAGAAATGGGAGAAAAAATATTAAAAAGGTAATACTTAGAAAGCCTTCCGTAATAACGGGGGGTTTTCTTTAATATTTCAAAGCTAACAAAGTCATCCCTAAAATGATATAATACGGAAAATGTACAATGGGGGAAAGACTGTGTGGAATGAAACTATTTCAATCCAAGGACCATATAATTTTGAGCTAGTATTAGAACGTTTAGCCCTAGATCCTTTGCAGTGTGTGGAAACGGATAGTAGAAGGGTTAAGGTTCCACTATATATTGAAGGAATCCCTGAGGTAGTAACGATTCAGGCAGTTGGAACAACGGACTATCCAGAATTCTTTGTTTCTGGGGAAGATGTTTCTACCAAGGAAAAGGCTTTTTCTCGAATTAAAGAAATTTTTCACTGGCACCTACCATTAGAAAGCATACATCAACATTTTGCTGAGACAAAACTTAGTGATATCTTTGAGGAACATAAGGGTACTGCACTGATATTAGATTTTGATTATTTCAGTTGTCTTGTAAAATGTATTATCCATCAACAACTAAATCTTTCATTTGCCCATACCTTAACAGAAAGATTCGTCCATACTTATGGTTTTGAGAAAGATGGAACCTGGTTTTATCCGTCACCGGATCGTGTAGCTGCCATTACGGTAGAAGAATTGAGAGAGCTTCAATTCAGTACAAGAAAAGCGGAATATGTGATCGGATTAGGTAAAGAAATTTCAGAAGGTAACCTAGACCTGGCTGCCTTAAAAGAAAAATCAGACTTAGATGTAATAAATACACTGGTCAAGTTAAGAGGTATCGGCAATTGGACAGCAGAAAATTTCCTGCTTTTTGGTCTTGGTAGACCGAATCTATTTCCTAAAGCAGATATTGGCATACAAAATGCGTTAAAAAAATTACTGCAGCTACCAGAAAAGCCATCCATAGAGGTTATGGACGACTTATCAACAGAATGGTCACCATATTTAAGCTATGCATCCCTTTATCTGTGGCGCAGCATTGAAAAGCGGAGTGTAAAATCATGAAAAAGCAACATGAAAGTAATAGAACACAAACAGCAATGGCTCTTCAAGTGGGACAAACTTTTCCCCTGACGATTAAGAGGCTTGGAATCAACGGAGAAGGTGTTGGTTATTTTAAAAGAGGCGTTGTTTTCGTACAAGGAGCATTACCAGGCGAAGAAGTGGTAGCTGAAGCGACAAAGGTCCATCCGAAATTTGCAGAAGCGAAAGTGAAAAAAATTCGCAAAAAGTCTGGAGATAGAGTAAACCCACCTTGTCCGGTATATGATCAATGTGGAGGATGCCAGCTTCAGCACCTTTCCTACGAGGGACAATTAAAGGAAAAGCGTGACATCGTAAGACAGGCCTTTGAAAGATATCTTGGTAATGAAACGGTAAAACTAGATATCCGAGAAACGATAGGTATGGAAGACCCTTGGAGTTACCGAAATAAAAGCCAATTCCAAACAGGCATTCGCAATGGTAAAGTGATTGCAGGATTATATGGATTGAACTCTCACAATCTAATTGACATACCTGTCTGTATTGTCCAACATCCTGAATGTAACAAAGTGACAGATGAAATAAAAAAAATGTTGGATGAGTTGAACATTTCTATATACGATGAGAAGAAACGAAGAGGATCAGTACGTACGATTATGGTTCGTGTTGGATTCCAGTCTGGTGAAGTACAGGTGGTTATTGTCACGGCCACTAGGGAATTGCCTAAAAAGGACCAGCTAATTGATCTTATCCAACAAAAACTCCCACAGGTAAAGTCGGTAGTTCAAAACGTCAATGATCAAGAAACCTCCCTAGTTTTTGGAGAAAAATCCATTCATCTTTCCGGAGAAAATGTAATAAAAGAGACTCTAGGAGATCTTTCTTATGAGCTATCTGCACGTACATTCTTTCAGTTAAATCCGATTCAAACGGTAAAATTATATGACGAAGCTAAAAAAGCTGCTAGTTTAACGGGCAAGGAAAATGTAGTGGATGCCTATTGTGGTGTAGGTACGATTGGGTTATGGTTATCCGACGAAGCAAAAGAAGTACGTGGAATGGACGTTATTAAAGAGTCTATCAAAGACGCAAGGATGAACGCGAAACGTCACGGCAAAACAAATACCCATTTTGAAACAGGAAAAGCAGAGAACGTTTTGCCAACCTGGATTAATAAAGGATGGAAACCAGATGTTTTGGTTGTAGATCCACCAAGAAGCGGCTGTGATGAGCAACTTCTAGCTACTATTGTGAAAGCAAAACCAAAGACCGTAGTGTATGTATCCTGTAATCCATCCACATTGGCAAAGGATTATCAACGATTAAGTAAGCTATACAAAATACAATACATTCAGCCTGTTGACATGTTCCCTCAGACGAGCCACGTGGAAGCAGTTGTGAAACTAATGCTAAAATAACGAAAAAGCCCATTTCCTATTGGAAATGGGCTTTTTCGTTAGGTAATGGAAATAGTAGGTTTCAAAGAGTGACAGGAAATATATCATACTTTATACTTTATATTAGATAATTTAGAATATTTTTGAAATATAAAGAACTGATTTTGGAGAGTAAATCACCATGAAAAATTTAACGAACAAAAAGATTAAGGGGGTCCTTCAATGAACCTAGTTTCCAACGATAGTGAAATTAGAGGGGAGAATGTATATTCGTTCGATGAATTTTGTAGTAAGCGCGAAAGTCTAGATTGGTATCGTGATGATCTTTTCTTACAAAAGTCAGCAGAACATTTTATCGGTTTAGACTATGGAAAAATCAACGAAAGAATCCTTACTTTTTCACCGACTGTTTCTTTAAAATGGAACCAACTTGCAGAAAGAATGGCTAGGCCAGAAGTACGTCCGTTTATGCTTCACTATGACGCTTTTAATCATCGGATTGATCGAATTGTCCGTCCTATGGAAGCTCATCAATTAGAGAAGGAAATATTCGGAGAAGGATTATTTTCTAATAAAATGGCACCTTGGGAAAGCTTTGTAAAACGGTTGTTGATTCATCAATTAGGTGAAGCAGGGGTAGCGTGTCCTTTAACTTGTACACATGGGCTTATTGGAATTATTGAACAATTTCCAAACGAAAATATTCCCGAACTAGAAGAGATATTAAAACACACTAAAGAAGGTTTGAATGGAGAATTTGCAATTGGAGCACAGTTCATGACGGAAATCCAAGGAGGTTCTGATTTACCTGCTAATTTGCTTGAGGCAGTTCCGGATGGGGGGAATTATCGTTTATATGGTAACAAGTTTTTCTGCTCTGTAGCACATGCAGATTATTCAGTAGTAACCGCAAAAATATCAGGTTCGAATAAGGTTTCTACTTTTATCGTCCCATCATGGCTTCCAGGGGATAAAATGAAGGAAAAAAGAAATGGGTATGAAATAAATCGGATTAAATGGAAGCTTGGAACAGCCGAGCTACCGACAGGAGAAATAAATTATAAAGGAGCACTTGCATACCCAGTAGGTCCAAAGGATAAAGGGATTGCTGTTGCAGCTGGAATTGTACTAACATTATCTCGTTTGGAGATTGGGATTGCTTGTGCGGCATTTATGCTCCGTGCATCTCGTGAAGCGAATCTATACAGTGATTTCCGTACAGTTTTCGGCAAAAAGGTAAAGGATTATCCGCTTGCAGCCTGTAAGTTAAAATACATTGAAAATGCTGCTCAAAGAACGACTGCAGGAGCATTTAAAATATATGATACATTCTTACGTTTAGAAAGACCGTTGAATCCAGGGTTAGACTCTGATTTACCTATGGAAGTAAGAAAGCAACTCTTCATCTTCCGCGAATTAGTACTTCTTCAAAAAATTAGTACGACTAATGAGGGCGTAAAAGTCCTTAATGAAGCGATGTCAATCTTTGCAGGACATGGAGTAATGGAGGAATTTTCTTCCCTTCCTCGAATATTCCGTGATGTAGTGGTCAATGAACAGTGGGAGGGGCCGCGTAATTTATTGCTTACACAAATCTATAGGGATATTCAAAGAGTAACAGAATGGTTATCTCCATCAGAATTCGTAGGTGGTGTTCTTCACGGTGCAGCAATAGAAACAATCCATGAGTTCTCTTTACAACTTGAAAATCTATTACAAAAACCAGTCCTTGGAATAGTAAATGAAGCTTCTATGGAAGCTGCAACAGAATGGGATACTTTTTGTAGTGCATTATTTAAGGCCTATCAGGAATTAGCTTTAAATGAAATAGAAGCAAAAGCTAATATAAAGTAATACCTATTTTTTAGAATATGATTTTAAGGTAGTAGTTGTCTTAATATTATTTATGAATTGAAAGCGGAAGTAAGGGTAAATCCCCTTCTTCTGCTTTTTGCTTTTTCTTAAAGAACGAAGTAAGGTGAATAAGTGTCAACCAGAGGATTAAAGTTTAGGAGAGAGAAAATGAACGAAGAGTATTATGATACATTATTGAACATAAGAACAGCGGAGAACCAAAAGGGTTTTAATACGTCCTTACATTATCATCGTTATGAACCTACTCCATACCAAGCCCTAGACTTATTATTCCAGCACTATGAACTGAAAAATCATGATTTCGTAGTCGATTTTGGTTGTGGAAAAGGACGTTTAGTTTTTTATATCAATCATCATTTTAATGCCTCAGTAGTTGGGATTGAAATGAATGAGCCATTATATCAGCAAGCGATGGAAAATAGAATGAATTACTTAAAGAAAACAAAAAAGAATTTAGATAAAGTCCATTTTCTTTTGTGCTATGCAGAAGAGTATGAAATTAATCCGTCAGACAATCGATTTTATTTTTTTAATCCTTTTTCTATTCAAGTGTTTATGAATATAATTAACAAAATCTTATTATCGATAGAGGAAGAAAAGAGAGATGTTGAAATAGTTTTGTATTATCCATCAGAAGATTATATTTTCTATTTGGAGAACCAAACTCTTTTTGAATTAAAATTGGAGGTCAAACTTCCAGGAAAATACGCAAACAATCCTAATGAACGATTCCTAATATATCATCTAAGTTATTGAAGAATAATTTTTTTCTTCTTGTGTTTATATGTATTACAAAATCAATAATAACGAATCCTATTTTAAGACAGTAAAAAAGGGGACGTTACTAAATGGTTGCAGTGGCATACTCAATTCTTTGGTTATTAGCAGTATGGAAGTGGGGCGACTTGGAAAATTGGAAGGAATATTATCCGACTATGCTTTTTGCTATTGTTGGTAATTTGTTATATGAAGTCATTTGCTTTAACTATCCAATGTGGGCTATGGAACCCAATGGACTGCCCAATCAAACTATCCCGATCCTCCTACTTTCGCTCGTTGGTATGCCACTATCAGTGTTTGTTTTTTTATCCCATTATCCTGACACCCATACCAAATTAAGGCAGGCGTTATATATTCTCTTGTTTGTCTGTATTTTTGTAGTTCTTGAGCATGTGTCTGTTCTATTAGGCTCGATTACCTATCATAACGGGTGGAGTCTAGTTTGGTCAGCGTGGTTTAATGTAGTCATGTTTACAATTATTAGAATCCATTATAAAAAACCGGTATTAGCATTATTACTTTCAACGATATTTATCGGCTTTTTATCAGTTATTTTTGATGTTAGCCTGGATAAAATGAAATGAATAAGAAAATAGGAGCATCCAGTTAGTAATACAATAGGATGCTCCCTTTTTTTTATTCATTTTTAGTCGAATTAGCTTGCAAATATTCGAGTTGATCTTGAAGTGTACTTAACTGGTTCTGCAGTTGTTGTTCGCGTTGATTAGCATTATATAAGTCTGAGTTCAATCTGCTAACTCGCACTAACAGATTATGATAATACTCTTCTTCATTAGCTAATTTATCTTCTAACTCTTCCTTTAAGCGATTTAATCGGTCATTTTCTTCTTGAAGCGATTTAAACTTTTTTAAGGCTTTCTTCCATTGTTTTTCTTTCTTTTCGTATTGGGCAATTTTTTCTTGATAATGTGTAAGTAACGAGTGATTTTCTTCCTCTTGGATTTCTTCTATCTCTTCATAGACTGGGATTTTCTCAATCTCTACGTGTTGTGCAATCACGTTTTCGGTTACCACTGCCGCAGCTTGATGTTCATATTTGTGGACCATTTCAGATAGTTTTTTATTTTCTTCAATCAATTTCTCGACTCTACTGAATTGGTAACTTTCTCGGAAATCCTTCACTTGCGATTTATATTTGGACAGCTCAGAGCTAAGGTGAATGATTTTTTGTTTAAGCATCACTTCACTATACCGGTCATACTGGGAAGGACTAGAATTTTCCATGAAATAGACCTCCTTTGCACAGGATCATTAGGAAATTCATGATACTTATCTATATGAAGCTGGATTCCTTTAGGTTACAAATGCAGTGTTTGTCGAAATTTCTTTAAAGGAAAATGTTTACTTTTTAATGGCGACGTAATATATTATGGTTAAATATAAATACTCAACGTTGAGTAAACAATATTAAATTATTAGGAGGATGAAAGATGAATTATATCCAAGCAACTGGACTGCAAAAGATTTATGGAACACGAAAAATTGTAAGAGAAGTGGATATAGATATTCACCAGAATGAAATTTTAGCAGTGATTGGACCCAATGGAGCAGGAAAATCAACTACTTTGGAAATGCTGGTTGGTCTCCGGAATGCAGACCAAGGGAAGATCCATTACTGGTTAGAAAAGTATAAGGCTAATATTGGTGTTCAATTGCAATCAGTGCCTTTCTTTCCAGGCTTATCAGCTTTAGAGAATTTGAAATTGTTTGCAGCGTTTTATAAACAGGTTTTTTCAAATGGCTATTTGGAGCAGATATTAAAGAAATGGGGGCTAATTGATAGTAAGGACACGGAGGCTTCAAAGCTTTCTGGTGGTCAACAGAAGAGGTTGGCTATTGCAGCAGCGCTCGTTCATGATCCTGAATTAGTTTTCTTAGATGAACCTACAGCAGCATTAGATCCGCGAGCCAGACAAGAAATCCACCAGCTTATAAAACAACTTTTCACAGAAGGAAAGACAGTGGTTTTTACATCCCATGATATGGATGAAGTTCTTAAGTTAGCACAAAGGGTTATCATGATTGACCAGGGACGAATTATTGCAGAAGGTGAACCAATGCAATTATGTTTGGAACACAATGTGACAGACCTTGAACAACTATATTTGAATTTGACTACAAAGGAGGAATTATAATGTTAAATGTAATTTTCCGTTCCATGATTGTAACATCTTTAAGAGATAGAATTAGTGTCGGATATGCGTTGGTGTTTCCCATTGTATTACTGGTTGGATTAGGTTTATATTTTGATGAAGGATTAATGCATGTCAGAATCCTTACGGGGGTGACTGCTATCAGTACCATTTTTTGGGGTATGCAAGGGATAGCGTTTCAAGTTCATTATCAACGAAACAAAGGTGTATATAAACTGTTGAAGTTAACACCGATGCCCATTTTCTCCTTCGTTTTCATTATGACTTTAGCAAGAACGGTTATTGGAGTAGTCTTGAATATGACAGTTTGGTTTATTGGTGTATTGTTCCTGAAAATTGACATTTCGATGATGTCTAGTATCTCCACTCTGTTACTGGTGTTGATTGGAACACTTTGTTTTACAAGCATTGGATTTTTGATTGCAAACTTTGCTAACAATGAAGCTCAAATTAACATGTTATCAAACTTACTACAATTGCCAATGATCTTTATGAGTGAAGCTTTCTATCCACTAACAAACGCACCTCAATGGGTCCAAATGATAGGGAAGCTATTGCCGTTTGAACATTATGTAAAAGGCTTAAGTGGAAGTATCATGGGTGATGAACGGTCATTGATAATGGGTATACTGGTGTCGCTTGCATATATGATTGGATCACTAATCCTGTCAGTGCCGACTTTTAAATGGGAAGCCAAACAGAACACATTTGAAAAGAAAACAAGAAAGTATGCTTCCTAATATTCTCAATCATTGTAGGGTATGATACAATCATATTCAACATTGACTATTTCGTGTTGAGGAGAGTGGATATGACAAGATTAATGGTACTAGGATTATTAAAGATGAAGCCTATGTCAGGATATGAAATACAGCAAATTCTCCAAGTGACTCAAGCCGATCGCTGGGCAGGGATTCTGCCTGGCTCAATCTATCATGCGTTGAAGAAGATGGAGAAAGAAGAGCTAGTTGAGGTTGAAACAGTCGAACAAACAGGTCATCGAATCAAAGCTATCTATAAAATTACCGAAAAAGGAGAGCAGGAGTTTCTAATATTATTAGAAGAATCTTTAAAAGTAAATTCTGTTTCTCTTCCGAGTAATTTATACACAGCCTTAAGCTTTATTCAACAATTGGAATCCGAAAAAGTAGTGGCTGGCTTACAAGCTCAGAGAATCATGTTAGAAACAGAACTAGCTGCACATAAAAGTGGGATTGAAGTAAAAAGATCGGTCATGAAGATTGATGAGATTACCGAAGTAACCTTCCAGAATATTTTTAAGCAATATGAGATACAGATTGAAATGGTTGATGCTCTGCTAGAGATATATGAAAAGAAAAATCAAGACAATTCAATTTCTTAAAAAATGAGGGGGCTCCATTAGCTTGGGCCACCCTCATTATCGAATATTTTATTTAAACTCTCGTAATAAGTTCGCCATTTCTATTGCGGCAACCGCAGACTCCCAGCCTTTGTTGCCGGCCTTTGTTCCTGCACGTTCAATAGCCTGTTCAATAGTTTCTGTTGTAAGTACACCGAAAATCACCGGTATGTTACTTTGGAGTGAAACAGAAGCAACACCTTTGGCTACTTCGTTACATACGTAATCATAATGTGTAGTAGCACCACGAATTACTGTACCGAGAGTGATGATAGCATCGTATTTACCCGTAGCCATTTTCTTTGCTACTAAAGGAATTTCAAATGCACCTGGTACCCAAGCCACATCGATATCGGATTCGTCCACTCCATGACGGACCAATGCATCCATTGCTCCGCCCAATAATTTACTCGTAATGAACTCATTAAATCTTCCTACAACGATTCCAACGCGTAATCCTGTTCCAACTAATTTTCCTTCAAATTTCATGATGAGTTCCCCCTAAAATTGTAGTAAATGACCTAGTTTAGCTTTTTTCGTTTTTAAATAGTTCTCGTTTTCTTTTCTTGTTTCAAGCTGTAAAGGTACTCGTTCTATAACTTCTAAATCATATCCGTTCAAAGCGGCAATTTTTCTTGGATTATTGGTTAATAGACGCATCTTTTTAACACCTAAATCTTGTAGCATTTGAGCGCCAATGCCGTATTCACGTAAATCAGCTCCAAATCCGAGGTGATGATTGGCTTCAACAGTATCAAAGCCTTGTTCTTGAAGCTTATACGCCTTTAGCTTATTAATTAATCCAATACCGCGTCCTTCTTGCCTCATGTAAATAAGTACACCACGGCCTTCCTGTTCGATTTGAGTTAAAGCTGCATGAAGCTGTGGCCCACAATCACACCTTGAAGACCCGAATACATCTCCAGTTAAACACTCCGAATGGACACGTACGAGTACAGGTTCTTCAGTATTTACTTTACCTTTCACAAAAGCTACATGCTCTTTTCCATCTACCGTGCTTGTATATCCAACCATTTGAAACTCTCCAAAATCAGAAGGAAGCTTGATGGACACCTCTCGTTGAACTAATTTTTCCACTTTACGACGGTACGAGATTAAATCTTGAATCGTAACCATCTTTAACTGATGTTGCTTAGCGATTTCAACTAAATGGGGCACACGAGCCATCGTGCCGTCCTCATTCATAATTTCACAGATGACACCAATTTCTTCGCTTTTCGTTAGTCGGGAGAAATCAAGCGCTGCTTCTGTATGACCAGCCCGTTGTAGAACCCCGCCATTCTTCGCGACTAAAGGAAAAATATGTCCAGGTCTACGGAAATGTGAGCCATCGCTATCAGGATTCAACATTTGAAGGATGGTATGAGAACGTTCATAAGCAGAAATCCCAGTTGTTGAATCTTGGTGGTCGATACTAACTGTGAAGGCAGTTCCGTGTTTATCCGTATTATCAGTAACCATAAGAGGTAAGTCTAATTTTCTAGCAATCTTTTCAGAAACCGGAACGCATATTAATCCACGTCCCCAGGTTGCCATGAAGTTAATGTTTTCAGGTGTCGCATGTTCACCTAAAACAAAGAAGTCACCTTCATTTTCACGATCTTCATCATCACAAATAATAATGATCTTACCTTGGACTAAATCTTGTAAGGCATCCTCTATGGTTGAAAACATTTATTTTACCTCCCTTATAGAAAACCGTTGTCGGCTAAAAATTGTGATGTTACCTTTTGATCAGTCCTTTGAAAATTTAGTAGTCGCTCCACATGCTTTCCAAGTAAATCAAATTCGACATTGACCTTATCACCTATACTTTTATTGCCTAACACTGTATTAGTCCGAGTATGTGGAATCAGCGATAGGGTCACGATATCATTCTGAACCTGAAATATCGTTAAACTCGTACCATCAATGGTGATACTTCCTTTCACATAACAATATTTACGACCATCAGCTGGGATTTTTATATGATATAACTTTGCATTTTCACTAGGAGTGACACGGATAATTTCGCCAATTCCATCTACATGGCCAGAGACAAAATGGCCACCAAAACGATTATTAGCCTTCATCGCTCTTTCAAGATTGACAGTTGAACCAGATTTTAAGAATCTTAGATTAGTAGCATTAAAAGTTTCTGGCATCACATCAGCAGTGAAAAAGTCACTTGTAAATTTTGTTACTGTTAGACAGACCCCATTAACTGCAATGCTATCACCTAGTGTTACATCTTCGAGTATATGGGATGCGCCAATTGTCAGAACTAAGCTTCTGCCGTTTGAAACGATACTTCTTGTTGTTCCTAGTTCCTCTACGATTCCAGTGAACATGTGACTACCTCATTTCTAATGACAACACGGAAATCATTACCGATTTGTTCTAATGACTTCAATTGTAGAGTCCGAGCTTCATTCATTTTACTTATCGTATATCCATTTAAAAATACGCCATTATGTGCTCCACCGATTAATTTAGGAGCATAGTATAAAATCATTTCATCAAATAAGTTTTGTTCAATAAATGAAGAGTGGACCGTACTTCCACCTTCTACGTATAACGATTGAATGCCTCTAGAACCGAGGATTTTTACTACTTCATTCACGGAAACTTTGGCAGTCCCAGTAGGAATAATCTGTATGCCTTTTTCAATATAAGGAGCCCATTCACTTTCTTGACATTCGCTTCCTACAAAAATGATCACTTTTCCTTTATGTTTTTTAATGACATTCGCTTCAATAGGAGTACGTAACTTAGAATCTAAGATTACTGGTATAGGCTGCTTAGCTACATGGGACAATCGAACAGTTAAGGAAGGATCATCCTGTAAAATCGTTCCTATGCCTACTAGAATAGCATCGTGTTGTGATCGTTCTTCATGTACCTTTCTTCTAGCGTCTTCACCAGTAATCCATTTACTATCACCTAAAGCGGTAGACATTTTTCCATCTAAGCTTAATGCGGCTTTCAGGGTAATATAGGGTCTTTGTTTTGTAATGGAAGTAAAAAAACCTCTATTCAATTCTTTGGCTTCAGCTTCACAAACCCCGAAAACCACTTCAATTCCAGCCTTTTTTAACAAATCAATTCCTTTTCCACTAACTAAAGGATTCGGGTCAGTACAAGCGATTACAACCCTTTTGACCCCTTTTTCAATTAAAAGGTTCGAACAAGGGGGAGTCCTACCGAAATGACTACAAGGTTCAAGTGTTACATAAACTGTCGAGCCAGCAGTATGTTCACCAGCCATTGCTATGGCATGAACTTCAGCGTGAGGTTCTCCAGCCTTCACATGAACTCCAATCCCGACTAATCGGCCATCTTTTACAACAACAGCACCCACAGCAGGGTTTGGTGACGTCTGTCCAATAGTTACCATTGCCGCTTCGATAGCTAACTTCATAAACTTCTCATCCATGCTCCTCAAACTTCCTTTCAAGAAAATGAAAAAAGCCCCCTGGAAAAAATTCCTAAGGGACTGATTGGTAGTTTGAAAGAAAAGCAACACAAATAAACAAAGGCGATGTCAAATTTTTTAGACAAAACCTGTGTTTCAGAATAAAAATGTGCGTATTGCATCAAAAGGGTAGACTATCCCTAGGGACAGCTTCTATCATTTTTTTGATACAATGCTTTTCATCCTTCTCCCATCCAGACTATACTGTCGGCTCTAGATTCTAACTAGATCAGCAAACATATGAAAATATGAAGCTCACGGGCTTAGTATTCTTCTGAGAAAATACATCACCGCCGGTTGGGATTTTCACCCGACCCCGAAGGATAACACAATATTAAGTTTGCTCTTATTATGGGCACAGATTTTAAAAAAGTAAAGTTTTTATCTTTTTGGGGCTTATATTGAAATTATTAGGAAAAAGTTTTACTAGAATTTTTTTGTAATGTAAAATATTAGTAGATAATATTAGGGGGTACTGCCTAAAAATGGATGGGTATTTGTTTCTACTGATTATTGCTATGGCTTTGCCAGGCGTCAGTTTTATGATTTTATCAGAAAGAAAGATTATTAAAGAGAGGAATTCAGGTGAGGATGAATATCCAATATACGTAGGTTTCTTAGTTCATCTATTAATAGTCAGTTTGTTCGCTGGAATTGGAGTATTATTACTAGATAAAACGTCTTTCTCTTTAAACGAAATAAACTTCATCTCTATAGGGGTTGGAGTGGTTGTTGCAGTGGTGCATTTACTTTATTATTATGGATTTCTTGCTAAGAACGTTGAAAAAGAAGTTTTGCTAAAAATAGATACTGCACGTAATCAATTAGGAATTCTTACACGTGTTTTCTATGGAGGGGTTGTTGAAGAAATCATTTTTCGCTGGGGGCTAATGAGCTTGGTTATTTGGCTAGGCAGTTTTGTTTTCGGTGCTTCAGATACTCTAAATTGGTGTGCGAATGTGTTAGCTGCAGTATTCTTTGGATTGGCCCATCTTCCTGGTGCTAAGCAAATACTAGGAAAAAACATTCCTATTATCACGATTTATTCAATGTTAATGAATTTTCTTGTGGGTATAGCATGTGGATGGTTGTTTTTAAATGCTGGATTAATAGGAGCCATCGTATGTCACATGTTATTCCACATAGTTTGGTATGCCTATGAAAGAATAATGAGAAAAGATAATAGAATAACTAATTCTATTGAACTGACAAAATAGTAATTTTGATAGGGATCTGACACTTAGATGTTAGATCCTTTTATTATTTTGGCTTTGTTTAATTTTATGGTTGATTTTGGTGCTATGTTGTTTTGAAAAGAAGGTGAGAACCACTCGAAGCAATCAACAGATTTACGGAGTCAAACTTTTATTAAAATAACCATTGACACAATGCATTGAATTAAATAAAATCTAATTGACATTGATAATCATTTTCAATGAAAGCGTATAGAGTGATTACATATTTGATTATTAAAGAGAAGGGGGGAAGAACATGTCTCGGCTTTATGCTGAAAATTTAAGAATTGGTTATGGTGAAGTTGATATTGTAACGAATTTAAATCTTGCAATACCAGATGGTAAAATCACTACCATTATTGGCCCGAATGGATGCGGTAAATCAACAGTCCTTAAAACGATGTCACGTATACTAAATGCGAAATCAGGTTCCGTTTATCTCGATGGCAAGGAAATATTTAGAGAGTCAACTAAGAAAATTGCACAGAAATTAGCAATACTTCCTCAATCTCCTGATGCTCCTGAAGGCTTAACGGTAGCAGAGTTGGTTTCATACGGAAGGTTCCCATATCAAAAAGGACTTGGAAAGTTAAAAGACGAGGATAAGCAAGTTATTGAATGGGCACTCCAAGTAACAGGTATAGCACCATTTAAAGATCGAGCAGTTGATGCCTTATCTGGTGGTCAAAGACAACGTGTATGGATAGCAATGGCCTTAGCTCAAGAAACTGACATTATCCTTTTAGATGAACCTACAACTTATCTAGACCTTTCCCATCAATTAGAGGTTCTGGAACTGTTATATCATTTAAATGTTGCAGAGAATCGAACAATTGTAATGGTACTTCATGATTTAAATCAAGCTGCACGATTTGCCCATCATATCGTTGCCATGAAAGATGGGGAAATAATCAAAAAAGGTAAAGCAGAGGAAATTATGACACCTCAAGTCTTACGTAGCGTTTTCAACATTGATGCTGAGATTGGAATTGATCCAAGAACAAGAAAGCCAGTTTGTCTATCCTATGATTTAATTAAAAAATATCATGTAGTAGAAGGTTTGGCTTAGACCGCTATGCGGTTTTATTTTTTCGAACTGAATGAGAATGATTCTTATTATTAAGGAATTGGAGAGGAATACAATGAAAAAAAATATTTTACTAGCTATTATTGCTATATTACTAGTTGTCTTATTAGCTGCATGCGGGAAAGCAAATGAAACATCAAATGAAAGCAAATCAACTGCTAAATCTGAACCTACAACAAGAATTTATAAAGGTGAAGATGGAGATATTGATATTCCAGCTAAACCAGAGAGAATAGCAATGCTAGCTGCTTCATATGCAGGGAATTTGTTAGAATTAGGTATTACGCCAATCGCAGTAAATGAGTGGCCAAAAGGAAACAAATTCTATGAAGGTAAGCTTGATGATGTTGAAGTGGTTACAGAAGATTCTATGGAAAAGCTTATTTCTTTAAATCCAGATTTGATCGTTACGTATACAACAGACAAAAATATTGAAAAGTATAAAGAAATTGCTCCAACTATCGCTTTATCTTATGAAAAGTATAACTACTTAGATCAGCATATTGAAATTGGTAAGATTGTAGGTAAAGAAGAAGAAGCGAAAAAATGGGTTGAAGAGTGGAAAGAGAAAGCGGACGCTGCAAGCAAAAAGGTAAAAGCAGCTATTGGTGAAGATAAGACTTTTATGGTATTTGAATCCTTCGGTAAGGATTTATATGTATATGGTAATAACTGGGGGCGTGGGACAGAGGTAATTTATCAAGCACTTGGTTTAAAGGCTCCTGAGAAATTAGAGCAAGATGTTTTTGCGACCGGATGGAAAGCTATTTCAGCTGAAGTTATTCCACAATACGCTGGAGATTACATTTTTGTAGGTGATGGTGGAAATGCTGCCAATAACTCATTTATGGAAACAGATGTGTGGAAAGGTATCCCTGCAGTAAAAAATAATCAAGTCTTCCAATTTGATTCTGCATCATTCTACTTCAATGATCCTATTTCACTTGAAAAAGAGCTTGATTTCATTGTTGAAAACCTAACAAAAGGGAAGTAAGGACATAGCTCATGTTCAAAGCCAAACAGGTACAAGAAAATGAAATATTTTCAAGGCCGGCAGTTGGAACATCAATATTGGTATTTGGAATAATGCTTCTGATTGGAAGCATTATTCTTGCTATTTCAGTCGGTGCCGCCAACATTGATTTTCTTTCAGTCTGGAGTTCGATATTTAACTATGACTCTAGTAACCCAGCTGATCAAATTATCCGCAGTATCCGTCTTCCTAGGGAGTTAGGTGCTGCACTAGTTGGAGCTGCATTTGCTGTAAGTGGCGCTATCATGCAAGGGATGACAAGGAATCCTCTTGCTGATCCAGGCCTACTTGGTTTAAATGCTGGGGCAAGTATGGCTCTTGCTTGTGTATTTGCTTTTCATTCAAGCGCTACTTATTTATCTGTTATGATAATATCTTTTGTAGGAGCTGGTATAGGAGCAGGTATGGTATTTGGATTAGGTTCATTAAGTCGAAACGGAATGACTCCAATTCGGATAACTTTAGCAGGAGCTGCGGTTTCTGCTTTATTAGCCTCCTTAGGCGAAGGTGTAGCTTTGTATTTTAAGTTGTCTCAAGACCTTGCTTTTTGGACGGCTGGTGGGGTATTAGGAACAAACTGGCTGCAACTAAAGCTCATTTCTCCTGTCGTTATAGGTGCAATTGTAGTGGCTATTATGTTTTCTAAGGGATTAACCATCTTAAGTTTTGGAGAAGAAGTGGCGAAAGGATTAGGGCAGCGTACAGCCCTTACTAAAACTATATTGATGATTGTCGTTCTGTTACTTGCAGGGACAGCTGTTTCATTAGTTGGTTCAATTGCATTTGTAGGATTAATGGTCCCACATATTGTCCGGTTCCTTGTTGGGACAGATTACCGCTGGATAATCCCTTGTTCTGCGATTTTTGGAAGTGTATTAATGGTATTAGCTGATACCACTGCTAGGA
>NZ_QBBX01000007.1:177667-182809 GCF_003073175.1 Peribacillus acanthi
ATCAATCCTCCTTTTGAAACACCAATGGGAGCCATCATTTCATTAATTGGAGTACCTTTCTTTCTGTATCTTGCTAGAAAGGGAGGAAGAAAAAGAGCATGATCAATACAAAGCAGCAAATGAAAGTACGATTTACAATGGTAGTAGCTATTGCGGTTTTGATAACAGCTTTTGTTATAAGTGTTGCAACTGGATATGTTTCTTTGACTCCATCACAGCTATGGCGCACAGTTATCGGAAACGGAACACCGAAGGAAAATTTAATATTATTTGATTTTCGCCTTCCTAGGATTGTGATCTCGATTCTAGCAGGTATGGGTCTAGCCATTTCAGGTGCCATACTACAAAGTGTCACAAGAAATCCACTTTCTGATCCAGGGATTCTCGGAATTAATGCTGGTTCAGGTCTAATGGTCGTTTTCTATGTTTTATTTTTTGGTAATGGTACGAATTTCTTATATGTTCTACCCATATTTGCATTGATAGGCGGATTAATTACTGCCGCTTTTATTTACCTTATGGCCTATAAAAAAGGTGAAGGTGCAGATCCTACTAGGTTAGTGTTAGTGGGGGTAGGGATGGCAGCTGCCATGTATGGTGCGACCTTAACGTTGGCAACCCATTTTGACCGCGAGCAATATGCTTTTATTGCAAGCTGGACAGCAGGGAAAATTTGGGGAGATAACTGGACATTTGTTCTAGCATTATTACCATGGATATTAATCTTGCTGCCTACTGTTTTTATTAAATCTAATGTACTGAACACATTGAATCTACATGAGAACGTGTCTATAGGAGTAGGCGTTAATGTGGAGAAAGAAAGACGAATCCTAATCATCATTGCGGTTGCACTCGCTTCGGCGTCTGTTTCGGTTAGTGGAGGAATAGGGTTCGTAGGGTTAATGGCTCCGCATATCGCCAGAAGTTTAGTTGGGCCGCGTCATCAAGGATTCTTGCCTTTAGCCGCTATTATTGGAGCAATCTTATTACTTGTGGCTGATACAATCGGACGAGTCTTATTAGACCCAAGTGGAATCCCGGCTGGAATTATAGTCACGGTTATCGGTGCGCCATATTTCATGTACTTATTGGCAAGAAAATAAAGTCTCTTTTATGTATGAATCATCTTTGATACCTCTTTAATTATGAATCAATAGATTAATAACCCCCTTCGTAAAAATAATGAGGGTACCCTGAGATTATGATCCAAGCAATAGATCAGACTCTTTTGAGGCACCCTCAATTTTTTGGCTCTATTTCACTTCAATAAAATCTTGTTGATGTTCATGGATGTGATTCTTTTTGACGTGGACTTTTACTTCATAGTTTCCTGGACTTGAGAATGTGTTATTCACTTTATATCTTCCATCTTTATCTTCTATTGCATCAAGGAAGAAAGGTGTCTTTTGATCTTGTTTCAAAATTTCAAATGTGACGCTTGCACCTTCAAGGGGGTGTCCCTCATTCAGCACTTTTGCAGAAAGGGTAACATCCTTATTCGCTTGAATGACAGCAGTAGGTTGGAAGTCAATGGATATTTGACTGTTATGCTCATGTTGATGAGTGTGCGCTGCATTGGTATTTTTATCAACAGATGTAACAACTATTTCTTTCTTTGGCATGGAATGCATATTTCTTGCTGTGACGTGGGCGACAATATAATAAGTTCCATCCTTTTCAAAGGTAGTTTCAGTAGAATACAAGCCTTTACCGATTGGCCTACCATCTAACATTTGACGCTTATCTTGACCTGATTTCCATATTTCGAAGATTACTTCATTTGCGTCATTTACATTTTGATTTGCAAATGTAACTAATGCCTCAATTTTTATTTTTTCATTAGTCCTAACGTTACTTGGTGTTTGGATTGATACATCAATGGATTCAACCCCTTTTGTTGTTGGTACTGCTTCTTCTTTTGTTTGCGTACATCCAACCAATAGAAATAGAAAACATAACAATAAAACACTAAATTTTTTCATTTTTTCTCCTCTTTCTTTTCTCTAGAAATATTCTTTATCAAGTTTTAACAGAAAATTCGAATTTTATAACCGAGAAAAAATAAAGATTCATATGAAGGTAAAAGATGAAATTACAACCTTATAATCCTCGTAAAAGGTTGTCAATTTGTTAAAAGAGTAATATATTTAATTGAGAATGATAATCATTATTGTATAGGTAAGGGGAGAATGATATTGAAAAACCCAGAAATTTTCGACGTGACCATAATTGGAGGCGGACCAGCAGGATTGTATTCTGCTTTTTATAGTGGGCTGAGAGAAATGAAAACAAAAATAATTGAATTTCAGCCTAAATTAGGTGGGAAAATTCATGTATATCCTGAGAAGATGATTTGGGACGTTGGAGGTCATTCTCCTCTACCAGGAGCAAAATTAATTGAGCAATTAGTAGAGCAAGGCTTAACATTTAAACCTGAAGTTCTGTTAAATGAAAAAGTAGAATCCATTGAACGTAATGAAGAAAATATATTTATACTAAAAACAGCTTCAGGTCAATTGCACTTTTCTAAAACAGTTATTGCAGCTGTAGGTAGTGGCATTTTGAACCCACAAAAGCTGAATATTGAAGGTGCGGAGAGATTTGAAGTGTCAAACTTGAATTACACGGTAAAATCAATTAAACACTTTAAAGATAAAATAGTTATCATTTCTGGTGGTGGGAATACAGCGATCGATTGGGCAAATGAGTTAGTACCAGTAGCAAAAAAGGTTTACTTAACGTATAGAAAAGATGCTCTAACAGGTCACGAAGCGCAAGTGACTCAATTAATGGAAAGTTCAGTAGAATGTATTTTTCATACATCCATTACTAAATTAATTGCTGGAGAGAATAATGAATTTATTGAAAGAGTGGAACTGACAAACCATGTAACCAATCAGATTGAATACTTGTCTGTTGACGAAGTCATTATCAATCATGGTTATGAACAAGACGCTAGCTTGTTAGCAAATAGTAAATTGGGGATCGAGATAGATAATTTTTATATTGCGGGGAATCCAAATAGCGAATCATCAGTTCCAGGGCTATATGCAGCAGGGGATATACTTAAATACGATGGAAAAATAAATTTAATAGCGGGAACATTCCAAGATGCTGCAAATGCAGTTAACAAAGCAAAACAATACATTCAACCTGACGCAAGTGATGTTGCGATGGTTTCTTCTCATAATGAGGTCTTTAAGGAACGGAACAGAGAATTGGTAAAACAATTGGTTCGATAGTATTTAATTTGTAGGAATACGGAGTAAAAGAATAAACGCAGAAAAACCATCATTTACGATGGTTTTTTTCAATTAAACTATAGGTTTATCACTATTTTTTCTATAAAAAGAGACTTGTACAAACCATTTATGCACGATTGTCATAAAGTAACAAGAGGACTAAGCAGAAAAAGGACGTGCAGTAAATGGATACCAGTGGACAACATTTTATTGTTGATGCGTATGAATGTAATGTTGAAATTTTAAATGATGCAACCGTATTAAAGGAATTAATGACGCAGGCTATTTTGGATTTGAAGATGGAAATTTTATCAACATTTTTCCATTCGTTTTCACCTCAAGGTGTAACTGGAGTACTCGTGCTTTCAACTTCTCACTTCTCGATTCATACATGGCCAGAACATGGTTATGCATCGCTGGATTTATATACATGCGGCGATCAAGAAATATGGCCTGTGTTAAAGGTGATGTTAGAAAAAATGGAAGTCAAAAGAGTATGTGTTTATGAGCTAATGAGGGGATTAAAAGCAAATCCTACACCCGTCATGAAAAGATTGAATTTATATTCAGGAGAAGGAGAAGAAAGCCCTTCCTTATTGCGGGCAAAGGAAGAGTTGGGAAATGAAAGGGACACCAAACAGTTAAAAGAATTAATAAGTGGAAATCACAACATTCTTTTTAACGGGTCCAGCCAATTCCAGGACATTGTATTGGTCGAGGCTAAAGATCTTCGATTGTATGTTGGACAAGAGTTGCAGTTCTCCTCACTGGATGAGAGCTATTACCATGAAGCATTGATATTCCCTGCTATGGAGCTGGCTAGTTCTCCAGAACGAGTACTTATCCTAGGAGGCGGTGATGGGCTAGGATTACGTGAAGTTTTAAAATATTCAACTGTTAAGCATGTAGATCTTGTGGATATTGATTCTACAATAATAAATTTAGCAAAGACTAACCCATCCCTTTTAGCTCAAAATAGTCACTCGTTTTTAGATGAGCGGGTTCAAATCCATATAGTGGATGCAAAGAGTTTTATTATGAGTAACCATCAGTCCTATGATGCGATAATCATCGACTTCCCTGATCCAATCAACTCATTCATTAGTTCATTGTATACAAAGGAACTATTTAGCCGGGTAGCTACTCTTTTATCAAAAGATGGTGTATTGGTATGCCAAGCTAATTCACCATATGATGCACCGATTGCATATTGGAGCATTGGTGAAACGATTAATTCAGCCGGTTTGAATACTCTTCCTTACAATGTAATAGTGCCTTCTTTTGGGTTATGGGGATTCCATTTGGCTGCCCACAAAGAACTAACAAAAATTCTTCCCGATCCAACTGTGCCTAATAAAACATTTTCTTCTGAGAAAGACAAGCTGTTTCGGATTCCTTCTTCAATCAAGGCGCTACGAAAACAAGCCATAGTGAATACTAATGACGAACTAAAACTACATGATTTATATCAAGAAGAAATAGAAGATATGTCTTAAGAGTGCACAATTTTTCAATTAAAATAATTTATATACTAGATAATCCGTTGATTTCCGTTCCGGGCGAACGCTTTCCGGGGTGTGACTTGAGCCTCCTCAGTCGCTATGCTCCTTGTGGGGTCTCAAGCTTCACACTCCTCCCGCAGGAGTCGTCGCCCTCCACTCCAATCAACTAAGCGGTTAAAATACAAGAAGTGACGTACAACATGATGACGAGAAACCAATTAAATGAACGTGAACAATTAGAAGTGTGGGCGATTGATCAACTTGTGCCTGATGACCATTTAGTACTAAAAATTGAGGCAGCGATTGTGCCAACAGGGACAGGTCTTATAATACACGACGACAACGAAGGAAGGGTATCGGCAATAAAAATCTAATTCATCGATTTGTGTAAAATGTCC
>NZ_QBBX01000007.1:183047-225827 GCF_003073175.1 Peribacillus acanthi
GTAGATGCGAAAGAAAAGCATGGTATGCGATAGACAACCTTTCGAGGTCTCAAAAATTGTCTATGCAGGCGATGCTTACGTTTGATGCCATGAATGTAAAGAAAATGACAACTTGGACTTGGCAACCTGTTGAGTGTGAGCCAAACTAGTTGATTGGAGTGGAAGACGCTTGACTCCTGGGGGATTAGCAGGACAGGTGAGATCCCGCAGGAGCGTTAGCGACGAGGAAGCTCACCGCCTGCCCCCCGGAAAGCAAGTGCCTGGAGCGGAAATCAACGTATTTTAACCGGAATCCTATCCAAAAATGACAAAAGACATCGAGAGGGAGGCCTCTCGATGTCTTTTGTCGACAATTTGAAATAAAAAACCTCCAAATATAAGGAGGTTTTTTATTTGATGTATACTTTAGGCGTGGATAATTTTATTTCATTGGTTTTAAAACATTATAGCGATCCATCGTTTTTTGGTCGTCTGTTTTATCGAATTTATAATTGTAAATAGCTCCTTCCCAATCTCCATACATCGGGTTTGGCAGCTGAATATATTTTGTACCTAGTTCTCCAGCAATTTTATCCACATTTTCAAATCGTGTTTTAAGGTCAGCTTTGTAGAAAATATCAGAAAGGTCATTTGCATTATCCCCAATAAGCATCACAATTTCATTCGTCTTGGAGATTTCGGCTTGTCTAGGTCCTTTTTGCGAAGTTGTAGCTTTCAATAATAAATGTTTATCATCAACATTAGGAAGGCCATGAAGTTTTAAATTTTTCATTGTATCTTCCTTCTCTTCTACGGTTCGATTTGAAACATAGAAAATTTCTACGCCCATCTTATCAGCTGCAAGTAAGAAATCTTTTGCGCCTGGAATGAGGTCAGCTTTGGCCATTTTGACCCAATCCGCCCATCCTGCTGGATAAGCAGCATTATTCTTAATCGCCCAAGCTGTGTGGGGGGAATTGTCTAATACAGTTTCATCGAGATCAAGTACAACTGCAGGATGTAAACCCTTCTTTTTAGCTTGCTTATCCTTCTTTTTCTTATCAGCAATTATTTCAGCCAACTCTTCTTTTGCTTGATTGTAAATTTGGATTTGTAATGCTTTGTTTTCCGCAGACGTTTGGAACCAGTTGGTTGACGCAACAAGATGCTCTTGGGTACTTTTTGCTAATTCTGCTTTACCAATACTAATACCGGCCAATGATCCAATAGTTAGAGTCGTGGCAAAAGCAGTTGCTAAAATTGATTTTTTCATGATGCCCTCCTTAGTAAAAAAATATTGATGAAATTCTTCATGCATTTACATTTGTAGATTTGAACCTAAACATGATTAGGATAAGCTCCTGTTTTAAAAATATTCGTGGTTGATAAATCTCTTGTTGTTCGAAGCTGCTTGTAAAAAGGGAGGAGAAATGAAAAGGATGTGAAAAACGGGCAGAACTCCATACTTGAATGCCTTTCTTATGCTGAAAAAAGCTAGGAAGTTACTAAGTTATATTTTGAAAAAGAAGAGTTGAAGGCTTCTTAATTTATTGCAGTATTTAATCAAACAAAAAAAGGTACCCAAAATTTCAGGTACCTAATGAAAGAGTTATTTCACTTGCAATTCAAATCCATTAGCAAAGTATTCCAGCGTCTCTATTTCATCTTCAGTTAATGAACGTGCAACTTTTGATTCTAAAGCTTCTTTCATTTGTTTAAATTCTCCTTGGAATGATTCAGTCAATGTTGCTGACGTTCTTAATAAATGGGCTTCTGCATCATATTCTTCTTTAGAAATGGGTTTCCAATGAGATAAGATGTAGGTTTCCGCATCAAAGATCTCTAGTATGTCTAACAATAAAAGGACGTTTTTAATCGTATAGTTTCTCTTTTTCATATATATATTAGGATAAATGCTATCAGCTAAAAAAAGGATTTTTTCCTCTTTCACATAAACAACTATAGAATCTGTTGAGTGGTCGCCACCTACATGTTGCAAAATACAGGTTACTCCACCTAGATCAATTTCTATACGGTCACTAAATGTGATGGTAGGTAATGAGATTGAAATGTTACGATTATTCTCAAATTCCTCCTTAATCGCATTCGCACAAAATTCAATTTCTACTCCTTCTCTAACCCTCTCTTCTATAGCCTCATCAGTCCATGAATATTGGAGCATTTTCTCCATTTCTACTTTTGTATGTATAGATGAAATCGATGGGAATTGTAAAGCTGACATTCCAAATATATGATCCCAATGCCAATGAGTGATGGCAACTAAAGTTGGCTTAGGAAGGTTATGATTTGAAAGTTCATCTAAAAAGTAATTTGCATGAGCTTCTGAATTCCCAGCATCAATCATTAATGTTTGATTATCCCCTATTACAACCCCAAGAATGGGACGATCGGTTTCTGATACTGGTGTTTGATACCAAAATCTATCTGTAATTCTCTCTAAAGTTTGCAAAAAAACTTCCTCCTTAAAATAACCTGTATATGCCATTCGATAGAAAAGTTCAATTTTCCTTTACTAAGTGAACAATTTTAAAATTCTACGACTAATGGCGTACTCTCAATTCGGTCAACGTTCTGATTTAGTAATTCTAATCTTGAAATAAAATTAGGATAAGAACAATAAACAATTGAGGAGAATTAAAAAATGAAAAACGCTAAACTTTTTGAAACTCATGTGAAAACGAAGAACCTTGAGGAAGCAGTGGCATTTTATCAAAATCTAGATTTAGAATTAGCATACTTTCTCAAAGAACGTCGAGCTGCTTTCTTTTGGCTAGGGGATCCCGCAATAAAAGAACAGATGTTGGGAGTATGGGAGGTTCCTGAAGATAAATTTGTCCCTTCACATTTCGCTTTTTACGTGTCTTATGAAGAATTATTAAATGTTCCTGATTACTTAATGAAAAAGGGAATTGAATTAAGACCTGATTTTGGTCTGGACACTAGCGAGCCGATTGTTCATACTTGGATGCCTTCTGCTAGTTATTACTTTAAGGATATTGATGGGAATTCCTTAGAATATATTACCGCTCTAAATGGAGTGCCAAAACCTAAGTTAGGTGCCATTCATCTGAGTAAATGGAAAGAAGCAGTACAGAAAACTGATATAAATTAATAGACAAAAATGGCACTACCTCTCCTAGTGAGGTAGTGTTTTTAGTATTTTGTAATTACCGTAAACTTTCTTGTTTTTAGTGTAATTTAACTTTACTCTTATGAATAAAATAACCACAATAATTTGAGTATTGGTTAGGAGGTAAAAATGGAGATTTGGGATATTTATAATATGAATCGAGAAAAGACAGGTAAGACGATTGTGAGGGGAGAAAAGCTAGAGGAGGGAGAATATCATCTTGTCGTCCATATTTGGATTTTAAATAGTAAGGGGAATTTATTGATTCAAAAGCGAGCAGCTACTATGCAATTGCGTCCTAATATGTGGGCAATGACTGGAGGATCTGCAGTAGCAGGTGATGATAGCTATACCGCATGTACTCGAGAAATGTATGAAGAGATTGGTATTCAAGCAGATATGGAAAATGCAGAAGTGGCTTTTACTGTTACTAGAAAGGACAATATTTGTGATGTATGGTTGATAAAGCAGGATTTTGAAATTAATGATTGTACTATGCAGGTTGAAGAAGTTAGTGAATTGAGATGGGCTAGCATCCAGGAAATTAAAGATATGGTTAATCAGAAGATTTTTATTAACTATTTTTATCTGAATGATTTATTTAGATTTATTGAAAGTAAAGGGCATTAATATTTAACATAACCTATCATAAGAATCTTTAAAGCATTGGTTGTATTAAAGTTCATTGTTGATTTTTAGTAGTTTGTTGATTGGGGTGAAAGACGCTTAACTCCTGGGGATTAGCGTTATAGGCAAGACCCCTAAGGAGCGCAATCGACGAGGATGCTCGACTAACGGCCACCGAAAAAGCAAGCGTCTGGAACGGAAAAGAAAAGGCAAGATCAACAGAGCCAAGACATTAATAAATTGGTATAAAATACACGTTCTAATTTGACTAATATTCATTTAAAGTTTACTAATGAGAATATAAAGTTAGAGGTGAACTAATCTGTGGGTATAGAATATCGAATTGTTTGGTATGCAACAGTAGAAGACGGTAGTACACTTACAGGAAGAAGTTTACTTCAAGCAAAAACTGAAAAGGAAGCCATTCAAAAGCTTATTTCACAAAAAGCGCAAGAATATCGGATTAAGCCCCAGTGGGTTCAAGTAGAGTCGATCTCCCCGATAATCCATAATAAATCTTGATTTGTCCATACACACTTTAAAGGTGTGTATTTTTTTTGAAAGTCAGTGTGGTTATCAACAGGTTTATCCACATATCAAGTATTAATAAATAAGAAATTTGGAAGTTTATTAACAATTTGACTAGAAATTGTGGATAACTCATTAACTTAACTTGTGGATAAAAATTAGTTCATACGACTCAATTTATCTAAATTATTCACATAATTCACATAATTGTGGATAAAATCTGTTGATAACTTATATGAAAAAAGTCTAGTATGTGGATATGAATAACTGTATTCCTTTAAATGAAAGGTGAAATGAGACAAGCTTATGCTCCAATTAATCGGGAGGAATATTGTGAAGATATTGTGAAGTCCGTTGCAATAAGCATTTTATAAGAGTATGATGAAATTGTAGAAGATATAGAAAATTTATCCATAATTATCGTACTAGTACAGTTCACTCTATCTTCACTAACACAGATGGCAATCTTCAAAAATCATTAGAAATTTTTTTACTTGAAATTGTGAAAACAATCACAAACTTCATTAATCTATTTTTAACTTAGGAGATGAGTGTTATGAGTACAAACTGGAAGAATGGACCGTTGGCTACAACAATTTGGACTATATTAAGAGTTTGGCTAGGGATTGAATGGTTAAAAGCAGGATGGGGCAAAGTGACTGGGGAATTCGACTCAGGTGGATTTATGAAAGGTGCGATTGCTAAAGCAACTGGTGAACATCCGGCAGTACAAGGATGGTATGCAGCGTTTCTAGAAAATTTTGCTTTACCTAACGCGGAATTGTTTAGTTTCTTGGTTGCATGGGGTGAAGTTCTAGTCGGTATTGGACTAATCTTAGGAGCTGCTACGATTCCAGCATTACTTGCCGGTGCTTTCATGAATTTAAATTTCTTATTAGCTGGTACGACTAGTACGAATCCTATGCTATACACTGTTGCTATTATATTATTATTTGTAGGGGCAGGAGCTTATCGATTCGGATTAGATAGATGGATAGTGCCATATTTGAAAAATCATATCGGAAAAAATGAAATTAACTCAAAACGAGTGGCATGATGTACGAAAAAGAGGGTGGCTCATATTAATGAGTCACCCTCTAGTAGTTATTTACGTCTTTTAGCTCTTTCGTCTGCTGCTTTTGAACGGGCTTGTGCTTCTAAATCGTCTTGATCAGCTAATTCTGCTGAATACTCTACATCAATACCGTCACTTTTGAAGTTCTCTGCAGCATGTGTCTTAGATATTTTATTTTTTTCCACTGTACTCACCCCGGTAGAATATTTGGAAGAAGGCTTCCTCATATAGTTTCTACTGAGAGGGAAAGTGCTATGTATGGAAAGAGTAAATCTTATCGTATGGTCTTTTTAGTATATCCACCAGCACGATCTGCCATTTTAAATTCATGTTGATAAGTGACCTCTTGAGTACTTGTTAGCGTTCGTTTCATTTTTTCAGCTTTTTTCTTTTCCAAATTTATCACTCCTTCATCAGAACTACTATCCATTTTTTCCAGGAGGATAAAAAACATACTTAAAAGTTTTAATTAGATTAAAAGATCAGTTAATGCATCTTTTAATATTGGATATTTGTATTCGAAAGAATGGTTTATAAGCTTTTTTGGATATACCTTCTGTCCTTCTAAAACGAGAATGCTCATCTCACCAAGAATTGCCTTTAATAACAAACCAGGCGTAGGCAACCAATGAGGTCTATGAAGTACATTTCCTAATACTCGACCAAATTCATCCATCTTGACGGGGGTAGGAGCAGTTATATTCACAGGTCCATTGATATCTTTAGTGAGAATAATAAACTCGATAGCTCGAGCTACATCTTCTATATGAATCCAACTCATCCATTGATCCCCTTGCCCTATTGGACCACCGGCAAACAATCTATATGGAAGTACCATTTTCGGTAGGGCACCTTCTTCTTTTCCTAAAATGATTCCAAAACGCATGAAGGCAACGCGAACTCCATACGTTTCAGCTATTATTGCTTCCTCTTCCCATCGTTTTACGGTATTGGCAAGAAAATCGTCTCCTGAATGGAGATGTGATTCGGTAAATACCTCAGTTGTAGACGTTCCATACCACCCAATCGCGCTTGCGTTAATCAACACTTCGGGTTTCTTTTTAAGAGAGATAATGATGTTGTTAATTTCGGCAGTTGCTGTAATTCTACTATCGAGGATTCTTTTTTTCCTCTCTTCAGTCCATCTACCACTGTTAATCGACTCCCCAGCTAAGTTTATGAAAACATCTACCCCTTCAAGTTGTTCTGCAGGGAAGGAATCGGAACTTAGCCATTTCACAAATGTAACATTAGCTTCATTAGACTTTTTTTCCTGCCGCGTTAATATGATTACTTCATGGTTTTGAGAAATAAGATGCTCTGTTAACTTTTTACCAACAAATCCACTACCACCAGCTATGGCTACTTTCATTGGAAGTCATCCTCCTTGAATCCATATTATTTACCTAGTTCTATATCGTTAGGAAAGAACCCTTTTTTAAAATGTGCTACATTATATAGTGAGGTGAGACTATTGGCAATCATCACTAAGATAGCTGTCCAGAAAAAATTAAAAGATCGATACAATATATATATTGATAAAGGCAATGGAGAAGAATATGGCTTTAGTGTAAGTGAAGATACATTAATTCAACTTGGCTTAAAAAAGGGCATGGAAGTTGATGAATTTGAGTTAAGTGAGCTTGGATATCGAGAAAGTATTCAAAAAGCTTATTCCAAAGCTATACATTATTTATCTGTTCGAATGCGTTCTGAACAGGAAATTCGTCAGCATCTTCTTGAAAAGGAAGTTGAATCTCCTGTTATTCAAGAGGTCATCCATAAACTAGCAGGACAGGGTTATTTAAATGACCTTGAATTTGCATTAGCTTATGTTCGGACACAAATAAATACCACTAAAAAAGGACCTATTGTTATTAAAAATGAATTGCAGGAAAAAGGCATTAAAGGGGAAATGCTCGAACAAGCATTAGATCAATATTCACCAGACCTTCAATTACAGCATGCTATTGACCTTTTGGAAAAATTGAATAAAAAACCTAACAAGCAATCAATGGTTCAATATCGAATGAAGGTAGAGCAACAACTAACCGTGAAGGGCTATCAAAGAATAATTATCCAAAAGGCATTAGAAGAGAGTTTCCCTAAAGAAAATGAAGATCTTGAGTGGCAAAATCTTGTGTCTCAAGGTGAAAAATTAAAAAAGAAATATTCAAAGTACGAAGGGTACGACTATATGCAAAAAATGAAAGCTGCTTTGTATCGTAAAGGATTTTCTATAGATATCATACAAAAATACTTAAATGAGGATTGAAAATGACAGAGGAAAAATCCTTCTGTCATTTTTTGCTTTCAATGATGATTTCCTTTGTAGTTTTGTATTGATTTGATATCAATTCCGCAATTTCTTTTGGAGATCGTAGTCTCGTTTTATCTGCAATATGGTCTGATTCATCCCAAAATGGAGTATCCATTCCTCCCATGTATACATTGACTATCTTTACACTTGTGCCATCCAATTCTTGTTGTAAGCCCTCTGAAAATCCACGAACTGCAAATTTACTGGCGCAATAAACTGTTTCATTTACTTTTCCTCGCAATCCAGCAGTTGAGATAATTTGAATAATGGTGGATTGCTGCTTTTTTAATAGTGGAAGAAAGGTCTTTGTCATTAAGATAGTCCCTAATACATTTGTTTCTAACATTGCGATAATTTGCTTGTCATCTATTTCTTCGATTGGACCAAAAAAACCAATACCAGCATTATTTATCAATATTTCTAAATCATAATCCTTTTGAATGTGGTTCTTAAGAGAGACAATGTCATTTGATTTCCTAATATCAAGAATATGGATGGAAGACTTTCCACCAGATGCTGAAATTTCCGATTTGACATTTTCCAGTTTATCCTCGTTTCTGCCAGTTAGAATTATATGATATCCTTGTTTAGCAAACAGAAAGGCTACCTCTTTCCCAAGGCCAGATCCGCCACCTGTAATGAGTACTGCTTTCATATTCAACCTCCTCTAGATGTTAATCTGCCAAAAATTTTGTTATGCTATTAATCGTACACATAAAGTCGAGGTGCAGTAAAGAATGGAAAAAAGATATAGTCAAATGAGTTCATATGAATTACAACAAGAAATTGCTGCTCTTCACGAAAAAGCACGTAAGGCAGAGCAGATGGGGATGGTAAATGAATTTGCTGTTTTAGAGCGTAAAGCTATCATGGCAAAAGCATATTTACTCAATCCAGATAATTTTAAAAAAGGCGAAATTTATCCAATAGAAGGTGCCCCAGGTTCATATTTTAAGGTTGACTATTTAAACGGTGTATTTGCTTGGGGTTATAGACTTGGTGGAGATGGTTCTGAAGAAGCCCTTCCTATTTCAATGCTTCAAGTAAAAGAACAGAAATAGACTCGGGATTTACCCGAGTCCCTTCACGAGAAGTATATTATAGGCTATCTGATTCCCGTTGGCTGGAGGCTCTCATTCGTTCTTGTGGATGAGTATTGATGGTACCATTAGCGCGCTTTGAAGCATATTCTGCTTTCGCTCTTGGTTCACCCTCGAATTTATTTCCGTGCTGCTTAGGAATTTTGTCTGCCAAAATAATCTCCTCCTCAAACGAAATGATTGTTTACGCGGTAAGTCGCGTACTTTTATTATGGCTCAAAACACACAAGACTAATTAGTTCAAATAATGGCAAGGAAGGTGGATTTCATGAAAGAAATTTTTGAACCACTAGCACGGCTTCTAGCTGAAAAAAATAAGAATATTACAAATGAAAAAGCACTTACCTGGGTTGAATTGCTCTGGGAAGATTTTGAGTCAACCTATGCAAAAGCAGGTTATGAATATGGTGGCAAAGAACGTACTGAAAGGGTAGTAAGGCAATGGATAGAAAATTATGGTCCATACCTACATGAATTCGCAGGGAATAACCCTAAATATCAACATTTTCTAAATGAGGGTACAAAAAAGTGAAAAGGAAATGGGGTCATCCCACTTCCTTTTTTATTTATCCCGAATATGCCTGCAGTAAGCCCCCCACCTCTAAGTTTTAAGGAAACGAGTCACGAGTCATTTAGGTGGGAATCATTTTCGTAAAAGCCCTAATGGATCAACTAACCATCATGAAACCCCTATGATGGAAATTTCACTTTAAACATTAATGAGTTTTAGTTTTTTCTTCAATTTATCTTCGCTGAAAATCCATCCGGTATAAGAAGAAGTAATGTTTAAATCGGAATCAAGATGGACTACCGCTACAAATGGATAATATCCATTACTACGGTAACGCAAATCGATAAATCTCACTTCATAATGCTCTTCATTTTCCGCGATTTCCCATCTGTATACAGGAGAGAAAGATAGAAAAGCTGCAAGATTTTTATCATGCTTAGCAATGTCTAATACTTCGTTATCTGGAAGCGGCACTCGTTCGAATTTATCTAAGATGGTAATATAATGACCAGCTGCTCTAGCCACATAGAAAAAGTTTTCGGTTGTAACCGCAATCCTCCATTTATCGAACTTCATGGTAGGGGAAAGAATGATTTTTCTAGCATCGGGAATTTCTCTTAAGACGGCTTCTTTAACCAACCTTCGTTCTCTAAAGCGTATTAAATAATAGAAGAACATTGTAATATACACTCCAACAAAGGTATAACCTGGTGGTGCGCCGAATCCCCAAAGAATCAAACCTGCGACATGAATCCCAAAAATAAACGCATCAAACGTGTTAATAACCCCTAATGCGACCCATTTCGGGGAAATCGGACGTAATGCCTGTGTCCCATATGCATTGAA
This sequence comes from Peribacillus acanthi, assembly GCF_003073175.1. Lineage (GTDB taxonomy): Bacteria > Bacillota > Bacilli > Bacillales > DSM-1321 > Bacillus_BN > Bacillus_BN acanthi. The sequence goes on from NZ_QBBX01000007.1 coordinate 193,185, forward strand.
AATGTCGACAAATACATGGAGGAATACTGCAAGAAATGTCCAAATCCATAAATGTAGGATATTTGATTCCTGATGGAAAACAAAAAGAACTGCAGTAATGAAAATAGGCCAGAGTAACACAGCTGGGATGGAATGAGTTATTCCTCTATGATGTCGGATGTAAACCGCATTATTCCTTAATTTTAATACGGTATCGATATCTGGTGCTTGTGAGCCAATGATTGTTCCAAGCATTACAGCCTGTGCTGTTACTGGACTTTGAACAACAACAGGATCCAAGGTCGCCAATGCGCCTAGACCTATCCCCATAACTAAATGTGTCCCAGTATCCAACGCTCCACCTCCTTTCTTATAACATGATAAGAAGTATTTTGTTTTTAGTGTGCCCAAAAGAACTATAGCTTTGAATTCTTTATTTTGCTTTTCCATTTACACAGATTACAATGGAGGAAAACCATGAATAAACAAATTAAAATTTATGTGGAGTATACAATTGAAGAGTCTGCAATTCCACAATATCAAATGCTGATTAAGCAAATTGTTGAAGCTTTAGAACATTTTGAAGCACAATCCATTGAATGTTATAAAACAGAAAAACAAGATCAATTTATGGAAATTTTTACTGTTCCTACTGAATCTCATTTTCATGCAATAAAAAGAATCCACAAAAATAAAAATCATACAGTTTTCGGTAAATTACATCGGATTGTAAGTGGTGGCGCTGATCAAATTTCGTGCCGTGCACTTGTGCAAAGCAAACAATCATAATACTATATTCCCTAAAAGAAAGGTTAATTAACATCTTGGAGGCACAACATTGGAAAAAAATAAAATAGATGCTTTAAATGCAATAGATAAAACCTTATTTCAAAACGATTTATTGGATTGGTTTGAAAAGGAACACCGAGATTTACCTTGGAGAAAAGATCGAGATCCATATAAAGTATGGGTATCCGAAATCATGCTCCAACAAACCCGTGTTGATACTGTAATTCCGTATTTTGAAAGATTTCTGACGTGGTTCCCTACAATGGAGGATTTTTCTAAAGCGGAAGAAGATAAGATTTTAAAAGCATGGGAAGGACTTGGGTATTATTCAAGAGTGCGAAACCTACACGCAGCTGTAAAAGAAGTTCAAGAAAGTTACGGTGGGAAAGTTCCTGACACACTGGAAGAGATTTCAAAATTAAAAGGTGTGGGACCTTATACTGCTGGTGCTATATTGAGCATTGCTTATGGAAAGCCAGAACCAGCAGTCGACGGAAATGTAATGAGGGTGCTGTCAAGAATTCTATTAATTAAAGAAGACATTGCCAAGCCTAAAACGAGGAAGATCTTTGAATACGCTGTTCGAGAACTAATTGCTAAACATAATACCTCCCATTTTAATCAAGCATTAATGGAATTAGGAGCTTTGATTTGTACACCAGGTACGCCTTCTTGTCTATTATGTCCAGTTAGAGAGCATTGTACTGCTTTTAAAGAAGGTGTGCAGTCAGAGCTACCCGTTAAAAATCAGAAAAAATCATCTAAAACTGTTAATATGGTAGCGGCTATTTTAACCAATAAAGAAGGAAAGGTTCTTGTTAGAAAAAGACCTTCTACAGGATTATTGGCGAATCTGTGGGAGTTCCCAACTTTTTCGTACAGTACAAAAATAGTTTCCAATAGGGACTTTTTTAAGGATGAGTTCAGAAAAGTATATGAGGCTGAACTTGAACTGGGTGTACCCATTACTAAAATAGAACATGTTTTTTCTCATCTTGTATGGAAGGTCGACTTATATGTTGGGATTGTCGTGGACAAAATTAGTAGTGAAGTGTTAGATACCAATAGATTGAAATGGGTCGATCAAGAAGAAATAAAAGGATTAGCATTTCCGGTCCCGTTCCAAAAAATGTACGCTGCATACTTGGAAAATAAGTAAGGATGACCGAATGAAATGGGTCATCCTTTTGACATATTATCATTTAGTCGTAGCTTATTTCTGTACCATGAGTATAATCTGCTTCATTTCTCTTCAATCCGCCACGATTTTCAATTTCTTCAATGATTTCTTGGTGGATGGACTGTCCTTCTGAATTCAAATAAGGTACCATTTGTTGAAGAGAGTGGTGGAAGAAAGCTAATTCGCTATCTTTCCATTTATTCTTTGGCGTCATGGAAAGCTCAGTCATGTCTCTACCTACATACATACTAAAACCTCCTTATGGAATGGGTACCATCAAAGTGACCAGCTTACTTATCCCACATGAGCGGACAATAAGTTCCCTACTTCAGAAGTTTCAAGAACAGGGGGATCCTTTCCGTAAAAGCCCGATTGTTGAGATGCAGTGAAACTTACCTCCTAGGGATTTCGGGAGGTATAGTTGAATCAATCGTGTTTGTACTGGCGATTGTTCAAAGCGTTATCAGAGATATTACGACAGTAGAACGGGACTAACCATCAGTTAAAGAGAAAAAACTCCACTGATAGAAGTCTCACTTTATTATTTTTCTTTTAGAATCAAAACCTTATTCATACAGAGAAAGGAAGTAAAGAATATGAGTCAAAAAGTAGCTTTAGTAACAGGAAGCAGTAGAGGAATAGGACGAGCAACGGCAATACGCTTAGCAAAAGAAGGATACGATCTAGTAATTAACTATGCAAGGAGCAGATCAGCGGCTGCTGAGGTTGCTGCTGAAATAGAAGCTTTAGGCCGAAAAGTATTACTTGTCAAAGCCAATGTAGGAGATGTAAGTAAAATAAAATCAATGTTCGAACAAATAAAGGAACACTATGGTCGTTTAGATGTTTTTGTTAGCAATGCTGCGTCCGGTGTTCTACGTCCCGCTATGGAGCTTGAGGAATCTCATTGGGAGTGGACGATGGGAATCAATAGCAAAGCTTTCTTATTTTGTGCTCAAGAAGCTGCAAAGTTAATGGAAGTTTCTGGTGGAGGCAAAATGGTAAGTATTAGTTCCCTTGGTTCAATTCGTTACCTAGAAAATTACACAACAGTAGGAGTGTCAAAAGCAGCTTTGGAGTCCTTGACTCGTTATCTGGCAGTGGAACTGGCACCTAAAAACATCACAGTCAATGCAGTTTCTGGTGGAGCTATTGATACCGATGCATTAAAGCATTTTCCAAATAGAGAAGAATTACTGGCGAGTGCTGCAAGTCAAACTCCTGCAGGAAGAATGGTTGAAATCGAAGATATGGTAAATACCATCATGTTCTTAATTTCAGAGCAGTCAAGTATGATCCGGGGACAAACGATTATCGTTGATGGTGGAATCTCTTTGCTAGTATAAAGTTAGTTCTCTGGTAAAAATTTCTTAAAAACTTATCGGATAGTAAAAACACCTCCTGGTTAAATTAATATTCGTGGAGGTGATTACAATGGCAAACAACAACTACAACAAAACACCACAAGCTGGTACAAACGTTCAAAAAGTGAAGCAACAAAATGCTGCTTCAGCTCAAGGTCAATATGGCACTGAGTTCGCAAGTGAAACAGACGTACAAGCAGTGAAACAAGCTAACCAACAGGCAGAGGCTCGTAAAGCACAAGCTTCTGGACAATACGGTGCTCAAAACAACCAACAACAATAATATCTTAAAGTAAAAGGCGCCCATTTCGCGAATAGGGCGTCTTTTACTTTTCATAGGATTCGACAAAACTTCTATTAAGTCTACATTATTAGTCAAAGGATAAAGAAATGGAAACGCGAATTTGAATAGTATAATGAACATAATCGGAGGAGGCATTTCTATGAACGAATTCAATCTGCTTGTTGGAGAACAATTAAAAACGATGGACAAGCTCTTATTTATACAATCCGAAATTGAACGTTGCCAAGAAGTAGAGAGTCAATTAAATGCATTGAAAGAACAAAGCGAATTGCTTTCTGTCCAAGAAGAAATATCTAAAATGAAAGATGAACTATTGGATATCCAACGATTATTCGAGAAACAGACTGAAGAAGTAATTCGTTCGTATCAGTCGCAACTTCCTGCTACCGTATAATGTACATAGTTAGACTATATATTCTTTATGTTTCATCCGGAAACACGTTGTTGAAATGAAAGTAAAATAAACGATTTTTTAAGGCGCTCTCATGAGGGTCTTTTTTTTATACTTTGGGTGTGTTAAAATCCTTGATTTTTAGCTAATTGTTGATTGAAGTGGAAGATGCTTGACTCCTTGGGGATTAGCGTTACAGGCGAACGCCCCCGGAAAGCAAGAGACTGAAACGAAAATCAACAGAAAAATTTAAAAGAGCCTTACTTAAAAAAATTACATATTGGTAGAAAAGAAATAAGTCTAAGTAGTGGACAATTTTAGGAATGAAATATTAGTGCAACATGGCCATTTCTAGCCTAAGGCTAGGTGTTATCCACGTTTTCTAATGACTCTTTTTACACGGATTGTTATTAATAGCGCTAGAATTTCTGAGAAAGCTATGATTTTCCATCTCTTTTGTTTTAAATTTTCTTTTTAATCGCTATAATAAGGTAATATACAAACAAAAGCTAATAAAAAAATGGTGAACTTGACAGGTGTGGTATTAAATAACCTCATCTGTACTTTGAACAGTGTATAGCTTCTACACCTAGCCCAGATGCATAGGATATATTTTTACCAACGTTCTTATAGAACATAAACTTGGTCGGTCCAATGTATAAGCAACCCGCTATGTAGTCAGTAGTCTACTTGGTAGTCATCTTATGTCTGTCAGGTCTATGAATAGGAGGATACGCTTTTCGTTGAAAGTAGGGGAGAAGAATGGGTATTCCCATCGAAGGAGAAAGAATACAAATCCATAGTTATAAGCATAATGGTCATATCCATCGAATCTGGGAAGAAACCACCGTATTAAAAGGAACCCAAAACCTTGTAATTGCAGCCAATGATCGAACGATGGTAACCGAGTCCGATGGAAGAACTTGGATTACAAGAGAACCTGCCATTTGTTATTTTCATTCACAGTATTGGTTTAATATTATCGGTATGTTACGTGAGGATGGAGTCTATTATTACTGTAATATTAGTTCTCCATTTGTGTATGATGGTGAGGCGTTAAAGTATATTGATTACGACCTCGATATCAAGGTATATCCAGATATGACTTTTACCTTATTGGATGAAGATGAATATGAAAGGCATCGGAAAGAGATGAATTATCCAGAAGTCATTGATAAAATACTTCAAAAAAATGTGGACAAGTTGATTTTCTGGATTCGACAACGTAAAGGACCCTTTTCTGCGGAGTTTATTGATTCTTGGTATGAACGATACTTAACGTATCGAAGATGAAATTGAAATGAAGGCCTGTTGTTTTCACAACAGGTTTTTGTATGAGTAAAACACATAATTTATTCTGAATGTAGATTCGAGGCGAAATAGTGAGTAGTATTAAACGTTATATGACATTCGTCAAACCTTATAAATGGCAGATCATAGGCACCGTTATCATTGGTGTTATCAAGTTTGCCATTCCACTCCTAATTCCGTTATTAATAAAATATGTAATTGATGATGTAGTGGGCAATGATAATTTAACCTCCGGTGATAAAAAAGAAAAACTAGTGCAGGTCATGGCAATTATGTTAGTAGTGTTTGTCATTTTACGACCACCAATAGAATATTATCGTCAGTATTATGCTCAATGGACGGGCAGTAAAATTCTTTATGATATTCGTGATCAGCTATTTTCTCATATTCAAAAGCTTAGTTTCCGGTACTATGCCAATACTAGAGCAGGTGAAGTGATTTCTAGAGTTATTAATGATGTAGAACAAACAAAAAACTTTGTGATTTCTGGATTGATGAACCTCTGGCTTGATATAGCGACGATAATTATTGCAATTGTTGTCATGGCAACAATGAATGTAAAGCTTACCATCGTTTCGTTAATTCTTTTCCCATTTTATGCTTTTTCTGTCCGCTATTTTTTCGGGAAGCTTCGAACGTTAACTAGAGGAAGATCCCAAGCATTAGCGGAAGTTCAAAGCTATTTACACGAAAGAGTACAGGGCATGCCTGTTATTAAGAGCTTTGCCATTGAACATCATGAGCAGCAGCGTTTCGATCAGCAAAATAAAAATTTTCTTACTAAAGCATTGGAACATACACGTTGGAATGCGAAATCATTTGCAGTCGTGAACACCATTACAGATATTGCCCCTTTGCTTGTAATCGGGTATTCAGCATTCTTGGTGATTGAAGGGAACATGACAGTCGGAACAATGATTGCTTTCATCGCATATATAGATCGACTTTATAATCCGTTACGGAGATTGGTTAATTCTTCGACTACGATGACACAATCAATTGCTTCTATGGACCGAGTGTTTGAATTTATTGATGAAAAGTATGATATTGAAGATAAACCAAATGCGAAGGAATGCAAAGAAGTCAAAGGAGATATCACTTTTGATCATATTAGCTTTTCCTACAATGAAGGAGAAGAGAAAGTACTAAAAAATCTCTATCTCGATGTAAAACAAGGGGAAACCATTGCTTTAGTCGGTATGAGTGGGGGAGGTAAATCCTCGCTTGTCAGTTTGATTCCTCGATTTTATGATGTGACCAGCGGGAAAATCCTGTTGGATGGGACGGATATCCGCGATTTCAAGGTTCGCTCACTTCGAGACAAAATTGGCATGGTCCTACAAGATAATATTTTGTTCAGTGATTCTGTTAAAGAAAATATTCTGCTAGGAAAACCAGAAGCAAGTATGGAAGAAGTACGTGCTGCCGCAGAAGCAGCAAATGCACACGATTTTATCATGAATTTGCCAGATGGATATGATACAAAAGTTGGGGAGAGGGGAGTTAAACTCTCAGGCGGTCAAAAGCAACGTGTTGCAATCGCAAGAGTGTTTTTAAAGAATCCTCCAATCCTTGTTTTGGACGAAGCAACGTCTGCTTTGGATTTAGAAAGTGAACATCTTATTCAAGAAGCACTGGAAAAATTAGCGAAGGAGCGAACGACCTTTATTGTTGCCCATCGACTATCAACAATCACACATGCAGACCGCATCGTTCATATAGAAAATGGAGAAATTACCGAAATTGGTTCACATGAAGAATTGATGAAAAAACAAGGCCACTATTATAGGTTATTTCAAGTACAACAACTAGAAAGTTAATGAAAAAAGGGTTCGAGACGGATAATGTCTTGAACCCTTTTGAATTTTAATCAACCTATTAGAGTTCATTCTTTAATAAAACGTTTTATCACAATTCTAATTAATAGACCTAAAAGGGATAAAGTAGGTAAAAAAGCCTAATTCTTTCGAGGCTTTAGATTTATGAAAACATTATGAAAATAATATTAATTCACGTAACTAAAGCATTATGAGCAAATTATCATAATCAAAAAATAAAAATCCATTCATATACTTATTATGTTAGAAAAGAAAAATGGTAAAGAAAACCTTTAAAACACTAATTATTCTAAGAATCTTCGTTATCTTTAAATAATTCAGAAAAATAAGTAGACTTCTTTCATAGTTTTTTATAGAATAATGAAAAGATATTATTCAAGTTCTTTAATCTCGTATCATACAATATAAAACTATTAAAAAATAGTAATGACAACGTGTACAAGTTAAAGGTGATAGATAACAAATAAATTTATCATCAAATAGTCATACATAGATACAGAATGAAAGGAGTAAAGAGATTGAGTCAAACTCCGGTATTAGATGTTAAAGAATTAAAAACTACTTTTATCTCATCAGATGGAGATATTCCAGCGGTTGACGAAGTTAGTTTTTCCGTAAATAAAGGAGAAATTCTTGGAATCGTTGGGGAGTCAGGGTGTGGAAAGAGTGTCACTTCACTATCCATCATGAAATTGATTCCGCAGCCACCTGGAAAAATTGCAGGTGGAGAGATTTTACTCAATGGGGAAAATCTTGTAGATGCATCGGAAAAGAGAATGAGGCAAATTCGCGGGAATGAAGTCGCTATGATTTTCCAAGAGCCAATGACTTCATTAAATCCACTCTTTACAATCGGTGATCAATTGACCGAAGCGATTCTCATACATAAAAAAATGTCAAAAAAAGAAGTATTCCAACAAGCGGTTGAAATGCTAAAGCTCGTGGGTCTTCCAAGAGCAGAAGCAATCATGAAGGAATATCCCCACCAATTGTCCGGTGGAATGAGGCAACGTGTCATGATTGCTATGGCATTATCTTGCCATCCGAAACTGTTAATTGCAGACGAGCCAACAACAGCTTTGGACGTAACCATTCAAGCGCAAATCCTTTCTTTAATGAAGGAACTGAATGAAAAACTTGATACCGCTATTATTATGATTACTCATGACCTGGGGGTAGTAGCAGAACTATGTCAACGAGTAATCGTCATGTATGCAGGTAAAGTGGTAGAAGAAGCAACTGTTGAAACTCTATTTAAAGATCCTAAACATCCATACACTGTTGGCCTACTTCGTTCAGTACCTGACATCCGTGACAAGAAAGAAAGACTCTATTCCATACCAGGAAATGTTCCAAAGCCAGGTTCCATTCAAACAGGTTGTAGATTCGCTGCCCGTTGTGAACATGTGCATGAACGTTGCTTAAGTGAAAGTCCTGATCTTTACCAAAGTGGTGAAGAAGGACATTCTGTCCGTTGCTTCTTGCATCAAAAGAAGGAGGCGGTCGTATGACAGAAGTATTGTTGAAGGTAGATAATCTAAAAAAATACTTCCCAATTAACGCTGGTGTATTAGGAAAAAAAGTCGGTGATGTAAAAGCAGTTGATGATGTCAGTTTCTTCGTCAAAAAAGGAGAGACTCTTGGTTTAGTGGGAGAATCGGGGTGCGGTAAATCCACAACAGGCCGGATGTTAATGAGATTGATAGAACCAACTGAAGGACAGGTTGAATTTGAAGGAAAAGTCTTAACTTCTCTTTCTAGTGGGGAAATGAGAAAAGTACGTAAGGATGTTCAAATGGTTTTCCAAGATCCTTATGCATCACTCAATCCAAGACATACCGTTGAGAAAATTTTAGAAGAGCCATTGATTGTTCATGGAATTGGTAATGCGCAAGAAAGAAAGAAAATGGTCAGAGAGATGTTAGAGACTGTAGGTCTTAGTAGCTATCATGCGAAACGATATCCTCATCAGTTCAGTGGAGGCCAACGTCAAAGGATTGGGATAGCGCGTGCGCTTATGACCAAGCCGAAATTAATTATTGCTGATGAACCAGTTTCTGCACTTGATGTATCCATCCAATCTCAGGTTCTTAATCTATTGGAAGATTTGCAGAAGGAATTTGGGCTAACCTATTTATTTATCGCACATGATTTAGGGGTAGTCAGGCATATAAGTGATAGAGTAGGGGTCATGTACTTAGGGCGACTAGTAGAAATCACAGATGCAGAAAAGCTTTATGAAAAACCACTACATCCATATACAGAAGCACTTCTAGCAGCTGTTCCTATTCCAGACCCAACCATTAAGAAGGAAAGACAGCTGTTAACAGGTGATATACCAAGTCCGGCCAATCCGCCACTTGGATGCGCGTTCCACACGCGTTGTAAGTCTTGTATGGAAATTTGTAAAACAACAAGACCAGAGCTTAAAGAAGTTGAACCAGGTCATTATGCTGCTTGCCATTTGTATACATAATCCTCACCTAGAACAGGGTAAGCCAGTATTGACAATATAGTTGGCAATAATTTGCCGAAAACAGATAAAGGGGGATAAGCATGAAAAAACGCACTTGGATGTTGCTGATGTCCATTGTTATGGTCCTATCACTTGCTTTGGTAGGCTGTAGCAAAGACACAGCAGGAGAAAAAACTGATGGTAAAAAATCAGAAGAAAAAGAAGAAGCTTCAGGCGGTACATTAGTATATGGGCGTGGTGGGGATTCTACTTCACTAGATCCTGCTGCTACTACTGAAGGGGAAGCATTTAAAGTTACTAAAAACATCTATGAAACTCTTATCGAGTTTGGTCCACAAGATACAGAATTACACCCAGGTTTGGCTACTGAGTGGAAAGCAAGCGAAGACGGTTTAACGTATACTCTTACACTTCGTGAAGGGGTAAAATTCCACGATGGTACTGATTTCAATGCTGATGCTGTTGTATTCAACTTCGAGCGTTGGAAAGCTGGAAACAAAGAGCAATTCTACTACTATAACTCTCAATTCGGAGATCGCATTGATTCTGTAACTGCAGTTGATGCAAAAACAGTAGAAATCAAGCTTAACACACCACTTGCACCATTCTTCAAAAACCTAGCTATGTCTCCATTTGCGATTGCAAGCCCTGCTGCAGTTGAAAAGCATGGTGACAAATTTGCTGAAAACCCAGTTGGAACTGGTCCATTCGTATTTAAAGAATGGAAACGTAACGAGAAAGTGGTACTTGAGAAAAACAAAAACTATTGGGAAGAAGGTCTTCCTAAGTTAGATGGCTTAATTTTCACAGTTATTCCTGAAAACTCAGCTCGTCTAAACGCATTAAACGCTGGAGAAGTTGATTTAATCGACGGAGTAAACTTCAGCGATCTTCCAGGAATTGAATCAAATGCTAATCTTCAAGTATTTAACCGTCCATCAATGAACGTTGGATATTTAGGGTTAACAAATACACGTGGTCCACTTAAGGACAAATTAGTACGTCAAGCATTAAACCATGCAGTTGATAAGCAATCTCTAGTAGATAATTTCTATGCAGGAAAAGCAACTCCGGCTAAAAACCCAATGCCTCCTGTAATTGCTGGATACAATGATGATGTTCAAGATTACGACTACAATCCAGAAAAAGCTAAAGAATTGCTAGCACAAGCTGGTTACCCGAATGGCTTTGAAATGGAATTATGGGCAATGCCTGTTGCTAGACCGTATATGCCAGATGGTAAAAAAGTGGCTGAAGCACTTCAAGCTAACTTCGAAGCTATTGGCGTAAAAGCTAAAATCGTAACTTATGAGTGGGGTACTTACCTAGATAAAGCTCGTATGGGAGAAGCAGATTCGTTCTTACTTGGTTGGACAGGTGACAATGGGGATGCTGACAACTTCTTATACGTTCTTCTTGACCAAGATAGCATTGAAAGCAATAACTATGCATACTACAAAAACCAAGAAGTACACGATTTGTTAGTAAAAGCTCAAGCAACAGTTGATGAAGCTGAGCGTGAGAAGCTTTACAAAGAAGCTCAACTTATCATCAAGGACGATGCTCCTTGGATTCCACTTGTTCACTCTGAACCAGCATTGGCTGGAAGTTCAAAAGTTAAAAACTTCCTTCCGCATCCAACTGGCTCTGATATTTTCGCAACAGTTGAATTAAATCTAGAATAATAAAGATTTGGAAAGGGAGGTCAATCTTGACTTCCCTTTCCATTCAAATGAAAGTGTACAAGCATTTAAGGTAGGTGGAAAACATGCTCGCATATACAATCAGAAGATTATTACATTTAGTACCTGTTTTGGTTGGTCTTTCATTGATCGTATTTTTTATGATTCGTGCAATCCCCGGTGACCCTGCCCAAATCATTCTAGGGCAGCTTGCGACAAAAGAAGCGATTGCTGACATGACGAAAGCGCTTGGACTTGATCAGCCATGGTATACACAATACATAAAATATGTCGGTGGATTGCTAAGTGGAGACTTAGGAAATTCTCTTCGTACATCATCTCCTATCAGTGGAGAAATCTGGCCATATTTAGCAGCTACACTTGAGTTATCATTATGTGCCATGTTAATCGCCATTTTCATTGGGGTAAATGCAGGAATCATCAGTGCTTGGTTCCAAAATTCCTGGTTTGATTACGTTGCAATGATTTTTGCGTTAGTTGGGGTATCTATGCCAATCTTTTGGCTTGGACTAATGGAGCAGTGGATTTTTGCCATTAACCTTGATTGGCTGCCGACATCTGGACGTGATGAAGTTAGGAATCCAGTAGAGGCGATCACAAATCTTTACATTATCGATACGTTATTACAAGGTAGAATGGATCAATTTTGGGAAGTCGTAAAACATCTGGTCTTACCAAGTGTAGCTTTAGCGACTATTCCGATGGCGATCATCGCTCGTATTACACGTTCTACGATGTTAGAAGTTATGCGCTCTGATTTTATTCGTACAGCTCGCGCAAAAGGATTAAGAATGTTCTGGGTAGTATATAAACACTCATTAAAAAATGCAGTCATTCCTGTATTAACGGTAATCGGTTTGCAAATGGGTCTACTGCTTGGTGGAGCGATTTTGACTGAAACAATATTCAGTTGGCCAGGAATCGGTCGCTACATTTATGAAGCTATCAATTATCGCGATTATCCTGTAATCCAATCAGGAGTTCTCATTATTGCTCTCATATTTGTTTTGATCAATCTAGTAGTGGATTTACTGTATGCAGCCATTGATCCAAGAATTAAATACCGTTAGGAAAGGAGGTCTTTCAAACTATGGAATTATCAACAAATCCTAAATTTCAAGCTCCGATTATAGAAAAAGAAGAAAAAGTGGTTTCTCCATGGGTAGAGGCTTGGAGAAGCTTTCGGAAAAATAAGTTGGCCCTAGTAGGTACACTTATCGTGTTATTTTTCGTTCTATTAGCGGTCTTTGCACCAGTGATTGCTCCAGAAGGAATGAATGATCAAAAAATGAATCAACCAGACAAAATATTACAACCGCCATCTAGTCAGCATTGGTTTGGAACGGACGATTTTGGTCGTGATGTATTGTCACGTATCATTTATGGAGCTAGAATTTCATTATGGGTAGGGACATTCTCCGTAGTTGGTTCTATTGTAGTCGGATGTTTATTAGGGATAATTGCCGGTTATTATGGAAAATGGGCAGATGCACTAATTTCTCGTGTATTTGACATCATGCTTGCATTTCCAAGTATTTTGCTTGCAATCGCCATTGTTGCTGTATTAGGACCTTCCTTAAAAAATGCTTTGATCGCAATCGCCATCATCAATATACCAACCTTCGGGCGCTTAATACGTTCGCGTGTTTTGAGTATTAAAGAGGAAGAATATATCGTTGCTGCAAAAGCAATTGGGATGAGTAATGCTAGGATACTTTTCCACCATGTTTTACCAAATAGTATGGCACCGATTATAGTTCAAGGGACATTAGCGATTGCTACTGCAATCATTGAATGTGCTGCACTTGGTTTCTTGGGTCTCGGCGCAGAGGTACCATTCCCAGAATGGGGTAAAATGCTTTCCGATGCGAAACAATTCTTGATTCAAGCTCCTTGGACAATGGTATTTCCTGGTCTAGCCATTATGCTAACAGTACTTGGTTTCAACTTAATGGGAGACGGATTACGCGATGCATTAGACCCACGTATGAAGAGTTAAAAAAAAAACAGCTGATTCAGCTGTTTTTTTATGTAAAGAAAGGTTCAATTCATTACTGAATTGAACCTTTCTTTATTATTCATCCACCCTAGATGTAGGAATGGATACCTCATTTTCGTCTTTATGATAGTTTTGGAAGCTATTTACAAGTTTATATAAATGCTCTATATCCTCCTCATACTCTATAATTGCGGCAACTAAAGGCATCATATGATACAAGCAGGCTTCATGTTCTTCGTTTAAACAATCTTGTTGTTTTAAGAACATATCTAACAATTCTTTTTTACTTACAGTAGTGCTCTCGTGATAGTCGACAGTTGTTTTTATTTTTCCGATAAACTTTAGTAATAATTGTTCATGTTGAAATACGAGACAATCCAACTGTTCTTGTATTTGCATTTGAAACTCCGAAGGCATAAGATGAAATTCGTTTTCGAATCGATTCAATCGTCTTAAAACATCCAATGATCGCTTTAAAGTGGAAATCATTTGGCGATATACAACCAGTTTTCTGGATTTTGCATAGCTGTCCTTCTTAAAGTACTCTCGTTCTTCTTTAAACATTAAATATAGTTGTTCTAGTTTAATGACTTGTTCTTTAAGTCGAATCACATCATTTTTCAATAAAGAATGGTCAGATGCATGGCGCGTGCTGATGCGAATCCATTTAAAAACATCTTCAGCGACTGTAGAGATTTTATGATATAGCTTGGTTTCGTATTTTGGAGGTAGAAATACCAAATTAACGATAAATGCAGACAGTATCCCTAACATAATGGTGAAAAATCTAATTAAGGCGAATTGCAGAAATTCACCATCCTGGTTCTCCATAATCGCTATGACGGTTACTAATGATAGGATTATAGTGTTTCCTGAATTCAGCTTTAGATTAATAATAATAACAATTACAGCCGCAAGACCGACGATGAAAATCTGATTGCCAAACACTAGCACAAATATAATTGCGACCGCTGCTCCAATCAAGTTTGCTTGTAATTGCTCCAGAATGGAAAGGTAAGAGCGATAAATGGTAGGTTGAATAGCAAATATTGCTGCAATCCCTGCAAAAACTGGGGCAGGTAAGTTCAACAGTTGCGATAAAAATAAAGCCAATATAATGGCGATTCCCGTTTTTAATATGCGGGCACCAAGCTTCATGAGAAAATAAGTCCTTTCTGAATAAAAAGTTTTTGCATTTAGTTTAATTTACACCATTCCGTTTTTTGTTAAACAATATTGTAATATACATGGTTTATGAAGTTAGTGCAAGGTAATCTCTAAATCTAATTCTGAAATGCCACAATTAGACTATGAAACTCGGCTATTAATCGTTCATCCATTTTTTGCAAATATTCCATGCAAGATTGTCTATTCATCAGCATATATATAAATCTATCAAGTCATTGCTGAATAAAAATAATTTGGGGCAGGTAAAAATGATAATAGGTTTATTGGTAATCTTTATTCTTGTCTTAATATTGCCATTGACAGTAAGAGTGGTAGAGAGAAATCTTGAATTGTTCTTGTTTGTAATGGGATTATTTGCAGCTGTGATAAGTGGGGTGTTTAGCAGTTCATTATTTGTTAGAGCTGCAATTGATCCTATTAAAATTACGGTCGCTGTATTTGTGGCAGGACTATTGTTTAAATGGTTGCAGGACCCATTGGAGAGAACGATTACGGGTTTTAGTAGAGTTATACCTTTTAAATTATTTATTGCCTTTACTGTCATGTTTATAGGGTTAATTTCTAGTTTGATAACGGCAATTATTGCAGCGCTTGTTTTAGTAGTCGTGGTTTCAGCTCTAAAATTGGATCGAATATCTGAGATCCGTTTTGTAGTTTTAACCTGCTTTTCAATTGGACTTGGAGCGGCGTTAACTCCAATAGGGGAACCACTTTCGACAATTGCGATAAGTAAACTGGATAAAGACTTTTTCTATCTATTGAGGTTAATTGGCAAAGAAGTAATGATAGCTCTAATTATTTTTGGTTTTTTTGCAGCAATACTTGTAAAACACCCCAACCGTGGAAAAGAGGTCATCCTTAAAGAGACAAGCAGTGAAAGTTATGAAGACATACTAGTCAGAGCTTTAAAGATATATTTCTTCGTAATGGGATTAACATTTCTAGGGGGGGCATTTGAACCGGTAATTAACCTATATTTTCTTGGATTATCACCTTCATTTTTATACTGGATTAATATCATTTCAGCAATACTGGACAATGCCACACTTGCTTCGGCAGAGATAAGCCCGATTATGGATAATTTTACGATTCGTTCTATTCTTTTAGGATTGCTGATTAGTGGCGGGATGTTGATACCTGGAAATATCCCGAATATAATAGCAGCTGGTAAATTACGAATCACAAGTAAAGAATGGGCATTCATTGGTGTCCCATTTGGACTATTTGTTATGATTGCATACTATTTTGCTGTTTTTATCTTTTTACAATAGCACGAAAAAAGGGTAACTCAATGTTCAAATTGAGTTACCCTTTCTCGAGAATTGAATGATTCTTCTTTTTAAAAATGGTTTTCGCTTTAGATTATTCTGTAGAAACAGCTGGATCAGCTTGTTCTTTAACTGGAACAATTTGAACAAAATGTTCTTTTACATTACTTAAGAGAGCTTCGAGTTCCATTGCTTCCTCTTTTTGCTGCACCTTTAATAGTTCTGTATACTTTCCTAGAAGCTCTTGAACATCGTGTATTCCTTGTTCAGATAGTGGCTGGACAGAAACCTTTGCACCCTTTGCTATGCGTTTAATGATGGCTTCTTTCGTGTATCCGAGTTCGGGTTGTTGACGCACATAGATAACGCCGCCAGTCATTCCTGCGCATGCCCAAGGTCCGATATCTCCAAGTACCAACCCTCTTCCATTTGTCATATATTCAAAAGCAAACCCTTTAATATTAGATTGGATACCTAGATTTCCAGGTTCTGTTTTAGGAATAGGGCGTTTCAGTTTTCCGCCAATAATCATATCCGCACCAGATAATCGTATACCGGCACGTGCATCTGCATCTCCTTGTGCAACGAGTAATCCCTTTTGTGCACCATATCCGAAACCTTTCCCTACAGAGCCGTTATAAAAATGCCCATCTTTCCCTTTTGATTTTAAAATCAGGATTTGCCCACCAAAGGAAGTTTTTCCGATTCCATCCTGAGCTCCGCCATTTACTTCAATATCAATACCGCTACTATTATATGCCCCCAACCCATTACCAGGGATTGAGCCATTCTTATAAGTTAGCTTAACAGGGGCAAGAGAGGTATAAGAACCATCAAGACGTCCTCTTACCCTATGGCACGACACTCGACTTCCAAGCACTCGCTGTTCTGAAGTGATGGAGCTATATTCCCTTGACGATTGTAGTTCATCCACTCTGGAATCTAAATACTCGGCACCAACTGCAACTTGCAAGGAAGTGTTATCCAGGGTTGCTGCGGCTTCTTTATGAGTGAATTGTCCAATTTCTAAGGTTTTGAGCAAGTAGGTTAAATCTAGCTGATCTTTGCCTTTTACTTGCTGAAGTAAATCAGATCGGCCAACTAAATCTTGCAAATTCTTTGCCCCTAATGATGCAGTTAAGGCTTTTAGTTCATTCCCGAAAGATGTAAATAGATTTTTAAGTCCTAGCACGGCAGAATCGAATTTCCTAGGAACAAAACGGCGCAGTCCATGTTCTTTTGCTTGTGCTTCTGTTTCGATTTGGGTAGCAATTCCGACATGACAAGTATCTAAATGACAGCCGCGACAAGTTGTACAGCCGACAGCAATCATGGATAATGTACCGAATCCAACTCGATTGGCTCCTAATAGCATAATCTTCATGACATCGAGGGCACTCTTGATCCCACCGTCAGCCCATAATTCTACTCCATCACGAAGACCAGCTTCAAGTAATGCATTGTGGGCTGCTTTCACACCTATTTCTGCAGGAAGTCCTACATGTTGCAGAGCATGTATTCTAGCAGCACCAGTGCCTCCGTCAAAACCGGATAGTGTGATCATGTCAGCGCCTGCTTTAGCGATTCCAACTGCAATCGTTCCAATATTCGGAACGATTGGAACTTTTACCGCTACTTTAGCTTTGTCATTTGCTGTCTTTAGCTCATGAATCATTTGAGCTAAATCTTCTATTGAATAGATATCATGATTATTTGAAGGAGAAATTAAGTCAGAGCCTTTCGTAGCGTTACGAGCCTCTGCTATTTTGGCAGTTACTTTAGATCCTGGTAAATGTCCACCTTCTCCTGGTTTTGCTCCTTGGCCAATTTTGATTTCTAATAGATTAGAAGAATTCAATAGCTCAGCGTTCACCCCGAAACGTCCGGAAGCCACCTGTTGTCCTCGAGTGCGGGGGTACTTTCCGAGCATATCTTTGATTTCTCCACCTTCTCCATTTAGGCTTATCATATTCAACTGATCAGCTGCCTCTGCATATGCCCGAAATGCTATTTCGTTCTGTGATCCAAAAGACATGGAAGCGATAACGAATGGAAGGTCGTGCTCGCCAACACCAATAGAAACATCATTAGGTGAAAGAGGATGGTTTGCTGTTTTCAATGAAGTTAAATGACGAATTGTTGTTGGATTAGCTTGTTCCTGCTCTGAAATTTTATCTTTATAGGCAGTGTAGTCTCCAGTTGTAGCGACTTCACCAATGGCTTTCCAAATGCGTGGAAACAGATGAAATGTCTTTCCGACGCGTTCCTGTTCATTATAAAAATCTATAGCACGTTGTTTGGCATCTTCCTTCATTGCGTCAAACCCATTTGCTAATTTTTCTGAACCGAAGAAATTCACAATTTTTAAATAGGATGCAACTTCTTCGTTCAATCCGATGCTGGAAAATAATCGCCCATAACCTCTTAATTCATGTATCCCGATTGTCGATATGACTTTTTCTAATCCTTTAGTTAAGGCGTTATAAAGATTTAGAACGGGACTGATAGATTTGTCCGATACAGATAAAAACATATAATATGGACTGATTATATCTGCACCAAGGCCATAGGCCGTAATGAAATCGTGCAATGAACGAATGGCTGCTGAACGAAGTAGGAGGGAGCCTTCACGACGTACTCCGGCTTCTACTAAAGCTTGATCGATTGAAGATACAACTACATGTGGATCTAACCAAAGGTGGTTATCTTGATGAGCCTTTGCATCATCAAGAACAAGTAGGGTTTTGCCTTTTTGGATAGCATTTACTGCTTCAATTGATAATCTTGCAAGTGCATCCTTGATAGTTTCCTCATCTCTAAATGTTGTATCAATAAAATGAACTAACTGTTTTTCTTGATAATGATGAATAAGTTGGTCATAGCTTACTTGATTCAGAGATTTCGAACACTCATACCCAACCTGACCTTCTACTAATATCGGTGATAAAAGTTCGGTCACTACCGAATGTTTTTCTCTTTGTATAAGCGATGGTCTTTTTCCGATGATGACCCTTGTTGAAAAATGTTCGGTTTCTCGATCGCGATCGATTGCTGGATTCGTAACGACTGCTACACTTTCTTTTATGAAATCGGCAATGTTCTTTCGTTCTGGATTCAGTGCCGCAAGCGGAGCATCATGTCCAAGGGAGCGAATAGGCTCAATCCCTTTTTCAGCCATTTGCTCCACTAGTTGAACATGGTCTCTTTCCCAACCGAATGCTTTATATTGACCGGTGTGTATCTTAGCAGGATGGGTGACGGTAATCATTTTTTCTAACGTAAGTGGATTTAATCTGTTATGGATTTGCTCAAGATCAAATCGATCATTAAAACGGCTATAAACTATTTCTTGGTATTGATGATAATCGTATAGTTCAATTTCATCTCCGTTCCATTTCAATCCTATTTTTTCTCCAGGACCAAGTGGTTTTGGATCTCCAGTATATTCAGAGGAAGGGATGATGCCCGGTTCGGAGGAGAATATATAGGACGTTTCAATGTCTAATTTCCATAATGGACGCAGGCCCAAGGCATCGACAGAAAATACTGCCTCTTCCCCAAACCGTGAAACGATACCAGCAGGACCTTGAGAGAAATGGCCCCAAGCTTCACGAATCAAAGTATAAACATCTTTTAAGTGATTTGGATAAAGCTTTATTTCATTAATAATAGGTGGAAAAACCACATCCATTGCCTCGAAAAGTGAAAATCCATGTCGGCATATTAATGTTTCAATAGTTCTGCTTAAATCCTGAGAGTCACTTCCGTCTTTTACAAGAGGTACCCCAATTAACTTTGCTTCATCCCGTAGTTTTGAAATAGTGTTAATTTCTCCATTATGTCCAAGAACACTAAATGGTTGAACACGGAAAAAAGAAGAAAGGGTATTCGTTGAATAACGATTATGACCAAGTGTCATGGTAGAAGCCACAAGTGGATCAGCAAGGTCCTGATAGTATTTAGGTAAAATATCACCTGCACCCATAACTTTGTAAACAGCATGGTGTTGGCTTAAAGAAGCAACATGGATATAGTCATTTTCTTCAATTTTATGGAGCGACTCAAAAACTCTTTTTGACAAGGAACCTTGACTTGGTTCATTACCTAAAAAGGCGATTTGCCAGAATAGAGGATTCTCTTGAAATGCTATTGGACCAAGTGCCGTTGATTGATGAACAGAGTCGTTTTCGTAAATTAGTGAGAATCCATTTTGCTGAAGAATGTCTTTAATGTAAGTTTGTAACTTCTCAGGCTCCTCTTTTTTACTTAAGAAAAAATGGCCAACGACAAATTGTGAATGCTCTGCTTGTTCAGGATTGATCCCTTTTTCATGTAGTTTCTTTTTCCACAGATTTCTTGGTATATCAATATGAATTCCAACTCCATCTCCCTCACCATTAATGAAACCTGCGCGATGGTTCATCTTCACAAGGGCATCAATGCAGGAATAAATGTTTTCACGAGTAGGTATTTTCTTCTTTTCAATGCAAGCGACAATGCCGCAAGCATCATGTTCTTGTCTGTGGAACTCTTTAAATAGACTTGGACTCCATTGTGGACTCATTGTTTCGGCATGATAGGAATAAACCTATAACTGCCTTCACCTCCTAGGAAAATATCATTATGAAGAAATGAAAATATTACTTGTACTTTAAGCAAGAATAAATTGGCAGCGATGATATAACTCGACGAAGTGGCCAATTTCAGGAATAAAGTATGAGTGCAGCTAGGAAATCGCCTGCTCTTAGGCTTGGCGCTAGCCAAGTTTTCTAATTCTAATGTGGATTTTAAAATAATTTAAGAGTCGTCATTGGGAGTGAGATAGGCAACTCATGTATCGTGCAACATAGTAACGCTGTGAAGAAATAAAGGGTAAGGATATAAGAATCCCTAAAAATAAAAAAGGGGTGGACAAATTGAAATAATTATAATTATTTGACTAATGAATTTATATTATCATCAAAAAATTCAGAAATCAATTATTTATACGGTAATATGGATAAAAAGAACCAGATGTGAATGAGTTAAAAAGCTTTATTGAAAGCGTTTTTATGCGATTATATAAAGAAAAACCCCCGAAAATTGATCTCGGGAGTGAATGGAAAATGTATAAAAATACTATTTTTGAAGTTGTGAAAAAGCAAAATCTACAGCTGTTAGAGTTTCCTTGATATCCTCTTCGGTATGAGAAACCGTTAAAAACCATGCTTCGTATTTGGAAGGAGCTAAATTTATCCCTTGATGAAGCATCAATTTAAAGAACTTAGCGAACATTTCACCATCTGTATTTTCAGCTTGTTCATAGTTTTCGACTTTCTCTGTCGTGAAATAAAGGGTTAATGCACCTTTTAAGCGATTGATCGATATTGGCATATTGTATTTCTTAGCCGATTCAAGAATCCCTTTTTCTAGAATAGCACCTAAACGATTGAGTTCCTCATAAACTCCTTCTTGTTTCAATACCTCCAGGCACGCAATGCCGGATAAAATCGATGCAGGGTTTCCTGCCATTGTTCCAGCCTGATAGGCAGGACCAAGCGGTGCCACTTTTTCCATGATTTCTTTTTTTCCGCCGTATGCCCCAATCGGTAGTCCGCCACCGATGATTTTTCCTAGGGCGGTCAAATCAGGAGTGACGCCGAGTAAATCTTGAGCACCGCCATACATAAAACGGAACGCTGTGATAACCTCATCGTAAATGACTAATGCTCCCGCTTGATGCGTTAATTCATTGATTGCTTCAAGGAAACCAGGCTTTGGTTCAACGATTCCGAAGTTCCCGACAATAGGTTCCACTAGAACAGCTGCGACCTCATGGCCCCATTTTTCTAATGCTTCTTTAAAAGGCTCAATGTCATTAAATGGAACGGTAATCACTTCATTTGCAATGCTCTTTGGAACACCTGCAGAATCAGGAATACCAAGTGTAGAAGGACCAGATCCCGCAGCTACTAACACTAAATCAGAATGACCATGGTAGCATCCTGCGAACTTGATGATTTTGTCACGTCCTGTATAGGCACGTGCAACACGAATGGTTGTCATAACTGCTTCTGTTCCTGAATTGACGAATCGAACTTTATCTAATGAGTGAATGGCCTCTTTTAACATTTTGGCAAATTTCACTTCGTGTGGAGTAGGAGTTCCATAAAGAACTCCGTTTTCGGCAGCCGTTGTGATCGCTTCCGTAATGTGTGGATGAGCATGTCCTGTGATGATTGGACCGTATGCGGCTAGATAGTCTATGTATTTATTGCCATCAACATCCCAGAAATATGCTCCTTTCGCACGTTCCATCGTAACAGGAGCGCCACCACCTACTGCTTTATAAGAACGCGAAGGGCTGTTCACGCCACCGACAATATGTTCAAGAGCTTCTGTGTGCAAAGCTTCTGATTTAGAAAAGTTCATATGTAATTGCCTCCTAAAATGTGTTGCTTTAACTGCATCTATTCTAGCATTAAACCACTAAAACTAAAAAATATAAAAGGGTAGTCTAGAAAGAAATAGATTGTTCACAAATCATGCAAACTAACTAAAATGCTATCGGCTTGTACATTTCCGGGAATATCAGAGTTAAAGGTAGATGCCTTTTCTGTTGTTTTGATGGAATGGAAAGGATACACTATTTGTTTGGACAGTTTAGAGAAAGAGGGGTTATTACTTGGAAACAACTGCAATAGAAGTTCAACATCTGAAGAAAGAATTTAAGGCGTTTTCAAGCCGATCTGGACTAAAAGGTGCATTTCGTGACTTGTTTACTCGTAACTATAAAATCGTTCCCGCTGTTAATGATATTAGCTTTACAGTAAAAAAAGGTGAGATGGTTGCTTATATCGGAGAAAATGGAGCTGGTAAATCAACTACTATAAAAATGCTTACAGGAATTCTAACTCCAACTGAAGGTCATGTCGTGGTGAATGGAATGAACCCCCATAAGGAACGAGAAAAATTCACCAATACCATTGGAGTAGTGTTTGGTCAACGTTCTCAGTTATGGTGGGATATTGCGGTACAAGAATCTTTTAGGCTACTAAAAAAAGTTTATAAAGTACCGGATGAACAATATGAGGAGCATATGAACTATATTATTGACACACTAGACCTTGCACCACTTTTGGACAAGCCTGTTCGGAAGCTTTCGCTAGGTCAAAGAATGCGCTGTGAGTTAGCTGCTGCTTTAATTCATAATCCTCCATTGTTATTTTTGGATGAGCCGACAATAGGTCTCGATGTATTGGTGAAAATGAAAATTCGACAATTCTTAAAGGAAATCAATGAGAAATATCAGACAACCATCCTTTTGACTACTCATGATTTAGGGGACATTGAGGCTTTATGTGAGCGTGTAATCATGCTGGATGAAGGGAAAATTATCTATGATGGCAGCCTACAAAGTCTTAAAAGCCATTGGGCTGATGAAAAGGAAATACACGTGCAATTTATTAAAACTACCACTATTCAACAGCTTCAAAACATTTCTCTTCCCTTTAAGGTCCGTTGGGAAGTAGATGAAAAGAATCAAGGTTTTATTGCTTATATGGCTGATCAGGAAGACCAAATTTCAACATTCATTTCTGCACTTGTTGCTGCTCATAAAATAAAGGATATCAAGATTCAGGAAACAGCTACTGAAGAAATTATTCGTAACATCTATGAAAAAGGGATGAGTTAGAAGATGGATAAATATATGGAAATGGTCCGGATTCGTTTTTTGATGATGCTGG
Organism: Peribacillus acanthi; assembly: GCF_003073175.1. Lineage (GTDB taxonomy): Bacteria > Bacillota > Bacilli > Bacillales > DSM-1321 > Bacillus_BN > Bacillus_BN acanthi. The sequence goes on from NZ_QBBX01000007.1 coordinate 216,702, forward strand.
CATATCGGACAAATTATTACACTGGCATCCTCATTTATAGCATAAATATTGGGGCATATTATTTTCTTTGGAATGCCATTTATGGGGGGAAAGAAACGATTCAAGGATTGACGGCTGTACAAATGACTACCTATGTAGCGCTCGGTTGGATGGCACGTGCCTTTTACTTTAACAATATAGACCGAGAAATGGCGGCTGAAATTAAGCAAGGAAAGGTCGCTATTGAATTAATTAGACCTTATAGCTATTTAGGTATGAAAACGATGCAAGGTTTAGGCGAAGGGATTTTCCGATTATTATTCTTCTCGGTTCCTGGTATGGTGATCGTGTCATTGTTATTTCCTGTGCAGATTTCAGCCAATCCTTCTACTTGGGGATTATTCGCGATATCTATTACATTAAGCTTTTTGATTAATACAGAAATCAACTTACTAATGGGAATAACAACATTCTTCTTTTTTAATAACGATGGCATCATACGTGCAAAGCGTGTATTAATAGATTTGTTTTCAGGTCTATTATTGCCACTTAGTCTGTTTCCCTTATGGGCTCAAGACATCATGAAATACCTTCCATTCCAAGGGATTTCCTATATTCCAAGCATGATTTTTACGGAGGGGTTTTCTGGGAACGAAATGACTCAAGCTTTACTTCAACAAGGGATATGGACAGTCGTGCTCTGGATTCCGATACAAGTGCTCTGGATTTATGCAAAAAAACAGCTTGTCATCCAGGGAGGTTAACTATGTTTTATGTATCCATGTTTTTTCAATATGTTAGTCAATATTTAAAAACACGTTTGCAATACCGGACAGACCTACTAGTGAAATTCCTATCAGATTTGTTATTTCAAGCGGTAAATTTGATTTTCATCCTATTGGTATTCGGTCATACGGACTTACTGAATGGGTGGAATCGAGAAGAAATCATCTTTATTTATGGATTCTTCATGATACCATTTACCTTGTTTTCTGCTTTCTTTAATATTTGGAACTTTAACGAACAATACATCGTGAATGGTGAAATGGACCGTATATTAACTCGACCGATTCATAGCCTGTTTCAAATAATTTTAGAACGTATGGAGTTAGAATCGCTGCTTGGTTTGATTACAGGATTTATTATTATTTATTACTCAGGGAGTCGTTTGAATCTAGATATAGCATGGTATGATCCAATATTATTTATCCTATTTTCAATTGGGGGAGCCTTGGTGTACGCATCTATTTTCATAGGATTAGCCACCATAGGTTTTTTCTCGGATTCCCGTACTTCCATAATGCCGATGATGTATAACATAGGTAACTATGGGAGATACCCAGTCGACATTTATAATAAAGCTATCCGTTTTGTTCTAACTTGGGTACTTCCATTCGCATTTGTTGGTGTGTATCCCTCAGCATACTTTCTAGGTAAAACAGAATGGTATTCGTATTCTTTTGCTACTCCGGTTGTAGGCATTGTATTTTTTTCTTTAGCAGTTTGGCTTTGGAACCAGGGGGTTAAGAAATACCGTGGGGCAGGAAACTAAAAGTTTTAACCTCTTGATTAGTTCAAGAGGTTTTTTGTGTTTGGTGTAATTTGGTGGTGGGATTAAAAGTCGACGTAGTTACCTATTTAAAGATTAAAGTATAGACATTCTTTTACTCCCATATTTTCTAATGTATGAATGTTTATCATGGTTGAATAGCTTTCATAGGAGTTATAAGAAACCTTTGAGTAAATGCGTTTAAAGTCTGTTTATGCGTAAATTTTTTTATGTACAGATTCATTTAGTCGTAATAAAATAGGTAGATAATGGAAGGGGAGAAGCTTGGAATGCTTGGAATAACTAATTTTGAATGGTTTTTAATTTCTAGTATCTTACTGAATATCACACCTGGTGCGGACACAATGTACATTGTAAGTAGAAGCGTTTCTCAAGGAAGAAGAGCTGGTATTTACTCAGCGCTTGGCATCAGTTCAGGGGCATTAGTTCACACAATACTAGCTGCATTTGGTTTGTCGGTGATTCTAATGAAGTCGGTCTGGCTCTTTACTGTAATTAAAATAGTTGGTGCTGGATATCTAATTTATTTAGGGATTAGAATGCTATTAGAAAAGAAAAACACAGTACGTCATCAAGATAACTTGGATAAACTGTCTAAAAAAAAAATATTCTTGCAAGGATTAATTACAAATGTTACGAATCCAAAAGTAGCTTTATTTTTCCTAGCTTTCATCCCACAATTTATCAATACAGGTAGTTCAAGTCCGATTCCATTTCTTATTTTAGGCCTTACTTTTACCATGACAGGAGGATTGTGGTGTGTAATGATCGCCATTTTTTCTTCTTTAGCGACAAAAGGATTAAGAGATAGTAATCATATTCAATATATATTAAATAAGCTTACTGGAATCGTATTTATCGCAATGGGAATTAAATTATTTAAAACGAAAGCTACAGCATAAGTTATACCAATAAGATACACCTTTCAATTTTTTGAATTGAGAGGTGTTTTTTATAATTAGGCAATTTTTAATATCCTCCTTTATTTATAAAGTCATGGTTTTGTATACTTTTCTAAATTTTCTGTTAAAATATTAGTAGGGTTCTTATTCAAAAATATGAATCCTTTAAATTTCGTTTTTGATTGTATTCAATAGGAGGAAGATTGATTGAATCTAGTACAATTAGGTTGGAATAATCACTTAGAAGAAGAATTTGCTCCATATAAAGAAAGTGGTTATTCAGTGGGAAGAATCGCCTTAGAACATAAGCATATGTACCGTGTTCTAACAGAAGAAGGCGAATTGTTAGGTGAAGTATCTGGAAAGTTTAGACATGAATCATTTGGGAAAAGCCAATATCCTGCGGTGGGAGATTGGGTGGTCATTTCTGCGAGGTTAGCTGAGAAAAAAGCGACTATTCATAAAGTATTGCCTCGATTCAGTAAATTTTCCCGAAACTCGGCAGGTGTAGTAACAGAAGAACAACTAGTTGCTACTAATATAAATACGGTATTTCTAGTAACTGGTTTAAATAATGATTTTAATGTTAGACGAATAGAAAGATATTTAGTAACAGCTTGGGATAGTGGGGCAAATCCAGTCGTCATATTGAGTAAATGTGATCTATGTGATGATATCCCAGGTAAAATGGCAGAGGTTGAATCTGTGGCATTTGGAGTACCAATCTATGCAATTAGTGCCACAAAAGGAATAGGTATGAATCAACTTGATAAATATCTATCTGAAGGTCAAACCGTTGCTCTACTCGGTTCGTCTGGTGCGGGAAAATCCACTCTGTGCAATACGCTGCTCGGCCAAGTGAAACAGCAGGTGAAAGAAGTGCGTGAAGGTGATGATAAAGGAAAACATACTACCACTCATCGTGAATTAATGTTAATGCCAGGTGGGGGGATTTTGATTGATACTCCTGGAATGAGAGAGTTACAACTTTGGGAAGTTGATGGGGGTATGGGCCATAGTTTCTCAGATATTGAAGAATTGGCACAGCAGTGTTTATTTAATGATTGTCAACATAAAAATGAGCCTTCTTGCCAAGTGAAACTTGCTATTGAAGAAGGAGCGTTGGATCAAAAGCGCTATGATAATTATGTCAAATTTCAAAAGGAACTAGCTTTCTTAGAACGAAAGAATAATAAACGTAGCCAATTAGAGGAAAAATCAAAGTGGAAAAAGCTCTCGGGTGACCGCACAAGGGTGCATAAAAAATAAAAACAAATAGGTATTCAAAGGGTTTTGTGTTCACAAACCTTTTGAATACCTTTTCTGTTTTTCAGACCTCACCAATGAAGAGTTTAAAAACTATTCATAAGCCCCAAGGACAAGGAGTACATTGGTAGAAGTAGTCATAAAGGAGAAGGTGTGGAATGGGATTTTATCTATTAGTTGCAGCGATTATTTTCTGCATGTTTATGAGTATTAGAGCTCTTTTTGCTCCCTCTGACATGACGAATCAAAAAATCTCATTAAACGATTTACTTTGGCTTGCCTTTTTGTACGGTACCATTTGTGTTGGCTTTGGTGCGTTATACCTTCTGTTTGAATTAAAGGACATCACAGTAGTGTTAGAAAATGGACAGAGACTCCAAGGTTCCTTTTCTTATAAGCTAGAATCAACTTTATATTTCAGTGGAATGACCATGTTTTCTGTTGGATATGGAGATTTAGTTCCAATAGGAATAGGTAGGCCAATCTCCGCCATTCAGGCTTTCATAGGTTACACATTGCCAGCGGCATTTGTAGTAAGAACAGTCATTGATTACGATCAAATTCAGAAATAAAGTGAATTTCTAAAAAGTTGTATTACAAAAGAGTTTTGGGTACGCTTACCATATGACTTTTTAGAATGGAGGATTTTCAATGAATGCAGTAACAGGCTCGAAAGCACCTGATTTTACTTTACCAGCAAGCAATGGGAAAAATGTTAGTTTGACTGACTTTAAAGGAAAGCATGTAGTTCTTTACTTTTACCCAAAAGATATGACACCGGGATGTACGACTCAAGCGTGTGATTTCAAGGAATTTCATGAATCCTTTGCTGAGCTTGATGCTGTTATCCTGGGGGTTAGTCCTGATCCGCTTGAACGTCACGGGAAATTTATTGAGAAATATGGTTTGCCATTCTTACTTTTAACAGATGAAGACCATCAAGTGGCAGAGGCATATGGGGTGTGGACCTTAAAAAAGAACTTTGGTAAGGAATATATGGGGATTGAGCGCTCTACTTTTATTATTGATAAAGAAGGTAATCTAGTGAAAGTATGGAGAAAAGTAAAAGTCAAAGGTCATGTAGAAGAAGCACTTACTTATATTAAAGAAGAATTGTCATAATTTAGAACTAAATTGCCTTGAAGAATAAGCCTATTTTAGAACTAAAAGGCTTTTGTCCAATTCAGAAATTGACGTTTTGAATACTATTATATAGAGAATACCTCCTCAGATGTTTTCCGAAATGGAAGCGGGTAACCAGAAATGGATACCCGTATTTTTTTGCATTTTAAGAAAGGATTGGCAGTAAAGAAGTAGTGTCCAATTTTAGAAATAAAGTTTATGTAGAACTGGGGAGTTGCCAAGCCGAGTTTTCTAATCTTTAGGTTATTTGAAGGGGAGTATTTTAAGGGTGTCTTTACCCGGTATCATCATGAAAGGATATCCATTTTCATGTAAATTATTGAACGGTGATGGTATGATGGTTTTAGGACAAAGCACCGAAAGAGGGGTTCGTAATATGGAGGCGTATTTTTCATTTGTACCATCAACTGAACTGCAAGATCAGTTATCTAATGAGTTTCCGTCCATTCGATTTAGTTATCGTAAAGGGATACATATTGAAGAAAGTGAATTAATGACAGCGGAAATACTAGTCACATACGGGGAAGATGTAACCGAGGAAATCATCTACGCATCTAAATCTTTAAAATGGATTATGGTTGTTTCAGCGGGTTTGGAGAAAATGCCATTAGAGCTAATTGGAGAAAAAGGCATTTTGCTCACAAACGCTAAGGGTATACATAAAATTCCTATGGCTGAATATTCGATAGGGATGCTTCTTCAGTATGAAAAGAATCTTATCCAGTTTTATGAAAATGCAAAGAATTCAACTTGGGATCGAAGAATAAAAATGGGTGAACTGAATGGAAAGGAGATAATCATTTTAGGTGCAGGTGCCATTGGTAGTGAAATCGCGCGCCTATCAAAAGCATTTGGAATGAGGACATTTGGGGTTAATACATCTGGAAATGACGTTCAGTACTTTGATAGCATGCATAAACTTAATGAATTAAATGCTGTCCTGCCGACTGCTGATTATATTGTCTCAATCCTACCTAGTACGAAAGATACGAAAAACCTTTTAAATAACGAACATTTTCAGTTGATGAAGTCTTCTGCTGTTTTCATGAATATTGGTAGAGGGGATTTATTTAAGGATTCTGTTTTACTGAATGCGTTAGAAGAAGGACAAATCGCACATGCGATTCTTGATGTTTTCCATAAGGAGCCATTACCAATGAATCATCCTTTCTGGAAGATGAAAAATATAACAATAACACCACATACTTCAAGTGTGACAAAAAATTACCTACCAAAGTCAATTGAAATTTTTTCTCATAATCTTCATACCTATATAAAAAAGGAAAAGGATTTTATCAACTTAATTGATGTGATCAGGGGGTATTAATATGAAAATTTATACAAAAACAGGGGACAAGGGTACGACTTCCCTTATATACGGACAACGAGTTAAGAAGTCTGATATTAGAGTAGAAGCTTATGGTACATGTGATGAAGCAAATTCTATGATTGGTTTAGCATTGAGTTACATAAACAACGACTTGAAAGAAAAGGAATCTATCGATCACATTTTTCATAAAATACAAACAGAACTATTTCATGTTGGAGCAGAATTAGCTACTCCTTCTGGTAAGGAAGTTAAATGGAAGGTCAAACCGGAGGATGTAACCGTGTTGGAAGAGACGATCGATCAATGGGAAAAACACCTTCCTCCTCTTACTAATTTCATTTTACCAGGCGGACATCCAGCTGGTGCTGCTCTCCATACTGCACGTACTATTGTCCGTAGAGCGGAAAGATGCGCAAGTGAAATGGTAGATGAAGTAAATCCTTTAGTTTTATCTTATTTAAACCGTCTATCAGATTTTCTGTTTGTTGCTGCAAGATACATTAATCATCTAAGTGGTGTGCCAGAAAAAAATCTTCATTCCTAATACGTGAATAAATGATACTTAATTGACAAATAAATAGTGTACAGCTTACACTATTTATAAATATTATAAAGTAATAATTCATTCTAAATAATAATTGGAAAAGAGGTGCATGACGGTGGCTCATGATCAGCTTAAAGAGGCTTTAGATTCCCTTAAAGAAACAGGAGTGAGAATTACACCGCAACGTCATGCAATTTTGGAATACCTAATTAATGCAATGTCTCATCCAACTGCTGATGAAATATATAAAGCTTTGGAAGGTAAATTTCCAAATATGAGCGTGGCCACAGTGTACAATAACTTAAGGGTCTTCAAGGAAGTAGGTCTAGTAAAAGAATTGACATACGGAGACTCATCTAGTCGATTTGATTATGTCACGACTGACCATTATCACGTGATTTGCCAAAAATGTGGGGCGATCGTTGACTTCCATTATCCTGGCCTAGATGAAGTCGAACACCTAGCTTCACATGTTACTGGATTCAAAGTCCATCAACACCGGATGGAAGTATACGGAGAATGTCCATCCTGCGTAGCTAAAGCTGCTCATTAAAACTGGTTGATATAAACCAGTTTTTTGTGTTTTAAGAGAGTAAAAATTGGTAGTAAGGATACGAATTGACGTAGTGGCAAACTTTAGGGATAAACTGTAATGCCAAATGAGCAGAGGGTGCAGCTTAGACTTGGCGAAAATCAAATTTTCATAGAAAAAAACCTTGCGGAGGCAAGGCTTTTAATTTTTTGCTTTCTTATTATATTTTTCGTCGAATTCTTTACCTTCAAGATCTTTGTCAAGTGTAAGAGGTTCGTTACAGTGCATGCACATATCAACTCGACCAAGTATTTTTGTTGACTTTCCGCAATTCGGACAAACTACTTGGACGGTTTTAGTGGATAGCATTCCAATCCAGAAATAAACCCCTGTACTAGCAAGAATACATAAAAGACCTAATACCATGAAGATTGTCATAAGAATAGGGGAACTTCTAAAGAAGATACCTCCATACATAACAAGGAATCCGATAAATATCAAACTTAGAGCAAAAGTACGTATTTTATTAATTTTATTTGAGTATTTAGCCATGTCCTACCTCCTGATTCTAACTATATAATAACATTAAACATCAAAATAAATATATAATATGGGAGGAACAATGTCGAAAATTGTTGCCTGTATTAGAAGGAAAAATAAACTTAATGTCGAAAGTTATAGCACAACGACGATTTGGAGGAATTAAAATGGAAGATATTCTACGTCCAATTTATCAAGAACGAGCAAGCTCACCTTCCACACTCGGAATTCTTTTAATTGAAAAGGGTGCAAAGCCAAGCACTTTAACAGATACCTTTGATTACGTGTTACTTGTAATTACAAAGGATGCAAATCAACCAGTGTTTATTAAACATTATACATACAAAGATAAAAAAGCCGCGCTTCATATAGTAGAAGAAGAGCAATTGCAGGAATGGCTCCTGCTAGGCACAAATAGAAAAATTATTGAATGGATTTATAATGGGAAAGTATTGTTTGATCGAAATGAATATCTTTCTGAATTAAAACAAGAACTAAGAGAATTCCCTTTTTATGGGCGTAAAATAAAAATGGGGATGGAATTCGCTAAGCTTATTCGAAGATATGTGGATGGTAAGGCATTTTTTGAAAATGGTCATTTTTTAGATGCCTATAATCATATAGTACATTCTTTGCACCACTTAGCTAGATTGGAAATCATTGAACAAGGTTTTTTCCCGGAAGTAACAGTTTGGAATCAAGTAAAACATATAGAACCTCAAATCTTTAAGTTGTATGAAGAACTCATAACTAGTGATGAAACACTCGAAAAAAGATTGGAATTGTTGTTCCTTGCAAGTGAATTTTTAATCTTCTCAAGAACGGATAGCGGAACCCAACATTTTAGGGACGTTTTAGAAACAAAAAAAGAGAAATGGACAATACATGATTTAATAAATGAGGAAGAGTTAAAATATTATTCAATAGATTTAGGTGTTCTTTTAGAATATCTAATCGAAAAGAAACTAGTTACGGTTGTAAAAGAGGAAACGAAAGGTCATGAAGTTTTCCATAGATATTATAAAGTAAATAAAGAATAATAAAATTATTATCCTGAAAAATCAATTTAAGGGTTGACCTTTAGTTGGAAAAGGTGATATATTAATAAACGTCGCTGATACAAGTGATAAAAAAGATAACATTTATTGAAGGTTGTTAGTTAAAACTTTTAAAAAAAGTGTTGACTATAAGTTAGAGTAAATGTTATATTAATAAAGTCGCTTACGGGCGAAACGATAAAATTGCTCTTTGAAAACTAAACAAAACAATACGTCAACGTTTAAATTTAAGTCTTTTAAATAAGACATTTTATGAGCAAGT
>NZ_QBBX01000008.1:0-207 GCF_003073175.1 Peribacillus acanthi
AAAATAGAAGAGGTGACGTACAAAATGATGACGAGAAACCAATCAAATGAACGAGAACAATTAGAAATGTTGGCGATTGATCAGCTTATGCCTGATGACCATTTAGTACGAAAAATTGAGGCAGCGATTGATTTTACCTTTATCTATCCATTGGTTGAAAAGCTGTATTCTGAGCTCGGTCGTCCAAGTATTGATCCAGTAGTCTTG
>NZ_QBBX01000008.1:530-95105 GCF_003073175.1 Peribacillus acanthi
AGGAAAAAGCCATTTCCTCCTGATAAGTTGGAAAAAGAAGAATGGAAAGAAATTAAGGAAAGTACGACAGACCCTGAAAGTGGCTACTATGTGAAAGATGAACGAACCAAACAGTTTGCGTATTCGTTCCATGCAACCACAGATGAAAAAGGATTTGTATTAGGCACGATAGTAACTCCGGGAAATGTACACGATAGTCATCTGTTACAACCACTAGTAGAGAAGGTAATAGAAAAAGTAAAGAAGCCACTTGCAGTCGCTGCTGATGCAGCTTATAAAACGCCAGCGATTGCGAACTTTTTATTAGAAAATCAATTGTTACCTGTCCTTCCTTACACTCGTCCAAAAACTAAAGATGGTTTCTTCCGAAAGAATGATTATGTGTATGATGAGTATTATGATTGTTATCTCTGCCCACAAGGGCAGGTCTTAAAATACACGACGACTACGAAGGAAGGATATCGGCAATATAAATCAAATTCATCGATTTGTGTAAAATGTCCGTTTCTATCGCAATGTACGGAAAGTAAAAACCATCAAAAACTTATACAGCGTCATATTTGGGAAGCTTACTTAGAAGAGGCAGAACATCTACGTCACAACGATGTAATCAAACAGATATACGCGAAACGCAAGGAGACGGTTGAACGTGTTTTTGCAGATGCGAAAGAAAAGCATGGTATGCGATGGACAACCTTACGAGGTCTCAAAAAATTGTCTATGCAGGCGATGCTTACGTTTGCTGCCATCAATTTAAAGAAAATGGCAACTTGGACTTGGCAACCTGCTAGAGTGTGAGCCAAACTAGTTGATTGGAGTGGAGGGCGCTTGACTCCTGGGGGATTAGCAGGACAGGTGAGATCCCGCAGGAGCGTTAGCGACGAGGAAGCTCACCGCCTGCCCCCGGAAAGCAAGTGCCTGGAGCGGAAATCAACGTATTTTAACCACAATCCTATTCAAAAATGACAAAAGGTATAGAGAGGGTTCCTCTCTATGCCTTTTGTCGACAATCTGCAACGTCATCAAAGATGGCGTTGTTTTTTTTTATTATAAAATCTTTTATAAAAAATTTTACCTTTTCCTCTATGGAGAAAAGAATTTAACTTTAGACCCAAACTGAGCAGTAATGGGAAATGAAAAAAGGATAAAAAACTGCACTTTTTATTCTTTTCAAGTATTTCTATTTTTCTATCAAGTTTTTCTAAAAACTTGGATGCCTTGTATGTTTGTTTATTATTATTAATTGAACGAACTAATAATGATAGAGTTTTTTTGAAACTTATTTAAGGTGGGATACGGGTTATTCTGTTAAAACTAGCATAATTTAATTTGTTATCCTCTTTTCAAAGATTTTGTATACTAGTCCAATCTATTCTAGTATTTTTTCATAATCTATTTTGAAGGGAGGGAAATTTATGAGTTTTTTTTGTGGTTGTAAGTGTTTATCTAATTGTTGTCATAGTTTTTGTCCACCATCTCCAACACCACCATCATCTCAAGAACAATTTATTCGTGCGTATGGGTCTTTGTATGGGGATTTTACAGCTCGTATTGCAACAGCAAACGTTCCTATCGAATTTGATAGTGAAGGTCCTGAATTCAATACAGCTGCTAATCCTTTTACTGATACCATTGTCATCCTTGTTAGCGGTGTCTATGAAATATCGGCAAGTCTAGACACCACTTTAAATACTACTGAATTAGCAATATACGGCATTAGAAGAAATAACGTTGTAATATCTGGTTCAGAATTTACTTTAGCACCATTTACTTCAATAACTTCACATATTGGAGCAACAATACAAGTATTCTTAGACGCAGGAGATATAATTACTTTTGTACCTACTTCAGTTGTTGGGACCGTAACTTACGGTAGAGCAAAACTTACAGTAAATCGCATAGGGATTGAAGATAATAATGAAAATTAAATTGGATTATAAAACATTTAATTTTTATCAGTACTCTTGGAAGGGAAACAAATACTCCTGTCTTTGTTCAACTAATAATGAGACTATATAAAAATATATAGATTTTAGTATAATAAGAGTATTTATCCACTAAATCTAGGAAAATAGTTTGGAAATATAAAGAAGGGCTTGTATCCTTTTTCTCATTTCTTACAAGAAGGCTTGTTTCCTCAAATTATGCATGCTATTATCAAAAACAAGACATATATTCCAAATTTATCCTATATACTTTCCATCGAGAGTAAAGGTCCTATCCAGTTTAGCATTACGCACATAACTGAATAGGACCTTTTTGTATAGAAAGGGGGAGATAGTGTGTTTTGGTTCAGGTGGTTTGAACAGGTATTACAATTGTTTGCCGTAACTGCCACCATATTTACCACAATCACAATAGGAATCAAAAATTTAAAAGACATGAAGAAGAAACCAAAAAGAAAAAGACGTTTCTTATAAAGAAAACGTCGTCAAATTTGTATACTGTACCTTCATTATAATCGTTTCCTCACTAAAAGATACCGTAATTTACCTTGCTTCATGACATTTTCGTGAAGAGGATATAAAGAGGAATATATGTCACTTTTAAAAAGGGAAGGGGAATGGCAAATGAGTAATGTACATTTAATTCCATATAGGGTACAAGCTTTAGTGAGACAGGTCACTGAAATTCCGGAGGGCGTGCAATATGTCGAAGCCCCTATGATTTGGGAGCAAGGAGAAAAGGGAGAAGGGGTAGTGGTGGCTGTCATTGACACAGGATGTGACGCCCATCATCCAGACTTTGAATGGCAAATCATTGGGGGCTATAATTTCACAACCGATTATAACGGTGATGTAGATTATTTCATAGATAACAATGGTCATGGCACACATGTATGCGGAACAATCGGGGCGATTGAAAATAATAACGGCGTAATTGGGGTGGCACCGAAAGTAAAGCTGCTCGTGTTAAAAGCGTTAACAGGCACAGGGGCGGGAACTCTAGAGTGGGTTACACAAGCTATCGAATATGCGATTCACTGGCGCGGGCCAAATCAGGAAGAAGTTCGGATTATCTCCATGTCACTTGGAAGCAGTACGAATGATTTACGGCTTCATAGATCGATTCAAGAAGCTGTTCGCCAAAACATACTGGTCGTTTGTGCAGCAGGAAACTCAGGAGATGGGGAACACGGGACAAATGAATATGATTATCCAGGCTCCTATCCTGAAGTAGTACAAGTAGGCTCAGTGAATTTACAAGGGGAAATTTCAAACTTCAGCAACTCCAATCATGAAGTAGATTTGGTCGCTCCAGGGGAAGGGATTCTTTCTACTTATTTAAATGGGGAATATGCAAAGTTGTCAGGGACATCGATGGCTACTCCCCATGTGTCCGGAGCTGCGGCCCTATTGCTTAGCCAATTCGAAAAGACCATGAATAAAAAAATGACTGAACCAGAGTTGTATAATCTGTTAGTTAAAAAAACAATTCCTATTAAATATAACCGAAACGAACAAGGGAACGGGGTGTTGAAATTATTCTCTTCCAGCGCAGAACATACAGCTGTTTAATAATAAAACATAAATCCAGCCGTTATCCCGAAAACGGCTGGATTTGCTTTCTTTTTAGTAGCAACTAAAGAGAATGAAACAGATTTTTTCTTTTTGAAATCAAACTAATTATTTTCTGGATCTAAGTCATCATAATACGTTCCAGGTGTCTGCTCAGCATTAAATGTCCAATCTACACGAAGCTTATCACCTTGGAATTGGTTTTGATCTTCTCCATTATCAACAAACTGGAATAATACAAATATTTTTTCTTTAAGGCCAGCAGGGATTCCATCTGGTCTTTGAGTGTTGCCTACAAACTCATCAATGGCAGTTAAATCTGGTTTTTGCTCTTTTAAATCAAATAGTGTCGTCTCAACAACAGGGACAGTTGCGCTGCTGGTATTATACATAATCGTCACTTTAATATGCTTGGCGAAGTCGTCTGAATTATCGCCTTTCCAATCTTCAACCGTGTATTTTGTATCGAGTAATACTCTGTTGATTTCCAATGTACCGTTGTTTTCTAAAGTGAATTCACGATAGATTTCGTCTCCAGGTTTAAGATTGTTGATGTTAATGACAGCATTAGGATTCACGGCTAAATCCAATGTTCCTGCAGCAAATGTATTGTTCGTTTGGACTGTGTCGCTAAAGTAGGCGAACGTTCCTCCACTCATTAAAGATAATCCCAATGCAGCCGTCATGACACCTTTACTTACCGCCTTTGTAAAATTCATTACTTCATCCCCCATTCAAAATATGTAAGAAAATATATTAAACTCTTATGTATCCTTTAATACATAGGAGGCTTAACCAAATATTGAATCATGATAATTGAGACTTTTTTGTTTCTAAATCCTTTGCGGCAACTATGATTGAGCGCACTGCTGAAATGAACAATAGTAAACCAGGAATAAATAATAACAGGGCAGAGCCGACTTTTGAGTTAGCCACGTTCATGGCATAGCCTATGTATGGGATTGTAAAGTTCGCATATTTACCAATGACGTCTTGTGATGAAACTTTCCATAAATCAGGACCATCATTGTTGTCACCCTTCGTTTTATAGCTAACATTTCCGTTTTCATTCACTACGGAAATGATTCTATGAGTGATTAGTTTTTGATCTTTTTGGAAGGTGATGATATCGCCTTTTTTATACTTAGTTGTGTTGTCGGCTAGTTTGATTGATATGATGGACCCAGTTTTAAATGTGGGTTCCATCGATCCAGATAGTACCGCCTTTACTTGGTGACCTAATATGGTAGGCTCTCCTCCAGATAATCTCGAGGACAAAACAATCATCGCTAATATACAGACAATAAATAGGAAAGAGCCTCCTATCAATCTATAGGCTACCATCAGTATTTTTTTCATCTTCATTCATTACCTCTCCCTCAACTAAATCACTTGGTGTGGATTCCTCATTTTGAGCTCCTTGTTCCTCCATGGCTTTTTCATCTCCATTCTTTATCTCACTCTCAACTAAATCTCTTGGAGTTGATTCCTCTTCCTGAGGCTGTTGTTTTTCCAAAGCTTTTTCATCTTCATTTTTAATCTCTTCCACAATTAAATCTCCTGATGTCGATTCTTTGTCTTTCATAGCTTTATCTTCTAAATCTTTAATCTGAGAACGGATTGAAGAAAGGATGGTAGCTAGATATTGAAAATCAATCTTAGTTCGCACTTCCTTTATCAGACTATCAACGTTTTTATACCCTTTATGCACAAAATCATAGTCTTGAATTTCAAGTGCTTGCTGAGAGTGTGAGCTTAATTCAAAATGTACGCTTTCCAATTCATTTAATAAATGAGCCAAATCTTGATCAGTTTGGATGATTGCAAACTGATTTTCCTGTAATTCTTGAAGTGATGAATCAGGTGAATAAGGTGAGATGGATTCATATTTGTTGTAAATAGATGCTGCAATAGATTGGGCTTTATTTTCTAGCTGTTTAATCGTAGAAGGAAAAACAAAGGCAGCAGACATTTCAACCGAATCTATTGATGCTTGTCTAGAAAATGAAGCTTCCGTTTCACCTACTAATTGAACACCTGTATAAAAAGAAATGCAGCATATACAGGGAAGGATGATGGCTTTATGGAAAGCATCCTTCATTGCATTGCCTCCTTTCCTGACCGCTTTATAGCATTCATTATCTCTGAAAGCTTTGAAAAGTGTTATTGGGTTATTTTCAGCTCGAATAGAAGTAGATTTTTGTCGGAAAGACTCACAATCTATGAATTTTGGGAGAAAATCACCCAATAATTAACCCAATTGACCATTCGTCGATATTTTTTGATAATTCAAATTGTTACAGCTCAACATTTTAAAGAAGAGGTGAGTCCATGAAAAAGAAAACCCAGAAGAAAATGAAGGCAAAGGTAGTCATTCCCACAGTTTTAGCGTTATCCGTAGCATTTGGAGGTCTTACTTTTCCAACCACTCAGGTGAATGCGACAGAAGCCACAGTGTTATTTCAAGCTGAAGGGTTAAGTAAGGAAGAGGTAGTAAAAGCGTATCTTCAATCACAAGTGGCTGATGTAGGAGCGAAGACAGCTATCAACATTGGAAATCAATTTAAAGTAATTAGTGAAAAGAGTGATAGTACCACGAATACATATCATGTACGTACTATCGAGCAATACAAGGGAATTCCGATTTACGGAACTGGTCAAGCGGTAGCGTTGGATCAGAATAACAACGTGTATGCTTCATTTGGTAAAGTAACACAAAGATTAGCCCGAACCATCATTCCAACTGAAGCATCGATTTCCGAAGATGATGCCATTGCAACAGCGAAAGAAGGGGTTGAGGCAGAAATCGGTCCTGTGAAGCATTATGATGGGATAGAATCTGAGCTGACCATTTATCCACATGAAGGTCAATACTATTTAACGTATTTAGTGAAGGCATCCACATCAGTTCCAGCACCGGGATACTTCCATTATTTTGTAGATGCTACAACGGGAGAGGTGATTGATAGCTTTAATGCTGTACATGAAGCGGATATACCAGAGGTTACGCCTATCTCGGGGAGAGGTTTAGATGCATTAGGGAAAATGCAGAGCTTTATTGCTGTAAAAGATGCTGCATCTGGGACTAGCTACTTGCATGGAGCAGCCATTGCAGGGGGGACAACTACTAATCCTAACATCGTACCTGTTCACACTTATGAAGCAAGACGTATGGGTGAAACTCCATTCATCCTTTTATCGGGACTATTTGGGTTTACAGGTTTTGAAGTCGAAACAAAAACGAATTTCTTTGCAGATCCTGCTGCAGTCTCAGCTCATACTAACGCAATTAAAGTGAACAACTATTATCAAAGCATTCACAAGCGTAACAGCTTAGATGGTAATGGTATGCCGTTAGTTAGTACCGTTCATATTGGTTCTAAATGGAATAATGCAGCTTGGAACGGAAAGCAAATGCTATACGGAGATGGCGATGGGGTGACTTTCAGCTCATTAGCCGGAGGATTGGATGTAGCGGGTCATGAGATGACTCACGGTGTAATTGAAAAGACGGCAAACTTAACATACAAAGATGAGTCGGGAGCAATCAACGAGTCTCTTGCTGATATTTTTGGGGCATTGGCTGAAATGCATGCAAATGGAACTACTAGTCCATCAGAGTGGGAAATGGGAGAAGATATTTTCACTCCATACAAAGCTGGAGATGGTGGATTACGCTCTTTAAGTGATCCAGGCTCTAAACCTCTAAGTACAGCTTATCTACCATCAGGCCGCTACCCAGATCATTACGAAGGTCGCTACTTAGGGACTTTAGATAAAGGCGGTGTTCATATTAACAGCAGTATAAATAACAAGGCAGCCTATCTTATTTCTGAGGGTGGCACACATTACGGAGTGACCGTTACAGGGATTACTAGACAAAAAACAGAGAAAATCTTCTACCGTGCCCTAACACTTTATTTGACACCATCATCTGGTTTCAAAGATATGCGTAAAGCTGCTATTCAAGCTGCTAGAGACCTGTATCCTGATAGAAGTGGTGCTCCATCTAAAGAAACGAAAGCAGTTATTGATGCTTACAATGCTGTTGGAGTTCCTGCAGAGTAACTTTTTAAAAACCATGAAGGAGTAATCTTTCATGGTTTTTTTATGGGATTTATTTGTTTCTTAAGAACCATACGGTGAGAAATTTCATAGGTAGGAAGTTTTGAAATGAAAAATTAAGAAGGAAGACCTTATAAACGTAAAGAAATACTGTATTAATATTATAATTTTATGAATATTTTGTTCTAACCACCTTTAGATTTTCTTAATTTTCACAAAGGAGAGACACACATGCTAGAAGGAGAAATTATTAAATTTTACCGTAAAAAAGCAGGGCTTTCTCAAGAGCAATTAGGAAAAGACATTTGTACAGCAACCCATGTGAGTAAAATTGAACGAGGACAAACGAAGTATTCATCGGAAATTATTGCTTTGTTTTCAAAACGTCTTGAAATCGATATCCAAAAAGAGATCGAATCCTTTCAAAATATTGAACAAAAGCTCCATCAATGGCATAACGCAATCATTATGCAAAGAATGAATGAGGTTGAAAAGAAAAAACAAGAAATAGATCAATTCTTTAGAACCAATCCTTCTAATAACCATGCTACGTTGTATGATTTACTTTTAATCAGATATCACTTGTTACATCAAAATAATGAAAAAGCATTCAGCTTACTCATTCGAATGGATAAACAAAACCTCCATTTTTCACCTTTCGAAAGAAACCTTCATTTTCATATATTAGGGTTAGCTTACCTGCAAAAATGCAATAATTTTGAAGCCAGTAACCGTACAAAAGCCATAGAATATTTGAAAAAAGTGAATGAAAAGGAATATGGAAATGAAGAGTTATATTATCACCTAGCGATTGGATATCATTGGATTGAATCCAGGACAATGGCCTTTATCTATGCAGAGAAGGCACTTAAGTATTTTAAGAGGACCAATAATTTTTCCCGAGCAATTCAAGCAGAAGCGGTCATGCTTGTACAAAAAGAAAGTGCAACAAATGCTGATTTCGAGGAAAAGGTAGAAAGATACCAACAGTTAATTGATGACAGTAAAACACTTGGGAAAAATGAAATTACTGCTATGTTAATTCACAACTTAGGCTTTGAATATTACAAAAGAAAAAGTTACACCAATGCACATGAATATTACGGACAGGCTTTAAAAATGGCAAATAAACAATCATCCATATATCTCAACCGGTTATTTAATTATCTGGATAATTGTTTAGAAGGAGAGATATTCACACCGAAAAAATTATTAAAAAAGGCTTATGATGGTTTATCAATAGCCAGAAGCCTAGATAATCCATTATATTTGCGCTTATTTAAGTTATTGATTCTTCAAGTCGAAAATCAGCTTGATCATTTCTATAACTATCTAGAAGCATCGGTACTACCCTATTTAATCACACATAACAAGATGACCATGATTAATAAATATGGAAATAAGCTATATCAACATTATGTAAGTACAAAACAATATGAAAAAGCTGCTTTGATTGCCGAAATTTTCGTTAATAAATCTTCTTCTAATAAATAGGATTAGCCTTGAATGGACGAATTTTAAGTAAGTGATTTTGGAAGCTCATAATTAGCCGAATCAAACTATAAATTCAAAGGTAATTAGATAATGAGGGGGCAATCAGTTTTACATAGTCTTGATTTTTTATCCATAACGAAATAATCTTAATTATATGTCATTATTGTATGTATTGATCTACCTCCTGTCCATAATGTAACAGGAGGTTTTTTGGGGAGAAAAAAATAGTAGATGAGAAAACTGGGGAGGTAACTATTTTGTCTAATAGCCTGTTTAAAAATCGTATGTTCCAAGCGATCATCATATCTGGATTGTTTTTGCAGATTGGGATATGGGTTAGGAACTTTGCAGTTTTACTATTCGTAATGGATAAAACGAATGGGGATGCTTTTGCGGTTTCAATGATTTCTGTGGCAGAGTTTGCTCCAATATTTATTTTTTCTTTTATAGGCGGAACGTTTGCTGATCGATGGCGTCCGAAGAAGACAATGGTTTGGTGTGATATATTAAGTGCAATCTCAGTGTTCGCGGTATTAGCAACACTATTATTCGGGACATGGGAAGTGGTATTTTTTGCAACGTTAATATCCGCAATATTATCACAATTCTCACAGCCTTCTGGAATGAAGCTGTTTAAAATGCATTTAGCGGAAGATCAAGTGCAAGCTGGTATGTCAGTTTATCAAACTGTTTTTGCAGTATTTATGGTATTAGGACCCATTCTCGGAACGTTTGCATATCAATCTTTTGGGATTGAAATATCGATAGCTGTTACGGGTACGGCATTTATACTATCAGCAGTCGCACTCGCTTTTTTACCAAAAGATCGTCAATTGGAAGAACATGCTGGAACAACCCTACTTCAAGAAATGAAAAGTGGGATCAAATATGTGTTAGGAAAAATTGAATTAAAGCTGTTAGGGTTCTGTTTCTTGTCAGTAGGTCTAGCTATCGGATTTATTCATCCCCTTTCCATTTTCTTAGTGACTGAACAATTGGGATTGCCAAAGGAAAACCTTCAATGGCTGTTCATGGTCAATGGGGTTGGAATGATATTAGGTGGAGCAGTTGCGATGATGTTTGCAAAAAAGGTGGCTCCACAAAGACTGCTAGTCATTGGAATGCTTGTGAATGCCATTGGGATGTCTGTAATGGGCTTTTCAACCAATCTGTGGATTACTTTGACAGCGGAGTTTTTCAACGGGTTATTGATGCCATGTATCCATATCGGGATCAATACATTAATTTTACAAAAATCCGAAGAGGCATTTATCGGTAGAGTGAATGGAATATTAAGCCCACTCTTTGCTGGCTCCATGGTATTAACGATGAGTGTAGCTGGAATTTTAAAAGAGCAATTTTCGTTGGTTACGATGTTTGAGGTTGCGGCGATTTTATTTTTCATAGGCATGATTTTTATTTTGCCACTATACAATCAGAAGGTACATACAAACCTAGATGTTATGGCTACTAAGGAATGATGTAACAGTGTTAAGTCATTCTAATCAAAACAATAAAAAAGTATAGTAAGTAATATTCAAATGCCCACAATGAAAAGTGGGCATTTATTTTACTACTGCTTTTTATTAGGGTTATTATTATAAGGATTATTGTTCTTGTTCTGGTTCTGGTTCTGGTTCTGGTTATTTAATCCATTGTTGTTAGGTGCCAGTTCTTTAGCGAACTCGGTTAAATTAGCCATTTTCGGCATTTGACCCATATTTATATTAGGTAATTTTAAATCTGACATTAAACTTTGCACAGTATCAGCTGTAGTGTTTTGTTTATTATTTCTTCCTAATCCCAATGCGGCTGCGCTAACTCCTAGACCAATTAAAGTAGCCCACAGCATGCCATTACTACGTTTTTTTCTCCCAAACATTTTTAAAAAATCCTGACTTTTCGCCATTCTAAATAGGACAGGTAACCAGTTATTCATTGTTCTACACTCCCTTAAAAGTGATTTTAGTACATTACAAATTCTCCTCTAATTTAATTTTTTCATATGAGCGATTAATCATGCTGGGAATGTTTTGATATGGCATTATTGTCAATAGTGAGAATTTTTTTACAATTAATTTATAAATTATGGTAAAATATGTTTGTTAGTAAATTTAAGGGGGAATTCGATGAAAAACAAAAAGTTTCTTTTTGCTGCATCATTGCTATTGGTGCTTTCAATGTTCTTAGCCGCATGTGGTTCAGACAAAAAGGTAAGTGGTACAGATGAGAAGGATGGTAAGGAAGAAAAACCTAAGTTCATAAGTATACTTACTGGAGGAACAGGTGGTACATATTTTCCACTTGGTGGGTCTTTTGCTACGATCATTTCTGATGAAACAGGAATTGAGACGAATGCAGAGACAACTGGTGCATCAGCTGAAAACATGCAGACATTGAAAGATGGAGATGCAGAGATAGCTTTTTCTCAAACCGATATTGCTTCGTATGCTAGTGAAGGCAAAATCATGTTTGAAGGTAATGTTGTTGATAACGTAAAAGCAATTGGAACACTATATCCTGAAACGATTCAAATCGTAACAACAAAAGGATCTGGAATTAAATCGGTTAATGATTTGAAAGGGAAAAAAGTATCCGTTGGTGCACCAGGTTCTGGTACAAATGCGAATGCACAACAAATTCTAGAAGTGTATGGAATGTCGTTTGATGATATCGAAAAACAGGATCTATCATTTGATGAGTCTGTTGCTGGAATTCAAGATGGTACAATCGATGCAGCTTTCGTAACAGCAGGTACACCGACTGGAGCAGTAGAGGGATTAGCTGCGACAGAAGAAGTAGTGATTGTACCAGTTGATCAAGATAAAGCAGAAGAGTTAATTAAGAAATATCCATACTACACAATTGACGAAGTTCCTTCTGGCGTATATAAACTTACTGAAGCTGTACCAACAGTTGCTGTTCAGGCAATGTTAGTTGTTCGAGAAGATTTGTCTGAAGAAGTGGTTTACGACATTACAAAAGCGATTTTTGAAAACCTAGATAAGGTTACTCATGCAAAAGGTAAGTTGATTAAAGCTGAAAAAGCATTAAATGGTGTCGGGATTGAAGTACATCCAGGCGCTCAAAAATACTATGATGAAAAAAATATCAAAGCAGAATAGACTTTTCAAAACGAAGCATCTTTTGATAAATTTCATAAACTTAAGATGTAAATAACATTTGACCGGCCAAAGTCCTGATAAAAGGTACTCTGGCCGGTCAAATTGGCTTTATGCGTCTGATCTGGATTAGTGGGGGAGAAATGATAACTTTATTTCTTAAAAAAAACATCATTATAGGATTAACCCTCATCGTACTAATATTACTGGGAGCATTTACTCCATATAAAAAGTCATTAGTATTCGAATTTCAAAACAGTGGTCAAGTGTTAGCGTATCTTCCATTTGCTGACAAACAGAAATTTCAAATTAAATATACCCATTCCATCCATTTAACGGATGTTGTTGAAAGCTACAAAGTTAATTCAAATCAAAAAATCCAGCAATATGAATTGATGTATGAAAATTTTTCGATTGGCATGCCATCGAATGCAGATGAAGGGGAAGAATTTGAAGTTAAAGATGGAAAATACTTTATAAAGAATATGAAACGAGTTTTTCCTTTTTTTGATTTAAGGATTGGAAAGGTAAGGGCTAATCATACCGTTATATATCAAGACATGCAATATCCTTTAGCACGATATATAGAACCTGGGACAAGGGTCCGAATAAAGATAAGAACCCTAAATTTTGTTCAACAAATGAAAGGAGTGAACATTCTTGAGCATGAATGATGGGACACTATCCCAAGAACAGCAACAGGAATTATTGGAGAAATACGATCCGGAAGCGGGCACTAGGAAGCTAAGTGGCTCAATGGGCTGGATTGTTTTTATTGGATTATTAGCTTTTTCTCTATTTCAGCTGTACACTTCCTTGTTTGGAGTCTTGACGGCACAGCTTCAACGCTCCATCCATCTTGGATTTGCACTAGCTTTAGTCTTTTTGTTATTTCCTGCTAGACGAAAAAATTTAAAGAAAAATCGGGTGGCTTGGTATGATATCTTGCTTGCAGGAGCAGCAATCGCTGTAGGCTCATATTGGCCACTTATGATAGACGAGCTTGTCATGAGGGCTGGTAGACTTGAGGGGTTAGATTTTTATATCGGCCTCACAGCAATATTGCTCGTATTAGAAGCTACGAGACGTACAGTTGGCGTACCAATTATGACAATTGCTGTTTTATTTATGGTTTATGCATTGTATGGACCGTACATGCCAGGCTTCTTAGCCCATAGGGGTTTGGAACTGGATCGTCTCGTTCAGACGATGTTTTTTACAACTGAAGGAATTTTAGGTACGCCACTTGGGGTTTCAGCAACCTTTATTTTTCTATTCTTGTTGTTTGGATCATTTCTTGTTCAAACAGGTGTAGGACAGTACTTTAATGACCTTGCAGTTTTTATTGCAGGTAAAAGAGTCGGGGGACCTGCGAAAGTCGCAATTTTCTCAAGTGCGCTTCAAGGAACCATCAGTGGAAGTTCAGTTGCAAATGTAGTAACTTCTGGATCATTTACCATTCCCATGATGAAAAAGCTTGGATACCGGAAAGAGTTCGCCGGGGCTGTAGAAGCGTCCGCCTCGACAGGAGGACAACTAATGCCACCTGTAATGGGTGCAGCTGCCTTTTTGATGGTTGAATTTATCGGTGGTGGAATTTCTTATTGGGATATTGCAAAGGCTGCCGCAATTCCAGCAATCCTATATTTTGCAGGTATTTGGATTATGACCCATTTTGAAGCTAAACGTATGGGTTTAAGGGGCCTAAGAGATGAGGAAATTCCAAATAAGAAAGAAATACTAGGAAAAATATACTTGTTAGTTCCTATTATTACGATATTGGTTTTAATGATGAGTGGGATGAGTGTTATGCGTGCCGCGCTCTGGTCAATCTTGATTACAATTGTAGTAAGTGCTTTTAAAAAAGAAACAAGAGTTGGAGTTAAAGGTTTGTTAGATGCACTTGCAGATGGGGCGCGAACTGCACTCGGGGTTGCCTCAGCGACTGCTGCTGCAGGCATTATTGTTGGTGTTGTAACTAAAACAGGACTTGGCTTAAAGTTAGCAAATGGAATATTAGATTTTTCAGGAGGACATTTGATTCTAACTTTGGTATTGACCATGATTGCTTCCCTCATTCTTGGAATGGGTTCTCCAACGACGGCAAATTATGTAATTACTTCAACTATTGCAGCACCTGCTATTATCCTGCTTGGAGTGCCTGATTTATCTGCTCACTTATTTGTTTTCTACTTTGGAATCATTGCAGATATTACGCCTCCGGTTGCACTGGCAGCCTTTGCAGCTGCGGCAGTATCAGGTGGAGAGCCACTTAGAACGGGGATTGAGTCGTCTAAACTTGCAATTGCTGCCTTTATCATTCCTTATATTTTTGTCCTATCACCAGAATTATTAATGATTGATACGACTTGGTATTATCTACTATGGGTGATTACGACGGCACTATGTGGAATGATTGCTATAGGTGCTGGAGTTGTTGGATACTGGCTTCGCGGATTGTCATGGTATGAAAGGTTGATAGGTATTGCAGGTGGTTTAATGCTGATCTATCCTGAAACCATTACTGATATTATTGGAGTAGGTTCCTTTATATTATTAATCGTCCTACAACTTGTTAGTAAAAAGGATGAAACTCAAAAACCACAGATGGCTGGTTAATGAAATCAAAGTAAATATTTTAGCTCCTACTGAATAAATCACACCCCATAAAGTAGAGGTGTACACCCCTTTGGATGTCTACATCTCCTCTAAGGGGTGTTTTTTTGTATGGAGTATCTTGGTCAATTTTATGAAAATTAAAAGAGTATTAGGGAAAACTAAATTAAGTCAAACCTAGGGAGTGATTTTATGAATATACATGGTCAAATTATATCTGGAGAATTTGACGCAAGCCAGAATGAATTTTCACTTCAAAGAGTAAAAAATCTTTATACAGAATCAGTTTTAAAAGAAACGCAGCTTACTAATATTTATGAATATCTAAAAAAACATGAGCATGATCGTGATGGACAAATCATCACTTTATATGATCAAATGCCTTTAAGACTGACACAAAATGAAATTAAACAATTGATTAGCGATCTAGAGAAGGTGAATTTAAATTTTCAAGAAAGGCGAAGTACATAAAGGTTTATCTATATTTCTTATTGTCTTCCATGTGAAATGGTATAAACTAGTAGTGAGGTGAAGAGAATGACGGATAAACCTTCAACTACAAGATGGTTTGGTTATGCGATACAGGCATTGGTTGTGCTAGCAACATATGAAGGCATTTGTCCGAGTGCTGAAATGGCTGGAAAGCTAGAATCACGGTCTGCCTTTTTAAGAAAAATCCTTACCTATTTAGTAAAGGGTGAGTTAATACGGGCAAAAGAAGGTCGAGACGGCGGGTATTCATTAGCAAGACCTGCAGACCAAATTACATTGGCAGATGTGTACAAAGCCATGCAAATAGTAGATCCATTTACGAAAGGCTTAATAGATGTAAATAGTAACTGTTTATCTTCCTATACAAATGAAGCATTAATTACTTTAACAGATGAGATGGAAGATTGGATTTTGAGTGGATTAGAACAGAAAACCATTGCGGATATGATTCCCAAGAAATAAAACGATACCATATGGTTCGTTTTATTTTTTTATTATTAACTGTTCTTGACAAAGGGACAGTTTCGGGAATATACTGTACCTGTAAAGAGAACAGTTATTGAAGGAAAGGAAGAATAAAAAATGACTCAAAAGAGAAATAGTAATCAAGAATATTTCGATAAAATAAATCAAGTAAAATTTGAAGACAAGCCAACTGAATTAAGTGATCAAAATTTCTTCACTGTAGCAAGAGAAAGACGTTCAGTCCGACATTATGATCCAACTTTTATTATGGAAGATCATGAAATTCGTGAACTATTGGAAGTTTCGATCCAAGCGCCCTCTTCGTCTAATTTGCAACCTTGGAGATTCCTAATAATCAAGGATCAAGAAAAGAAACAACAATTATTGCCTATCGCAAACAATCAACAGCAAATTGTCGATGCTTCTGTAGTTATTGCAGTATTAGGAGATACAAAGGCATATGTAAACGCTGAGAAGATTTACGGAGAAGTGGTTGCAAAGGGTGCTATGACTCAGGAAGTTAAAGAATTCTATGTAAACCAAATAAACCAACATTATGGGAATTTATCAGAGGTTGATGCGACTCGTGTTGCCATGATTGATGGTGGATTAATATCGATGCAACTAATGCTGGCTGCTAAAGCAAAAGGATTAGATTCTGTTCCTATGGGTGGATTCAATGCAGAAAAATTTGTTGAGGCATTCAAGGTCCCAGCAAATTATAAACCAGTTATGTTAATAGCTATTGGAAAAGCTGTTAAAGCAGGATTTGAAAAAACTCGTCTGCCACTTGAGGATATTATTAATTGGAATTCATTTGAAGCTTAGTAAAAATGGCTGCCTCATGATTTGAGGCAGCCATTTTTATGATAACTTTTTGAACTCATTATTCCAGTACTGCGCTTTTTGCAAGGCTAGTTGATCCTGTGAAACTTCTTCAGGTTTTACCCCACGAGCAATAATGTAATCTTCAAATTTCATGTCTACGAAATCAAATATGTACTGAAATTGCTGGATTAACGGCAATGCAGTTATAGGTGCATTAGCTCCGCCTGTTACAACCACATATGCCTTTTTCTTACTTAATTCTCCTTTTAGGTCAAAGCGTTCGTCCCGTAAATATTGGGACCAGCGATCAAAAAATGTTTTCATATGGCCAGACATTCCATACCAATATAATGGCGTGGCAAATATAATGATGTCACTATCTAGCAGTTGGGGAAGAATCTTTTCATAATCATCATCAACTAGTGAAAAACCATCAACAGTATGTCTTTTATCATCAATAGGTAAAATTTGGTGGTCAGCAAGATTAATAGCGACATGATTCACACCATCCATTATGCGGTCCACCATATATGCTGTATTGCCTTTCTTTCTAGAACTACCAAGTACGGCTAATATTTTCATCTTATATCACTCCAATTCATATTTAGCTGGAATGGTAGTAGTATACCATTGGAAGTTAGTTATGATGAATAGTAATAGTGAATTCCTTCCGAATAAACATATGCAATATTACTGTTAATAATTGTATATATTTTGCAATGTTAGTAGGTTTGATTTTCAATTTATTTAGAATAATCTTGCTAAAAATAAGTTATTGGAATTTTCATAAAAATGCAGTTGACTTTATATTCCTACGATTATATTATAAGAGTCAATAATGACTCTATTAAAAGAAGGTGTGACTTTGGCACCAGTTGTTTCAGAACAACACCGGGAAGAAAGAAAAATGCGTATTCTTGATGCAGCCAGGGAAGTTTTTATCAAAAAGGGTTTTAATGCTGTCTCGATGCAAGATATTATAGAGCATTCAGGCGTAAGTAGGGGAGGAGTATATACCTACTTTCAAAATACAGAAGACATCTTCCTAGAAATCCTCAGAAAAAGGGATATCGAGCAGGTTTGGAGCCTTGATAGTTTATATCAAGGAGGAAGGACAAGCTGGCAAGTACTTTCCCTTGTTCTTGACCAAATCAGGGATGCGATTGAACATGAAAGTGACCATTTAGTGCCCGCGGTCTATGAATACTACTTCACAGTAGGGCGAAAAAGCCAAAGACATATTCCAGATTTAGAAGCTAGGATTGAAGGAATATTAGATAGTCTATCGATGATCCTAAATAGAGGTATTGAATCTGGAGAATTTAGAGCTTCGATTCATATTAAAGCAACAGCAAGAATAATTACAACTTTTTGCGACGGAATCTATGTACATAGGTTTCATCTTGGACCTGATAAAGTTCAATTAGCAACTCAATTTTCATTATTTAAATTATATTTACAGAGTTATCTATTAGATCAAGCAAAGGGTATTAGTTGATATCTTCCATGTCTTACTACCTGTAATTATATTTTTTCTATATTACTTTACTATCTTATTTTTAGGTGGGGTCATGATGTGCCAAGTATTAAGTAATCAAATTGAACTTAAAAGACTTGAGATGATTTCAGCAGGCATTAAAAAAGGATTTACAGATGCAACAACTGTGCTGTTAAGCGAAGAACTAGATCAATTGCTGAATCAGTTCAATCAGGAAAAGCACATACCAGTTTGGTCAATTAACTATACCAAGTAGGGGGGACTTGCGCTGCAAGCCCTTTTCTTTTTTATGTGTTTGTCTGGATGAAAAATTAAAATTCCTTGTAACTATCTTGCTTAGTGATAATAAATATCCCGATGCCTAAGTTAAATACTAAGGCTTTTTTTTGCTATTGAAGTAGTAGAAATTGTCTTTCCTGTAAAAGTTAATAGGAAACACAACAGGAAAGTATGGTAATATACCCTTTGGAAATAAAATTTACTAGTTGCATAAAGAAATGGGAACTAAATTGTGGAGGTTTAATATAATGAAGGTTGGATTAATTGGTTTAGGGAAGATGGGTCTAAATTTAGGACAAAATCTTTTAGATAATAAACATGAAGTAGTTGCATTTGACTTAAATAGTGCTGCTGTTGAAGAAATGAAAACGTATGGTGCAGAAGGGGTAAATAGTTTAAAGGATATGATTCAGTCTTTGGAAACACCAAGAATCCTTTGGATTATGGTTCCTCATGCTGTAGTTGATTCAGTTCTTGATGAAATAACACCTCTACTAAGTAAAGGTGATATTGTAATAGAAGCTGGTAACTCTCATTATAAAGAATCCATTCGCAGATATGACCAGATGAAGGAATTCGGTGTCCACTTTATGGATGTTGGAACGTCTGGAGGTATGGAAGGAGCACGTAACGGAGCTTGTTACATGATTGGTGGAGACGCTGAGGCATGGGAAATCGTTGAACCAATCTTCCGTGATACTTCTGTAGAGAATGGTTATTTGTATGCAGGTAAAGCTGGTAGCGGTCATTTCTTGAAAATGGTCCATAATGGAATTGAATATGGAATGATGGCTGCCATTGGTGAAGGCTTCGAAGTCTTAGAGAAAAGTGATTTTGACTATGATTATGAAAAAGTTGCACGCGTTTGGAATAATGGATCAGTCATTCGTTCATGGTTAATGGATTTAACAGAACGTGCATTTTCTAAAGATGCTAAATTAGATGAAATCAGAGGGGTAATGCACTCCTCAGGTGAAGGGAAATGGACTGTCGAAACGGCACTTGACCTACAAGCAGCTACCCCAGTCATAGCGATGTCTTTATTAATGAGATACCGTTCATTAGATGATGATACTTTTACAGGTAAAGTGGTAGCAGCTCTACGTAACGAATTTGGTGGACATGCAGTAGAAAAGAAATAAGGTTTTGATTTATTAGGCTATATACACAGAAGATAAAGGGTATCCATCATAGGGTTGATTGGATACCCTTTTTGGTTGTAAGAAGATATCATTTGGAAGCAAAGAAGTAAGTCAAAATAGTGGATAATATTAGGGGGATTTAGCTGAAACTTGGCATTGCCCAGCGCTAAGCAAGTTTTCTAATGATTATTTAAATGGGGCAATATCAATATGATTCATGTTAGTGAGTGCATAAAAAGCACACGAAAGCAGGGTAGCCATAACACTATCCTGCTTAGTTAATATATAGGTTTACTTAAATCCTCGAAATAATCATTCAATTTTTTAACATCATTTTGGTGGACTAACTTAACTTTGAACTTAATTTCCGGGTCTTGAATTTCAAGATAACCAGATTCGTACCTATGAATTATATGATATATAACCCCGTTATAGATTACTTCTTCCCTTTGCATAAAATCTCTCTCCTAGAAGTTTATAGTCTTATATTACTAGATGTAAAAAGAATAGGATTTTCCGAAAAAGCGCCTAATCACTTCTTTTCATAGGGTTTTTGTGACTATTTCTACATTCATGCAAAAGAAATATACATATAAGTATATTTTTATAATAGAGTCTATTATTGGATGAGGTAAAAGTAGTATGACATGTTTTGTATAGTATATTTTTCTACACTATGTGACGGAAAAGTGCGTACTTGTTAGGTTGGTGTTTTTATTGAATAATATCATTATCGTGGTTAGATATTCCTACCTCACGATTATTATGGGAAATTAGATATAGGGGGTTATGATATGCAATTAAGGGCCTCGGCTGTTCAATATCATCTTCATACAATTCGTTCTTTTGACGAATTTGCACGTCAAGTTGAACATTATGTGAAAACAGCTCAAGAATTCGGAACAGACTTTGTTTTATTCCCTGAATTCTTCACAACTCAGTTAATGACAATTGGAGATTCCAATGGAAATCCATTAACGATTCAAGACTTACCAAACTTTACAGAACAATATCGTTCTTTATTTATAAATCTTGCCATCCAAACAGGGATGCACATTATTGGGGGAACCCATATCATTCGAAGAGAGGGCAAGCTATATAATGTAGCTCATCTTTTCTATCCAGATGGAAGAGTGGCTGAACAAGCAAAACTACATCTTACACCAACGGAAATCCATGAATGGAATATCACTCCTGGTGAAGGACTAGAAGTGTTTGAAACAAGCAAAGGAACGATTTCTCTATTAACCTGTTATGATATCGAATTTCCAGAAATCGTCCGCATCGCAAAAGCAAAAGGTGCTGACGTAATATTCTGTCCATCATGTACGGATGACCGTCACGGATTCCATCGTGTCCGCTACACAGCTCATGCAAGAACCGTGGAAAATCAAGTATATGTTGTAACAACCGGTACTGTTGGTTCCTTACCGACAGTTGATTTCATGCGCGCTAATTTCGGTCAAGCGGCAATTATCACTCCTAACGATATCCCATTTCCTCCAAAAGGGATTTTAGCTGAAGGGGAAATCAACCAAGACATGCTTGTAACGGCAGACCTTAACTTAGAACTTTTATATAAAGTAAGAGAAAGTGGATCGGTTACAACTTGGCGTGACCGCCGTACCGACCTTTATCCTGATTGGGAAACTAAGGTGGAGGTACTTGAAAAAGTATAGGGGGGTTTTAGAGTGTATCGGAAAGAATTTTTTGTTTTCGACAAAGACCAACCAATTCCAGCAGTGATTCGCAACTATGAAGAAAAGGATTTTCCTGGGTTGATCAAGATTCAACAGGAAAGCTTTCCACCACCATTTCCGTCTGAGCTATGGTGGAATGAGGAGCAATTGAAAAACCATGTGACTCTGTTTCCAGAAGGTGCTTTATGTATTGAGGTGGATGGTGAGATGGCTGGAAGTATGACCGGCTTATTAGTCAATTTTGATCCTCGACATCCAGAACATACATGGGAAGAGATAACAGACAATGGATATATTCGTAACCATGATTCAAACGGTAACACTTTATATGTCGTTGATATTAGCGTAAGACCTATCTTTAGGAAACTCGGATTAGGAAAGTGGCTTATGTCTTCGATGTATGATGTTGTCGTCCATAAAGGACTAGAACGATTGTTAGGTGGGGGAAGAATGCCTGGATACCATGCACACGCAGGTGAACTTTCACCCGAACAATATATTGATGCTGTAGTAAAAGGGGAACTAAAAGATCCAGTCATTACATTCCTACTACGCTGCGGACGGACGCCACTGAAGGTCGTTCCCAATTATTTAGAGGACGAAGAATCTTGTAATTACGGGACGTTAATGGAATGGAAAAATCCATTTAAAAACTAGGAAGAGGAGGCATTTTTAGTATGGAATACCGCAGAATTACTTCTATAGAAGATCCATTATTTAAGCAAATGCATGAATTAATGCAAACCGTGTTCCCTCCTGAAGAGGTGTTGGAGTTCTCACTTTGGAAAGAACCGTTAGAGGATCCTGGAATTCGTGTATTCGTAGCCGTCCAAGAAGGGGAAGTGGTTGGAGCTACAGAATACCGTTACTATGAGGATTTCAACGTAGCTATGACGGACTTCACCATTATCGGAAAAGCAGGCATGGGTATAGGGCCATTCCTAGCAAACAAACGTGCAGAGGATTTATATGCACTTGCTTCCGAGAATGGTAAGAAGTTGTTCGGTATGTTTGCAGAAATCTATGATCCATACCAAGTAGATCATTATGAGTTCGGTGGAGTTAAACCGATGGACCCTTATGTACGTCGTGAAGTATTGGCTCATCTTGGATACAAACGAATTGATTTTACGTATGTTCACCCATCCTGGAACAATGATGGTGAGGCGGTTACAGGCCTTGACCTCTGCTTCCTACCGATGGATGAGGGAACAAACGAATTACCTGCAAGTTTGGTAGTAGATTTCTTGAAGCGTTATTACTCAGTACTACCGAATAAACCGCAATCATGGATTAGTATGGTTGAGGAGTTAGAAAAGAAAGAAACTGTTAAATTAAGGGCATTTTAATGAAGCAAAGAGGACTCGCCAGTATATGGCGGGTCTTTTTGAACTTTAATCAAAAGCCTGGTAGAAATACTTTCACTAATTGTCATCCCAAAAGCAAAATTAAATTACATGCGTAAGATAGGGCGTATCCTCAACGGATATGTCCTTTTTATGTAATAGGTAATTACAAAATATTTAATTCTCATAATAATCCTTGAACTATTTAATATTGTTCTTCATAATATAATTGTATATGCGCATATATTCATATATGGAGGAGAAGAACATGGGACACCATCACGGTCACTCACATGGGCATGGCCATTCACATGCTCATACAAGTAATAAGCGGGCATTACTATTATCCTTTATCATCATCTTTGCATTCATGATTGTGGAAGTCATTGGTGGATTATGGACGAATAGCTTAGCGTTATTATCAGATGCTGGTCATATGCTCAGTGACGCAGCTGCTCTTGGATTAAGCTTTTTGGCAATTAAGTTAGGGGAGAGAAAAGCTACATTAACCAAAACCTTTGGTTATAAACGATTTGAGATTATTGCGGCAAGTTTAAATGGCATAACCTTACTTTTAATCTCGTTATATATTTTTTACGAGGCTTATCATCGCTTTTCAAATCCTCCAGAAGTACAAAGCACAGGAATGCTCATCATCTCCATTCTTGGGCTTCTGGTAAATATTATTGCTGCATGGATATTAATGAGCGGGGATAAGGATGAAAATTTAAATGTCAGAAGTGCATTTCTTCATGTTATAGGAGATATGTTAGGATCTGTTGGGGCTATAATCGCTGCTCTATTCATCATGTTTTTTGGATGGGGAATTGCTGATCCCATTGCAAGTGTCATCGTTGCAATCTTAGTATTAATCAGCGGTTGGAGGGTGACCAAGGAATCAATTCATGTTTTGATGGAAGGGACACCAAGACAGCTAGATTTAGATAAAATCAAGGAATCATTGTTGAAAATCTCTGGAGTGGAGGATGTTCATGATTTGCATACATGGTCTATCACATCGGATTTTATCATGTTAAGTTGTCATATGAGCATTTCTGATCGCAATGGACATGATGAAGTTCTTCATAAGGCACAGGACATTCTCCATGATTCTTACCATATTGAGCATAGTACTATCCAAATCGAGCATATAGAAAGAGGCTGTCCAAGTTATCATGGTACTTGTAATTAATGATGGTTTGCATGTTCAATCGTCTGTTTTAATATATCCATAACGTGGTTATCATCACATGAATAGAAAAGTGTAGTACCTTCACGACGGAACTTTACAAGGCGGAAATTTTTCAAAAATCGCAATTGATGTGAGACGGTAGATTGATGTAATGACAGTTTTTCTGCAATCTCATTCACGGAGTGTTCACCATTGAATAGAAGGTGAAGAATACGAATCCTTGTAGGATCTGCTAGTGCCTTGAATGTTTGGGAAACAATGAATAGCGTTTCTTCATCAAGAGAATGGGATGGTTCCGGCTTTTGATAATCTTTTTCCATTTGAATACCTCCTTTATGACCTCATAATACATGGGGTCTATTTTATTATATAAGAAGTTAAAGATAAAATCCTCTCCTGTTTGGTATAGGAGAGGATGACAACGGATTATCGCTTTGTATAATTAAGATCCCAAATGATGGCGATTTGGTCCGGGACTTTAGCGTACTTTGCTCCCCAGAAGGTAAATCCAGAAAATATCAGTGGAATCTAGAAGAAATATTTTATTGAAAAAGCTAATTGGAACCTCTACAATTAGTTTGTTAGGAAATTTTTCCAAAAAGGAAGGGGAGGTGATATCTTGCATAATGCTAGGGAATTTATGCCGAGGCAGTTGTATACGATGTCGCTTTGCTCCAAGTTAAGGGAGCATATGTAATTATACGAGCATTGTATGTCTCCTAACTAGTGGTTCGGCATGAATCATAAAAAGGGGAGCTTAATTTTATATGATGAAACTTTCGGTGATGGCTAATACATTGGAGCAAAGAACTGGGAAAAGAACTATATCATTTACTTGAAAATTGGGGGTATGATGAGGGTTCTTTAAAGTTGATCCGTGCTAGCAGCACATTTATTTTCTCTTTCACTAGATTGGGTGAAAAACTTATCCTTCGACTTATTCCTGATGGGATTGTTCAGGATGTAATACAAGAATTGCATTTTATAAATTCTTTATCAGAACAACATATTAACACTCATTTGATGGTACAAACTTCTAGTGATGAACAGTATGTAATGTTTCTATCAAACTATCAAACATATTTAGCGACTGTTTTCACCTTCATAGAAGGAGATCAGTTCGAGTATGAGGAGATTGGTCAAGAATATCTTAAAGAATGGGGTAAAGCATTAGGGAAACTTCATGCCGCTTCTAAAAAAATTACTAGTATAGATATTCAACGTAGAAAGATAGATATTAATCAGCTTAATCTTGAGTTACCTGAAACAGAGCAAGAAGCCAGGATGGAACTCGAGTCACTATCCCAGCATTTTTCGAAGCTAGGTAATTTAACTTCAGGAATTATCCATTTTGATTTTGAATTAGACAACTTGATTTGGAAAGGACATCAGCCATTCATCATAGATTTAGAGGGATGGAAAATCGGTCCTTATGCTGCTGATATTGCTTTTGCTTTGAGAGATATTTTTGAAGGCAGTATAGATTTAGAAGGGGAAAATTTTCAGCTTTTTCTGGAGGGATACCGTTCTGAAACAGAGCTGACTGCCGAAGAGGTAATGACTATTCCTATTTTCTTGAGGCTTCACAATCTCATTACATTTACTAGATTGTAAATTGTAGTAGACGTGACCAATCGAAATAAATGGGTCATGGAATTACAGGAGAAAATTGAAGGTAAAATACAGCAATACAGAGATGGTTTTATTAAACATTAATGTTTCGATAATAAAAAGGCTTACCACTGGTAGGCCTTTTTATCTCATTAGAAATTATTCAACAAAACATACAAGGAATTTCTAAGAATGATAGGGAATATAAATGAAAAAAGAGAGAGAGTTTTGGGATGGGAGTGTGAAGATGAGGAAGATAAACTATGGTGCTGCAGTAATGTCTCTTTTATTACTTGCAGGTTGTCAAGGATCGATACATATTGGAATGAATTTAGAACAAAAAAATATTCAATTGCAACGTAAAGAAGTGCACACCCTAATTAGCAATAATTCAACTACAAATCAAGTGCAGATCAAACCGTGGAAACCAATTTCTGCATCCCCACTGCCAAGCAGTAAAAAAGTCTCCTATTCATTTAGTAACTCTAGTAAAGCTTTCACAAAACCGTTTCCAGAACAATATCAATCTGTAGAAGGAATTCTTACATTCCGTGGAAATGGAATGCGAGACACTGCTTCCATGGGAAAAGCCATCATTAAGCAGAATAAGCTTGTGAAACAGTGGGAACTGAAAACGTCCCTTTCAAAAAATTGGGGTGGCGGCGCTGGTTGGACCGGACAAGCTAGTGTGATTCAGTGGAATGACCGGGAAAAGAACATTATGAATTTGTTCCCGGCTTATAAGAAGAAGGTTGGCCTAAAAGAAATAATCTATGCATCACTGGATGGAATGGTGTATTTCTTGGATTCGGATTCTGGAAAACAAACAAGAAATCCGATATCTATCGGCAATCCAATTAAAGGGAGTGTGGCATTAGATCCAAGAGGCTATCCTCTGCTGTATGTTGGACAAGGTATCCCTGAGGTAGGGAAAATTGGATATCGTATTTATAGTTTAATAGACGGGAAATTATTGGCCTTCATTCCTGGTATCGATTCATTTGCATATAGGAAGTGGGGAGCGTTTGACAGTGCCCCAATCATTAATCGTGAAGATGACTCGATGTTGTTAGCTGGAGAAAACGGACTAGTCTATTTTATCAAGCTACGAACGAAATATGATCCTGCTGCAAAGAAAATCAACGTTGCCCCGATTATTTCCAAATACAGATACAAACAGCAAAAGAACCACTATCAGGGAATTGAGAACAGTATGGCAGTCTATAAAAATCTCGCCTTTTTCTCTGATAATAATGGGGGAATTCAGGCTCTTGACATTATCTCCAAAAGATTGGTTTGGGCAAATGACCCTTACGATGATACAGATGCTTCACTCGTAATTGAAGCAGTCGAAGAGATTCCCTATATTTACACAGGTTCTGAAATTGACAAGCAAGGAACAAAAGGAACTGCCCGCATTCAAAAAATAAACGGTTTGAATGGAAAAGTTGTGTGGGAACATAAAATACCAGGATTCTCATTAAAGGGTGAAAGACCTGTAAATGGCGGGGTACTTGGCACACCTGTTTTGGGGAAAGGACCACTAGCAGGACAGATAATCTTTAACATCTCTCGCTACAAAACGTTCAATGGTGGATTACTCATAAGTTTTGATACAAAGACTGGAAAAGAAAAATGGAGGCTCCCGCTAACCAATTATGCTTGGTCATCTACCGTCCCTATTTACACGACCGACAATAAAGCTTATCTCATTCAAGGGGATTCAGTTGGCAATCTTTTTCTTATTAATGGACAAGGTAAGATTATGTCTAAAATCAATGTAGGTGCCAATATTGAAGCATCACCAATTGTAGTGAATCAGCAAGTCGTGGTAGCAACAAGAGGCGGGAAAATCATCAGCGTGAAGATTCATTGATTCGACTTTACTTGCTAAATCCGTTTAACTTGAAGAAAAAGAGGTGAAAGGATGAATATGAAAAAATGGATTGACCGATTATCAGCCAGACAGCCCGGTATTTTAGGTGGCGATCGATTTTCGAAATATGCTGTCCTATTGCCACTGATTGAAAAAGAAGATGGGGTACATGTGTTATTTGAAATACGGTCCCTTCAACTAAGAAGACAACCTGGCGAAATTTGTTTTCCAGGCGGAAGAATAGATGCAATCGATGCTAACCCGAGTGAAACTGCAATTAGAGAAACATCAGAAGAATTAGGGATAGCTCAGGAATTAATTCATTCCGTACAACCGTTAGATTATATGGTATCGCCTTTTGGAACAATCATTTATCCGTTTGTTGGCATCATATCAAAGCCAGATGAAATAAAGCCTAATCCGAATGAGGTTGGTGAAATCTTCACGGTGCCCCTTGATTATTTTGAGGATCATAAACCAAATGTGTACAAAATGCATTTTCAAATAAAACCAGAAGAGCATTTTCCTTTCCACCTCATTGCAGGTGGGGAAAATTACAATTGGCAAGTAAGGAAAATGGATGAGTACTTTTATCATTTTGAGGATAAAGTGATTTGGGGATTGACTGCGAGGGTTCTATATCATTTCCTAGAAGTAATGAATGAATATAAATGAAATAAAAAACTAATGAAAGCTGCGACTAATATCAGTCGTGGCTTTTTTAAATTTCGGAAAACGATGTGGCCATATTTTTGCAAGACCATCGTTAGGGCTATCCATGGTCCATCAATTGAGTAATAGTACAAAAAAGAACAAATGGTAAAATAGGCCCTTGAAATGTAGGGTTTGAGAGAAATTTGAGAGTGCCTACTGATAATCTGAAAATAACCATAATTATTTGAATAAAACCTAACACAATACATGCCTAAATAATGGAATATTATAGGTGATTTTGTTCTCGTAAAAAAGAATTATGTGCAAACGGTATGTTAAATGTTCAGCTTTTTTGGCATTGGGTACATTTACCTATTATTCTAATAATATATTATAAAGAATTGCTGTCAAATAATAATGAATATGGTGAGTGTATGAAGGTACTTATAACAGGCGGAGCTGGTTTTATTGGTTCATTTATTGTCGAAGAAGTGTTAAAAAGAAATTGGCAGCCAATTGTTGTAGACAATTTCAGTGCGGGTAATCCTGGTTTTATTAGTGTGGGTATCCCAATCTACAACGTGGATATACGGTCATCGTCTTTGGAACAGGTTTTCCAGGATCATAAACCTTCGATAGTTATTCACCAAGCTGCACAAGTATCTGTAGGTCAATCCAAAAATGATCCTTTGAATGACTGTCAGATTAATATAAATGGAACATTAAACCTTCTTAACCTGTGTGTGAAATATCAGGTTAGAAAATTTATTTTCGCTTCATCTGCAGCAGTCTACGGTGAATCTATAACGGTACCGATTAGTGAGGAAAGTGCACAAAAACCGATATCATTTTATGGTCTATCCAAGTATTCGGCTGAACAATATATTCAACTTTTTCATCAGAATTTTGGATTATCCTATACCATTCTTCGTTATAGCAATGTGTTTGGAATGCGGCAGAAACAATCGGGTGAAGCAGGAGTCATCAGTATATTTGTCAACCGAATGATTAGAAAGCAGCCTATTCATGTATTTGGGAATGGCAACCAAACGCGTGACTTTGTTTTTGTCCGAGATGTTGCTAAAGCAAATGTTCTAGCGATGACATCTGGAGATCAAGAAATTTTAAATATCTGTACGAATCAGCCCATTTCAATAAACGAGTTGATTTCCCAGTTGCAACAATTTGCCGACTATCCTCTCGTAGTCCACTATAAGGATCGTCGAGTTGGTGATATCGAAACTAGCTATCTATCTTTTAATCGAGCACAAAACTTACTTAATTGGAGACCAGAAACGAGTTTCGAGATAGGCCTTAAGGAAACCGTTGAATATTTTTCCAAGGAATTAGAAGCGGAAACTAGGTAATAGGTTCATAGAAAGAAAAGCACACATCTTGAAGGCAAGGTGAAACGATGAAACAAGTCCAATTTTATCATTATGAAGCATTTACGAAAGAACCCTATAAAGGAAATCCGGCAGGTCTTGTATTAGAGGCGGAAACATTATTGGATGAGGAGATGCTGAGTATAGCAAAAGCTGCAGGGTTTACGGAAACATCCTTTCTTCTTCCTTCTCAAATTGCAGATGTGAGGATTCGTTATTTCACGCCTGGGTATGAGATGGATTTATGTGGCCACGCAACCATTGCGACCATTTTCGCTTTAAAAACGAAAGGGCTTCTAAATAAAACTGAATTAACAATTGAAACAAAAGCTGGTGTTCTACCTATTAGGATTGATGAATTGGATAACGGGGATTTAACGGTAACAATGAGACAAGCAGCTCCCTTATTTAAGTCATTTGAAGGCTCTACAAAGGAGCTGGCAAGTCTACTCTCTATCCCTGAAGAAGCTATCGATACTGATCTTCCTATTCTTTATGGAAGTACGGGTGTATGGACCCTACTCATCCCGATAAGAAGCTTGGATGCATTCAAAAGCATGAATCCATTAACACATCTTTTTCCACAAGTATTAAAAGAAATGCCGAGAGCTTCTCTTCATCCGTTCAGTTTAGAGGTGATCGATGAGAGCGCGGATATGCATGCTAGGCATTTCTCCTCACCCTTTGCTGGTACGGTGGAAGATCCAGTTACTGGGACAGCATCTGGTGTGATGGGGGCATATTATGCCACCTTTCTTCAACCAAATTTTGATCAATCTTTAAAGCTCACAGTGGAACAAGGCATGGAAATGGGACGCAATGGGAGAGTACATGTGCAGGTTACACGTAAGGAAAAGGGTTTGGAGATTGAAATATCGGGGACGGCTGTGTTTGTCGAAGAATACATATTAGAATACTGATAAAAAAGTGCTCGAGGCGTGATAATTACACTCCGAATTGAGCACTTTTTTTAATCTTAGGCGTTTTACAGAGCAACTAATTCGTTTAGCTTAGCCATGCTATTGGATATGAGTGCTCCTAGAGATAAATTGATGATTAGATTAATAATGGGAGGGATGGCACCGGCCCCACCAATCATATCAAAAGCAAGGATGGCAGCTAACGCGGTATTGCAAAGTGAGACCTGGAACATGACAGCTTTTGTATCTTCATCTGATAAAGACAAATACTTGGATAGATAATAGGCAATAACCATAGGAATCAAGATTTGCAGGAATGAAACGAAAATCATTTTTCCTAACAATAACCATTCTTCTTGGAAATGGTATTTTCCATCTCCGACAAGGGTATGAATCACTAAAAGTAGGGACAAGGAGGAGCCACTTTTAATGATGATAGGAGATGTCTGAGTAACTTGTGGAAATATTCTTTGTGTCATTAATCCAAGGAAAAGGGGACCGATGACAATAAGAAAAAATGACTGTAA
The DNA here is from genome assembly GCF_003073175.1 of Peribacillus acanthi. Taxonomy (GTDB): domain Bacteria; phylum Bacillota; class Bacilli; order Bacillales; family DSM-1321; genus Bacillus_BN; species Bacillus_BN acanthi. The sequence continues at coordinate 31,261 of NZ_QBBX01000008.1, forward strand.
TAAATTCCAGAAAGAAATCGTCACTTGATGATCTGCTAATCCTAACATGGCTAATGGGGTGATAATTGGACTGATGGCGACATCAAGAAGAGAAGCGGCAATGACCAATGATGCATTTCCTCCTGCCACAAAGGTATACAGTGTTGCTGCCGTTGCACTAGGTACAGTACCCGATAAGATGGTACCAGCAGCTATTTCAGGTTGATTAGAATAAAATGAATAGGCCAATATTATCGAAATTAGGACAGTTACAGACCATTTCAATAAGGTAACAATCAGCAATTCCTTCTTTTTGTATCGAATAGAACGTAAAGAGTCAACGTTCATGGTTAAGCCTGTTAAAAAAATGACCATTCCTAAGAATAATCTCGGCACCCAAGAGGGTACTTGAAGGTAGAAAGGGGAATAGTAAGTCAGTATGCTGACCATGACGATTAGGAGCCAAAGCTTGGTTGAAAGGATATGCACTAGAAATCTTATCATTATTCTTACTCCTTGTTCATGGCATTATCTTCTATTATTCTGAATTACCCTATTTTATTCAAGAAAAAAGTTTAAGAGAAAAGGGGAGAGTTAGATGGAACAAAAATCGGTACGTGCTGTCATCGTGTTAGGAGTGAATAAAGGTTACGGTGAAAATATAGAGAAAAATCCACTATTAAAAGCATCGACTGGATGGCAGAGGATTGCCGCTCAAGTATATAAGGAATCAGGAATTTATATATCTGCAATTGCGAATGAAAGTAAGGCTATCTACCATACCGAATGGGACTGTCCAGTGGGAGGGGAAGATACTGTTACATTCACTACTAGTGCTAATCGTGAATATGTAAACAGTTTAGAGGCTTGGAAGGACGCGGTGCTTACCGTGACGAAAAGATTAAAGGAGGAGTTTGAGCAATACACCGTCACGGTGGAATTTGAGTCTATCACACTTGTATATTTAGATTAATCAAAACATGGTGACTCAAAATTAAGAGTGAGTCACCATTTACTAGTATTAATCTTCTCTTGTGGCATCTTCAGATATCACACGAAGTTCTTGATAGAAAAAATCATGATTATGATTTTGATTTTGATGCTCTTGTTTGTCAGATGATTTATTATCATAGCGATTAATGATTTCTTTTAATTCACCCTCATCACCCTTGGCATTGATGATTTCAAAAATCTCCATGAGTCCATCTACAGATTGATCTTGGTCTTTAGGCCCCTTCATGATATCCCTCCTCAATTATTAGGATATTCATATCCTTTCCTAAAAAACTTATATTACCCATTTTATAAGAAGGGTTTTGCTAAGGAGCTTGTCGAATTATAATGCTTGAGTTAGGTAGTGAAATTAAAATAATCATTCAACAAACACTTCGCTAACAACCTTAATAAAAATTAGGAGAATGTATATATGGAAAAACAGCAATATATTTATACGTTGAAATTAATCCCGCAATTGCTTGAAGAGAGTAATTGGACTGAACGAGAAAATAAAATAGTTTCTGACCATTTCTTAGCGCTAAAAAAACTGTTAGAAGAAGACAAATTGATTATGGCTGGCCGAACATTGCAAATGGATGAAAAAACATTTGGAATAGTGGTGCTGAATACAGAATCTGAGGAAGAAGCAAGACAGTACATGGAGAATGACCCTGCGGTTAAAGAAGGTATAATGACTGCAGAGCTCTTTCCATATAAGGTTGCATTATACAATAAGAAGTTTGGTGAATAAGGGGAACTCTTTTGACTTAACGTGTATAATAGTAAATTGATAATGTCCTACAATAAGGTCTCTCCAAATAGAGTGTTGTTTTAAGTCTATAAAGTTTGTACGTTATTTGATATCACACCCAAGAGCGAAAACGTCTCGAAATAACTTATAGAAAATAAAGGGGGATTCGAACATGAGACCATTACAAATATCTGCAGAAACTGCTCAAAAGCTATCCAAGTCATTAAACATACCCATCGAACAGATTATGCATATGCCACAACATATTTTACTGGCTAAAATGGCAGAACTTCAAAAAAACGAGACAAATCAAAAATAGGGTATACTAGGATGAGGAGACTAATGATAGTCCCTCATCATTATTTTTGTTAAGGAAATTATTTAATCTTATACGAATTGTCCACGTCTAGCTACGACGCAAAAGGCGTAGTGAAGACAAAGCCACTTGCGCTTTTGTTCTTATCTTAAAAAGAAAGTAGGATTATTTTGAATCCATTTGAACAATTAGGAATATCAAAAACATGGAGTGACATGTTGATTAAACAAGGAATTAAAGAACCGACGGATATCCAGAAACGCTCTATACCAGTAGTGTTGGATGGTCAAGATTTAATAGCCCAGGCAAAAACTGGTACCGGCAAGACGTTTGCTTTTTTGCTTCCAATTTTAGAAAAAATCGATCGGGATGCGCATTACATACAAGCCCTCATTATCACCCCAACACGTGAACTTGCTATACAGGTAACAGAAGAGCTGAATAAGCTTATCCAAAATGTAGACCCAGCTATCCACGCTTTAGCCGTTTATGGTGGACAAGATGTGGAAAAACAATTAAAAGCATTGAAGGGTGAAATCCATATCGTAGTGGGTACTCCGGGTCGACTTCTAGATCATATCCGAAGAGAAACTATTTCACTTCATAAAGTGGATTTACTTGTTCTTGATGAATGTGATCAAATGCTCCATATTGGCTTCTTAGACGAAGTGGAAACCATCATGAGAGAGACGCCTTTTACTAGGCAAACCGCGTTGTTCTCTGCTACCATTTCAAAAGATGTGCGTAAGCTTGCGAAAAAATACCTGAAAAATCCGCAGCACATTTCCGTCCATGAAAAGGAAATAACGGTGAAGGAAATAAGGCAGTTGATTGTAGAAACAACAGACAGAAGTAAACAAGGAGCCCTTATAGAGATATTGAATGAAGCACAGCCATTCATGGGTATCGTTTTCTGCCGGACTATACGAAGAGTTAGTAAGCTGTTTCAAGAATTACGTCAAAAAGGTTTAAATGTAGATGAATTACATGGTGACCTTTCTCAGGCAAAAAGAGAAGCTGTCATGAAGAGATTCCGCAATGCTGAAATTCAACTCTTGATTGCGACGGACGTGGCAGCAAGAGGTTTAGATATTGAAGGAGTTACCCATATATATAATTACGATATCCCTGAAGATGTCGAAAGCTATGTTCACCGAATTGGTAGAACAGGCAGGGCTGGAAAGGATGGCATGGCGATAACCTTTGTATCTGGGAAAGACCGACAACTCTTAGAAACGATTGAACAAAAATTAGGGTTTGCGATTGAAAAAAGACAAATAATTGTTGAACCTACTCATAATCCTAGTGGATCCAAAAAAGAAAAGCCACTCTCTGCAAAGGAAAAAAGAGAGGAAAACATCGCTAAAAATAAAGGTCGCTTTAGATCTGGCGCTTCTTCTGGAAGACGAAAGAGTGAGGGTGGAGGAAGAGACCACTCAGCTACATCCCAGAGGAATAGTTCTAGTCAACGTAGACAGCAGCAATCATCAAGGACGAAAGGGAAATAACGACTTTCTAAAACAATCTCAATCTGAGGTTGTTTTTTTTATGCTTGCGAATAGTTTATCGTGTTCCTATTCAAATTTTAAAAAAATTTAAAAATTGGGGTTCACATTTTACAAGGAAGGTTATATACTGTATTATAACAGAAAAGAGATAACCTAAACTGTAATATAAAAGGAGGAAATACAAATGAAAAGATCGGTCGAATTTTATCAAAGTATTCCACAAAAGAGCTGCTGTGAGTGCGGGGAAAAAATTTATGAGCAAGCGGAATCATACTTAATGGAGTGCGATCGTTGCCTTTCTAAGCGGGAAGAATAGAAAAAGGACCACACATTTCAATATTGAAAATGTGTGGTCCTTTTTTATTTAGTCCGCTAATCTACTGATGTATAACTTTCTAAACTCCCATACGTCTTCGTTGGTTGTTTGTTTTTTTCGTTTGCTGGCTAGTAAGTTTTTTTGTATCGGTGCTTCCGGTTAAGGATGCTCCACCGCTACCGGCTTGCTTTTTTTGAGCTAGCTTTTGTTTAATGGCATCTTGCAAACTTAATTTCTTTGGGGCCTGTGATTCGTTATGCTCACTCATAGTCCTAACGCTCCTTTTTTGTTTGTGATACTAGTATAAAGGAGAAAGAAAAAATTAGAAAGGTCAAACCATGAAAGTAAATTTCAGCGTTTCTCTTTGAAAAATTTATTTAAATTCAGAATATTATGTAATTATTTTTTAACTTGTACATATTACATTTAGTAGGAGTAGTAAATAAACCTAGAAATGGAGGGGGCGCGTAAATTTGAAAGCGGTTGCATAAAAAATAAGGGGGATTATAAATGCTGAGTATGATTGGACTTATTGGTGGATTATTTTTACTCATCTATTTAACCATGCGTGGTATGAACTTATTAATTGTGGGGCCACTATCCGCACTTGTTGTTGCCTTGTTTAGCGGATTGCCATTATTTCCTCAGTTAGTAGGTGAGGGTGAAGCGAATTTAGTAAGTAACTACATGAGTGGGTTTTCTGGATTCGTAACTGCCTGGTATTTAATGTTCCTATTAGGAGCTATATTTGGGAAAGTAATGGAAGACAGTGGAGCAGCGGACAGTGTATCCCAATATATTGTCAAAAAGTTTGGAATGAAATATGCCGTGTTGGCGATTGTGGCTGCGTGTGCTATCTTGACCTATGGTGGAGTAAGTTTGTTCGTTGTAGCATTCTCGGTATATCCGATGGCACTAAGTTTGTTTAAGGAGGCAAATCTTCCTAGACGATTCATTCCTGCTGCTTTGGCATTCGGTTCCGTTACATTCACGATGACATCAGCAGGATCTCCAGAAATCCAAAACTGGATTCCAATCAGTTTCTTAAATACATCGCCATACGCAGGCTGGGAAGTCAGCTTAATTGTTGCGGTGTTCATGGCTGTTTTTGGCTATTGGTGGTTAAAGCGGATGATTACAAAAGCAGTTCAGAAAGGTGAGAAATTCGTTAGTCGTGATAACGATCCTGCAGCCTTAAATCGTGCTCTTCCTAATCCGATGATGGCTGCTATTCCATTAATCGTGGTGCTTATCATTTCATTTGTATTCCATGATTCTTTAAAACAATCTGCCCTAATTGTTGCGTTACTAAGCGGAGTCATTGCAACCTATGTGTTAAATCGCAAATATTTCACGAATTTCTGGGGTGCTGTTTCAGAAGGAACATTAGGAGCTTTAATTGCAATTGGTAATACAGCGGCAGTAGTAGGTTTTGGAGGAGTTGCCAAAGCAGTTCCTGCCTTCACTCAAGCAGTAGAATTTATGACAAACATTCCTGGTAGTCCATTAATTGGAAGCGCCATTGCAGTTAGCGTAATTGCAGGTATGACTGGTTCGGCGTCTGGAGGCCAAGCAATTGCATTGCCGCTTATTGCCCCTCATTATATGGACATGGGTGTTAATGCTGAGGCACTTCACAGGGTAGTATCGATATCTTCTGGCGCATTAGATTCACTTCCTCATAATGGTTATGTTGTAACAACAATCAGAGCTGTATGTGGAGAATCCCATCAAGATGCTTACAATGCAGTAGGTGCGTTAACGGTTATTGTACCAGCCATCGGTGTTGTACTGGCGATTGTTTTATTCTCTCTAGGTTTAGGTATTTAAGAAAGGTATGGTATCTGGTAAAGAAGGCAATCTATATCACTTTAGCTACGAGGAGGTTGATTTTCCTCATTATAGCAGGGGATAAGAGGAAGTTTATGATAAGAACTTGATAGAGTAAGAATAAGTAAGGATCAAAGGGTGATTCGAAAGTCTAGATTCAAGACTTTTGGTTCACCCTTTTCTATTTGTCATCCATCTAAACATGCATATTCTCTATTAGCAGTTGACACAATAAATAATAAATGGATTGGTAACCTGATTGACGGATGTTTATCTACGGAACAGAAAAGGGGGGATTATCGTGAACTTCAAACGTCGTCTAAATAAATTAAAGGACAAAGGTAAGATAGGGAATTTAGAAAACTGTAGAACATTCGATGATTTAATTCCTACGCTTCGGATGTCAGATGATTTATTAGAAGAGGTCATCACGAGGAACCCTCATTTAAAAATCTATTATTTTAAATCTCTTGTAGATGGAAATTCGATTCATCGTGATATTTTACCGTATATCAATGATTTTAAAGACCTTCAAGAATTAGAGGATAGTATTCCAGTAACAGATTGTCTAATATCTGCGACTCCAACAGAGATTTTTTCAAGATTATTGGCAGGTAATATTGCCTTTCGGTTAGAAAATGAAAACAAAATTTTATTGATTAATGCTTCAACTCAAGAAAAGAGGGCAATTGGTTCTCCAGAAGTTGAGTTCAGTGTGGTTGGGCCACAGGAATCATTTGTTGAGAATATTACTACCAATTTAAATCTGATTCGTAAACGTTTGCCTAGGTATGATTTCATGGTGAAGGAATTTACCATAGGTACCGTAACGAAAACGAAGGTAGTTGTCGCCTATCTCGAGGACATCGCTAGTGATCAAAATGTTCAGACGGTTATGCAAAGACTCGAGAATATTGATTATGACGAGATTATCGATGTCAATTACATCAATCAGCTTATACAAGACCAACCGATGTCGATATTTCCACAACTCATCAATACCGAAAGACCAGATCGTGTCGTGGCTGCTTTAACTGAAGGTAAAGTAGTGATTATGTCTGATGGGTCTCCGCACGGGTTGATTGCACCTGTTACTTTTACTGAATTCTTCTTTACAATCGAAGATTACAATTTGAACTGGATAACTTCTTCTGCTATTCGAATTGTCCGTTTCATTGCTATTTTCTTTTCTATGTTTGCAACACCTACTTATGTAGCTGTCTTGACTTATCATTATGAAATTATCCCGAAGGACTTATTGCAGGCTTTGATTTCCTCTCGCAGTGCAATCCCATTTCCTCCGATTATCGAAGCAGTCATCCTTGAGCTAGCAATTGAGCTACTACGTGAGGCGGGTGCCCGACTGCCAACCAAAGTAGGCCAAACGCTAGGTATTGTAGGCGGGATTGTTATTGGACAGGCATCAGTTGAAGCAGGTCTCACTAGTAATATCCTTCTAATTATTGTTGCAATGGCAGCGTTGGCTTCGTTTACAACACCTATATATAAAATGGGTAATACCATTCGGATTATAAGGTTTCCTATTTTAGTGATGGCTCAACTACTTGGTTTGGTTGGTATTTTGCTTTTCTTTACACAGCTCTTAATCCATTTACTTCGATTAAGTTCGTTAGGAAACCCATTTATGGAACCAATCTTTCCTCCAAGGTTGGCCGATATGAAGGATTTCTTTATTAGATTACCACTGAAATTTAACAGAAATAGGCCTGCCCATTTAAGAACGAAACAACCAAAACGATTTGGAAATATTCATAAAAAGCCAGTTCCAAGCGCAAATAATGATTTTTATGATGAACCATAAAAAAGGGGGAATGTCGATTGGAAAATAAAATGAAAGCCTATCAGATCTCCCCTTTTATCGTTTTCTTCATGGTTTCTTCAGCGCAGGTGGGTGTTGGGATTCTTGGATTTGAACGGGTCATTGCAAAAGTTGCAGGCTACAATGGATGGATGAGTGTGATATGGGCGGGCATTTTAGTACATGTAATTATCTATTTCATTTATCGAATGTTTAAGGATGACGATTCCATGGATTTGAAAAAAATCCAGGATGAAACGTTTGGTAAATGGATAGGCGGAGCTTTCAATTTACTATTTGCTTTATATTTTGCATTTTCAGGATTTACAATATTACGAACATATTTAGAGGTCATTCAAGTCTGGATGTTCCCGAAAATCCATCCATGGTTTGCTTATTTATTATTTGCATTTCCTATTTATCGAGCCGTATCAGGGGGATTCAGAGTGGTTGCAGGAATGTGCTTTTTCGGTTTTGTCTTACCGTATTGGCTCTTTTTTACGATTATTATTCCATTAAAATATGGTGATTGGACGAACCTTCTTCCATTACTCAATCATCCAATAAAGGATTTATGGGAAGGCACTAAGGCAATGTCATTAACCTATGTTGGCTATGAAACATTACTAGTGTACTACCCATATATTAGAAATCCTAAAAAATCGCACAAATACGCTCAGTGGAGTGCATTACACACGATGATACTTTACCTATTGACCTGTATAGCAACCTTTGTTTTTTTTAGTGCTGAACAATTACAATCGACCGTTTGGGCACATTTATCGATGACAAAAATTATCCAATTTAGCTTTATCCAACGCTTTGAGTATATTAAGGTCTCATGGTGGATTTTAGTGGTAATTCCTAATATCATGCTCCTTCTCTGGTGTGCATCAAAGCTGGTCAAGCATACTTTGAAGGTGAACCAGCGATATCCGACATGGTTTTTTATGGGGGTATATTTTCTGTGTATGTTCGTAGTGGATGACCGAGGCAAAATTGATATGTTGAATAATTATAATGGTAAGGTAGGCTTTTGGATTGTTTATGTCTATATTCCTGTCCTATTTTTAATAAGAATGACTATGAGTAAGGTAAAGGGGAAGAACAAGCATGAAATACATCAAGCCTAGTCTTATTCTTCTCGTTGTCAGCGTCCTGTTGGTGGGGTGTGGGACTGAAAATCAAATATTGGATGATGTTGATATTGTTCAAGGAATCTCTTATGAATATATCAAAAAGAAAGGAAAAGAAGAGCTTTTAGAAGGAACTGCATTGATTCCAGTCTTTTCTGAAGGCAACACAGGGGAATTCAATACTCAAACGGCAAGGTCCGTAACTGGCGCTTCGTTTATAGCTAAAACGTCCATGAAAACACCGAGACCACTCGTTTTAGGTCAATTGAGAATTGCATTATTTGGAGAAGAATATTCAAAAAAAGGAATAGAAGACACCGTTGATACTCTTTATCGTAACCATGAGCTAGGTACATTACTACGCATGGCAGTTACTGAACAAGATCCAAAAGATTATTTAAACATGAAATATAATGCAAATGAAAACCCTGCTGTTTATTTATCCACACTAATCGATCAGAATATTAAATATGAAACGGTTCCACAAACCAATCTTCATTTGTTTTACAATTATTATTTGCAAAAAGGAAGAGATCCTTATTTACCTCATTTAAAAAAGGAGTTAGGAACAGTTTCCATTGATGGTGTAGCCCTATTTAGAGAAGATAAATATATAAAAAAATTACCTTTGAAACAAATGTTTATATTCAAAATGCTTTTAGATGATTATAGGAATGGTGCTTATGAATTTGAGATAGCTAAAAATGGTAAGTATGCATCTATCGAGAATATATCCTCTAAAAGCAAGGTCTTTTACAAAGGGCCTAAGGAAAGCCCAACATTACATATCAAACTGAAAGTCGAAGGCCAAATTATTGAATATCCTGAAAATCAAAACCTTCAGATTCCTAAAGAAATAGATAAAGTGGAAAAATACATTGAAAATCAGTTAGAAAAAGAGACGGTTAAGATTATCGATTTTTTAAGAATGGATAGTATTGATTCTATCGGACTGGAGAAGCGATATTTTCTCTATAATCAAAAATATAAACGTAAGGAATGGAAACAGTTATATAAAGATATGCCTATCAAAGTTAAGGCAGATGTTCATATCGTTCAGTCAGGTGTTGCGGAATAAAAAGGTCGGATAAGGAGTGTACATGCACACTTCCTTTCCGGCCTTTTATTTTCACAGCTTTTAAGTATAAATTGGAAAAAAAGAAGTAAGCCAACGTAATAGCCAATTTTAGGAATAAAGTATAAATGCAACTAAGTTTTCTAATAAAATGGCTGTTAACAATGGTATGGAATGATTTTGTTGACGGAAATATTTAGGTGATGGATAATTTTAACTGATGAATAAATAGAAAAAATGTTGAATGATGGGGGAGTTTCAATGAAATCGGCACTGGTTCTTGGTGGCACTCAATTTGTAGGGAAACGTCTTGTAGAATTAATGATTCATGAAGGTATGAATGTCACGATTGCAACAAGAGGGAATAATCCTGACCCGTTTGGCGATCAAGTTGAAAGAATTAAGCTAGATCGTGAAGATGGTGGTACAGTAGCAAATGCGTTGGTAGGAAAGAAATGGGACTATGTATTTGACCATAGCTGCTATTCACCTTTAGAAGCAAAGCAAAGTTTGGAAGCATTGAAAGGGAGTATTTCTAAATATATCTTTATTTCAACTGTAGCAGTCTATGATTTTGGTAGTGACTGGGTTGAAGAGAATTTTAATCCATATACATATTCAATTGAGTTGAAAGGACGTAGAGAATACCCAGGTATAGAAGGGTATAAAGAAGCAAAACGGGTGTCAGAGGCAGTTCTATATAAATATAGTGATGTACCCGTAGCGACTGTCCGTTTCCCTTATATTGTAGGTACAGATGATTATACAAACAGATTTCAATTTCATGTAGATGCTATTAAAGAAGGAAAAGAAGTTGGTGTGTCTAATAAAGGCGCTAAATTTGGATTTATAGATTCTGGGGATGCTGCTCGCTTCTTACTAGCATTAGCAAAAAGCGATGTCAGTGGACCAATAAATGCAGGGTCTGCCGGAGATATTTCCATGAATGACTATCTAGAGACAATCAGCAGAATTGTAGGTAAGCCTGTTCAGTATTCATCGGATCCTTCACACAATCGTTCACCTTATGATTTAGGTCAATCATTATCACAAAAAGTAGATTATGCACTTAGCAAAGGATTTAAATTTAAGGATATGAATGAACTAATCAAAGAATTAATTCATCATTATAATAAGTAGAGTATTGAAAACACGCACACTTCTGCGTGTTTTTTTAATAAAACAACATTGTTAATAATCGATAAAATCCCGCTCCTTTTCCGCGTTTGGTCAGGCTTATTTAGATTGTTGTTTTTATATTATAGATGCTTTTTAATTTAAATATTGTTATAAGTCTGAGTTGATTGGAGCGGAGGGCACTTGACTCCTGCGGGAAATAGAGGGAAGTGGGAGACCACACAGGCGGTAACGCCGAGGAGGCTCCCACCCTCCCCGCGGAAAGCAAGTGCTCGGAGAGGAAATCAACGGACAAACTTTAAAGTTTACAAAAACAGCTTTATTAAAAAATCAATATTAAACTACTACATAACTTATTAGAATTATTCTAGTAAAATATTACCCTAATTATGAGCGTGAATTAAGAGGATTTCTGAACGGGGTATTTTATCCTAAATCATAATAATTAAAAAGAATATTTCGACTTTATGTAACAAATATCACATTTAATGCTATAATTTTCTATAATTCTACATAACTTTAAGTCTTTTTACCCTCAAAAAACCACTGAAAAAGAAGTATGATTGAAAAAACAGTCGATTCATAGATTTATCCATCTAAGAAAATAAAATAAACGAGGTGAGGCAACATGAGGAAAAAGTCGTATTCAGGATTGATTGCACTCATGATGATATTCACAGTTTTTTTTCAATATCATCCAAGCGCGTCACATGCTGCTATAAGCTCTTCGGCAGTTGTTAAGGCGGATATCTTAAATGTCCGATCTTCTCCAAATTCTAAAGCATCGATTGTCGCAAAACTGAAACAAAATCAAAAAGTAGAAGTCGTATCTAAATCAAGCAGTTGGTCGCAAATTCAGTTTAATAAGAAAAAAGGTTGGGTAGCTTCCCAATACTTAAAGGCTAATGAGCAGGTAGGATACATAACAGCTACATCGCTAAATATCAGAAGCCAAGCTTCGGATAAAGGTAAATTAATTGGCAGTGTGAAAAAGAATGCTAAAGTTACCATACTTTCAACTAGCGGTACATGGTTTTACATACAAACAGAAAGTAAGATAAAAGGCTGGGTCGCTAAAAAATATGTGACAACTACTCCGCCAAAAAGTACTAGTACCAATCCTCCTGTGACAAAACCTCCAGTAGTGATTACAAAAACCTTATATGTTAAGGCAAGCTCGTTGAATGTAAGAAGCGAGCCTTCGATGAACGGGAAGATTCTAGGTAAACTGCTTACAAATGAAGAGGTACTTGCTGGTGAAGTAAAAGGTAGTTGGACAAAGGTTACAAAAGATGCACTGACAGGATGGGTAGCATCCCAATACTTAACAGATGAAAAGCTCGGTGGTGACATTGAAGAACCTAAACCTGAAAAACCTGAGGAAGAAACTGACACAACAGTCGATGAAATGGTTGTTTTAACGGATAACGCAAATATTCGTACAGGACCAGGTACAGAATTTCCTCAAGTAATCCTTGGATTAAAAGGAGAGACTTTTAAAAAAGTCGGATCTGAGATTGATTGGTTTAAGATTTTATTAAATGATGGTACTGAGGCATGGGTTGCATCATGGCTAGTTATGCCAGTTATAAGCAAACCTGAAACAGAGGGACTAAAAGGAAAAACGATTGTTTTAGATGCAGGTCATGGTGGGACAGACCCTGGTGCAGTTGGATTACATAATTATGAAAGCATTCTTACCTTATTAACGGTTTCTAAAACGGCTGCTCTGTTAAAAGAAGCAGGTGCGAACGTTGTTTTGACTAGAAGTATTGATAAATATATTTCATTAAAGGCAAGAGTGGATGTTAGTCATAAAGCTAATGCTGATGCTTTTGTAAGTTTTCATTACAATGTTGGGACTAAAACTAGTTCTGGTATTATTAGCTTTTACTACTCTGCAGCTAAGGAAAAAAGATTGGCAGATACGATTCATAAAAGTTTAGTCGCTCATACAGGGATGAAGGACCAAGGCGTTCGCTATGGGAATTTTCATGTCATACGTGAAAATAAAAAACCTGCAGTCTTACTGGAGTTAGGATTCGTTTCCAATCCAAATGAAGAAATTTTGGTAGCAACAGAAGAATATCAAACTAAAGCTGCTCAGGGAGTTTATGAAGGACTAGTATCATATTTTAATAATAAATAAGTGTAAGAGGGCTTCTATAGCATCCCTTATTCCATTAACCTCCATGAATGGTTTTGGATGTACGGATGCTTATAGAAATGCTCTCTTTTTGTTTGGACAGTTTACTATTCACAAGAAAAATTAGCCATACATAGTTTGTCGGTTGTGATTTTATGGCATTGAAGTATAATTATAAAGTGAAACTTAAAAAGGACTTAAGAGTAAAACATATTATTCATCCTTTTCATAAGGAGAGTTTGTAGTGCAAAACAATCAAAATTCAAAAATAGATTTTAGTCTCGCTTTTATCATCTTTCTACTGTTTATTTCTAGCTGTGTTGCCATATATAGCGCGCAAACGACAGGGCAATATGGTGAGAACTTCTTATTGAAACAAATGGTCTGGTATACGGCGGGTATCGGAATTATTCTCGGTGTCATCACGTTAGACTCTGATCAGTTAAAGAAAATTTCATGGTATGCCTACGGGTTTGGAATAGCTTTACTTGCATTCCTAATTGTGGCTCCCGATAGTATAGCACCATATATTAATGGTGCTAAGAGTTGGTTTAGAGTCCCTGGTTTTGGTTCCTTACAGCCTTCGGAGTTCATGAAAATTTTCATGATTTTGGCGTTAGCGAATGTTATTACTAACCATAATGCTAATAATAGAATTAAAACGATTGAGTCTGATTTTTGGCTATTCCTTAAGCTTGGTTTAGTCACTTTCCTACCATTAATATTAGTGATGCAGCAACCCGACTTAGGAACGTCACTCGTTTTGATAGCCATCTTTTTGGGCATGACCTTCATCTCTGGTATTACATGGAAAATTCTCGTTCCTTTACTAGCTTCTGGGGGAGTATTAGCCTCCACGATCATGTTTTTCGTTATTTGGCACCCAGATATTTTAGAAAAGTATCTAGGAGTTCAACAGTATCAATTTGGACGAATCTATTCTTGGATCGACCCATATAACTACCAAAGCTCCACAGGGTTTCACTTAACCCGCTCCTTATTGGCTATCGGTTCAGGACAAACAACTGGAAAAGGAATTGGAAGCAGGGAAGTGTACTTACCTGAGAGTCATTCAGATTTTATTTTCAGTATTATCGGTGAGGAATTCGGGTTTATTGGATCGAGTGTGGTCATCAGTTTATTCTTCCTATTGATTTACCATATTACGAAGATTGGAATGGAAACAAAAAATCCTTTCTATTCATACATTTGTGTAGGGGTAATCAGCATGATCACCTTCCACGTATTTCAAAATATAGGAATGACCATTGGGGTATTACCCATCACTGGTATTCCACTACCGTTCATTAGCTACGGGGGCAGTTCATTATTAGGAAATATGCTTGGAATGGGAATTATTTTTAGTATTCGGTACCATTATAAGAAGTATATGTTTTCAACAGATAATTAAGAGGGGGCTCAGGAGGTTTGATTTTTCGACTTTTTGAGCGCCTTTTTTTATACTTTAGGAAAGTAATTAATGAGTAGTCGACGTATTGGTGCATTAAAAGATTAAAATAAAGTATACGTTCACACAAAGCTTAACACTAGCCAAGTTTTCTACTGTATAGAGGAGGAAAAAGAATGATTCGTTTCGGAGTGATTGGTACCAATTGGATAACAGAAAGACTACTAGAAGCCGCGAATGAGGTTGAAGGTTTTAAACTAGTGGCGGTTTATTCCAGAACTAAAGAAAAGGCAGAGTCTTTTGCAAACAAATATGGAGTAAATCACGTTTTTACTAATCTAGAAGAAATGGCGTCAAGTTCTGAAATAGATGCTGTATACATCGCAACTCCTAACGCATACCATGCGAAGCAAGCGATAGTATTTTTAGAAAAAGGTAAACATGTTTTATGTGAAAAACCATTGGCAGCAAATGCAAATGAAGTAAGTAAAATGATTCATAGTGCAAAAGCTAACAATGTGCTGTTAATGGAAGCAATGATTTCAACCTTTCTTCCAAATTTCAAAGTCATTCAAGATAACCTACATAAATTAGGACCTATTCGTAAGTATTTTGCAAGCTATTGTCAGTATTCTTCTCGGTATGACAAATACAAAGAGGGGACGGTCCTTAATGCCTTTAAGCCTGAGTTTGCAAATGGTTCTTTAATGGATCTTGGAGTTTATTGTTTATACCCACTAATTACACTCTTTGGTGAACCGAACAGTGTCGAAGCTACTGCAGTAATGTTGGAATCAGGAGTGGATGGAGAGGGTAGTGTACTTCTGAAATACGAAGACAAAGAAGCTGTCGTCATGTATTCGAAAATTTCCAATTCGTACTTACCTAGTGAAATCCAAGGGGAACACGGTGTGATGGTAATTGATAAAATTCATCGTGCTGAAAAAGTTGAAATCAGGTACAATGATGGAACTGTTGAAGATCTAACGGTGGACCAACCACAGCCTCATATGTATTATGAAATGAGAGAGTTTATTGATTTAGTCAAGCAAGGAAAAACAGAATCAACTATTAACTCCTTCCAAAACTCCCTTTTAACTATGAAGGTTATGGATCAAGTTCGCGAAAAAATTGGTCTAATATATCCTAGTGATATGAAATAAGGAAGAAGCCATGACGATTAATGTCATGGCTTCTTTAAGTCAATTATTTCAAGAAATAAGTTTCAATGTCATCTAACATTTTATTAGCAGCGATTACACCACCAGCAGTATTCCAAATCACGTCTTCCACTTTATGAACATTACCAGCTTTAGCAACAGATAGGTTTTTAAATAAAGGATCTTCAAGCCACTCTTTCTCAATTGCAGATGCTTTTCCGTCTCCTTCTTCATAAGTGAAGTAGAATAGGATATCTCCGTCCATTGCAGGGATTCTTTCCTTCGTTACATTTTTCTCAGCAAAATCAGGAGCGTCTTGACCTTCAGCACGAGCGAAACCAAGTTGATCTAAAATAACCCCAGAAAATGAATCTTTATGGTAAATACGAACATCTCCAGCCATGAAACGAACGATAGATACTTTTTGCGTTAATTTATCGCCTAACTCTTCTTTCATCGTTGAGATACGGTTATCGTAGTCAGCGATGATTTGTTGGCCTTCTTCTTCTTTGTTCAGTGCTTTTGCATATAATTCGAAGTTTTCTTTCCAGTTACCACGTAATGTTTCAGCAAAAATAGTAGGAGCGATTTCATTTAATTGATCATATAGCTTTTCTTGGCGCATTTTGTTTCCAATGATTAAGTCAGGTTGAAGAGCAGCGATTGCTTCAAGCGTAACTTCACTCTCAGTTCCAACTACTTCTACACCTTCCATATCGTTTGCAATGTGTGCATACCAAGGATCACCAATCCAAGACTTAACCGCACCAACTGGTTTAACTCCAAGTGCTAGTAGAGCTTCAGTTCCTTCATTAGTTAAGATGACAACTTTTTTAGGCTCTTTAGTGATTGTAGTGCTTCCCATTGCATGATCTACAGTGTAATTAACTTCTTCTTCTTTTGGTTTATCTTCACTTTTTACCTCTTCTTTTTCTACTTCTTTACCACAAGCTGCAAGGAACAATGCGAAAACTAGTGTTAAAGCAAGAAGCATAAAGTTTTTCTTGTTTTGTTTGAACATGATTCTTCCCCCTGAAAATATGTATTATTGATTAGTAATGATAATCATTATCACTGTTACTCACAAATAGAATCATAATGGGAAAATAAACACTTGTCAACAATTAATTGATAATGAATATCATCGTCATTGACGTAGTATGCATCATCCTTTAGACTTATAAAGGGGAAATGTAAAAAGATGATATATAAATAATAGAAGTTTCGGGAGAGGGTTTCATCATGATGCTTTTGAAAAGCACTTCTCAAAAGTGGCTTGGTTTACTCGGGCTATGTCTTTCGTTTTTATTTTTACTTTGTGCAAGTATTGTTTTCGGGTATACCAATACAACCTGGCAAATGGCATTCGAATCTTTTGTATCATACGATGGTTCGAATGAACATATAGTTTTGCAGACGGTTCGGTTACCTAGAGCATTAATTGCTTCAGCAGTAGGAGCATGTCTTGCGGTTGCAGGTGTTTTGATGCAAACTTTGACTAAAAATCCATTAGCGTCGCCTGGGGTATTTGGTATAAATGCTGGAGCTGGTTTTGCAGTGGTAGTAGCTGTGGCGGTATTTAATGTATCGAGTTTACAAGCGTATACATGGATTGCTTTTCTAGGTGCAGGCATTGCTGCATTTGGAGTATATATGATTGGTTCATTTGGAAGAGAAGGCTTGACTCCGATGAAGCTAACCTTAGCAGGTGCGGCGATTGCGGCTATGTTCTCTTCGTTAACACAAGGTTTATTGGTTTTAAATGAAACGGCTTTAGAACAAGTCCTCTTTTGGCTAGCGGGATCGGTGGCAGGAAGGAAATTAGATTCCCTTATTGCTGTATTACCTTACATATCTGTTGGTTTACTCTTGGCATTCTTTCTTTCCTCCAAATTGAATCTTCTATCGATGGGTGAAGATGTGGCAAAAGGACTCGGGCTCAAGGTGGGATTCATTAAATTATTCTCTGCGTTATGTGTCATTTTACTAGCAGGTGGGGCAGTGGCTGTATCCGGCCCTATAGGCTTCGTTGGAATTGTTATCCCCCATATTGCTCGTTCACTTATAGGCATTAATCATAAATGGGTTATACCCTTTAGTGCGCTTTTAGGTGCCATCCTATTATTGTTAGCGGATATTTCATCACGCTACATTATGATGCCGGAAGAAGTACCCGTTGGAGTAATGACAGCCGTAATAGGTACCCCTTTCTTCATATACATCGCTAGAAGGGGGTTCAATGCAAAATGATGAAGAAAAGATATCGTAGTATGCGAATGGGAAAAAATGGACCCTCTTTCTTGTTAGAAGAAAAGGCAGTAATGGTATTCTTAATTTTATTGGTAATCACTGTGGGAGTTTTGGTAATTAGTGCATCGATTGGTCAATTATATATAGCACCTATGGATGTCATCCGAGCACTTATCGGGCAAGGGACGACCATGCATGAAACGGTCATTACATCATTTAGATTGCCTAGGATACTAATTGCACTAATGGTTGGTGTGGCCTTGGCAATATCAGGCGGGATTTTACAAGGCGTCATACGAAATCCATTAGCTTCACCAGATATTATTGGTTTAACCGGTGGTGCCTCTTTTGCAGTGGTCGCCTTCTTGGCTATATTTACGGACGATGATAATGTTTTACAGGTTAGTATTTCGTGGTTACCTCTGTCGGCATTTATTGGAGCGTCTGTCACAGCTTTTATTGTCTACGTATTTGCTTGGAAAAATGGAGTTTCACCTATACGTTTAGTATTAGTAGGGATTGGTATTTCTGCGCTTATGCAAGCAGGGACTACTTTGATGATGGTAATGGGCCCTATTTACCAAGCATCTCAAGCGAATATTTGGATTACAGGATCTGTTAACGGCTCTAAGTGGGGGGATGTTAACGTATTATTTCCTATTATCCTTATTCTCTTAATTATTGTCTCTATTTCTGTGAGAAATCTTAACGTACAAGAGCTTGGTGAAGAAATAGCTGTAGGAGTAGGAAGTAAAATACAAGTGCAAAGATTTATCCTCATAGTGGCAGCAACAGCTCTTACTGGAGGGGCGGTAGCATTTGCTGGTGGGATTGTTTTCGTAGGGTTGATGGCACCACACATGGCAAGAAGATTAGTTGGTAGCTCATTTGGTGCGTTGTTACCTGTGGCAGGCTTAATTGGTGGACTGCTGGTCATGTTGGCTGATTTAATCGGAAGAACCGTGTTTGCTCCATTAGAAATTCCAGCGGGAGTATTTACCGCAAGCATTGGTGCACCTTATTTCATATACTTATTGTACAAGACTCGGAATTCGTAGGTGAGAAAGGAACGAATACAAATGGATGCTATATCTACAAAGTCTCTCACACTTTCATATGGAGAGAATCCAATTATAGATCAATTAGACCTCAGTATACCCAAAGGGGAAATCACCGTTTTTATAGGAAGCAATGGATGTGGTAAATCCACACTGCTACGATCAATTGCACGATTAATGAAACCAAAATCCGGCTCCATCCTCCTTGATGGCGAAGCGATTGCAAAACTTCCAACTAAGGAAATTGCAAAGAAGATGGCAATCTTGCCTCAATCTCCACTTGCTCCAGAAGGGTTGACAGTCTTACAGTTAGTGAAGCAAGGACGTTATCCATACCAATCCTGGTACAAGCAATGGTCAGAAGAAGATGAAGAAAAAGTCATGTATGCTTTAAAAGCAACAGGAGTTGAGCATTTAAAAGAGCGTCCAGTAGATTCCTTGTCAGGTGGCCAACGCCAAAGAGCATGGATTGCCATGATACTTGCTCAAGATACCGATACCATTTTACTTGATGAACCAACAACTTACCTTGATATGACCCATCAAATAGAAATACTGGATTTGCTGTTTGAATTGAACGAAAAAGAAAGTCGTACTATTGTTATGGTTTTACATGATTTAAATTTGGCATGTCGATATGCTCATAATATTGTAGCTATTAAAGACAAAAAGATTTTTGCTCAAGGAAAGCCAGAATATGTTGTAAATTGTTCCTTAGTGAAAAATGTATTCCAAATGGATTGTGAGGTTACCGTCGATCCACTTTTTGGAACACCTTTATGCATCCCTCATGGAAAAGGTCGATGTGTACTTAAAGGAGGCAGCTTGGGTCAATCATGATGCTCTCAGAACAGGAATTGACCCTATTAGTAAAGTTACGGTTATCCATCGCAGCGAGTTCTCTAAATGAAGAGTCAAGGCTAAGTAGTAAAGCTCTCACGGATTCAATCGATCAGAGCCTGGAACTGATAAAAGAGAAAATTGGCACCGATGAAGACAAAGTGGCAGCTTCCCTCTTAATCAAAAGGTACGCATTTTTACCGGTCATCGGTTTAGTAATGATGTCGGCTTTCAATAAAAAATTGGATTATTCTCTTGAAAATGTTTCATTGCTAGACTATACAGAAAGTGGATTATGGCTTCCTCAGTTTACATTTGACACTATGGAAGTGAAGGATTTATCTAAGAACCGGGAAGAGTGGAGAAGGTTAATCCTAAGTGAACTGTTTAATCAACACATTTACAAGGTAATGAATGTCCTTTCTAAAAGAACAAAAATATCAAAATTAATTCTTTGGGAAAATGTGGCTGTATATCTTTTTTGGATTTACGATATGCTACAAGATTTGTACAAGGATTCGCCTATAAAAGAGCGCATAACTGATGATTTTCTTTTTATCTTATCTGATGAGGCTGCTCTTTTATATGGCAATTACCATTCCAATCCTATTAAGCGATATTATTATGAGAAAACAAAGGTCCATATTGATGAAGAACCGATTAGAATAAGAATGACTTGCTGCTTGTCAAATAGGTTACCTAATAAAGCTTCTTGTAAAACGTGTCCACAAATATGTAAAACCCAATTGAAGAATAGTCTTAATTAGAGGTGGTCTAGGTGAAGGATTCTTTTAAAGAACAGTTTGATGGATTAATAGAAAAGTACTGTGAGTTGTTATTAGGTGATCAGAATCAAGATTTACAACAAAAAGTGGTCTACTGGGCACTCTATTCCCATATAGCCAAACAAATGCCAGCTCTAGCAAAACATTGGAATGAAACTTATCCAGAAGCAAAAGGAGAGCTAATGGAAATCATTGCTGAAATAAAACAATTAAACGAAGTGAAAAGGCAGTCCTCTAAATGATTATTACCGTTGCGATGACAACGGTTTTTCTTTTGTTCTATAGAAAGGTTTACTGTTCCAGCAAAAAGTAAAACGATGTAGCAGTCAATGAAACAAATTATTAATACCTTTCACAAGTCCTTTAGCTTTGTCTATACCTCAATTATTATGATGTAAATGGTAAGTTTGTTTTTTATTATCAAGGTAAATTGTAGAAGAATTGGTAATTGAATCTGCCTGTGAGCTATAACGCTTTAAACCTTGATAAATCAAGAATTTTCTAATAAAACAAAAGACTTGGAATTCATAAATATGCATATCCAAAATGCAAATTAAATGATAGAATAATTTTGTCGAATTTTTGAATATTATCTTTAGGAATAATGAAACATCATAGATAGAGTAACAGTACTTGAAGACCATGTATGCGTTTTCATTTCTCAGGGGGTTAATGGTATGGAGCAAGCAATGAGAGATTTTTTCCTCTTCTTATCTAAAAACAAAGCTGCAACAAAGATGGCAAAGAAATATGGCCTTCGCTTTGGAGCTTCTCGTTTTGTAGCTGGTGAAACAATCGAGCTAGCAACAGCTGTCATTAAAAATCTTAACAAACAAGGTCTTTGTGTAACGATCGATTACTTAGGAGAATTTGTGGATAACGTGGCAGAAGCAAACGAAATGGCTGACAACGCCATTATTGCGATCAAAGCTATCGGTAAAGAAAAATTAGATTCACAACTTTCTTTAAAAATGACTTCAATGGGAATGGATATTTCTGATGAGACAATCATGTCCAACATGAGAAGAATCCTAGATGCTGCGAAAGAAAATAACGTTTTCGTAACAATCGACATGGAAGACTATGCGAGATGCCAAAAAACTTTGGATATCTTTAAAGAACTTAGAAAAGATTACGATAATGTAGGAACAGTTATCCAATCTTACCTATATCGTACAGTAGGGGATATGGAAGACTTAAATCAATACCATCCAAATCTTCGTTTAGTTAAGGGTGCTTATAAAGAATCACCTGAAGTAGCATTCCCAGATAAAAAAGATGTAGATGAAAACTATAAAAAAATCATTAAAATGCACTTATTGAATGGTAACTATACTGCTGTTGCCTCTCATGACGATGCAATGATTGAATACACTAAACAACTTGTGAAGGAATATAACATTCCTAATGATCAATTCGAATTCCAAATGCTTTACGGAATCCGTACTGAAAGACAACTTGAGCTAGTAAAAGAAGGCTATAAAATGCGTGTTTACGTACCATACGGAACAGACTGGTATGGATACTTCATGCGTCGTCTTGCTGAACGTCCTGCAAACGTAGCGTTCGTTTTAAAAGGTATGTTAAAGAAATAAAGATGTTTGATGTAACCCAAAAGGTCTGGTGACTTTTTGGGTTTTTTGTATAGGAAAATAAAAAGTAAGAGGAATTTCGACAAGTTGGGCATTAAGCAGGGAAAGTTGGGCGTTAAATGTGAAAAGTTGTCCATAAAACATATAAAGTAGGTCGTAAACATAATAAGGTAGTGGTACGGTGTCTAATAATTAAACAAGCTGTTGGAAGAGATGAATCTTTCCAACAGCTTGTCAAAGTTAATCAATCGTTTGATTAACCTTTATATTGGCTATTTTGGCTGTTTACTTTTCTTTCTCCACCAACTTGCATTTTCGGACCGGCATTACCTTTTACGCTAGCGGCACTTACACCAGCTTTGGATGGATTTTTCTTCATTCTTGCCATGAAATATCACCCCTTTAACAATATCTTTTCTTGAAAAACCACATATTATGTTTACTAAGAAGTTTTTTCAAATGTTAGATTATTATTTATTGCGGAATTTTCAAAAATCTTTTATAGTAAGAGTATAAGAAAATATTTGAAATTTTTTTTGTCATAAAAATGAATGAGTATTCATTCAAAAGACTGAAGGGGGATATGAAATTGGTTCGACAAATACAAAAAGCAGCAGTCTTAGGATCTGGAGTAATGGGATCTGGTATTGCAGCACATCTTGCGAACATTGGAATTCCTACATTGCTTCTTGACATTGCGCCACGTGAATTAACAGAAGCAGAAGCAAGCAAGGGACTTACCCTAGAAGATCAAGTCGTTAAAAACCGCATAAGCGAAAGTAACCGTCAAAAACTTTTAAAACAAAAACCTGCTCCACTTTCTTCAAAGAAAAATCTTGAATTGATAGAAGCAGGCAATTTTGAAGATGATATGAAACGCCTTTCAGAAGTGGATTGGATTATTGAAGTAGTGGTCGAAAATCTAGATGTGAAAAAACAAGTATTTTCACAAGTAGATCAATATAGAAAACCTGGAAGCATCGTAAGCTCTAATACTTCGGGTATATCTGTAGAGGCGATGGCAGATGGCCGTTCTGAAGATTTCCAGAGCCACTTTCTTGGAACGCATTTCTTTAACCCACCTCGCTATTTGAAGCTTTTAGAAGTGATTCCAACAAAGAAAACGAATCCAGAAGTTCTTGCTTTCATGAAGCAATTTGGAGAAGACGTACTTGGAAAAGGCGTAGTAGAAGCGAAAGATACACCAAACTTTATTGCAAACCGCATTGGGACATATGGATTGCTAGTTACAGTAAAAGAGATGACAAAAGGTGGCTACAGTGTCGGAGAAGTAGATTCCGTTACAGGACCATTAATTGGCCGTCCTAAAAGCGCAACGTTTAGAACACTTGATGTAGTGGGTCTTGACACATTTGCACACGTTGCAAAAAACGTATACGACCAAGTCGAAGGTGAAGAGAAGGAAGTATTTGAAGTTCCAGAGTTCATGAAGAAAATGCTTGGAAATGGCTGGTTAGGTTCTAAGTCAGGGCAAGGATTCTTCTTGAAAAAAGGTAAAGAAATTCTAGAACTAGATCCTGTAACTCTAGAATATGTAGAAAGAAAGAAATTAAAAACCGCATCAACAGAAATGAGCAAACAAGAAAAAGGACTTTCTAATAAAATGAAAGCGCTTGTTTATAGTAAAGATCGCGCTGGTGAGTTGCTATGGAATATTATTAGCCCAGTCTTACTATACTCTGCAGAGCTATTAGGAACGATTGCTGATGACATCGTGGCAATCGATCAAGCGATGAAATGGGGATTTGGTTGGGAGTTAGGACCTTTTGAAACATGGGATGCAATCGGATTAGAAAAATCTGTTGCAAAGATGAAAGAAGAAGGAAGAAATATTCCTCAGTGGATCGAAGACATGATTGTAAATGGCCAGTCTACCTTCTATGAAGAAAAAGAAGATGGCCTTTATTTCTACCACAACGGTGAGTATAAGCAAGTTAAAGAAAATCCAAAAGCAATCAATTTAAAGCGTCTTAAAAAGCAAAAAGGTGTAATTAAAAAGAATTCTGGAGCAAGTTTAATCGATTTAGGTGATGGTATCGCATTGCTTGAATTCCATTCACCTAATAATGCGATTGGCATGGATATTATCCAGATGATCAATTTTGCAGTGGATGAAGTGGAAAAGAACTTCAAAGGACTTGTAATAGGTAACCAAGGTAAAAATTTCTGTGTAGGTGCTAACCTAGCCTTGATTCTAATGGAAGCACAAGATGACAATATTTATGAAATTGATATGGTCGTCCGTCACTTCCAACAAGCGATGATGAAAATCAAGTACAGCTCTAAACCAGTAGTTGCTGCACCATTTAGTATGACACTTGGTGGAGGAACTGAAGTTTGTTTACCAACTGCTCACATTCAAGCTTCAGCAGAAACTTACATGGGTCTAGTTGAAGTTGGGGTAGGTTTAATCCCAGGTGGAGGCGGTAACAAAGAGCTTTACATTAAGTATCTTGAGAGCATGCCTAATGATGTGGATTTTGACCTGCAAAATGTAGCAAATAAAGTGTTTGAAACTATTGCTACTGCGAAGGTATCGACATCAGGTGAAGAAGCACGAGACCTAAACTTCCTGAATTTCGCTGATGGGGTAAGCGTAAATGGTGACCATCTATTATATGATGCGAAGCAAGCTGCTCTGTCTCTTTATGAAAAAGGATATAAAGCTCCTGTTCGCAAAAAGGTTCCAGTGGTTGGTGAAACGGGATACGCGACATTGTTGTTAGGAGCTCAAAATATGCTTTTATCAGGTTACATTTCCGAGCATGATTTAGCAATCGCTAAAAAGCTAGCATATGTCATCGCTGGTGGAAAAGTACCATTTGGAACAGAAGTAGATGAGCAATACTTATTAGACCTTGAAAGAGAAGCATTCTTAAGCTTATTAGCGCAACCAAAATCACAAGCAAGAATGCAGCATATGCTCGTCAAAGGTAAACCATTACGTAATTAATGAATCAAGATAGATTAATAGAATCCTAACCCTTTTGTAACAGCCTAAAAATATGGGCTGTTACAAAAGTAAATAAATTTTGCAAGGGGGATCCCCATGAGAGAAGCGGTAATCGTTGCTGGAGCACGAACTCCGGTTGGTAGAGCAAAAAAAGGTACACTTGCAAATGTACGTCCGGACGACTTAGGAGCACTAGTAGTAAAGGAGACTCTTAAACGTGCTGGAAACTATGAAGGAAACATTGATGATTTAATCATCGGCTGCGCAATGCCAGAAGCAGAGCAAGGCTTGAATATGGCAAGGAATATTGGTGCTTTAGCTGGACTTCCAAATACAGTCCCAGCTATTACAGTTAACCGTTATTGCTCAAGCGGACTTCAAACTATCGCCTATGCGGCGGAAAGAATCATGCTTGGTCAATCAGATACCGTTATTGCAGGTGGAGCAGAGTCCATGAGTTTAGTACCGATGATGGGGCATGTTGTAAGACCGAATGCAAAGCTTGCAGA
Organism: Peribacillus acanthi; assembly: GCF_003073175.1. Taxonomy (GTDB): domain Bacteria; phylum Bacillota; class Bacilli; order Bacillales; family DSM-1321; genus Bacillus_BN; species Bacillus_BN acanthi. Next base: position 56,846 of record NZ_QBBX01000008.1, read on the forward strand.
AACGGCACCTCAATATTATATGGGCATGGGTCACACTGCTGAAGAAGTTGCGAAGAAATATGGCATCTCAAGAGAAGACCAAGATGCATTCGCAGTTCGAAGCCACCAAAAGGCATTAAGAGCAATCCAAGAAGGAAAGTTCGTCGATGAGATTGTTCCTGTTGATGTAACTCTTCGCACCGTTGGAAGCGACAACAAATTAAAGGAAAAATCCATTCTTTTTACAAACGATGAAGGTGTACGTGCTGAAACAAGTATGGAAGGGTTAGCGAAATTGAGACCAGCATTTAACGTTATGGGATCGGTTACTGCTGGGAATTCGTCTCAAACTAGCGATGGAGCTGCAGCAGTTATGGTTATGGACCGTGAAAAGGCTGACTCATTAGGATTGGCTCCAATGGGTAGATTTCGTTCCTTCGCAGTAGCAGGGGTTCCGCCAGAAATTATGGGTATCGGGCCAGTGGCTGCTATACCTAAAGCATTAAAACTTGCTGGTTTAGAGCTTTCTGATATCGGTCTATTTGAATTGAATGAAGCATTTGCTTCTCAATCGATCCAAGTTATTCGAGAACTGGGCATTGATGAAGAAATAGTGAATGTGAATGGTGGAGCAATCGCACTAGGTCACCCACTTGGTTGTACCGGTGCAAAGTTGACATTGACTTTGTTACATGAAATGAAACGTAGAAACCAACAATTTGGTGTTGTAACCATGTGTATTGGTGGCGGCATGGGTGCTGCGGGTGTATTTGAATTACTAGCTTAAACATATAAATCAATTTGAATCGAAATATTTCGTTTAAAAACTGTAATAACCAATTGAAGGGGGCAAAAAAAATGACAAACCAAACTGAAAAGTTGATCAAAGGCGGAAGCTTTTTAATTGATGATGTTTCTATCGAACAAGTTTTCACTCCAGAAGAATATACGGATGAGCAAAAAATGATTGCTAAAATGACTGAGGACTATGTTATCAATGAAGTAGTTCCACAAGTTGAATATTTAGAACACCATGAATTCGATCGCTCGGTGAAGCTATTAAAGGAAGCTGGAGAGCTTGGCTTACTTGGTGCTGACGTTCCTGAAGAGTACGGTGGATTAGGATTGGATAAAATTAGCTCGGCATTGATTGCAGAAAAAATGTCACGTGCAGGAGGATTCTCCATCACTCACGGTGCGCATGTTGGGATTGGATCACTTCCAATAGTTTTATTTGGAAATGAGGACCAAAAACAAAAGTATTTACCTGCACTTGCAACAGGAGAAAAAATCGCAGCTTATGCACTAACTGAACCAGGTTCTGGATCGGATGCATTAGGAGCAAGAACTACGGCAAAATTAAATGCTGCAGGTACTCACTACGTGTTAAATGGTGAAAAGCAATGGATTACGAATGCTGGATTTGCTGATGTGTTTGTTGTTTACGCTAAAATCGACGGAGAGCAGTTCTCAGCTTTCATCGTTGAACGTGAATATCCTGGAGTTTCAACTGGAGCAGAAGAAAAGAAAATGGGTATCAAGAGCTCTTCCACTCGTACTTTGATTTTGGAAGATGCACAAGTTCCTGTAGAAAATTTACTAGGTGAAGCTGGTAAAGGTCATATTATTGCATTCAATATCCTGAATATTGGACGTTACAAATTAGGGGTTGGAGCTGTTGGTGCTTCTAAACGTGCGTTTGAAGTAACCGCTCAATACGCTAATCAACGTAAGCAGTTCAATACGCCGATTTCTTCTTTCAACTTAACTCGTGAAAAGTTAGCGACAATGGCGTCTAAAATCTATGCAGCAGAAAGCTCTGTTTATAGAACGGTAGGACTTTTCGAAGACCGCATGAGCAAGCTGACAGATGAAGAAGTTAAAGATGGTCTAGAAGTAGCAAAGTCCATTGCAGAGTATGCAATTGAATGCTCGTTGAACAAAGTATTCGCTACTGAAGTTCTTGATTATGTAGCTGACGAAGGTGTTCAAATCCATGGTGGATATGGATTCATGGCTGAATATGAAATCGAAAGAATTTACCGTGATTCTCGTATCAACCGTATTTTCGAAGGAACAAATGAAATTAACCGTCTATTAGTGCCAGGAACATTCCTACGTAAAGCAATGAAAGGTGAACTGCCTCTTCTTCAAAAAGCTCAAGCCCTACAAGAGGAGCTTATGATGTTAATGCCAGAAGAACCAGGCGATGAGCCTTTAGCACAAGAAAAATACCTTGTGAAAAACGCAAAGAAAATCGGATTATTAGCAGCTGGTCTTGCTGCGCAAAAATTCGGTAAGGCGCTTGAGAAGGAACAGGAAATCCTTGTGAATATTGCTGATATTATTTCTAACGCATATGCTATGGAATCTGCGGTCCTTCGTACGGAAAAAGCAATCCAAAGCACAGGTCTTGAAAAGAGCCAACAAAAGCTTCTTTACACTCAAATTTTCTGTCAAGAAGCATTCAACCAAATCGAACAGCACGCAAAAGAAACTCTACTTGCGACAGAGCAGGGAGATACATTAAGAATGTTGATTTCTGCATTGCGTAAATTCACTAGACACACACCAATCAACTTGGTTGGTAAAAAGCGTGAAGCAGCAGAGAAGCTAGTTGAAGCAGAAAAATTCGTAGTTTAATGAAAAATATAGAAACCGCCTTCTGGCGGTTTCTTAGGTTTGTTTAAGTGTTTTACCATCCTCAACTTTTATTTTGCGGTGAAATCTAGAGTGGCAAGGGGGAATCATTTTTCTACTAATTTTCTACTAATTTTGTTTTGTTTTTTTGTCGAAAAGAGGTTATTCTAAAAGACGGGGTGATAAAATATGTTGAAATTTTATTGGTATCCAAAGTGTGGCACTTGTCGTAATGCTAAAAAGTGGTTAGACCAACAAGGAATCGCCTTTAATGAAATACATATTGTTGAAAATCCACCGTCAAAAAAAGAATTAGAAGAATTATATCAAAATAGTGGCCTAGAGCTGAAAAAATTCTTCAACACGAGTGGGCAAAAGTACCGTGAATTAGGCATAAAAGATAAAATGAAAACAGCTAGTGAATCAGAGTTACTGGATTTACTTGCATCTGATGGGATGTTGATTAAGCGTCCAATTGTTACTGATGGATCTAAAGTGACTGTCGGTTTCAAAGAAGAAGAATTTAATGAGATTTGGTCCAAAAAGTAAGCATTAATATTTGTAGATACCTGATTGTTACGATAATATGGAAACAATTAGTATCAATAGATTCATTTTAATACATAACTTGGAGGAGATAGGGATGACAACACCAAAAGAGCTTCGTTATTCAGAAGAACATGAATGGGTAAAAGTAGAAGACGGAAACATGCGTGTAGGTATTACATTTTTCGCTCAATCTGAGCTTGGTGATATCGTTTTCGTTGAGCTTCCAGAAGTAGGCGATGAAGTTACAGCGGACGAGCCGTTCGGAAGTGTTGAGTCAGTTAAGACTGTTTCTGAGCTTTATGCACCTGTTAGTGGTAAAGTTGTGGAAGTGAATGAGGAGTTAAGTGACAATCCTGAATTCGTAAACGAATCTCCTTACGAAAAAGCATGGATGATCGTAATTGAACCATCCAATTCAAGTGAATACGAAAATCTTATGACCGCTGAGCAATATGAAGAAATGATTAAAGAAGACTAATGTTTTGAGGGAGGGCTTATGCTCTCCTTTTTGTTTTACTTTAAAAACGTATAAATTAACAGTAAATAAGTAAGTCGCATAGTGACCAATCAATTAGATTAAGGTTTTCTATGGATAGCTTCTAACAGCCTTATTTAGGGCTATAGCTATCGCGTTATATAATATTGCTATTATTTGTTTTATTCCACCTATTTGTGGGGAAAGTATGAGTGACTGTGGAAAAATGAGGAAGACAACACCTTTTTCTAGAATATGAATAGTATAAAAAAAGAAATAAATTTATATTTAAATATTAATTTTTGCACATATCTTGTCCTTTTATTGAATAATAAACATAATAAAAACTTTTAAATGTTTCTTATTTGCTCGAAATGGGTGATGGCTATGGAAAATATGCAGTTGGAAAAAGTGATTATCGTGGAAGGGACGTCTGACAAAAAGAAAGTCAAAAGTGTCGTAAACGAACCTGTAGAAATCATTTGCACAAACGGAACAATCTCATTAAGTAAACTTGATGAGTTGATTGATGAGCTTTTTAATAAAGAAGTGTATATACTTGTAGATGCGGATGAAGCGGGGGAAAAGCTAAGAAAACAATTTAAACGCGAATTCCCTGAAGCAGCACATCTATATATTGATCGAGCATATCGCGAAGTAGCCACGGCACCTAAACACCATCTTGCCACCGTACTATTAAGCGCCAATATAGATGTTAATACGGAATATTTAAGTAAAGGATGACTTAGTAACTGATGTCGATTCATTCATTCTCCTTGGAGCAATTACAACAAAATATACTAGATAATGAAATATACGGTATATATATTTATACTCCTATTTGTGGAACATGCCAAGTAGCTTCAAAAATGTTGACAGTGGTTGAGTCGATGTTGCATGAATTGAAGGTTGAAAGAATTGATTTGAATTTTCTACCAGATTTAGCGAATCACTATAAGATTGAAAGTGTTCCATGTTTCTTACTTTTTGAAAATGGAACTCTAAAGGAACGTATATATGCCTTTCAATCAGTACCGGACTTGTATACAAAATTGAATAGATAACTACTTAACATCGTCCATCATAGGGCGATGTTTTTTACTGCTAAATTACACCATTAAATTGTAAATAATTTCTGAAAATATGTTTACTTTTAAACATATATACGTATATATTTAGGGAGACGAAATAACTGAAGGGGCGCAACATCATGCTGATGGAGTGGAAACATCAAATTCAATCATATAATCAAAATATTAAGTGGATATTATTAGGAAACTTTTTTATTCAAATTGGCTTTGGGATATTTATGGTCATTTATAACTTTTATATAAGGACGTTGGGTTTTGAAGATGTAGTAAATGGAAAGGTCGTTTCCATGGGCTCGTTGGCAACCGCATTATTACTTGTTCCTGCTGGTCTTCTTGCAGATAAAAAAGGAAGAAAAAACATTCTAATCATCGGGCTAATATTAACGGGAATGTTTACTATTGCTCGTTCAATTGTCGAAACCGAATCAACCTTACTACTTTTCGCTTTTCTGGCTGGAGGAACTTCAGCATTCTTACAGGTTTCTATGATTCCAATTCTATCTGATAACTCGATACCGTCTCAGCGGATTCACTTATTCAGTATTCATTTTTCTCTAATGACCTTAGCAAATGTAATAGGCAATGTTTCTGGTGGATTTTTAACAGATCTATTTTTACAATTTTCATCAAACCTTCACTCTATCCGGGCTACTTTACTTATTGGTAGTGTTATTTATTTATTGGCATTATGGCCATTAATGAAAATTAAAGAAGTAAAGGAAATAGGAAGCAAGGTTGAAGAAAACGTAAAGAAGGAAAAAAAAGCTCCCCTATACTTCATACTTTTATTTGCAGGATCACAATTGATAATAGGGATAGGAGCAGGGTTAGTAATCCCTTACCTAAACCTCTATTTTGCAGATCGCTTTCACGCGCCAAATTCAATCATTGGGATTATTATTTCACTTGGTCAAGCAGCCACTGCCATTGCGATGTTCATTGGTCCTGCTGTGGTCAAAAAGGTAGGTGAGGTAAAAGCTGTCGTTCTTTTACAATTACTCTCTTTACCGTTCTTGCTTATAACTGCTTATACAGAACATCTGGTAGTGGCTGCTATAGCATTTCTGTTCCGTCAAGCTCTTATGAACGCTGGTAACCCCATACAAATGTCTCTTATGATGTCGCTTGTTCCTGCAAATTCAAAGGGACTAGCTAGTTCAGCAAATCAAATGGCATTCAACTTGGGATGGGCATTTATGGGACCTGTATCCACTTCCATCGTCATGATCTATGGGGTATATTGGGGTTACGCTACTGTTTTTACCATCACATCTTTGATTTATTTAATGGGAACCTGTTATTTCTTCATAATCTGCAAAACAAAGCTTGGAATTAAGCAAGAAAAACCAGAAATATCCCATGTCTAGGTTAGCATTCCTCGACACTACTTGCTATTTCTCGGGAAATGTTATGTCTTATATTGTCGTTATTCCTAATTAGACCTATTGACTTGTCATATATTGATGGAAAAAATAGGCAATTTTTATGTCAGAAAAAAAGGAAATTGGAACATCCTTAGAGAAAATCTTATTCATGAGCTAATGAAGAGAGGGATAGGATGGTCCAAATGATTCAGCAATTCTTACAAGAGTGTTCTGAAAGAAAACATATTTCACTGATGTTACCTGAAAAAGGACTTCAAGTGGAAATACAAGCAAACCATTCATATATTCAGTTTTTCCTATCAAAAGAAAATATTTCTTTTAAGCCTAGCCAAGAGCACTACACAACCATTCATATAGAATGCGAACCTGATATTATAGAGGATTGGTTGTTAGGCAAAAAAAAGTTCCAAGATTTTATACATATGAAGTCCATGAAAGTACGTGGCAACTTTAGGGATATTCTTCGGTTAGAGAGCATTGTCTTACTGGCAAAACCGTATATCTGTTAATTTTATAATTTTCTAAAAATAAGTTGACGACTTATTTTAGCTGTGTTATATTTCCTTTTAACGAATAAAGAAACAAAAGATATTGTAATGAAATCTAAATAGTTGAATCTTATCCAGAGTGGCGGAGGGACTGACCCGATGAAGCCCGGCAACCGGTATGTGTACACGGTGCTAATTTCAGCAGGATATATAATCCTGAAAGATGAGAAGAGCATTTTAAGAGTCTCTTCTTTGTGGAAGGGGCTTTTTTTCGTGCCTCTTCGCTTATACATTTACCTTCCCTCGCCATGTTCATCATGCCCGAGTTGGTTGAAATAAAATTGATTTGATAAGGAGAGAGGCAAAATGGTGGAAAAAAATTATCGATTTGAGACATTAAGTATTCATGGTGGGCTCCAAGAAGATCCTGTGACTGGTGCAAGAGCTGTACCCATTTATCAAAGTAATGCTTACCTGTTCAGGGACACTGACCACGCAGCAAATTTATTCGGACTAAAGGAACCGGGATATATATATACCCGAATTCATAATCCTACTACCACTGTGTTTGAAGAAAGGGTTGCATTGCTCGAAGGAGGAATTGGTGCATTAGCAGTATCCAGTGGGATGGCAGCGATCACGTTAGCCATTTTGAATATTGCTGGCGCTGGTGATGAAATTGTTGCTGCATCAGCTCTTTATGGAGGTACCTATAATCTATTTGCAACCACTTTGCCGAAGTACGGCATTAAAGTGAAGTTTGTTGATCCTGAACAACCAGAAAATTTTCGCCAGGCCATCACTCCAAACACGAAAGCAATCTTTGCTGAAACCATCGGCAACCCTAGCCTTCATGTCCTTGATATTGAGAAAGTGGCTGAAATTGCCCATGAATCGGGTATACCACTTATCATTGATAACACCTTTGCCACGCCTTATCTATGCAGACCAATTGAACATGGAGCGGACATTGTCATTCACTCTGCTACCAAATGGTTATTAGGAAATGGAACCACACTAGGGGGAATTATTGTCGACGGTGGAAATTTCGATTGGAATTCACCTAAATTCCCTGGTTTCACAGAACCAGATCCAAGTTACAATAACATAGTGTATGCCCAAGCAATTGGGGCTGCTGCCTATATCATTAAAGCTAGAGTCCAATTGTTGAGAGACCTTGGGCCTGCACTTAGTCCGTTTAATGCCTTCCAATTTAATTTAGGGTTGGAAACATTACACGTTCGGATAAAAGAGCATATCGCAAATACAAAAAAAGTTGTAGAGTACTTAAAAGCCCATCCAGCCGTAAAGTGGGTTCTTTATCCAGGTGATGATCAGCATCCAGGCAAGGTATTAGCAGACAAATATTTGCCAAAAGGGGCTGGGGCAGTCGTAGTTTTTGGCATTGAAGGTGGTCGTGAGGCAGGTGCCACATTAATTAATTCAGCTAAACTTTGGTCACATGTTGCTAATGTTGGAGATGCAAAAAGTTTAATCATACATCCGGCGTCTACTACACATCAACAATTAAGTCCTGATGAATTAAAAACTACTGGAGTCACAGAAGACCTTGTCCGCTTATCAGTTGGAATAGAGAATGTGGAAGATCTAATTGAGGACCTTGAGCAAGCGATTGAAAAGGCGACTGGAGTGTCATCACAAGCTATTAAAGCATAATACTAAAATAATTTTTACACATAAATCATTGACAGACAATTTTTCACATGATATTATCACTCTCGTAATCTATTTTCACTTTTGTCATTTAATGCGTTAATTGAATATATGTCAACTCTTATCAAGAGAGGTGGAGGGATGTGCCCTATGAAACCCGGCAACCTTCAAAGAACTTAACGGTTCTTAGAAAAGGTGCCAATTCACACAAAGTCATAGACTTTGGGAGATGAGAGAAAGGAATATGAATTATTATGCCTTTCTGCTCATTTTTGCAGAAAGGCATTTTTTATATATTCCAAAGTCTAATTAGCGGCAGAGTTCGACAATTAGCGAGGTTAGAGACAACTAAAGAGGATGAAGTTAACCCTCTCTACGAATACTATGACAAGTGTAAAAGGAACAATCGAGGTGAGAAGTATTGATAACATTATCAAAGGTAACGAAGATCTTTAAATCAGGTTTTGCTTCACAAGATATCAAAGCAGTTGATGATATAAATTTGACCATTCATACAGGTGAAATCTTTGGCATCATTGGCTATAGTGGTGCTGGGAAAAGTACGTTAATTCGAATGTTAAATGGTTTAGAAATTCCTTCAGAAGGCTCCGTAGTTGTAGCGGAAAAAGAAGTTTCGAAAATAAGAGGTTCTGGGCTTAGAAAAGCCCGACAAGAAATAGGGATGATTTTTCAGCATTTTAATCTTCTCTGGTCGAGAACGGTTCGTGAAAACATTGCTTTCCCTTTAGAAATTGCAGGGGTGCCAAAAGCGAAACGTCAAAAAAGAGTTGATGAACTAATCCAATTGGTTGGTTTAGAGGGTAGAGAAAATGCATATCCTTCTCAATTGAGCGGTGGGCAAAAACAACGTGTAGGGATTGCTAGAGCACTGGCAAATAATCCGAAAGTTCTTCTCTGTGACGAAGCCACGTCAGCATTGGATCCGCAAACGACCGATTCAATCTTAGACTTATTAGTTGATATCAATAAAACATTGGGACTTACGATTGTCCTTATCACGCATGAAATGCACGTTATCCGAAAGATTTGCCATCGAGTTGCCGTAATGGAAACAGGGAAAATCGTTGAGATGGGTGACGTACTGGAAGTATTCCAGAATCCAAAGCAACCGATTACCAAGCGTTTTGTGCAGCAGGTGACAGAGCCGGAAGAAACAAAGGATACGGTCGACCATTTGCTAGAGCGTTATCCAGAAGGTAAACTGTTGCAATTGTCATTTGTAGGTGATGAGGCAGAAGAACCTTTAATTAGTAAATTGATTAGAAATTTCGAACTAGATGTCAATATTGTGCAAGGAAAAATAACACAGACTCAAAAAGGCTCTTATGGAACATTATTTATTCATGTAGATGGTCGAAACGATGAAGTGCTAAAGGCGTTAGACTACATTAGAGAGCAAAAGGTAAGTGTGGAGGTGATTGATCGTGCTTGAGACATACTTTCCAAATGTAAAATGGGAAAGAATTTATGAAGCTACTATTGAAACCCTCTACATGACTGGTTTGTCAGTATTAGCAACTTTCGTATTGGGGATTGCACTAGGACTACTATTATTCCTAACTTCTAAAGGTAATATTTGGGAAAATAAGTTGATAAACGGCGTAATCAGTGCATTTGTTAATATTTTTCGTTCTATCCCATTCATTATCTTAATTGTATTGCTTATTCCTTTTACAAAGGTACTCGTAGGAACCATCATTGGTGAGGACGCAGCATTACCCGCACTCATCATAGGTGCTGCGCCATTTTACGCGAGGATGGTGGAAATCGCCCTTCGTGAAATTGATAAAGGGGTCATTGAAGCAGCGAAGGCTATGGGTGCAAAAACAAGCACCATCATCTGGAAAGTGCTTCTTCCGGAGTCCATGCCAGCATTAATTTCTGGTATTACCGTTACTGCAATTGCATTAGTAGGATACACAGCTATGGCAGGTGTTATCGGTGCTGGTGGATTAGGAAATCTAGCATATTTAGAAGGATTCCAACGCAGTAGAGATGATGTCACTTTAGTGGCAACCATAGTGATTTTACTGATTGTATTCATCCTTCAATTTATTGGGGATCAAATTACAACTAAATTAGATAAAAGATAAATTATATAAATATAAAAAAGGGGAGTTTATCATGAAAAAATACGCATCATTATTATTAATTTTAACGCTATCTCTATTACTAGCAGCATGTGGTACAAAAAATGAAGAAGGTAAAAATGCTGATGGTGGTAAAGAAGATACTAAACTAGTTGTAGGGGCATCGAATGTTCCACACGCTGAAATTTTAGAAGAAGCAGCTCCACTCCTTGAAGAAAAAGGCTTTGAACTTGAAATCGTTCCTTACCAAGATTACATTATGCCAAACAAAGCTTTAGATGAAGGCGAGTTAGATGCAAACTACTTCCAACACATTCCTTATTTAGAGTCTCAAATTAAAGAAAATAATTATGATTTTGTTAATGCTGGTGGTATTCATATCGAACCAATCGGAGTTTATTCTAAAAAGTACAAAAGTCTAGAAGAACTACCAGAAGGTGCAGAAGTAATTATGAGTAGCTCAGTTGCTGACCATGGCCGCATTCTTTCAATGTTAGAAGAAAAAGGTTTGCTTACACTTAAAGAAGGTATTGATAAAACAGCAGCAACTGTGGATGATATTGTTGAAAACAAAAAGAATTTGAAATTCAAAACAGATATCGAAGCTTCTCTTTTAACACAAGTGTATGAAAACAATGAAGGTGACGCAGTTCTAATCAACTCTAACTATGCAATTGACGCTGGATTAAATCCAATTGAAGATTCAATCGCAATTGAAGATGCTAATTCCCCTTATGTAAACGTGATTGCCGTTAACAAGGGTGACGAAAGTAAAGAAGGAATTAAAGCACTAGTTGAGGTATTACGTTCTGAAAAGATCCAAAACTTCATCCTAGATCAATATAAAGGTGCTGTAGTACCAGTAACTGAATAAAGGAAAAACCCAGGCTAAATTGGCCTGGGTTTTTTCTTTGGCGAGTACTTGAAGTTTTCAAATATAAGGATAGAACAGTCTACTCCGAATCATAATAAGAAAGATTTTGATATATGAGGAGTGAACATAATGGAAAACACACACGCTAGCAATCCTTCTGAAGCTGCCATCATGGATTATAAAGAAGGCTTAGCAGTATTTACTGATAAAATGCCTGAGCTGGCAAAACACTATAATTCCTTTACGCAAGAATGCTTTAAGGAAGGCGAGCTTTCCAAAAAAGAAAAACAATTGATTGCCCTAGGTATTAGCTTATTTGCACAAGATGAGTACTGTATTATTTATCATGTAAAGGGCTGTCTGGATAATGGTGCTTCTGAAAAAGAAATATTAGAAGCAGTAGGAGTTACTGCTGCATTTGGTGGAGGAGCCTCTATGAGCCAAGCAGTTACTCTAGTTCTTCAAACTATTGAAGACTTATCGAAGCAACCATAAAAATAAGTAGCTGGCATAGTTTGCCGGCTACTTATTTTTAAGAAAATTATAAGAAAGAATCAAGCCTATAATATAGAGTAAACAAGCAAAGTAAGCAGGTAATAAATGGACAAAAGATGTATAGCCTATAGAAATGTGAACCGATATTCCGCTAATAAATGCTGGCAGTCCTCCCAGAAATAAAGCATTCCAGACCCATTTTTCCCCTTCTCTAAATCCCCACAAAGATATCATCAAAACGAGTAAACCTACACTGATTAAAGCACTTCCAAAACCAGCTCGATCATGTGCGATAACTGGTATCAAGCGATCGTTTAGAAAAGAAATCTGTTCAGCAGACATGCAGAGGTATAAAAGGTCTGTAGGGATAAAAATATACGTCATTCCTATGATTGTAATAATCATACCACCTATAGTTAAGGAAAATCCTAATATGACAAAGCATAACTGTCCGTAAAGGCTTGTTTTCCAATACTTAGTGTTCTTTTTATTAATTGAAGAAGGAGAGTTCATGATAATGGCTGTTTGCTTCCTCCCAATCCAATAGAAAGGAAATAGAACAACCCAAAACAAACCGTGGAGCCAATCGAAATAACCGAAGCCAATAAAGGCAAGTATACCTAAAAAACCAGTGACTGCTCCAATATCAATGGCTTTTTTTGACCAATGAATGCCTTTCTTCGCTCCATAAATCGAAAGGTAAACGTATAAAATCCCTCCAGAAATCATCGTTCCAGCCAATGTTATTCGGTCATGTGCCATGAAATAGAGAATCCTCTCATTAAGCAGATATAATTCTTCTTTTTTCATTTGTAAAAAACTTTCATCATAAGGCAAGATAACCGAAGTAGTTCCGAATAATAAAGCCAATAATCCTCCAAATAAAATTAACAGACCGAAATATAAATAATATTTCCATCCAACATTAGTGTTCGAATTCTCAGCTCTCAAACTATGTTTTAGAGCTTCATTAATTCGTTTAGGAAGACCAGGACCTGCTTGAACATATTCTGAACTTAAAAACACCAAATCAGCACCTTGTTGGATAAACTTAAGTGCATCAATAGGTTCCGATATTCCTCCTATAGTAATGATTGTCATCTCATGATTGGTAAGGCTTTTAATATTTTTTATGATATTTCCGTATTGCTCGTAGTCTGCCATATAGGAGAAATACTCGTTTTCTTGGAAATGTGGATGTTCATCAATGATTAACCCATTTAATATTCCTTTGTGATAAAGGGTAATAATTTTGTCAGTAGCGATTTCTACTTCAATATAAGGAAGACTTAAAAATAGTGGTTTATTTTGGCTCGTTTTTTTGATGTTTTGTAGAACCGCGCTATCATACAATCTTTCTATAACAATAAAGTCGCTGGATTGACTAATTTTTGTTGCAAGTTCAATAACTTCTGCATCATTGCCAACGATTCGAGAAAAAAATGGCACAGTTCGATGACGTACAGAGTTGATTTTCTCGACAGCCTCTGAAACAGACACGCTTTCGATTTCCTTGGAATACAAAATGTCCGTTTTATCTTTTGACCATTTTACATGCTGCTCTATTTTCTTTCCTTTTAGCGTAATTGGACCAATTTCAATAGCACCAAAGCCTAAGCTGCAAAAAGCTTGGATTCCTTCAAGGCGACTATCAAGCTTTCCGCTAAAGCCAACCCTCGAGTGAAATTGCCAATCATGAATGCTAAAAGAGTCTTCATGGTCAGGTTTCATATGACCAAGAAATTCAATCCACTTTCTTCCTATAGAACAGCTCGCTAATACATTCATAGTTTTATGTATAAAAGAACGAGATTTGTCTGCGTCCAATTTCTTTAATAATGGTAGAAATAGTGGATGATAACTCCAATCAGGCATTTTAATACCTCCTAACTCCACTTAATCGTAACATGAAAGAAACATTTAAAGGTTAATTAGTAATAAGTGGAAAATGGATTAATGTATCGAAGGAAGGGTAATAGGTAAGTGAAGAGTGCAACAACGTCTAATTAAAATTTATATTAGCGAAAGGAATGGTTCATTATTAATCCACATCAGTTAAATCTTAATGTAACTAGTGAAATGGAAAAGGCAATGCAACAAGCTCATGGAGTTGGCTACAGTGTTTATAACCGTGATTTGAATGTGCGTATGCAAGTAGAAGATTCTCGTCAAAAAGATTACGAGAAAGGGCACAGAATCATTCAAGAGTTGAATAGACGACTCCATAATTAAAATATGAAAATGTAAGATTAAGATCAGCTACTAAAGGGTGCTGGTCTTTTTTTGTTGGCGGGAATTATTTTGTGGTGGTATTTTAATGCTTCTCTTTTTAGGGTGACGGAGATGTGAAAGTTAACCATAGCCCGCGAATGATTCCCTTTTTGTGGTGACTAAGTAGCAAAAGGTCATCATAGCCCCAAATGATGCTTTTCACTTTGGCATATCTCCAAACAATATATATACGTAACTACTTTACATGTAATGGATGCAAGCAATTTGGGCAATAGTATGAAAAGCAGAAATAAATCTATTAGGAAGAAATCTTTTACACTATCCTCATATTGTTATTACCATTTAATTAGTTGCTATCAGTTTTCATTTGTTATAAGATTGTAATGAGAATAAATTGAGAATTACTGTAGTTCATTTGTTTCCTAATAACCTATTTGGCACCTGCACTTAGTAAAAAGCGCAGGTGTCAGTTTTGAGGGAGATATATGGAATGCAGTGTGACAATAGGAAATAGGCTGGATGAGATTTTCATACAGAAAAATCCTTTACTATGAATTTAATGTCGGAGGTATTAATATGGCTGGTTCAACTTTAACAATTAAGGATTTACATGTTTCAATCGATGGTAAAGAAATTTTAAAAGGGGTAAACCTAGAGGTTAAAGGTGGAGAAATCCATGCAATCATGGGTCCAAATGGTACTGGTAAATCTACTTTATCGTCTGCGATCATGGGTCACCCTAAATATGAAGTAACGAGTGGTAGCATCACTTTAGATGGTAAAGACGTTTTAGAAATGGAAGTTGATGAGCGCGCTCAAGCTGGATTATTCCTTGCTATGCAATACCCAAGCGAAATCAATGGTGTTACTAACGCAGACTTCCTTCGTTCAGCGATTAATAGCCGTCGTGAAGAAGGAGAAGAGATTTCATTAATGAAATTCATCCGTACGATGGATAAAAAAATGGAACTTCTTGAAATGGATCCAGATATGGCACAACGTTACCTTAACGAAGGATTCTCTGGTGGAGAAAAGAAACGTAATGAAATCCTTCAATTAATGATGCTTGAGCCTAAAATCGCAATCCTTGATGAGATCGATTCTGGTCTTGATATCGATGCTTTGAAGGTAGTTTCAAAAGGGATCAATGAAATGCGCGGAGAAGATTTCGGCTGCTTAATGATTACTCACTACCAACGTTTATTAAACTACATCACGCCTGATTTCGTACACGTTATGATGCAAGGTCGTGTTGTTAAATCTGGTGGTCCTGAGCTAGCTCAACGCTTAGAAGCAGAAGGTTATGACTGGATTAAGCAAGAACTAGGAATCGAAGACGAAACTGTTGGCCAAGAAGCTTAAGCGTTAGGAGGATATCAATGACTACCGAAACTAAATTCCCGATTGAGAAAGAGTATTTAAACTCTTTTTCAAATGAAAACAATGAACCGGCTTGGTTAGCGGAGCTTAGAATTCAAGCGCTTCAAAGCTTTGGTGAACTGCCAATGCCAAAACCTGATAAAACGAAAATCGACAAATGGAATTTCACTGAGTTCGAAAACCATGTCGTGAAAAGTGAAAAATATGAAAATCTAGATGAACTTCCAGAAGCAGTGAAATCACTGTTAGATAGTGAGGAAGTAAATCGTAACTTATATATCCAACGTAATAATACTCCTGCTTACACTGTTCTTTCTGAAGAGCTGAAAAGCCAAGGTGTTATTTTCACAGATATTTTAACTGCTGCAAAAGAACATTCTGGACTGGTTCAAAAATATTTCATGAAAGACGGAATCAAAGTGGACGAACACCGCTTGACGGCTTTACATGCCGCACTTGTTAACGGTGGAGCTTTCTTATATGTTCCGAAAAACGTTGAGATTAAAGAACCAATTCAATCTGTATTCGTCCATGATCAAGCAGAAGCTACTTTATTCAATCATGTATTGATTGTAGCGGATGACAACTCTTCAGTTACTTATGTAGAAAACTACATTTCTACGTTGGACACTGAAAAAGGCATCGTGAATATCGCAACTGAAGTAATTGCTGGTGCAAATGCTAGAGTTGCATATGGTGCGGTGGATTCCTTATCTTCAGGTATCACGACTTATGTGAATCGTCGTGGAGTAGCTGGTAGAGATGCAAAGATTGAATGGGCATTAGGATTAATGAATGATGGCGATACAATCTCTGAAAACATCACGTATTTAATGGGAGACGGTTCTTTCGGAGATGCGAAGACAGTTGTTGTGGGACGTGGAGAGCAAAAGCAAAACTTCACGACTAGCATCATCCATTTCGGTAAAAACTCAGAAGGCTATATCTTAAAGCATGGTGTAATGAAGGATAGTGCTTCTTCCATCTTTAATGGTATTGGGAAAATCGAACACGGTGCTTCTAAGTCAAATGCAGAACAAGAATCACGCGTTCTAATGTTAAGTGAAAAAGCTCGTGGAGATGCAAATCCAATTCTTCTAATTGATGAGGACGATGTTACAGCAGGTCACGCTGCTTCTGTCGGACGTGTTGATCCCATCCAAATGTACTATTTAATGAGTCGTGGAATTCCTAAGAAGGAAGCGGAACGATTAATCATACACGGTTTCCTTGCGCCAGTTGTAAACGAATTGCCTATTGAAGGTGTTAAAAAGCAATTGGTTGAGGTTATCGAAAGGAAAGTAAGATAATGAACGCATACGAAATCCGTAAGCACTTTCCGATACTAGACCAAGAAGTCAACGGAAAACCCCTTGTTTATTTGGATTCAGCTGCGACTTCGCAAAAGCCATTATCCGTTATTGAAGCGGTGAATAAGTATTACCGTGAATATAATTCGAATGTCCATCGTGGAGTTCACACTCTTGGTACAAAAGCGACTGATGGATATGAAGGAGCAAGGGAAAAAGTTCGTAAATTCATTAATGCTTCTTCAACTGAGGAAATTATCTTTACACGCGGCACAACTACAGCATTGAATACAGTGGCCGCAAGTTACGGACGTGCAAACCTGTCTGAAGGCGATGAAATCGTGATTTCCTATATGGAGCATCATAGTAATATCATTCCTTGGCAACAGGTTGCTAAACAAACTGGCGCTACATTGAAATACCTACCTCTTCAAGAGGATGGTTCCATTTCTCTTGAAGATGCTAGAGCAACTATAACATCCAACACAAAGATTGTTTCCATCATGCATGTTTCGAATGTATTAGGGGTCATCAATCCTGTAAAGGAGCTTGCGGCAATTGCTCATGAAAATGGGGCTATCATGGTTGTCGATGGTGCACAAGGAGCTCCGCACATCAAGATTGATGTTCAAAATTTAGATTGTGATTTCTATGCATTCTCAGGACATAAGATGTGTGCTCCTACTGGTATTGGCGTACTATATGGTAAGAAGAAGCATTTGGAAAATATGGAACCAATAGAATTTGGTGGAGAGATGATCGACTTTGTTGATCTTTACGAATCAACTTGGAAAGAGCTCCCTTGGAAATTCGAAGGTGGAACTCCAATCATCGCAGGTGCAATAGGTTTAGGTGCAGCTATAGATTTCTTAGAAGAAATTGGTTTGAATCGCATCGAAGCACATGAACACAAATTGGCTGCTTATGCATTAGAGAAGATGTCAACCATCGAAGGAATTACCATCTATGGACCGAAAAATGCTTCTCAGCGTGCAGGCGTTGTCACGTTTAACCTTGATGATGTCCATCCACACGATGTAGCGACAGTCCTTGATGCAGATGGTATTGCGGTGCGTGCCGGCCATCATTGTGCACAGCCTTTGATGAGATGGCTGAAGGCTTCTGCAACAGCTAGAGCAAGTTTTTACCTCTATAATACGGAGGAAGATATTGATAAGCTTGTTGAAGGGCTTGTCAAAACAAAGGAGTATTTCAGCAATGTCTTTTAATAACTTGGATGCCCTCTATCGTCAAGTCATTATGGATCATTACAAAAATCCTCGTAACAAAGGGTCTTTGGATGAAGGAAACTTGACTATTGATATGAACAATCCAACTTGTGGTGACCGAATCCACCTAACCATGAAAGTCGAGGATGGCAAGGTAGTTGACGCCAAATTCGATGGAGAAGGATGCTCCATATCGATGTCATCTGCTTCTATGATGACTCAGGCGATAAAAGGCAAAGATATAGAAACAGCTCTTAAAATGTCTTCTATTTTTTCTAACATGATGCTAGGAAAAGAGTACGATGACTCAGATCTTGACCTAGGTGATATCGAAGCGTTACAGGGAGTAGCGAAATTCCCTGCACGTATCAAATGTGCGACATTAGCTTGGAAAGCCATGGAAAAAGGTTTGAATGACTAAAATAAGCTAAACGAAAAAGAGGGCAGTCCATTCGTTGGTAAAGCCCTCTGACGTTTTTGAAACGGAGGAATCGAGCTATGGCGAAAAAGATGCCAGAGATCGGAGATTACAAGTACGGTTTTGCAGATAGAGACGTGTCCATTTTCCGTTCTAAGCGCGGTTTGACTAGAGAAATCGTAGAAGAGATTTCCCGCATGAAGGAAGAGCCACAATGGATGCTTGATTTCCGCTTGAAATCATTGGAGCTTTTTTACGAAATGCCAATGCCTCAATGGGGTGGCGATCTGGCAAGCTTAAACTTTGATGAGATTACGTATTACGTAAAACCATCTGAGAAATCAGAGCGTTCTTGGGATGAAGTTCCAGAAGAAATTAAACAAACGTTTGATAAACTAGGAATCCCAGAAGCAGAACAAAAATACCTTGCAGGTGTTTCTGCGCAGTACGAATCCGAAGTTGTTTACCACAACATGAAAGAAGAACTTGAAGATCTTGGAATTGTTTTCAAGGATACAGATTCTGCACTTCGTGAAAATGAAGATATTTTCCGAGAGCACTTTGGGAAAGTAATTCCATCAACAGACAACAAATTTGCTGCATTGAACTCGGCTGTTTGGTCTGGTGGTTCATTCATTTATGTGCCAAAAGGAATCAAAGTGGATACGCCTCTTCAAGCGTACTTCCGTATTAACTCTGAAAACATGGGACAATTCGAGCGTACGTTAATCATTGTTGATGAAGGTGCGCATGTACACTATGTAGAAGGTTGTACAGCTCCAGTTTATACGACGAATTCACTTCATAGTGCCGTTGTTGAAATCATCATCAAGAAAGACGCTTACTGCCGTTATACCACCATCCAAAACTGGGCTAACAACGTATTCAACCTTGTTACAAAGCGTGCAGTGTGTGAAGCTAATGCTACAATGGAATGGATTGATGGAAACATCGGTTCTAAGCTGACGATGAAATACCCTGCTGTAATCCTTAAAGGTGAAGGCGCACGTGGTATGACATTAAGTATCGCGATTGCTGGTAAAGGTCAACATCAAGATGCAGGAGCTAAAATGATTCACCTTGCACCGAATACTTCATCTACAATTGTGTCTAAGTCCATCTCTAAACACGGTGGAAAAGTAACATATCGTGGTATTGTACATTTCGGTCGCAAAGCGGATGGCGCTCGTGCGAATATCGAATGTGATACATTGATTATGGATAACCAATCAACTTCTGATACAATTCCATACAATGAAATCCTGAACGACAACATTTCCCTTGAACATGAAGCGAAAGTTTCTAAGGTTTCAGAAGAGCAACTGTTCTATCTAATGAGCCGTGGAATCTCTGAGCAAGAAGCAACGGAAATGATCGTAATGGGCTTCATTGAGCCGTTTACAAAAGAACTACCAATGGAATATGCTGTTGAAATGAACCGTTTGATCAAGTTTGAAATGGAAGGTTCAATCGGTTAATAGAAAAAACCCGTCTTTAAAGGCGGGTTTTTTACTGTTTAAAATGGAAAAAGAAGATTATATTTAAGGAATAAGTATATCTCAATTAGGCTTTTTGCCAACGGGCTTGGTGCTATGTATGTTTTCAATTTCTAATATGATTTAAAGCTGTGGAAAGCTATTTTTACACCTATTACTCATTTTCATACAAGACTTTTTAGGGTTATGATACAATATTTCAGCTAGTAAAAATGGGAGGGATGGAACGATGATTTGGATTGGCGTTACTGGATGGGGAGACCATGACACTTTATATACCGGGAATATACCCCTTAGAGATAAACTAAAGGAGTATGGAGCCCATTTCCCTATTGTAGAAGTGGATTCTGCCTTTTATGCGATTCAACCAAAACGTAATGCTGAAAAGTGGGTGAAAGAAACACCTGCAACCTTCCAGTTTATCGTGAAAGCCTATCAAGGAATGACAGGTCATCAACGAGGTGAGATTCCTTTCAATAGTAGAGAAGAGATGTTTACTGCATTTCTCGATTCTTTAACACCATACCAAGAAGCTGGAAAACTTGCTATGGCACTGTTTCAGTTCCCTCCTTGGTTTGAGTGTAAGAAAGAAAACGTAGATTATTTAAGATGGTGCAAGGAACAAATCCAAGGCATTCCAGCGGCACTTGAATTCCGAAATCAATCATGGTTTTCGCCCCAGTTTTATGATAAAACACTTTCATTTATGGAAAGTGAAGGCTGGATTCATAGTATTTGTGATGAACCACAGTCTGGAAGTGGTTCAATTCCATTTGTCCCTTTTGTCACTAATTCGGACAAGACCTTAGTCCGCTTACATGGAAGGAATGTCCATGGATGGACAAAACCTGCTAATGGCAAGGACTGGAGGGAAGTAAGGTACCTATATAGATATAACAAAAAGGAGTTAATAGATATAAAAAATAAATTACAAACACTTCAAGAACAAACTAAACAACTTTATGTACTATTCAATAATAATTCTGGTGGAGATGCAGCAGAAAATGCTAAAGAAATGATAGAATTATTGGGTGTTGCTTATGAAGGCCTTGCTCCAAGGCAGCTCGATTTGTTTTAGTGTGAGATAAACATAGATAGAGGTGTATGGAGAGTGGAATGGATTGTTTTATTAATCATCATCGGATTATTTGCAGGAACAGTGGGTTCATTGATTGGTTTAGGCGGAGGTATCATAATTGTCCCAGCTTTGTTGTTCTTTAGTTCGTCCACTGATTTGCTTGGCCCATTGACTCCTCAGGTTGCTGTGGGAGTTTCAACAGTGGTTATGATTTTTACTGGATTGT
The DNA here is from genome assembly GCF_003073175.1 of Peribacillus acanthi. Classification (GTDB taxonomy): domain Bacteria; phylum Bacillota; class Bacilli; order Bacillales; family DSM-1321; genus Bacillus_BN; species Bacillus_BN acanthi. Next base: position 77,976 of record NZ_QBBX01000008.1, read on the forward strand.
CTTCTACGTTGGCATATATGAAGCATAAGACTGTCGATTATAAAACAGGCTTCATCTTCTTTGCTGGATGTGGTCCAGGTGGCATTTTAGGTGCGGTTATGAATAAACAAATGAATCTTCAAGATTTTAATGTCTATTTTGGGATTTTTGTAATATTAATTTCTATAGTCCTTATCATCAAGGACCGATTAAAGCCTGTCACCTATAAAGAAACTTTTCAGATTAAGAGAATTTTTAAGGATCCGGATGGCAAGGAGTTTCAATATGGATACAACATACTGCCTGCTTTACTAATATCCTTTGGAGTAGGATTTTGTTCAGGGTTATTTGGGATTGGTGGAGGTTCCTTGATTGTCCCTACCATGATATTGCTTTTCTTGTTCCCACCTCATGTTGCTGTGGCAACTTCGATGTTTCTTGTTTTTTTATCTGCTTTGGTCAATTCCGTCACACATATTTCATTAGGGAATGTGAATTGGGCTTACGCTGCCTCTATCATTCCAGGCGCTTGGTATGGTGCGAAAATCGGGGCATTCGTAAACAGGAAGCTTACTAGCAATAATCTTGTTAACATATTGCGCGTTATATTATTGATCATAGGGATTCGCCTGATTTATCAGGGGATTGTCGGTTAAAGATTAAAAATGCTCATTAGGTAAACACCCTTTCTTGGCCTTTTTCATATGTATGTATGTGAGGAAAGGAGTGTGATGTTTAGATGATGAGCATGACACCGATTGAAATTGGAGGTAGAACGTTTCTAGGGATATCAGTACAACTCCCTAAAACGAATTTGCTGGTAGTAACCTCTGATAAAGGATATATTATGTGTGGCGCTCTAGATGTTGGATTATTAAATGCTAAACTCAAGGATCGTCATATTATTGCAGGAAGAGCGGTTGGAGTTAAAACGCTTGACCAGTTGTTGGATGCTCCGTTAGAATCAATAACTTTTGAAGCAGAAAATCTCGGTGTGCAGGTAGGGATGAAGGGTCGAGACGCTTTATTATATATGTAGAGTTCTAAAGCTGCCATCTTTGGTGGCTTTTTCTGTTCAATGTAGAAAAAACAATAGATAGTATTTCACTTTGATGGGTTTAATTTAATATTATGGAAAAATAATGTAAATTTTATGTCGCTTTTTACCTAAAAATACAAGATTACTTATTTTTATCACAATTCTCTCTTGATTAAACTTATATTTAATAGATAATAAAGCTATATTAGTTAAATATTCTATTTATTATTATTTTAAAAAATGGATTTTTATACAGGAGATAGTGATGAGACTTTTATCTACGTCTAGCCTGAAGCCAGGATATAAATTAGGTAAGTGCATATATAATGAAAGAGGTCAGATTCTGCTCAATGAGGGTGTTGAGCTTACCGAACGGCTGATTGTTAGATTGCAAGAATTAGGGATTCCGTATGTATATCTTGCTGACCCGAAAACCGAAAATATTGTTCCGTCGACAACATTAACAGACCAATTAAGACAACAGGCTATAGTCACAATAGAAGAAACGTTTAAAGACTTAGAACTTAATGAAAGTATTACAGGATCATTTGTAGTTGAAAAAGCTTCTAAACGTTTCATGGAATTAATTAGGTGCATCCTAACTGAAATAAAAGGAAACCAAGAATTATTAACTCTTTTAACAAATGTATATACATATGATAATTATATATTTAGCCATTCCTTGAATGTCACACTATATTCATTGGCGATTGGTATAGAGTTACAACTTAATCAAAAACAGCTAGAGACCCTGGGCCTAGGTGCCATTTTGCATGATGTAGGAAAAATGATGGTACCTTCTGAAATATTATTAAAACCTGGTAAGCTCTCTGAACATGAATTTGAAGAAGTGAAAAAGCATTCAGAGTATGGCTTTAATTTACTGAGAGGAGTGGGAACACTCCCGCTTCTTGTGGCACACTGTGCGTATCAACATCATGAAAGACTCGATGGTTCAGGATATCCTAGAGGTCTGCGTGAACAGGATATTCATTATTATGGGAAAATCATTGCCGTTGCTGATGTGTTTGATGCGGTTACTTCTAACCGTGTTTATCGAAAAGCAATGCTTCCTCATCATGGATTAGAAATCCTATACGCTGGATCAGGTACACAGTTTGATACGAGTATAATAGAAGCTTTTAGAAAGGCTGTAGCCATTTATCCTAACGGTGTAGCCGTTGAATTAAACAATGGCTATAAAGGAATCGTGGCTAGACAAAATAGTGGTTTAAGTGAAAGACCAGTGCTGTTAATTCTTGAAGAACAAGGACATGAGGTTGCAACACCTTACGAATATGACTTGAAAGATCATCTTGATGTTATTATCGTAAATTGTAATGCAGAATTATTTGAAAAACAAACCAGTTGAATATTCTACAAAAATTAGAAGCCTAGATCCCTCTATACAAGCATACATATAGCTTGTAAAGGAGGGATTTTTTTGAGCTTCTTTAGACGGAGGGGTCTACCAAGGACGAAAACGAAAGGACCCTTGCCCACAAGATATGTATTCCTTTTAACTTTTGTTTTCTTTCTTTTTTCAACAGCTGGAGGGCTTTATGTAATTAATAGAGGGATTGAACCAACATTAATGAATTACGCTGAAACACAAACGCAGAAAATTGCGTCTCTTGTAATCAATAAAGCAATTAGCGAAAAAATTGCTAATGGAATCAACATGAATGAAATTATTGAGTTTAGTTCCACTGATTCAAATAGTGATTTAACGGCCCCTGTCAGATTTAATGCTGAAATTATTAATCGTGTAAATGCCGAGATTGTTAGTACAGTGTTAATGAATCTTAAGTCGGCGGAAAAAGGAGAGCTATCACTAATCGAGGAAACAGCTGGAGTTGAAATTGAGAAGGATGGAACTGAAACGGAAGGAATCGTCTTTTATGTTCCATTAGGTCAAGCTACTAATAATGCTTTATTGGGGAACTTAGGGCCGAGAATACCGGTAAAATTCAATGCGATTGGGAATGTTCACTCGGACGTTCGAAAAAAGGTAACCCCTTTTGGTATCAATAATGCATATGTAGACATTACCATTCACATAGAGGTGACAGTACAAATCATCATCCCTTTTGCCACTAAAGTGCATACAGTCACCCAGGATATTCCCGCAGGAATGATTGTAATACGTGGTCAAGTTCCAGAGTTTTATAATAATGGGGGTAAAGCGGATCCATCCATTGGCATGCCTAAGAAGTAATAAAGGAGATGACTCAAACTAAGTTTCGTTCCTCATGGTTTAAGTTTAAATGGAGAGATAATGTCTTCCATGGCAATGTATAAACCATGTTGGTTAGACGCTTAGGGGTCATCTTCTTAATTAAGTATAATTATTTTAAAATATCATTCATTAGCTCATATAATAATAGCTTTTCAGTAAAACATTATTCAGAATTGATATGATAGGACGCAGTAAAACATTCAATAATTTCAAAAACCTTGTCATATCAAGTTGTATGATCCTTTTATAAACAAACAACGAATAAATATACAAAGGAAAATATTATATGTAAATGATTTTACTTTTCTGAAATTTTTTGTTTTGACAGAGAGTGAAATAGTAGATATACTACTTTTAGATTAAATAAAACATTCTGAAAATTAAAAGTGTTCACTCTAGTAGGGTGGATAGAAATCTAGGGGGTTAGAAACGTAATGGAAAATCGTCCACAATGGGGGACGCGTGCAGGGTTTATCATGGCAGCGGTTGGATCAGCAATCGGGCTAGGAAACATTTGGCGCTTTCCCGCAGTCGCTTATGAAAATGGAGGAGGAGCTTTCTTTTTACCGTACTTATTTGCATTATTAACTGCTGGTATTCCTCTTCTTATTTTAGAATTTACACTTGGGCATAAATATAGAGGCTCAGCACCTTTATCCTTTGCTAGATTCCGTAAAGGATCTGAATGGATTGGTTGGTGGCAAATTGCTATTTCCTTTGTAATAGCAACGTATTATGCAGTAATCATTGCATGGGCGATGTCATACTCATTCTTCTCATTTAATACTAGCTGGGGAGATGATCCAAAAGGGTTCCTTTTTGGAGAATACCTAAAACTTTCTGAAGCTCCTGGAGTTATTGGTGGAGTTGTTCCAGGTGTATTCATTCCATTGGTAATCGTTTGGGTTGTAACATTAGGAGTTTTAGTAAAAGGTATTAAAAAAGGTATTGAAGTTGCTAACAAAGTAATGATTCCTACACTTGTTGTTTTATTCTTGGTCATTGTGTTCCGTGCAGTAACACTAGAAGGTGCAGCAGAAGGATTAAATGCATTCTTTAAACCTGACTGGTCTCAAATTGCAAATGCAAAAGTTTGGTTAGCTGCTTACGGTCAAATCTTCTTTAGTTTATCAATCGGTTTTGCAATTATGATTACTTACTCAAGTTATCTTCCTAAAAAGACCGATCTTACTAATAGTGCATTCATTACAGGCTTTGCAAACTCTGGGTTCGAATTGTTAGCTGGAATCGGAGTGTTCTCAGCACTTGGATTCATGGCTGCTCAACAAGGTGTTGAAGTAAAAGATGTAGTTTCCGCAGGTGTAGGACTGGCATTCGTTGTCTTCCCACAAATTATCAATGAATTCCCAGCATTTAATGGATTATTCGGATTTGCATTCTTTACTTGTTTAGTATTAGCTGGTTTCACTTCACTAATTTCAATCGTTGAAACATTCGTATCCGGTGTACAAGACAAATTCAATGTATCACGTAAAAAGTCTGTTTTTGTCGGCGGTGGTTTAGCAGCTCTAATTTCTATCTTATTTGCTACGAATGGTGGATTGTATTTATTAGATGCAGCAGATTATTTCATTAACCAATTCGGTATTGTATTAGCGGGTCTTATTGAAGTAATCTTGATTGCATGGGTGGCTAAAGAATTAAAAAATTTACAAAGCCATGCAGATGCTGTTTCAGATGTGAGACTTGGTGCATGGTGGAGAATCTGTCTTTCTGTAATTACTCCTATTGTATTAGGTTACATGATGATTCAAAACTTTATTACTAACCTAAAAGAGAACTATGAAGGATATCCAACTTCTTTCATTATTTATTCGGGATGGTTGGTAGCTGCTGCTGCAATAATTGCAGGTTTTGTATTCATGAAAATTAAGTGGAACAAAAATATAACAGTAGTAGAGGATAGCAAGGGGGTGTCTCAATAATGTCAGGTAGCGCTATTGTAATGATGATCGTCGGAATGGTAGTTATTTGGGGCGGTTTACTTGTAAGTATTGGATACTCTAGGAAAGCATCTAAAAAGAATTAGTTTAGGATAAAAGAGGCTGTTATTCAGCCTCTTTTATATTGCTTGTTTTTATCCAATAATTAGTTTGTTATTTTTACCTTTTTAGACGCGCTTGTCTTTCCCAAAGCCTCAAATGTGGGGTTGGGTCAAAGCTCCATTCTAAGAAGCCATTATCTTTATACATACCATAGTGTAGATGCGGTGGGAATTTCCCTGATGTACCAGGTGGTCCGTATCCGGAACTACCAACTCCTCCTATGACCATTCCAGGTTCTACAATTTGACCTATTTTTAAGTCTTTCGCAAATCCGCTAAGATGGGCAAAGTAGTGATAGGTATTATTAATGTCCCGAATACCTATCCGCCAGCCTCCAAACTTATTCCAACCCTTCATTTCAATGATTCCATAACAGGTTGATCGGACAGGCAGCCCATAATCTGCAAAGATATCGGTTCCTTCATGAGAACGTCTTCCACCCCATCCGCGTGCCATTCCCCATGTATTCCTATAACTATAATGACCATATATAGGTACAGGAAAGGCTTTGTCACTTAAATTTATTCGTCCATAATGTTTAAAGAGTTTGGCATTTCCCATAATAATCCCGACAGCTTTGTCTCGTTTATAGTAATCCCATAGAGCAATTCGAATGTTTTCTTCGTCTGTCCCATATTTAAGAAGATGTTGGGCAAAACTGACTAGTACATCTTCTGGTTCTTGAGTACTTGCTTTTCCGTTTCCGTTTCCATCTAGTCCGATACCGTCAAAATATTGAATGGATAATGGATTTTCATCCGACAAATTAGGATTAGTAAGGCCTCTCCATTTCTCAGGCTCCATATACAAGCCGACTGGTCCGGATGAATCGGGTAAATCCCTGCGGGCATTCCTGACACTGTGTTCATATTGATCGGCAGCGGCTATATAGTACCAAGGAATTTGCATGGTCTTCTCTATGAAAAAATAGAGATTCATCCTAGTTTTGTGTGTTGTGGCTTCTATGTCTTGCGCAAAACTTTGCTTCGGAATGATGACTAATGTCAGTGTGAAAATGATAGTTACAATTATTTGACGCAAGGTGATGCTCCTTTCTTATGTAAATCCAAACTTCGTACGCTTGGAACAACTATAATGTGATACATATATTCTGTGGAATCTACCGTTTATTACTTATATCAATTATTGGAAAAGAAAATGAAAAACTTGTCGAATGCAATTTTTTTATGATAAAGTGACAAAGGAGAAATAGATTTATTCGTTTAATTATAGATGGGAGATGACGGCCTCGTGAGTAAGAAGGAAGAGTACGTTCGTAAACCTGAATGGCTGAAAATTAAGCTCAATACTAATGAGCATTATACTGGCTTGAAAAAAATGATGAGAGAAAAGAATCTACATACTGTATGTGAAGAGGCAAAATGTCCGAATATCCACGAATGTTGGGCTGTTAGACGTACTGCTACATTCATGATACTTGGAGATACATGTACGAGAGCTTGTCGTTTCTGTGCCGTTAAAACAGGATTACCGACTGAACTTGATTGGGCTGAACCAGAACGAGTTGCTGATTCAGTTGTTTTGATGAATCTAAAGCACGTCGTAGTAACTGCAGTTGCTAGGGATGATTTAAAAGACGGAGGTTCAGCTGTTTTTGCTGAAACGGTCCTTGCGATTCGAAGAAAGAATCCGTTTACAAGTATTGAAGTTTTACCATCTGATATGGGTGGAGTGTATGAAAATTTAGAAACCTTGATGAATGCGAAGCCGGATATTCTGAACCACAATATTGAAACGGTACGTCGGTTATCAGATCGAGTTCGTGCTCGTGCCAAATACGAACGTTCTCTAGAGTTCTTGCGTCGTGCAAAAGAAATGCAACCTCAAATTCCTACTAAATCAAGCTTAATGATTGGTCTTGGCGAAACTAGAGAAGAGATTATCGAAACTATGGATGACCTTCGTGCCAATAATGTTGATATCATGACTATTGGTCAGTATCTACAACCAAGTAAAAAGCATTTAAAAGTAGAGAAATACTATACACCAGAAGAATTCGCTGAGTTTAAAGAAATTGCTCTTTCCAAAGGCTTTAGCCATTGTGAAGCAGGACCATTGGTTCGATCATCTTATCATGCTGATGAGCAAGTGAATGCTGCTGCTAAGAAAAAGCAATTAGATGGTGAAAAAGCAATGAACGCATAAGATAATGACAAAAGAGGATCATGACTAGGGAGCTTTATCCCAACTCATGATCCTCTTTTCTTTTTAGCTAGACCATTTTAAACATTAATTGTCCTATCAACAAGCATAGTATAGTTATAAGTAAGGATTTTGCAACCTTTAATGGAATGTGGGGAAGTGCGGCCATGCCTAGTTGTGAACCTATAGCCGATCCAATCGCCATCCCAATCGCATAATGCCATTCTACAAAACCTGTTTGGTAAAAGACAATAAATGCCCCTACGCAACTGCCTAAAATCACAACTCGTGTAAGTTGAACGGCTTTTACATAGTTGAAGTTTCTTCCCATGAAGTGAATAATTCCAAATGTTGTGGATCCAGGGCCAAACCCGCCATCATATAAACTAATAAAAAATAGAATGATTTTTGATTTTAAAGAAGTTGAATTAGAAATAGCTTCTACCTGCGAAACCCATTTTTTGCTTTTAAGAGTAACGAATAATGCGAATGCCAATAAAATCATTGCAATGACATTCATCGTTTTTTCTGAAATACTTGTTGTGATTAATGCACCACAAACACCACCTAAAACACCTAAAAATAAATTCAAAATAATGGTTTGGATATCTAAGGTTTTGCTCTTAAATAAATATGAAACACTCGTTAATGCCCCAAATGCAGTTGCGAATTTATTAGTAGCTATCCCCATTTGAATAGGAACACCCATTAACAACATAGCTGGAAGAGTAATCAATCCCCCACCACCAGCTAGTGTACCAATGAAACCAGATAAGGTTCCTAAGCCGATTAATATAAAAATTATGGTATCCATCTTTTTCCCTGCCTTCAACTGAAAGAACCGATGATAGTAACGAACTAATTATAAATAGGGATACCAATCCTTTCAATCACTAGTTTCAAAAATTTCCAGATGTGGGATTGGATAAGAGGAATTTGAAAATACAAAAGTTATGAAAAAAGTGCGCTGAGGAGCAGAGAAGTATAAGAACAGAAAAAAGGGGCTAGATGGATGCCCCCCTTTAGATAGAACTATTTTGTCATGTTCATTTGTTCACCTTGCATAACACCATTTTCATCTTCGTAGCTTCCGACATCCCGTCCTTGTGGGGATTTTTTCATTTCTTGTATCGTTTTATCAATCATGCTTTGGACATTAGGGCTATCGGTTTCCAATGTACTATAATTTTCGATATACTGAGATAAATTAGTGTTATCGCTTACATAAACGTGATAGTATCTTGGTACAACCGAAATAGCAGTTTTCTTTACTTGATCAGCAGATTCGATTCGGTCTTTTGAATGAGTGTCGTAAACCACCAATACTTCTTCATCGGTAACCAAAGTGGATACATCATCAATATTAGGAAGCTGTAAGCTAAGTCGAGTTATGACATCTGCAAGTTGTTCCCGGTCAAGACCAGGTGTCATGGTGTTTGTCATTTTATTATCCACGGCTGTCTTCTGTAGACGAATGAAACCAAAGTCTTCTTGCTCTTTATTAACTCCACGATAATCCTCATCATAAATTTGAGAGGGCGAGCTAACTTTCGCTGGAGATACAGAGTTTCTAAAATCTTCTTCTGCCATTTTATTGGAGCATGCTGTTAATGCTACAATCGAACCGATTCCAACTACGATAAATGATTTTTTTATCATTAGAAACACCTCCTACACTAGTAGGATGACCATTTAAAAAGAAAAATCCCTTAGTAATTGATGGGGAATAAGTTATAATTTAAGAAACAAAGAGGATATAGAGGTGATAATATGATAACCATTCAAAACTATACGTATGAAGTCATTGAGAATTACCGTGAAGGCTTCAATGAGGAAGCATTTAAAGCACGTTATAGTGAGATATTAAATAGATACGACTATATTGTGGGTGACTGGGGATATGGACAATTAAGACTTAGAGGCTTTTTTGACGATCAAAATCAAAAATCCTCTTTTGATACAAAAATCAGTACTTTATCAGAGTATTTATACGAATATTGTAACTTTGGCTGCCCTTATTTTGTGGTCAAAAAAGTTAAAAAATAATGTAAAAACCGTTACTAGGGTACGTAACGGTTTTTATTATACCTTAAGCATAGAATAGCAATAAAAAAGTAAAATCGACGTTACCAGTTTAGGAATAATCATTCAAGGCTTTCACCAGCCTAGCTGGTGTCCTAAAGTTATTTGTTATAAGGTTCTTGTGAATCGCTTTCGGTATCATCGTGAGGAGGGTGAGCACCTTCCATTTGGCGAGGCAAGTCTTCATGAAGAGTTTTATTCTCGTAATTAAAGGCACTATAATATCTTTGTCCTTCTCTCCATGGTGTACTTTTATTTTGAACTGGCTCATCTTTTCCACGAGGTGATCCATACGGACCTTCTGGTAATGTTTCTGGAAATAGAAAATTTCTTTGGGCTTCTACATTGGCAAAGTCATGATAATTTTCTTTTTCTTCTGTCATAGTAGCCTCCGGGAGAAATAGTAATCGTATTTGGTCTATTATTGCCCGCAAGCTCAATCTTATCCATTAAATGATTTCGGATAAAAATGAAATCAATTCGTTAGCTTCTTCCTCAGACATTTTAAAAGCATATTCTATGTATCCTTCTTCTTCCAAATCATCTGGGCCAATTATTGCAAATACATTGCTTTGTAAATCTAGGACAAGCTGTTTCCCGTAAAAACGGGTAGAAGAAGTGATAGCCAAATCAAATCGTTTATTCGTACCCACAAAGCTGACAAATCGTGTTTTAGTTTGTTCTAAATCATTGTATAAATAAATCCGTTCTTCCATTCGTTGAATTCCTTTCTAAACCAAATTGACATACCTTTTATTCCCCTCATTTTAACAGACAGCGCTTTTTTCGTCATGTCCTTATCTTTTTATCTATCTAATGCTTATCCAAAACCGATGATTTACCTTTATAGTGGTCCCTTAATACTTCACAAAAAACATGTCGTAAAATATTCCTAGAGGAATTTCGACAATGTCGAAAAGTCTGCCAATTCTTCCTAACAATATGATAGAATAGTCATACAAACTGTTTCAGACATACTGGCGACTTGGAAGGAATGAGCATAATGGCATCTTTAAACCACTTTAAGAGGAATAGTTGGATTAACTGGATGAAAATATTTCTTCCGCAAAAGAAACTCCGTTATTATCCACCACAGTTCATATTAAGGAATCCTATTGTATCAAGCGTTAAAGATGCTTTTTCTGATGGATATGAAGTCGCAGTCATAGTATTTAATATCCAAAATTTAAAAGAGTTAATAGAAAAAATAGGAAATTCAGGTATTCGTAATTATACATATCATCTTAAAAATGAATTTCTTTCAGCGACTAAACAAATTATTAGTGAGGATGATATCCTAATACTTCACGACTATCAGAGTGAAGGACTAACCTTAATGCTAAAAATAGACCCTCAAAAGCAAAGGTTGGATGAAATTGATAATAAGTCACAAAAGGTCATTGAGGTCTTGGATGCATCTATGAAAGGGTCTTGTCCCCAAGTGGCTGCTGTGTTCAATACAGGATATATGTTTATTGAAAAAAGATATTACAGTATTGAAGAAGCGATTAGCATTGCTCATGAACAGGCAGTAGCTATGGCAGAAAAGAAAATTCAATCTCAATTCAACCAGTTGTTGTACACGATGAGTCAAATTATCAATTCAAAAGATATCAGACTTTTAGCTCAACCAATATTTAATGTTGCGACAAGAGAAATCAAAGCTTATGAGGTATTAACAAGAGGACCTGCTAATACAGACCTAGAAAATCCATTGCGTCTGTTTGCGGTAGCAAGACAAACAGGAATGCTCTATGAATTGGAAATGATCGTTTTAGAGAAGACCTTACAACAAATAACCTTGAATGGCTCAGAGCAAAATGTATTTATCAACTTTACACCTGTTACTGTTGGTCATACCCATTTTGTGAAAGACTTTATGCGGGCATTAAATCAATACCCAGAGGTACATCCTTCCCAAATCGTTATCGAAATAACAGAAAGGGACTCTATAGATGGAATCCACCTTTTAATGGGAAATATTAAACAATTAAGGTCCATTGGACTAAGATTTGCCGTGGATGATACTGGTGCAGGTTATGCAAGTCTACATACTATTAATGAAATCATGCCTGATATCATTAAAATCGACCGTAGCGTGATTAATAATATTGATAATAACTCAGTAAAGGAATCAATGCTTAAAGGGTTACTCCTTATTGCAAAGGAAACTGGTTCCCTTGTTGTGGCTGAAGGAATTGAAAGCGAAAAGGAAGCTATGGTATTATCTAAAAATAATGTTGATTTAGCACAAGGTTATTTTTATGCTCGACCAGCCAAAATCGACGAAAAGGTTAAAATATCATCGTAGATATGGAAAGGGAGTAAGGGCATGTATTTTGTCGACCGACAAAAAATAGAAAATACTCTAAAGTTTCTTGAGGCAAAAACAGATATTTATGTAAGTGGACAGGACTGGCATTCTCAATTGGGTACACTTGCATTGGAACGGATTGTACATATGATGATTGATTCTGTACTTGACGTTGGTAACCTGATGATCGATGGCTTCATTATGAGGGATCCTGGAAGCTATGAGGATATTGTCGATATCCTTTTGGATGAAAAAGTCATTGATGAGGAGCTAGCGACTTCTTTTAAAGTTTTCATTCCTTTAAGAAAGAAGTTAGTTCAAGATTATACTGAAGTGGATCAAGGAGAACTTTTACAAGCATTAGAGGAGCATGCTAACTCTTTTCAAAAATACTCCGATGCTATCCGAATGTATTTGAATAATGAATTGGGACCGGTTTCCGCTTTTAAAGCTGAATGAGTCTCTTAGAAAATCTGCAAGCTAAAGGAATACACTTGCAGATTTTTTTATCTCTTCTGAAAGGATAAAACAGAACTAAAGAACTAAGTTGGCGAAGTGACTAATGTTAGGTAAAAGTATACGTGCAACTTTGCCTATGAAGCCTCTTAGATTTTGTGCTAGTCTAGTCCTATTATTTATGATGTTTTGAAGGAATTGTGGATAACTCTCTTCACGTGTTTTTCTTGTTTTTGTGCTAAAGTATTGGTTATGGATTGAGAAGGAGAGATATTGATGAAACAGTATAAAGGATATTTAATCGATTTAGACGGAACTATGTATAGAGGTACAGAAAAAATAGAAGAAGCAGCACAGTTTGTCCACAAACTAAGAGAAAAAGGCATGCCTTATTTATTCGTGACAAATAATTCTTCTCGAACTCCAAGTCAAGTTGCGGAAAAATTGTGTTCCTTTGATATTCCTACAGAAGAACACCAAGTTTTTACAACCAGTCAAGCAACCGCAAATTACATCTATCAACAGAAGGCAGATGCTACTGTCTATGTGGTGGGAGAACAAGGAATCATTACAGCCCTAGAAGAAAAAGGTTTGACACTTGTGGACGAAAAGCCTGAATTTGTCGTGATGGGAATAGATAGAGGCATAAATTATGAGAAGCTGGCTAAAGCGTGTTTAGGGGTGAGAGGTGGTGCCACGTTTATTTCTACAAACGGTGATATTGCTATTCCGACAGAACGTGGTCTATTGCCAGGGAATGGTTCATTAACCTCAGTCGTAGCCGTTTCTACTCAAACCAAGCCTATTTTTATTGGTAAGCCTGAATCAGTGATCATGGAACAGGCATTAAAGGTTTTGGGTACAAGTAAAGAAGAAACCCTTATGGTTGGGGATAATTATGATACTGATATTTTAGCAGGAATAAACGCTGGCATGGACACTCTTTTAGTTCATACAGGCGTGACGACTGTAGAATTGTTAAAGGGATATAACGAACAACCTACGTATGTAGTGCATTCCTTGTCAGACTGGGAAGTATAAGGACACGAGAAAGAGGGGGATAACACTGATCCCCCTCTATTTCTATTCACTCGACATTGTTCACTCGATGTGCAAGTCTGCTGGATGCTGCAGCTGCGATTGCCCCTACAATGTCATCCAGGAAAGTATGACATTTTCCTGTACTTTTATCATTGAGGTGCTGTAGAATACCTGGCTTTTGCTTATCAATATAGCCATAGTTTGTGAATCCGATAGATCCATACACATTTACAATGGAAAAGGCTAAAATTTCGTCCACTCCATATAACCCTTCATCGATTTCTATGATGGATTGAAGAGGTTCCTCTAATTGTTTCTTCTCAGCAAGCATATCCAACTGGATTCCTGTTAAAATCGCATTCTGAACTTCGCGTTTGGATAACACTCGTTCAACATTGTGAATGCAGTCTTCCATCTTTAATTCTTTATGATATTTACTTTGTAAATACATCACTAAGTCTGCTATATCCTGAATGGTCACCCCTCGTTCATGAAGCCACTTTCGTGCCGTTTGTTCTGAAAGATTTACTGGTTTTTCTGCCATTTACATCACCTTTTACGTGTATTTTAAGAACAATCTTTCAATAGGAAAATTAATGACCTTTTCTATTGTTTATTAAATAAATCCACGAAACATTCCTTTTTTTCCGTCATAAGAGAATTCGTGCAATTAATAATAACAGAGACATATATATGAGTTATAGTGTCCTTTTTAATCAAACTTACACTTGGCACGAAGGACGAGGGGGGAGAATATGCTTCAAGAAGCCATTTTTAATCAATATGGGATTGTGCTCGAAAGAAGGGAATCTTCTGACCGTTATCAAAGTTTCCGTTCAGGTGAAGTCTTATATACAGTCATACCTTTAAGCTCAATCGATGAAGAAGAGTTGTCGGAACGGCTTAAATTGTCTCAATATATGCTACAGCAAGGAGATCGCTACGTATCTGAATTCATCCTTTCAAACCAAGGGTCCTATATTTCAGCAGAAGGTGAAAAACTATTTCTACTTCTTGGAAACGGAAGTCTTATAGAATCAAGACCATTTAAGCTAGGAAGAAAACTAGCAAAATTCCATCAACGCGGAAGGTCTTTTGCAGAACCAATCAAAAAATGTAATCGGATAGGGAAATGGAAGGAAATGTGGGAAAAGAGACTCGATCAACTTGAAAATGTATGGAGGGATAAACTTCATTCCCATCCTACAAATGAATTTGAAAAGAACTTCGTGGATTCTTTCCCCTATTATATGTCATTAGGGGAAAATGCGATTCAATATTTAGTCGACACGGAAATTGATCATGATACTACCGGAATCGATGCGGGAACAGTATGCCATGAAAGGTTTCACAATGAATTATGGACAGGAAATTACTGTGTGAAAAACCCCTTTGATTGGGTTTTCGACCATGGTGCACGTGATATTGCAGAATGGTCAAGGCACCACTACTTTTCGCACGTACACACGTACCAGCCAGGATTGAATCAATTTACGACGGATTATCGCTCACTAGGAGAGCTTTCTGCCTTTTCGTGGAGTCTGACCTATGCAAGACTACTGTTTCCTGTCCATTATTTTGAGGCTATAGAGGAATATTATTTGAATGTATCAGAAACAAGGAAAAACTCACTAGAAGAGCATCTAAATCAAATCCTCGTTCAATCACACTACTATGAAGAATTTTTAAAACGATATTTTGAAATATCTCAAGTAGCTGTAAATAAATTAAAAATCGCAAAGGTTGATTGGCTTTAGTTCGTTCACACAAATGCATTTTGACTTCAGGCTATGGTATCATGAAAAAAACACCATTGGTATTTAGCTGGAAGGAGTCAAATCATTGGAAAAACCGTATGTCTATATCACTAGAAAATTAACAGAACATATCATTGCTCCTTTAAGAGAACAGTTTCATGTTGAAATGTGGATGGAAGAAGAACAATCCGTTCCAAGGGATATTTTACTGGCTGAAGTAAAAAGAGCCGACGCATTAATTACTATGCTTTCAGATAAAATTGATGAAGAACTCCTAAATGAATCTTCCTCTTTAAAGGTTGTTGCTAATTTAGCAGTGGGATTTGATAATATTGATTTAAAGGCAGCGTCTAACAAAGGCATCATGGTATGTAATACACCGGATGTGTTGACCGATACAACAGCAGATTTAACTTTTGCTTTACTTATGGCAACCGCTCGAAGATTTCCTGAGGCAATGGAACTTGTGAAACACGGAGAATGGAAAAGCTGGAGTCCACTGTTGATGGCTGGCCACGATGTGCATCACAAAACGATTGGTATTGTTGGAATGGGAGCGATTGGGGAGGCAGTAGCAAAAAGAGCAAAAGGCTTTGATATGGAAATCCTTTATTATAATCGCAATAAGAAACCACAGGCAGAAGAACAACTAGGTGTTAAGTACTGTGATTTCCAAGATTTAATCAAGACAGCAGATTTTATAGTATGTTTAACACCCTTGACCCCTGAAACATATCATCTGTTTGATAGAGCTACTTTTAGAAAGATGAAAAATACTGCAATTTTTATTAATGCTGCTAGAGGTCCGGTTGTAAAAGAAGGCGATTTATTCGAAGCATTGGTAGAAAAGGAAATCGCTGGTGCAGGACTAGATGTATTCGAAGTTGAACCTATTGGGGCAGACCACCCTTTATTAAGTTTGAACAATGTAGTAGCCCTTCCACATATCGGTAGTTCCAGTATAGAAACTAGGGAAACGATGATGAAACTATGCGTGGAGAATGTAGAACGTGTATTGACTGGAAAAGAGCCACGTACGAAGGTCAAAATCCATTAATCAAACGTTTGATTAAATATTTTTTCCTGCATGAATCAGGCCGTAAAACCCTTGCTACAGAAGTACAAGGAAACGAAAAATCAGGAAGAAGAATACTGCCCATAAAATTTGATTGCTTCGACTAACCATCAAGAGTAGATGAAAATTCTTCCACTGATGAAAGGTTTCTTATAAAAAGGTGACACACTTCTCACTGATAAGTGAGGAATGTGTTACCTTTTTTATTTTTGCAAAACAGCAAGGGCTTATCAAATTTTTTAATAAAAACTTTTCTTACTCTCCCTAAAGGGTAAGCGTTTACATAGTATTGTATAGTTTTCTGACTATTGTAATAATGAGATAACGGGAATATAATGTCTATTATATAAAAACAAATGTGTTTATAGAGAGTACAAACGAGGGGGATATAAGGATGGAAGCAATTTCAATTGGTTTATTAGGGTTGGGTACAGTTGGATCGGGTGTAGTCAAAATCATTGAGAACCATCAAGATAAACTCATGCATCAAATTGGCTGTCCTGTACATATCAAAAAGGTTTTAGTTAAAGATTTGGATAAAGAGAGATCCGCCTACGTGGACCCTATTAAGCTCACACTTGAGCCTAATGATATTCTGGAAGATCCAGAGATTGATGTCATTATCGAGGTTATGGGTGGAGTTGAACATACGAAGGATTACTTATTAAAAGCAGTCCGTAATCGTAAGCATGTGGTAACAGCAAATAAGGATTTAATGGCCATACATGGTCCACAATTATTAGCAGAAGCGACTGCTAACGATTGCGACTTATTTTATGAAGCGAGCGTGGCAGGTGGAATACCAATCTTACGAAGTCTCGTGGATGGACTGGCATCGGACCGAATAACAAAAATGATGGGAATTGTGAATGGTACGACAAACTTTATACTTACTAAGATGAGTAAATATGGGAGTCCT
>NZ_QBBX01000008.1:95115-191963 GCF_003073175.1 Peribacillus acanthi
GAAGAAGTATTAAAAGAGGCACAAGAGTTAGGGTATGCAGAGAGCGATCCTTCCGCTGATGTGGATGGCCTTGACGCCGCAAGGAAAATGGCGATATTGGCTACATTAGGCTTTTCCATGAATATTGATTTGGATGATGTAAGAGCTACAGGGATTACTGAAATCTCTAAAGAGGACCTTGATTTTAGCAAAAAGTTAGGCTATACGATGAAGTTAATTGGCATTGCATCTCGTACAGGTGAAAAGGTGGAGGTTAGTGTACAGCCTACATTGTTAGCAGAATCTCACCCACTAGCATCGGTGAACGATGAATACAATGCCGTTTATGTTTATGGAGAAGCGGTAGGGGAAACGATGTTTTATGGTCCCGGTGCGGGAAGCCTTCCGACAGCTACAGCGGTCGTTTCAGACTTAGTTGGGGTAATGAAGAATATGAGACTCGGGGTCAATGGAAGAAGTGCGGTTGCCCCTCAATATAAAAAGAATTTAAAAAATTCATCTGAAATCTATTCCAAGTATTTTGTCAGATTGCATGTTAAAGATGAAGTAGGGGTGTTTGCAAACATTACTGCTATCTTTTCAGAATATGGAGTAAGTTTCGAGAAAATTTTGCAACTTCCATTAAAGGATCAAGAAATGGCAGAAATTGTACTTGTTACTCACCTTGCTTCCCAACAAAATTTTGAACAAATCCTACAACAGCTTCAAGACTACAACAAAGTACAGGTCATTAAAAGCACATACCGTGTGGAAGGAGAGGGAGTACTATGAGTTGGAAAGGATTAATCCGTGAGTATCAAGAATTTTTACCTGTCACAAAAAAGACACCTTCCCTCTCTTTGCTGGAGGGCAATACACCGCTAGTAAAGTGCGAGAATCTGTCAAAGGAATGGGAAGTAGAGTTGTATGTGAAATATGAAGGTGCGAATCCTACAGGATCCTTCAAAGACCGAGGCATGGTCATGGCTGTTGCGAAAGCAATTGAGGGTGGTAGTGACTCTATCATTTGTGCCTCTACGGGCAATACATCCGCCGCCGCTGCTGCTTATGCTGCAAGAGCTGGGTTACGTTGTATAATCGTAATTCCTAATGGAAAGGTAGCTATGGGAAAACTTGCTCAAGCTGTCATGTATGGTGCAGACATTGTATCGATTGATGGGAATTTTGATCAAGCACTAGAACTGGTCAGAGGAATCAGTGAAAAATCACAGATTTCCTTAGTGAACTCTGTAAATCCTTATCGTATAGAAGGTCAAAAAACAGCCGCATTCGAAATTTGTGATGCATTAGGAAGTGCTCCTGATGTTTTGGCTATACCAGTCGGAAATGCAGGCAACATTACAGCCTATTGGAAGGGCTTCAAAGAATACAATGAAGTAAAAAGCACTGGTCTTCCTGAAATGAGGGGATTTGAAGCTGCAGGTTCAGCGGCAATTGTTCATAACAAAGTTTTTGAAAATCCTGAAACAATTGCAACGGCCATTCGGATTGGAAATCCTGCGAGTTGGAGCTATGCAGTAAATGCTGTGAACCAATCCAATGGGAAAATGGATGAGGTATCCGATGAAGAAATTTTACAGGCGTATCAACTGTTGGCGCGTAAGGAAGGGGTTTTTGCAGAACCTGCTTCGTGTGCTTCTATCGCAGGGATTTGGAAACAAATACAGACTGGAGAAATCTCTAAAGGAAGCCGGATTGTAGCAGTCTTGACTGGGAATGGTTTGAAAGACCCAAATGTCGCGGTTGAATATAGTCATATTAAACCGACACTTCTTCCGATGGATGAAACAGTGATTTTTAGTCATTTGCAAGGCGTTGCATTGCGATGAACGAAGGCAAAATGTTTAGTATCCGTGTACCAGCAAGCACTGCCAATCTTGGACCCGGATTCGATTCCATAGGTCTAGCATTGAATTTGTACTTAACGGTCGATGTTTATGAGAGTACTGATTGGAAGGTAGTTCCTCTCTCCAAAGAGCTGGAGGGTTTTCCTAAAGACGATCAAAACTATATCTTTATAATCGCAAAAAAAATCGCACGTAAATTTGGCAAGGCACTACCTACCTGTACATTACGAGTCACAAGCGATATTCCACTAACACGTGGACTTGGAAGCAGTGCTTCAGCCATAGTTGCTGGAGTGGAACTCGCAGATGTATTGTGTGGCTTGGAATTGACCAAGGAGGACAAAGCTCATTTAGCTTCGTGTATAGAAGGTCATCCAGACAACGCAGGCGCCTCTGTACTTGGAGGATTAGTAGTGGGTGTTCAAATGAACAACGAAACCCATCTAATGTCAATACCGTTGAACGGATTAGACATTATCGCCCTTATTCCAATGTACGAGCTTTCAACTTCTCATTCTAGAGAAGTGCTCCCCTCCGCTTTTTCATATCAAGAAGGAGTAAAGGCAAGTGCAATAGCCAATACATTTTTGGCCGCATTATTAACCAAAAATTACATGTTGGCAGGAAAAATGATGAGTGAAGATCGTTTTCACCAACCTTATCGAAAAAAGTTGGTACCCCATATGCAAAACGCAGAAACAGTGGCTATTGAAGCTGGTGCCTTTGGAGTCGCACTTAGTGGGGCTGGACCTACTATAGTGGCATTATGTGAAAAAAGCTATTCAGAAGAGGTGCTGAGAGCTTTGAGAAGCCAGTTTACTAAGGATACGGTATTAAAGCTTCAAGTTGATCACGTTGGAAGTGTCGTCGCTCATCACCTTCGGAAAAATTAATAAAAGGCTAAAACCGTAATGGAACGGCTTTAGCCTTTTTATTATATCGTTATTTTTCAATTAGAATACTTGTTCAACTTCTACAACGCCAGGTACTTCTTCAAGAAGAGCGCGCTCAATACCAGCTTTTAAAGTGATTGTAGAGCTTGGGCAGCTACCGCATGCACCTAGAAGGCGAAGCTTAACGATACCATCTTCCACGTCTACTAATTCACAATCTCCTCCGTCACGAAGTAAGAACGGACGAAGCTTATCAAGTACTTCTTGTACTTGTTCTACCATTGTTTGTTCAGCCATTTAAATCGCTCCTTTCCTATTATTATTATTATAATCATTCCAATCTGAAAAATCCACAAACAAAATTGTGAAACAGCATAGACTTCAGTACAATATATGGAGAGGAGAAACTTTAAACAAAGGGGAGCGAAGCAAAATGGGAAATGAACAAATAGAAATTGAAGTATATGGTGCAGAAGTAGTTTGCCCAAGCTGTGTAAACTTGCCTTCTTCCATCGAGACTTATGAATGGCTCCAAGCTGCATTAGCTAGAAAGTTTCCAGAGCAGCCTTTTCAAATTAGTTATATCGATATACATAAAGAACAGCCTCATCCAGCAAAAGCAGAATTCGCGAAGCGGGTCATTGTAGAAGATTTGTTTTATCCTGTAGTAGTCATTAATGGTAAAATTGTCGGGGAAGGCAATCCGAAACTAAAGACCGTCGCAGCTGAGATGGAAAAGTACGGATATAAAGCTTAATTATTAAGAGGGATGAACCTATTAGATTTGGTCATCCCTTTTTTATTGTGGATAAATGAGATTAACAAGATAAAGATTAGTGGGCTGTATGATAACAAAGGGATTGCAGTGGATAAGTTTCTTGAAAAGTGAATAAAAGAATTTTCCCGTGGATAATAATCGAATTCTCCAAAAAAGTGCAGGATGAATTTTGAAAAGTGAAGGAATTGGAGAGCGAAAGTGCAGGATACCAAAGGGGAGTGATGGATAATTGGTGGATAAAAAGTGGATAACTTAAAATAGCTTCTGGTAGCCCCCCTTGGAAATATGTTAGAAAGCTTTTTATTTGAATAGCGAGCTATATGTAAAAGAAAAAGCGAGAGATTTCTCCCCCGCTTATCAGATCAACCATTATGATACTTGTACATCCATAGAATACCGGATTTTAGTAAGCGGGCTACACGTCCAGTAATGGCACGATCAGCAACTAATCCGAATCCTTGTTTTTTTCCTAGTGAACCTAGTACACCTTTAAGTTTAATGGCAGGGAAGCTCTCTGGAAGCGGTTCTCCAGCCCATTTCTTTAACAAGACCGTTACGATTTGTTCAGCTTGTCCTTCTGCTAATTGAGCACTTGGAGCGTGAGGGAGGCTTGCGCAATCTCCTACTACGAATACGTTTTCCCTATTAGGGATGAAGTGCTGCGGAGTTAGAACTACGCGTCCTTGCGAATCTTTTTCTACATCCATATCGCGGACGATTTTTGATGGTTGAATTCCTGCTGTCCATACTATTGCATCGCAGGATACCGGTTCACCATGATTAAATAGAAGATTTTCTTCAACTGCGGTGATGTTCGAGTGATTAATTACTTCTACACCATTTTTATGGAACCATTCTTCAATATAAGAACTTAACTTTGGAGAGAAGGACGAAAGAATATGCTCTCCTCTGTCAAAGATTTTAATCTTTAAGTCAGGTCTGCTTTCACAAAGTTCACTTGCCAGTTCGACTCCACTCAGCCCTGCCCCTACTATGGCAACGTTTGCACCCTGGCTTAAATTGTTTAATGCTTGGTAAGTCCTACGAGATTTATCGATTGTCTGGATACTGTATGTATATACATCAGCTCCAGGTACGTTGTGATACTTATCTTCACATCCAAGACCGATTACTAAGTCATCATATTGGACAGCTTCTTTGTCTTTCAAATAAACTTTATTTTCATTCATCCCAATAGACTCTACTTCACCTGAAACGTACTTTAATCTAGGATGTTCAGGGAAAGATACACGGATGTGGTTATCAGGGATTGTTCCAGCAGCTAATGCATAATATTCCGTTTTTAAACTGTGATACGGATTTCGATCAATTAATGTAATAGTTACATCTTCAGGTAACTGATTTGGTAGTAGGCGATGAAGAATTCTCATGCCACCATAGCCACCGCCTAAAAGCACTAAGTTTTTCATGTGAAGGTCCCCTTTGTGAAAAATATCAAGCTGCTCGCATATAAAAAATAAATTCGAAATAAATAAATGGATAATTGAAACCGATACATTCGTAACTAGTATTAAAATAAGACAAGTTACTTTACAAATTCCCTTAAAAAGTATAACGAACTTGTACTAAAATCACAACACCTTAAGATATGGATATTTCAGAATTCATCGTAAAATTTACCCTTTTTTGCTACTATTCCCGCCCTGTAACAAAATGAATACATATTTGACGAAAAAAGGGAAAAAAGATAGCATGATAAAGAGGGAAAGGTAGACCAGAGAGGTGAACAATCGTGATAAAACCTATCATTGAATTTTGCGTCAGTAATTTGGCTAGTGGAGCGCAGCGGGCGTTTGAAATACTAGAAAGAGATCTAGATTTAGATGTTTTAGAATACGGCTGTTTAGGCTATTGTGGGAAATGTGCGAGTGGTTTGTTCGCAATGGTGAACGGGGAAATTGTTACTGGTAGCACACCCGAGGAGTTAGTGGATAACATTTATGTGTACTTGGATGAAAATCCAATGTTTTAATAAAGAAAGTAAAGGGTGTCCCAATGAAAAGGGGCACCCTTTGTTATGACCGTATGAAAACAAAAATTGACTGAAAAGAGGTAAGTGGGGTTAGTTACAATTTTAGAAATAAAGCTTAGTTTTCAAATTTAATTAGCCTTCTTTTGTTGTTCTCTAATATCGTGCCATCTATCTCGTGCCATTTCTACTAATGTGGTCTCGACAGAACGGTTCTGTCTCTCAATTACCATGGAGAAGAATTTTACTGCTTTTTCAATATCCTCAACTCTTCTGGACAATTCACCTAACAGATATAAAATTCGGACTTCAGAAACTTGAGTGCCTTTAAAATCATCTCTTGAATAAGATTCGTTATAGTTAGCAATCGCGATTTTTAAAAATCTGCATTCTTGGTCTTTATTTTTAAGTAAGCGATATAACCAAGCGATTCTTAAATATAGCCCTGCGGTCACAATGTACTTTTCCTTTTTCAGTCCAGCACAATAGGCAGCGAGTTTATATGTTTTTATACTGTCTTCAATGGTTCTTATCCCGCCGAAGTCTTGAGGAGACCATTGATTGCAAATCTTTGCTTGAATTTCTTCTTTTGTTCCAGGCGGAAAGTATTTAGAAAAGTCATCTGAAAAAGAGAATCCACATTTAGGGCAAACGTAAATATTATATAATAGGCCATTTATTTCTTCTTCTTTATAGCTCGGGCAAAAATCAGTGTCATAGGAATCTACTTTTACAAACTTAGACCTAAGCTTTTTGGAAGTGAATTTATGTCGGCACATATGACAATCAAGGTTTCGATCAAATAACGGTTCAAGTGCATCCATTTAGCATCACCCTTTTGATGTGACTAAATTACTAATGTGTTCATGGTATAAAGTACCTATGAGTATATTATAGCTTATTTTCTAAAACTAAAGTACTACTAATTTATATTAGGTTAACAACACAAAGATGCAGTTAATTTGAGCAAGGGAAAAACAATGGTATATACTAATATGAAAAGGATGTTATTTGGTGAGGAGGGGGGTATTACAATGAATGAAGTCATAATCTTAAAAGAAGCAGCTGCTTTGCAAATTAAAGAAATGATGGTAGCTAACGGTGAAGAAGGGTCATATATTCGCGTCGCCATTAAGGGTGGAGGTTGTAGCGGTCTTTCCTATGGGATGGGGTTTGACCAGGAACAAGGGGAAGATGATCTTGTATTTGAAGTACATGGTGTAAAAATTCTTGTTGAAAAAGAAAACGTGGGGATATTAAGAGGGACCGTTATCGATTATAAGCAATCCATGTTAGGTGGAGGATTTACGATTGAAAATCCCAATGCCATTGCGACATGTGGATGCGGGTCTTCATTCCGTACTGCAACAAATGCAGGGAAGCCAGAAGAGTGCTAATTAAAGAAAGAGCCATTCAAAGGGAGAATCACTTCACCTTCCGAATGGCTCTTTCTTTAATTATGAGAACATAGATGTACTATGTAAAGGCTGTACTTTAGCTTTTGGATCGATGTATGATTTTGCATTATTTACCGCTGTAGGAGCTTCACCGAAGCCACAAGCAATCAATTTTACTTTTCCTTCATATGTACAAATGTCACCAGCTGCATAAATTCCAGGAACATTCGTTTCCATTTTGGAGTTCACGACAATAGAATTCTTTTCAATTTCAAAGCCCCATTCTTTAATTGGACCTAGAGAGGAAACGAATCCAAAATTGACGATGACTGCATCCACATCGATAGTTTCTTTGTTTTCTCCATTAACATCCTCGAGGACAACATGGGAAATTCTTTCTCCATCTCCGATTATTTCAGTTGGGACATAAGGAGTTTTGATGACAACTTTAGAATTTTTCAGGTTCTCTACACTGTGTTCATGTGCTCTAAATTTGTCACGACGGTGAACGATTGTTACTTCCTTTGCAATTGGTTCAAGCATTAATGCCCAGTCGACAGCAGAATCTCCGCCACCACATACGATTACCTTTTGCCCTGCAAATTGATTCAAATCATCGATAAAATAGTGAAGATTTTTCCCTTCATATTGAGCAGCAGATTCCAGTTCAATTCGGCGTGGTTGGAATGCCCCATTTCCAGCAGTGATGATGACAGTACGGGAATAGTGAGTTGCTTTATTGGTCGTTAGTTTGAATACTCCATCATCCTGTTTTTCCAGTTTTTCTACAGCTTCTTCTAACGCTACTGTTGGACTGAATTTTGCCATTTGCTCTTTTAAGTTATTTACAAGTTCTTGTGCACGCACTTTTGGGAATCCTGCGACATCATAAATATATTTCTCTGGATATAGGGCAGAAAGCTGTCCACCCAGTTGAGGTAAGCTTTCTATAATTTTTACAGAAGCCTGTCTCATTCCTCCATAAAAAGCGGTAAATAACCCAGTTGGCCCCCCACCAATTATTGTAATGTCATAAACTTTTTGATCTTCTTTCACGCCATATCCCCCCAATAAATAAATGGACACTCTTTTCAATACTATCATAAAAGAAGTGTGAATTATTCGAAAACGAAACAAAAAATAACTGTAACTGAAAAAAATTACTGAAATAGACAAATAATATAACCGATTTATTTTCTCAACTCATATAGAATAAGGAAGGAAACTTTTGAAATAGATAAATTCATAACATATTTATCCATTTTTATAGTCAAATAGGATTATTTTTAAAATATTCACAATAGTAAAACCTGCTTTTCTTACTTGAAAATCAGTAAAAAAGCATATAATATTTATATAGGATAAAGATTTTATGACAATTTTCGAACATTTTTTTGAATTGTTTAGTGAATAATATCACAAACTATTATGTTCCGTTTTGGCATAAGGTTATATGCGGTGAGATTTGGATTGAACAGCATCGCTAGAAAATTACTTAAAAGGTGGAAGTGATACACTTGAGAAAGCCGAAAATTGTAATTCTTGGCGCTGGTTATGGCGGCTTATTGACTACTGTACGTTTGCAAAAATCTTTAGGTGTGAATGAAGCGGATATTGTTCTTGTTAACAAAAACCCTTACCACTACGAAACAACTTGGTTACATGAAGCATCAGCAGGAACGATGCACCATGACCGTGTACGATACGATATCAAAGACGTTGTCGATCGTCACAAGGTTGATTTTATCCAAGATTCCGTTGTTGAAGTGAAAACTGAAGAGAAAGTTGTCGTTTTAGAAAATGGCGAAGTATCTTATGATTACTTAGTCATTGCTCTTGGAGGAGAACCTGAGACTTTCGGAATTCAAGGATTAAAGGAATATGCATTTTCTATTACAAACATAAACTCAGCACGCCAAATCCGTGAGCATATCGAATATCAATTTGCCCAATACGGAACAGATGTAGAGAAAAAAGAAGAACGTTTAACAATCGTTGTAGGTGGAGCTGGCTTCACAGGTATCGAGTTCCTTGGTGAGCTAGGTAACCGTATGCCGGAACTATGCAAGGATTATGATATTGATTTCCATAAAGTGAAAATTATCTGTGTAGAAGCGGCACCAATGGTTTTACCAGGTTTTGATCCAGAATTAGTAAAATATGCAGTTTCCCACCTAGAGAAAAAAGGTGTTGAATTCCGCATCGGAACAGCCATTAAAGAATGTACTCCTAATGGAATTATCGTGGCTAAAGGTGAGGACGAAGTAGAAGAAATTAAAGCTGGAACAGTCGTTTGGGCAGCTGGTGTTAGAGGTAATTCTGTAATTGAAAAATCTGGTATTGAAGCTATGCGTGGACGCGTTAAAGTTAACCCAGATTTACGAGTACCAGGGCATGACGAAATGTTCATTATTGGTGATTGCTCTCTAATTATCAATGAAGAGATTAACCGTCCATATCCACCAACGGCTCAAATCGCAATGCAACAAGCAGAATTAACAGCTAAAAACCTAACTGCACTTGTTCGTAATTCTGAAGAGCTAGGCACATTCACACCTGACATTAAAGGTACGGTATGTTCTCTAGGTGAAGATGATGCGATTGGTATGGTATTTGGCAAAAAGCTATTTGGTACGAAAGCTTCATTCATGAAGAAAATGATTGATAACCGTGCACTTTACATGATTGGCGGTCCATCTCTTGTTGTGAAAAAAGGTAAATTTAAATTTATCTAATATACAAAAACCTGTTTTAGACAGGGTCAGATTGTCGACAAAAGGTATCGAGAATACGCTCTCTCGATACCTTTTGTCATTTTTGACATCATCTTTTATCACCTCAAAATTATTTATACAAATCGTTGATTGGAGTGGAGGGCGACGACTCCTGCGGGAAAAGGGTGATACTTGAGACCCCGCACGAAGCGAAGCGAAGGAGGAGGCTCAAGCCACGCCCGCGGAAAGCGTTCGCCCGGAGCGGAAATCAACTTCTCTAGTTCTATTTTCACTCTAAAAGAAATGCGCTGAATTCTTAAAGATTATCTACAGTTAGACCCTGTCTAGTTTGAGACAGGGTTTTTTATTTAATAAATCATATTATACAATAAAGAAAAAACCATTTAAGGGAGCTCTAAGTTATGAAAGAAAAATGTAAAAACGTTTGGCTTGCTGTGGCTGGACTTGTCATTTCAGATGATGGCAAGTGGTTGGTAGTGAAGAAGAAATACAGTGGTTTAAAAGGAATGTGGTCCTTACCGGCAGGCTTCGTCCATGCAAATGAAACGGTCGATGAAGCAGTAAAGCGAGAGGTTTATGAAGAAACAGGAATAGATGCAGAAAATATTGGACTAGTAGGTATGAGAAGCGGTGTAATCAAAGATGAAATCAGTGATAATATGCTCATTTTTCTTATGAAACCACTACATAAAAACATAATTGTACAAGAGAGTGAACTTTATGATGTAGCATTTATGACTCCAGAAGAATTGTTAAACAGTGAAAACCATTCCATCATGCTCGATCATTTAATTAACTTTAAATCAGAAAAAGCAATGGAGATTTTAGATGGAATTAACCCTGGAAACCAATTTGGATATACTTCATATAAATTATTTTTATAATTTTCTGTAAATTTAAGATAATAAAAGAAAAAAGAAGAGAAAACAAGTTGTATGCGTTTACATGAGTGGTTTTCAACCGAAAATGGATGTTTTCAAGAAATTAAATATTTGTTATATTATCAGAAAATTCAATTAAATTTTCGGAGGGTGACGACAATGACGACAACAAAACCATCTACATGTAATTATTGTTCAGGGAAAGGATATTTCCAATTATTATTAGGCGGTTCTGAAACATGCACTTGCTGTGGAGGAAGTGGGAAAAAAGTAGAAAAATAGAGATATATTTTCGAAACTCCTATTTAGGAGTTTATTTTTTTGTTACAGAATAAATATATGATGCAAAGTTTCCGATTTTAGGAGTATTGTGTAACTAGGCATTCTATAGCACTAAGGCTTGGAAAATGTCTAGTTTCTAATGTACACTAAATTGTTACATCACTTGTTTGTCAGAGAAGATTTCTAGTCGTTTCTGTGACAATATTGCCATGTTATTGACGAGATATGTTTCAATAAGTAAACTAGTATTGATGCTTCTAGGGAGGGGCCTAAACAATGCAAATGTCGATACCTATACTTATTATATCTGTCGTACTATTCTTGATTTTATTTTTCGGGATTGGTTTCCTTTTGAACATGCTGTTTCGTCAATCATGGATCATGGTTATCATTTATCCGTTAATTGCCATCTATATTGTTAATGACATGAAACTTATTAACTACTTCAATACTCCAACAGAAGCCTTTACCGGTATTC
Source organism: Peribacillus acanthi (assembly GCF_003073175.1). GTDB lineage: Bacteria > Bacillota > Bacilli > Bacillales > DSM-1321 > Bacillus_BN > Bacillus_BN acanthi. Next base: position 106,397 of record NZ_QBBX01000008.1, read on the forward strand.
CAGGGAAAGTCGCTTCATTAGCATTAGCTGATATTATTATTCTGTTAAGTGGCTTAGTTGGGGCCATCCTTTCCGGCGTTACGATTCGCTTGCTACGAAAAATGGGCTATAGAATGTTCTAATTCGATAATTATAAAAAAAGTCTTCAACAATGTTGGAGGCTTTTTTTGTTGTCAGAGCTAAACCAAGAGATTACGTTAAATCATAAGCTTAGAATAGGATTATGCTACTTCGAATCTCATCTAATCATGCAGATTTTAAGCCTTTTTCTGTTTAATGAAACAGCAGTAATTACCTCAATCAAAATTGGTTTATTTATCCAATGATTCTATTAGGGAATTTCTTACAATCTCTCTTTTTTTATGGAAAATGAATATTTTCTTATTTTTTGGGAAAGAAATATTCTTGTGAGAGGAGTGAAGAAACAACCTATATGAAAAAAATAAAGATAGGTATTAAAAAGCTCGTGTTTTCTATTTTGTTTGTGTTAGCGATTCAGTCCACGTATTTACAAATCACTGGTGTGGAAGCAAGGGTGATTCCCTTTGATTCCTATTTAAGGTTTAGTGATGAAGCAGTCCAATCTCATAGTGGCAGACAAGTAGCATTAGGCTATAAATATGTAAAACATATTTCCGCAATGAAAACGGAGATTTCCTCACAAGAAGTATTAACAAGACCAAAGACTTTGGAAGATACGATTGATTTCAGCCAATACCCAACAGCGAAAGTTACCGCGACAGGGTACACGGCGGGAATTGAATCTACAGGTAAAAGTCCAAACCATCCATCCTATGGAATTACATACTCTGGAGTGAAAGTAAAAAGGGATTTGTATTCTACAATCGCAGCAGATTTAAGGGTGTATCCGATTGGCACCATTCTATTTATCCCTGGATACGGATATGGTGTAGTGGCCGATAAAGGTGGAGCAATTAAAGGCAACAAGCTTGATTTGTATTTTGAAACAGTCCAAGATGTATACGCTGAATGGGGAAAGAAACATTTAGATGTATACATTGTACAAATGGGCAGTGGTAGCCTTTCTGAACAAGAATTATCAGCACTTAATGAAAACGAAGAACTACAAGTGTTTAGACAACAATATTTGGATAAATCAAAAGAATAACTCATAAAAAAGGATGACTCGTTTTGATGTTTCGAGTCATCCTTTTTATAGTACTTATAAAATTTTTTTGTATTCTTCAGGATGAAGAAGGCCAGCTAATTTCTTTAGTCCTTCTAGAAGTCTTGGGGACGGTCTGCAAAATAAAGGCTCTTCCATTACAAAAATCTTGTTTTCTTGGATGGCTTTCATTTCACTCCAGCCTTGACGCTCCTTCACCTTCTTTGGTTGAATCCTTTTTATAGGAACCCCTACCCAAGCCATACATATATAATCAGGATTGCGACTAAGGACGTCATCTGGTGTAGTCTGGACACTTGCTAATTCAACGTCCTCGAAGACATTTTTTCCTCCTGAAAATGCACTAATTTCAGTAAGCCAGTTAATCTTTCCAGGAGTAAAGATTGGATTCGGCCACCATTCCCAATAAAGGGTGGGTTTGTTATCAATCTGATTTGAGATGTTTTGAAACGCTTCAATCGTCTGCTGGTACTCCCTAACCCTTGCTGTTGCTAAATCCTCGTTTCCTGTTGCTTTTCCCACCTTGAGTAAATCTTCACCAATATCATGAAGGCTTTGAGGATTTAGTACAAGGTGAGGAATTCCTCGAGCCACTAATTCTTCCACATTTTTCTCCATGCCGGGTACACTAAGGGAAGCAAGCACAAGATCTGGCTCCAAAGCTTCCACCTCATCCATCCTAATGGAAAGGTCTGGTCCAACTTTAGGCAAATGTTGAATATGAAGCGGATAATCAGAGTAATCATCAATTGCAATCAGTTTATCTTCAATCCCTAGATAGGTACATATTTCTGTATTGCTCGGACATAATGAAATGATTTTCATAATAGCAACCTCCTATACCCCATAGATAAACACATGTAAAAGTAAGGCAATAAAGATTCCTGTTAAACCACCGAAGAACACTTCAATCGGTTTATGACCGAGTAATTCTTTTAGTTTGATTTGTTTTTGTCTCTCACCGTTTTCTTCCCACTTTTTAGCTTCTTTTAGAAAAGTGTTGAAATCGCTCACCAATCTGTTTAAAACCGCTGCTTGCTCACCAGCCTGCCTTCTTACCCCAGTCGCATCAAACATAGTAATGATGGCAAAAATTGCAGAAACCGCAAATACAGCAGAATCTGCTCCTGTTTCAAGCGCTACCCCCGTTGCAAGTGCAGTAACGGCTGCAGAATGGGAGCTTGGCATACCTCCAGTGCTCGTCAGTAAAGTCCAGTCTAATCTTTTCAGGGCTATGTATTGGATAGGGACTTTAACAAATTGCGCGAAAAAAATTGCGATCAGAGAAGCGATAAAAGGAAAATTTGTCAATAAATCCATCTAATCACCTGCTTCATTAGAATAGTAGTCTATAACCATTATGTCATAAACTGTGTTATAAAAATCTCTTATTAATGTAAATTTTCAGGTATAAAATGATTCAAAATCTTTTTAGGCTGTTCTATTTTACACTGTAAAGTTTGTCCGTTGATTTCCGTTCCAGGCACTTGCTTTCCGTGGGGAGGGTGGGAGCCTCCTTTCGTGTAACCGCCTGTGGGGTCTCCCACTTCCCTCTATTTCCCGCAGGACATTGAATAATCTTCCTCGAATTAACATCGCATGAAGGAAATGCGTATGCATTTTCGAGGAGGAGAGTGCACTCCACTACAATCAACTCAGAGAGTTAAAGTTAAATTACATTTTAAATGTAACAAACTACAACAACCTATGCGAAAAAAGCCAATTTTCAACTTAACATATGTTTATACATTTTGATGCTAATCTAAACGTTTCTTTAGACAGTCGAAATTTATCCATCGTCACCGACCCTGTAGTCAGTTATAATAGGGATAGAAACTATTTGGAGGTGCTACTATGTTTACAGTGAAAAATCATTGGTCAGCAAAAGAGCAGCATGAATGTTTATTAATTGGGGTAACGCAACATACTTCTCTTGAAAATGGAATAATTAAAGAAGTCAACTTAGCCTTAAATGGACAAGTAAGTGAATTATTAAAAGATGGAGATATCTCCACAAAGAAAAAAGCGATTTCAAGTATACATACACTAGGTCAATCTGGCACAAAACGAGTTATTTTCGTTGGATTGGGTAAAGCTAAAGAATTGACCTTTGAAGAATTGAAGGAAGCTTATGGAAAGGCTTTTTCTTATGTGAATAAGGCTAAATATCAAACTGTTACAGTGGATTTAGACTCTTTTTCTAGTGAACAAGTAGAAGTAGCTGACGCAGCCTATGCACTTAGTGAAGCATTTGCTTTAGCTACTTATAAGTTTGATGGCTACAAGCAAAAATCGAATGAACCAGAAAAGAAAATAGAAGACGTAACGGTTATTACAGCAAATGATACTGATGAAGTTTCTGCTTCATTAACTGTTGGTTATGTTTACGGTAAAGGAACAAATTCCGCGCGTTCATTAGTAAATATTCCAGGCAATATGCTTACTGCAACGGAAATGGCTAAATATGCAGTTGAACTTGCTGAAAAATATGACTTTGAAGTAGAAATTCTTGAAAAGGAAGATATGGAGAAGTTAGGCATGGGTGCATTCCTTGCGGTCAACCAAGGATCTGTTGAACCTCCTAAGATGATTGTGTTGAAATACCAAGGAAAAGACGAATGGAAAGATGTCATTGGTTTAGTTGGTAAAGGTATTACTTTTGATACAGGCGGTTATTCCATCAAACCTAAAGATGGAATTGTGGGCATGAAAACTGATATGGGCGGTGCAGCTGCAGTACTAGGTGCAATGGAAATCATCGGTGAATTAAAGCCAGAGCAAAACGTGGTAGCTGTTATTCCTTCTACAGATAATATGGTAAGTGGTGCAGCATTTAAGCCGGATGATGTGATTACGGCGATGAATGGAAAAACTATAGAAGTTTTAAATACGGATGCTGAAGGCAGACTAGTATTGGCGGATGCAATGACGTATGCAAAACAACATGGAGCAGATTATTTAGTCGATGTTGCTACTCTTACTGGAGGAGTGATTATTGCCTTAGGAACAGAAATGACTGGGGCATTGACGAATAATGAGAGCTTGTTTGAACAAGTATTAGAAGCATCTGTAGAAGCAGGGGAGCCGATGTGGAGACTACCTCTTACAGAAAAGGATAAACAACGTGTACGTAATAGTAAAATAGCAGATCTTAACAATTCACCAGGTAGAGAGGGTCATGCAATCATGGGTGGCGCATTTATTGGTGAATTTGCTGAAGGTACTCCTTGGGTTCACTTGGATATTGCAGGAACTGCAACAACAAATAAAACAAGTGATTTAGGACCATCTGGAGCAACAGGAGTCATGACTCGTACATTGGCATTGTTCGTGGAACGTTTCGAAGTCTAATAATATATGATTTACTAATGAGAGCCAAACCTTAAAGTCTATATGGACTATTAAGGTTTGGCTATTTTTTATACTTTAAGATAGTTTAAGTGAGAAGCAAAGACTTTTATGACGTAGTAGCCAATTTTAGGAATAATGTTAAAGTGCAATTATGGTTTCGTCAGCTAAGGTGTGGCGTTAGCCTAGTTTTCTAATGAGAAGCTATTCAACAACGACATTGGGTAGGTTAAGAACATGTTGACACAAATATTTTAGTATGGTAGTTTAATAAAGTATTTTAATTCTCTACCAATTTACCAAACTAAAGCGAAAGTTTTCAACATAGAAGGGAGTCACACTTATGAACGCAGTAGTTATTGCGGTAATGACAATGTTGATTTTAAGTTTATTACGCGTCAACGTCGTTTTCTCGCTCATTATAGGAGCAATAGTAGGAGGCCTGACCGGTGGCCTAGGTATGAGCAAAACCATCGAGGTATTTACTGGAGGGCTTGGAGGTAGTGCAGATGTTGCATTAAGCTATGCCTTATTGGGGGGGTTCGCTGTTGCGATATCTAGGACGGGGTTACCTAATTTATTGGTCGAATGGGTCATTTCTAAAGTAGGAAAAGAAGGGGAAGCTTCTAATAAAAAACTTTCAAAAGCACTTATTGTATTTTTTGTTTTGTTAATGGCATGCTTTTCGCAAAATTTAATTCCTATTCATATCGCATTCATTCCTATATTAATTCCTCCCATGCTAATCGTGATGAATGAATTAAAAATTGATAGAAGATTGATTGCATCAGTTCTGACTTTTGGTTTGACAGCACCATATATTCTTTTACCTGCTGGATTCGGAAAGATTTTCCACGGTATTTTGGCAGATAACATGAAATCAGCTGGGTTAACCATAAATCAAGCAGATATTCCAACAGCTATGATTATTCCTACACTAGGTATGGTTGCCGGACTTATCTTGGCCATTTTTGTATATCGTAAACCACGAACTTACGCTAATAGTGAGATTGAGGAATTCAAGAAAGGTAACTATTCCAAAGGGGCTATTGTATTTTCCTTGATTGCTGTAGTTAGTGCACTAATCGTACAAATTAAATTGGATTCTATGATTATGGGAGCATTGGCTGGTTTAGCTGTTCTCTATATAACTAGAGCGGTCAAATGGAAGGAAGCAGACGAGCTATTAACTGATGGTATGAAGATGATGGCATTTATCGGGTTCGTAATGTTGACGGCTTTCGGTTTCGCTGAAGTTATGAAAGCTACTGGAGATGTAGATGGTTTGGTTAAGCAGGCTACTGACATGATTGGGAACAATCAATCACTTGGCGCATTTTTAATGTTAATTGTTGGATTATTAGTGACAATGGGGATTGGATCCTCATTCTCGACTATTCCAATTATCACTACCATTTTTGTTCCTCTCTGTTTGCAACTCGGTTTTTCACCAATGGCTACTATTGCCATCATAGGAACGGCAGCTGCTTTAGGAGATGCAGGATCACCAGCGTCTGATAGTACTCTCGGACCGACTTCAGGATTAAATGCAGACGGGCAACATAATCACATTTGGGATACTTGTGTACCAACCTTCATTTTTTATAACATTCCACTCATTATTTTCGGATGGATTGCAGCACTAGTTTTATAAAAAAGTTTCATCAAGATGTGCACCTCATGCCTCAGGCATGAGGTGTTTTTGTATGAGTGCTTTTATATTTTGAGGACTAAAGGACCACGGCAGTGCCCACGCATATTAATAGGTTTTTGCATATGTAAATAATGTAAATGAATATAGAAAATAGGAGGGTTCTAGATGAATAATTATAGTAGGCCAAGACCGATTGGTGGTTTTGGAGGGTTTGGAGGATATGGTGGATTTGGAAGACGTCCGTTCTTCTTTGGTGGACCATTTGTTGGAGGTGTACTGGGTGGTTTGTTAGGATCAGCCCTTATTGGAGGAGTTAGACCTCCATATTATTACCCTTACGCTCCATACCCTTATTACCCACCGTATTACGGAGGATATTACTATTAATCAATAAATTTTCTAGGCTGACCTAGAGTCTTATGAAAAGGCTTATTAGGTTAGCCTTATGTTTTGATTTGGGAGAAAAATTATTTTTCCGCGTTAACGGACAGTCGGACCCCGTTTAGAAGTTGAGAAAACGAGAAATTCAAGTGGGGGACATCGGTCTGTAAATGCCCAATTCGTTCGACTATCCATCAGTGGGTGATAAAAAACTCCGACTGATGGATGCTCACTTTATCTAACAAAAAATTACTTTCTAATGTTAAAAGGATATTCAATTGAAATGTCTAATACCTATAAATCAAACAAGAAAACAATCAAGTTTTCAAATGTATCAATTTAGGGTAAGAATTACAAAGGTTGTTCATTTTAAGATTTTGTACATTTAATCACACCATGCCTTCTACCTACGTATGATTTTATTATTTCATCGTTGAAAATGCATGTTCAAATGTATATCTCATAAATGTAAGTTTAGATTGAAATATAGAAAAGAGGTGCGGAGAATGGAAATAGAAAGCTTCATTCGATGGTTAACCGATTTTGGCTATATGGGATTATTTATCTATCTTTGGATAGGTATATTCGCTTTTCCGATTCCGAATGAAATTATGATTATTTCCATCTCAGTGGCTTCCTCGAACGGATTGATGCATCCAATATGGACTTTCATTACTGCATACCTCGGTATTGTGGGAGCATTGACGACTGCCTATATATTAGGTAGAGTATTTGGCCGGAAAATCCTTAAAGTGTTAATGAAAAAGACTAAGTTTAAACGAATGTATCACCGATCTAATAGGCTATTAAAACGATATCATGCTTTTTCCTTATCCATAAGTTATTTTATTCCTGGGATTCGTTTGCTTTTACCTTTTATCTTTGGATTCAGTAAACTTCCCTTTAAGAAGTTTGCATTATATTCTTATAGTGGGGCCGTGGTATGGTTAAGCACATATTATATTTCTGCTTATTTCATAGGGGATGAACTTGAAGGATTATTAAAATATGAGAAAGGAGCCATGGCATTCCTAGTAGGGATAATTATTTTATTTATTGCGGTAAAATTGGTAAGGAATAAGTGGCTTCCACGTACCGAATTAGGTAAGCAAAAATAACAAGGGGGAAAACATATGAATATTAGTAATACGATGATTAGTGCATTAGGGATGGAGATTGTAGAATTATCCGATGGAAAGGTCATTGCTACCATGCCGGTAGATGAAAGAACTAGGCAACCATTTGGGCTATTACATGGGGGTGCTTCTGTCGCGCTTGCAGAAACGGTGGCGAGTATCGGTGCCTATCATCTTGTGAATCAAGAGACTGAAGCAGTTGTAGGTTTAGAGATTAATGCCAATCATATTAAAGGGAAAAGGGATGGAGTCGTAACGGCAATAGGGACAGTTGCCCATAAAGGCAAGTCAACCATGGTTTGGGATATTCGAATTGTTGACGAACAAGAGCAGCTGATTTGTATTTCTCGTTGTACAATGGCAGTGATTCAATTAAAGAAATAATAATGACTACATAAAAAAGCAGTGCCATAAAAAAATGGCACTGTTTTATGTTTTCTAATTACGTCTGAATTTCAACTTAAAGTTGATCCTTATCAGGGTATCTTACACTATTTTTTAAGTCGTCTTGAACGGATTTTTCCCAAAGAGGAACTCCTGAATTATAAGCGGCACGACTAATCAAGTGACCAGCAACAGGAGAAGTGATAAAAATGAATAAAATTCCTAGGAGAACTCGAGAATTGAAATGTCCATGTTCTACATAAAAATAAATGAGTGTCCCTAATAACACAGACATTACTCCTAACGTAGCGCTCTTAGATGCAGCGTGATTCCTCGTATACACATCTGGCAATCTAAGAAGTCCAAAAGCAGTGACAAGGCTCAAAAAGGCACCTATCAATATTAGAAGACCAGCAATTAGCTTACCTATTTCGATCATATTCGATTATCTCTCCTTTCTCAAGGAATTTGGAGAAGGCGACCGTTCCTATAAAAGCAAGAATTCCTAATAATAGGATAACCTCTAGAAAGGCGCTAGTATTAAGTAAAATTGATACTAGACCAATAATGCCGATAAGGTTGATGCCTATCGCATCTAGAGCAACTACTCGATCAGGAATTGTTGGTCCTTTAATAACTCGATAGATTAAGCCGAGCATCGAGATGGAGATGCATAATAGAGAAATCATCAATATGGTCTCAAACATTATCGGCTCACCTCCATAATCGCTTTTTCAAACGTATTTTTAATGGATTGTATGGAGTCTTCTACATCTTGAATATCCATTGCGTGAATATACAAGATTTTGTTGTCATACGATACATCAATTACCAACGTCCCTGGTGTTAGCGTAATTAGATTGGCAAGGATGGTGATTTCCCAATCTTGTTTTAGTTCGGTCGGTAATGCGAAAATACCTGGTTTAATATCTAGCTTGGGTTTTAATATTACAGATAGTACGGATAAATTGGATAAGAGTAATTCTTTTATGAAGATGAGGATAAGGACAATGACTGCCCAAACTCGATATAGATAGAATCTAGATCCGAAAAATCTTCTCATCCCATATATAATGATTAGTCCTAATAAATAGCCGACTAGAAAAGTCTTCGTATCATAGGTGGTTTTTAAGAACATCCATACCAATGCCAGAAAGAAATTTAACAAAATTTGAAATGCCATTCCCACTACTCCTTCAAAACTGCTTCGATATAAATCGTTGGATCCATCAATGTATCAGTTGCTGTTGAAATATAAGGATATAGGAATTCAATACCTAGTCCAAACAACGCTGATATTGCGACTAAGATAGCTGATGGGATAAGCATGCTTTTTATACCGATAGGAGAGCCTTTATATTCTTGTGGCTTACCCCAAACACCATGGATGAAAATTTTCATAATGGAGTATAGGACAAGAAGACTGGACATTAAAACAATGCCTGCTCCCCAATAATCCTTCGCTTGGAAAGCCCCTTGAACAATTAATAGCTTGCCAATAAATCCACTTAATGGAGGAATTCCCCCAAGGCTAAGTGCCGCAATAAAAAATGCCCATCCTACGTAAGGGTACTTATGAATCAGACCAGAAAATTCTCTTAAGTTGTACGTTCCAGCTATCTTTGCCATGATGCCAATCAAGAGGAAGAGAGCCGCTTTTATGATCATGTCATGAAGTAAATAAAAAACGGAACCCATAACCGCAGCTTCATTCAACAGTGAAATTCCGTATGCAATGACGCCAACAGCAATGACAATGTTGTAAATCACGATTTTTTTAAGATCCCAGTATGCAACAGCGCCAATCACTCCAATGATGATGGTGACAAGGGATAACACTCCAAGGAATTGGTGGGTAAAACCAGAATCATGATAAAAAATTAATGTATACGTCCTGAAAATCGAATAGATACCTACTTTTGTCAGTAATGCACCGAAAAGGGCTAAGACTGGGGTAGGTGCAGCTGCATAAGATCCAGGTAGCCAATAGAATAAAGGGAAAATAGCCCCTTTTAGTCCAAACACTATTAAGAAAAGAATAGCAATCACTGTCAACTGACCGGGTTGTCCAACTTCAGCCACTCTTTTTGAAATGTCCGCCATATTTAAAGTTCCTACAATGGAATACAACATAGCAACGGCAATAACAAAAAGGGCTGAGGAAATGACATTAACTAAAATGTACTTCAGTGACTCTCGTAGCTGAATTTTTGTTCCACCTAACACTAATAACACGTAGGAAGACATAAGCATAACTTCAAAAAATACAAAAAGGTTAAAAACGTCTCCTGTAAGAAATGCTCCATTCACTCCGACTATCAAGAAATTGAAAAAGGAATAATAATAAAATTTCTCACGTTCGATCCCTATACTAGTAAATGAATAAAGAAGTACACAGAGCGCAATAATATTTGTCGTTAAAACAAGCAACGCAGCAAGCATATCAGCTACAAGAGTAATTCCAAATGGAGCTTTCCAATTGCTGACGTCAAGTGTCAAAATACCATTCGTGTACACTTGAGAAACGAGATATGTGGAAAGAAGCACACCGATTACGAATGAAATGACAGATAGTGTTCTTTGTATACGAATAGATTTTGAGAAGAAAATCAAGATGATTCCTGTTAATAAGGGCAATAAAACGGGCAAAAACACAAGATTATTCATTAGCTTCCGTACCTCTCAACATATCCATATTATCCGTCCCCAGCTCCTGATAGGCCCTGTATGCCAATACCAAGAAAAAGGAGGTCACCCCAAAGCTGATGACAATCGCTGTCAAGATTAGAGCTTGTGGAAGCGGATCAACATAGTTTTTAGCATGTTCCCCTAAAAGTGGGACAGCTCCACGTTTTAGACCACCCATTGTTAAGATGAGTAGATGTGCACCGTGACTTAATAGCCCTGTTCCAATAATGATCCGGAGTATACTTTTTGAAAGCATGAGATACGTTGCACAAGTAAATAATATTCCAACTACAATAGCCATTAATATTTCCATTATTCATCGTCCTCCCCAATCGTTTGAATAATGGTCATCGTTACGCCAATAACCACAAGGTATACACCTAAATCAAATAATGCAGCTGTGTGAAGGGATGTTTTCCCTAGAAGTGGCAGGTGGAAATAGTTATAAGCATGGGTAAGGAAAGGGGCACCAAAGAACAGTCCCCCTGTACCCGTCAGTACAGCGATTAGTAATCCGATGGCTACCACAATCCGATAATTAATCGGCAGGATGTGTGCCACCGTTTTTAAATCATAGGCTAACAATAAAAGTACGATAGCAGCGGATGTCATAAGTCCACCGATAAAGCCTCCACCAGGATAATAATGTCCTGCAAAAAATATCTGAACAGAGAAAAGGATAATGACGAAAAAAGTGATTTTCGTTACGGTCTGTAAAATAATGTCGTTAGTTCTCATCCGTTTTCCTTCCCCCTCGTTAGACGTAGTTTAATCATGGCATAAATTCCTAGTGCAGCTATAGCTAAAACAGTAATTTCAAACAGGGTATCTAAGCCACGAAAATCCACAAGGATTACGTTGACCATATTTTCCCCACCAGCTTCTTTATATGTTGCTTTTATATAGTATTGAGAAATACTTTCAAACAACTTAGTACTGTGAGAAGAAAGGGCGATCAAAGTAACAATTGCCCCAACCCCTATAGAAATTATTGCATTATTCAATCTAAATGTAAGTCTTTCTTCTTTCTTTAACTTCTTTGGTAGATGGTAGAAGCATAGTAGGAACAAAGCTACTGAGACGGTTTCAACAACCAGCTGTGTTAAAGCAAGATCAGGTGCCCTAAATAATACAAAAAATAGGGATACGGTATAACCAACCGAACCTAGTAGGATGATAGAGGTCAATCGTGATTTGACGAAAAGGATTGAAACGGAAGCAACCGCAATCACGATCGCTAATATAACCTCATAGATTCCAATTGGTGCCGTATTATCTAGGCTGAAATTGAATCCATCTTTTGTATACAAAGTTGCACCTAATGAAAAAATGAAAAACAGGAAGATGTACACTAAATAGTTTCTAATGAATCCTGTCATAAAAATCTTAGTCATTCTAATTGAAAATTTCTCCAAACCTACAAGCATGGAATCATATAAGAAGTTTAGAGACAGTCTTTCTGGAAAAATTTTATAAATAGCATTCCATTTTGAAAGAGTTTTGAACAAAATGGCTCCCACTACAATGACACCTAATGTCATTCGCAGTTCTGGTGACCAACCATGCCAGAAGGAAATATGGACATGGTTATCAGGGCCGAAAATACTCGGGATAATAGCTGTAACGGCAGGCTCGATAATCGTCGGGGCAAGCAAATTAGGGAAGAACCCGAAAATGATGACAAGGGAAGCAAGGATGACTGGTGAAATCAGCATTCCAATCGGTGCTTCATGTGGCTTCTTCTCTAATTTTTCTAGTTGTGGTTTACCCATGAAGGTCTTAAAAATAATGACCATACTATATACAAAGGTGAAAACGGATGCTACCCATGCAATGACTGGGAAAAGAATTCCCCATGTATCGAGATTAAAAATATCAAGCTCCAATACTCTTACCATGCCAGTAAAGAACATTTCCTTACTTAAAAACCCGTTGAATGGTGGAAGACCTGCCATAGATAAAGCCCCAATAACAGCAAGAGTGAACGTTATAGGCATGAAGTGCATAAGCCCGCCTAATCTACGAATGTCTCTTGTTCCCGTCTCATGGTCCACAATACCAACAACCATGAAAAGACTTCCTTTGAATGTTGCGTGATTGATTAAATGGAAAATGGCAGCTACTGTGGCAGCCATGTACAAATTCTCTTCTAAATGATCATAGTGCAATGCGGCTGCACCGATTCCTAACAGAGACATTATTAATCCTAGTTGGCTTATAGTTGAATAGGCGAGGATTCCTTTAAGATCGGTTTGCTTAACTGCAGAGAATGAACCCCAGAATAATGTCACAATTCCGAAGCCTGCGACTAGCCATAACCAAATACCTGAATCTGCAAAAACAGGACTCATTCTTGCCACTAAATAAATCCCTGCTTTGACCATCGTAGCAGAGTGTAAGTAAGCACTTACCGGTGTTGGTGCCTCCATAGCATCAGGTAACCAAATATGAAATGGAAACTGTGCCGATTTTGTAAAGGCTCCAAGTAAAATGAGCAATAATGCAGGGATGAATAAAGAGTGGTTAAATAGCTCTTGCGATTGTGAGATTAATTCCCGAATGCTGAATGTATTTCCCATGATGTAAAGGAGGATGATACCTCCTAACATGCTTAATCCACCAAATACTGTAATTAACATCGATTTTTGGGCACCATATCGAGATCTTTCTCGATGGGACCAATAACCAATCAAAAGGAAGGAAGAAAAGCTTGTAAATTCCCAAAATGTATACAAGACAATTAAGTTATCGGATAAAACGACTCCTAACATGGCTCCCATAAATAAAAGTAAGTATACATAGAAATGATTTAGTTTTTCTTTGTCCTTCGCTAAGTAATAAATCGAATAAAGAACGACAAGTGCGCCTATACCGGTAATTAATAATGCAAACAATAATGAAAGTCCGTCCACATAGACATCGAACCTGATGCCTAAGGATGGAATCCAATCGTAGGATTGAATCGTTTGTTTTCCATTTCTGGTAATAGGAATGAATCTTAAAAAGAACACAAATAGTAGCACAGGTAGTAATAGAACGAACCATCCAGTATGTATAGAACGAAATTGTTTATAAAATATCGGTATGAAAATGGCCAATAAAAATGGTGCTAAGATGGCCAAGTGTATCCAAGACATATGTACCCCCCTCTAGCAAATTCGCTTTCAACAAAGATAATGGCAATTGGGATCTCTACAATTTGTCCACCTTAGGAAACAAACCCATAGAGTTTAATTTTATTAATGATCTACCATTTGAACATAGCTAGTTATGGCTATAGTATGGAAAATGAAATTACCTGCCATTCAGTGATAAAAAGCCTATTTAAAAAAATTATAACCTAAAACAATAGGGCTTGCATTTCGGAAAGCCTTATATTGTAAGCTTTCTACCCTAATTAATAAATAGGAAGAAACAAGTATATTTCCCCCTAAAAAAATTTTTTTATTCATCAATTTTGAATAGTACTTGTCTAATTTTGTCACACTATGAGTAGGAGGCGAAAGGCATGTACAAAAAACAGGCAATAATTTCGGTGAGCATCTTTGGGGGATTATTTTTATCAGCCTTAGTAGCGAATCATTCTTTGGAACGAAACATTGTAAAAGTGAGTTCCAAAGCATTGACTACTCAAATTGTCCTTCCGCAAGGGGATGGAGTTTTAGGGGCATTTGATGAAAATATTATTATTGTCAAAACAAGACACTATATGCATTTTCCACCTAAACAATCATTGTCAGTCGAACCAGAAACAATCGGGAATTAAAAAACCACCGTCAGTTTTGACGGTGGTCCGCATGTATAATATTAAACGTCTCTGTTGAATTTTGATTGTCGTTGATGGATAGAAAAGGTAGATTCCTTATGAGAAGCTTCCTTACGAATCAGGATCACTACTGGTATAAATAAAGCTAGGAATAACATAACCATAAATTTTATCAATGAGGCTGTTTGCATTTCCTTTCCCATATCCTCTAGGTACTTATTAAAGAATTCTTTTACTTCATTATTCCCTAATACGTTTCCAGGAAGAAGAAATTCATCACGTTTTTTGTCATAGTAGAGGAAATCTTTTTTTGTGAAGTAAAAAATGGAATCTCTAACTTGTTCAAACTCGACAAAGGCAATAACTAAATCACTTTTGTATTCTTCAATTCTTTCTTCGTCTTCCTCAGTAAGGGGATCATCAACTCTTAGAATTTTTGTGACTGTTCCATCATTTACTTCTTTCAATGCGATTGTATTCATTGAATTATCATGATAATAGTGGATTGTTTCCTCAAGGTATTTTTCCATCGTTGAAGAATATTTCGTACTAGCTGACATATCAGAGATATTAAAACCAAAACTGAACACCAATATGAATGAATAGTATATTAGCCATTTTTTCATTTGTTTCACCTCAATTTATAGGTATCAAACTATTTAACAAAGACTGCATATTGTCTATCTCTGGATGATATACGGTTAATTGATATGAGAAATTTTTATAGTACCAAGAAAGCTCTATCTGGTTTTCAGACTCTATATTGTAATAAACTGGTGAAGCATTAAACACAAATTGCACAGCTTGTTTTTTGTTTTCCTCTTGTACTTTTCCTTTAGCCACGACGAGTTCATATCTTTTTTTCAGGTCTTTTGAATACACAGCTAAAAATGAATCATTCCTGTCATTTAAATGAAGGCTGTATAAAATTAAATCATCTTTTATAGGAAGAGTATAAGCCCCCTTAAAATCCTGATTGAATCTATTGTTATCTGTAAAAATTCTCCAGTTCTCCTTCTGAAAACGACCATGAACCTCATTTTTTTCGTGATCGATAGAATCTAATGGTTTCATAATCTTCTTATGTCCTGGAATAGGCACATTTGCTTTAACAGTGTGTAAAAAGAATGTATTAGCCGAGAAAATAGGGTTTTTTTGGAATTTCGTTACTCTCGTCGCTGTTCGTATATCCCCTGTACGTTTGATTTCCTTAACGATCATCCAAGATTTTTTATCAATCCAAATTGAGATATCATCTAAATTTGCTGATCCTTTTTTGGGAAGTGCGTCGATACGGTAGGTATGGAAAGCACCAAATCGATCTTCTTCGATTAAGGTAAGTTCATATTGATCTCTAAGGTTTTCTAAATATTGTATGGTTTGTTCTTTTAAGAAAAATGCACTTTCTAATTCTTGAGGTGTTAATATTTGATATTGAATTAGCTGTTTGTTATGTCTCCAGTGAACAGATTGGTTATCATCTGTAATGACAATCTCTTGTTCCCCGTTTGAACGAAGGATATCTTTTCGTTCTTTTCTATTGATTGAATCTCTCCACCAGCGGATGTCTTCTTGACTGATAAGCGCCCCGTTTTTAAATACAGAAATCTCTTTTTCTAAATAAAATGTGGGGTAGGACAAAGATTTTTTCTGATCAATAATAGAAAACAGCATAGACTCATCAGATTGAGGTCCTTTAGAGCATCCAGATAAAAGATAACAAGTAACAATTAGAACACCGAGTATAGGTCGCATCATCACTTTACCTCCTTCGTTAGAGGTAAATAGCAGATTACAGTAGATCCATAGCCTTCTGTTGATAAAAAGGATATAGCTCCTCCGTGTTTTTCAATGATTGATTTTACGATCGGAAGTCCAAGTCCGCTTCCAACAGATGATCGATTAGTGCGGGAAGAATCTCTTTGGTATAAAGGCTCAAACAGCTTTTCGATTTCGTCGAAAGGAACAAAATCTCCTTCGTTTTGAACAATTAATAAGACCTTCTTATCATCTAAATCAATAAGGTTGTGGTGTGGCCAAAAGATCCATTCTGGAAGGGGTAAATGGGTTGATAGTGCACCTATCCATACTTTTCCATTAGGAGTTACATGATTAAATGCATTGGAAACTAGGTTATTCACAACTCGAATTAATTGATTTGGGTGAACATAGACCTCTTCCGACACTGTAACGGTAGTTGTAACCTGTATATTTTGCTCAATTGCTAAGTCCTCAAAGCCTGAGAGGAGCATATCGAAAAATTCTTCTGCATCGACATTAATCTTAGGTAATTCATACTCTGCACCTTGTAAAATCGTAAAGATGCTCAAATCATCAATAAGACTATGGATATAATCGGATTTTTCTAAGATTGTTGTTCTAAAGTTTTCCCATTCCATTTGCTTTTCTATGGTAAGTTGTTCTGCAGATGCCCGAATTGAAGTTAAAGGAGTTTTTATGTCATGCGCAATAGAGGCTGCAATATACTCTTTTTGTTTTTGTTGTTCGAGCAAAGCAGCTTGTTGGGTGAAGATTTCTTCTTGCATGGAGCTGAAGCCTAGGAACAATTCGCCAATCTCGTCTTTTCTTCCTCGGTGAGATCGTCTTGGGACAGACTTACCTTTCGCAAAGGAGTCCATATCTAAAAGTAACTCTCGAATAGGATGTAGCCACTTCTTTTTGAGAAATAGGTAACTTAAAACGTACAAGAGTAGAAAGGTAATAATAAAGAGTGTAATCGCAACATTTTTGCGAAATTCGACTCCAGAAATCCACTCATCTCTTGGGAAAATGACTGTATAAAAGCCGATTGTTTCTTTTTCGACGATGACTGGCTTTTTGAATTGAAAAGATTGGTAACCTGCTTTAAGCTCATATAAATCTTGGAATAATTCCTTACTCGAAATTTTCGAACCAGGTGAATGTGGTGCTGAAAAGAGGGGAAAGCCTGACGAATCATACAAAGCAAATCTAACACCAGTTCGAGATAAATCCTCTAACCTTTTTAACTCATTTATTCTCTGCCTTTTTGAATCTTCCCAACCATATAAGATCGGATTGTCTAAAACACTTTCATAGTAAGAAAGTTTAGATTGGACTGAGAGATAGTCGGCAATATCTTTTTTCTTGTCCCATAATTGAAGCATAGAGACTAACATAATGAAAATAAGTACCGGAATACACATAATGAGAAAGTAAGAAATCATTAGCCATGTTTTCATTTTCATTTTTTGGGTACTCCAACAAAACGATATCCCTGACCCCAAAGCGTTTGGATAAATAATGGATTTTTTAAGGGATCCTTTAATTTGTCACGCAAGCTCTTAATATGGACAGTTACGGTATTATTTCCAGATACCTCCTGTTGTTGCCAAATGTGCTCATAAAGCTCTTTCTTCGTAAAAGCATGTTGAGGGTTTTGACAAAATAGTAGAAGTAAAGAAAATTCTTTTGATGTTAAGGAGATTGAATTACTATTAAGAATTACTTCTTTTTTTTCAGGGTATATTGTTAAGCCACCATCATATTCAAGCATATCCTCATGATGGATCTCCTCTTGATATCTACCATATCTTCTTAGCTGTGATTCCACTCTAGCTCCAAGCTCCCGAAGGCTAAATGGTTTGGTCATATAGTCGTCAGCTCCAATTTTTAACCCCCTAACCTTGTCATCTTCTTCATGTCGAGCACTAAGTATTAACATAGGGATTTGACTGGACCACCGAATGTTTTGGCATAGAGTAAATCCATCCATACCAGGTAACATTAAATCGATGATAGCCATATCATACTTCCCACTCTTAAAATCCTCCCATCCTTCATTACCAGTAGAGGCCCAGGTGACCTGATAATCTCTTTCTCTTAAAAACTTTACAAGTATTGTGGCAATCTCTTTGTCGTCTTCAACTACCAAAATAGAATGTTGTACCATATTGATCCCCTCATCATCATTGTATGTATAAAAAATCACCTAACATGAAATTTAATAATTTCTTTATTTTTTCTTTTTTAGTAAAAAATGTATTTACTATTAGCTTTATTGTAAGGGAAGATGGAGGTGGAAAAAATAAATTTGTTCTTTAGCGTAAGGTTTAGCATAATGAGAAGGTGAAAATAGTTTGGAAATTGGAGATTGGCAATGAAAAATACATATTTGATAGGGTATTTTCCCTTGATTTCAATTATTCTTTTCTCGTTATCTTTCGCGATTTATGGCGAAATGGAAGCCCTTATACTATTGAAAAGCATCGGAGTATACGATGGGATGCGTGAGTTCTTTTCTGTAACGGGTATAAAATTATCTTTGTTACTAGCAGCCTTTATTTGTTTCTTTATGCTATTCGCTGCCTTAAAACTCATTTCAGATACGATTCTTGAATTTTCGTTATTGTTCTTTTCCAAGGACTCTGAGGGAGAAAGTCTGAAGAGCGTACGTAAAGTCTCATCGATTTACGTTATTGGAGGGATATTGTCCTTATTGATGGTGAAATCCATTTTGTTGATTATAGCTATCTTTATCATTACAACGATTGTGGCTTTTGTGTATTTCGTGAATATCATTAGTCCTACGTTATCTAATGCTGGGTTAATTGGATTAATTTTCTTTCATACTATGATTTGGTCCATACTACTTTTAACAGTGTTTTTGTCATTAATGAAGCTATATAACAGTTTGATTGCAAGCTTACCAGTTTAGGAGGATGAACAAGGAGCTGCTAACGCTGTATCCTTCTTGGCGATATAAAGTTTCTACAGGAAAAGACAATGCACCTGCAAAATCGTTGTATGAAAAAAATGGCTTTCGTTGGTTGAAAGACTTAGAAGTTGCACCAGGTTTTTTCTTAAGTTTATTTGAAAAATAAATAGTGAACGGGGAGACTTTGTTTTGTCTCCCTGTTCACTATTGAGCTGCTTGCATGATTTTTTTCCAGGCTATTAAATGAGGGGATGATTGAGAAAATGCTTCTATGCTCGCAGGTTGGTCCTTGCCAATCCACACTCCTGTCGTATACATGGCATCCATTCCAATGAACCATAAATCTTTCACATCGTTGGTTGTCCCTGTTTTCCCACCTATATAAGAACTTGGGAAATAGGCTTTTTGTGCGGTCCCCTCTTGGACCACACTTTGAAATAGTTTCCTCATTTTATCTACAGTAGAATCCTTCCATACTCTAACGGGTTTGTCTTTCCATTGATAAAGGATATTACCCTGTTGATCTGTTACACTACGGATTGTCCTCACAGGAGCATAAGTACCATCCTGAAAAGATGTATAGGCAGAGGTTAATTGAATTGGGCTCATACCATAAGTAAATCCACCAACAGCTGCGGCCAATCCATGATCCTGGTTAGAAACCTTTGTGAAATGGAATGGCTCTAAATATGAAAAGCCTTTTTGAACCCCTATTTTGTTCAGTAGCCTCACAGCCGGTGTATTAATGGATTTGGCGAATGCTTTTTCCAATGTGACATGATGGTAAATTGCTCTCCCATAGTTATTCGGACAATAGCCTTTTTCACAAAAGTTACTAGCGTCGATGCTTTCATTAAGTGAAGCATCTGTTTGATCTATATAAGGAGCATAGACCAGCAACGGTTTGATGGCAGATCCAGGTTGTCTAAAGCTTTGAAAACCGCGATGAAAAGAATATTTTTTATAATACTTTCCCCCAGTCAAAGAGACAAGCTCGCGCGTATGATGTTGTATAACTACAGCAACACCTTGTACACCAGTAGCAGAAAGTTCATTTTCCATAGACCTTTTTGCTTGGAGCTGTAATTCAGTATCCAGTGCCGTGTTTATTATTACCCCAGACTCTAGCAAATCTTTTACTTTTCGTTCGACAATGTCTTGGTTCTTTTTGAGTAGGACAGTGTCTGGTTCCAAAAGGGATAAGCCTTCCTGTTGTGCGACTAATTCACGAAGCTCTTCTTCCACATAAGTGACGTAATCAGGATATAGATCTATCCGGTGATCTATTCGAATTAAAATTTTTTCTTGGATCAGTTCCTTAAATTGTGATGGATTGAGTTTACCAGCAGTGACCATTTGTTCAAGAAGTCGTTCCTGTCGCTCCTTAGTCGCTTCAAAGTGCTTAATAGGATTATATAAATTCGGATTGTTAGGTATTGCAGCAATGAAAGCCATTTCTGCTTCGGACAACTTAGAAACCGATTTATTAAAATACTTCTGGGAAGCAGCTTCAATTCCATATGCACCATTCTGGAAATAGATTGCATTGAGATAAAGCTCTAGTATTTCTTCTTTTGAAAGATTTCTTTCCAACTGGTAGGAGTACAGTAGTTCAGATAGCTTACGATTATAAGTTTTTTCATGGTTTAAAAATAGATTCCTTGCAAGTTGTTGTGTGATGGTACTACCACCTTGTTCTAGCTCTTGGCTTTGAGAGTTCACAAGAATAGCTCGCGTAATGGCGAGTGCGTCGACTCCCTTATGTTCATAAAAATGCTGATCCTCAGTAATAATGAACAATTGTTTCATGAATGAAGGAATCTTCTCTAGGGGTAAGTAGACCCGGTTCTGTTCATTATAGATTTCGGAAATAATGCTACCATCCGAAGAAGTAACCACACTGTTTACCGGAAGAGAAGCATGGTTAATTACAATGTTTTTATCTAAGAATTTTTGTAAAGGTTGATATGTATTCAATTCGTCGTATGTCAATATGGTCAAAAGAGCGAAAAAAGGGACGAGTAGTAAAGTAAGCAAATATCCAAAGAAGGTACGCATGTTGTTCATCTTCCTGTCTGTTGCAGTCCTTGTTGTTAGACAAGCATAGATTGATTATGTAAAACTGCAAATAAAGTTGTTTTCTAGAAAATAGTATAAAGCACAAATCTCTTAAAAAGGGGAAACCCTTAAAAAAAATTAATCTAGTTTGACTCTGCTATTCGTTGAATCTGCTATAATTTTTCAATAAGGAAATATTAGTAGATTAAGAGTCATTGAAATATATGAATAAAGGGGGAATGTAAAATGGAAAAAGAACAAAAATATTTATTCATTGATTTTGAGTTTACTATGCCTGAGGGAAAACCGAAGCCAGAGGGATTTTTTCCGGAAATTATTGAAGTAGGTGCGATACTTGTGAAGGGAGAAGAGGTTTTACATGAATTCTCTGCATTCGTAAAACCAAAAAAGTTCCCTATTCTGTCAGAACGATGTAAAAACTTTCTTAAAATCAGTCAAGACCGTGTTGACCAAGGTATCTTATTTGAAGAGCTAGTGAATATGCTTGTGGATTTAGAAATGGATCAACCAAGTGTGGTTGTCACTTGGGGAAATATGGATATGAAAGTCCTACGTAACAATTGTCAAAATGCTGGAGTGGAATTCCCGTTTAAAGGAAAGTTTGTAGACCTTTCTATGGAATACAAAAGATTTTTTGGTGATCAAAATCAGACGGGCCTATGGAAAGCGGTACAGGAGTACGGCAAAGAAGGAGTAGGTAAACATCATCGAGCACTAGACGACGCTATGACGACTTACAATATTTTTAAACTCGTAGAAAAGGACAAGAAGTATATGGAGAACCATCAGCCAACTACAATTGGTGATCGAATTGATTTATCTAAGGTTATGAATAAATTTGCATTATAAAAAGCCAAATCCTCTAAAGTGATTTGGCTTTTTATATTTGGCTCTTTTCTTATAGATTATTGTTTTTAGACTAGATAATTCGTCCGTTGATTTACGCTCCAGGCACTTGCTTTCCGCGGGGAGGGTGGGAGCATCCTCGGCGTACCGCCTGTGGGGTCTCCCACTTCCCTCTGTATCCCGCTGGAGTCAAGTGCCCTCCTCTCCAATCAACTCCGTTAGTAATAGTAAACTACACTAAAAAAGCAACAAACTTTACAAAAACAGCCTACTTAAAATAATCCTTTTCCAGGTCCTCAAGCAGCTCCAGGCTTTTAAGACTCCAAGGACTGTTTTCTTCCCGTAGGTTATCTTTCATTTTGTCGATTGCTTCTTGCAAAGAAGCCTTATAATCTGGTACATCACCTTCGTAAGGCCTTACCATATTTAAAGGAACATTTGTCTGTTCCCTGAATGCAAGCGCACGACGTTGATGGAACATCCCTACCTCTGTTTGCTTTGGATTATGTAAATCTCCTTGCATTGGGTGTTTTTCCACCGCCAACACTTTTACTAAATAAGAGGATGGTCTAAAATCTGTGATCTCACCTATATATTTTCCCGTTTTGTAAATAGCTGTGACTGTTTCACCTATCTTAAAGATTCCTTCATCCATGATGACACCTTCTCTCGTAATTTTGTTTACATCATACATATGGAACTGAATGGATTACAAGAGTTCTCTCTTCATAATTGAAATTTTGTGTACTCTAGTGATTTTTGAATGGAAATCATGTAAAGTTTTTGGTGGAGGTAGATACTATGAAAAAATCGTTATTAATGCTTTTTCTTTCCATTATGTTTGTCTTAACGGCATGTGGAACGAGTAAGGATGAAGCAAAGAAGGAAGAGAAGCCAGCTGTTTCAGAAGAAAACAAAGAAGAATCTACTCAAGGTGATGCAGTAGAAACTCCGGGAGATTACCCACAATTTAAAGATATCCAAGCTGACGAAAAGGTCGCAGTAATGGAAACATCCATGGGTGATATTAAAATCAAGCTTTTCCCTAAAATGGCTCCAAAAGCTGTGGAAAATTTCGTCACACATGCAGAAAAGGGATACTATGAAGGAGTTACCTTCCACCGTGTCATCAAGGATTTCATGGTACAGGGTGGTGACCCACAAGGAACAGGTATGGGAGGAGAAAGCATTTGGGGAGCACCATTCGAAGACGAATTCTCCATGCAACTTTTCAATTTCCGAGGCGCACTTTCCATGGCGAATTCAGGACCTGGAACAAATGGAAGCCAATTTTTTATTGTTCAAGCAAGTAAGATTGATGAAGGTCTACAAGATCAAATGTTAAAAGCAGGCTTTCCTGAAGAAGTAGTTGAATTATATGCAAAGCATGGTGGAACACCGTGGCTTGATCAAAAGCATACCGTTTTTGGACAAGTGGTAGAGGGAATGGATGTTGTTGACTCTATGGCAAATGTTAAAACCGCAGAAGGAGACAAACCTGTAGAGGATATTATCATTAAAAAGATTAAAATTGTACAATAAGTTTATTGAACAATCGTATTCTTTATTAGAGGAGGAACTCGAGCATATTGGAGTCCTCCTCATTTTTTATGGAAAGCATAAATTGTCACCAAAAAAGTACGTCGAAGCAGTGAACAATTTTAGGAATAAAGTTTTAGTAAAACAGGCTTTCGCCAGTGCCGTTCTAGTTGCACTAATGGTTTGATATAGCGTTAATCCTTTACTTATTTTGACTCTTTTGGGCTTTTAATGATTTTTTTCAAGTCCATTTTCTCCAGCGAATTCTACATCTACCTTTGGTAAGGCGTTTTTATTATTCTTAAATACGTTATTTTTATTTTTAGCCATTTTTTCACCACCCATGTTGTTAGGCTGTATATTTCTTCAAGGATGCGAATTACTTATATGATTGGCATCCACGTTTTTAGTTTGCATTCTTTTTTTGTAGGCTATGCTAAATATTGATTAATGATCTTAGGAGAAGGATAAAAGTCCATTGATCTTTATAGAAAAAAAGATATAAAAAATTGATATACTAAATGCTCCCAGTATTAGTGGATAACTTTTTCCTGTTATTACGGATTGGTGTTAGAACGGAAAAGTGTTAAGATAATCTATGGTTGACCGCTGAACAATTATTAAGAATTGGGAAACCATGGTAGTATAGAGCTTAACATGAAAGGATGAACAGCGTATGCTAGTCGTCGAAGCTATTTTAGGGTTATTTCTTTATTTTCCAGAAGATAAAAGTGAATATATTCCAGCAGGAATCACATCATTCATTTTTTTAGTAGCTGCCGTAATTACAATGCGATTTATTATTAACGTATCGAAAAAAGAGGCAAAGAAGGCGAAAGAGCTAGAAGATGAGATTCTTGGGAAGAAAGCTAAAAGCGCTTCTGAAAATCAATAACTGCTGATCATGAATACCCGTGAAAGGGTATTTTTTTTTATTTTACAGACAAAATATAGACAAAATGTCTTTGGGGTGGAAAAGTTGAAAAAGCATTGGATGATTGCAAGCTCACTACTATTACTATCAGGTTGTACTCAACAAAATCAAAATCCCACAAAGTTAGATGTAGAAATGCATAATGAAGTTGGCGATACCCTTGGGACAATTAAGCTAGCTGAAAAGTCAAAGGGTATCGAGTTGGATATTAATTTAGAAGGATTGGAACCAGGAGAACATGCCATTCACATTCATGAAAAGCCTATGTGTGAAGCTCCTGAATTCAAGTCTGCAGGTAATCATTTTGACCCGGACAAGAAGAAACATGGTTTATTGCATCCAGAGGGGGCTCATGCTGGGGATTTGCCTAACTTGATTGTTGAGGGCGATGGGAGTGTGAAAGTAAAAATTGCTGCTCCTACAGTCACTCTTCGACAAGGTAAGAAAAACTCTCTACTCGAAAAAGAAGGTACTTCCATTGTCATTACTAGTAAGAAGGACGATGGAATGACTCAACCAGCTGGAGATTCTGGAAAAAGGATTGCCTGTGGCGTAATTAGTAAAAAGAAAAAATAGGTGAGAAAGGGTGTCCTAAAGGTGAATGGTATCATCCTTTAGGACACCCTAATTAAATTTTATCGTAAAGTGTCTAGACTATTACAAAATACCTAAGAAAGTGCTTTCTTCATTCGATTAAGTCCGTCTAATAAAACATCATGAGTGCATCCTATATTCATCCTCATCCATCCTTCGCCACCTGGGCCGTATTTACTTCCTGGTTCCAAGGCGATTTTTCCTTTTTGAAGTAGAACTCTTTGTAGCTCTTTATCTATAAGCCCTATATCCCTGCAATCAAGCCATAATAAATACGAAGCTTGAGGGGACATGGGTTTGATCAATGGTAGTTCCTTTTGGAAAAATTGAATGCTTGTATTTAAATTGTTCTCAACGTATTTTAACAATTCAGTAAGCCAGGGACTTCCATGCGTATAAGCAGCTGCTAAAGCTTCTAAAGCAAAGATATTCAAGCCATGAAAACCTTGAGCAGATTGAGTATCCTTGATTTTCTTTTTAAACTCAGGATTTTGGACAATGATGACCGACGATTGAAGACCAGCAATATTAAAGGTTTTACTTGGAGCCATGCATGTAATAATCAGATCGCTGAATCGTTCATCAAGAGAAGCTACTGGATAATGTTTTTGACCAGAGAGGGTAAGGTCACAATGAATTTCGTCAGACAATAGAATTACCTCATATTGTATGCATAGTTCGGCGAGTCGCTTTAACTCATCCTTAGTCCAAATCCTTCCTCCAGGGTTGTGTGGACTACATAATAAAAACATCTTAACGCCATTACGCATTTTAGCTTCCACATCTTCAAACGATATGCGAAATTGACCATTTTCAATATAAAGAGGACTATTAACTAATTCTCGTTTATTTTTATGAACTAAATCAAAGAAAGGGGTGTAAACTGGAGATTGAACCATGATACGGTCGCCAGGTTTTGTGAAGGCTTGGATGCATGTGCTAAGTGACGAAACCACTCCTGCACTAAAACAAATAGAATCTCGATTAATATTCCAATCATATTTATCTTTCATCCAATGAATAAGAGCGTTGTATGCAAACGAAGTCGGTGCGGTATATCCGTAAATAGGATGTTTTGTGCGTTCAATCAATGCGTCTGTAACTGCTTGTGGAGCGGCAAAATCCATATCGGCAATCCACATTGGGAGTACATCATCTACACCAAAAAATTCCTTTGTCATATCCCATTTGATGGACCCTGTGTTTATACGATTGAGGTTCTGTTCAAAAAGATTCTGAATCATTATTAACACCACCCAATTAGTTTGGAAGAAAAGTAAGTTATACAGTATGTAGTTTTTCTTTATGATACTATATGGAGGATGATTATATCATTCATTATCAGATAAATGAGGAGAAAAATTTTATGGCCGAAGATTTATATTCTCAAGTTCAGAAACTATTAGAACAATGGGATCCATTTGAAGTCGGTTCCCATGGGTATGAAACAGAAATAGCTGAATGTATGCAAGCTATTTATGAGGTTGATTCAGCTGAGGAATTGGCTACCAAAATCATAAATATATATGAATTCTCATTCGGAGAAGAGATAAAGAAGGAAGAGGCAAATAGAATTGCTACAGAAATACTTATACTCAAAGAGCAATCAAGTTGTTCATAAAACAGGAGGCTCGTACATCATGTATAATGGGTTCTCTTTTGGTGTGCAAAATGTAAAAAATCAACACAAATAGCATGCTAAATCGTATATGATTTAGCATGCTATTTTTTATTGGACTAACAACATTTATGGTATTTTAACCTGAGAATTAACACTGTAATTAGCATACCAATTAGCAAAGTGAGAATAAACATTCTCATGCTGTTAGTTTATATGCTAAAACGGTTGTTAATACTTTGATAAAATTGATAGGAAACTCGGCTATATTTATTCTTCCTTAATTAAGTAACCAGCGAAGTAAAATAAGCGGAGATTTTCCGGTTAAATTCAGAATGGAGCTCGTTTCGGGCTAAATAAGGGGAGGTTTTCCGGTTATACCAAGCAAAATCCCCTATTTTCATGTTTTTCGAGTCAATAGGCGGAATCTCTCCGTCTAATTAAGCTATTTTCAATGCTATTTCCTAATTAAGCGGAATTTTTCCGTCTATTTATCTGATCGGGTAGGACGGAGAATACTCGGAGGCAAAAAAGCATGATGATTAAATTGCTAATCACCATGCTTTTTACTACGTTATTTGTACTGTTATTTATGATTTTGCACCTCAAAAGAGAACCCGTTAACATCATGTACCGGCCTCCTTATTAATATATACCCATTCTTGCATAAGTAGGGAAGAAGAACAAAAAATTTTACCGATCCAATCCTTCTCTCATCTTATTGAGCGAGTAAAAATTGTTTTAGGTGATTTGCGACTTCTTCTGGTTTTTCTTCTGGAACGAGATGCCCTGCCTCTTTTAATATGACAAGCTTGGAGTTCGGGATATCTTTATGCAGTTGTTTGCCAGTTCGAAGTGGTACGACCCTATCATGCTCTCCCCATATAAGTAAGCATGGTGTTGAAATAGTTTTAAGCATTTCTTGAGATAAGTCTCCCTCTCGGTCTCGAATCATCCTTGTTAGAGCTCTAAAAATGTCATCCTCTAAGAAGGGTTGTAAATATCCAAATAACATTTCGTCGTCAATCAATGCTTGATTGTGTACGACATTTTGTAGATTTTTCCGAACGCCCGAGCGAGCTAACCAAAGCTTGACGTATAAATGAAAATATGGGATGAAGCTTGAATAGATAAGGCGACGGTTTGCCCTCTTTAAATAACCTGAACTACATAACAATACTCCATTTTTCACACGTTCTGGCTCCAGTTTCATCATATTCAATGAAATTTGTCCTCCCATGGAATGTCCCACAACTGAAAACTGTCCGATATTCAAATTAGCAGTTAACTGCAAAACGGTTTTTGCTAGGTTTTCATAAGAGTACGTATAAGATATATCCTTTCCACTTTTTCCGAACGGAGGTAAATCGACAGTCAAGATGGAATACTCCTTTACTAGAAGAGGTATCAGCTTACGATAGCTAAAAGAAGATGATAAAAAGCCGTGTAGCATGACCAGTGTATGGGAAGAGGCAGGATTAGAATATAACTCGTAATATACATTATTCCCATTTACTGTTAACGCCTGTGAGACCATTTGAGTCATATTTCTTCACCTCGTGACTAAAAATATATAGGTATTTTACCCAACTTCTATAAAAATAAAAGTTTTTATCGCTTTCTGTAAAATAAATTAAAGGAAAATTCTAAATACACCACTATATTAATAAAACTTTTTTGTTATAATGATTTCAGTTTTAAGTTATTAAAGGGGGATTAACATGCATCTAGACGACAAAGAAATTGAAATTCTGAAAATAATTGAAGAAAATGGCAGAATTGATTCGAATGATTTAGCCAAAATGGTGAATCTCCCAGTTGAAGAACTTGAAAAAACATTAATGAAACTTGAAAAACAAAAAATTATAGTGAGGTATATGACCATTATTAATTGGTCAAAAGTGGCTGAGCATGAGGGTGTTACCGCAATGATCGAGGTTAAGGTAACTCCAAAGCGTGGAGTAGGTTTTGATGAAATCGCTAAACGGATTTATCGTTTTAATGAAGTCCAGTCCGTGTATCTAATGTCAGGTGTATATGATTTATCTGTAATCATTCAAGGAAAGTCATTGAATGAAGTTGCCAGATTTGTATCAGAGAAATTATCTACGCTAGATTCAGTGATCTCAACAACCACTCACTTTATCCTCAAAAAATATAAACATGATGGAATCATTTTTGAACAGAGTGATGAGGATAAAAGAATTGTGGTGTCTCCATGATTAAGACAAATTTTCTATCAAAAACGGTTAGAGAGTTAAAACCTTCTGGCATCCGAAGATTTTTTGATTTAGCTGCAAATATGGAGGGTGTTATTTCTTTAGGGGTAGGAGAACCGGATTTCATCACTCCTTGGAATGTTCGAGAAGCAGCTATTTTATCTCTTGAAGAAGGCTATACATCTTATACAGCGAATGCTGGATTACTAGAGCTGCGGAAAGCTATTGTGAAATATGTGAAAGATTCCTTTCAAGTAGAATATCAACCAGAAACAGAAGTCATCTTGACAGTTGGAGCAAGCCAAGCAATCGACCTTGCTTTTCGTGCAATACTGAATCCTGGTGATGAAGTAATTGTCGTGGAGCCTAGCTTTGTTTCTTATTCTCCTTTAGTGACGTTAGCTGGTGGGGTCCCAGTCACCATTCAAACTAAAAAGGAAAATAGCTTTAAATTGATGCCAGATGAGTTAGAGGCAGCGATAACGTCTAAAACGAAGGCACTTTTAATTTGTTCTCCCAATAATCCAACTGGAACTCAATTGAACCGTGAAGAGCTCGTTCGTCTTGCCCAAATCGTTGAAAAGCATGATTTAATAGTTCTATCTGATGAAATTTATGCTGAACTAGCTTATGATGATCCGTTTGCAAGTTTCGCATCGATTGAGGGTATGTGGGAAAGAACCATCCTAATCAATGGCTTTTCAAAAGGATTCGCGATGACAGGCTGGAGATTAGGATTTGTATGTGCACCTCGATATATTTCGGAATCCATGTTGAAGATTCACCAGTATACGATGATGTGTGCATCCACAATGGCTCAGCATGCTGCACTAGAGGCATTAAAGCATGGTATGAACGATGTGGAATCGATGAGAAACAGCTATCGAGCAAGACGGAACTACATAGTCAAATCTTTTAATGAAATGGGATTAGAATGCCACATTCCTGGAGGAGCTTTTTATGCTTTTCCATCCATTGAGTCTACAGGGCTGACTTCAGAACAGTTTGCAGAAGGATTGTTAATGGAAGAAAAGGTAGCGGTGGTGCCTGGAAATGTATTTGGAGAAAGTGGCGAGGGGCATATTAGATGTTCATACGCATCCTCCATTGAAAATTTGCAAGAGGCCGTTAAAAGAATCGAACGCTTTATTACCAATTTACATTCATAATCTTTACAATGTTTTCAATTTATTCTTCCTAAAGTATAAAAAAACGGACAAAGGTTGACCTTTGTCCGTCAAAAAGGGGGGAATACTTCAGAAAACAAGAAGTGCCTTTTGGGCAAATGATGTTTCCTGTACTAATGCTAAGATTAGTAGGAAAGCTATGTTCCCATTATCTCCATTTGAAAAAAATTTATACATCAAATAAGGGTGACTCGAAAAGTTCTTTACTAAACAACTTTAAGAGCACTCTTTTTTAGTTTCAAATAAATGTAATTCTTTTGAAACAAATATGAGCTGACTGCCGTTATATAGGCAAATTTATACTACTTCTAACTAGGTAAGGAGGGGAGACATTTGGAAGAAGAACTGATCAGTCGAGCTAAACGTGGAGATAAGACAGCTATGACCGAATTGATTCGTCATTATGGTCCTATTGTAGAAAAATTTGCCTATCAAATGGGGAATTCAAGAAATGATATTGAGGATATTACCCAAGAGGTATTTATAAAAGTATTTCGTTTTATTAATCAATTTTCACAAGCGAAATTTACCACCTGGCTCTATAAAATCACATTAAATGTCACAAAGGATTATTACAGAAAAAAACAAAGTCAAACTAGAAGACTATTTTTTTTCCAAAGACAAAGAATGGAAATTAGTGAACCGGGTGCTGAAGAGGGTGTACTACAAAGTGAGGACGATCGGTATTTGCATCAATGCATACAACAATTAGATGAAAAATACCGTATTCCCATCATACTGTATTACTTTCATGATTGTAGATATGAAGAGATTGCAGAAATTTTAAATTCTAACCTATCAACTATTAAAACACGAATCTTACGAGGAAAAGAACAGCTAAAGAAGAGAATGGAACAGGATAAAAGAAAGGAGGGCGGACAGGATGGAAGATAATCAATTGGAAAAAAGATTAGAACAGCTCAATAAAGCCTATAAGTCTATTCCTTCGAAAACAGATTACGACCGATTGGCGAAAGTTGTAATCAAGGAAACGAAACCAGTAAAGAAATGGTCCTTTCCTTATGTGGCAAGCTTAATTGGTGTAGGAATCATAGCCGGAATTTTACTGATGGGAATACTCCATAATAGCAAGGGAAATAACCTTCAATCGGAAAAACCAAAAGAAACAGTTGTTCCACCTAGTAAAGAAGAAAAACTGAACGAAGAAATTAAGAGTTATGAGGAGTTAGAAAGCTATTTTGATAAAAAAGTTGCTGATACTTCCAAAAGACTTGGTTATAAAGACTTTAAAGAAAGCGATATGGTAAATGAAATACGGGAAAAAATAAACAATCTAATAACTCAAGAGGATTTAAAAACGGAGGAAGCGGTACTTGAGTCTATTCAAACAACTAAAGAAGAAGTGGATTTCTATTTAACTGCCCCTTCCTACTATCTTGAAAAATTATCAGCCTCTACGTTGGCATATGAAGAACAAGAAGTTCTATTTTATGAATATATGCGACAGATGAATCAACTTAAGCCTATCCTACAAATGGAACTAGCAGAAATTTTCTTAAATGAAGATTCATCGGATATTGTAGAGGTAGTAGCCAAGATGAATGAGGGAATCTACCATGGAAGTGATGAAGCTGCAATATTTGTGAAGGCGATGAGAGAAAATGGTTATTCATTTACAACAATAGAAGGTTTATTAGAGCTAAACATCGATTACGCCTCTATATACGACAGAATGGGTGATCAAGCAAATACAGAAATTTCTCAGTATCTTACTTTGAAAATAGATCGACCTCAATTAAGTGATGGAGCATTTTCAGGTAGATGGCATGAAATAGGGGACTATTTATTGCAAAGCGAAAAAGTAATTCTGAATATGAATGATGGAGTTTGGAAAGAAAACTTGAAACAAGATTTTCGATTATTTTTTGGAATCTATTTATTAGGTTTGCCGAATGACCCTGTGTTTGATTGGAATGGAAAAATAAATGAGGATATTAAAAAGGCGTGGGAAGACATGGAGAATCATGCTACATTCCAAACAGCAAAATCCATCTTGCAATTCGTTGAACAATTAAAGGGAAATGGATGGGAAAAGCCAGAAAAATTCGAGGCAAGTGAAGTGCCTTACCCTGCATTTTCTCTTTCGGATGGAGTACCAAATAATCAAAATCCAGACATCATAGAGGAGCCCATTTTACCTCTATCTGCTAATCTTCTATCGAAATACGATGGATTTAAGGCAACTGGTAATGAAGAAATCTTGAATGGATTATCAGCATTTGATGTTATGAGACTGTATTTTCATGCCGAAAATGAGAAGGATTTCGGTACGCAATATGATTTATTAAACAAACCAGCTGATTTTTTATCGAAGGAAAAATATCATGAAGATAGTACCAACCCTTTATACAATGGCCCGTCTGCTATAGATGGATATCGTCATGCAAAGGAATACAGGATTGATGGGGAAATGATTGGCATTGAATTGTTCTACAATAATGGACAACAAAGTAAAGTATTCCAGATGGATCAAGTGAACGGAGTCTGGAAAGTACAAATCATGCCTTTCCAGTAGAGAAATATCTCAGCGGCAAGTGTGAATAGAAAAAGCAAACGATAATTTTTGAAAGTGAAGAGTAAATGAACGGTTAAATGGATAAGGGGGGTAATGTGAAGGATATCCTAAAATGGTGCTTGTAGATTTTTTATAAGAAAAGGGATATTTGGATAAATTAGAGGGAATCTACAATAAACAATGCTGATTTTTGAATAGATCTTGATGTTTTTTTGATATACTCTATATTTTGTGCTATAATATATAATTGTGTGAAAAGAGACGAAATTACATTATATTTAGGAGTGTTTGCATGTCAGAAAAGATCCAAGTAGGTTCAGTTTTAACAGGTAAAGTTACAGGAATTCAGCCATACGGAGCGTTTGTTGCACTTGATGAAAAAACTCAAGGTTTAGTTCACATTTCAGAAGTTACTCACGGTTTTGTGAAAGACATCAATGACCACTTAAAAGTGGGCGACGATGTAAATGTTAAAGTTCTTTCAATCGATGAAGCGGC
Organism: Peribacillus acanthi; assembly: GCF_003073175.1. Classification (GTDB taxonomy): domain Bacteria; phylum Bacillota; class Bacilli; order Bacillales; family DSM-1321; genus Bacillus_BN; species Bacillus_BN acanthi. The sequence continues at coordinate 139,647 of NZ_QBBX01000008.1, forward strand.
AGGCAAAATTGGTCTTTCTATCCGTGCTACGGAAGAAGCTCCAGAGCGTCCAGCAGCTCAACCTAAAAAGCCAGCTGCTAAGAAACGTCCAGCAGCACCTAAGCAAATGACTTCTTATACAGAGTCAACTGAAGGCTTCAATACGTTAAAAGATAAACTTCAAGAGTGGATTGACCAATCTCAACGCGAAGAAGTTAAAAAATAATAATAAATGTAAGACGGATCGGCAAACGCTGATCCGTTTTTTTTATGGTTATTATTTTCACATTCAGTAATGAAGGTTTTGTCGACTAATGCCTAAGTTGTTAGTCGCTTTAGTGATATTGAAATCAAAGCGCTAAAGAACTCTGTACTCTAACCTGAACCCAACATAGATCTCATTTTTTTTCTGGATATTTTATCTTGACACCTCATTTAGATGAATCCAAGTTAATAATAACAGTGCTGGAAGGGGGTGCAATAATATTTTGCTTTTTTGCACCTCGAACCCCTTTTGGGGGCAAAAATATTTTGCGTTAAATATCGGATTTGTTAAGAAGAAGTAGTAAATACTAATCATTTGAAGGCTAGTTAGGACAGGATGTACAACCAAGTTTTCTGTTTTAGTGTTTCTGGCTTTTCTTTGGCACATATCTTGCATATAAAAAATATTAGAAAAATTAATCTTCATGAAATTAGGAGGTTTCAGACATGGTACTGCCATACAAACATGAACCATTTACAAATTTTAAAGATGAAGAAAATAAAGCTGCATATCTAGAAGGTTTGAAATTAGTCGGGTCTTATCTTGGCCAGGATTACCCATTGGTAATTGGCGGAGAGAAAATCACAACTGAAGATAAAATTGTTTCTTACAACCCTGCAAATAAAGAAGAAGTAATCGGTCGCGTTTCGAAAGCAAGTCGTGATTTAGCTGAACAAGCGATGAAAGTGGCGGATGAGACGTTCAAAACGTGGAAAAAAGTAAAGCCAGAATCTCGCGCTGATATCCTGTTCCGTGCTGCTGCAATCATTCGTCGCCGTAAGCATGAATTCTCTGCGTTATTAACGAAAGAAGCAGGTAAGCCTTGGAATGAAGCGGATGCAGATACAGCTGAAGCTATCGATTTCTTAGAGTTCTATGCTCGTCAAATGTTGAAATTAAAAGACGGAGTTCCTGTAGAAAGCCGTCCTGGGGAATACAACCAATACAACTACGTTCCACTAGGTGTAGGTATCATTATCTCTCCTTGGAACTTCCCATTTGCAATCATGGCTGGTACGGCGGTAGCGGCGATTGTAACTGGTAACACAGTTCTATTAAAACCAGCTTCTACTACGCCAATCGTTGCGGCTAAGTTCGTAGAAGTAATGGAAGAAGCAGGTCTTCCTGCAGGCGTATTAAACTTCGTTCCTGGTAACGGTGCTGAAGTTGGGGACTACCTAGTCGATCACCCACGTACTCGTTTCATTTCCTTCACAGGATCTCGTGATGTGGGAATCCGTATTTTCGAGCGTGCTTCTAAAGTGAACGAAGGCCAAATCTGGTTGAAACGTGTTATCGCTGAAATGGGTGGTAAGGATACTATCGTAGTAGACAGCGACGCAGACCTAGAATTAGCGGCACAATCCATCGTGAAATCTGCATTCGGTTTCTCTGGACAAAAATGTTCCGCATGTTCTCGTGCAGTTATCGTTGAAGATGTGTACGACCAAGTATTGGCTCGTGCAGTTGAATTAACGAAGGAATTACAAGTAGGTGACCCAGTAGATACAAGTAACTTCATGGGTCCAGTGATTGATAACAATTCATTCAAGAAAATCATGGATTACATTGAAATCGGGAAGCAAGAAGGTAAATTCATGGCAGGTGGAGAAGGAGACAACTCGAAAGGTTTCTTCGTTCAACCTACAATCATTGCGGACCTAGACCCGAAAGCACGTTTAATGCAAGAAGAAATCTTCGGACCGGTCGTAGGTTTCTCCAAAGCGAAGGATTTCGACCATGCGCTTGAAATTGCGAACAACACAGAATACGGTTTGACAGGTGCAGTTATTACTAACAACCGTGCACACATCGAAAAAGCACGTGAAGAGTTCCATGTTGGAAACCTATACTTCAATCGTGGATGTACAGGAGCGATTGTTGGATACCAACCATTCGGTGGATTCAACATGTCAGGTACAGACTCAAAAGCGGGCGGACCAGACTACCTAGTACAACACATGCAAGGTAAAACAACTTCAGAAATGTTTTAAATAGAGAGGGGAACGAGTATGAGTAGAAGCGAAGATTTAATTGTTCAAACAGAGAAATATGGTGCAAACAACTATCATCCACTTCCAATCGTGATTTCAGAAGCGGAAGGTGTTTGGGTCAAGAACCCTGAAGGAAAAAAATATATGGATATGCTTAGTGCATATTCTGCAGTAAACCAAGGTCATCGCCATCCGAAAATCATTCAAGCATTAAAGGACCAAGCAGATCGCGTAACATTGACTTCACGCGCATTTCACAATGATCAATTGGGACCATGGTATGAAAGAGTATGTGAACTGACGAAAAAAGACATGGCTTTACCGATGAATACAGGTGCTGAAGCGGTGGAAACAGCTGTGAAGGCTGCTAGACGTTGGGCATATGACGTTAAAGGTGTTGCGGATAATCAAGCTGAAATCATCGCATGTATTGGAAACTTCCATGGTCGTACGATGACGGCTGTATCGCTATCTTCTGAAGAAGAGTACAAACGTGGATTCGGACCGATGCTTCCTGGAATTAAGCTAATTCCTTATGGTGATTTGGATGCTTTGAAAGAAGCGATCTCTCCTAATACAGCAGCATTTTTAATTGAACCAATCCAAGGTGAAGCGGGAATCGTCATTCCAAAAGAAGGCTTCATGAAAGCTGCATTCGAACTTTGTAAAGAAAGCAATGTCTTATTTATTGCTGATGAAATCCAAGCTGGCTTAGCTCGTTCTGGTAAAATGTTTGCGTGTGAATGGGAAGACGTTGATCCGGATATGTACATTCTTGGAAAAGCACTAGGCGGAGGGGTCTTCCCAATTTCCTGTGTAGTAGCTAATAAAGATGTATTAGGTGTCTTCAATCCAGGTTCCCATGGTTCTACTTTTGGTGGAAATCCAATGGCATGTGCGGTTTCAATAGCTGCACTGGATGTATTGGTGGAAGAAAACTTAGCAGCTCGTTCTCTGGAGCTAGGGGAGTATTTCGCTTCAAAATTAAAAGAAATCAAAAACCCAATCATTAAAGAAGTTCGTGGTCGTGGTTTATTTATTGGTGTTGAATTACATGAGCCGGCTCGTAAATACTGCGAGCAGTTAAAAGAAGAAGGCTTACTATGTAAAGAAACTCATGATACAGTAATTCGCTTTGCTCCTCCACTTGTAATTACAAAAGAAGAGTTGGATTGGGCAATTGAAAGAATTCAAAAGATATTAGGATAATTTAAGTGAAAAACCCCAAGGAATCCCTTTAACTGAGGATTTCTTGGGGTTTTCTTTATGCTTTCTGAATGATATCTGAAAAACAATGCTCTCCCCCAAAAAAAGTATAAAGGGGATAACCATTTCATAAAAAGTTGAAGTAGCACCCGCTTCTAGGTCTCTAGACGTAGACAAAAATGACCTACAGTACCAATTTATTCCTGTTGTTTTTTCGATTAAGATAAAGAAGGTAAAGGAAAACGTGTATTTAAAGGGGATTTTGACATGAAATCAATTATTAGATTTAGTTTGAAAAACACAGTAGCTTTATTGTTGCTAACGTTTATGATTATCGGGGGAGGGATTTATTCGGTCAAAATGATTAACATCGAAAAATATCCGAATGTAGACATCCCTTATATGACGGTAATTGTCCCGTATCCTGGTGCATCTCCAGAGCAATCCATTACGGATATAGGAGAGCCTTTAGAACGAGAATTGATGAAGCTTGATGGAGTTGAAAATGTATATACAGATGGCGTAGCGAACGCAGCCTACTCCACGATCGAGTTCGACATGAGTGTGAATATGAAGGAAGTAGAAAGTGTAGTACGTACAGCTGCAGAAAAAGTCAATTTGCCTGAAGGAGCAAAAGATATTGAAGTTGTTCAACAAGGCATTGAACCTGATCCATCTATTTATACATTAGGGGTATATGGTGGTGCGCAAGAGGAAACTGAAAAACTAGTCAAAAGTAAAATGATTCCACTTTTAGAAGGTATTGAAGGTGTGAACAAGGTTGAAGCGGATGGGATTACAGACAAAAAAGTATTCGTTCGTGTGCTGCCTGATAAATTATCTGAAAAAGGATTGACCATGGATGATGTGAAAAATGCCATCCTAGCAAACTCCCTTTCTATCCCTACTGGTGACGTTACATTATCAGGTCAAGTTCTTCCTGTCAGAGTTAGCAAAGAGCTTACCAGTGTGGAAGACATACAGAACATTACAATGTTTGCACCTGGAGCTCCTACAACAGATAGAAAACCAGCTGTTGTAACTATTAGTTTGAAAGAAGTTGCTGAAGTTGTTTACGAACCTGTAAACAGCATGAATTTTACAAGAATCAATGGAAAAGAAGGTCTGCGTGTAAGGGTCACTGCTGAAACAGGTGCAAATATTGTAAGTATCGTAGAAAATATTGAAAAAGAACTAAAAGATTTTTCAGTACCAAATAATATTGATATTGAAACTCTAAGTGATCAATCTAAAGAGATTAAAGAGTCTGTTTATGCGATGTTAAGAGAAGCAGTTTTAGGTGCTGGAATGGCTGTTTTAGTCACATTGCTATTTTTAAGAAACATACGATCTACACTGATTGCGGTCATTTCCATTCCGTTATCCATTTTAGCTTCATTGACATTCTTGAACATGCTTGGATACACGTTGAACATCATGACCTTGGCTGGAATAGCAGTTGCGGTTGGTCGAGTTGTTGATGACTCCATTGTCGTAATCGAAAACGTATTTCGAAGAGTTCGTGCTGCTAAGGAAAGAAACGAAGAATTGGTTGAAACATCCACGAGAGAAGTGGCTTCAGCAATTACATCTTCAACTATTACAACTGTAGCTGTCTTCTTGCCTATGGCATTTGTTCCTGGCATTGTAGGGAAGATGTTTGCTCCGCTTGCTTGGACTATTGTGATATCACTGTTATTCTCGTTATTAGTAGCGATAACAATTGTTCCATTGCTATCAAAGATGTTTCTTTTGAAAATTACAGAAAAAGAACACAAAGAAGGTTTTTTACAGAAAGCATACCGAAATATCTTAAATAAAGTATTAAATCATCGTTTAATCACTCTTGCGGTAGCGATTCTTTTACTTGCTAGTTCAGTCGCGGTCATTGCACCAAAGCTAGGAACGACATTCCTTCCACAGGAGAAAGTTGTTAACTATGATATTAAGGTTACTATGGAAAAAGGGACAGCACCAAAAATAACAAGTGATGTAGCTGCTGAAATAGAAGAATCGTTATTAAAAATGAAAGAGATTGAGAAGATTAGTACGAGTGTGAATGGTGAATATGAGAGTGCCTTAATCAGTTTTAAAGTAAAAGATTCTACAGAGAATATTGAAGGTTTCATCGAGGGATTAAGACAAGATTTAAAAGGATATAAAAAGGCGAAAGAAGTCTCCTTGACTGGTGTAGGAGGTATGGGTGGCGGAGAGTCACAATTTATGTTGATTGTAAATGGTTCTGACTTAAAAGACATACAAACAGCAAGTAATCAAATGGTTGATTCCTTGAAGGATATTAAAGGTATGGCAGATGTGCGTACATCCATGGAAGGTGACGAACCTGAAATTGAATTGGAAATGAACGAAGAGAAGCTTAAGAATAATGGTTTGATGCCAGCGCTAGTCGGAAAAGGATTACGCGAAGTCATTGTAGGAGATACCATTTCAACTATGACTATCCAGGAAGAGAAGCAGGATATTGCCTTAACAGTAAAGATGGATCAGTTAGATTCACTTGAGGATCTTGGGGAGCTTACTATTAAGAACGCTTTTGGGCTTCCTGTGAAAATTAAGGATATTGGAACGCTTAAAAAAGTAGAAAATAGAATGGTCATTTCCCACTTGAATGGAAATGAATATGTAATGGTTGTTGGTCAAATTACTGATGCTAATACAGGGGAAGTGACGAAAAAAGCGGATGAAGCTATCGCTGGGTTAAAACTTCCTAAAGGTGTTTCTTACTACAAAGAAGGTGCATCAGCAGCGATGGAAGAAGGTTTCATCAATATGGCATTGGCTATTGGGGTGAGTATCTTCTTCGTATACATTACCATGGTTATCGCGTTTGGTGAAGGAAAAGCCCCATTTGTCATCTTATTCGCAATTCCGTTTTCAATCATTGGGGCATTATTAGGGTTGTATGCTGTAGGAGAGCCAATCGGGATGCCTGCCATGATTGGGCTACTCATGTTAAATGGAATCGTTGTAACAAATGCAATCGTACTAATAGACCGAGTGAAACAAAATGAAAGAAAAGGCATATTCGGTCGAGAAGCAATTATAGAAGCAGGAGCGGTACGTTTAAGACCAATTCTTATGACAGCTGTAGCAACTGTTGGAGCATTAATTCCTATGGCAGTTTCGAGCCATGCAGGAATCGTTTCGTCCTCACTTGCCGTGGTTGTTATTGGAGGTCTAGCAACATCAACCATGTTAACTTTAATTATCGTTCCAGTATTATATAGTCTATTCCATCCTCAAAAGAAACAAAAGAAAATCGTTGAGGAATCTCTGCCTAAAGCAGTTTAATCACAGAGGAGCCATTGGATTGTATCTGATGTGCTCCTTTTTCTTTATTATGGGAAGGGAATCAGAAACATAATATTGAATTATCTAGTGGAATAATGTTTTTAGAAACGGATAGGTACATTATGAAACATAAACAAAATCTAATTTTTTTAGTAATCTTATTATTGTCAGTCTCAGGTATTATCATGATTTATCAAAAGCCAGAAACTCCGACTCCTTCAAAGGAAGTTTCAGTTCCAGTGGATTCGGAAGAAACTAGCTATGTCACACATGAGTATAATTTGAAGGGTGAGACCGCGTTGAGACTGGATAGTTGGGTTGGAAATGTGGAAATCAAACCTTCTAACAATGACAAATTAGTAATCAATTTGACTGATAGGTCTGAGAAGTCCGATACCTTTTTCACTATAAAAGATAATGGTGAGGAAATTATTATTGGTCAAAAGGGAAAAAGTAAAGCGAATCTTACCATTTTAGTCCCTGCCTCTATAGAGGAGATTGGAGGAACCATTGAAAAGGGGAATTGGTGGGCGTCCTTACCTAGTATCAAAAAATTAAATCTAAAAACAGAGCTGGGGAACGTATCCATTCAATTAGAACAATTAGATGCTAAAGGAGACTATATCCTTGTATCGGAAATTGGTGCGATCGTGGCTCGATTACCGCAAGGATCAAAGATAAAATTAGGAGCACCGGTAGACTTAGTGAACGTGGAAGAATCATCCCAGGGAGTGAGATTTTTTGCCCGAGTGGTTAGTGGGGGAATGGCTCTCCCATTCATATACAGTGGGAATATTAAAAAAGAGGATAACCCAGAACTAGTTCTTCAACCTGAAGAAATGAAAAAGGATTTAGATGTATTATTTACATCTTTAGAAAATACGCATTATGTGTATCAAAGGCGCACTGATGAGAGTTTAAGGCAACAATCTGTCAATAAGATAACTCAGCCTATGTCTAAGTTGGAATTTTTTCATCTAATTACAGATATCATGGTAAACCTTCATGATGGACATACGAATGTAATTGGAATTGGTTTTACAGCCTTTCAAGTCCCGAAAGTTTTTTGGGGGAATGAAGGAATCTTGGTAATGGAAGATAGTGGGGAATTCCGTTTAGGTGATGAAATCCTATCCGTTGGAGGAAAAAATAAAGAAGAATTATTTTTGTTGGCTAAAGAAATTGTACCTGCTGAACATGATGGTTGGATTCGTGCTGTTGGATTTGAAAGATTGAGCATAAAACAATTTGCTATGAATCGTGGTTTAATTTCCGAAGAGCAACCAAATCTCCCTATTGTAGTAAAGCGTGGAAATAAAAAAATAGAGATTTTTGTTAAAGAACGCAAAGTTAGTGAAAGTAGCATAGAGGAAAGGTTGTTTTCGCAAAAGGTGATTCCTCCGTATTCTTGGGAGATTAAAGATAGGATTGGTATTTTCACACTTAACCAGAGTATAGCCTCTGAGGGGTATAGGGAGTCATTAAGAGAATTCTTTAAAGAAGTGCATAAACAAAATGTAAAAAAAATAGCTGTAGATATACGAGAGAATACAGGTGGGTCAGATTTAACTATTGATTGGTTTATCGCTCACTTGAATGTCAATCAGTATAAAAATATTGGCGATGTAATCACCAAGAATGAAAAAGTGTCTGATATAAGAAGTTTTAATGGAAAAGTGTACTTACTAACTTCACACAAGACATTCAGTTCTGGTTCAGATTTTGCAACTGTGTTTAAGGCCAATAATCTAGGAAAGATTATTGGGCAATCACCAGGGAACAATGCATCTTTTGGAGGAAATATTCAAAACGTATATTTGGACCAAAGTGGTTTGACAGCTGTTATTCCAACCAACCATGCTAAGGCCCCGTTACCTTCAAATGAACAATACGTCCCAATAAAGCCGGATATTGAAGTTGAATGGACAAAAGCTTCCTTGTTGAAAAAATCAGATCCTTGGGTGGATGTGATTCGGAATTAAACAAAAATGCAGACTGAGTAATCAGCCTGCATTTTTGTTATTTTGTTGGTCTTGCTTCGGGTTCACGTTCAAATTCTTCACTCGGTTTAAACAGTAAACCAAGGTTGATTAGACCTGCAATTCCGACTAAACCATAAATAATACGTGCTAGAGCGCTATCTTGACCGCCAAAAATGGCAGCTACTAAATCAAATTGGAAAAATCCAATTAACCCCCAGTTTACTGCACCGATGATAGTTAAAACAAGTGCAATGCGTTGAATTCCACTCATGGTGATAATCCTCCTTAAGTATGTTTCATTTACTTTTAGAATGTATCCCAGAGAGAATTATATACATGGAGGAAAAATTTTTTTAGGACATATTTTTTGTATTTGAGAGGGTAGATGTACATAATGAAAAGTGGAGGTGCGAAAATGCAAAGTTTTATTTATAGAAATCCGACTAAATTAATTTTTGGTAAAGATACATTAATCGAATTGAAGAATGAAATCCCAGAATACGGTAAAAAAATTCTTCTCGTATATGGTGGAGGAAGCATTAAGAAAAGTGGTTTGTACGATAAGGTGATTGCAGAATTACAGAGTATTGACACAGTAGTGTATGAGTTAGCTGGTGTCGAACCGAATCCACGTATTTCTACAGTACGTAAAGGTGTAGAGATTTGTAAAAGTGAAGGAATCGACTTTTTATTAGCAGTTGGCGGCGGTTCAGTCATTGATTGTACAAAAGCGATTGCTGCTGGTGCAAAATATGAAGGAGATGCTTGGGATATCGTTACAAAAAAAACTGAGGTCAAAGATGCTCTACCTTTTGGCACAGTGTTGACGCTAGCTGCGACAGGATCGGAAATGAATTCTGGTTCTGTTATCACAAATTGGGAAACGCAGGAGAAGTACGGGTGGGGAAGTCCACTTGTTTATCCGAAGTTTTCCATCCTTGATCCTACGCATACCTTTACAGTGCCTAAGGACCAAACCATTTATGGAATCGTTGATATGATGTCTCACGTGTTTGAGCAGTATTTCCACCAAACAACGAACACACCTTTGCAAGACCGTATGTGTGAAGCGGTCTTGAGTACAGTTATTGAAACTGCACCAAAGCTATTGAATGATTTAGAAAACTATGAGTATCGTGAAACGATTCTATATTCGGGTACAATCGCTCTTAATGGTTATCTTCAAGTGGGTGTTCGAGGAGATTGGGCAACCCATAATATAGAGCATGCGGTATCAGCTATTCATGATATCCCTCACGCAGGTGGATTAGCTATTCTTTTCCCTAATTGGATGAAACATACGATGCATGAACGAATCGAGCGTTTCACACAATTAGCCCTTCGAGTATTTGGGGTTGATCCTGAAGGAAAAACGGATGAACAGATTGCTATAGAAGGAATCGATAAAATTAGTGAGTTCTGGAGTTCGTTAGGAGCGCCTAACTGCTTAGCAGATTACAATATTGATGAGTCTACGTTGGATTCCATGGCTGATAAAGCGATGGTATATGGAGAGTTTGGGAATTTTAAAAAATTGACTCGTAAGGATGTTCTAGCTATCTATAGAGCATCATTATAAAAATTATGTCAGGATGGTCTAGGTTGGCAGTTAAACCTGACCATCCTTTTCGATTAAACTTTACCATGTTTTCTTGATTATATATGAGTCATTGGTTAAAGTGATTATGTAAATCTTTATAGTTGGAGGGTTCAGATGACGCACATTCAATTTGATTATTCAAAAGCATTGTCTTTTTTTGGTGAACATGAACTTACATATTTGCGTGATGCGGTAAAGGTAGCACATCACTCTTTACATGAAAAAACAGGTGCTGGAAACGACTTTTTAGGCTGGGTTGAGCTGCCTACTAACTATGATAAAGAAGAATTTGACCGAATTCAAAAGGCTGCAGAAAAGATCAAAAATGATTCTGAAATTCTAATTGTTATTGGGATTGGTGGATCGTATTTAGGCGCAAGAGCGGCTATCGAAATGCTGGGGCACAGTTTTTATAATGTGCTTTCAAAAGAGCAACGAAAAACGCCACAAATCGTATTTGCAGGCAATAATATCTCCTCTTCCTATATGAAGGATTTGATGGATGTTCTAAAGGATAAGGATTTTTCAGTTAATGTAATTTCTAAATCGGGTACTACTACAGAACCTGCTATTGCGTTCCGTATTTTCAAGAAAATGTTAGAAGAGAAATATGGTGTTGAGGAAGCTCGTAAACGGATTTATGCAACAACTGATAAAGCTCGAGGTGCTTTAAAGACGTTAGCAGATGAAGAAGGTTATGAAACGTTCGTCATTCCTGATGATGTCGGTGGTAGATATTCTGTCTTAACGGCAGTAGGATTACTGCCGATTGCTGTAGGTGGAGTGGACATCGAAAGCATGATGAATGGTGCAAGTGCAGCTCAAGAAGAATATAGCTCTTCTGAGTTAGAGGTGAATGCTGCATATCAATACGCAGTTGTTAGAAATGCTCTTTATAATAAAGGGAAAACAATCGAAATGCTGATAAATTATGAGCCAGGACTCCAATACTTCTCGGAATGGTGGAAGCAGCTTTTTGGAGAATCGGAAGGTAAAGATCAAAAAGGAATTTTCCCTGCATCTGCGAACTTCTCGACAGATCTTCATTCATTAGGACAATATGTTCAAGAAGGCAGACGTGATCTATTTGAGACCATCATCAAAGTTGAAAAGCCACGTCATGAACTTACAATTGAGGAAGAGAAAAGTGATTTAGATGGGCTAAATTATTTGGCTGGTAAAACAGTAGATTTTGTTAATAATAAAGCATTTGAGGGTACGATGCTTGCACATACTGACGGTGGGGTGCCTAATTTAATTGTAAGTATTCCAGCGATGGACGCATACACTTTCGGATACCTTGTATACTTCTTTGAAAAAGCATGTGCGATGAGCGGCTATTTATTAGGGGTCAATCCATTTGATCAACCAGGTGTAGAAGCGTACAAAGTAAACATGTTTGCTTTACTTGGAAAACCTGGGTACGAAGAAAAGAAAGCGGAATTAGAAAAAAGATTATAATCGATTTGGGAACTAGGGGCTATTCTAGTTCCCTTTTTAAAATAGAATTTTGGATTTTCGACAAGTTGGGATTAAAGTGTTAGGAGTCGGGAATATATTGCGGAAAGTCGGGAAAATATTATTCGAAGTTAGGATTATCTGACAGCAAGTCGGGAATAACCATAGGCATACGGCTTTTTCAGCCATGCTTGCTCTTCGTTTCTTTGTTTTATTTTCCGAGTTTTGGTTATCCTAAGGGAAAATGCTACAAGGAGTGAGCAGAGTGATTGAAATTCCATCAAGGATCGAAGGGAAAACGTATACCTTATATGATTTGGAACAGAAGCTAAAACCAGCAGGTTATGATATAGGTGGGAACTGGGATTATGACCACGGATATTTTGATTATAAAATAGATAGTGAAGTTGGTTATCAATACTTAAGGGTTCCTTTTACATCCATAGATGGACAGCTGGATGCGAGGGGAGCAACCGTGAGAATGGGGCGTCCATTATTATTATCCCACAAGTATCAAATTGGTTTAGATGATAATGCGGACTCAGGGAATTTTTCTGCTTCATTCAATCAATTTTCTGAGCCTCAGGATCCTGATGCGACTTTCCCTGAAAAATACATCGACCTTGGCAAAGAACTTGTGAAAGAACTGGAAACCTTATTAGGGATTTAATCGGTTTAAAGACCGCTAGCAAAAAATGGGCTAGCGGTCTTTATTAATTAGTTAATTCTTTTAATTGGTCTAAAATCACTTTACTGCTGATTGAATTCGTTTGGATGATACGGTCAGCACCAGCCCGGTATGCATTAGCGACTTGGTCTGTCGTTAATATTTCAACAATACAAAAAATTCTTGGGTTTAACCCTTTTACTGAAAGTAGGGCAAGAATGGAAAACATATCTGTTTGGAATTCGTTTTGTTGGAAGTCTGCCGTGATAATTACACTCTCGGCGCTTTGGACATTTGCCTTTTTTAAAATCTCGTCTGAAGTGGCATTCCCTTTGATAAAATGAACGTCCTTTTTTCTTAGGGGATGATCTTGAAGTGTTTGATCGATTAATACGATGGATGGATGTGTTTGCCTTTCTAGAAGAGCATCAATAATGACTCGAGACCTTTCGTTCCAACCTACAACAATCGTGTGATCTTTTCTATTATAATCAAGCTTTCCGTGCATAAAACTCTCCTCCGATTTTACGGCGATTGCAGCTAGGCTTACAAAATATGTGGTGACGAATCCAGCGCCTGTAATGATTAACAGCACCCCTACCACTTGGCCTGCGACAGTTTTAGGAGCATAATCGCCAAATCCCACTGTAGAAGTTGTAACAACTGCCCACCAAATTCCTTCCCAATATGTAGGGAAACTTTCTGGCTCAATATAATGAATTATCCATCCAAAAAAGCAAATTAATATGCTCACAATTACAAATAAACGTAAAAGAGTTGGAACTCTTGACGTGATGTATCTGACTAATCCTAACATTGCCATTCCACCTTCAACATGCTTCTCCCCATTATGTTCAAATATTAATGAAAACATAAGGGAGGATTATAAAAATGTAGGTTTATGTAAGGTTATTTAACATGAATTCATTAATTTTTCTAATAATTTTGAAAAATTAGTTGATTTTTTTTAATATCGATAATAATATAAGAAAAATAAGAAGTTTATGTTAGAAAACCTAACATAAGGGATGGGAGGAAAAAAGAAATGCAAATGGCTGATTCCGTTTTTATGTTTTTGGCAACCTTAATTGTTTGGATTATGACACCAGGGATTGCTCTTTTTTATGGTGGGATGGTAAAAAGTAAAAATGTGTTGAGTACCGCGATGCATAGCTATGCTCCAATGGCTGTAGTTTCAATTTTGTGGGTATTAATAGGCTATTCCATTTCCTTTTCTACAGGTGGAAATGCTTTTTTCGGAAATTTGGATTGGATGGGACTTAAGGGAGTGACTTTTGAACCGAATCCTGATTACAGCGAAACGATTCCGCACAATTTATTTATGATGTTTCAAATGACTTTTGCGGTGTTGACAGTAGCAATCATTTCAGGTGCTGTAGCAGAAAGAATGAAGTTTTCAGCATTCATTTTATTTACTATCATTTGGTCAGTGATTGTCTATGCTCCTGTTGCCCACTGGGTTTGGGGTGTAGGAGGTTGGCTGCGTGAATTAGGGGCATTGGATTTTGCTGGTGGTAACGTCGTCCATATTTCTTCTGGAGTTACAGGGTTGGTATTAGCGATTATGCTAGGAAAAAGAAAAGAAGCCCACGAAAGTGGTCCTCATAACATTCCATTAACTGTACTTGGTGCTACCTTAATCTGGTTTGGTTGGTATGGTTTTAATGTAGGAAGTACATTAACCTTGAATGAAGTTGCCATGGTTGTCTTTATCAATACTGCCGTTGCTGCAGCAGCTGGGATATTAGGTTGGATTTTGGTGGAGTGGTTGATAAATCGTAAGCCGACGATGGTTGGATCACTTTCAGGTGCGATTGCAGGTCTAGTTGCCATAACGCCTGCATGTGGATTTGTAACACCAGCATCGTCTATCCTAATTGGTTTGATTAGTGGAGCCGTTTGCTTTTGGGGAGTTATTTTCTTGAAGAAGAAATTAGGTTACGATGATGCCCTTGATGCCTTTGGACTACACGGGATTGGCGGTACTTGGGGAGGAATTGCAACAGGATTATTTGCAACAACATCGGTGAACGAGGCAGGTGCAAATGGTTTATTGTATGGAGATGCAAGCCTTATCTGGAAACAACTCGTTGCGGTGCTAGCAACATACGTATTTGTAGCAGTAGTGACGTTTGTAATTGTGAAAGTAATCCACGTACTTGTACCAATTCGAGTGAACGAGGAAGAAGAGAAGGTAGGTCTTGACCTAACTCTACATGGAGAAAAGGCTTATCATTAAAAAGCGTGTTAAATGTAGCAGAGTGATTCTTTGTAGAGATTGCTCTGCTTTTTTGTTTTTGAAAATTACTAAAATTTGTATTTTTTGTAACGTAAAAAATGGTATTTCGTCTAATGTTTGTAAGCGCGCTATTAAGCCTCTGTTTTTTTAAAATTATCGAAAACTCTTGCAAATATTGGATAATTAAGGAAAAATATAGAAGATAACTTAATGAGGGAGAGTCTATATGGTAGTGATTCGGATGATAGTTTCACTGATTGCTTTAGCATCCAGTATTGTATTTCTATTTGTATTTCCACAATTATTAATGCATGGAGAGAAACCAAAGGATGGAAGAATTACAGGTGTGGAACCTATTCTGAAGGATTTGTTTGATGGTTTAAAACATCTAGACCTTCAAATGATGATTGATTATTGGAAAGTTCCGATGGTCTATGAGGGTCTCTCATATACCATGACTTTATTGGTTATTTCTTTATTTGTTACTAGTGTTGTAGGAGTCATTCTTGCGATAGTAATTCACTCTTTACCAGCCAAATGGAGTACATATATTAATAGAGTTTTAAATCTTTTTG
Organism: Peribacillus acanthi; assembly: GCF_003073175.1. GTDB lineage: Bacteria > Bacillota > Bacilli > Bacillales > DSM-1321 > Bacillus_BN > Bacillus_BN acanthi. The sequence continues at coordinate 154,945 of NZ_QBBX01000008.1, forward strand.
AAGGAGTACCGGATCTATTAATTATTTTTGTGTTACAAGTACTAGTAATTGCGTTATATAAAAGTACAGGAATTAAGTTTTTGAAATTATACGGAATTGGTCAAACACCATATTTTGTTCCGATATTTATCATTTCCGTGCTACCTGGAATATTTATGACAAAATTCTTTGTCAAAGTAATAGGTGAAGAATTAAAAAAGGATTATATATTAGTAGCGAAAGCGAAAGGATTAGGAATGGGGCGTTTATTGTTTACACATGTAATACGCAATACAGTTCCATTTTATTTATTGCAAGTGCGATTTATTATATGGATGATGTTGTCACAAATCGTTTTGGTTGAATCTTTATTTTCCCTTCATGGTTTTTCGGATATGGTGTTCTATTCATTATTTAAAAGTGAATATAGTCCTTTAATATTCATAAGTATCCTAACCTATATTGGACCTTTATTGGTAATTGAAATCATTATTCGATTCGCCAAAGGACGAAATAGAGAGGTGAATAGTCTATGAGAACTTTAATTAGAAGAATATGGGCATGGAAGTTCCTATTTATCACAATTATAGTATTGGGAGTTTTGTTGATTGTAAGTTTTTATGTTTCTTCTTTAAATTTGGAGCCTAAAACAGAGAATTTGGTTATATTTGATAACAACGGGAAAGCGCTCGCAAAGGCTCCCTTTCCGCCTTCTTCTGAGTTTCTTTTAGGTACTGACAGAAGTGGATATAAAGTTGACCATATGCTGTTAATCGGGGCGAAATTTACGATTTTAGCGGGATTGGGTATTACTTTATTAAGGGTGACGATTGGAAGTGTTATTGGTTTATTTCTTTCAATGTATGCCAGGAAAGTTCGTTTTGTTGTTGAGGCGTTTTCGTTACCGTTCAAATATATACCTGCCCTTATCGTTGCGATGTTTTTGATGAATCCAGTCGTCCGTTCGTACATTAGTGTTGATCTCCTGAAACTAGTCAGTGTGCAAATCATCATCCTGGTGGTGATTGCCCTCCCATCGGTGATAACATGGAGTTCCGATCTAGTAGACAAATTACGTGAAACCTCATATGTGCAAAGTTCTTTATTGTTAGGTGCATCGCCATGGCATATCATACGTAAACATCTCCTGCCTCATTTAAAGGTCTATGGGGGAATACTTTTTCTACAGCAATTCATTCAGACATTAACTCTAATGATGTACTTGGGAGTTTTTGGCTACTTTATAGGTGGCTCGGTATTTGCTAGCGTGATAAAAGATGAGAATGTGGATAAGGGAAGTTTGGTTAATGAATGGGCCGGTTTAATTGGTTTCTATCGAAAAGAATATTTAATGGCACCGTGGCTTGTTCTATTTCCAATGCTTTGCTTCTTTCTTTTAATCATGTTAGCCAGTCTAACTGTGAAAGAGTGGGAAAAAAATACTGTTTTAGGTGTAAAATTGCCTCTAAAAGAAAAAGAGAAGATTAATTCTGACAAAAAGAAATCGGTCTCTTTTACTTTTGTGAATAAGGAAATTGGTAGAGAAATATAACATTTTTATATTTTTCAACTCATGGAGCACTGGTAAAATACCGGTGTTTTTTCTTTGAGCGCTGTTAACCTTTCCTGCTAAGTCTTTTCGCTTAGATTGTTTGTTGTGATCATTAACAAAGGGGTTTAATACATTTTTTAAAAAATATGGGAAAAATAAGCTTTCCTTTTTATTATTTATGTATTATGATTTAAGTGTACTAATACTCGTAGTACACACAGTACAGAGTGAGGGTGATAACGGTTGTTTGAATTAGATATGAGAAGCCGACAGCCAATCTATGAGCAGCTTGTGGATAAGCTAAAAGAATTAATCATCAGTGAAGTTTTGAAGGCTGATGAACAGCTACCATCTGTACGTACATTGGCGCAACAGTTAACGATTAATCCAAATACGATTCAAAAGGCGTACCGGGAATTAGAAGTGCAAGGATATATATACTCCGTGAAAGGGAGGGGGAGCTTTGTGAACCCAAATAGTCTTGTGATTAATTCAGAAAAGTTGGAAACAGTGAAGAAAGAGCTCTTAAAAGTGTTATCTGAGGCCATGTATCTTGGATTAAAGGCGGATGATGTAATAGCCCTTGTTCGTGAGCTAGATGCCTCTATAGGAGGGACTTCAGAAGTATGATTGAAATTAATCAATTGTTTAAAATGTTTGAAGAAAATGTTGTTGTGGACGGTGTGTCCTTCTCAGTAGAAAAAGGATCGATTTACGGTTTGCTTGGTTCAAATGGTGCAGGCAAAACAACACTTATGAAGATACTTGCAGGAATCTATAAACAAGACACTGGAACAGCGGTCATCAACGATGAAATAGTTTTTGAAAACCTAAATATAAAAAACACACTCATTTTCATGCCAGACATCCCGTTCTTTTTTTCTCATTACACCACAAAGCAAATGGCTGACTATTATTCAAACATCTATCCGCAGTGGAATTGGGATAGATTTGAGAAATTACACGCGATGTTTGATATTGATGTTAACAAAAAGGTTCAGCGTTTCTCAAAAGGAATGCAAAGACAGGTAGCGTTTTGGTTAGCATTTTCCTCCATGCCAGATGTGTTACTACTAGATGAACCATTTGACGGTTTAGACCCTGTCATTAGGAAAAAAGTAAAAAACCTGTTAGTCCAAGATGTTGCTGATCGTGAGATGACAGTAATGATTTCGTCACACAACTTAAGGGAAGTTGAGGATATCTGTGACCATATCGGAATTCTTCATAAAGGAAAAATGATGCTTGAAAAAGATCTGGATGATTTAAAATCGGATGTCCATAAAATCCAGGTTGCATTTAAAGAGGAACCAGAGCAAGTTTTCGAAAGTTTGAAGGTGCTTCATCAAGAAAGAAGAGGCAGTGTAATCTTATGTGTGGTGCGTGGTAAAGAGGAAGAAATTGAAAAACATTTTAGAACACTTCATCCAGTCCTGTTTGACATGCTTCCATTAACGTTAGAAGAAATTTTCATTTACGAAATGGGGGAAGCAGGCTATGCCATCGACAACTTACTCGTTTAACAAGGAAATTCTAAAACAAGTTGTAAGAGGTAGTGGCTGGGTAGGGCTGATATATTTTATTGGGTTATTCTTTTCAGTACCTTTGCAGATGATCATGATGGACACGGATTACTATCATTATAGGAATATAAGAAATCCATTTTCTTATTTTTTTGAAATCCAATACTTTATGATGATTGGTGTTCCACTACTGTTAAGTATTTTCTTGTTTTCTTATCTTCATAATAAACAAGCAGCGGATTTTATGCATAGTCTTCCGGTAAAACGTGCTAAATTATTTAACCAATATTTACTAGTGGGAATCATGCTGTACATAATCCCAGTATTAATTAATGGTCTACTAGTTTTAATCTTAAGGGTAACACTATCACTTCAGGAAATTCTTACTGTACAAGAAGTGTTGGCGTGGATTGGCATTACGATCCTATTCGGTTTATTTATATTCTTTGCTGGAGCGGTAATAGCCACAATTACAGGAATCGCTGTTTTTCAAGGAATCCTTACTACGATTTTTTTGTTATTCCCAACCGGTATTTTTATGTTGGTTATATATTCACTAAAATTTTTCCTTAACGGATTTGCCTATGATTACTATATGTCATCAAAAGTTTATGATTATTCCCCAATTCTCTACGCTACAAACTGGGGACGTAAAGATATTGGAGAATTAGCTGTTTGGTTATTTGGTCTTGCTATTATCGTTTTTTATGGATTAGCTTTATGGTTATATCAAAAACGAAATATTGAAAGTGCCTCGCAAGCATTAGCCTATCCAATCCTTCGGCCAATTTTCACATATGGTGTAGCATTTTGTTTTATGCTAACTGGTGGCCTGTACTTTGGAGAATCAAAAAATAGTGTTGAATGGCTAATGTTCGGATATTTATTCGGGTCATTAATTGGGTATTTTGTAGCTCGAAGTGTCATAGAAAAGACGTGGCGTGTTTTCAATCTAGTGGAATGGAAGAGGTATTCGGTTTTTTTAGTGGCAACAGCAGTTCTATATGGACTTTTCCTCATTGATTTTACAGGATTTGAAAAGAAAGTGCCTCAACTAAATGAGATAGAAAAAGTTTATATGGGGGATAATCTCCATGCTTATTTGGAAGGTACAGAATATGGAAAGATTTCTTTACTATCTAGTAAGGAAAACATTGAAAATGTAATGGCCTTACACAAGCAAATTGCCAAACTCGATCCTATTAAACAATCAAACTACCGATATTTCACCCATAAATATTTTGTATACGAAATGAAAAATGGTGATCGATTCGTCCGACAATATCGAGTTTTGGAAGATGAGAAATTGGATAACTATTATAAGCCAATTTACGAATCTAAAGAATATAAAGAAATGCAGTCACCAATTTTGAAGGTCCAGATAGAGGACGTGGATAAAATCACCATAATCCCGAATGCTCCTGTCAATAAGCGTCTTAGTGTAACAGAACAACCAAAGCTACAAGCGGTATTGGCTGCGTTAAAGAATGATATGCATGGTGTGAGCTATGAGAACATGACAAAAAAAGTAGAGCCTTCCTCAAATATTGAGGTTTTACTTAGCAACGGGAAACGCGTTTATACAGATTTGTATCCATATTATGAAGAATTAATAGCATTGTTAAAAGAGTCAGGGGACTTGGATGATGCAGTAGTAAGTTCGGATGACATTGAAGAAATTTATATTCTACCGAACGATAGAATTAGTAAGGATGAAAGAGGCTACTTTGACTACGAATTAGTTCAAAAACAGGTGTTGTCAAACGCTTCTTCATTGAAGGTGACAGATAAGGAAAAAATTGAGCAGTGCCTTCAGAACGATAATTGGGATTTAGAGAGAGGGCCTTATTTAGTGCTATATGTTTATAAAGGGAATGCCAACTATGAAATTAAGGCCATTTCGCAAAAAAACGCACCATATTTTATTAAAACCCATTTTGAAAAATAATGATTGAAGGATGGAGGCTGACGGATGAATCAACATGAGCTAGAATTTGAAGGACTATATGTTCGGTATGAAAAGATGCTAAAAGGAATCGTCCGCTCCATCATTCATGACCCTTTTTTAACGGAGGATATCGTACAGGATACGTTTATTAAGGCCTATCAAAAAATGGAGACACTCACACATTCTGATAAGATGGGTGCATGGCTTTCCATGATTGCCAGACGTACAGCAATCGATTATTTGAGAAAGGAAAAAAAGACTGAAGCCTATTTTGTAGAAGATTTCTATGAATATACGGCTTCTCCTCAACCTTCCATCGATCAAATCGTAGAAAATTCTGACCTCCTTGAAAAAATGTACGATTGTGTGAATGAATGGGACGCTTCAAAAAGACAAGTGTTTTTGTTAAAAGCCCTACATGGTATGAAGGATGAAGATATATCAGATCATATGCATATAAAATTAGGGACAGTAAAAACATGGATACATCGTTCGAGAAGATTACTAAGAACAGAGCTTGTGAATAAAAAACGCCAGTTAGCTTAATGCTAATTGGCGTTTTTTATACAAATATCAATATTATCATTAAATGATAAATATCTAGGCTATGGATATTTACAACTATATCGAACAAAATAGTAGAGAGCCTTACATTTAGATAGTCCTTAACCTCTTACCAACATTTATGTTCAATGGAGATATTGAAAAATAGGTCTGATGTCTCTATAATGAGAACTTGAGGGCTTTTGGAGGTACGTACCTCTTAAAGGCTACTTGGGTGGGAGAGGGATAAATTGAATAGAGGAGATTTACTTGCTACAGCATTGGATTCAACAGCGCTTTAGTCTTGTAGAAAACCAAACTACTGTAAAGAAGGAAATTCTTGCAGGTGCTGTTTCGTTTTTTACTATTGTCTATATCATTGCTGTCAACTCATCCATTTTGGCAGAAGCGGGTATTCCAAGAGAAGCTGGTATTATTGCAACAGCATTGGTTAGCTTTATTAGCTGTGTATTAGTTGGATTATGGTCGAACACGCCAATCATTTTAGTGCCTGGTATGGGATTAAATGCGATGTTCACCTATACCATTGTCCAGAACATGGGCTTTTCTTGGCAACAAGCTTTAGGAGTAGTAACTGTATCAGGAATACTGTTTGCAATCGTTGCATTTACACCATTAGTGACAATTTTGTCTGATTCAATCCCACAATCATTGAAGGAAGCTATTACGGTTGGTTTAGGCTTATTCCTAACAATGATTGGATTAGAAAAGGGAGGATTAATCCAAACAGGTGAACATTCCATCTTAATGATTGGTCAATTTGACAACCCTATTGTACTTGCTACGATCCTAACCTTAATTGTGACAGTTACGCTTTTTATTAAAAATGTACCTGGTAACTTTTTAATCAGCTTGCTGATTGGAACTGCTATTGCTGCAATGTTCGGACTGGTTAAATGGGAGGGCTTTGGTACAATCTCAGAAGCCACGGCTGGATTTAAAGATTTCGAAGATGTATTTTTAGCTTTTTCATTGACCAATATATGGTCGACAGCATTCTGGGTTGCTTCATTCTCATTTGCTATGGTGTTAGTGTTTGAGAACATTGGACTGGTTCATGGACATACAGCAATGATTAATAAACCAGAGAAGTTTGTTTCTGGTTACAGATCTACTGCACTTTCGTCCATATTATGTGGATTATTTGGCTCAAGTCCTTCTGTTGCTACCGTTGAAAGTGCGTCGGGAATTGCAGCTGGTGGTCGAACTGGTTTGACTGCAGTTACAACTGGTTTGTTGTTCTTAGTATCACTTTTCTTCATACCAATAATTAAAATTATTCCTGGTAGTGCGATTGCCCCAATTCTTATTATTATTGGAGCATTGATGTTGCAGAATGTGAAGCATATCAACTTTAATGATTTTACTGAAGCGTTTCCAGCTTTCTTAATCATAGTAATGATTCCATTCACTTATAGCATTGCTGATGGAATTGCATTTGGATTTATCGCATACCCAATTTTTAAACTTTTACTTGGAAAAAGAAAAGAAGTTTCATTACCGTTAATCTTGATTGCAGGACTGTTCCTACTAAACTTTGTCTTGCACTCATTTTCATAATAAAAAGAGTGTTCGAGATCTGTCTCCCTGATTCGGAGAATTTAGATCTTGGGCACTCTTTTCTTTTAACATAGCTTTTTAAATAACTTTTATTCAAGATATATTATGATAAAATCCTTTAAAAGGAGGAGAATCATGTTTAAAATTAACCGGGAAGAAAAAGAAAAAATGATTTCTGATATTCAAGCATTCTTTTTACATGAGCGAGACGAAGAGTTATCTAGATTTGCTGCAGAAAGTATACTAGATTTCTTCAAGGAAACAATTGCTCCTCATTATTACAACGCAGGAATAAATGAATCCCAAAAAATGATTGTTGAAAGAATGATGGGGATCGAAGAAGATCTTCAATCCCTTAAAAGACCGATTCGATAAAATTAATGATTTTACTGGAACTAAAATTAAATAAAAATAAATGGAGGCCCTGAGAATGAAATGGTTTCAAATCATTCTTAAGGTCTCCAAGGAATTTGGATCGGGATGGAAGTTCATCGAATACGCCTCCTTTCTGAAAAGGCATATTGTTGACTAGCAATCTTCTCTTTTATTCTTCAATTTTAGATACATTTTCTCAGCATGTTTCATTAATGATAAATATTGTAATTCCATTTCACGTTCCATATTTAATGGCTCTTGTTGCTCGATGTTATAAGAATGGACTGAACGATTTGTGCATTTGAATGTTTGATAATGTTGGTTGCTTACCCTTGTGTTACTATCGTCATTTCCAGTAGGTTTCCAGGCACACCTAGAGTTACTAATCTCGTTAGCATGGATTACTTCATTTTCAAATCTTCTTCTCCTAGTTTCATTTGAGTTAGATTCTTGGGATCGATAAGTAGTCTGTTCGGATGTTGAATGATTATTAGAGTTTGAAGAACTTAGGTTTTGATATATATCGTAAAAATCAGTCTGATCCTCGTAGTAATACTCAAATTCTGGTTCATAGGATTTTGGGTAACGATTCCTTCTAGAAGATGACTTCTGCCGGAAGATATATTGTCCTTCAGGTGACCAAGAAGATTCTGTTTCACATACGCTTTCTTCAGAAGATGACTCTATTGGAAAGCCACTAGAAGAAGAGGATTCATTCTCATAAACATTTTCTATAGATGATGATTCAACCTCGATAATTTCGGAAGAGGAGGATTCATTTTCTCCAACATCTTCAACAGAAGAGGATTCAACCTCGATAGCTTCAGAAGAGGAGGATTCATTTTCTTCAACATCTTCAACAGAAGAGGATTCAACCTCGATAGCTTCAGAAGAGGAGGATTCATTTTCTTCAACATCTTCAACAGAAGAGGATTCCACTTCGATAGCTTCAGAAGAGGAGGATTCATTTTCTCCAACATCTTCAACAGAAGAGGATTCAACCTCAATAGCTTCAGAAGAGGAGGATTCATTTTCTCTAATATCTTCAACAGAAGAGGATTCAACCTCGATGATTTCAGAAGAAGAGGATTCATTTCCTCCAACATGTTCAACAAAAGAAGATTCAACTATGACTGAAGAAGGCGATTCGTTTTCACGAACATTTTCAACAGAAGAAGATTCATCTTCAATTTCTTCATATTCAACGAATGATGATTCGATACTAATCTCCTCAACTATAGAAGATGAGGACTCTTCTTGACTAGCATCGATCATAGAAGAAGATTCATTATCAAACTCTTCACTATTTTCTTCAGAAGAAGATTCGTCAGGTAAATAAAGACTAATCGAGGAAGATTCGTCTAGATAATATTGACTTCCAGAAGAAGATTCTTCGATAAACTCAACAGTACTAGCCGAAGATTCATCTGAATACTGAACTGTCATAGAAGATGACTCCTCAACATACTGCATAGTGGACGAGGATTCCTCATAATTATATTGTCGAGTTGAAGATGATTCCTCAACGTATACGTCAGAAGAAGATTCTTCATAATATGATCTTTCAATAGAAGAAGATTCATCGGCATACCCGCTTAGAGATGATGAAGATTCCTCTACAAAATGTACCGAAGACGATGATTCATCTGCGTATTGGACTGAAGACGAAGATTCTTCTACATTCAGGACCGATGATGAAGATTCCTCATGATAAGAATGATCGGTGGAAGACGAAGATTCTTCAATATATAGTTCCGAAGAAGATTCCTCTACATACTGAACAGAAGACGACGAAGATTCTTCATAATTGGCTTGAGTAGTGGACGAAGACTCTTCTGTATAGTGAACGTTGTTAGAAGAAGATTCCTCAACATAACGAACGGTGTATGAAGATGATTCCTCAACATATTGAACGGTATATGAAGAAGATTCAACTGAATAATGAACAGTATTTAAAGAAGATTCCTCTGCATAACGAACAGTATTAGAAGACGATTCGTCGACGAATTGGATGGTCGAAGGAGATGATTCGTCAACATACTGGATTGTAGAAGAGGAAGATTCTTCATTGTGATTTTCCGATGATTCTAAATCAATATCATCACTATTTTCATTTTCATCCGATGGGGAAAAGTTAAGGTTTAGCATTGCTATAACCTCCTCGGTTAATCGACTTATCATATTTCTATTTATAATTTAAGGCATGATTTCTCTCACAAGATGAATGTAATGAGACAAAACCATGCCTTTTAACTGGTAATGGGAGAAATCTGAAACCATATTAATGTATATTTAATTTTTTTAAAATAAGACACATCAATTAGTTTTTTTGGTTTTCAGAATCTTTCTTGTTATCCTTTTTTTCTTCTTTTTTATCGTCCTTTTTTAGTTCGGATCTTAAAGTGTTACTAAGATTTCTTACATGGAACATGGAAAGACGAATTACCTCTTCATTTAAAACTACAGTTAAGAAGTCGTGGTTTACTTCTGTTAAAATTCCTTCAATTTTTTCAGGGCCGCCACGGTTAATTCTTACCCATTGCTCTTTAAAATGGGAAATTAAATCTTTGAAATCCTTACCAGACTTATATTTCAAAGTATCTTGGCCAGATGAATCATATTCTAGTCTGTTTTTTGTATTCTCAGTAATGCTTTTTACATGATGACCTTTGTAATACAAAACTCCATCTTCTCTAGTGTGTAGTACAAAGTAGTCTGAACCTACTTCTAACAATTTTCCTACACGAGATTCTGGTCCACCTCTATCAACCTTTATTACTTTTCCAATCAAGGTCTCTAATGTTGATTTATTCATTTATTGCTCCTCCTTATATGCTATTTCCCTGTAATTATATGTGTCACGGTAGGAAAGGGTAACTAAGGCATTCGCCCTTTTTATAAATAGAACTTGAAGTTTTTTCTACAATTCTTCTATTCTTTGTACTATATATCTTTCTTCAGTGTTGTGAAAAAACTGGAGTATAAAAATATTATTGTGGATTTTCCTTTCAAATTTATCCTTCTAATATAAATAAGCTAAAGGATGAAGACATCTATAGGAAAAATGTGCAGTTGTCTAATCAAAATGATACATATCCCCATAAGATAATTTGAGAATAAATTTTTTTGGGAGGATAACTAAATTGGATATACACATAAATGAAAATATTTCAGATCTTTTTGTGATAGCAAGTCAAAAAGGATTATTAACTTATATGAGTAATAATCAAACAGATGAGTTTGAAGCTTCGGAACCTGTTGAGAATTTAGTGTTGAAAAAAGACAAAGGTGCTAAGGGAGATAAAAAAGGTAAGAAGGAAAAAGGATCCAAAGGTAGTAAAAAAGAAGTCGAAGTTATTGAAGGAGCCGAAGGACCAGAAGAAAGAAAACCAGTAAAAGAAGATAAAAAAGGTAAGAAGGAAAAAGGTTCTAAAGGTGGTAAGAAAGAAGTCGAAGTTACTGAAGGAGCCGAAGGACCGGAAGAAGGAAAACCAGTAAAAGAAGATAAAAAAGGTAAAAAGGAAAAAGGTTCTAAAGGTGGTAAGAAAGAAGTCGAAGTTACTGAAGGAGCCGAAGGACCAGAAGAAGGAAAACCAGTAAAAGAAGATAAAAAAGGTAAGAAGGAAAAAGGATCCAAAGGTGGTAAGAAAGAAGTCGAAGTTACTGAAGGAGCCGAAGGACCAGAAGAAGGAAAACCAGTAAAAGAAGATAAAAAAGGTAAGAAGGAAAAAGGATCCAAAGGTGGTAAGAAAGAAGTCGAAGTTACTGAAGGAGCCGAAGGACCAGAAGAAGGAAAACCAGTAAAAGAAGATAAAAAAGGTAAGAAGGAAAAAGGATCCAAAGGTGGTAAAAAAGAAGTCGAAGTTACTGAAGGAGCACAAGGCCTGGAAGAAGATGTTATGCCTGTCAAAGAAACTAAAGAAAGAAAGGTCTCAAAAAAAGCTAAAGGACCTAAAAAAGAACATGGATCTAAGGCAGAACAAGTCTCAGAAGAAAATCTAGGGGTTCAGGAAGAATAAGAAAAGAAAATGTTTGTTTAAAAAACAATAGTTTAGTGGAAATAGTTGTATACTAAGCTAACAAAAATTTTCTAAAGATTAATGCCTATCATTACTAAAATAGTGGTATAACATACAATATAAGTTTTAGTAACGTACAGTAAATGTTAGGTGATTCTATGAACATCATAAACTATCAATATAAAAAAAGGGGACATTTGGAATTTGTGTTTGACCAATTTCCAAACTCTCCTGTTTTACTTGGAATGATAACTAATTTCTATTTCGTGAAACATGTTAAATGGTCGTCTTTAGACCCCATTGTCACGAGGAATGATTTAGAAGAAATGGAGAAACTGGTGAACCGTGAAATGGGTACGACTATAGGGTATTTAATGAGAAAAAGCAAGAGTTGACTGCATTAATTTTACATTTTCCACTTCTGTAGTATATTTATGTATAAGTTAGGAGTGAGAAGATGAAGATTATTAAATTTTTATTAATACCAATCGTTGTGCTAATTTCAATTGGTTATGGCGCTTACTATTTTGGGACCAATATAGCTTCTGAAAAAATAATGGATGTCGTTTCTACAGAATTGGAAAATAGTGGGCAGATAGAAGAGGTCAAAAAATATGTTGAAAGTGACCCCGAATTAAAACAATTCATTGAAGAAGCAGAAACAATAGATCAAAAGAAGCTACCTTTCCAAACAAAAGAAGAAGCTACCCGTGTACTTATTAAAAAAGTGGGAATTACTAAACTTCAGGATATTCAAGCTAAAGTCAAAAAGGGATCTGTCACAAAAGAAGAAATTATCCAGGATCTTGAGAGTAAATTAACAGAAGAGGAGATAATGGCCTTAAAAATAATTGCTTATAAAGAGATTTATAATAAATAATCAAAATGTGAAAAATCGTCCCTATCGAAAAAGGAGCGATTTTTTTTTGTTTCATACAGGACAATTTATTGCATGAACTGATCGTTTACCATTCAAGCAAAGTTATGACAGAGTAGGTTTATCTTTTTTATTATGAAAAAGCTGGCCAATAATTTTGCCAGCTTTTCTAATTCATTATTGAGCATCATCTTCTTGTTGCTCTGAAGGTTCTTCACTTGGATCTGGCTCATCTTCATCAACACCGTTACAGCCGAATAGCATACCAGCTGAAAGGATTGTTGAAAGTAATACCAGTAAGTATTTCTTTTTCTTCATATGTATCCTCCTTTCCATTGATTTTTGTATCTTCTCCTAATAGTAGCTAAGTTACTCATAGAAGTGAGAATAGGAAAAGTTAATTCCCAAATTATAGGCTTCTAACGTGACCCAAGTATGTCTTTTTACATATAAAGTAGTAAGGAAAAAATACTGGGGGCAGCAACCATGAAAATCCGAAAGGCGATTATTCCCGCGGCCGGTTATGGTACGCGTTTTTTGCCAGCAACAAAAGCCCAACCAAAGGAAATGCTGCCGATTGTTGATAAACCAACTATTCAATATATTGTGGAAGAAGCTGTAGCTTCGGGAATTGAGGAAATTATCATCATTAGCGGCAGAGGAAAGCGGTCAATTGAGGATCATTTTGATAAATCTTATGAGTTGGAAGAGGAGTTATTAAGAAGTAATAAGATTGTAGTTTTAGAGGAAGTGCAGAAAATCTCCAATATGGCAAATATCTTCTATGTTCGACAAAAAGAACCTAAAGGTCTAGGGCATGCGATTCTATGTGCTAAGAGCTTCATTGGCAATGAACCTTTTGCAGTATTGCTTGGGGATGATATTGTATTAGCTGAAACGCCATGTCTAAAGCAAATCATTAATGTCTATGACAAACACCAAACTTCAGTGGTAGGGATTCAGAACGTTTTGGAAAATGAAGTGAGCAAATATGGGATTATCAAGCCTAAAGGATTAATAATTGAACCTAATCTAATATCAATTGATTCCCTTGTAGAAAAACCAAAAGTAAAAGATGCTCCTTCGCGTTTTGCCATAATGGGTCGGTATGTTTTAACGCCTGAGATATTTGGAATTTTAGAAAATCTTCCAGCTGGACATGGAAATGAGTTGCAGCTAACAGATGCCATTAATGAATTAAATAAATCACAAAATGTTTTGGGCTATAATTTCGAAGGTATTCGCTATGATATTGGCGATAAATTGGGGTTTGTTATGGCCACAATTGATTTTGCGCTACAAAGAGAAGATATAAGTGATGCAGTAAAATCCTACTTAATGGAAATTTGTGATGAATTAAACAATAAGACAGATAAGGAGCCTAATTGAAATGAAAGTAGCTGTTATTGGTACAGGATACGTCGGGCTGTCTACTGGTGTTTGTTTATCCGAAGTAGGGCATGAAGTCACATGCATTGATATAGATGAGAAGAAGATAGAGAAATTAAATGTCGGAATCTCTCCAATTTATGAACCTGGCATCGAGGATATGCTTAATACTAATATCTCAGCAGGAAGATTGAAATTTACTACATCCCATAAAGATGGGTTAAAAGATAAAGAGATTATAATTATTGCTGTAGGGACTCCTCAAGGTGATGATGGGTCAGCGAATTTAAAGTATCTAGAACAAGCAGCTATTGATATATCCAAAAACCTTAAACATAATGCCATCGTAGTCATTAAAAGTACAGTGCCAGTGGGAACGAATGATACAATAAAAAAAATACTACGAAAACATCGTAACAAAGGAATATCGATTAAAATTGTTTCGAATCCGGAATTTCTCAGACAAGGTACAGCCATTATGGATACCATGCATGCAGATCGCATAATAATCGGATCTGAAAATAAAAAGGCAGCAGAAAAAGTAATGAAAATGTATAAACCATTGAATGTTCCTATACTTTTAACAAGCATTCGGAGTGCAGAAATGATCAAGTATGCTTCAAACGCTTTTTTAGCTAGCAAGATCAGTTTTATTAACGAAATCTCCAATCTTTGTGAAGCAGTAGGAGCGGATATTAGTGATGTTGCATTGGGAATGGGTAAAGACAATAGGATAGGGGAATCTTTTCTACAGGCGGGGATCGGTTATGGGGGATCCTGTTTCCCAAAGGACGTAAAGGCATTACTTCATACCGCCAAGCAATACGAAGTGGATTTTTCTTTGCTGAAAGAAACCATTGCTATTAACGAAAATCAAAAAGAAATACTAGTAACAAAGGCATTAAAGCGTTTTGGCGACTTAAGTGAGAAAAAGATAGCCATTTTAGGTTTAGCATTCAAGCCAGAAACTGACGATATGAGAGAAGCTCCTTCCATTAAAATTATCGAGTTATTAACTGGTTTAGGAGCTGAAGTTAGGGCTTATGATCCAGTAGCAATGGAAAATGCAAAAAGAATAATAGGAGATGGCGTCCTATATGCAGACTCGGTTCAAGAAGCAATCCAAGATACGGATGCTTTATTAATCGTTACAGAGTGGAATGAGTTCAGGCAGTTAGATTTGTCTCAAATCACCAAAATGATGAAACAGCCCATTATTTTTGACGGTAGAAACTGTTTGGAAGAGGAAAAGATAAGAGATTGCAAGCACGTCGAATATTATCCAATTGGAAGGCCGAAGATTATAATCAAATAAAATAGGAGACCACTCTATTTAATAATAAGGAGTGGTTTTTTATATTTAAGAAAAAAACCCTTTACCTAAATGGCAAGGGACTTAATTCTGTTTATTGTGTAAAGGTAAATATACAGTTTTGATAAATTTTTCTATTTGCTCCGGAAGAGTTTTTTTACGGCGCTTCAGAAGGGTGTTAACGATTGCATTTTTTTCATCTGAAGTTATATTCCAATCTTCAGGCATCAATGACATTATTTCTTCGAGTAATAGCTGTGGGATTTTTTGAACAATTTCAATTTGTTCAGCGAATTGCTTCTCATCATCAATAAAGGAAGCCATAAATTGGTGTGTCGCACTTTTCATAATTTTCCCTGTGAGTTTATCTAAATCAGGCTGTTCCCAGCTATGTGATCCAAAGATTTCTGCTTGGTCGATAATCCAAAGTTTGTAAGTTTCAGGGCTTTCATCACATAATAGAATGTTTTTTCTTGTGCGATCCTTATTGCAAAGCCAGTAATCAAAAACGATAATGGCTGCAAGCGACTGCGGATTATTAAGATGAGGTATAGTGGTGAGCTCATGTCCATTGAAGCAATCTGGAACATAAAGTGATGCAAACTGGTACTTTGTTTCAGCGATTCCGGATAGTTCAGGAAACTGTGAAGTGAATTCATTTGAGATTTTTACAAGCTGTGCGTAAGGGACAGGTAAGTTTAAAAAACGAGCTAAACAATATCCAATCCATTCATTTGGTAATGTTCTGTTAAACTCAGGTTGATAATACTTCACTACATAGTCCCTACCATCATCAAAGGTAATGAGATGTGCATTAGATTTTCCCTCTAAGGTTTTAATATAGGTTACGGGTTCAATCATGGGGGAACACCTCCCCATTTGTTGTTTCATTGTTAGACAATAGATCTTTTAAAAACCCGATGTATGAATCTGCTACAGTTTGAATAGAAAAGGTTTTTTGAACGTGTTCTATTGATGAAAGAGACATTTTAGACTGAAGAAGAGGATCATCGAGAATTGTATACAATTGTTGAACTGCATCTTGAACATTATGTCCACGAAAGAGCAATCCGGTTTCTCCTTGAATGACTAGCTCTGTAATTGGCATCATATTTGAAGCAACCACAGGCACTCCGCATCCCATCGATTCAATGAACGTGTTTCCGAACGATTCAGTTTTGGTGGTAGCAAGTGTACAACCACCTGATTGACGTATTTTTGCATAAACATGTGGCATTTGCTGGTAAGGTATGACAGGAAACCATTTTATGATGTCAGTCAAATTCTCTTCTTCCCATACGGCAGCAAAATCTTCACGTTGAACACTTTGAGCTCCGCCTATTAGCCAAATTTCAATATCATCCCGTTCACTTTTTATCTTCTTGGCTATTTCTACTAACATCGGCCAATTTTTCCTTTTATCCACTCGACCAATCCAACCGATTATTTTCTTATTATCTGGCATAGCAGGAATATCGTTAAAATCTATTTCTTCGTTTTTCAACGGTTTGAAGAAAGAAGTGTCCAATCCGTTATAGATTACTTTAATAGGAATATCATCTGTCAGAATTGAAACTAATCGTTTTTGAAAGTGTGAAGGAACAATTATTGAAACCGGTTTAATATCCTTGAATTTTTCTAAGTGTGGTTTCAGTTTTAATAACTCAGGGGTACGTGCTTCAACGATTACTGGACCTTTAAACTTTGCTTTACGAATCCATTTATATGCAGCACCGGTATCAACAACTATGATAGCGTCATACTTGTTCTTTTTAATGATTTTAATGATTTCTTTATCATCCTTTGTTAAATATACTGGAGCTACACCTTGCATAATGTGTAGCCCGCCATGATCAGTGGTGTACAGGAATTCTGTATCTATTCCATGTTTTTTAAAGTATATAGAACGATTTCTCCAACCTGCATTCACTCCACCAACAGTGAGTAGGCGCCAAATAACAAGTACTTTCATGTTGGATCCACCTCAATCTTAGTTCAATAATAGCCTCCACCAAAACCGCCCGTGAGACCTTTTCCTTTACCATAGTGTTTATTGTCTTTTTTAGAAAATTTCCCGTTACTGAAGGAAATATTTTTGCCTTCCAAATACTTATCAATCTTTTCCATCACTTCGTCTGGATCCACTCCTCTTGCAAGCATCGCTTTGACCCATTCCTCTTTATAAACTTTGTGTAGTAAGCTTTCTAGCTGATGTGCATATGTTTGTTCGTCAATGGTTGTAAGCAGAGCTTTAATGGCTTTTTTCGAAGCTTTTTTGTCAGAGGGGTTATTAAGCAATAATTGATAAATAGTACGGGAGAGTTGTTCCATTTCAATATAATGTAGCCATTCTTGATGCAATTCAGGAGCATAGGATTGTACATACGATAGGAAAACTTCTTTGTTTTCTTCTCCTAAAGAGGTTAATAGTTTTCGCGGATAAGGATAGACGCGATCACGCCAAATCGTCCTAGCGACATCAATTACCTTAAGGCTGCCATCAGGTTGTAAATAAATCTGGCGTTTATGATGATCGATTCTTTCGTAACCGATTTCCTTGAATGTAATTAACATAGCAATCAATTTATCCATAAGTTCAGGTGATAGCGGTTGTGATTGCAAATACTCACGCAAATCCACACCTTGAATGATTTCCATCGCTATGTGAAGAGTTCCTTTGTCGAATACTTTTGGGAATAGATCGGTATGCTGACCCATGGATAGGGCTACATATTCACGCTCACAATCCTCCTCATTACCAAATACCTTTACGCAAATCGTGTCAGATAATAAGAAGACTGCTCCTTGGCGCCCTTTACCCATCATCGTAAGGGGAGAATTATTGACTACCTCTACGTCAGCATTGATCATGTTTTTTACCTCTATATCTTTAACCAAGTCCTTCAGGTTTTTTAAATCCATGGTTTCCGTCCTTTCTTTCGATAAATTAAGTGAGTCCATTATCGTAATTGAAGTGCTAACAAATTGAAGTGAGAAGATTTTTTTTACCTTGATAGACCATGCCTGACTATATCCAACCAATTCTCACCCACATTTGTTCCTCATATAGTAAATTCAAGTGTGGTTGAATTGGTAAGGGCTCCTGTCTATATAAGGCACATTCTCTGGGTTTCATATAAGATAAAGTTTTAGGACATTAGAAAAAGAAACAAAGAGCCCCCATAGGCGTGGAGGCTCTTTGTTGAACAAAATCTTTAATTTCTCTTTTGGGCTGGGTGATTTTTAGCTTATTGTGGTCGTGCTATCAGGAAGCCATCTTTCATAAGCTTTAGGATCTGTTTCCTTTATATAGTCAAGGAAAGAATCTAAAAAGTTTAATTGCTGGAGGTCATCAAATAATTCGAGGGGTTTTCCTTGTACGCGGGTAAATGAATATACATGATCCAATAGTTTAAACCCATCATTAGTAATGATAATGTGACGAAGCGGTGCATCAATTTGTTTGAACCCGTTCTTTTCCATTCCTGTTAAGATAGTGAACAATTGAAATGAAATTTCTTCTGGTAGTTTTCTTTGTTTTTTTAGATACGTGTTTAAATCTGGGCCCGCTAGATATTCCATTTCTATATAATTGTTTCCTGTTTTATAAACTTTTGGGATAAATGATAGCTTTTGAGAAGCTAAGAGGACTTCTTTTTCTTGAGTTGCATGTTCTGCTTTTCCGTAGATTTTCACGCATCGTTCTTCTGTTAGTCTATAAACTGCACCTTGATGTCCTTTACCAATGAGACGATGTGAGATTGAACTATCAGCTTTTACCCCACTACCTTTACCGCCGGAGGTCACCATTAAATTTTTATAATCCAATTTTTGTTGACTTAAATATTTGTCCCATTCTTTGAAAGTGTTCGGCGCTAGTTTACTTACCTGTAATAAGAAAGAATCTTTTAAAAGTAGTAACTGTAAATCTCTTAATAATTTTATAGGGACTGAGTGCATTCTCTTAAAGGCATTTACATGGTCGACTACTTTTAGTTCATTGTTGACGATAATGATATGTCGAAGGGGGGCATCTAACATAGTATACTTAGCTTTCTTTAATTCCGTTAATACATCTAACAGTTTGATAGTAATGTCTTCAGGCATATACATGCAGTCGAGAAGGAAGTCTCTCAAATTTGGACCATTAAAATAATCCATCACGATATAATTTTCTCCAGATTCATATATTTTAGGCATGAAGTGTAATTTTTTACCTGCTTTAAGTGCTTCAACTTCCATTTTTGCTTGTACAGGATCTGCATAGATTTTGACGCATCTTTCTTCTGAAAGTTTGAATACTGCACCTTGAGACCCTTTGCCAATCAATGGATAGTGGGTAGGGTTAGTGATTTCTAAAAATTTTAGTCCTTTGGTGACTACGATAGATTTAAAATCGCTCATTTTTGGCCTCCTAACAGCTCATCATAATAACTAGCTTGTAATTGTAGCTGCTGAATTAAATCGAAGCTTTCTTCAACCTTTTTACGTGCTTCTAATGAATACGATTCCCAAAGGTTCCTATTGTTCAACATAAATTCAAGTGCATGAGCTAGTTCATCCTCGTTATTTTCCTCAACTAATACACCATTCACTTTATTTGTAACTAACTCAGGTATTCCGGCATGGTTGGTTGAAATAACCGGTACCCCAGTAGCCATTGCTTCTTTTAGGGTATTAGGGATTCCTTCTAAGTCACCATTAGCTGCAGTTAAGCTTGCTGCACAGAATAAATCTGCATTATACATATATTGATATACCTCTTCTTTTGGAAGATGATTTAATAGTTTAAAAGAATCACCTAAATTTAACTCTTCAGATAGTGATTTAATTTCCTCTTCAAGCTTTCCGCTTCCAATTACAGTTAATGTTGCATTTGGGAAGTTATCCTTGATCTTATGGAACGCTTTCATTAGAACATGGTGTCCCTTCTTTTCTACTAATCTTCCAACAGATAGGATGTTTTGGGAGGTAGACTCTATTTGAGGTGCTCTGTACATGTACTTGTTTAGGTCAACCCCACCATATAAAACTCTTATTTTTTCTGGAGGACATCCCCATGCTATCATCCTGTCAGCTAGATATTGACAGACCGGAAATAACTGGTCACATTGCTCAAATAGCAATTTCATATTATCTAAGTAAGTGAAATGCTGATCGGCAAGTGTGGCATCTCTTCCCCTAATACTAGTGACCAAAGGAAGATCGGTCTTTTCCTTAAAAGGGAGTAATAATATACCTAATTGACCATGATGGGCATGTAAGAGGGAGATATTATTTTCTTTTATATAATCATTTGGCGAGAAGATTTCATTAAGATAGTGAACCTTTTCATTTAAAAGAGATAAATCTACCATATACTTTGGTTTACGTACTAAATGAATATAATCATAACCAGGGATTTCTCGAATTTGAGATATATACTGTGTGGGATCGACTCTTAAATTTAAATGCAAAACTGAAGGCGAATTACTCTTTACTCTTCGGGAAGTATACTTCTCCTTTTTATTTTTTTTGGTTTTTTTCTTCTCTTTCTTCTCTTTCTTCTCTTTCTTGTTTCCCATTACCATGCTCCTTTTTACTATTATTTGAGCTTTTGATATTTTTTTCCAAACCATAAAAATTAGATGTTTTATGGATTAGATACACACAGCGATTTACTAAAAACTTTGAAGGAATGGATGTTGAAAGTTAATATTGTTTAAACAGAGGCTTAATCAAAGGGAGTAAACTTGACGGATGTATTCAATTTCTCTAGCAAGGCCCTCTCTTAAGGAAATTTTTGGGTCATAATCTAGTAGATTTTTAGCAAGGGAAATGTCAGCCCAAGTGTGTTTGGGTTCTCCATTTAATTTAGGGGTATATTCGATACTAGCTTTTTTTCCTGTTAATTCCTCAATCATTAGAACCACCTCGTTAACGGAAGCCCTTTCTTTTCCCCCTATATTGATGGTTTGTCCCACCACATGCTCCTTTGTCATAATCGCTGACGTAGCCTGGATGCAATCACTAATAAAAGTAAAATCCCTTGTTTGTGTACCATCACCAAAAATAGAAATTGGTTCATCATTAAGAATTTGTTTAATAAAACGGTGGAAAGCCATATCTGGCCTTTGTCTTGGTCCATATACCGTAAAAAATCTCACTTTAATTAGCGGAATGTTATAGCTCTTCTGATAAACATTGCATAAATGCTCACCTGTTAATTTGGTAATTCCATAAGGAGAAAGCGGGGTAAGAGTTGCATCTTCTGTAACTTTGCCATTTTTCTCTCCGTAAACGGAGGATGTTGATGCAAAGATGAATTTTTGGATTGGTTTATTTTTGATTGTCTCCAAAAGACGTTGTGTAACGAAAATATTGTTGGTTACATAAGGATCAAAGTCTTTACCCCAGCTAGCACGAACACCAGGGATAGCAGCTAAGTGATAAATAATATCCACATTTTCGACCAATTTCTCTAAATCAGCGGACAATAAATCAATGGAATACAATTTAAACCTTGGATGAACCTGCAAAGATACAAGATTGATTTGTTTAAGCTTAAGGGGAGTCGGACCGATAAATGTGTCTACTCCAATCACTTCATTATTCGGGTCCACTAATAGTTGTTCACATAGATGCGAACCGATAAAGCCGGCTGCACCGGTGACTAAAATTCTCATTGTCTGGCTACACCTCATTTCATTACATACTTGATGAAAATAATTAAGGAAACATAAACAGTTTCACATTGTTACTTTTACCTACTGCCCATTCTAGACATGTCCTTTTCCTTATGGGACAAAGTAGGGGGATGTCCATTTTTTCAGTAGAGGTTTATCTAATATAAACTTCAAATTTCTTCTTAGTTACTAGTCTTATTATATTGGTGGACAAATTTGGTGCTTGGGTATTTAACGCTGTGATAATGAAAAAAGACATTTGTCCATTAATACTGATCCTTCTTAAGATGTTAAGTCCATGGAACTCGTGTATTATCCGTTGACAAAAAGTTGGATATACACTACCATATGTTTTAAGGATTAAACGTTTAAAAACTTAAACATATTAATGGAGGAATGAACATTGGCAAAGACAGCTTTGATCACGGGTGCAACAAGTGGATTGGGATATGATTTTGTTCAATTATTCGCTAAAGAAGGATACAATCTGGTCCTTGTAGCAAGAAATCAACAAAAGATGGAGGAAATTCAAAGGACTTTTTCCGATATTAAGGTATCTTTTATAACGAAAGATTTGAGCATTCCTAACGCATCAAAAGAGGTGTTTGAGGAAATCCAAAATCTTGGAATTGAAATTGATGTCCTAGTAAACAATGCTGGGTTCGGTCTAATGGGTGATTTCAACGAGTTAGATATTAAACAACAATTAAATATGATCCAGTTAAATGTATCTGCTTTAACTGAATTGACTTATTACGTACTTGCTCAAATGAAAAAAAGAAATACAGGGAAAATATTAAATGTAGCGAGCACTGCCGCATTTCAGCCAGGTCCATTGATGGCTGTCTATTATGCGACAAAAGCATATGTGTTATCATTTTCTGAAGCTCTAGTGGAGGAGCTATCGAATACTTCCATAACGGTTACCACATTGTGTCCAGGTCCAACGAAAACAAATTTTGGAGCGGTGGCAAATGTTGAAGGTACGAAGATGTTCAAGAGTGCCATGCCATCTGATGTTGTGGCAAGACAAGGATATGAAGCATTGATGGCTGGAAGACGAGTAATCATTCCCGGCGGATTAAATAGAATTGGGACAATCGCAGCGAAATTTCTTCCAAGGAGTTTTGCAGCCAAAATTGCTAAATCGGTAGCCAAAAAAGATTGAATAATGGAAGGGGGAAGTACATGAAGCAGAGAACGGCACTTGTATTAGGGGCTTCAGGGCTTATTGGTTCGGAGTTGGTCAAAATTTTATTAGAATCACCAGAATATAGTCATGTATCGATTCTAGTCAGACGTGAACTTTCTTATCATCATGATAAGCTCACACAGATTGTTGCGGATTTCGATCGACTTGATAATTATGAACATGCCTTTGAAGTCGATGATGTATATAGTTGTCTTGGAACGACTATCAAAAAAGCAAAATCAAAAGAAAACTTTCAAAAAGTCGACTATGAATACACAATGAATGCGGCTCGTATGACCAAAAGGTATTCAGGAGGTAATTTTTTCACCATTACTGCACTGGGGGCTGATCCTGATTCCATGTTTTTCTATAATAGAGTAAAAGGGAACGTAGAGAGAGATTTGAAGAAGTTAGACCTCCCCAATGTCCATATCTTTCAACCTTCATTGCTATTGGGTGATCGGACAGAATTCAGGCAAGGGGAAAAAATAGCTGAAGCAATTGGTACACGCTTACCATCTTTATTTGTCGGGCCGATAAGAAAGTATAAGCCAATAGAAGGAAAAAGAGTGGCGGAGGGAATGTATAAAAGGGCACTACAAAACGAGCAAGGATTTTTCATTCATCGTTCTGATAACATATAGGCTATTGAGACATTGGCCAAAAGGATTTACGTGGGATTGACTATATAATATGATTATTTCATATGAATTGGTCGAGCTTTAGAAAGGTGATAATAGATGAGCAATAAAGCAATTGAAGTTTTTCGTTCCTGTATTCCAGTTTTTCAAAATCTTAGTGACCCACATAGACAAGATATCATTTTATTATTGGCGCAACATGATGCGTTAACAGTAAATGAAATCACGGAGCGGTCAAAACTATCACGTCCTGCAATCTCCCATCACTTAAAATTGCTTAGAGAATGCGGACTGATTCACGTTGAACAAAAAGGAACCCAAAGATACTATTCACTCTCATTAGATTCATCAGTAAATCTATTGAAAGAATTAATTTCTACCGTAGAAAATGAATGCCTTTAGTTCAGAGAAGTAATATTTTTTGTTAAAGAGTTTAATCTTATAAGAATAAGACACTAGTGAGCTGAGAAGATGTCAGTTTACTGGTGTTTTTTTATGGTAATGATTCTATTCCTACTATATATTATACTCTCCAAATTTTTCATCGATCTGCTTATTGAAAAGGATGCCATATGGGAATGCTAAACATATTTAATTGGAGTAAGGAGGAAATAAGTCTTGAGTAGTAATGAAAAAATCCTTTCCGTTTTCGCTTTAGGCGGGGTAAATGAAATTGGTAAAAACATGTATGTTGTTCAATACTCCAATGATATTTTTATCATTGACTGTGGCGGAAAGTTTCCTGACGAGAGTTTGTTAGGTATTGATTTAATTATCCCTGATATTACATACCTAGAAGAAAATAGAGATAAGATTCGGGGGCTGATTGTCACACATGGTCATGAAGATCATATAGGTGGAATCCCGTATCTTTTGAAGAAAATAAATATTCCGGTTTATGCGACTCGTTTTACATTAGGATTGATTGAACTAAAACTTGAAGAACATCGGATTAAAGGCGATACGAAGCTAATTCAGATTGACTCGGAATCACTCCTTGAGTTGGGAGAAGTGAAGGTTTCCTTTTTTAGGACAAGTCATAGTATCCCCGATTGTCTTGGGATTGTGTTCCATACACCTGAAGGGAATGTCGTTCATACAGGAGACTTCAAATTTGATTTAACTCCTGTAAATGATCAATATTCTGATATTCATAAAATGGCGGAAATCGGTCGGCAAGGGGTGTTAGTTTTATTATCTGAGAGTACAAATGCGGAGCGTTCTGGATTATCACCGACTGAACTAATGGTGAGTAGCCATATGGATGAAGCCTTTATGAGAGCTACAGGCAAAGTCATCGTTTCTACCTTTGCTTCTAACGTCAATCGCGTGCAACAAGTAGTTGATGCTGCAATTAAAACAAATCGTAAGCTCGCATTACTTGGAAGAAGTATGGTGAATGTTGTTTCAGTGGCGATAGAGCGTGGATATTTAAAAGTTCCTGAAGGAATGTTAATTGAAGCGCATGAAGCCTACAATTTGGATCCGGAAAAGGTAGCTATTTTATGTACAGGAAGTCAAGGTGAGCCAATGGCAGCTCTTGCCCGCCTCTCGACCGGAAACTATCGAGATGTTTCTATTTTTCCAGATGACACTGTCATTTTAGCAGCATCACCCATTCCAGGGAATGAACGTGATGTTTCGCGAATCATTGATAACTTATTCCAGTTGGGGGCAAAGGTCATTTATGGTTCTGGAAGTACTACAGGAATGCATGTATCGGGCCATGGCTATCAAGAAGACTTAAAGCTGATGCTGACCCTCATGAAACCGACTTATTTTATTCCAATCCACGGCGAATATAGAATGCTACACCACCATCGAACACTTGCTGAATCTGTTGGAGTGGAAAAAGGAAATACATTCATTATTGAAAATGGTGATGTAGTAGATGTGGAAAGCTCTATTGCCCGGCAAACAAGGAAAGTACCAGCGGGCGATACCTATGTTGACGGAATGGGTGTTGGTGACGTGGGAGACATGGTGCTCCGAGATCGAAAACAGCTCTCTGAAGATGGAATGCTAGTCATTGTTCTCACTATCAATAAACACGATCGAAAAATAGTGTCTGGACCTGATACAATCTCCCGTGGATTTGTGTATGCAAGGAATTCCGATGAGTTGCTTAAAGAAGTTAACCGTCTAGTGAAAAATACTGCTACCGACTTACAGGAAGCAAATATCAGACAGTGGAAAGTCATGAAACAAAATATTAAAAAAGTGGTTGGGCAATATTTATTTGCTCAAACGAAGAGAAAGCCGATGATTCTTCCTGTTATTATTGAAATTTAAAAACGAGGTCCCAATTTATTCTTTGGGACCTCGTTTTTAAACATTTTAGAGTATCGAAACAACTAACTTCAAATTGTTGTTTTACTAACCCTTTGTTATCTTAAGTTGATAGGATAAACCTTATTTCTTCACTCTCTCGCGACATAATTTTAATACGGCATTAAGTAAAACGTTAGCCCCTTTTGCACAGTCTTCATAGGAAGTTAATTCATCTTCACGATGACTGTATCCATTTACACTCGGTACAAATATCATAGCCGAAGGGATAAAAGAAGCGATGAATTGAGCATCATGTCCAGCTCCGCTAAACATTCGATGTTCTTTATATCCTAATTCTTTGCAAGAATATTCTACTGCACCTACTACTTCCTCATCGAAATGAACTGTATCTCGATCCCATAATCGTGTTGATTTAATTGAACAGTCGTTTTGCAATACTGGCAGGTTTTCTACCATTGTTGTTACTTCTGCGATGACCCCAGGATCTTGATGTCGGGCCTCTAAAGTAAAGGTTACTTGAGAGGGAATGACTGTGTGAATATTTGGATAAGCATTTATACGTCCAATTGTGTAGACAAGTTCGGAATCCAATCTCTGTAGTTGCTGCTGCATGTCTGCAATCATATTGGCAACTGTGAACATTGGATCTTTGCGCATGCTAATTGGCGTTGTACCTGCATGATTGGATTCTCCAAAAACGGAGATTTCATAGCAAACCATTCCTAATACACCTTCTACAACACCGATTTCTAAGTTTTTCCGTTCCAGAACAGGCCCTTGTTCAATATGTAATTCAATATAGGCGGTTGCTTCTTGTATACGATTTGTTACCGGACCTTCAAACCCGCTTTCACTTAATGCTTCAGCAAATGTAATTCCGTTTTTATCTGTTGAAGCAAGCATCTTTGTTTTTTCAAATTTACCGGATAAAACACCTGAAGACATTAGAGATGGTTCAAAACGAGCCCCTTCTTCATTTGTGAAATTAACAATCGTGATTGGATAGTCCAACTCGATATTTGCATCTTTTATTGAATAGACAGTTTCTAAAGCAGTGAGAACTCCTAACACACCATCAAATCGACCACCTTTAATAACAGAGTCTAAATGAGAGCCTACTACGATAGGTGGCAAGTTTTGTTTTCCAGGTAATGTTGCGTACATGTTGCCCATATCGTCATAAACTACTGTCATTTCCAGTTCTTCGCATAGTTCTTGGAATTTCTTTCGTGCTGCAATATCTTCAGCAGATAATGAAAGTCTAGTTACACCATTGTTTTCCGTTTTTCCGTACTCACTAAATAACTCAACTAATTTTTGAAGGCGGTTAGCATTACACTTTATCATCTGTAGTCCCCCTTAATTATTTGACAACTTCTTCTGCTATTCTCGTAAACTCTTTTTTAACTAACAGGTTCGATAGTAAGCTTACTGTCACCCCAATGAAAATATTAATTCCAATTGCTACAAATCCAATGTTGATATCATTAATGACACTTGGGATATTAGGGAAAATATTGACTAATTTAAATTTAGTAACTGCGTTGAATAATACAATGGAAACCCCTGTTAAAATACCTGCAATAGCACCGTACTTATTCATAAACTTCGTATTAAAGAAACCGAAGATCATCGCTGGTACCAATTGAGTGATTAAACCATAAGACATAATATTTAAAATAGCTAATGCATTTCCACCCGTGATAGTGAAAATATATGCTACTAAAATAATCAATAAAACAAATAATTTAGATACTGTCAGCTGCTGATGATCGCTTGAGTTTGGTTTGATTACTCTATAAAAGCCTGTCATTAAGCCCACTGCTCCGGACATTACCATAACGGATACGGGTACTAATGCGGTTAATATGCCAGCACCTCCAACAATCCCTACGAACCATGGATCGAATGTTTGCATCGTAAGTCGCAATAACGAAAGGTCACCTTGTGGACCTTGTAAACCAGGTACTTGAATAATCGCTGCAAACCCGATGAAGAAAGCAAATAAAATTAAAATCGTATAAAGGGGTAATGTGATTGCATTCTTTTTTAATGCTCGTTCACTTTTAGCTGAAAGTACTACACTAAAAGATTGAGGTAAGAGGTAAAAACCAAAGGCATTTAAAACAATTGTAGAAATAAACCATGACATACTATAGCCTTCTGATGCGAAGGTTAATGCTTCTGGTTTGACGTTTTGAACAGCTTCGAATAAAGGCTGGATGCCGCCAAAGTAGTGATAAGGGATATAGACACCTAAAAATACAATTACAAAAAGAATCATGATATCCTTTAATACGGCATTCCAAGCAGATCCATGAATACCCGAGATAGTAACATATATCGTAACAATAGCTGCCCCAATGGTTGAAGCCATTAATGGTGATATAGCTCCATAAGAAGCTTCGGAAACAATAATCCCTAATCCTTTTAATTGGATTACAATATATGGTACAAGTGCTAATAATCCGATGAAAGCCACAACGACACCCAAAGCTTTACTGTCATAATTTTTCATAAAGTATTGAGGCTGTGAAATAACGTTATGCTTATTCGCAAAACGCCAAATTTTAGGGATTATCCAATAGGAAAGGACATAAGCCAAGCAAATATAGGCTGGAACGTAGTACGCAGCAGCACCATTTGAATAGGCCCATCCACTACCTCCTAAAAAGGTAAAGGTTGTATAAACTTCACCTGCAATTAATAAAAATATGAATAGTGTCCCGAAGCCTTTATTTCCAACAGCGAACTCATTTACATTCATTTCTTTTCCGCGGGTTGCACGTATCCCTAAGTATAAAGCAAGAGCAGCAGTGAAAAAGATTATTACTAAGGCAATGTTCATACCGTTTCACTCCCCTCATTTTCAGGATCTAATTTATATACGATTAGTAGAGTGACAGATGATAATATCATCCATAAAGCAACCCAAAATAGTAAGAACGGCAGTCCTAAAATATAGGGCTCAACACGGTTAGCTAATGGTAGTAGGACACATAGTCCTATGAAAGGGATAATTAGTAATAATTTGGAATACTTTCTCACTTCTTTCACTCTCCATTCCTAAATGTCTTTCGCTTATACTTTTTTCACGTAAACACTTTTTACCTAATAGCGCTACAATCGAGATATCTGGGAATTTTACAGTGAGGTTCAATTAGTTCATTGTGCATCTTTTAGACCGGTTTAAACCGTTCTTTCGTACAAATCAATGATTTTTGTTGAGGTTGTATTGTGTTAGTTTTTCTTCTGTGGTAACTACTCTTCAATTTTATTCTCTTCTATCAAACATGCTTCAAGAACGTCGTTATGATTAGTCACTGTATTCACTTCGCCATTAATTAAAGTTGTCTGATTCATTGGATCACTCTCCTGTCCATATGAAAGTTACAAAAAATATATCATAGCTTTTTAATAGATTGATATGAACATAATGTAAAGTAGTTCCCTTAGGTGTTTTACATTATGTTATATTTTTCTGTATAAAGTATTGTTAAACCTTTTTTAAAGGGGAGGTAAAATATGTCTTATTCTCTGACGGTTCAAGATTTATTTAATAAAAACCATTTCCAAAAAGCGGAAATTCTCGCAGGTCATGATGGGGTTTTGAATACGATTAAGTGGGTTCATATACTAGAATCGAAAGAGATAGGTACTTTTATTAAAGGAAACGAATTAATATTAACTACGGGAATTCAACTAACTAAAGAGAAGACTCTCTTTGAATTTGTTGAACAATTGATAAAAAAAGAAGCTGCTGGATTATGTATAGAATTAGGTGAACATATTCAATATGTGCCAGATAACGTGATCGAGCTGGCTAACCTGTATAATTTACCGATTATTGTATTTAACGAAATCGTTCCATTTATAGAAATAACTCAAGAAATACATAGCATGTTAATTAATCAACAATATGAAATGATTAAACGGTTAGAAAATTATTCACAAGAAATAAATAAATTAACTTTGAAAATCACTCATTATGAACATATTTTAATGAGACTAAATAAATATTTAAATGTTAATGTCGCTTTTAACATCAACGGCCAACAACCAATGTTTATACCAAATGAAAAACACCATACATATAAGAAATTAAGAAGCGAATATGAAAAAATAGGGGTAGGAAAGCATTTCGCTAAATGTGAAGTAAATATATTAGAGGAAAGCTATGGAGAAGTATGTATTTTCTCTGAGAACCGCACAATAAATGAATTTGAGTTATTAGTATTGGATAGAACAGTAACTGCATTATCTCAATATTTGTTACGTAGCCTATATATTGAAGAGAAACAAAATATTCACTCACGAGTATTATTGGAATCATGGGTATATGGAACAGTGGAGGATTCTGTTATAACTTCCTTCTTGCAGGAACAGAGTTTTCATCAATTATTGAATTGCTCTTATTTTGTATTAATCGATCACATAAAGAATTCAAAAAAACAATTTGATTTAAATTATTATAAATTATACTCCAGGACTATTTTTGAAAATAAAGGATTCGTTTTATTTTTATTAGAAGAAAAACAAAGGCTCGTTTATGTGATTGCAGATATATATGGATATGATATAAAACTACGTATCTTAGACTGTATAGAGAAAATCAGGAACTTTAGAAAGAATAATAATTATATAGATTTAAATGTTACAACTGCTGTAGGACAGATCCTCAAGGATTATAAATTAATTCATCAAAGTTTCGAAACAGCTCAGGATACACTATTAATCCGCAATAACGCTCTACAGCTTTCTTATTTTTATGAAGATCTCTACTTACATCAATTAGTTCTACAAATGCAAAAAAATAAAGCAATTATGGATTTGGCAAAAAACTATTTACAGCCCCTCTATGAATATGATGCTAAAAATAATGGACAATTAATTGTAACTCTACAAGTTTATCTACAATGTAATTGTCTAAAAAAAGAGACAGCAGAAAAGCTATTTATTGTCCGTCAAACTTTATATCATCGCTTGGCAAAAATTGAGGACCTAATAGGAAAGGATTATATGCTTCCGCCTAAACGTCTTGCGGTTGAATTAATGTTACTCGCTACACAATATAATTTCCAAGTTACTGATTGAGAGAATCCTTATTGAAAATGATAAAGCAATCTTCCTTTCATTAATTAAAACAAAGAGGAGTATCGTATGTGCAGAAACATTAGAACATTGTTTAATTTTGATCCAATTGCTACCGATGAGGAGATTCATGCAGCAGCTTTACAGTATGTTAGAAAGATAACTGGCTATAACAAGCCATCCAAAGTTAACGAAGAAGCATTTAATCAAGCAATCAACGAGATTGCAATGGTTACTAGAAATTTATTGAATGATCTGCAAACTATTGCTGAACCCCGTAATCGTGAGGTAGAAGCTGAGCGTGCGCGCATCAAAGCAGCTAAAAGGTTTGGACCAAATAGTGAGGACTAGAATGTGTTTATAGATTTTGAATCCGTTGAAGACTGCAAATATAAAGCAGTCTTCTTTCTTTTTCTCAAATGTTGATAATGAAGTTTTACTAGATAAGTTGTCAATGTGTGAAACAGTATTTAGTAAACGTTTTACATTGTGTCTGATGATAATAGTGTCAACAAACTTCACAATAAAGTCAGGAGAAACAATTTTCTAAAGGAGTGGCTTAAATGGGAAACGTTCATATAGCTGAAAATTTAGTTGCTAAAGATGAGAAGTATGTATGGCATGCAATGAAGCCTTATAACCCACAAGCAACAACCATTATTCAAAAAGCGAATGGAGCTTGGCTGACAGATATTGATGGTAATCGTTATTTAGATGCCATGGCTGGTTTGTGGTGTGTAAATGTGGGCTACGGAAGAGAAGAAATAGCAAAAGCAGCTTATGACCAGTTACTTGATAACAACTATACACCATTAACTCTCAGTCATCCTTCAGCAATTTTACTTGCCGAAAAAATTAGCGAATTATTGGACGGGGATTATGTGGTGTTTTTCTCTAATAGCGGATCGGAGGCAAATGAAACAGCATTTAAAATCGCTCGTCAGTATCACCAGCAAAAAGGCCAGGGAACCCGATATAAAATCGTTTCTCGATATCGCGCCTATCATGGAAACTCAATGGGAGCGCTTGCCGCAACAGGGCAGGCTGAACGAAAATACAAATATGAACCATTAGCACCAGGTTTTATTCATGTTAAAGCACCAGATCAGTATCGCTACAATGAAGATGGATTTAAGGATGCCAGCGACTTACCTTCCGTTAAGGTAGTGGACGAAATCATGACATGGGAACACTCAGAAACCATTGCCGCGATGATATTAGAGCCGATTATTACTGGTGGAGGTGTAATAATGCCTCCAGATGATTATTTGAAGGGTGTAAAAGAGGTTTGCGAGAAGCACGGTGCACTATTAATTGTAGATGAAGTAATTTGCGGCTTCGGACGTACAGGAAAAGCTTTCGGACACCAGCATTACGGAGTGAAACCGGACATTATTACAATGGCAAAGGGACTTACGAGCGCATATATGCCACTTTCTGCAACCGCAGTAAAGAGAGAAGTATATGAAGAGTTCACTAAAAACGGAAATTATGACTTCTTTCGCCATGTAAATACATTTGGAGGCTCTCCAGCGGCCTGCGCAGTGGCATTGAAAAACCTAGAAATTATGGAGCGTGAAAACCTATTCGAACAATCTTCAGAAATGGGTGCAATTTTAGTCTCTGAACTAAGAGCAAAAATTTCAAACCACCCTCATGTAGGTGATATTCGAGGAGTAGGATTGCTCATTGGCATTGAACTTGTAGAAGATCGTAATACCAAAACTCCATTACCTGTTGATAAAGTGAACCAAGTGATTGCTAAGTGTAAAGAACAACGACTCATTATTGGGAAGAACGGTGTAACAGTAGCTGGCTATAACAATGTATTAACACTATCTCCGCCATTAAATATTACGATGGAGGAAAAAGACTTTATTCTTGCAGGTTTAACACAAGCCATTGAATTATTATAATTTTGATAGCATTCATTAGAAACAGCAGCGTTGTTGAGATTAATAGAATTAATGTAGTACCAATCGAATCCTATCTCAAATTGTGGAAAAATAGCTTGATAATCGAAAGGAGAACAATTAGATGACAAACATTACCGAAGTAAAAGAACTTACCCATTTTATTGATGGGAAAATAATTGCAGGTAAGAGTGGCCGTTTCTCAGAGGTGTTCAATCCGGCAACAGGCGAAGTCATCGCCCAAGTGCCATTAGCTTCTACGGAGGAAGTGAAAGATGCCATAAAAAAAGCTGAAGCCGCCTTCCCTGCATGGCGTGATATATCAGTAGCTAAACGTGCAGAAATTGTATTGGAATTCCGAAATTTACTAACGAAAAATAAAGATAGAGTTATCGAATTAATCTGCACGGAAAGCGGAAAAACAGAAGAAGATGCAATGGGTGAAATTACTCGTGGTTTAGAATCAGTAGACTTAGCTATTAATGCTCCTCATTTCATGAAAGGAGAATATTCAGTTAATGTAGGGGGGCAAATTAATGCGTACTCTGCAAAATATCCACTGGGTGTTGTAGCAGCAATCTCTCCATTTAATTTCCCACTCATGGTGCCTTTAGCACAAACAAGTATGGCAGTAGCTGTTGGAAATGCTGTTATTTTAAAAGCTTCGGAGCGCGTCCCAATGACAGCTTTATATATTAGTGAATTATGGAAGGAAGCGGGTCTCCCTGATGGTATTTGGACAGTAATCAATGGTGATAAAGAAGCGGTAAACGAACTGCTCGAAAACCCAGCTGTACAGGCCATTTCATTTGTTGGGTCAACACCTGTAGCACAATATATTTATGAAACAAGTGCTAAATATGGCAAACGTGTTGTTGCATTAGGCGGCGGTAAAAATAATATGGTAGTTATGCCAGATGCGGATTTAGAACAAGTAGCGAATGCTTTCATCAGTGCAGGATATGGAGCTGCCTCTCAACGCTGTATGGCAATTTCTACACTAATGCCTGTGGGTCAGGAAACTGCTGATCGTTTAGTGGGAATTTTAAAAGAAAAGATTGATAGATTAAAAGTAGGTGCGTATACAGAAGGTGCAGATTATGGTCCAGTAATTTCACCACGAGCGAAGGAAAGTATCTTAAAAGCGATTGATCGTAGTGAAGAAGAAGGAGCCACAATCGTTTGTGATGGACGCAATAAAGAAGTTACCAAAAAAAAGAAGGGATTCTTCCTAGCACCGACTTTACTTGACCATGTTAGACCAGGTATGGAAATTTATGAACAAGAAGTTTTCGGTCCTGTACGAAATATTGTTCGTGTAGATACGTTAGAGGATGCGATCAAATTAATTAATCAGCATGAATTAGGAAATGGGGTTACGGTATTTACAAATAATGGGCTAGCAGCTAGAAAATTCACCACTGAAATTGATGTTGGAATGGTCGGGGTAAATGTACCAATTCCAATTCCAGTAGGCTATCATAATTTTGCAGGTTTTAAAGGCTCAAGATTTGGTGACGGGCAAATGTTTGGTCCAGATCAAGCAAATTTCTATACGAAATCAAAAATGGTTTCAGAACGCTGGCTATCACCGAGTGAAAATAGTGGACTTTCATTTGCTTTTCCAAGTAATAAATGACCATCAAATTATCCATTTAGAAAAAGGAGCGGTCCGAGTTATTAATCTCGGACCGCTCCTTTTAATGGATTGAAGTATGGAGCATAACGGGATCGAACCGATGACCTCTACGCTGCCAGCGTAGCGCTCTCCCAGCTGAGCTAATGCCCCGATAAAGATTACAAGTTAAATTTTATCGAAATATTTACACTTGTCAATCCTTTTTGGTCGAATATTTAAAGAGTTTCAATTTCTACTGACGTTATGCCTTGAATCTTTGATACTGCATAATAAACATCAGTTGTCTTTCTATGTTGATCTACTGTAATTTTCACTTGAACAAAGTGAGAGCCTTCCAAATCCTTGATTCTAATATTTTTTATTGATATTTTTTCATTTTTAATCTTGCCAATTACTTCAGCAATATCTTCTTTTTCTGAAATCATTAGTTGAAGTAAGATTTCCTTTTCTCTTAATGTCCTAGGTCCAATTAAGCCAACAATCATTGGTATCAATTCCACACTAATCATCAAGAATACGACCCCTGCAAAGGCTTCAACGTAGAACCCTGCCCCGACTGCTATCCCAATTCCTGCAGCTCCCCATATCATGGCAGCGGTAGTTAACCCAGAAATGCTATCATTTCCTCTACGTAATATTACACCAGCACCTAAGAAACCAATACCAGACACTATCTGTGCAGCGAGACGCAGAGGATCCATCGTAATATTCACATCATCATCACTACCTGGGAATATATAAGCGGACTCTATTGAGACAATCGTCAATAAACAGCTGACAATCGAAATAACTAAACTAGTTTTCAATCCTACAGGCTTTCTTTTTATTTCTCGCTCTAATCCAATTATTAATCCAAGAACGGCGGAAATTCCGAGTTTCATTAATATATGTAGATCTAAATTAATATCCATTACCCAGTTCAAATCAAACACCGCCTTTGATTAATATGATTCGTTGATTTTTAAGTATTTTATCACTTTGCTGAGAATTAGTGTATTAAGAAGTTAAGCAAAATACAAATTATCCATAGCAATTGAATTCTACTCCTTGTATCATTACTTAATGGTTATAAAAAAGGAGGTTGATTCTATTGAAAGAACCAAATATAAATCCTTACATTGCTTTAGCTATTGGTGTGATTTCTGTATCAACTTCTGCAATTATGGTGAAATTTGCTTCAGCACCATCAGGAGTCATTGCATTTTACAGACTCTTTTTTTCAGTTCTTTTCATGTTACCTGTATTTGTTTTAAAGTATAGGCACGAACTTAAACTAATTCGGAAAAAAGATTGGCTACTTACTGCAATTTCTGGTGTTTTTTTAGCCCTTCACTTTATTCTTTGGTTTGAATCATTAAATTACACATCAGTTGCAAGTTCAACAGTACTTGTAACACTTCAACCTTTATTTGCTTTTGTAGGAGTGTATTTGTTTTTTAAAGAAAAAATTACAGGCAAGGCTATTTTTAGTGGGGTGCTTGCTATTGCAGGGAGTATAATCATTAGCTGGGGCGATTTTAAAATAAGTGGAATGGCACTGTGGGGAGATATCTTAGCTCTTATTGCGTGTGCCTTAGTGACCGCATACTTACTGTTTGGTCAAAATGTGAGACAAAGGCTATCTCTAGTCACTTATACTTTTTTAGTCTATGGCATAAGTACATTTTCACTATTAGTCTATGTACTTATTATGAAAGAACCTCTTGGTCCATATCCAGCTGGAGACTGGTTATGTTTTATATTGCTTGCCATCTTTCCAACACTTTTAGGCCACACACTATTCAATTGGTCATTAAAGTGGCTCAGCACGACTACCATTTCAATGGCAATTCTCTTTGAACCTGTAGGAGCCGCAATCTTAGCATATTACTTATTAGATGAAAGTTTAATATGGACTCAAATGGTTGGTGGATTAGTTGTAATAGTAGGAATTAGTATATTTTTAATGGACGAAAGAAAAGCAAAACTAATAGCTAATAGGCAAAATAGCAGGATTAAGAATCCGGCTTGATTGTATTTGCATGATATCAATAACTGATTCGGAAAAGTTTAAAAATAAACCTGGGGTAGATTGCCCCGGGTTTATTTTGTTTAATGGATGATGTGGACACACTATAACTAGAATTTCAATTCATATCATTCTATGAACAGGAGGAATTCTCAGATATAGTATATGAAATAGAACTTTTCAAAGTCAGACAGTTGGAGTAACTTGTTCAAGTATATATTAAAAAAGTTCTCAAATTAGGTTGCAAATGAATTTGTATCATGATATATTAATTCATGTCGCTAAGACAAGTAGCATCAACTTTGAAAATGATAAAAAATTATTTTGAAAAAGTATTTGACATCTATTTCGAAGGGTGTTATATTAATAAAGTCGCTTACGAGCGAAACGAAAGATTTTGCTCTTTGAAAACTAAACAAAACAATACGTCAACGTTTAAATTTAAGTCTTTTAAATAAGACATTTTATGAGCAAGTCAAA
>NZ_QBBX01000009.1:0-39945 GCF_003073175.1 Peribacillus acanthi
CGTATTTTACCCGCAATCCTATCCAAAAATGACAAAAGACATCGAGAGGGAGGCCTCTCGATGTCTTTTGTCGACAATCTGAAGCACTTAGGTGCTTTTTTGTTGATATAAATTATTACAGTTTGTTCCAATTGTTTTTTAATATATCATTATTCTATGTTTTTTTATAAAAAGTATATAGCAATTTGAAATAACTTGTTCTATAATAAAAAATTGTGATAAAAATAAAATATTTAGGTTTAGACTTGATAATTAAGGAATAAACTATAAACTGTGAGAAAGTCAAGTAAGAGTAGTGAAAAAAATTCGACATTTCTTGTTTCCTTAAACTTCCAAGCGGAAAAGAAGGAATATGAGGAATCATGGAGAATTATTGAGTATGATGAGAAAGCCTGTTATTTACATTGATGCAGATGCATGTCCTGTGAAAAGTGAAATTAATGATTGTGCAAAGATTTACAATCTTGAAACGGTATTTGTAGCTTCAATAAAGAACAGTATGAAAGAACCAACCGAAGGAAGGTGGGTATACGTCGACTGGGATAAGGAAGCAGCCGATCTTTACATAATGAACCATGTACATTCATTGGATATTTGTATTACAGCAGATATTGGCCTTGCAGCCGGTTTACTAGGAAAAAAGGTTTATGTGCTTTCCCCGAAGGGAATAGAATACGATGATTTCAATATTCAGTCCATGCTTGCCTTTAGGCATATATCAGCTAAAAATAGGCGAAGTGGTAAACACTCTAAAGGTCCGAAAGCATTCACAAGTGAAGATAAAAAGGTATTTTCTCAAAACTTATTAAAAATCTTGTCGAATCATGCAGGAATTCTTTAAGCTTTATTGAATTAGAAAGTATCATCAAAATAAGTGATTGGTGATGATATGTCAAATACAATGTCAAATACACGTATATCAGAAGAACAATTAAATCAAATTCGTAATGCTGTCGATATCGTGGATTTGGTTAGCGAATACGTTCAGCTCAAAAAACAAGGGCGAAATTATTTCGGCCTTTGTCCGTTTCACGGTGAAAACTCACCGTCATTTTCAGTGGCGCCAGAAAAACAGATATTTCATTGTTTTGGATGTGGAGCTGGAGGAAATATATTTACTTTCCTCATGGATATTGAAGGGCTTAGCTTTCTTGAAGCGGCAAAAAAACTTGCAGATAAAGCTAATGTCCCATTGGATATCGTTTTGAATCAATCTGATTCAACTCAAATAGATTCCTCGCCTTTCCATAAGATGATAGAGGCACATGAGTTATTACGTAAATTTTACCATCATTTGTTAGTAAACACAAAAGAGGGTGAGCATGCATTGGAATATTTGCTTCAAAGAGGATTTACAGAAGAAGCAATTTATAAATTCCAATTAGGGTACTCACTAGGTTCATGGGATTTCGTTTATAAATTCCTTACTAAAAGGGGATTTGATGAAGATTTGTTGGAAGAATCCGGACTGATCATTAAGAGTGAGAGGGAAGGAAAATACTTTGACAGATTTAGAAATAGAATCATGTTCCCAATTCTTGATGCTAAGGGTAATACGATTGCTTTTTCAGGAAGGTCATTAGGGGATGATGATCCCAAATATTTAAATAGTCCTGAAACGCCAATCTTTCATAAAAGCAACATCCTATATAATTTTCACATGGCAAGGTCCCATATCAGGAAGAAAGAAAAAGCTGTCCTGATGGAAGGTTTTGCTGATACAATCACTGCCTCAATGGCAGGTGTTGAAAATGTAATAGCCACTATGGGCACTGCATTGACAGACGACCACCTTGGACTATTAAAAAGAAATACAAATGAAATTCTGATATGCTATGATTCGGATTCTGCCGGAATTGAGGCGGCAAATAAAGCCGCAAAAACCATTTATGAAGCCGGCATGAATGTTAGCATAGCGGTAATGCCAGATGGTTTAGACCCTGACGACTATATAAAAAAATTCGGTGCTCAAAGTTTTGCACAAGAAGTAATTGGAAATAGTCTAACATTCATTGCATTTAAAATGAAATATTTACGAAGGGGTAAAAACCTAAACAATGAAGGCGATCGTCTTTCATATATACAAGAAGTTCAAAAAGAAATTGTGAAAATCAAGAATGAGGTGGAACGTGAGCATTACTTACGACAACTTTCTTCCGAATTCACTTTATCTTTAGACGCTTTATTACAGCAACAGAAGAAAATATTCTTTTCTGAGAAAAAGAAAGGCAATGTAGGAGTTGCCAATAAAGTTGATATTCAGGCACAAATTCCTTTGCAATATGAGCAGAAGTTAAAGCCGGCTTATATGAAGGCAGAGAGACTATTGATAGCTCATATGTTACAAAATAAGGATACATTCATTAAAATCTCGAATCTCCTTCAAGGGATAGACCTTAATATAGACGAACATCAAGCCATTATTGCTTACATCTATGCTTATTATGAGAAATATGAAGAGCCGGATGCAAGTTTGTTGATGAATACCATTCTAGATGTGGATTTACGTAGAATACTTTCAGAAATAGAAATGATGTCTGTCAATGATGAGGTAACAGATCGAGAATTAACTGATTATATAAATTCCGTTTTGAAATATAAAAAGATGCTAATCATAAAAGAAAAAGAAGCGGAAAGAGATGAAGCGATCAAAAGAGGCGACTATATCAAGGCCGCTTCAATCGCTAATGAAATTCTTAAATTATAAATTATTATATAGGCTGTTATGTGGTGAAAGTTTGGAAGGAGGGGAACAAATGGCTGATAAATCAGCTCGTTCCAAAGACATTGATAACGAATTAAGCATAGACCAAGTAAAAGAGCAATTACTTGAGCAAGGTAAAAAACGTGGGGTACTTACTTATGATGAGGTAAGTGACCGACTTTCAAGTTTTGAGCTTGAATCTGATCAATTAGATGAATTTCTTGAATACTTGGGTGAGCAAGGTGTAGAGGTTCTTTCTGAAACCGATGATGATGAAAATCCGAATATACAAGAACTATCTAAAGAAGAAGAATTTGATTTAAATGACTTAAGTGTTCCTCCTGGTGTGAAAATTAATGATCCTGTACGTATGTACTTGAAAGAAATTGGTCGTGTCGATCTTCTTTCTGGTGAAATGGAAATTCAATTGGCTAAGCGTATTGAGGAAGGCGATGAAGAAGCTAAGCGCCGCCTAGCGGAAGCTAACCTTCGTCTTGTCGTAAGTATTGCAAAGAGATATGTGGGTCGAGGTATGTTATTCTTAGATCTTATCCAAGAAGGTAACATGGGCTTGATTAAAGCGGTAGAAAAATTTGATTATCGTAAAGGATACAAGTTCAGTACGTACGCAACTTGGTGGATTAGACAGGCGATCACACGCGCTATTGCCGATCAAGCACGTACAATTCGTATTCCAGTTCATATGGTAGAAACAATCAATAAGTTAATCCGAGTACAAAGACAATTGTTACAGGATTTAGGTCGTGAGCCATCTCCAGAAGAGATAGCTGAAGATATGGATTTAACGCCAGATAAAGTTAGAGAAATCCTAAAAATCGCTCAAGAACCTGTATCTTTAGAAACACCGATTGGTGAAGAAGACGATTCTCACTTAGGTGATTTTATTGAAGATCAAGATGCGACTTCTCCTTCTGAGCATGCTGCTTACGAACTTCTTAAAGAGCAATTAGAAGATGTATTGGATACGCTAACTGATCGTGAAGAAAATGTTTTACGTTTACGTTTCGGTTTAGATGATGGTCGTACTAGAACATTGGAAGAGGTTGGGAAGGTTTTCGGTGTAACGCGTGAACGTATCCGACAAATCGAGGCTAAAGCCCTTCGTAAATTAAGGCATCCAAGCCGCAGCAAACGTTTAAAAGACTTCTTAGAATAAGAAAGAATGATCCCAAAAAGGTGGCTCTAAAATCGTAATTGAGGAACGATTTTAAGCCCCCTTTTTTTATGGATAATTTTTGTCAAAACTTAAGTTCTCTAACCGATATTAATATAGAATATATAAAAATGGATAGAGTCGTAACTAAAGTATTTTGAAATCGATTAATTAGAGAATTTAATATAGGAAACGTCCTATTCTTTTAGGAAGTGATGGATTGAACGATACGAGGAAGAAGATTGTAGTAAATGAAATTTTATATTGGAAGAAAAATCGCTTGCTTCCTGAGCATTATTGCGATTACTTATTGGCTTTATATACGGAAGGTAATGAGAGTGAAAGGAAAGAAGAGAATAAACAAAAGTTATTGTCACCAGTAAAATCAAATGGAGTGATTCCCCTATATTTTGTAATCGTTTTCCTTTCTATACTAGGGATATTTATATCAGAGTTTACATCCTTCCATAATGCTTTTCAAGGTATTATAATTTTAATGATTGTTGTTTTATTATTAGGCATTACGTATTTATTTTCAAAAAGGTCTCTTAACTATCAAGTACCATTAATTGCTTCTGCCTTCTTATTGCTATTATTTACAGTTAAAATGGCTGAATTCCTTTTCCTAAATCAAATTATGGTTTTATATTTTTCCTTACTTTTTCATTGTTTTGCTTGGATCGTCCTAGGTTGGAGGTTGAAATTAACCTATTTTAAAATTGCTGGCCTTCTGGGAGGAATTTTGGTTTTATATTTTTTAGGAAGGCATTCTGGCGTTTTTTAAAGAAAATTAATTTAAAATTAGACAATAATTTAGCGTTTTTGTAGAATAATAAAGAGGTAATCTATTTTTGAAGGGCCTATTTTTGTCTAAATTCCGAATTTCTATTATATCTTGTCGTTTAGGTCTTTTCCAAAATAATAATTTCAAGTAAAATAATAGTTGCTTGTAATTATTTTGACAGTCAGGTTTATACATAGGGGAGGTAAACTACTATGAATCGCAATCCAATTATTCCATTCGTACTAATTATGGTTTTTGGTATCGGCTTGGTTTTTGCTTTATCAATCAATGGTCTTGAAAATGCAAAAGAACAAGCTGCTGAAAAAGAAGGCGGAGAAAAGACAGAAGAAGTTGCTTCAGGTTCTCCAGAGGATACTTACAAAGCTAGCTGTATCGGTTGCCATGGTGACCAATATCAAGGTGGCTTAGGTCCTGCATTAAAAGGAGTTGGAGAAAGGTACACTCCAGACCAAATTAAAGACATCCTGGTTAATGGTAAAGGATCAGGAATGCCAGGAGGTCTAGTGGCTGAAGGCCAAGTAGATGAAATGGCAAAGTGGTTATCTGAACTCAAATAATGCTACATGATAAGATGGACGGCTGAACTAAGCATCAGCCGTCCATTTTTCATGGAAAGGAATAGGGTTTAACGTAACCCACTTGCAACGGAAAAGAAACATTCCTTATACTTAAGAAACAAATAATGCTGATAGGAAGGTTCTAAACATATGAATATTGAAAAGTTATCAAAGCGACTTGAAGCAGTGGCTTCTTATATACCATCAGAGAGCATTCTAGCAGACATTGGATCAGATCATGCATATTTACCATGCTATGCTGTATTGAATGGGTTAGTATCTAGAGCAATCGCTGGAGAGGTGGTTGAAGGTCCATTTCAATCTGCTCGCAATCAAGTTCAATCTGCCGGCTTGACGGAAAAAATTGAGGTCAGAAAAGGTGACGGGTTGGACGTTTTGCAGACGGATGAAGCCACAGTAGTTACCATTGCAGGAATGGGAGGAACCCTGATTTCCTCTATTTTAGAGCGTGGAAAAGACAAACTAAAGAAGACAGAAAGGCTCATTTTACAGCCTAACATTCATGCAATAAGTATTAGAGAATGGTTACTGAACAATGGATGGCAGCTAATCAAAGAACAAATCCTTGAAGAAGATGGAAAGATTTATGAGATTTTAGTTGCTGATAAAGGAAATCCTTCTCTTCCTTACCAAGAAAATAAAGAAGCAGCTTTGTTAATGGGACCATTTTTGTTAAAAGAAAAAAACAATACCTTTGTGAAAAAATGGGACCATGAGAAAAAACATTGGTTGCAAATCCTTAAACAGCTGGAGCTATCTGGCGAGACGA
This sequence comes from Peribacillus acanthi, assembly GCF_003073175.1. Taxonomy (GTDB): domain Bacteria; phylum Bacillota; class Bacilli; order Bacillales; family DSM-1321; genus Bacillus_BN; species Bacillus_BN acanthi. The sequence goes on from NZ_QBBX01000009.1 coordinate 6,031, forward strand.
AGGAAGCCGAACAGAAAAAACAAGAATTGCAGATGAAAATTTCGATGGTAGAGGAGCTGTTGAAATGAAGAAAAAACCAAATGGTTACGAAATCATACAATTGTTCGAGCAATTCGCACCGAAAAACCTTGCAATGGAAGGAGATAGGATTGGGCTTGAATTGGGTACATTAAATAAACCTATTCATAAAGTAATGGTAGCTCTAGATGTTCTAGATGAAGTAGTTGATGAAGCAATAAAAAAAGGAGTAGACCTAATTATTGCTCACCATCCCATCATGTACCGTCCACTAAAGAATATTGTGACGGATCAGCCATCTGGTCAACTCGTTGAAAAATTAATAAAAAACGATATTTCCGTTTATGCGGCACATACCAATCTAGATATAACAGATGGTGGGGTAAACGACATGTTGGCTGAGGCCATAGGTTTACAAGATTCGAGCATCCTGATTCCTACCTATGAAGAACCATTGAGAAAACTTATAGTCTTCGTACCGAAAGAAGCCGAACATACGGTAAGGGAAGCACTTGGAAATGCAGGAGCTGGTTATATAGGAGATTATAGTCACTGTTCTTTCTCAACCGAAGGATATGGACGTTTCCTCCCAGGTGAAGGTACAAATCCATACATAGGTTCAAAGGGCAAACTAGAAGTAGTAGAGGAAATCAAAGTCGAAACTGTCTATCCCAAGACCTTGGAGAAAAAAATTCTAAACGCAATGTTTAAAGCACATCCATATGAAGAAGTTGCTTTTGATATATATAATATTGAAAACAAGGGTAAAGCATATGGGTTAGGTAGAATCGGAAATCTCCCAACTGAAATGAGCTTAGAACAGTTTGCTGAACACTTGAAGCAAAGTTTACAGCTAGAAGGACTTAGAGTAGTTGGTGATTTTAATGCACCAATCAAGAAAGTAGCTGTGGTAGGTGGTGATGGCAATAAGTATTGGAGTCAAGCGAAGTTTAAAGGTGCAGATGTTTATGTCACAGGCGATTTGTATTACCATGTCGCACATGACGCAATGGCTGCCGGCCTGAATATTGTTGATGCTGGACACAATATTGAAAAAGTCATGAAATTAGGGGTCGTAAAGAAAATGAAGGAACTAGTAGACCAAAAAGGTTTTGAGACAGAGTTTATCGTTTCTGAAATCAATACGGATCCTTTTAAGTTTATGTAACAAAATGGCCGGACCCATTTCGAATGGTCCGGCCATTTTTATTAATCTTATCCCGTATTAATGGATGATTAGAACACCATCATGGGAGATAACTACCCTATAAAATCCAATTGGGCCAGACTTACCTTAAATTGAACATAACCCCTGATTATCAAAGGCTTAAATTATTGTACTGATTGTGGATTTTTAACTTTCGGTAGAATTTTATTTAGTGGAACATTTCGCTCACGTTTCCAAGTTATTTCATCTACAGGATTATAATTCTCAAGAAAGGCAATAACCTCTTTTGTGATAGGGGTTGGGGTGGATGCTCCGGCTGTTACAGCAACCGTTTCGACACCTTCAAGCCAATCGAGTTGTATTTCAGAAACATCTGCCACTCTATAAGATTTCGTACCGGCAATTTCCTCAGAAACTTGTGCAAGTCTGTTGGAATTATTACTCATTGGGTCTCCTACTACAATAAGAAGGTCTGCGCTTCCTGCTTGTTCAGCTACAGCTTCCTGACGAACCTGTGTTGCAAGACAAATTTCTTTATGCACTTCTGTGTGAGGATATTTTTCCTTCACTTTTTCAATAATATGGGAGACGTCCCACTGGCTCATAGTCGTTTGGTTCGTCACAATAAGTTTATCTGCTTGAATTGTTAGAGAGTCTACATCTTCAACCTTTTCCACCAAATGGACGATTTCTGGAGCCACACCTACAGCCCCCTCAGGTTCTGGATGCCCTTTTTTCCCGATGTATATGACATGATAACCTTCTTTTTGTTTTTGACGGATCAGGTCATGTGTAGCTGTGACATCTGGACAAGTCGCATCGATTGTAACTAACCCTTTTTCCTTAGCTAATTCTCGGACTTCAGGTGAGACCCCATGAGCTGTAAATATGACAGTTCCACCAGTTACTTTTTCAAGAATTTCTTTTCGATTTGAACCATCCAATGTAATAATGCCTTCTTCTTCAAATGCATCCGTCACATGTTTATTATGAACAATCATCCCCAGAATGTAGATGGGACGTGGTAATGTTTTATCCAAAGCGGCGTTTCTTGCAATAACCATTGCGTCTACAACGCCGTAGCAGTAACCGCGAGGAGCAATTTTTAATACTTTCATTTATATCCTCCTTAGAAAAGCAGAGCAACTAAAACTCTTATTCTACCTAACATTATATAAAACCCGCTAGGATATTACAAAGATTGGTTTTACTTTACTAAGGAATTGTTATACGAATAGCTTAGGTATTGATTCTCCTGCACGTAATCTATTTGGAGAGGATTTCGTTTGTTTAGATTCAACAAGTTCTGAAGCATCATTTCGTACTTCTTTGAATTCTCTCTCTTTTTCTGATTTTCCAGAAACCACCGTATGAGAATCCTCTTTTGTCTCCTTTAATTCTTCAGCAACTGGATCATTATTGTTTGAATCTTTTAATCCTTGATAGATTTTCCACATTGCTGGGATGTTCTTGACTAAAGGTCCATATTGAGATACTACTGGACCAATCGTTTCAACTGCTTGAAGAACTTTCTGTGTATTGGTTAACATCGTCGTGAGGGAGCCAGGATTTGTGAGGCTTTGAAGGATACCGCCCCCAGCTGTAGATGCTGCTGCACTTCTAGTAGCTTCACCTGCTGCTGCTGTTGGTATAGAAAAAAGGTTTTGTGGCATATTGGCTGCAGCTTTTTGCTTGTTTTTACCTAAAATTCGAGACAGTAATCCACCTTCTTTGCCACCACGTTTATTTTGACGGAAGCCTTGATTAGACTGCATATTTTGAAATCCTTGATTTTGAGAAGGAAAAGCATGTTGTTGTACCATTTGTTGATTCAAATTTTGAAATGGCATAGGGTTTTGAAAAGAATGAAAAGGTTGCTGCTGTTGCATCATCATTCTAGGGATTCTATGTTGGCCTACTGCTTGTTGCATTCTAAATCGTCTCGCAGGTCCATTCTGGAAACCGAATTGCATAAGAATATTCCTCCTTCCTCGCTAAACACTTTAGTACGCTTTATAATAGACTATGCGAAATAAATAAAAACGAGATAAAAACCTAAAATATATATAGATTAGAAAATAAGGATTAAATATTCCGATGAATGTGAATATTTAGGTAAGAAGACTTATTTACTCAATAATATAGAAATATCGCATATTTGGTTGAGTTCAGAGGATAAAGAGGATAAGATAAGAAAAGTAGTTTCTGAGCGGACTTAACTCATTTTATATAAATTAATCATTTAAGAGGTGTAACATTTTATGAAACAGAATCAATTTGAACGGTTTTCATTTCATCCATATATTATTGAAGCCATAAATGAAATTGGCTTTACAAAACCGACAGATGTTCAGGAGAGAGTCATTCCTGCAGCTCTAAAGGGTACAAGCATTATTGGACAATCTCAGACTGGGACGGGTAAGACACATTCTTATTTATTACCAATCCTTCAGAATATTGACCCAACTAAAAATGAAGTTCAGGCAATCATTACTGCGCCAACGCGGGAGCTCGCCAATCAAATCTATAAAGAGGCCCTAAAATTTGCTACGCATTTTCCTGAAGAAACTCCCCTAAATGTACGTTGTTATATGGGTGGGACAGATAAGCAAAGGACGATTGATAAATTAAAGCAACAGCCTCATCTAGTGATTGGTACTCCAGGTCGCATTAAAGATTTAATGGAAGATACTGCTTTGCAAGTGTTTACAGCAGGAACTTTGGTTATCGATGAAGCGGACTTAATGCTCGATATGGGCTTTATCGAAGATGTCGATAAGATTGCAGTTAGAATGAAAGAAAATCTGCAAATGCTAGTTTTCTCTGCCACAATTCCTGAAAAGTTAAAACCTTTCTTAAAGAAATACATGGAAAATCCTAAATATGTTCATGTCGACCCTAAGCAAGTCACTGCACAGAAAATTGAGCATGTTTTAATACCTTTACGTCATCGTAATAAAATTCAACTGTTACACGATATGGTTATCCAATATAATCCATACTTAGCGATTATCTTCACTAATACGAAGAAAATGGCTGATCAGGTAGCCGATGCATTGATGGCTAAGGGTATGAGGGTTGGTCGGATTCACGGAAATTTATCACCACGTGACCGAAAGAAAATGATGAAGCAGATAACAAATCTTGAATTTCAATATATTGTAGCAACAGATTTAGCTGCAAGGGGAATCGATATTGAAGGTGTAAGCCATGTCATCAATTTTGAAATCCCTTCTGACCTTGACTTCTACGTTCATAGAACAGGTCGTACTGCACGTGCAGGTTATTCAGGGATTGCAGCCACAATTTATGAACAAACTGATGAGGACGCATTGAACCGTTTAGAAAAAATGGGTATTGAATTCAAGAACCTGGATTTACAAAACGGTGAATGGATTGAAACGGATGACCGTAATAAACGTAAAAACCGTAAAAAACAAACCAATGAGATAGAAAAGAAAGCCAAGTCCATGGTTCAAAAATCTACAAAAGTAAAACCAGGATATAAAAAGAAACACCAACGAGAAGTTGAAGAAATGAAGAAAAAACAACGCAGAATAGAGAAAAGAACGAACAAATAATTAAATAGAGTAGCAAGAGGGGGAATGAGGATGCTTAAAATCGGATCCCACGTATCAATGAGTGGAAAAAAGATGCTGTTAGCAGCTAGTGAGGAAGCTGTATCATATGGTGCCAATACATTCATGGTTTATACAGGTGCCCCTCAAAATACAAGAAGGAAAAAAATCGAGGATTTAAATATTGAAGCTGGAAGACTCCATATGGAAAAACACGGTATTGATGAAATCATAGTCCATGCTCCATATATCATCAATATCGGCAATTCCCAAAACCCAGATACATTTGAATTAGGCGTAAACTTCCTTCGAATGGAAATCGAGAGGACCGCAGCAATCGGTGCAAAGCAAATTGTCCTCCACCCAGGTGCTCATGTTGGAGCTGGAACAGAAGCGGGTATAGCTAAGATTGTAGAAGGTTTGAATGAAGTACTAACAAGCGATCAAACCGTCCAAATTGCTTTGGAAACAATGGCTGGAAAAGGATCAGAATGTGGAAAATCATTTGAAGAAATCGCAATGATTATGGATGGTGTCACGTTAAATGATAAACTTTCCGTTTGTTTTGATACTTGTCACATTCATGATGCAGGCTATAATATTGTCGAAGACTTTGATGGTGTGCTTAACGAGTTCGATAAGATTGTCGGAATAGACCGATTGAAGGTTCTGCATATTAATGATAGTAAGAACGCAGTCGGAATGAGGAAGGACCGCCACGAAAACATAGGCTTTGGACATATCGGTTTTTCTGCATTGGATTACATCGTTCACCATCCTCAACTGATGCATGTTCCTAAAATTCTTGAGACTCCTTATGTAGGAGAAGACAAAAATGATAAAAAGCCACCTTACAAACATGAAATAGAAATGCTTCGTAACAGAACATTCAATGAGAATCTTCTTGATGTCATTAGAGCAGATTAATACTATTGAAAGAGGAGACATCCATCAAAGCTACTGGATGTCTCCTTTTTTGAAAGATATCACGTGTTTGTCAATTGTTTAAAAATACTTTCAACTTGCTTCGCGGTTGTCGGATTACAAATTTGAGCAATCTGTGCTAAAAGTGTATTTCGTTCAGATTCGTTAAATATATTTATGTTTTTCCCTCTTAGCAATTGAACAATTTGGTTGCCTTGTTGCCTAGAGATTTGAATTCCATATTGACCGCCAATACTTAGTAACTCATCGGTACTCATTCGATTTATCTTCATGTTGATGATCGTTTCAAACAGTTTCATCGAATCCCCCCTCCAAACTAACATATGAAAAACATAAGTTAGAATGAACCACTTTTTATAAAGTAAGACTTCTATCAGTGGGAATTTTTCGTCCTCCTTATGGGTTAGTCGAGCCAATATGAACTTTTACGGGCAATGGTATTCTCCACCTGATATATTTGTTCTCTTGTTATTCATAGATAAGCTTTTTCAGCCCGTAAATGAAGAACAATTGAAGGCAAGGCTTATTAGGATTGTTCTTTACTCTTATGGTATGGTTCTTTACACCTTTCATAAAAAGGAGTATACTACACAATGTTAAATCGTAATGATTACTAGAAATGCGAAGGAGGTTAATACCTCTGTAGCAAGACTTTATAAAAAATAGGTGATACCTTTGAATAATTCAATCATTCAAGTAAAGGATCTTTCTTATAAATACGAAAGTGATATTGTGCTTGAACATATAAATCTTACAGTGGATAAAGGGTCCTTTCTTGGGATAGTTGGCCCGAATGGATCAGGAAAGTCTACACTTTTAAAGCTGTTATTGGGTCTTATAAAAATACAGCAGGGAGAAATCCGTTTATTTGAAACGGACATAAAGCAATTCAAGGATTGGGATAAAATTGGTTATGTATCTCAAAAGGCTAATTCATTTAATTCAGGTTTTCCAGCAACGGTCTATGAAGTAGTAGCCAGTGGATTGACAAAAAAATTGGGTCTTTTCAAATTTCAAACAAAGCAGCATAAAGAAAAAATTCTAGATGCTTTAGAATCTGTTGGTATGATTTCATTTTGGAACCGTAATATCGGAGAGCTTTCTGGGGGTCAACAACAAAGAGTCTTTATTGCTAGGGCACTTGTAAGCGATCCAGAATTGTTAATACTAGATGAGCCTACCGTTGGTGTAGACGCGCAGAATGTAAAACAGTTTTATACGATGTTAGAAGATTTAAACCATACACTAGGAATTACCTTATTGTTAGTTACTCACGATATTGGGTCAGTATCTGAAAAGGTGACTCATGTTGCTTGTTTAAACAAACATATGCATTTCCATGGAAACACGAAAGAATATATAAAATATCACTATATAGATTAACGGGAGGATTCCCATGCTGTTGGACTTATTTCATTATGAGTTTTTACAAAATGCTTTTTTGACAGGTATTATTATAGGGGCCATAGCTCCATTATTAGGAGTTTTCGTAGTTGTAAGGAGATTATCTTTAATTGCGGATGCATTAAGCCATGTAACTTTAGCAGGGATTGCATTCAGTCTATTGCTAGAAAAAAAGTTTACGTCCTTTATTGGCATAAATCCTTTATATCTAGGAATGACTTTTTCAGTCATTGGTTCCTTGTTCATTGAAAGGCTAAGAAGTGTGTACAAACATTACCAAGAATTGGCGATTCCTATCATCCTTTCTGGAGGTATTGGGATAGGTGTCATTTTTATATCCTTAGCTGATGGATTTAATACCGACTTATTCAGTTATCTTTTTGGAAGTGTCAGTGCGGTTTCGAGAGTGGATTTGGCTGTAATTATTGGTATTGCAACCTTAGTAATTGCTCTTATTGTTCTTTTATACAAAGAATTGTTTTTACTTTCTTTTGATGAAGATCATGCAAAGGCATCAGGTATCCCAGTGAAGAAAATTCATTTTATCTTTATTATCATGGTTGCACTAGTCATTGCTGCATCAATGAGGATTGTGGGAATACTTCTTGTTTCATCTCTTATGACGTTACCAGTTGCAGCTAGTATTAGGATTGCAAAAGGTTTTAAGCAAACTATTTCATTTTCAATATTATTTGGTGAAATTTCGGTAATAGGTGGACTTATTTTATCTTATTACCTAGATCTAGCGCCAGGTGGCACAATCGTTATCCTTTCTGTTCTAATATTGATTCTTTCTATCCTATATAAAAATATTCGTTACAAATTAGCTTAAAGGGTTGATACATTTATGAATGTGCAAGAAGCAATGCAGTTGTTAAAAGACAAAGGATATAAGCATACTGGCAAAAGAGAAGAAATGCTTGAATTGTTTTCATTAAGTAATAAATATTTAACGGCAAAGGATGTATTAGAGGCTATGAAGGATGATTATCCAGGATTAAGCTTTGATACAATTTACCGTAATTTATCTCTATTTGTAGAAGTCGGTGTCTGTGAAATGACAGAGCTTTCAGGAGAAAAACATTTCCGTTTTACCTGTAAGCATAATACTCATCATCATCATTTCATTTGTCTTGATTGTGGAAAGACGAAAGAGATTCATACTTGTCCAATGAGTCAACTTCAAGAAAATTTACAAGGGTACGATGTATCAGGCCATAAATTCGAGATTTATGGCAAGTGCCCAGAGTGTAATTTACAATAATGTAAATCAAAAAAAAGCGGATTCCCTTTAGGATTCCGCTTTTTTTTGATTATATCGATTGATTCTTTAACCAATTGTTTACCCAATGTTCAGCTTCAGACCAATTATTTACCCTTATAACCCTCTCCGGTACGGGTTCTTGGTTATACGGGGTATTGAATAAGATTACAGGAATACCGCATTCCTCTGAAATAGTCACAGCATTATCGTGTTTATCCTCGAAGAATAAATCTACGTTATATTTCTTGGCAGTAGCTATTTTATCATGCGAGCCAATTAGTTCTAAATGGTCAAAGTGCAGCCTATTGGATTGAAACCATTCTTTCGTAAGTTCTAAGAGATGTGATCTTCGTGCAGAAATAAAATAGAGGTCTATTTTCTTAACCCAACTATCAAGAACATCCTTTGCGCCATCTGACAAAAGAGAATTTGAATAAATATGAGGCTCATTTTCTAAGAACCATTTTGCAAAATCTTTTTCATCCTGCTTAACATATGGCAAAAAGCTATATTGTGTAACATCTTCATAAGTGAGTGTTAAATTGAATGCTTTGTTCAAAAAGGGAATAAAAGTATCAGGTCTTGTCACAGTCCCATCGATATCAATACCAAATCGTTTTTTCATGATATTCTCTCCTCTATATTTTCACTTCTAATCTTACCATAATACATTTGATTTAACTTAATACTTTCCAACTCATACAAGCTTTAACATGTACGTTTTTATAGAAGTAAGGAACAATAATAATGCACCAAAAAAGAAAGCGAGGGATTTGCAATGGAGGACAAAAAGGTCAAATTGTATCGTTCTAGAGCTGATGATGACGATGTAAAGATCTATGAGTCTGGCCGTTATGAAGAAGAAACGGCTGCCGAACTGACTGCTCCTGCAATTTTTGGTCGAGATGTTGACCGAAGAGAAGCAGTGCGTGAAGAAATGTCAGCAGGTAGAGGCTTTGGCTACACTGCGATAATCTTGTCTATTCTTTCGTTGTTTACGCTTCCAATTTTGTTTGGTGCTGCAGGAATTGTACTTGGATTTCTTGCACAAAGAAGAGGAGCGGTCACATTAGGTGCATGGGCAATTGGAATTGGAGCATTCTCCATCATAATAGGGATCTTCATACTCCCGTTTTTCTAGAAAATCTTAACTTAACGGTTTTCTAAAAAAGAAAGAGGGTGACCTTATATCGTAAATTAAACGATATAAGCTCCACCCTCTTTTTCTTTCTTATTCAGTAACCGCTGCAGACTCTTCCATTGCAGCAGCTTTTTCTTCAGCTGCTTTTTTTGCAAAGTATTCTTCCGCGATCGCGTCAATTTCTTTTTTCAATTCCTCAACCATTACCGCTTCGGGCACTTTACGAACAATTTCACCCTTACGGAACAATAATCCTTCTCCTCTAGCGCCAGCGATTCCAATATCAGCTTCTCTTGCTTCACCTGGACCGTTTACAGCACAACCAAGAACGGCAACTTTAATTGGAGCCTTAATTGTAGAAATATATTCCTCAACCTCATTTGCAATACTGATGAGATCAATTTCGATTCGTCCGCAAGTAGGACAAGAAATCAAAGTAGCTGCATTGGATGAAAGTCCAAAAGATTTTAATAATTCACGTGCAACCTTTACTTCTTCTACTGGATCAGCACTTAGTGAAATACGAAGTGTGTTTCCTATCCCTTTACTTAGTATCGCACCTAGACCGGCAGCACTTTTTACTGTACCAGCAAACAATGTGCCTGATTCTGTGATTCCTAAGTGTAATGGATAATCAAATGCCTTGGCAGCTTTTTCGTATGCTTCAATAGCAAGATTGACATCTGATGCCTTCATAGACACAATGATATCGTAGAAATCTAAGTCCTCTAGGATTTTAATGTGGTGCAATGCACTTTCAACCATACCATCAGCTGTAGGGTACCCATACTTTTCAATGATACGTTTCTCAAGTGAACCAGCGTTAACTCCAATACGGATTGGAATTCCTTTTGCTTTAGCAGCATTTACAACAGCTTCTACCTTTTCGCGTCTTCCGATATTACCAGGATTAATCCTAATTTTATCCGCTCCACCTTCGATTGCTTTTAGTGCAAGTTTGTAATCAAAATGGATATCGACAACAAGAGGAATATTGATTCGTTTCTTTATTTCTGAAATAGCATTAGCTGCTCTTTCATCGGGACATGCGACACGCACGACTTGACATCCAGCCTCTTCTAAACGAAGGATTTCGGCAACTGTAGCCTCAACATCATGTGTTTTTGTAGTTGTCATACTTTGAATTACTAATTCGTTGTTTCCGCCGATTGTTAAATTCCCTACTTTGACAGGACGGGTTTTAGTACGATGTATAATTTCACTCAAGTGGTATTCTCTCCTTTAAAAGAACGATTGAAAAATCTATGATCATGTAAGATTTAAATATAGTCGAAATAATGCTTGCTACTTAATATCTACGAAAATCATTGTATCAGTGTTTTGACTCTGATGACAAGAATTAGAATGGAATTTGTACTTTCAAAATATATAAATTGGCAGCAATCAAGTAAGTCGACGTAGTCACCAATTTGATGAAGAAAGTATGAGTGCAACAAGACTTTCACCTGCTCTTAGGTGTGGTACTATCCAAGTTTTCTAATCAGTCATTGGCAGCCTGATAGGTTGGAATTTTATATTTTTTCCCCATTTGTATTTGGTCTGGTGCTAGTCCATTATTCAGCAAGATAAAATCATCTATGATTTTGGGAATTGATTGAGACAGCTTTCCTTCGCGTTTTTCAATGATGCTTAATAAAGTATCTCCAGGTTTTACGGTAACCTCTACATAATTCATTTCTTTTATTGGACGAACTTGTTTCTCTTCCTGTTTCACTTTATTAGAAGAATCCTCAGAAGTTTTTGGAGCAGCAGCGGGAAGAGTACCTATTGAGAGGTCATAGTAAAGAACATAAACGACCAGTAAAAACAGTATGGTTCCAATAAATTTCTTCATATTAGAATATCCCCCTGAGCTTGTATACTCCATTCTATGAATGGTTTCCAACAATATGCCGATTTTTTGGCATCTATGGAAAAATGTATAGTTTATTGAAATTTAACCCATTATTTACATCCTCTTTACATTCATGATTGATAATAATAGGTATAAAGAAGGGGTGTGGAAGATGGGACTTTGGAAAGGTGAAAATGACAGCAAGAATGGTCAAATATTAAGTTTGAAAACCAAACTCTTAGTTATTGTGGTAATTTCGCTAATAGTGTCAGTTGGTAGTATTGGTTTAATTTCTACTATTAAATCAAAAAATAGTGTGACTGAGCTCATGGAGCAGAGATTGAAAAGGGAAGTTGCTATTTTTTATGGGATGTCTCAGAATACGATGATGTTGTATGTTGGTGATGAAGAAAAATTTATGAAGAAAATTCAATCTGTTGTAAAAAGACAAGATGTGGAAATGGTACGTGATAATTTACATGCTTCGTATTATGTATTAAACGAAAAAGGCTTAAATCCTTTTGATGTTAGTAAAAAAAGTGCGCCTAATTTCTCTAATGAACTACAAGAGAACATAATAAAACAGAAACAAGGAATCATTCATGAAGTAATTAATGGGAAGATGTACACTCTTAGCTTTCAATCCATTCAAGAATTAAAAGGGATTTACATTATTGCTGTACCTCAGGAGGATTATTTATCTCCAATCCATCAAATGTCTTGGTTTATTTTTTTTGTAGCTATTGGAAGTGTTTTGCTTGTTACATTATTTATTCTTATCATGATCCACAACTTAATGAAGCCTTTAATACAGCTTAGGGAGACAATGAGGATCGTTAGGAATGGTAATCTAGATGTAAATACAGATATAAAAGCAAATACTTCTGAAGTCATTTCACTCGTTAAAAGTTTTCAAGCATTAATGGCAGAAATGAAATCTCTCCTAGAAAATATAAGTGATATTTCCAACGAACTAAAAAGTAAAGGACAACATTTAGAATCCTCTTCACTAGGTATCGTTTCGAAAAATGAGGAAATGGTAGAGGGAATCCATTTGGTTAAACAAGCAGCGGCTGAAACAGCAGCTAGTTCCGAACAAAGTATTGACGCTTTTCATTCGATGAAACAAATGCTATTACATGTATTTGACGATGTAGATACAATTTTTACAAAAGCGAACGATATGAACTCTTCATCTAATGAAGGTAGTATCAAAATGCAGATAATGAGAGATAGAATGAATACATATGAACAAGATTTAAATAGGATGAGTGAAACGATTGAAGGAATGAGATCCTATTCATTATCCATTTCTTCGGTAGTAAAGCTAATCCAAAGTATTTCTGAACAAACAAAGCTATTAGCACTAAATGCGACGATAGAAGCTGCAAGAGCAGGAGAGGCAGGGAAAGGATTTTCAGTAGTGGCAGAGGAGGTTAGAAAGCTAGCTGATCAATCTACTCTAGCTGCAGAAGAAATAGGTGTCACGATTGGTAAAATGGAAAATATCACTAGTACTGCTGTATCTGATTTTCAACAAGTGAAAGACTCTATGCATGAAAATTTAATTGCCATTGAAGGTAGTCATTCTTCCTTCTTAACAGTAAATCAATTAGTTGAAGAAACAAGTAAAGGCATGAAGGATATTCAAATGAAACTGAACACACTTCATCAATCTTTACCTATGATGGAAAGCTCGGCAGAACGTTTTGTATCTTTATCTCAACAATTAAGTGCAAGTGCTGAACAAATGCTGGTTAATTCAAAAGGACACCTAGAGGAAATGAAAGAAACTCACTTAATTGGTACCCAGTTAAATGAACTTTCAAATACACTGGTTGTACAGACCGTTAAATTTGGTAAATAAGTAAAAGCCGATTCAATAGAATTAACATTGAATCGGCTTTTCTTATTGTTGAATATTACGTTGTTTTGGTTTAGGTATTTCTCGGATGGAAAGAATCAGGATAACAAAGGTAACAAACCAATTCAACATGAATCCACCTACGACATTGGTTTTGAGAAATGCCATTACGGTAAAGAACACTGTCGGTAACGTAACACTATAGGCGACAAGTCTCCAAAGATGTCGATAAGTAATATTCCTGCCCATTGAATTTTTAAAAAGGAGTCCAATGAAAGCTAGAAACGAAATTTCGATAAATTCAATACCTACGTTAAATACATAGGTTGTCAATCCAATCACTGGAAGGAATATAAATAGCATACTCTTCATTGAAATTAAAAAATTTTCTATATCATCTTTAGAAATGATAAGAGTATCCAACATTGAGTAAGGGTAAGTTTGTATGGACCCTTGTGCAACCATTACGAATTGTGTTTTAAGTAAGGCAAACCCGTTGCTAGACTGATTAGCTACATCCTGTTCAGTCATGGTACCTGTGCCATCTAAAAACAAAGTAAAATCATTTTTTCTATTCTCAATGGTTTTATTTGTGTCAGTATGTAGAGTTCCGTCTTTGATTTCAAAGTTAGGGAAGTCTGATTGTAGTGTGGATAAAGAGGATTCCAAGCCCTCTGAAATGCTTTTACCGAAATAAATAAAAGAAGGAAGTAAAGATATAAGTGTCAAAAAGAAAACATACAAAATTGTTTTACCAATTCCTTGGAAGCGGAACTTTGCAATATCCTTTGGAGAGAATAAACTTAAATAAAATTGTTTGAATATATTCATATACAACACCCATCATTTTTTATTCACATGCGTATTCATTTTATCCTCATGACAGTGATAACACAACCATATTACTAGGAGTTTTTTAAAAGGAAAACAAGTTTTTAAACTGCTTGAATAGATTTTAGTGAAACCACATTCACAATTAAACGTATAGTAGTTAACGAAATCTTGTTTTGAAAGGACGTTTACTTTGGATATCGTATTTTGGATTATCATTTCTCTAATGTTTCTAGTAGGATTTGTGGGATTAATTTATCCTATCATTCCTAGTGTTTTATTTATCTTCGGGGGCATATTACTTTATGGAGTCTTTTTTTCCTTTGAACCATTTAATTGGTTTTTCTGGACTGTCCAAGGTACATTTGTCATCATGCTTTTTGCTGCTGATTATTTAGCAAATCTAATTGGTGTTAAAAAATATGGTGGATCTAAAGCTGGTATATGGGGGAGTACAATTGGTTTAATTGTGGGCCCTATCATTATTCCTATCTTTGGTTTAATCATTGGACCATTTGCAGGAGCGGTTATTGCAGAGATTATTGTACATAAAAAAGATTTCCCAACCGCTTTGAAAATTGGCTTCGGATCAGTAGTAGGTTTTATCAGCAGTGTCATCACAAAGGGTATTATTCAAGCAGTGATGGTGATTTATTTTTTGTTTGTTGTTTTATAATTAAGTAAAGATTCAAAAATGTAGAGCAAAACATTTGTATGAATTACTAAACTTTGCTAAATTAAGAGAAGCAGGCTAAACCATTCCATCGTAATGGAAAAGCCCATTATTCCCTACATAGGAGGAATTTTATTATGGCATACGAATTACCGCAATTACCTTACGCATATGATGCACTTGAGCCTCATTTCGATAAGGAAACAATGAACATTCATCACACAAAACACCACAATACTTATGTTACAAACTTAAACGCAGCTCTAGAAGGTCAAGAAGAACTTCTTAGCAAAAGTGTTGAAGAGTTAATCTCTAACATGGATGCAATTCCTGAAGCTGCTCGTACTGCAGTTCGTAACAATGGTGGCGGTCATGCTAACCATTCATTATTCTGGCAAATCCTTTCGCCAAATGGTGGCGGTGAGCCAACTGGTGAATTAGCTGAAGCAATCAATGCAAAATTCGGAAGCTTCGAAAGCTTCAAACAAGAATTCGCTAAAGCAGCTACAACTCGTTTCGGATCTGGTTGGGCTTGGTTATCTGTTAACAACGGTGAGCTTGAATTATCTAGCACACCAAACCAAGACTCTCCATTAATGGAAGGCAAAACTCCAGTTCTAGGATTAGACGTTTGGGAGCATGCTTATTACCTACACTACCAAAACCGTCGTCCTGACTACATTGCTTCTTTCTGGAACATTGTAAATTGGGATGAAGTTTCTAAACGATACCAAGCTGCGAAGTAATAGATGCAGTTGATTAAGAGGATGACTCAAGTGAGTCATCCTCTTTTTATGTATTTATTTTGCAAAATGAGTTGATTGGAGCGAAGGCACTTGATTCTGCGGAGAATAGAAGGAAGAAGGAAATGCCCACAGCCGGTATCGCCGAGGAGACTCCCCCTCCCCGCATAAATAAAAGTACTGTTTAAAAGCAGCATGCTATGCTATATGAGTTTTAATTGAAAAACCAGAATATGGTATTATACAGTTTTCAAGTATAGCACTCCATTTTTGTAGCAAACTATGCCACATAAAGGAGAGTCAGGCATGCTTGTAAAAAAGATGATTGGTGAAGTGGAACTAACTAAAGATTTATTACTATTGTTATGTATTGGTGGACTTTATAGTTTAAGTATTGCTTTATCCAATACTTTTGTGAATGTTTTCTTATGGAAGCAATCAGGAGAGTTTTCTGATTTAGGAATCTATAACCTTACAGTTGTGATCTTACAGCCTTTGACTTTTATTATGGCAGGAAGAATGGCAAAAAAAATGGACCGAATCATCGTATTGAGACTCGGTGTGATTTTTTTAGCTATTTTTTATGTCACTGTTTTACTAGTAGGAGCAAGAGCAAGCGAATTTATCCTTCTGTTAGGGGGATTACTTGGAATAGGTTATGGTTTTTACTGGCTAGCTTTCAATGTATTAACTTTTGAAATTACAGATCCTGAAAATAGGGATTTTTTCAACGGGTTTTTAGGAATCTTAAATTCCATTGGTGGAATTATAGGTCCAGTTTTAGCAGGATGGATTATTACAAGGTATATAGGGTTTCAAGGATATAGTATTATTTTTGCGATGTCGTTAGGATTGTTTGCAGTGGCTGTCATTTTAAGCTTTTCTTTAAAAAGACGCCCTGCACATGGAAGGTACCTATTTAAAGAGGCGCTACAAGAGCGGAAGGAAAATAAGAATTGGCGCATGGTGACAAATGCTCATGTCTTTCAGGGACTACGGGAAGGGACATTTCTATTCATCATCTCTGTTTTTGTTTTCATTTCAACTAAAAGTGAGCTAGCTTTAGGAACTTTTGGAATGATTAATTCATTTGTATCATTCATTTCATATTTTTTTGCTTCAAGGTTGATAAAGAGAAACATTCGCAAAAAAGCGATCTTAATAGGGGGGATTGGTTTATACCTTTCCATATTCTTAATTGTGTTCGATTTATCTTACGGAAGATTATTACTCTATTCGGGTAGTATTGCGATTTTTTATCCGATGTTATTAGTTCCTTACATATCGCTCACCTATGATGTAATTGGGAGGGCAAAAGATGCTGCAGAGAGAAGGATAGAATATGTGGTCGTTAGGGAATTATTTCTGAATCTTGGAAGGGCCATTTCAATTACAGCATTTTTATTTGCGATTTATTTTTTTAATGAGGAAATCAGTATCCCAGTTTTACTACTCATTCTAGGTTCAGGTCACACCTGTATTTACTTTTTCATTCGGAAAATTGAACTTTCTTCATAGTCTGTCTATAAGGAAGGGAATCATTGGCAGACACTCATTTCCTATTTAAGTCTTTATTCTTATAGTTAAATGGTAGAAAAAATAGCCGTATTTCTATACAATAAAGGTTGGCTTAATATGATGTAAAAATAAAGGAAGTGAGTCTTGCGTTGAAAAAAGTGAAAGTTAAAGAAAAGAAGAAGAAGACGCATGTTCCTTTTCGTTTAAATATAATCTTTTTTGTGGTCTTCGTGCTATTCTCAATACTTGTACTTCGACTTGGAGTTGTACAAATTGTGTATGGGGATGATTATCGAAGGGAAATTGAACGAACGGAAGATGTAACTGTCAATAATCCTGTACCAAGAGGAAAAATCTTCGACCGACAAGGTAAGGCAATTATAGATAACAAACCTTTGGATGCAATTACGTATACAAGATATCAAGGAACAAAAACGGAGGAAATGCTGAAGGTAGCAGAGAATCTGGCAAAACTAATTGATAAGGATACGAAGAAAGTTACCGAACGTGATAAAAAAGATTTCTGGATCTTGAAGAATCAAGAACGAGCTGAAGAAAAGATTACAGAGGCTGAAAAAAAGAAATATGCTGAAAAAGAGCTTTCTGATAAAGATCTATACAAGTTGCAATTAAAAAGAATCACCGAGAAAGAACTGAATGAGCTCAAGGGGGAAGAGCTAGAAGTACTTGCCATTTTCCGTGAATTTAATAGCGGTTATGCCTTGACTCCGCAAATTGTTAAAAATCAAGGAGTTACCCAAAAAGAATTTGCTGTTGTCAGCGAAAACCTGCAATATTTGCCAGGAGTGGATATTACAACTGACTGGGAAAGGTACAGTCAATTCGGGGTAACTCTTCAAAGTGTGTTAGGAAAAGTATCTTCTTCAGAAGAAGGTCTACCTAGTGAGCAGCTAGAATACTATCTTGCAAGAGATTACAGTCGTAATGACCGTGTAGGAAAAAGCTATGTAGAGTATGCTTATGAGGAAGTTTTGCATGGGCAAAAAGCAAAAGTAAAAAATGTAACAGATAAAGCAGGGAATATCCTAGAATCAATTCCGATTACAGAAGGTAACCGTGGGAAAGACTTAGTTCTTACGATTGATATGGATTTGCAAATTGCCGTTGAAAAAATTCTTGAAGAAGAATTAAAAGAAAAGAAAGCAAGAAGCAATACGCAATTATTGGACCGAGCCTTTGTTGTCATGATGAATCCTAAAACTGGTGAAATTCTTTCTCTAGCTGGAAAACAATTTGAGAGAGATAAAAAAACAGGTCAAATTAAGTTCAATGATTTTGCTTTAGGAAACTTTACTACTTCCTATACAATGGGGTCGGCAGTTAAAGGTGCTACCGTGTTAACAGGATACCAAACAGGAGCGATCTCACCTGGTACCGTTCAGTATGATACAAAGCTTAGAATTAAAGATACGCCTGACAAAGGATCCTATACAAATATGGGGAACATCAATGATTTGGAAGCGTTGAGACGATCCTCTAACGTTTACATGTTCAAAACTGTTATCAGTATGGGGAACGGAAACTATGTTCCAGGTCAATCGCTTAGAATTAACCCAAAAGCGTATGATACGATGAGATATTATTACAGCCAATTTGGTCTAGGAGTCCGTACGGGAATTGACTTGCCAAATGAAATGGTAGGTTTTAAAGGTTCAGAAAGAGGCCCAGGTAAACTTCTGGATTTATCTATCGGACAGTACGATACGTATACTCCAATTCAATTGGCACAATATGTTTCCACTATTGCAAACGGTGGATATCGTATGCAGCCGCATATTGTCAAAGAAATAAGGGAGCCAGTCGAAGATAATGCACAACTTGGCCCATTAATTAAGCAAATTCCACCTACTGTATTGAATAGATTGGATATGAAGCCTGAATGGATAGAACGAGTTCAACAAGGTTTCATCCAAGTTATGAATGCACAAGGAGGAACAGCAAGGTATAAATTCCTTGGCGCAGATTATAAGCCAGCTGGTAAAACGGGAACCGCCCAAGCGTTTTATGATGGTCCAATGATGAAGAATTTTGATGAACCACAAGAAACGATGAACCTAACATTGGTTGGATATGCTCCTTATGATAATCCAGAAGTGAGCTTTTCGGTTGTAGTTCCGTGGGCATATCAAGGAAGAACGAATGGCCATACAATGAACCAAGATATTGGTCGTAAAATCATGGATGCATATTTCGAATTAAAAAAAGCACGCGTAGGTCAAAAAAATAATCAAACCGCTGTTCAAAAAGTGGAAGGTACACAAAACCCTGAAACAGATGCACAGAATCAATCTGACAATGGGCAAACAGAAACAACTGAAACAGAAACAAATACTAATCAATAATATAGAAGACATTCCTCGAAATCATCCGGGAATGTCTTTTTTTTTTTCTGGTTACATTATTGATTAAGGGTGAATGCACCAACCAGCGATGAAATAAACATAATTTACACTTTTCTAACCCTAATTTACACATCCTTTACAATTCATTAAAACCAGATTAATACTCATCGCTTAATCTAATAACTGTAAGAGAAAACAAATCAACTCAATCTCAGGGGGAATTAGAGAATGAAAGGTTTCAAGTACATGGCACTAACAGCAATGTTATCAGGAGCGCTAGCAATCACTGCAGCGTGTGGAACAGAGGGTGCTAATAAAGAAGGTCAATCAGAAGCGGCGGACAAGCAGCTTCAAGGAGATATCGCAGTTGACGGTTCTTCAACAGTTTATCCAATCATGGAAGCTGTATCAGAAGAATATATGCTTGAACAACCTGAAGTAAAAGTATCTGTTGGATTTTCTGGTACTGGTGGAGGATTCAAAAAATTCATCGCTGGTGAAACAGATATGTCTAACGCTTCCCGACCAATTAAAGATGAAGAAAAAGCTGAACTTGAAAAAAATGGTGTGGATTTCACAGAGTTCCAATTAGCATATGATGGACTATCTATTGTTGTAAACAAAGATAATGATTGGGTAGACCACTTAACAGTAGAAGAATTAAGCAAAATGTGGGTAGACTCCGGAAAAGCTAAATTGTGGTCAGACATTCGTCCGGAATGGCCAAAAGAAGAAATTAAATTCTATTCTCCGGGGACGGATTCTGGAACATATGACTACTTCAATGAAGTAATCTTAGAAGATCAACCAATCGTATCTAATGCGACTCTTTCTGAAGATGACAACGTATTAGTACAAGGTGTAACTGGTGATAAGGCTGCTATCGGATTCTTCGGATTTGCTTACTATAATGAAAACAAAGATAAATTAAAAGTGGTACCAATTGACGGTGGTAACGGTGCGATTGAACCAAACCATGAAACAATTATGGATGGCACATACGCTCCACTATCTCGTCCGCTTTACACATATGCAGCAAATAAATCAGTTGCAGAAAAAGAACAAGTGTATGACTACCTTCGTTTTACTATAGAAAATGCAGGAGCAATGGCTGAAGAGGTTGGATATGTAGCACTTCCAGAAGAAGAGTATACAAAAGCTCTTGAAACATTAGACGGATTGAAAAAATAATTTCTTCCGGCTTTGGATGATGACGAATATGGCGGGAGAGAAGCGTTTTACGGCTTCTCCCCTTGCCATGTCTTGTATGGAAAGGGGTTTTTACTGTGGGTCATGAAACATCTAGTCAAATTTCAATCCAAAAAATGATTGAAGAAAAAAAGAAAAAACAATCTGGATTCTCGTTTGAAAAAATGGTACCAGGCTTGTTGCTCCTCACTGCAATCATTTCGGTGTTAACAACAATAGGAATTGTATTTACTTTAATCTTTGAAACGTTTGAGTTTTTTAGTAGGATTTCCATTTCCGAATTTTTGACAGCAAAGAAATGGTATCCATTCTCAGAAAATAATGCTTCATATGGAATTATGCCCTTAATAGCAGGTACATTAAAAGTAACCATTATCGCTTCAATTGTGGCTGTGCCTATTGGACTTGCCTCCGCCATTTATTTGAGTGAGTATGCATCGGATCGTACACGCAGAATTATAAAGCCGATATTAGAAGTTTTAGCAGGTATTCCAACGATTGTTTATGGGTTTTTTGCATTGACTTTCGTTACTCCTGTTTTACGAGAAATCATTCCTGGTCTTGAAATCTTTAATGCGCTTAGTCCAGGGATCGTAGTGGGGATTATGATTACACCAATGATTGCATCATTATCAGAAGATGCAATGAGCTCTGTCCCTAATTCTATTCGAGAAGGTGCTTTTGCACTAGGTGCTACTAAGTTTGAAACAGCAATAAAGGTCATTTTACCTGCAGCGATTTCAGGGATTATGGCATCTATTGTACTAGCACTTTCAAGAGCGATTGGAGAGACGATGATTGTAACGGTTGCGGGTGGTTCAACACCTTCATTAAGCATGGATGTTACTTCATCGATTCAAACAATGACCGCGTATATTGTTCAAGTAAGCACAGGTGATGCTGGATATGGAACGACTATTTATTACAGTATTTACGCAGTGGGCATGACATTGTTCCTATTCACTCTTGCTATGAACTTACTAGCTCAATTTATCTCTCGTAAATTTAGGGAGGAATATTAATGAAACTTATTGATGAACAAAAAGTTTTGAAGAGAATGTCAGGTAGGTTATTAACTAATACCATTCAAAAAGGAATCTTCTTTGGAGCGACATTATTTGGCTTACTTGTTTTAGCTATTCTTTTATATCGGATATTCACTCAAGGACTTGGACATTTAGATTTGGAATTTTTCCAAAACTTCGCTTCACGTAGACCGGAACAAGCGGGAATCAAAGCCGCTTTTATAGGAACGATTTGGTTAATGGCAGTTGTTGCTCCAGTTTCTTTAATTTTAGGTGTAGGTACTGCACTGTATTTAGAGGAATATGCAAAAAAGAATCGATTTACAGCATTTATTCAAATTAACATTTCAAACTTAGCTGGTGTTCCTTCCATTGTTTTCGGACTTCTTGGGTTAACGATATTTGTTCGTGCGTTGGCATTAGAGCGTTCTGTACTTGCAGCAGGTTTGACAATGAGCTTGCTAGTTTTGCCCGTCATTATTGTGGCTTCACAAGAAGCTATTCGTTCAGTTCCCAAGCATTTACGAGAAGCTTCATACGGTATGGGAGCAACGAAATGGCAAACGATCATTAGAGTTGTTCTTCCAGCTGCAATTCCAGGGATTTTAACAGGTGGGATTTTAGCCCTTTCCCGTGCAATAGGTGAAACTGCACCACTCGTAGTAGTAGGTATCCCAATGTTTATTGCCTTCTTGCCTAAAACCGTATTTGACACGTTCACGGTATTACCAATGCAAATTTATAACTGGACTTCAAGGCCACAAGAAGAATTTCATAATGTCGCTGCTTCAGGAATCATTGTTTTGTTAGCATTACTAATCATCATGAATTCAATCGCAGTGCTAATCAGAAATAAGTACTCAAAACGCTATTAATTAGGGGTTAGGTTTAATCGGATGAAGGAGGACTCATATATGAATGAAACATTAACAAAAGCTACTATGCAGACGAGCTCAACCAATGCTACAACATCTAGAAAAAAACAAGTGGTTTATGAAACGTCGCAGTTAAATTTATGGTATGGAGAAAACCATGCTTTAAAGAATATTAACTTGGACATTTATGAAAACGAAGTAACAGCCATTATCGGGCCTTCTGGGTGTGGTAAATCGACATATATTAAAACGTTGAACCGGATGATTGAATTAGTTCCAAGTGTCAAAACATCAGGAGAAATTAAGTACCGTGGACGCAATATTTTAGATAAAGGCTACAAAGTAGAAGAATTACGCACAAAAGTTGGAATGGTTTTCCAAAAGCCAAACCCATTCCCAAAATCTATCTACGAAAATGTAGTATATGGACCAAAAATTCATGGGATCCGTGATAAAAAGGTACTGGACGAAATAGTAGAAAGAAGTTTACGTGGAGCGGCTATTTGGGACGAGGTAAAGGATCGTTTACACGAAAATGCGTATGGTTTATCTGGAGGTCAACAGCAACGTCTATGTATCGCTCGTTGCTTGGCAATCGAGCCTGATGTGATCCTTATGGATGAGCCAACTTCGGCTCTTGATCCAATCTCCACATTGAAGGTAGAAGAGCTTGTACAAGAATTAAAACAAAACTTTAGTATCATTATTGTCACACACAACATGCAACAGGCAGCACGTATCTCTGACAAAACAGCTTTCTTCTTAAATGGTGAAGTGGTGGAGTTCTCAGAAACGGATAAGATATTCTCTAACCCTTCGGATAAAAGAACGGAAGATTATATTACAGGGCGATTTGGTTGATCCTCTTATAGGAAGGGTGCTATTGAAATGGCAGTACGTGAACGTTTTGAAAATGAACTGAAAGTTTTAAAAGGCAAATTGATTGAACTTGGAAACCTTGCAACTGATTCATTGAGTAAAGCATTTCAAGCGTTAGAAAATCAAGATATAGACACAGCTTTAAAGATTATCGATAACGATACAGCTGCTGATATGCTCGAACTAGAGATTAATGATTTTGCGATATTATTAATTGCTAAACAACAGCCAGTAGCAATCGATTTACGTCGTATCATTGTAGCCATTAAAATTGCATCAGATATTGAAAGAATGGCTGACTTTGGAGTGAATATTGCAAAATCTGCAGTTCGAATTGGGAAAGAGCCTTTCATTTTTCCTTTAGACAATCTTAAAAAAATGAATGAAATTACCATTGAAATGATTCGTTTATCTTTAGAGGCTTTCGATCAAGAGGATGTACAATTAGCCAAAAAAATTGCTGAAATGGATGACGAAGTGGATGCTTTGTATGGTGAAAACATTCGAAATATCTTAAAATTGACTAACGAAAATCAACAACAAGTTACTCAATTATCTTTTGTAGCTCGTTATTTAGAACGTACAGCAGACCATGCTACCAATGTAGCGGAAAGCATTTATTATCTTGTCAGAGGTAAACACTTCGATTTAAATGAATAAATGCGTTGAGAGAGGGTGACCCAAAAGGTATAAACTTTTGGGTCACCCTCTTCAATATTTTAGGCCGGCTTGTAAGAATAGCCTATTGAAATCCATTCCAGGCGCTTCGGGGCTGTCGTTGAGCCCACTCGCAGCCGTTTGCGTCTTCGGGGTCTCAGGTGTCCAACTGATTCCACAGGAGTCTTCGCGCCTTCCACTACAATCAACTCAAGTTTCTAAATTCATTTTTCACAAAGCCTAAATTTAAATGCTGCCATCTGTTTATACCTAGAAAATGGATAAAAACAAAAAAGAGACGACTCTCAAGTTGAATTTTATCAACCTTTTGAGTCAATCTCATTTTGTTAATTAGTAATGGTTTTAGCAATTTGGGAAATAGACATGTTCTTTGTTAATACATATTCCCCTAATTGGACTTTAGTAGAGAGGTTATTCTTCTCCAAGTACTCTGTAAAAGCTCTTTTATCCTGGATAATGCCCTGTTTTTCAAGAATAGAAGCAATGGTTTCCGGATTCATCCCAGGCTCGATAGTAAGAGTCAGTGAACTAGAATTCTCTTCTTCTTTTTCATTAGTGGTTGATTGCTCTTCTAGTTTTGATTCCTTACTAGATTCCTCTTGCTCTAATTTTGGTTCTTCTTTCTTTTTTGTTGGTTCAGTTTTGGAATTTGTTCTTTCCTCTTTTTCTAAAGGGGTATTAGTACTTTTTTCTTTTTTGTCTTTTGGTAGGATGATCATCCCGTGTTCTTCGATCATTTTTTTTGCTTCTTCTACCGAAGTGGTTGGTGGTTCTTCAATTAAGTAATGGTACCCTGCCATAATCGCTGTTGAAAAAATAATACCACCTGCAAACGATTGAATGCTTCTTTTATTCATAATCAATAATCCTTCCCACGTACATCTTCAATGATCTCGATGATTTCATCTTGACTTAAGGTGGATTGTTTTTCTATTTGTTGCAAAGAAAGTCCTTGATTATATAAAGAAATGACCTGGCTTTTCAAGATTTGATTAACTGGTCCCTTTTTTTGATGTCTGGCAGGTTGTACAGACGTTGAAGGTTCTTGAATTAATAATTCTTCCTCTAAGACATTCATCTTTCTTTTTAACTGATATACGTCCTGCATATAGGTAAGGGATAATTGCTCCAAATCTTCTTCAAGTTTAGTAACTCGATCCTTCGAGAAAAAAGAAAGAGATAATAAAACAATTGCGACTACTAATAAACCGATAAAAACTGCTCCCACACTCTCACCTCAGCTGTAAATTCATTTCACACATTTATTTTACACGTATTTGAACTAAGTTTGTTACATGTTTTGATAACTCTGTCATGAATAAGCAGGAAAAAAGGTGAATTATAGGAAAATATGTCACATTGAACACTTAAAAAAATGTCGAATCTATAGTTTTGAAGGGAATTTTAAAGATTTTACTTAGACATGTAAGCATTCGTATTTTATCGACAAAATGCGTTCATTGTCCAAGAGTACGTTCAATGCTACGATAATAATAGAAAATAAATGAATAAATGGATGTTTTATTTCATATATTAATAAAATTTGATCAAAATCGGTTACGGATTCAACTTGGAGGTGTCGAATGTGATTGAGGAGATTATCGATTTGAGAAATAAAGGTCTTTCCTTTAGAAAGATTGCAAAGCAAATGAATACAACGGTAGGAAAGGTACAATACCAATGGAAAAAACATATCAATCAAGAAGCTCCTATAGAAAACGAAAAGAAAATCAGGAAATCGAAACCAATCCATCAAGTAACTTTAAAGAAAGAGAACGTATTAGAACGAAACT
Source organism: Peribacillus acanthi (assembly GCF_003073175.1). GTDB lineage: Bacteria > Bacillota > Bacilli > Bacillales > DSM-1321 > Bacillus_BN > Bacillus_BN acanthi. The sequence goes on from NZ_QBBX01000009.1 coordinate 31,855, forward strand.
CTATCCTTTTAAACGAAAAAAATAGCAAAGTACTTCTTATTCAACGCAATGAAGAAAGTGTCCTTGTTTATTGGAGTTTTTCCAAAATTTTAAAGATGACTCTTCAAAACTATTACGGAAAAACAATTGAACAGTGTACATTTTTGCTTCGTTTGTATGATGTTACTAAAGTAATATTCAACGGTAACAATGGACATTATTTTACCGATGTAGTGATTCCTTCAAGGAATAACCATTGGATCCTAAATGGTTTAAAGCCATCAAGGTCTTATTTGGTAGAGGTTGGTTTATTGCGAGAAGACGGAAGCTTTATGCCTTTAATGCGTTCTAATACTATACAATCTCCTAGAAATGAACTTTCGCAATGTGAACAACTCTCTAATGATATTCGTCAATGGAGTACTTATAAATATGAACGACCTAACTGGGTTGAACATATCAGTACGTACAGCTATTACAAAAAGTAATTTTTAAAAAGAGGAGGGGTGAGAATGAAAGCAGTTTACTATGCGCATATGCCGATAAATAGAAATAATGATATAGAAACTATTCGTAGTCTATACGGATCCTTTTATTGTTTGTTTAAACGATTAGAAACTGGAAGCCTAAACAATGTGGGGTTATGTTTATCAGGATTACTGGTGAAGAACCTCGCTGACGCAAATTTCTTATCTCTGTATGACGAGACAGTTCATATGCATTTTCCTAAAGAACATAAAAAGTATGGGACAGACTTACTTTCAAAAGTCCGAATGTTCTTGCAAATGGGAACCCTTAAATTAGTAGGAACAACAGTTGTTCCTTTCCCTTTAACGGTTATGCAAACATCAGACATGATCAATTGGCAAATCAAAGAAGCTGTTTCCCTCTATGAGCAAACTCTTCACTGTAAGCCAAACTATTTCTTGCCACCTCTAGGGGCATTTGTGTCAGGAATAGATGAGTATATTCTGAGAAACGGTTATGAAAATATTCTCCTAGATTCCCATACCATGAAATATAAAGAGCCTCATTCTGAGCTTACCGTATCAACATCTCCGTATGGGTTAATGTGCTTCGCAGCTACTACCAATGGTAATGAAGAATTTAATGAAGGAATCATCCATATCATTCCACTCAATGAAATTACAAGTACGATGGATATTCACTCAAATTTGCCAGATGAAAATAATTCGTTTGAACAAAACTCTGTGTCCCATTTGGATTTTTCTTATTTTGGAATAGGAAACCGTATTAGAAGTTTATTTGAAGAAAAGGATGTAGAGTGGATCCTTGAATTGATTGAGATGGAAAGTCAATTCATTGGAATAAAAAATCGAAATCAACTTGATACAAAAGCGACTAGTGAATTCCATTACCTTTGGAGTATGGTAGCCGATTCGGAGATGAGTGAAGCCGAACGAATTTCTTATAAAAACAAATTTAATTTGGATTTACAAGCTACTATTGGTAATAATTACAATTGGAAAACAGATAAACAGGGACAGGATCACTCCTTAAATATTTTAATGTTAACTTGGGAGTTCCCACCTCACATAGTTGGTGGACTATCCAGACATGTGTTTGGATTGTCTAGGGCATTAGTGGATTTAGGCCACAATGTTCATATAGTAACAGTCGGGCTACAGGGCCAATGTTCAGATTCTGTTGCATCAGGTGTACATGTGCATCGAATTGAAATGGAGCATTGGAATGAGTCAACTTTCATCGAGTGGGTAGGATATTTGAACATTAAGATGGGGGAAAAGATTTCAAATTTATTTGATCTTGGAATCAAGCCTGATATTATCCATGCCCATGATTGGCTTGTAGGGGCTTCTGCAATGGCTGCAAGTCAAAGATGGGACATCCCTTTATTTGCTACCATACATGCGACTGAAAACGGAAGACATAACGGAATCCATAATAGTGTCCAATTCTTTATCCATGAACAAGAAAGAAGATTAATCGAACAAAGTGATCAACTCATTGTTTGTAGTGAATATATGAAAAATGAGCTGATGGAAATTTTCTCAACTCCAAGTGACAAAATGGCTGTTATTGCTAATGGTGTTGAAAAAAATGATATTTTGGGAAGCCATAAGCATAATCAAATAGAGGAAAAAGTATATTCGATATTTTCCTGGGGAAGGTTGGTCCCAGAAAAAGGCTTTGACATATTAATAGAAGCAACTGAAATCCTGAAATCATCCAATGTCGATATAAATGTTGTTATTGCAGGAAGAGGACCCATGTTGGAGACGTACAGGGGAATGATACAAAGTCGAGGACTTGAGAAGCAAATTCAATTGATTGGTTTCATTCAGGATGAAATGAGAAACCAATTATTGAATCAATGTGACCTTACTGTTTTTCCAAGCACATATGAACCGTTCGGTATTGTCGCACTAGAAGCGATGATATCAGGTAAGCCGGTGATTGTCTCAGAAACTGGTGGTCTAAAAGCCATAATTAAGAACTGTGAGAGTGGGTTACTATTTAAAACTGGTGATGCGTTAGATCTTGCCCAGAAAATTGAATACATGATGAGTCATCGAGAGGTAACGTCGAGAATGGCTTTAAAGGGACAAGAAGTTGCGACGAAGTTATTTAGCTGGGAAAGGGTAGCCCTTCAAACAGCCCATTTAATAAAAGAGTTCAATTTATCTAAGAGAATCGAGAGAGGTGAAAGAAATGAATTATCAAGCACAGGTAGTAGATAATCGGGAACACGAAAGCTGGAATGTTTGCTCCATATATCAACAGCCCATACTTTTTAATGATGATTCTCCGCTTAGGATAGGTTTATGGTCTAACAAAGGTTTTTCTTGGGAATTTCCTAGTAAGCATAAGGTGCAATCAGATTTTTCTATCCTTTCTCTCAATAAAAATGAAGAAATTGAGCATATTTCTTTTCGATTAACCAATTTGTCTAATCAGTCTAAGCTTTTTAAAATAATCGTTCAGTACCTACATTCATCAGAAGAAAAAAGCTTAGCCTTTTATAGTCCAGCTAAGAATGCTATTCTCCATTATGCATCAGATTCAATAGTCATGTTAGGCGGAGTCCTTAATGGACGGGGGCTTTCTCAATATTGTATTAGAGATTATGAAGCTGATCAGTCTAAACCCATTTTCAGAAGTAAGGAAGAAGGATTTCTACCGATATCACCATTAGCTAGTGGGAGTTTATGCAGTTTGTTTACTTTGGAGATGGATCTTGCCCCTGGAAAGACGTCTGAAGGAATGATTTGGACCATTACAGCTACATCAAACGAAGAAATGGTAGATATAGAAGAAAAATTGCTAAATAAACTGTAGTTGAAATATTATCTTTACGCATGTTGATTTCTTCAAAAAACATACTAGCATTTCATTCTTAAAAGTGATATTATATAAAAGTCCTATGTGAAGATGAAACAATGTTTGGAGGGAAATACAAATGCGTGTTAATATTACGTTGGCTTGCACAGAATGTGGTGAGCGTAACTATATTTCTAAAAAAAATAAGCGTAACAATCCGGACCGTCTTGAGCTTAAAAAATATTGCTCTAGAGAAAAACGCATGACTACGCACCGTGAAACAAAGTAAAACAACAGGATTCATCCTGTTGTTTTTTTTGTACTCAAAAAAGTATTTTTTCAACAAAAAGTGCTTGTAGATTGTTTGCTGTTTTAGATAGTTTCTTTAGGAGGAAATGTTTTGGAGACTAAATCATATATTAGAAAACAAATATTGAATGCTTTAACTATGAAGCATGAGAATGATTATAAAGAACAATCTTGTAGGATTTCAGAAAAGCTATTCTTACTAAAGGAGTGGAATCAATCAAAAATAGTGGCCATCACGGTTTCGAACTTCCCTGAAGTAGAGACAAGAACCATTATAGAATCGGCTTGGGAGCAAGGTAAAATAATAGTTGTACCAAAATGTATCCCTAAGGAAAAAAAAATGGACTTTCGAAAAATTGACAGCTTCGATCAGTTGGAACAGGCTTATTTTTCTCTTTGGGAACCTATTGTACATACGACTGAAAGTATACAACACGATAAAATAAATTTGACGATTGTTCCAGGAGTTGCATTTGCTAGAAATGGATATCGAATAGGATTTGGTGGAGGATATTACGACCGGTATTTAGAAAATTGGAAGGGTATGACTGTGTCATTGGCATTTGAGGAACAAATTGTAAATTCCGTTCCAATTGATAGGTTTGATCTTCCAGTATCGACCATTATTACGCCAAAGGAAGTAATCTATTGTGACATTTGAATTTGCGATCTATTTTTTTGTTATATGTTTTACAGCCATAGCTGGTTATTATGTAAAATCATTATCCTTCAGTGGTGCCTTTGCAACGTTCGTTGTGGGCTGTTTTACGGCAGTAGGATTCCAATGGAGGGGATTATTCCTATTAGGCTTTTTCTTTGCTTCCTCAAGCCTTTGGTCAAAGTTTAAACAACAGCAAAAGAAACATGTCGAAAGTAAATTGGAGAAAAGTGATCGTCGTGATCATGTGCAAGTTTTTGCAAATGGAGGATTAGCAGCTTTTTCTGGTCTGCTTTATCATTTTTCTGGGGAGGATATCTGGTTATTTTCTTTGATAATCAGTATAGCTGCTGCCAATTCAGATACATGGGCATCGGAAGTCGGCGTATTGAGTAAAGAAACACCGATTCATGTATTAACCTGGAAAAAAGTTGATAAAGGTACTTCAGGTGCAATTTCTGCATTAGGAACTACCTTTTCATTGCTTGGTTCCGCATTCATAGGAATACTGGCTGCGTATTTATGGGGACTTTCAGTTTATAAGGTAACCCTAATAATAACCTTTGGTTTCCTGGGAAGCGTTGTGGATACAATATTAGGAGCAACCATGCAGGAAGTTTATCAATGTCCGAACTGTGATCTTAAAACGGAAAAAAGGATGCACTGTGGAAGGGCCACTCAATTCATCAAAGGCATAAAAAATCTTGATAATGATAAAGTAAATTTTCTTAGTTTGTTAATCGTTGTATTACTTGGATTAGTGTTCATTTCATAGAGGTGGGATGTAACAAAGTTGCCTCATATCATGGAGAATTAGTCCTTATATGAAATAGTAAATGTAATACAATAATGGTATAGATGGTAGATTGAACGAAAGAGGGTTTTCACATGAAAAACAAAGTGAATCGTGTGGTCCTAATAGGAACAGGCTTCGTAGGAAGTAGCTATGCTTTTGCGATGTTAAATCAGGGAGTCACTGAGGAATTGATTCTTTTGGATGTTAATAAAAGCAAATCCGAAGGAGACGCAATGGATTTAAATCACGGCTTACCTTTTGCCCCTTCATCCACCAAAATATGGTTTGGTGATTACCATGATTGCAAAATTGCAGATGTAGTAGTCCTAACTGCTGGTGCAAATCAAAAACCAGGTGAGACTCGTCTTGATCTTGTTGAAAAAAATTTAGTGATCTTTAAGCAGATTGTAGAGAAGGTTATGGCCAGTGGATTTGATGGTATTTTCTTGATTGCTACTAATCCTGTTGATATTTTGACGTATGCAACATGGAAATACTCTGGATTGCCAAAGGAGCGGGTAATCGGTTCTGGGACAATCCTTGATACGGCTCGCCTCCGCTACAATTTAGGGAATTATTTTCAAGTCGATAGTCGCAATATCCATGCCTATATTATAGGAGAGCATGGTGATACAGAACTGCCAGTATGGAGTCATGCCAATATTGGGACTAAACCTATTTCAGAAGCGATTGACTCAAAAGCAGAATATAAACAAGAAGATTTAGATCAATTGTTTATTGATGTGAGGGATGCTGCTTACAAAATCATCGAAAGGAAAGGTGCTACATTCTATGGCATCGCGATGGGTCTTGTCCGAATAACAAAAGCCATCCTTCATGATGAAAATAGTATATTGACTGTTTCAGCTTTATTAGAAGGTGAATATGGACATTCAGATATCTACATTGGAGTGCCATGCATTGTAAACAGAAATGGTATAAAAGAAGTAATTGAATTAAATTTAAATGAAGAGGAAAAAGAGAAATTTTCCCACTCTGTTGAGGTATTAAAGAATACTATTTCTCCATTTTTATAAGATAGGCTATAAGTGACAAGAACTTAAAGAATTAATCATAAAAATCCCTCCTCTATTTCAAACTAAAATAAGGAGGGATTCATTATGCTTAGAATTTTAGTGAAATACGGTGCAATTGTATTGTCAGCATATTTAGGCTACCGTTATCGGTATCGATTACTGAATGTTCTTTTGGGAGTGCCTTTTTTACGTCGTAGTGTTGTAGCCTCATCAATGAACATGCCACTAGTTAAGGATAAAATGCTGCAAAGTATGTTCAAGTTAGAAACATCCCCCAGGTAAAGACGAATGGTTCAAGTATTGATTATTAATACTTTATTCATTGAAAGCCCGGATTAATATATCCGGGTTTTGCTACAATACATAATTAGGCTATCCTTCAATTTGTGATTTGTAGCCTCTGTAAATCATGAAGTTGATTCTTTTCTTTTTTAGTCTACATAGACTATAGTGTTAAAGAGGAAGGGAAAAGATGAAATAGGAGAAAATAGAAAGTAGGGGAAGTATTGAGTGTAAAAGAAGATTATTATTATTGGTCGATTTTACATACCCTTTGCATTGATCATGGATATGAAGTGATATCTGTTTCTACCGATCAAAACGAGATTTGGCTCGAAAAATATAGTGATAAGAAATTTCCGGTAGTAAGATTAATGCGTCACGACTTGGATTGGGGAAGTTGGCTTAAAAGGGACTTAAATCGTACTGTCCATAATTCTGAAAGGATACGATCGCAGTTATTTAAAAGACCGATTCATGTACTAAATATGTACATATCGCCTTATCCACCGGTCGATGATTATGAGCTTGATGATGTAACGTTGAAAAAAACCACGATTACCTCCTTCATATTTGAAACAAATCAATTTGAACATAGTTTAAAGCAGTTATCTGAAATATTGGAAGTAAGGCTAGGCTCAGAACTTCTCTTCGAAGAAATTAGTGAAGAGAAAATTACAGATTTAAAACACCAAGTGTTGCAAAGTACTGTACGAAAGCGAGAAGAAGAACAAAAAGTTTTCCAATACGGGAGACCTATTTTCACTATGTTTTTTTTAACGATTCAAATCGTTTTGTTCCTACTAATGGAATTAACCGGTGACAGTGAGAATATGAAAACGTTGGTAGAATATGGGGCTAAATATACCCCCTTCATTCTTCAAGGTGAATGGTGGAGATTGATTACACCAATGTTCGTACATATAGGCCTGCTTCACCTAATCATGAACTCGTTCGCTCTTTATTATCTTGGGGCTGAAGTGGAGAAAATCTATGGTAGTTTACGATTTTTTATCATTTATTTATATGCTGGCTTTGCAGGAACGTTAGCCAGTTTTCTATTCAATGATTCATTATCAGCTGGAGCAAGTGGAGCAATTTTTGGTTGTTTCGGAGCACTGTTGTTTTTTGGATGGAAACAGCCGAAGCTATTTTTTAGGAAAATGGGGACGAATATCATTGTTTTGATTGCCATCAACCTAGCTTTAGGGTTTACCTTATCAGGGATAGATAATGCTGGTCATATTGGTGGGCTAATTGGTGGTTTTCTTATTTCCTTGGCAATTGGTGTGCCGAAAAAGGGAAATGTTATCGTAAAAATAGTCGGAGTTGTTGGTTTGGGTCTCATTACATATCTTGCAATTACGCTCGGGTATAGTATTCAAGAGAAGAGGGATCATGGACCTGTGATTGCTTCTTTAGTTAATGAGTACATTAAAGACGGCGAAGAAAAAAAAGCGAGGGATCTTTTGGTAAGATTACTCCTTGAAAGGCCAAATGCACCACATGCTTACTTTTTACTAGGGAATTTAGAAGCGAAAGATAAGAAATACCTAGGAGCAAAAAAGGCTTATCTAGAAGCGATTCGCCAGAAAAAAGATTTCCATGAAGCATACTACAATTTGTCGCTTGTGTATCTTGAAGAAGGTAACGTTGAGAAGGCAAAGGAAGTATTGTTATTGGCCATAAAATATGGAAAAGGAGAGCCTATGTATCAAACCCTCCTTGAA
>NZ_QBBX01000009.1:39955-67835 GCF_003073175.1 Peribacillus acanthi
AACTTCCGTAAGATTACAATGCTTGGATTAGCATTGCTGGTGTTCCGTCTTGAGTGACAGTAATAACATCTAATTCTTTTCTATTATTGTGTAAAAGTAACAAGGGGGTGGTACTGTTGAGTGGTGAAACAACAGAGCCATCTCCTTTTCTTATTCCCAATAGATAATTTTTATAAAGCCCTTCCCAAAGCCTTCCTACTATTTCGGTTTGTTTAGCTTTAGAGAACCCTGATAAGAATTGACCTTGTTTTTCATTTAATAACGTGAGAGGGATTATAGTATAGTCGTTGCGATTTATATTAAATTCATTTTCTGCTTTTGTTAATGTATCGTTGTAAATTGCTTGTAGCTGCTTTGAGAATGTTTGTTCCCATTCTTGTTGCTCTTTTGTAAATGGTTTGGAGAAAGTTTGGAACGGTTCACTGTTAGAACGAATCACATTCAAAGTACTATCTGACATCGCCTGTGCACTTGAAAAGGATGAAGGGCCGGGATGTATTTCAGCATAGTGGAACGTAATTGCTTGAAACAATCCACTAACTTTATCATGTATGATTTCTTTTTGAGATAAAACACTTTTATTTTGATTCCAATTCCTAAGCGCCCCTTGTAATCTGCCATTTTTGAATAATAGTCCTACATCTTGCCTTAAGAAAGATTTTCGATCCAATTCTGAAAATGTATTCCAATCAAGTACATACTCGTTTTTTCCATTCTCTGCAGATAACCCTGTGCGATATTCAATAAATGATACATTCGGATCAGCTGGGAAATAATTAAATACTTCTTTTGAATCATTAGTTCTTAATAGAAGAAACGTGAAAAATCCAATAACTAAAATACCCATAACCCAATACTTTATTGTTTTATTCATTTGAATCACCTCCTGCTCGATATTCCATTTTTATGTACAAGAGTGACAAGTATGTAAGCATTTTTTGTTTATTTGCATTTTTCTACTATTGTTGCTTAATTCTATGGAGCCATGAAGGTTATTCCTCTATGGTAATCATCTTTTGTTCTTGTAGCTTATTTAGGTATGATTTATACTTGTACAATGAATGAAAAGTCAATGAGGGATAATATGAATACAATTTATGATGTTCAACAGTTATTAAAGAAATATGGTACAATCATTTACCTAGGAGAGCGTCTGGCTGACTTAGAAATGATGGAAGCAGAATTGATTGAGTTATATAAATCACAGCTTCTTGATACGAGAGATTTTCAAACGGCTTTGCTGTTGCTACGACAGGAGATTCAAATAGAACGTGATAAAGAAAAATTTTTTAAATAGGTGAAAACAATGGAAAAATGGTTATTGGGTGTAGATTTAGGTGGGACGACAACAAAGCTTGCTTTTATCAATCAGTATGGTGAGATTCAACATAAATGGGAAATCGCTACTGACATTTCAGAAAATGGAAAGCATATTACGACTAATATTGCAAAAGCGATTGATTTAAAGCTTGAACAAATTGGGGAGAGCAAAAATAAGCTTGTAGGTATTGGGATGGGAGCCCCAGGTCCAGTCAATACGACTAATGGTGTTATTTATGAAGCGGTAAATTTGGGATGGAAGAACTACCCTCTTAAAGACCTTTTAGAAGTGGAAACAAATCTACCCGTAATTATTGATAACGATGCTAATCTTGCTGCTTTAGGTGAAATGTGGAAAGGTGCCGGAAATGGCGCAAAGGATTTAGTTTGTGTAACTCTTGGTACTGGAGTTGGCGGAGGTGTAATTGCCAATGGCAGCCTTGTTCATGGAATTAGTGGTGCAGGTGGAGAAATTGGACACATTACGGTTGTACCTGAAAATGGATTTCATTGTAATTGTGGAAAACGTGGCTGTCTTGAGACTGTAGCCTCAGCAACTGGAATCGTAAAGCTTGCAATGGACGAGATCAAAAATAATGGAGTAAGCATCCTCACTGAACAATTGGAAAGTGTTGGGTCTATTACTGCAAAAGATGTTTTTGATGCAGCAAGACTTGGGGATGCTTTAGCCAACCATGTTTTGAATCGTGTAGGCTTTTACTTAGGATTAGCCTTAGCAAACCTAGGCAGTGCACTAAATCCTGAAAAAATTGTCATTGGTGGTGGCGTTTCGAAGGCTGGAGACATATTATTACAATCAGTACGTAAATACTTTGAAGAATTTGCTTTTATTAGAGTAAGGCATTCAACAGAATTGGCTATTGCCACTCTTGGTAATGATGCGGGTGTAATTGGTGCAGCATGGTTGGTAAAAACAAATTTTGGGGATTGAAATCTGTTTCGTAAGAACATATAATAGCTTAGGAGCTTTCAATTCGGAGGCTCTTTTACCGTTAAATATACAATGAAAAGATTGTATTCTATCTTCGTAAGAGTGTGGATATAGGACATTTAGTTGAATTACTTTTCTATAGATAAACTCGCCTATTGGCGAGTTTTCTTAATGGGGTAGAGTTGTTGGATTTTTCTGACTTTAATTAATTTGAAACTTTTTTGAGTTTGGCTCGTCTAATTAATTGGTCTAGAGAATATCATGAAAAATATCATTCTACCTTTTTTGTATTTGCATCGATTTGATTTTTTGTAAAAAAAGTATTAAGATTTTATCATTCATTGTAAATGATGATTTTATATAGTTTCTTTTTTAGGAACCAATGTTGATAAAACCGATTTACATCGCTACATGAGGAGGTAAAGCGAAGTGAAGAAGTTCTTTACAAACAAAAATATTTCATTAATGACTATCGCAATTGTATTTCTGTGGTTAAAAACATATATCGCCTATAAAACTAGTTTTGATATTAAAATAGAAAACTGGAAACAGGAGTTAATATTGTTCATTAACCCAATTAGTTTCTTGATGTTTATCCTTGGATTAGGATTGTTTTTCAAAGAAAAAGGAAGAAATCGTTATATCTTGATCACTAGTTTCTTGATTACTTTTATCCTTTTTGCAAATATGGTTTTCTATCGATTCTTTAATGATTTCTTAACCATTCCTGTCTTGTTCCAAACAAGTAACATGAGTGACTTAGGTGGAAGTGTTAATGAATTGATTCAACCTACTGATTTGTTATTCTTTGTAGACTTGATTGTTCTTGCAATCATTATGAAATGGAAGCCAACATTCATTGTTAATAATAATTTAACAAAAGTTAATAAGCGTGCCTTTTATCTAGTTGCTGTTGCCATTGGACTTTTTAACTTAGGATTGGCAGAGACAGAACGACCTGAATTGCTTACTAGAACGTTTGACCGTGAAATGCTCGTAAAAAACATTGGAACATATAATTATCATATTTATGATGCGTTTCTTCAATCAAAATCATCCGCTCAACGTGCAATGGCAGATGGCAGTGAGCTTGCAGATATTGAAAACTATGTACGTGCGAATTATAAACAGCCAAATGATGATATGTTTGGTATCGCAAAAGGCAAAAACTTAATCTTTATCTCTATGGAGTCTACACAAGACTTTGTAATTAATGCAAAGGTTAATGGTCAAGAAGTTACACCCTTCTTGAATAAATTTGTAAAAGAAAGTTATTACTTTGATAATTTTTATCATCAAACTGGTCAAGGTAAAACTTCTGACTCAGAATTCTTAGTTGAGAATTCTTTATATCCATTAAATCGTGGAGCTGTGTTCTTTACACATTCCCAAAATCAATATAAAGCTATGCCTCAAATTTTGAGTGAACAAGGGTATTCTACAGCTTCGTTACATGCTAATAATAAAAGCTTCTGGAACCGTGATATTATGTATAAAGCATTCGGTTATCAGCGCTTCTATGAAATCAATGACTATGATGTGACAGAAGAGAACTCAGTAAACTGGGGTATGAAAGATAAAGAATTCTTTGAGCAATCTATTGCTCATCTAAAGGAAATGGATGCGAAGGGTAAGCCGTTTTATGCGAAGTTCATCACTTTGACTAACCATTTCCCATTCACATTGGATGAGGAAGATCGTTCAATTGATGAATTCAACTCAAGTTCAAAAACTTTAAATCGTTACTTCCCGACAGTTCGATATACGGATGAAGCGATTGAGCAGTTCATCAATCGTCTTAAAGAAGAAGGATTGTATGAGGATTCAGTTATTGTAATTATGGGTGACCACTATGGAATCTCAGAAAATCATAATGCGGCTATGGCTCAATACCTTGGAAAAGAAATTACACCGTTTGAATCTGTTCAGCTTCAGCAAGTTCCTTTCATTGTTCATGTACCTGGACAAAAAGGGAAGACTATTTCAAAAGTCGCTGGTCAAATCGATGTAAAGCCAACGTTGCTTCATTTACTTGGGGTAGATAACAAAGAAAACATTGAATTTGGAGCAGACTTATTTTCACCTGAAAAGATGGATTTTGCCGTATTACGTGATGGTAGTTTCATCACTAAGGATTATGTTTATACAAGGGATACATGCTATGACAAAGTTACAGGGCAGCCTGTAGAAAATGCAGATAGCGCTTGTGGACCTTATATGGAAAAATCAAAGCAAGAACTTGATTATTCCGACAAAATCATTTATGGTGATTTATTAAGATTTTACGATGATGATAAAACGAATGATGTGAAAAAATAATAAAAAAAGTCCCCAAGAATATTATTCCTGGGGACTTTTTTGCTTTAAAAATCTAAATACTACAGCACAATAATATATTTCATTAGTTGGATTATTGTATTTAGATTAGTAAAATTTTTTTGTGATGTTTCCATAGTACATGTTTAGGAAATGAAATACATAATAATGGTGATATAGGGTATAGAATGTTTTAACCGAAATGGTAACGTTGGTTATACCAAAATTGATAGGGAAAAAGTATCATCTTTAAAAAATAAGGAAGATTCTCTTTTGCATTTCTATTTTGTTTTATAAGATGATATTACTATAATATTTTTTCGCAATAAGGACTATAGCCTGCGTTTTGATTTGCTGAAAGGAGGAAGCGAGTGATTTATGAGACAGAATGCACGATTTTCATGTAATAAGATTTCCATTTGCCATTTTCTTTGCTTCCTCTTGTGCTTCTTCTTTATTACGGGCTGTGAGACAAAAACAGGTAATGTTGATCATAATAAAGAGAACCAGAAAAAAGCAAATCAATCTGAAAAATCTTTGTCTTCGGTCCATAGTATTACATTGACAGGGAACGAGTTTTTTGAGAGGTCCATTGATTGGCTAGATGATGAAAGACTCCTTTTTCTTGCTTCGGATGGTGCTAATTCGTTTTTAAGATCTTTTTATCTATTTAATGGAAAGATAGAGAATATATTAGAAATTGATGGGCCGATTTTTGATGTTTCTCTTGACCCGACAAGAAAGTATTTATTGATTGTACAATCCCCAGTAGCTAATCAAATGGAAATTTCGATTTTCACTGTTGAAGGTAAAAAAATTTATTCCGCTACCCTGCCAGGAGTGGATTTAATCCATGAATGGAATTATCATGAGGACGGTAAGGTATTTGTTAGTAGTTTTTATGAAGATTGGACCTTTAGGAGTTATATCATTAATGTAACAACCAACGAGCTTGATGAATATGAAATTGATCATCCTTTTGCAAGATGGATGGGTAAAGAAAAGTTGAGCTATATTAATTGGGACATGGATAATCCTTCTATATCCGCACCTCTGATGTCTATTAATCGAAGTGGCGAAAAAACCAAATTGTTGGATTCGGTAGTAGCATTTAATGTCAACAAAAACGTAATCGTTACTGTGAATGAAGATTATAATCAGGAATCTGCTGCTTTTAAAATTTTTGATCGCTCGCTCTTGGAGTTAGCCTCCTTTTCATTACCTGTATTAAAGGGTTACTCCGAATGGATGGTTCCATTCATAGAAATTAATGAATCTAAAAAGGAAATCATCACGCTCGCTCCTTATAAAACAGCCCTTGCTGATACTTATAAAGAAAGTTTTTCTTTAATTCAGCTGAATTGGCAGGATGGTAAGAAAAAAGTCATCTTGGATCAAGTTGGATTTTCAAACATTGCGTGTACACCTAATTGGGTTTTATGCTTAATCGGAGAACAAATGGAGACAGTCGTGGATATTAATCAAGGTGATCAAAGAAAACTATATTTAGATAAACATTAGTTTATAAACATTGAGGGGCATATAGAAAGTTAACGAAATAAAAAACCATTGGCTAGGGGCCAATGGTTTTTATGCTTTTTTAATGTGCTACTGGTACTCCGTGGTTAATTGCAGTCATAACTGTGAACCAGCCAAATACAGCTAATGTTCCCACAGCGAAAAACAAACCAAGGAAGTTTTTGTTTTTTAACGAACTAATAGTACCGATTGCTGAAAGGATGGTAACAAGTCCAAAAATTACTACTAAACCCATATATATAGCCCCCTCACTTAATATATTGCTCGCTTTTTCAAATCAAAATTTTATCAACTACTAAATATGTAGTAAAGATAGCATACAATAACATTTTATAGGTTTTTAATACATTTGTCGAGGTTTAAAAATTGACACATTTATGTCATTAGCTCGAGTTTTTTCAAGAATTCTGTCAATCCAAAAGATTAGCAGGACTGTTTCAATAAAATATTGATAAGACACTATAATATAGTGATATAACCATCATTATTATTAGTTTTACCATATTGCTATATAAATCATGCAAGCTTTATGAAAATGAAAGAGCATTTAGTGTAAAATATAAGTTGGTAATCTTTAAATGGGAGGAATTCGGATGAACTGGAAGCAATTACCTTTAGGGCCTTTACAAACTAACTGTTATATATTATGGAATCAAAAAAAGGAATGCCTTATTTTTGATCCAGGCGGGGATGGAGACAGACTTATTTCTTTCATAAAGGGAAATCAATTAAAACCCCTAGCTGTTCTTTTAACACATGCACATTTCGATCATATCGGAGCATTAGACATTATTAGATCTCATTATGAAATACCTGCCTTTATTCATAAGAAAGAAGCGTCTTGGTTAGGCGACCCGGCATTAAATGGATCCAAGTTTTTTGGAAGTGCAGTTTCTGTTAGAGCTGCAGAGCAAATAATAAAAGAAGAAGGACTATTAAACATCTCTGATTTTGAACTAGAAGTGTTAGAAACACCTGGACATTCTCCAGGAAGTATTTCGTACTATCATAAACCAAGTAAAGCTGTTTTCTCGGGAGATGCTTTATTTTCAGGTAGCATTGGAAGAACAGATTTAAGGGGTGGCAATCAAAGTCAATTGTTAGAAAGTATTCATTCAAAATTATTAAGCCTTCCTGAAGATACATATGTTTTATCAGGGCATGGTCCAGTTACGACTATTTCCGTTGAAATGGACCATAATCCCTTTTTGAATGGCTTTTAACATTGGGTTTTTCGATAGTGCTCATAACTGACTGCTGTAATTCAGAGGGAAATGGGAGAAATAATGGAAAAAATCATACGTGAGTTAATTGCTACTAGTAAAGGGAATGCCATTACTTTTAATAAATTTATGGAGACAGTGCTATATCATCCAGTTAAGGGATATTACTCACAGCCTGTAAATAAAATTGGGTCTGATGGTGATTTTTATACTAGTAGCAATGTAGGTAGCGTTTTTGGAAGAGTACTTGGTAGATGGATACTAGAGGTATTTGATAAAACTAACCTCCCATTCCAGATCGTTGAAATAGGAGGCGGAACAGGTAAAATTGCCAGTGATTTGCTTGCTTTTATCCAGGAACACTCTCCTGATGTTGCCGACAAGATTCAATACACTATTGTGGAAACTAGTGAATATCATCAAAATCTTCAAAGACAAAGACTGCAAGAATTCAAAGCTGTTACTTTTGTCCAAAGTTTGGAATCACTGATCGATTTCAAAGGGATTGTGTTTTCTAACGAATTATTCGACGCTTTTCCAGTTCATATTATTGAAAAAAAGGAAGGCAAGTTATACGAAGTATTCGTGATAGAAGAGAATGGTTTAGGAGAAAAGCTTCAAGAGCTCCAGGATCCATCCATTTTTACATACTTGCAAAAATATAATGTCATACTACATGAGGGACAAAGAATAGAAATACCTTTAATGATGGAACATTATTTTTCGAGCCTTCTTGATAAGATTATTCAAGCCGTGCTACTCACATTCGATTATGGATACACAGCAGAGGAATGGTCGCTTCCTGAACATCGACTTGGTAGCCTAAGGGGCTATTATAAACATACTATGATAGATAATCCGTATACCTATATTGGGGAAATGGATTTGACTACTCATATTCATTTTGATACCCTTTTGAAATTTGGTAGAGAGAATGGAGTTCGTTCAGATTGCTTACTCGAGCAATCACGATTCCTTTTACAAGCAGGAATATTAGAAGAATTGCAGGAGAGTTATGATCCAAACCCTTTTTCAGAGATAAGTAAAAGAAATAGAGCAGTACGAGATATGTTGTTACCTGGAGGAATAAGTTCATATTTTAGAACCCTTATCCAAATAAAAGGATTATCCATGGATGTGAATGAGCTATTTTCATACAATACCTATAGATGATACACAAAAATCCCTTGAATCATACGATTCAAGGGATTTTATGTAGGATATTAATGACCGCCAGCTCCTGGCACCATCATAAATGTTGTCCAATAAGTAAATCCGGCGAAGAAAACTGTTAAATAAGCACCAAAAACGTAAATATACATACGTTCAGATAATTTTAAGTAGCTAAGTAGAATAAAGAATCCTGTTTGGCCAAAGAAAATTAATGATGTTGTATACATATCGCCAAGATAAAACATAATCGCAAAGATACCTGTCCAAAACCCAAGAACTCTGTACATGCGCTCCATTATGTATCCCTCCTTTGTTCCCATTGGTTCATCACTAAATAATTATAAATTACAATATAAGCCTGTGTAAAGAATAGTTTGTTTCTACTTTGTGACAACTGCATGATAAGTGCAAGTATCGCACCCATTTATCATGTTATCCTTCTCAATTAATTCCACGTTTTCGAATAACACACCGAACATTCCTCTTAAAAAGGAATTATGCATGGTACACGTGGCATCAGTTTGCTCTATCGCCACTTCCTTAAACGGGCAGTTATGAATTTGGAAGAAGATCGTTGTTTCATCTTCATTAATGTTGAAATCTGGATAAAATCCTGACAATGCAGCTGCTTTTTTTAGTATGTTCAGTTTTTGATCAAAAGATAACTCATTCTGTGTAAAAGGTAAAGTATTCAATTGCTGATAAATTAGTTCCTCGCCAAATCTTTTACCTGTTTCAAAAAGTGCTTTCATTCCGGCTTCCCCAAGAGTACCCATTGTCTCTAAAGCAATTTTAGCTAATAACTGGAAATCTCGATATGGAAAATGCAATTGAATTACTTCTTCGGATAATCGATATTGTCGACTGGGTCTTCCACCTTTTCCAGTTTTCTTTGTTTCAGAAATAAGCATGTTTACATCTTCTAGTTTAGATAAATGCAAACGAGCCACGTTAGGGTGAATTTCAAATGAGTCCGCAACTTCTTGTACAGTTACTTCTTGATGTCTTTCAGTAATGTATTGATAAATATAATACCTGGTTGGGTCGCTTAAGACATTGGTTATCTTTAATGTTTGTTCCAATTCATTCACCTCTGACCGCTATTTTGGTTTCATTATAATACAGTGTCTTATTCATTGGAATGTGTAGGACCAATACAAATCGGGCACAAACATCAATGTTCACAAATATGTAAAAAAATGTTTGTTACTTTGTCTGATTGTTACTTTATTAGTGAACTTTACAAATAAATGTTTGAACTAAGTGTTGTCTTGCTGTTGATATATTTAAAAAGTTTTAAAAAATTTTTTTAGAAGAAGGAATAATGTAGAAGGAAGTCGAACTTAGTCATTGGAAAAGGCTGTTATCGTGAATTTTATTGTTTTGTTAGTGTACCTTAATTATTTGAGTTGATTGTATTGGAAGGTAAATGCCTCTGCATGCAATCAACGGTCCATCTTTATGATCTAAAGATAATAATCTATGCGAAAAGAGCCTTAAAATATTCTATAGAGGTGATGCCCTTGAATTCTACTGAAAAGCTGGCGGAAAAAATACTGCAATATGCAATGAGATTTTCTGCTTCGGACATTCATATCTTTCCACGAAAAGGTGACCCTTCCATCCAACTGCGAATCGACAACCGTATTATCCCGCTCGATTTTTTGAAAATTCACAGTATCGAAAGGTTAGTATCGCATTTTAAATTTCTAGGTTCCATGGATATTGGCGAAAGGAGAAGACCTCAATCAGGTTCTTTTACTTACCAATTGGATGGAAAGAGCATTGGTCTTCGTCTATCAACTCTGCCTGCCTTAAACGCTGAAAGTCTTGTAATACGACTAATCCCCCAACAAAACATCATGCCAATAACAAACCTATCCCTATTCCCTAATACTGCGTACAAATTGATGTCCCTAATGAAATATTCTCACGGATTAATCATTTTCACTGGTCCGACTGGTTCAGGAAAGACCACAACATTATATTCTCTGTTACATTACGCAAAAGAGCACATCCATCGAAACATCATCACTCTAGAAGATCCGATTGAGAATCAAACTGACGAAGTTTTACAAGTTCAAATTAATGAAAAAGCAGGAATTACTTATTCTGTCGGATTGAAGGCAGCACTTCGTCATGATCCAGATATTATCATGGTGGGGGAAATCCGCGATGCAGAAACTGCTAGAATTGCTGTAAGAGCAGCCATGACAGGACATCTGATTTTAACCACCATGCATACGAGGGATGCGGCTGGAGCGATTTACAGGTTGATTGAATTCGGTGTTTCATGGCTTGAGATAGAACAGACTCTTATAGCGGTGACAGCTCAACGGTTAGTAGAATTGAAATGTCCAATTTGTGGAGACAATTGTTCCCATTTTTGCACCTTTCATAATAGGGAAAAAAGAGCGGGTGTTTATGAATTACTTCATGGTAAGAACCTTGCATCAGTTTTATTAAAGGCGAAAGGTGAAATGGATATTGAACCCCCTAGGGGATTAAAGGAGGAAATGAAAAAAGCTATTGCACTTGGTTTTATTCCAGAAAAGGAATATGAAAGATGGGTAATCCATGATTAGGAAAACTAGATGGAAAATGGAACAACAATCTAATTTTCTACTCCGGTTAGGAGATTTGTTGGAACATGGGTATAGCCTTCCTGAAGCCATTTCATTTTTATCTACCCAAGAAAAACAAGAAAAGAAGGTTAGATTAGAAAATGGACTATTAATGCTCAAACAAGGTTTTTCACTTTTAGAAATGTTGGAGGATCTAGGCTTTGATAGGAAATTACTTACCTATGTAAACTATTCAGAACAGTACGGAAATCTTCCTCATGCTTTAAAAGAAGGAGGGGAATTTTGGAAGAATCGTATTAAAGACTTAAATAGATTAAAAAAAGTTTTTTTATATCCACTTTTCCTAGTCCTCTTTTTGCTATGTATTCTTCAAATCGTTAATTACGTTATACTACCCAAGTTCTCGGTTCTATTAGATAGCCTCACTACTTCCGTTAGCCCCACACTAATACTACTACTCTCCTTTATCAATATTGCGACTTACTTTCCCTATTTAATCATCATCGTATTCTTAACAGTTACATTCTTATACAAATTCTGGTTTTGCAAATTGTTACCTGAGAAGCAAAGAAGGGTCATTATAGCAATTCCACTTTATGGGCAAATTCAACGATTGTTAGACACGTATTTCTTATCAGGTCAATTAAGCAGCCTTCTATCTGGAGGTTTATCCATATTAGATTGTATGGAACTGTTACAAAAGGAGAGTAGGCAACCGTTCTATAAATTTATCGGTGAGTATGCATACGCAAGACTATTACAAGGATTCGAGCTAGAGCAAGTATTTAATCAGCAACCATACTTTGAACAAAACTTTGGTAGCGTCATAGCAAATGGGAACAAAAACGGGAAACTGGATAAAGAACTATTCCACTATAGCCAATTACTAATTCAAATTATCGAAGAAAAAATCGCATTGTACATTCGATTTTTACAGCCAATTGTTTTTACATTTATAGGGGTTATGGTCCTCGTTATTTATTTAGCAGTACTATTGCCTATGTTTTCAATAATGGAAGCAATATAAAGGAGAAATGACATGAAAGAAAAAGGTTTTACCCTAATAGAAATGCTAATCGTTTTGTTGGTTATATCAATATTACTAATTATTACAATACCGAACATTGTAAAACAGCAAGCATCTATTCAGGATAAAGGATGCGATGCGTTTGTTAAAATGGTCCAAGCACAAGTCCAGGCATACCAGTTGGACAACAATAAATTGCCTGCTTCCCTTGATGAATTAGTATCTAGCAAATATATCAATCAAAAATCATGTCCTAATGGAGATGCCTTGGCATTAAGCAGCGAAGGAGAAATTAGTGTTGCTCCGGCTGAATAGAAAAGCAGTCACAATAAAAAGTTCTGAAGGGTTCACGTTACTTGAAATCTTATTGGTAATGCTTATCTTTATTATAATTTCTACTATAACCCTTGCATTTTCTCCTCAGATTATAATGAAGGTCAACGCCCCTAATTTCTTAAGACAGCTTGAGTCCGATCTCTACTATATCCAGCAATATGCACTCAACCATCAGCAAGCAGTTAATTTTAAACTTGATCTTACTAATAAGCGTTATTTCGCTTTTTCCTCTTCAGGAGAGGTATTAGTTGAACAAAAAATACCAAACAGCATCAAAATCGAGTATGGCTCTTTACACTCTTACAAACTTTACGTTACGTTGAATGGGAATTTTACTCAATCGGGTACGTGGGTCATTAAGGAAAGAGAGAAGGTATATTCATTCTACTTTCTAATTGGTAAAGGTAGGTTTTACTTTAATGAACTCTAAGGGAACAATTCTTTTGGATGTATTAGCCAGTCTCTTCGTTTGTTTACTTATTTCTACCCTCCTAATTCCCATGTTAACTAAAATTTCAGGCAGCACTAAAGATGCTGATATAAAGATTACTGGTATGCATCTTTTATATGAGCAATTAAAAAATGATGCAACACTAGTTAGTCCAATTGAGGTCTTTATCCACCGCAAGGGAAATGACTATATATTTTCCTTGCAAAACTATTCAGAAAATCCAACATATGTGGAGGGATGTATTGAATATGTGGATTCGAAAAATCAACAACAAAAATTATGTGATATTACTCCGAAAAAGTGAAGGGTTTACTATATTAGAGAGCTTATTAGCATTATTTTGTTTAGTGATAATTACTTCCCTATTTTTACAAATATCAACTAGTTTCCTATTATTGAATAAACCTTTTCAAAGTTTTCGTTTTCAAGAATGGGAGGTGTTTTTAAATCAGGTTAAAAAGGAAGTGCGAAATTCAAAATCGGTTACTGTTCAAAATAACAAGCTGAATTTGATTTTAGATGATAATTTAATATTGATTGAAAGCTATCAAGACAAAGTTCGGAGAAGGGTAAATGGACTAGGACATGAAGTAATGCTCCAAAACATAATCTCTGCTGAATTTGAAAAAAGGGATTCAAGTATTTATTTAAAAGTACGACATAAAAATGGATTTGAAGAGGGGGTCATCCACTATTATGTTCCATAAAAGTTTATGTTTATCAAATAACCAATTAGGTGTTGTTTTTCCTTACCTCTTAATGTTATTACTTCTAATATGTTTATTAGTAGAAAATAAAGTAAGGGAATATGTTTCATATCGGAATTTCATTATCGAAACCGAATCTAAGTTAGTTTCTGAACATTTAATGTATATGGCAAGTCATAATTCAGCTCATTTTGAAAACATACAACCCGGTGTAGAATCACAATGGTTTTTTCCAAGGGGGGAAGTTCTCATTAAAGTAGAATCGATCGAGCAAGAAAAAGCGCAAATTTCAATATCTGCAATTACGGATTTTGGTGGAAAAGCACAAGCACGGGTCGAATATGATATCATGGAGAAAAAAATCATTGGTTGGCTGGAAAGTTAAAAAGGAGTAAAACATGAAGACGATTTATTTAACGGGTTTTATGGGTAGCGGGAAAACATCTGTTGGAAGAGAGTTAGCCCGATTACTGGAAACTTTTGTGTATGATACGGATGTTCTGATAGAAGAGCAGGAAAATTGTACTATCTTAGAGCTTTTTGTTGAAAAAGGTGAAGAGTATTTTAGAGAATTAGAAGGTAAGATACTAAAGTCTTTGCCTACCCAAAATGGGGTAGTCACTACAGGAGGGGGCATAGTTATTAATAAGTCCAACCGACAATGGATGAAAGATAACGGGACTTGGGTTTACTTACATTGTGATCCTTCAGTCATCTCGAAGCGACTGGAAAGTGACGAATCTCGACCTCTCCTTGCTGGTGAAAAGAAAAATAATTTACGGAAATTATTTGAAATTAGGCTGCCTATCTACATGGAAGCACCCATAATCGTTGATACCACTTCTTTATCTATAGAACAAGCAGCTAAAGAGATTTTCACCCGTATAAATCAGTAGGTCGCAGTCCATACTGCTAATGGGTGATGGATATGAAAACAAATGATTATGTAAAATATTTAACACAACAATTTGTTAAATATTATGATCAACCGAAAGACGAACGGAAAAAGAATCGATTAGAAAGAAAAGAGGGTAGACCTGACCTCGTGTATCATTGGTTTGGAATCCTTCCTTTTGCATTATCTATGATGTTTAAGAAAAAAGCTTCTAACAACTGATAAAATGTTAGAAGCTTTTTTCTTGATATTATGATGACAGGGATATGCGCTCGTTGGATAAATAAAACATTCCCCCGTTAATGACAGAGATTCTGATTGTAGGAGAATACTGCTCCTTTAACGCTTCTTTTTCTGTAATATACGTTTCCCCTTTGTCTTCCATATCCGCATAGAAATGCTCGAGTAATTCCAAATCACTGTCCCAACGTAAAATGGCATCTTCAGCCCATTTATGGTCCTCGTCCTCTAGCTGTAATCGTACATATCGATCAAGTCGGCCTAATCCACTTTTAGGCATAATGATAGGGGATAAGGTGAAGGAAAAGTCAGGGATTTTTGGAGTCAGTGGCAGTTTCACTACTTTCTCTTGAAAGTTTTCCATAATCTGACCAGAAATTAAGTTGACTCCTAAAGAAAACAAGAGCTCTTTTTTACGATCGCATTGAAAGGAAACCTTAATGTTTGCATTTAACCAGGGGTGGAGAGGTGTATGTGTTGAACTGTTACTATTAGGATTTTCGTAAAGACGGATATAACTTCCTAAATTCTTTGCCGATTGAAAGATTTGGTGAAGTCTTGGGGAACCAAAATGAATGACTTCTCCTTTCAAATCTTCAGGAGCCATTGCCGGATTAGTAATGAGTGTTAGTCTCATAGGATTTGGAGTGCCCCCGGTTTTTTCTAGGTAATGCCAATAAAAAGGACGGTTCATGAGAGCCTTGTCTAAATCAACAGTCAATTGAACAATGAGATAGGAAGAAGAGTTCTCCACTATCTCACAGGCGTTGCTCTTAAAATATTGAAGTAGAAATTGATGGATTTCATGTTGCTGCACGTGAGTTCTCCTCCTTCATACCTTGGGCCATTTCAATAATAGAAGACAAGTTTTCCATTTTGATCTTCATTTCTCCTTCACTTCGAGAAGACCCTACGATATCAATGAGATAATCTTCAAGATTATTTAAATCTAATCTTGTTAAGATATCGTCCAGTTCTCCTACAACTTTCTCGAATAGATTAATTTTCTCATATAAAAGCTTTAAAACATGGTCTTCTATCGTTCCTTTTACAGCGAAATTATAAATGTGAACATCTTTTTCCTGTCCAAGACGGTGGACACGTCCAATTCGTTGCTCAAGCCTCATTGGATTCCATGGAAGATCGAAGTTGATGATATGGTTACAAAATTGAAGGTTGATTCCTTCTCCTCCTGCTTCAGTAGCAATCAAGACCTGGATGTGCTTTTGGAATAGTTCTCTCATCCAATCCTTTTTGCCTCGTTTAAAGCCGCCTCGAAAAGGGACAGAATTGATTCCGTTTTGTTTTAAGAACCATTGTAAGTATAATTGGGTAGCTCTATATTCTGTAAAGATGATCACCTTGTCATTTACACTTTGGATTAATTCAAGGGCCTTTTGAGCTTTTGAATTTACGGATACCTTCTCGACTAACCCGGCTAGCTCCTGAATGGTTTCTTTAAGTTGATTTGAAGGATTTTCCGTTCTTTCAAGAATATTTTTTAAGGTATAAAAAACAGCTTCTCTGCTACTGCATGCTTCTCTTTGTAGAGTAAGTGTGGAAAAGGTACTGCCAATGGACTCGGTGCTATATGGTTTGAATTTCGAAATCGCATCATATAATTGTCTTTCTTCTGGAGTGAAGTCAATGACAATGGTTTCAACTACACGCTTAGTCCACTCAATCCCAGTATCACCGCGTCGATTCCTAATCATAACCTTATTCACAAGTTCCTTTAAATAAGCATCTTCATTGATGTTTCTGCCTTTGCCTTTAAACTTCTCAGAAAAATATGCTGCATTGCCTAAATGACCAGGTTTGAGTAAGGATACGAGGTGAAAAATTTCCTCTATCTTATTCTGAATAGGTGTAGCTGTAAGTAAAAGACAGAATTTCTTTTTCAAGCCTTGGACAAATTCATAGTTTTTAGTTTTGTTATTTTTCAGTTTGTGTGCCTCATCAATGATAACCAAATCATAGCTTTGGTTATATATGATATCTTTATGTGGATTTCGCTTAGCAGTATCGATTGACGATACGACAACATCGCAAGCTTCCCATACATAGCTTTTCTTCTGTGCAACCGCAGGAATGAAAAATTTACTGTTCAGCTCATAAGCCCACTGGGATACAAGAGATGCTGGAACGAGAATCAAAACTTTTTTTACTAATCCACGAATCATATATTCTTTTAATATCAACCCAGCTTCAATGGTTTTCCCTAAACCCACTTCGTCTGCTAAAATCGCTTTCCCGTTCATTCTTTCAACAACTTGTTTTGCTACTTCTAATTGATGAGGTAAAGGTGTTAGCTGGGATAAGTGGGAGGGAGCCAACAATCCTTCGAAGGAGGGAACTAATAATCTTTGTTCAATATTGTAAGCTAGTTTAAAAACTTCCCAGCTGCTCCAGGGTCCATCGTTAGATATTTTCTCATGAAGGCCTTCTTCCCACGAAGAATCATATTCTACTTGTATTTTCATAACTATGCTCCTTTACATCACTTCACTAAGGGTGAATGAATAAATAATCGGATTAAAATGGATTATTCATGAAAAACACTTGTAATTCATTGGATATTACACTCAAATACGAACATTTGAAAAGTTTTAGGGGTTAATAATAAGTTTTTTATCTAATTTCTCATAAAATGATTGCAGACAATTCTTAATTAGTGATAGGATGATAATAGATTCATTAATATTAAGTAGTATCACCAATTTACAAGTAAATATAAGCGAATGAAGGCATGGGGAGAGACTACATGATGTGGCGCCGAAGGAGCAAGCAAAACTGCGAATCTCTCAGGCAAAAGAACTCTTGCTGGACGCGACTCTGGAGAGTGCTTCTTAGGGAAGCCACCAAAGGGGAAAGCCTATAATTATAATTCCGTAGGTAAACTTTCAGGTAACAGGACAGAGATGCTCTTTTCAAGGAGCATCTCTGTCCTTTTTTAGTAGGATTAAAGAAGCCCTTGAAAAAGTGAAAAGTGAATTTTTGGATTTTTTTGAAAGCAATATGATGAAACATGATGAAGGGGGCATTTTTTTGAACGAGTTGAAAAGAACACCTCTACATGAGGTTTACAAAGAAAGCGGTGCCAAGACTATTGATTTTGGTGGATGGGATCTGCCAGTTCAATTTGCTGGTATAAAGGAAGAACATGAAACAGTTCGTACTAAAGCTGGTTTGTTTGATGTTTCCCATATGGGTGAAATCATAGTTAAAGGTTCAAACAGTTTAGCGTTCTTGCAAAAAATGGTTACCAATGATGTTTCAAAATTAAAGGATGGCGGAGCTCAATATGCTGCTCTTTGTTATGAAGATGGTGGAACTGTAGATGATTTAATCATCTATCGAAAATCAGAAAATGAATTCTTGTTG
The DNA here is from genome assembly GCF_003073175.1 of Peribacillus acanthi. Classification (GTDB taxonomy): domain Bacteria; phylum Bacillota; class Bacilli; order Bacillales; family DSM-1321; genus Bacillus_BN; species Bacillus_BN acanthi. Next base: position 58,104 of record NZ_QBBX01000009.1, read on the forward strand.
GTGGTGAACGCGGCAAATACCGACAAGGATTTTGAATGGTTAAAACAACATGTTGAAGGTGATGTGGAACTTGATAACATTTCTGAAAAGATTGCTCAAGTTGCTCTTCAAGGACCATTATCTCAAGCTATTCTTCAGAAACTAGTAAAAGATATAGATTTAAGCGAGATTGGATTCTTTAAATTTATGGATTCTGTCAATGTGAATGGTGTGAAATCCCTCATTGCTCGCACGGGATATACAGGAGAAGATGGCTTTGAAATTTATTGCAATTCTGATGAAGGCCCTAAATTGTGGAGAGACATTCTTGAAGCAGGAAAAGAAGAAGGTGTGCTCCCGATTGGTCTAGGTGCCAGAGATACTTTACGCTTTGAAGCAAATCTTCCTTTATATGGTCAAGAGCTTTCAAAGGATATAACTCCAATCGAAGCTGGTATCGGCTTTGCAGTAAAAACCGATAAAGAAGCTGATTTTATTGGTAAAGAAGTATTAAAAGCTCAAAAAGAAAATGGGGCTCCTAGAAAATTAGTTGGAATCGAAATGATAGATCGTGGAATTCCACGACACGGATATCCAGTATTTGTGAATGGTGAACAAATCGGTGAAGTTACAACAGGAACTCAGTCACCGACTTTAAAAAAGAATGTCGGTCTTGCGTTACTGAAAAAAGAATTTACTGAACTTGGATCTGAAGTTGAAGTAGAAATCAGATCAAAGAGATTAAAAGCACAGGTTGTTGCCACACCATTTTATAAAAAGCCAAGAAAGTAGAAAGGGGCCACTCGTATGATTAAGCATCGTTATTTACCCATGACGGAAGAAGATAAAAGAGATATGCTTCAAGCAATTGGAGTAAATTCAGTCGATGAATTATTTGAAGACATTCCTGAAAGTGTAAGATTTAAAGGTGAATATAACATTAAGACTGCTAAATCAGAGCCAGCCTTATTAAAGGAATTATCAAAGCTTGCGGCAAAAAATGCTGATACAAAGCAGTATACTTCTTTTCTTGGTGCAGGCGTTTATGATCATTACATTCCAACAATCGTGGACCACGTAATCTCACGCTCTGAGTTTTACACGGCATATACGCCGTACCAACCAGAGATTTCTCAAGGAGAACTACAAGCGATCTTTGAATATCAGACTATGATTTGTGAGCTTACAGGAATGGATGTTGCGAACTCTTCCATGTACGATGGCGGAACAGCACTAGCTGAAGCAGCGATGTTGAGTGCAGGACAATCGAAAAGAAAGAAGATTTTAGTCTCTGCAGCAGTACATCCAGAGTCTAGGGATGTCCTTAAAACATATGCGGATGGACAATATATTGAAGTTGTTGAAATTCCATATAAAGATGGCACGACAGACTTAGAAGCATTGGCAGGAAAAATGGATTCTGACGTTGCTGGTGTCGTAGTCCAATATCCTAACTTCTTTGGTAGAATAGAAGATTTGAAGTCGATTGAAAAAATTGTACATGACCACAAAGCGTTGTTCATCGTATCAAGCAATCCTATGGCGCTGGGAGCATTAACACCTCCAGGCCAATTTGGAGCAGATATCGTTGCAGGTGATGCACAAGTCTTTGGTATTCCACAAAGCTTTGGAGGCCCTCACTGCGGATACTTTGCAGTTACGAATAAGCTTATGAGGAAGGTTCCGGGTAGACTAGTAGGACAAACGGTCGATGAGGATGGAAAACGCGGTTTTGTATTGACCCTTCAGGCACGTGAACAACATATTCGCCGTGATAAAGCTACCTCAAATATCTGTTCAAACCAAGCGCTAAATGCTTTAGCAGCTTCAGTAGCCATGACAGCATTAGGTAAAAAAGGCGTAAAAGAGATGGCAACTCAAAATATCCAAAAAGCTTATTACGTTAAAAATGCTTTAGCAGCAAAAGGATTGGAAGTCGTCTTTAACGGTCCTTCATTTAATGAATTTGTTGTAAAGCTTCCGAAAAGTATCAAGGAAATCAATGCTGCATTGTTCCAAAAAGGAATCATTGGAGGATACGACTTAGGTCAAAGTTATCCAGAACTGCAAAATCATATGTTAGTTGCTGTAACCGAACTTCGCACGAAGGAAGAAATCGAATTGCTCGTGAATGAATTGGGGGATGGACATGAATAAGCAAGATCAACCATTGATTTTTGAATTAAGCACACCAGGTAGAATTGGATTCAGTCTTCCAGAAATGGATGTTGATAGTGTAGATCTTTCTGAAATCCTACCAGCTGAGTTTATTAGAGAACAAGAAACTGCACTACCAGAAGTTTCTGAACTAGATATCATGCGTCATTATACAGCATTGTCTAAGCGTAACCATGGTGTGGATTCCGGGTTTTATCCTCTGGGATCTTGTACAATGAAATATAACCCTAAAATTAATGAAAATGTTGCTCGATTCAGTGGATTTGCCAATATCCATCCACTTCAAGACGAAAGTACAGTCCAAGGTGCACTTGAATTAATGTATGATCTTCAAGAGCATTTGAAGGAAATTACAGGCATGGATGAAGTGACGCTGCAACCAGCTGCAGGTGCACATGGCGAATGGACTGGATTGATGATGATTCGTGCTTTCCATGAAGCCAATGGTGACATGAATCGAACAAAGGTAGTTGTTCCTGATTCAGCTCATGGAACAAATCCAGCCTCTGCAACAGTTGCTGGATTTGAAACGATTACAGTTAAATCTGACGAAAATGGTTTAGTAGACCTAGACGACCTTCGCAGAGTAGTAGGCTCTGATACTGCTGCCCTCATGCTTACAAATCCTAATACATTAGGTTTATTCGAAGAAAATATTTTAGAAATGGCTCAAATTGTCCATGAAGCTGGTGGGAAGCTTTATTATGATGGAGCAAACTTAAATGCGGTTCTTTCAAAAGCACGACCAGGAGACATGGGCTTTGATGTGGTCCATTTAAATCTGCATAAAACATTCACTGGCCCACATGGTGGCGGTGGACCAGGTTCGGGCCCAGTTGGAGTTAAAGCTGACTTGATTCCTTTCTTGCCGAAGCCAGTTCTTGTTAAACAAGGAGATGTGTTTACATTCGACTATAATCGCCCTCAAGCAATCGGTCGTGTAAAACCATTCTACGGTAACTTTGGGATTAATGTCCGGGCATACACATACATTCGCTCAATGGGTCCAGACGGCTTAAAGGCTGTTACTGAATACGCAGTATTGAATGCAAACTATATGATGAGAAAGCTTGCTCCTCATTTTGATTTACCATTTGATCGTCATTGTAAGCATGAATTTGTATTAAGTGGACGTCGTCAAAAGAAACTAGGTGTCCGCACATTGGATATCGCAAAACGCTTGTTGGATTTCGGATATCATCCGCCAACAATCTACTTCCCATTGAATGTTGAAGAGTGTATTATGATTGAACCAACTGAAACGGAGTCAAAAGAAACACTTGATGCATTCATTGATGCAATGATTCAAATTGCAAGAGAAGCAGAAGAGAATCCAGAAATCGTACAAGAAGCACCTCATACGACAGTTATCAAACGTCTAGATGAGACATTGGCTGCACGTAAACCTGTGTTACGTTATACGAAAGAGGAAGTTTTAACGGAAGTCTGATAAGTATTAATAGAATAAAGCCGACAGAAGATAGGTGAGATAACCATTTTCTAGTCGGCTTTTTTACTGGCTATTTTTAAGGGCTTATTATCATCAACGTGTATTTACAACCAAACAAAACTTTATAGCACAAATGAAAAAAAGGAATCCTATTTAGGACTCCTTAGTTTTTCGCTTTAATTTTCCCAGTCCACTGCTTGAATCCACCTTTTAAATGGAACAATTGACGGTAGCCTTTTCGGTGTAACATTTGAGCTGCTCTTCCACTACGAATGCCGCTTTGGCAATAGAAGTAAACAGGTTTATCTGCACGAATCTCTTTTAATCTTGTTTTAAGTTGGGATAAAGGAATGTTTCTTGCGCCTAAGATATGTCCATTTTCGAATTCGTTTGGTTCGCGTACATCGATTAATTGTGATTTTCGGTACCCTTCAATGAATTCATCCTGTGTCAGAGTTTTTACGACACGCTTTTGGTTCCACCATGTAAAAGCTACATAAGCTATAATGGCAAAAATTACGACTAATAAGAAATACAAGTTCGACACACTGTATAGCTCCTCTCATGACCAATAAAAAAAATATTGACTGAAGAATGCTTGGACATTTTTCAATCTTTCATTGATTATTATATAATTCATTTACTACAATATCAAAAATAATTTTCAAATTATTTCATAAGTAATTTTCACTTGCTTTCATGTAAATCTTTGATAATCTAGTACACGTACTGAAAAACTATATACATAAATGAGGGATCGTTGTGACAAAAGAAACTTGGGGTTTTATAGATTCGGGATTCAGTTCACCTTCATATAATATGGCTTTAGATGAAATGTTATTGAACTGGCATAGTGAAGGGATAATCCCACCTACAATACGTTTTTACGGATGGAATCCTGCTACATTATCTATTGGTTATTTCCAAAAAGCTGAAAAGGAAATTAATCTTGAACGTGTGAAGGAATTGGGATTGGGATTGGGATTTGTTCGAAGAGCGACTGGAGGACGAGCTGTTTTACATGAACATGAGCTTACCTACAGCGTCATTGTTTCAGAAGAACATCCAGACATGCCTAAAAATGTTACTGAGGCCTATCGAGTAATCTCTGAAGGGATTTTGAAAGGATTCCTAAACTTAGGTTTAGATGCTTACTTTGCGGTGCCTAAAACTGACGAAGACAAGGAAGCGTTAAAATCACCAAGGTCTTCCGTTTGTTTTGATGCTCCAAGTTGGTACGAATTAGTAGTAGAGGGTCGAAAAGTTGCAGGTAGCGCCCAAACAAGACAAAAAGGAGTTATACTCCAGCACGGATCTATTCTTTTAGATATAGAAGATGAAAAGTTATTTAGTCTATTCAACTTTCCTAATGAGAGAGTAAAAGAACGGATGTTAAAAGGGTTTAAAGACAAAGCAGTTGCAATGAATGATTTAACCGATCGAAAGTTTGATCTTGATCAAGCCAAAAAGGCATTCAAAGAGGGCTTTGAAGCGGGATTGGGTATTCATCTTGAAGCTTTAACATTAACACCTGAACAAGTGGAAGAAGTGAATGAACTTGCAAGAACCAAATATGAAAGCCATGAATGGAATTTCATGAGATAAAAAACACAATATATAGTATTGGAACGTAATTGATTAAAAAAATTTTTTTTATCGACAAATCACCATTTTTGATTTGTCGATTTTTTTTGGGTGATTATAGGTCTTTAGTCACTTGAAGTTGAAATGGATATTAATGGAGATTAATGTGCAATACAAAAATTTTTTTTCTAATTTTGAGTGTTTACATTTGGAATTCTATTATATCAAGGCTCCTCGTCTCATGAAAAAAATCAACCTCTAAAAATAGGTGAAATTCGCTAAAAACAGAACTTTTTCGATATTTTTCTCTTGTTTTCTCACTCCAGCAATTCGTTTGAAGTTTGACAAAATATTTTTCATTTCAACTCAAACACAATATATAGTATTGTCGAAAATAATTGATACACTATATATTGATTCGAGAGTGTTTATTGTGATAAGTTATGGGTAATAATTTAACACCTATGCTTTTGCTGAAATTAAGAATAGGACGTTTTAGTGTTATATAAGGAGAGGAAACAAATGACTGTTACGTTAAAGGAAACTATGAAACCCATTTTTGAAAGATTGAACAAGGATATCTCACTATTCCCTCAGGTCCATCCTATTACAAGTGATATGAAAATCACTCACAAGGGTGTATCAAGACTTGTAATGATTGATCGCTATTCATTCAAGGATACGGAGAAAATCACTTTAACGAACGGAGATTTTGTTGTACTAACAATAAAAGAAGATCCAAAATTCCCAGCAAGAGGTCTTGGATTCATTCAAGAAATTGATTGGGAACAAAAAAAAGCAAAAGTTCTTGTTGAGGAAGAATATCGAGGAGTGTTGGACAAGCCCGAGGAAGTGGAAACAGGAATTATTAATCGCTCCCTTGACGTTATCGAAAAGCCTCTTGAAATTTTTTATGAGCAAATCGCTATGCGAAATGCAACAGGACTTGCGTCAGTAGAGGTAACGGAGGAAAAGAGAAGCGAGTGGTTTGAAAAATTCTATCAAGAATTGATGCAGATGAATTTTGTTCCTGCAGGACGCGTTCTTTACGGAGCTGGGGCAGATACGGATGTCACATACTTTAATTGTTATGTTATGCCTTTCGTACAAGACTCGAGAGAAGGAATTTCCGATCATCGAAAGCAAGTTATGGAGATTATGAGTCGTGGAGGAGGAGTAGGAACGAACGGTTCTACACTTAGACCTCGAAACACGCTTGCTAAAGGAGTTAATGGAAAATCGTCTGGATCTGTTTCATGGCTAGACGATATTGCGAAGCTGACTCATTTGGTTGAACAAGGTGGATCAAGACGTGGCGCGCAAATGATTATGCTGGCTGACTGGCATCCTGACATTGTAGAATTCATTATTTCTAAAATGCAAAATCCTCGTATTTTACGCTTTTTGATGGAAAATACGAAAGATGAAATGATTCGTAAGCATGCATCTGAAAAGTTAAAGTTCAACCCACTAACAGAACAAGAAAAAGCTATGTACCAAGGAATCCTTAATTATAAACACATCCCTGGAATGGGAGGATTCAATGAAAAGATCTTTATGGATTCACAAGAAAAACTAGAGACTGGTGGCACATACAGTGTTCATAATTCTGAGTTTCTGACTGGTGCCAATATCTCCGTATGTTTGACAAATGAATTCATGAAGGCTGTCGAGAGCGATGGCTACTACGATTTACGATTCCCGGATGTAGAAAGCTACAGTGCTGAAGAAATGGAAGCCTATAATGAAAAATGGCACGAAATTGGGGACGTACGTGAATGGGAGAAAATGGGCTACAAAGTACGCGTGTACCGTAAAATTAAGGCGCAAGAGCTTTGGAACCTTATTAATATTTGTGCAACCTATTCTGCTGAGCCAGGAATTTTCTTCATCGACAATGCAAATGAAATGACCAATGCTAAAGCTTATGGACAACAGGTAGTTGCGACTAATCCATGTGGAGAACAGCCTCTGGCACCATTTTCGGTTTGTAACTTAGCAGCAGTAAACTTGGCGAACATGGCTAATAAAGAAGATAAAACGGTTAATTTCGAGAAGTTAAAACGCACTGTTGAAGTGGGAGTCCGTATGCAGGATAACGTAATTGAAGCAACGCCTTATTTCTTAGAAGCAAATAAAAAACAGGCACTAGGAGAACGTAGAGTTGGGCTTGGGGTAATGGGACTTCATGACCTGTTGATTTATTGTGAGACTGAATATGGTTCTGAAGAAGGGAATAAGCTTGTTGATCAAGTTTTTGAAACGATTGCGGTCTCTGCTTATAAAGCTTCTATAGAGTTAGCTAAAGAGAAAGGTAGTTTCCCGTTCCTAGTGGGACAAACTGAGGAAGAAACAAAAGAACTTAGAAAAAGATTTATTAAGACTGGTTTCATGAAGAAAATGCCAGAGGACGTTAGAGAAGGCATTGTTCAATCAGGAATTCGTAATTCACATTTATTGACAGTAGCACCAACAGGTAGTACAGGAACTATGGTTGGAGTATCGACTGGATTAGAACCTTACTTCTCTTTCACGTATTTCAGAAGTGGACGTTTAGGTAAATTTATCGAGGTTAAGGCTGATATCGTCCAAGAATATCTTGATCGCAATCCAAGTGCTGACCCAAATCATCTTCCAGAGTGGTTTGTTTCAGCGATGGAGCTCTCACCGAACGCGCACGCTGACGTTCAATGTATCATCCAGCGTTGGATTGACAGCTCTATTAGTAAAACGGTGAATGCCCCAAAAGGTTATTCAGTAGATCAAGTTCAAAAGATATATGAACGCTTGTATAAAGGTGGAGCGAAAGGTGGCACAGTTTACGTAGATGGAAGCCGTGACTCTCAAGTTTTGACTTTAAAAGCAGAAGAAAATCAATTTGAACAAGAGGAATTACCTTTGGATTTAGATCAAAAGAAAGTCGTATTAGTTGATACAATCAATGAGCTTAGAAGTACAGATGTTACGATTGGATCTGAAGTAGGTAACACATGTCCGGTATGTCGAAAAGGGACGGTCAAAGATATGGGTGGCTGCAATACATGCACTAATTGTGGAGCACAATTAAAGTGTGGCCTATAAGATATTAGCGAAAAAAGGCGCTTGAAAAGCTGAATGAAGCTTTCGAGTGCCTTTTTGCTATTTATTCTAGATTTAATTAAGAACAATGGTGTAATTGAAATATTTTCTACTCTTACCATGTGAATTTTTAATGGCAAAGGCCAATTGAAACACAATATAGAGAGTGGAAGATAAAATTTGGCTAACTAATTTGAGCCATCAATCAAAATTTAAAAGCTAGGTGATATATTGAAACCATTTATACCTCAGTTAGTGTATATAGAACCACAGGCTTTGGAATACCCACTTGGGGTTGAGCTCAAAAAGAAATTTGAAGAAATGAACATAGAAATTAAAGAAACTACGTCCCATAACCAAATAAGGAATTTGCCAGGGGAATCGGATTTAGAGAAATATCGTGTTGCTAAGTCAACTCTAGTTGTAGGTGTCAGAAGAACTTTGAAATTTGATACGTCTAAACCTTCAGCTGAATACGCCATTCCATTAGCAACCGGTTGTATGGGGCATTGTCATTATTGCTACCTTCAAACGACCCTTGGAAGTAAGCCTTATATTCGTACTTACGTAAATCTAGAAGATATTTTTGGACAAGCTCAAAAGTATATGGAGGAACGTAAGCCAGAAATAACTCGCTTTGAGGCAGCTTGTACATCTGACATAGTTGGAATCGACCATTTGACACATTCTTTGAAGAAAACCATTGAATTCATTGGTGGAACAGAGCTTGGTCGACTCCGGTTCGTGACAAAATTTCATCATGTTGATCATTTATTGGATGCCAAGCACAATGGAAAAACGAGATTCCGTTTCAGTGTCAATTCTCGATACGTAATTAAGAATTTTGAACCAGGAACCTCTAATTTTGATGAGAGGCTAGAGGCTGCTCGTAAGGTTGCCCATGCAGGATATCCATTAGGATTTATAGTAGCGCCTATTTATATGCATGACGAGTGGCAGGAAGGGTATTTTGAATTATTCCAAAGGTTAAGCGATTCTTTACAAGGTGTTGACTTATCAGATTTAACCTTCGAATTAATCCAACATCGATTTACCAAACCTGCAAAAAAAGTAATCCAAAAGCATTACCCGAAAACAAAGCTTGAACTCGATGAAGAAAAGCGCAAATATAAATGGGGTCGCTATGGAATCGGAAAATATGTATATAAAGATGAAGATGCAAATGATATTGAACAGACCATTAGGGGGTACATTGCACATTTCTTCCCTAAAGCAGAGATTCAGTATTTTACTTAAAACAGGACCTTAAATCCTGTTTTTCTTTTGTTTAAGGGTAATAATTCCTTCTTTCTGAGATTAAAGATGTATCAAGACCGGAAAGAAGGGAATGAGCGACTATGCAAATCGACGGGGTTTTTTCCGGAGGGGGAATTAAGGGGTTCGCATTAATTGGAGCCTATCAAGTACTGGAAGAAAGAGGTTTTTCATTTGTAAGAACTGCA
>NZ_QBBX01000009.1:67845-110023 GCF_003073175.1 Peribacillus acanthi
TACCAGTGCTGGATCAATCATTGCAGCTTTTATCGCTGCAGGCTATACCTCAATAGAAATTGAAAAACTGATGAATGAAGCAGAAATGGATGCCTTTCTTGATTCTAGATTTATATTAAAAGTTCCATTATTAAGATGGCTTTTATTGTATTGGAAAATGGGATTATTTAAAGGGGATTTTATGGAATATTGGATAAACCATAAACTTGCCCTTAAGGGTGTTTCCACTTTTGGAGATTTACCAGTTAATAGTTTACGTGTAGTTGCTTCAGATATTTCAAATGGGAAATTGCTGGTCTTACCTGATGACTTGCCTAAATATGGGATTGATCCTTCGACCTTTTCAATTGCCAAAGCTGTAAGGATGAGTTGTAGCATTCCATATTTCTTTGAACCAGTAAAGTTAAAAACAGCTACAAATGCAAATTTAGTTGTAGACGGTGGAGTATTAAGCAATTTTCCTATGTGGTTGTTCGATAAAGAAAATGTGAAGAAAGTTAGGCCTGTAATTGGCATCAAATTAAGTGGAGAGGATCATGATCGTCCAGTTAAAGAGATTGACAATGCGATAGAAATGTTCGGAGCCTTATTCGAAACCATGAAGGATGCACATGATTCAAGATATATATCACGAAAACATGAAAAGAATATCATTTTCATTCCGATGAAAGGAGTGATGGCTACCGAGTTTCAATTAACAGATGAAAAAAAAGCGATGCTGATACAAAGAGGTAGGGAATATGCAGAAGTCTTTTTAAAGAAATGGTCCTATTAACGAAAAAAAAATCGGACATTAAAAAAATGCCCGATTTTTCTTTTTGCCTTTTTTACCTTCTATAACAGTCAAATGTGTTTCTGATTTTGTCTTAGTTTTAACTTTTTTCGCTTTTTGTGCGAGAGAGAAGCTTGCAACTTTATTTGTTTTTTTATCACTATCACGTTGTTTCAGTCGTTTTTTTGAATTTCTTACAGCTTTAGAATAAGCCTTCTGATCTCTTTTGTTCGGATGATCCTTTGTCAATCGTTTTACGATAAAAACAACCACACCCAATACAATTGCAAAGATAAGCATACTCTTTAGAGCCCCTATTGGGTCAGTAAACAATCTACTCCCAATGCCGATTATCCCTAATACGATTAAACCGTATACAATCAATGTAACTGGACGAATCAACAAAGCCACCTCCTTAAGAGAATCATAAGCAAAGCTCAATATATTAATCTCAACGATAATCCTACGTTTTTCGAGTTTCTAGTAAGTTTAACCAAATTTCTATTTTTTTACACAATCTCTTCTTCGTTTAAACCTTTTTTTGCTTCTTTTTCAATATCTAGAAGCTTTTCGAATGAGGCAATTGCTACTTCCACTTGATCATCAGAAGGTTGTTTTGTCGTCAATAGCTGAAGCCATAATCCAGGATATCCAAGATATTTTAAGACAGGTACATCACGAAGTTTATTCGTCAATTGAAGGACTTCAAAGGAAATCCCCAACACTACAGGGATTAGCGCAAGTCTGTTAACTACACGTAACCATAGTGGGTCAGTAGGAACTAACATATATACGAAGAATCCTACGATAACCGTAAATAGTATAAAACTACTGCCACAACGGTAGTGCAGTCTGGATTGTGCCTGAACATTTTTTACATTCAAGGCCAACCCATTTTCATATGCATTAATAACCATATGCTCTGCACCGTGGTATTGAAACACCCTTCTTATTAAAGGTGTAAGAGAAACGAAATAAATATATGCCAATAAAAGGATTAATTTAAACAAACTCTCGATAAAAATTTGGGATAAGTCACTGCTGAAAATCGGTTTTGTTAAATTTGCAAGAAATACAGGTATTAAGGTGAAAAGAAATTTCCCAAACAAAAATGAGATGACTCCGATTGCCGCAACACCTAAAATCATTGAAAGTTTAGATGTTTCTTGTTCTTGAATCTGTTCGTCTTCAGTTGGATCTACATCAAAACGCTCTGTTGAAAATGTTAAATGTTTAGAACCATTGGCACTCGCTTCAATGATTGCAACGATGCCTCTTAAAAAAGGAACCTTTTTTAAGGAGGATAATGTTTTTGAACTTTGTCTTGGTAGTTCATAATATTCTATGCTGCCGTCTTTCCTTCTAATCGCGGTAACGGTATGTTGTTTTCCGCCGAACATTACCCCTTCGACAACTGCTTGACCACCATATACAGGCTTTGTTTCCTTACTCATTCCTACACCAACCTATGCTGTTATTCACTGCAACTTTTCTATAGCTTTCTTTTTTCTAGCTGAAAAAAATCCTGCATAAGAGCTGCTGTGTCTCTTATTCCATATTTTACAGAAAGCCTATAGAGTTGTCACTTAGCAGTCTGAATATATTCTGGTTACAAATAGGAATAATAAAGGAGGGAGGTGCCAATATGGACAAACAAGAATTGAATAAAGAAAATGGCATACAGAGTAATCAAGATGATAGAAAAAACATCAAAACGGAACAAGATCACTCCGAAAAACCGAATTCTGCATTATTTAATGCAATCTTAATAGGTTTTTTTGGAGGATTATTATTTAGTGCGATTGGTCAATTTACGTATTACTTTAATTTTTCAGAATTAGGCCCGAAAATCATTGTGCCTTCATGGGTTTCTGAAAATATCAGTAAAGGTTGGGTAAGTGCACTAGTTTCATTTCTTATTATAGGAGTAATTTCAATTATTGTTGCATTAGTATATTATGTAACACTTCGAAAGGTGAATACAATATTTGCAGGAGTAGGATTTGGAGTGGCGATTTGGGCAGTGGTCTTCTTTGCAATAAATCCATTCCTAGATAAAATGGACAAAGTTGGAAAAATGGAGACGAATACTCTTATTACTACGTTTTGTTTATATCTATTATATGGAGCTTTCATAGGTTACAGTATTTCCTATGACGAATATGAGAGGAATTTTTATAGTAAGAAACAACAAAATCAAAATAAGGATCAGTCCTCTTAGGGATAGGTTGATTGAAAAAAGTAGTAAGAATTTTTGAGTATATGATAGAATATTAGTATTGGCGTATGCTTTATTAACCAAGGATTAGGTGAAGCAAATGGGGAAATTCATGTTAATAAATGGTCCTAATCTAAACATGCTTGGCAAAAGAGAACCCAATCATTATGGACACAAATCTCTATTGGACATTGAAAATGAAGTAAAAGAACTCGCATCTTCACTCGGTCATGATGTGGAATGTATGCAATCCAACCATGAGGGTGTTATTATCGATCAATTACATAAGGGTGGAATTGAAGGTTATCATGGAATAGTATTAAATCCTGGAGCTTTTACCCATTATAGCTATGCGATTCGTGATGCAATTTCGAGTATAACTACACCAGTTATTGAGGTGCATTTATCAAATGTCCATGCCAGGGAAAGTTTTCGCCATACCTCTGTAACTGCAGCTGTTACAAAAGGACAAATTGTCGGATTAGGGGATTATGGTTATCAGCTTGCAATATTAGCATTAGATAGGATGATAAGGGGGATTCATTAATGGAGAAATTGGAGAGACTACGCGCTTCATTAGAAAACGCAAATGTAGATGGTATTTTAATAACAAGTAAGCATAATCGAAGATACATAACTGGTTTTTCAGGTTCTTCTGGTGTCGTTTTAATTTCTGCAAACGAAGCAAAATTCATTACTGATTTTCGATATGTAGAACAGGCTGAAGAACAATGTAGAGGATTTGAAATCGTCCAACATACTGCTGCTATCCATGAAGAAGTGGCGCATCAAGCAAAATCTATGGGGATGAAGCGTCTTGCTTTCGAACAGGACCATGTTACGTTCGCTACATACAATCAATATAATTCAGCTTTTGAGGGCGAACTTGTTCCCTTATCAGGTGCAATTGAGAAGTTGCGCTTGATTAAGACACCATCAGAGATTAAGATATTAAAGGAAGCTGCCCAGATTGCAGATGCAGCGTTTACGCATATTCTTGGTTATATTAAACCAGGACTGACTGAGCTTGAGGTTTCCAATGAGCTTGAGTTCTTTATGAGGAAGCAAGGAGCAACATCTTCATCATTTGATATCATTGTAGCTTCAGGACATCGTTCTGCTCTTCCGCACGGAGTAGCAAGTGATAAAGTTATTGAAACAGGTGATTTCGTAACATTAGATTTCGGAGCATATTACAATGGATATGTTTCAGACATTACTCGTACAGTTGCAGTAGGTGCACCTTCAGATGAACTAAAAAAGATTTATGATATCGTCTTAGAGGCACAATTACGTGGAATGGCTGGTATTAAACCAGGGATGACAGGTAAAGAAGCGGATGCATTGACACGTAATTTGATTGAGGAAAAAGGCTATGGTAAGTATTTTGGTCACTCTACTGGTCACGGAATCGGACTAGAGGTGCATGAAGGGCCAGCACTTTCATTTAAGAGTGATACAGTGCTTGAACCTGGCATGATTGTAACGGTAGAGCCAGGAATATATGTGCCTAGTTTGGGTGGAGTCCGAATCGAGGATGACACGATCATTACGGCTGAAGGCAATGAATCACTTACTTATTCAACAAAAGAACTCATTATACTGTAAAAGCTTTGGGAGGATTTTAACATGATTTCTGTAAATGATTTTCGTACTGGATTAACAATCGAAGTAGACAACGGGATTTGGCAAGTATTAGACTTCCAACACGTTAAACCTGGTAAAGGTGCGGCATTCGTACGTTCTAAACTGCGTAATTTAAGAACAGGTGCTGTAAATGAAAAAACATTCCGTGCTGGTGAAAAAGTAGCAAAAGCACACATTGAAAACCGTAAAATGCAATATCTGTATGCAAGCGGTGACAACCATGTATTCATGGACAGTGAAAGCTATGAGCAAATTGAATTAGCATCTACTCAAATCGAGCGCGAATTGAAATTCTTAAAAGAAAACATGGAAGTTTATATCATGACGTACCAAAATGAAACACTTGGTGTTGAGCTTCCTAACACGGTTGTTTTAGAAGTTACAGAGACAGAGCCAGGCATCAAAGGCGACACTTCTTCTGGTGGTTCTAAAAACGCGATGGTAGAAACTGGATTAAACGTCCAAGTTCCTTTCTTCGTTAACCAAGGCGATAAACTAATCATCAACACAACTGATGGTTCTTACGTTTCTCGTGCATAATAGATAATAGAAAAGACTGCTATCTTAGGTTTAATATCCTAGAGGTAGCAGTCTTTTTCTTTGTCTGTTTTTTATAATGTAATTTTCCTTTTTATCCCCCTATAATAACGATCTAATTTAGTTAAAAAATAATTCTGTACTAGCCTCTCATTTATTCAACCCTTCAAAGAGCATCTCCAGAATAGCACTTGAAAAGTTTCAAACCTACTTTAAATCTTCTATTAGTAATATTGTGTAATCCTCGACCATACAAATAAATTAATAGACAGGCTGTTTGGAGGCGTGATGCATGGAAAGTATTTTGTCTATTTTGCCTAGACGATTAGCTGAACCCATCCGGCTTTTACCTGAATCCGTCCAAAATAAGTTAGAGGAAATACGGATTCGAATTGGGAGACCGATTGAAATTGGAGTGGCTGGGAAGCCAAGCTTTCTATCTTTGATTGTCAATGAGGAAGATGCTCATCAATTATTGAACAATGTGAGTCAATTTTCTTTCTATACAATTGAAGAAGAACTTAGGCGTGGATATATAACGATTCAAGGGGGCCACAGAATCGGACTAGCTGGGAAAGTGATTCTTGACCAAGGTCACGTGAAATCGATTCGAGATATTTCTTCTTTCAATATTAGGATTGCAAGAGAAAAACTCGGTGTATCCGAAGGGCTGCTACCTTACTTATATAATAGCAGATGGCAAAATACACTGATTATTGGACCACCACAAACAGGGAAAACCACTCTGTTAAGAGATATTGCTAGGGTTTTATCATCTGGTATCCCTTCTATGGACCTGCCTCCTGTTAAGGTTGGAATCGTAGACGAACGTTCAGAATTAGCGGGATGTGTACATGGAGTACCCCAATTAAGTTTTGGACCGAGAATTGATGTGCTCGATAGTTGTCCTAAAGCTGAGGGAATGATGATGTTAATTCGCTCGATGTCTCCAGAAATCATTATTGCAGATGAAATAGGCAGGCCAGAAGATACTGAAGCTGTACTTGATGCCGCCAATGCAGGGATCACTTTGATGGTTACAACGCATGGCTACTCTTTCATTGATGTGAAAAAACGTCCAACGATAAAAGATATGATTCAGTTAGATATATTTACGAGGGTTCTTGAGTTGAACAGAGATGATGAAAATGGGATAGAAATAAAAATACTGGATGGAAATGGTAATCCATTAACGAGATTAACAAAAGAAATGAGTGTGATTTAAGTGATGAAATTGGTTGGAGCAGCACTGATATTAATTGCCTCCACGTGGATTGGTTTTGAATTGTCGCGGCAATTCAGTCAACGTCCTAGACAATTGAGGCAAATGAAGACGGCCCTGCAATCATTAGAAGCCGAAATCATGTATGCTCATACCCCATTAAAAGAAGCATCTAAGAAACTATCCAAACAAATGCCCAAACCAATCAATTGGTTGTTTGATTCTTTCGCAAAAAAACTTGAACGGACTGATACTAACGTCAGTGAGGCATGGAATGATTCTTTGAATGAAATTTGGAAATGGCTTTCTTTAAAGCAGGGGGAATTCGAAATTTTATCCCAATTTGGTGCAACATTAGGCAAACATGACCGCTACCAGCAACAAAAACAAATTTTGTTGACTATGACTCACTTGGAAAGGGAAGAACAGGACGCAATTGAAAAGCAAGGAAAATATGAAAAAATGGTGAAAAGTTTAGGGTTTTTATCAGGGTTACTACTGATTATTTTATTGGTGTAAGCAATTAAGGAGGCTAATAAGTCATGGGGATTGAAGTTGGCTTAATTTTTAAAATCGCTGGTATAGGGATTGTTATTGCTTTTATAAATACTTTGCTAGAGCAAATCAATAAGAAAGAATATGCACAATGGGTCACTTTATTTGGGTTTATTTATATACTTTTTATGGTTGCAAATGTTATGGACGACCTATTCCAGAAAATTAAATCAGTTTTCCTATTCCAAGGATAGGGAGGGGTTTTCAATCGAAATTCTAAAGATTGTCGGACTCTCGTTAATAGCAACGTTTCTGGCCTTAATAGTCAAAGAACAGAAACCTAATTTTGCATTTCTTTTAGTGGTCTTTGTAGGATGTTCCATTTTTTTATTCTTAGTAGGTCAAATCCAAGAAATCATTTCAATGTTAAAAAAGATTGCCGAGAGTGCAAACGTGAATATGGTTTACTTAGAGACCATTCTTAAAATCATTGGAATTGCATACATCGCTGAGTTCGCTGCACAAGTGACGAAGGATGCCGGGCAAGGAGCAATCGCGTCCAAGATAGAATTAGCCGGAAAAATCCTGATATTAGCAATGGCTATTCCGATTCTAACCGTCATCATTGAAACGGTGATTAAAATGATACCAAGTTAGTCTAGAAGAGTATCGGAGGTGAAATTATTTTGAAGCAATGGATAATCTCTATATTGATCATAGGAACTGTACTACTTTATTTCACTTCAACCGTACAAGCCGAAAGCGAAGTAGGAAATCAAATCCAAGAACAGAATCAACAAAATCTAAATCTTCAAGAAGCACAAACTGAACTTGTAAAAGCTCAAATGGATAAACTAGGGCTTGAAGAGCTTAAAGCCTTTTGGGATGGTATAGTCACCGAATATGGAGGGTTTCTTCCGGAAAGTCAAAAAGGAAGTTTTTTTGATTTTGTAAGTGGTGAAAAACAATTCTCCTTTTCACAGTGGTTTAAAGGTATTGCGAAATTTATTTTTCATGAATTATTAGTGAATGGAAAACTTCTTGGAACCCTCATCTTATTGACGATATTCAGTATGTTTCTTCAATCCTTACAAAACTCCTTCGAAAATAGTTCCATAAGTAAAGTAGCCTACGCAATAGTATTCATGGTACTAATCATCATTGCACTTAATAGTTTTCACGTCGCAATCACATATACAAAAGAAACGATTTCGCTGATGATCTCGTTCCTACTAGCCTTAATACCCTTATTACTAGCACTTATTGCAGCATCAGGAGGAATTGTTTCGGC
The DNA here is from genome assembly GCF_003073175.1 of Peribacillus acanthi. Taxonomy (GTDB): domain Bacteria; phylum Bacillota; class Bacilli; order Bacillales; family DSM-1321; genus Bacillus_BN; species Bacillus_BN acanthi. The sequence goes on from NZ_QBBX01000009.1 coordinate 76,028, forward strand.
GGCTTTTTTTCACCCTGTTTTACTTTTTTTAATGAATACTAGTGGTGTTCTAGTTCAGAATGTTGTTTTGCCGCTGTTATTTTTAGCGGCGTTGTTAAACATAGTCAGTACATTATCGGACAACTATAAAGTAACCCAATTAGCACAGCTGTTGCGAAATTGGAGTATCGGTTTACTTGGAGTATTTATGACAGTGTTCCTGGGAGTTATCTCGGTTCAGGGGGCATCCTCAGCTGTAGCCGACGGTATCACGATCAGAACAGCGAAGTTTGTAACCGGTAATTTCATCCCTGTAATTGGTCGAATGTTTACGGATGCTGCAGATACAGTCATTAGCGCTTCGGTACTATTAAAGAACACAGTAGGTTTAGCAGGAGTTATCATCTTACTATTAATCACTACTTTTCCTGCGATAAAAATACTTGTCGTGGCTTTTGTTTATAAATTTACCGCGGCATTGTTGCAGCCCTTAGGGGGAGGGACAGTCATAAAATGTCTAGACATTATTAGCAAAAGTATGATCTACATATTTGCGGCTCTAGCAATCGTTTCATTTATGTTTTTTTTGAGTATTACCGTAATCATTGCTGCTGGCAATGTGACACTAATGGTTCGGTAGGAGGGTGACAAATGGATTTCCTAACAAATTGGATCACCAATATTATTCTGTTTGTTTTGCTTGCTACCGTGATCGATATGTTATTACCGAGCTCTAGCTTTCAAAAATATGCGAAAATGGTCATCGGTTTATTGTTAATAGCGATTATCATCACCCCCATTTTTCAACTGTTATCAAGCGATTTCGAGCAGATTTTAGAAATTACAATGGATGAACAGAATAAAGCAAAAAATAGTTTGATAGAAAATTCAACAGAATTTAAGAAAAAAGAAATACAAGCCCAAATGGATGCATATATTTTAGAACAGATGGCTGTCCAACTTAGGACAGGAGTGGAAGAGGAGTTGATGGATGAGTTCAAAATGCAAATTAAATCGGTCGAATTACAATTGTTAGAAACAGACGAACCAAAACTTCCAGATGATTTACACACTGTTTCCATTACGCTTGCTTCCGGTGAAACTCAACAAATAGATGCAATAGAGACTGTTACGACGGTAGATATTGATACTAGTCGATCAGTCCAAGAGCCGACTGATGAATGGAACGATATTAAAGTGTTCCTTGCATCTAAATGGGGCATTGAAGAAAATCAGATTCAAATTGAAGGGGAAAGGAGGGACGGTAAAAAGTGAAAAATGAAAAAGGACCTCTTTCCTGGCTTCAAAGCCTGTTTATTAAAAAGAAAGAAGAGGGAGACCGTCCTGAACAAGAGAAGAAGCCATCCTTGCACTTATATGTGTTAGTAGTACTGGTAGTAGGTGCCGCATTTATGATGGCTAGTAATTTTATTACGAAAAGTAGTGATGATTCATCTCAAAGTTCATTACCGGTTTTTAAAGAAGAGCAATCCAAAGACGTAGAGGTATTTGGACATAGTGGTCAGAAAGCTGATCAAACCATAGCAGATTATGAGAGATCCTATGAAAACCAAATTAAAGAGGCTTTAGAAACCATTGCTGGTGTGGAGGATGTAACGGTTGTGGTAAATGTTGATTCATCTGAACGTAAGGTATATGAAAAGAATTTGGTAACCCAAAAACAGGTTACAGACGAAACCGATCGTGAGGGTGGAAAAAGAGTCGTAGAAGACTCCTCCAAGGATGAAAAACTGGTCATAATCAGAAATGGTGAAAAAGAAGTACCGCTTGTCCAAGAAACAAAAAAACCAAATATTAGAGGTGTCCTTGTTGTTGCAAAAGGCGCAGATAATATTCAAATCAAAAAATGGATAGTCGAAGCAGTGACAAGGGCCTTGGATGTTCCTAGCCATCGTGTTGCTGTAATGCCGAAAAAATAGGGAGGAATTTTAGATGTTATTAAAAAAGCAAACGGTTTGGTTATTAACAATGTTGAGTTTGGTAGTTGTTCTATCGGTTTATTATGTTACGACTCCAGAGAAGACCTCGACAAACATGACGGCATCTGAACAAAAAGAAAGTGCTAAAAAAGAGGTAGCAAAAACAACTACAGATAAAGAAGGGCAATCAAAAGCAGTTGTAACACCTACAAATGATGAAACGTTTGAAGTAGCTCGTATGGAAATTACAGATCAACGTAATAAGCTTATGGAAGAATTAACGGTGCTTATGGCAAATACAGACCTAACTAATGAAGAACGAAACGAGGCATATGAAACTGTAAAACAATTAAGCGAGTTAAATACAAAAGAAGGAATCTTAGAATCTCTAATCATATCCATGGGCTTCGATGCAGCTCTAGTAAGAGCGGATGGAAATAATGTAAGTGTAACTGTAAAGGCAGACAAACTTTCCCAAAGTAAAGCTAATGATATTATCCGACTTGTTAGTGGAGAAATGGAAGGCGTTCAGAACGTAGCCGTGGAGTTCCATCCTAAGAAGTAAGAAAGTATTCAAAAAACCTTGTCAAAGTGACAAGGTTTTTTGAACTTATTAAGAGTTTTTCACCTCAGATTGATCATACAAATGAATAATGTTTTCCAAGGAATTATGTGCATCTTCTACTGATTTTAGAAGGTAACTATTTTGTAGACTTTGGGAATGCGTATTCGAAGCTAATTCTTCTAATTGTGCACTTGCTTCTTCGATAATAGCACTATATTCATTGACTGAATGACTTACGTTCTTGGAAATTCCATCGATAGATTGAATAACAAGATGTGAGCCTTGTATTTTTTCTTTTAATGAAACGATATGCTTGTAAATTTCATGGAAGGCTGCTTTTGATTCCTGGGCTAACAAAACATTTTGATGAATAATTGCTGTTGCCTCGTGGATTCTTTCGTTCGTTTCTTCTGTTTCTTCCTTCACGGATTCAAGGTTGCTTGAAATTAGGTTAGCAGTTTGACTAGTAATTTCAGCTAATTTTCTTACCTCTTCAGCAACTACAGCAAATCCTTTTCCGCTCTCCCCTGCACGAGCTGCTTCAATAGAAGCATTCAATGCCAATAAGTTGGTCTGTTGGGAAATCTGTTGAATGTTTTTAACATATGTTACTGCTTCTAATACTTCACTCTCTAATACTTCAGTTCTTTCAACGATTTGTTTATTTAATATGGAATATTGTTCCAGTTGTCTTTCTAATGATTCAATAATAGATTGACCAGTGAAGCTAGCTTTTTCTGTTTCTTCTGAATCACTTAATAGATGCATCGATAATTCGGACAACCGTCCTACCATTTTGATTGTTTGCATGAAAGCTTCATTTATATCCTGGATGGAGTCTGCTTGAATTTGTACCCCAGAGGAAAGTTCGTTTATTGCAAGGGCCATCTCGTTCGCTGATGCATGATTCTCGTAGCTTTTTGACTTTACGATGGACATCATATTATTTAACACCATCGTATTTTCTTTTAATACTTTACTTGTTTCTTGATCCTTTTTTAATAAGTGTTCTGTTTCTTGCTGAATTTCTGTTAGGCTACTTGCCATTTTATTAGAAATGGAGAGCTGAAAACTAAGTAAAATACTAACTAGAGTATGTAAAAGGAAAATGGTCACATAATTTTTAGGTTCAAGAGGCAATGTGTCATGATGGAAATATACAAATAATCCTAATACTATTAATCCTGATATAAAACCGAGCAGTAATATGAATTTATCCATATATATGGCAGTGGTAGCTATAATAAAGTAAACCAGCACCATTGCAGTGGGAGATACACTATTTTCCATAATGATAAAAATAACTGCTGATACGAGCAAAGCTGCTAAATATGGTATGATGTGAATCCATCGGCGTGTGTAATGGAGGAATGCGATCATTCCTACTCCTATGATACCTCCAATGACAATAGACAGGATTACAGCCAAATCTTTTTTCATAATAATGTCTACTACAGTTGCCAATATAACAGAAACTAGAGTAGCTTTAACCACAAGGCTGTTCTTTTGGACTAGATTATCCCTTTTTACTTGTTCTACCTTACTCAAAAATACCCCACCTTTTTAATGACTAAAAACCATTCTATCTACTAATCATTACTATAATAATATATTAGTCCTATTACTATAGTTTCGATAAGGAGATTTGTTTTTCCTTTCAGAATATTCACAAATGTATTATAAAATATTAAAATGATTTATTATAGATATATCTGGAGAGGATTAGGTTGAATTTTCACTAGATATTATCGTATGATATTAGTATCTAGTACTAATTTTCTTTAGAAAGTACTGTTGAAAAAAGTTTCACCGTTCTAATAATGGATAGATTGTGGAAACTATTAACTCAAATCAAGACCAATTAACCTACAAACACGCGAACAGGGGTGCAAGGTAATGTTAAAGGTACAAGAAATTAGAGAACTTATTAAGTTAGTCGATCACTCAAATATTGATGAATTTGAATTTGAACAAGAAGGCACTAAAATCAAAATGAAAAAGGCAGGCGCTGATCAAGTCGGTGTGATGGTTGCTTCTCAGCCAGTAATGGAAAAGCAAGTCGCTGTCCAGGCTCCAGTTGTTCAACAAGCACCTAAAGCAGAAAGTGTTGTTGTAAATGAAGTTCCAGTTAAAGAAGAACCGAAAGCTGTTAATGAAAACTTACATAAAATTGTTTCACCTATGGTTGGTACATTCTATCAGTCACCATCTCCTGATACGGATGCATACGTTAAGGTTGGAAGTAAAGTAAATAAGGATACAGTAGTATGTATCGTCGAGGCTATGAAGCTATTCAATGAAATAGAATCAGAAGTTGCAGGAGAAATCGTGGAAGTATTAGTGAAAGACGGTCAATTGGTTGAATACGGTCAGCCTTTATTTTTGGTAAAAGCTTAAGTGAGGAGCGAAACGCAAATGATCAAAAAACTGTTAGTAGCAAACAGAGGGGAGATTGCAGTACGTGTCATCCGTGCTTGTAAAGAGCTTGGAATCGAAACAGTAGCTGTCTTTTCAGAAGCGGATCGAGATGCCCTCCATGTTCAATTGGCTGATGAAGCGTATTGTATTGGACCGAAAACATCTAAGGAAAGTTATTTGAACTTCACTAATATTATAAGCACGGCGAAATTGACCGGATCGGATGCGATACATCCTGGTTACGGATTTTTAGCTGAAAATGCAGATTTCGCTGAACTTTGTAGAGAATGTTCCATCACTTTTGTAGGACCTAATCCAGAAGCGATTTCTAAAATGGGAACTAAGGACGTAGCAAGAGAAACAATGCGTGAAGCAGGGGTCCCTATCGTTCCAGGTTCAAAAGGAATTGTAAAGGATATTGAAGAAGCTCTAGCATTAGCTGAAAAAATTCATTATCCAGTCATCATCAAAGCAACTGCTGGTGGCGGTGGAAAAGGAATTAGGGTAGCACGTACGAAGGAAGAGTTGATCAAGGGTATCCAAATGACTCAGCAGGAAGCAATGACTGCTTTTGGTAATCCTGGAGTTTATATTGAAAAGTTCATCGAAGATTTTCGACATGTTGAAATCCAAGTGATGGCTGATAACTATGGGAACACAATCCACCTTGGAGAACGTGATTGTACAATTCAACGTAGAATGCAAAAACTTCTTGAGGAAACTCCATCACCAGCGATTGATGGTGAGATCCGTAAAGAAATGGGAGAAGCCGCAGTAAAAGCTGCCTTAGCGGTTGAATATACTGGAGCAGGTACGGTTGAGTTCATTTACGACTATAAAGAACGTAAATTCTATTTCATGGAAATGAATACTCGTATTCAAGTAGAGCATCCAGTTACTGAGATGGTTACAGGTGTTGACTTGATTAAGGAACAAATAAGAGTTGCATCAGGAGAAAAACTTTGTTTAACTCAAGATGAAGTAACTTTTAATGGTTGGGCGATAGAATGTAGAATTAACGCCGAAAACCCAGAGAAAAACTTTATGCCGTCACCAGGGAAAATCAATATGTATCTTCCACCAGGTGGTTATGGTGTAAGGATTGATTCTGCTGCATATCCAGGGTATTCGATCCCTCCATACTATGATTCTATGATTGCAAAAGTAATCACCTATGGAAAGACACGTGAAGAAGCGATTGATCGCATGAAACGTGCCTTAGGAGAATTTGTGGTAGAAGGCATCCATACAACGATACCTTTTCACTTGAAGTTACTTCAGCATGAGAGGTTTGTAGAAGGTGAATTTAATACAAAGTTCCTCGAATTGTATGATGTTATGAATTCATAATTGTATTTGGGAGGTACCGTAAATGGCTGAAAATAATATGTTAGAAATGGCAAGTAATCATGACGGATTAGGTAAAGTGGAAATTGCTCCTGAAGTTATAGAAGTAATAGCAGGGATTGCTGCCTCAGAAGTAGAAGGCGTTGCTCAAATGCGTGGTAATTTCGCAACTGGTGTTGTAGAAAGATTAGGAAAGAAAAACCACGGTAAGGGTGTTAAAGTCGAACTTACTGAAGAAAGTATCAAAGTTGATGTTTACTGTGTAATGAAATTTGGTGTTTCTATTCCAAAGGTGGCTCAAGAAGTTCAAGACAACATTCGTCAAGCACTATTGAACATGACTGCCTTAGAAGCGGATGAAGTGAATGTACACGTAGTAGGTATTCAATTCGAAAACGCAAAACAAGAAGTGGAAATAGATTCGGAATTATAAAAAAAGGCTCAAAAGGTCATCAAAGACTTTTTGGGCTTTTTTGCACTTTAGTAAAGAATAAATAGGTAGCAAAGAAGTATGTTGACGTAGTGAACAATTTTAGGAATAAAGCATAAGAGTAACTAGGCTATCGCCAGCTAAGGCTGGATTTAGCCAGATATTCTAACCTTTGACTTTGACACTGTTTGATTTTAAGCAAGTATATTGCCTGCTATCATTACGTGATATTAGTGAGTAGTTGAAGTTCGTTTCCATTAGCATTACAATAAGATGATGCTTCCCCATTCATGATGAAATGAGATTATATGTTGATAAAATAGGTAAGAGTAAAGCGGGGTTCCCACTCTCTCTTGACTTCGTTTTCTCTTAATATCCGGAAATTGACATATAAAATTGATTATTTATATAAAAAAATAATTAAAAATTGAAATTTTATGAACGTTACAAAAGGATATTCCGTTAAATGTTCGTTTATGATATCATAACATTGTTAGTGAATTATCATCATCAGGGGAAAGAGTAGTATAAAAGGAGTTATATGATGAAGCGTAGAGAAGCAAGAGAAAAGGCTTTGCAAGCTCTTTTCCAAATTGATTTAGCAAAAGCCGAAATAGATGAAGCAATCACTAGTGTGCTTGATGATTCAAGATCTGATGAGTATTTCGAATTCCTTGTGAAAGGAACAGTCGAAAAGCAGACCGAAATTGATGCGTTACTAAAGGAAAACCTTGAAAAATGGAAGATTGAGCGTTTAGCAAATGTGGATCGCAACATTTTACGCGTGGCAGTTTTCGAAATGATGGAAGTAAACGATACGCCTATCAATGTTGTTTTGGATGAAGCGATTGAGATTGCAAAACTATATGGTGATGATCAATCTCCTAAATTTATCAATGCTGTTTTATCAAAGGTTAAGACTGCTCTAAACAAATAAGAAAAGTTGGGCGTTTTTTAAAAGCGAGAGAGAGGGAGTATATGATGTCTGCAAAAATTATTGATGGTACAAGCATTGCTCAGGAAGTTCGCCAAGAAATCGCGGAAGAGGTTAAGAAGCTAAGGGATCAAAACATTGTTCCAGGTTTGGCTGTGATTTTAGTTGGGAACAACCAGGCTTCAAGAAGATATGTAACGATGAAGACTAAAGCTTGTAAGGATTTAGGGATGCATTCAGTCTTGATAGAGTTTCCTGAAGAACTGACTCAGGAAGAATTGCTTCTAAAAATAGAGGAGTTAAATCATGATGATGCCATCCATGGTATTTTAGTGCAACTACCTCTACCTTCACAAATTGATGAAATCGCTGTAATCGATGCTATTTCTCCTGAAAAAGATGTAGACGGATTCCATCCAATCAATATTGGGAAAATGATGACTGGCCAAGATACTTTCTATCCATGCACTCCTTATGGTGTTATGGTGATGCTTGAAAAGATTGGTTTCAATCCTGAAGGCAAGCATGCGGTTATTGTTGGTCGTAGCAATATTGTTGGGAAACCACAAGGTCAATTGTTGTTAAATCAAAATGCTACGGTTACTTACTGTCATTCCAAAACACAAGATCTTGAAGCATTTACGAAAAATGCCGACTTATTAGTTGTAGCAGTTGGGAAAAGGAATGTTATCCGACGTGAGCATGTAAAGCCAGGAGCAGTCGTTATCGATGTTGGAATGAATACAGATGATAATGGCAAGCTTTGTGGTGATGTTGACTTCGAAGGTGTAAAAGAAATCGCTTCTTACATCACCCCAGTTCCAAAAGGGGTTGGTCCTATGACCATTACTATGCTTTTATTCAATACTTTAAAATCTGCAAAGAACATATACTCACTTAAACTTGATACTTTAACGTGCTGATAAACAGATTTTCTGTAATGTATAAGCCCACTTGTTTATAATGAACAAGTGGGCTTTTATATAGACCTTCTTTTCGTGATACGATAAGTAGTAAAGCACTAGGTAAAAGGAGTTTTTTTTATTGGGCATACAACAATATTTGACAATTACTGCATTGACTAAATATATCAAAAGAAAATTTGATGTGGATCATCATTTGCAGGATGTTTATGTAAAAGGAGAAATATCCAATTTCAAAAGACATTCTAGCGGTCATATGTATTTCACTTTAAAAGACGAAAAAAGCAGATTATTAGCAGTTATGTTTCATCATCATAATTCTTCATTGGTTTTCCAGCCAGAGAACGGTATGAATGTTTTAGTCAGAGGTGAAATATCAGTCTTTGAACAAAGTGGCCAATACCAAATCTATGTAAAAGAAATGAATACGGATGGTATCGGCGATTTATTTGTTCGGTTTGAACAACTGAAAAAAAAATTATCTGATGAAGGATTATTTTCTCAACAATATAAAAAGCCAATTCCAAAATTCCCAAGAGCGATTGGAATCATCACTTCACCAACAGGAGCTGCCATTCGTGATGTATTAACTACAATCGAACGTAGATACCCATTAGTGAAGGCTATTGTAATCCCTGCATTAGTCCAAGGGCCTAATGCTCCTGACTCCATTTGTAAAGCGATTGAAAAAGCTAATGCCAGGGAAGATTTAGATGTATTGATTGTTGGTCGCGGTGGTGGCTCCATCGAAGAATTATGGGCTTTTAACGAAGAGAAAGTGGCAAAAGCAATCTTTCAATCAGATATTCCAATCATATCAGCAGTTGGTCATGAAACGGATACAACGATTGCGGATATGGTGGCTGATATAAGAGCTGCCACTCCAACCGGTGCTGCTGAAATGGCGGTTCCATCCAAAGAAGAACTCTTAAATCGAATTCAAGTCCTGCAAAAAAGAAATAGAATGATCATGAACAAACTATTTGTCCAAGCCCAATCGAAAGTCCTTCAATTGGAAAAATCGTATGCCTTTCGATATCCAAAAAAACTGTATGAGCAGAAGTTAGAACAGTTAGATAAAGAAGTAGAACGGTTAATAAAAGGGAGTACAAGGTATTTTCAACAGCAAAATGAGCAGTTTGAAACTCTTAAAGCTACTCTTAAGCGTCATCATCCACTTGCATCCGTTGAAACTGCCAAACAAAATGTTGAAACATTAGGTAAAAATTTAGATAAGTATTTTAAATCGATAACCACATCTAAAGAAAAAGATTTAATCCATATTGTAAGTAGGCTATCCACGCTTAATCCACTGAGCATAATGGCAAGAGGATATAGTGTTGTTTTTAAGCAAAATGAAGAATTAATCAAAAGTAAATCACAAGTTTCAAAAGGTGATACAATCGAAGTGGTCCTTAAAGATGGAAAACTTGAGTGTGAGGTCATGGATATTAAGGAGAGTGTAATATATGAATAAAGAAAAAAAATTAACGTTTGAAGAAGCATTAAAAGAGCTAGAAACGATCGTAGATCATCTAGAAGAAGGAGATGTACCTCTAGAAGAAGCAATTGCCATATATAAAAAAGGAATGGATTTATCTAAGCTTTGTCACCAAAAACTTGAATCTGTCCAAAAGCAATTGGTTGAAATAATGAATGAAGATGGTGAATTACAGCCATTTGTCATGAAAGAGGAGTGAAAGTCATGGTTTTTTCTTCTTTTTCTAATTTTGCAAACCATTGTAAAAAAACAGTGGATCAGGAATTGCTGAATTTTGTTAATGAACTTTCAATTCCCAAGACTTTGAAAGAAGCCATGATCTATTCTCTTGAAGCAGGGGGAAAAAGAATTCGTCCTTTATTATTATTTGCAGTCTTGGCTTCTTTCCAGAAGGATTTAAAACTCGGGATTCCAGCTGCATGTGCTATTGAAATGATTCATACCTATTCATTAATACACGATGATTTGCCTAGCATGGATAATGATGATTTGAGAAGAGGTAAACCGACCAATCATATCGTTTTTGGTGAAGCGATGGCAATCCTCGCAGGAGATGCTTTATTAACCCAAAGCTTTGAGATTTTATCGAAAAATGATAGCGCTCTTACATCAGAAATTCAAATCAAACTTATTCAATTAATTTCTAACTCAGCTGGTGCATCGGGCATGGTTGGTGGACAAGTTGCTGATATGGAAGGTGAAAATAAACAGCTTACCTTAGAAGAATTACGTTATATCCATAAGCATAAAACCGGCCAGCTTCTTGTTGCTTCAGTTATGGCTGGGGCTATTCTAGCGGGGGCTTCCGACGTACAAGTCTATCACTTAAAACGGTTTGCTGAGCATGTAGGACTAGCTTTTCAAATAAAGGATGACATCCTAGATATAGAAGGGCTGGAAGAATTAATAGGTAAAAAGGTCGGCAGTGATATCGCTAATCAAAAAAGTACTTATCCATCGTTATTAGGTTTGGAAGGTGCTAAGGAAATGCTTGTGAGTGAAGTATTATCAGCAAAAGATCATATTACAAATACTGGTCTGAATGCTCCATTACTTCATTCGTTAGTCGATTTAATTGCAGAGCGTGATCATTAAAAGGCATGGTTTGAGAAGAAATCCATTATATGTTATATTAATAAATAAATTTCCCTTTAGGCTTGCAATAAAGCAAGCCTTTTAGTTTAGTTTACTCTATCAAACTAATGTAATAAACATATAAACCCAATTACTAAAAACTTCTTACATATTAAGAAAAATAGAAAGTGAGTGATCCTATTGGATCTTCTGTCGATAAAAGACCCGCGCTTTTTAAAGGACATGAATATAGAACAACTAGAAAAATTAAGTGAGGAAGTTCGCCAGTTCCTTATTGAAAAGTTATCCGTAACAGGGGGTCATATCGGTCCAAATCTTGGTGTTGTAGAGCTGACAATCGCTTTACATAAAGTATTTACAAGTCCAAGAGATAAAATTATTTGGGATGTTGGACATCAATCTTATGTTCATAAAATTCTGACTGGCCGTGCATGCGAATTTGATACACTTCGCCAATATAAAGGGTTGTGCGGATTTCCTAAACGGAACGAAAGCGAACATGACGTATGGGAAACCGGTCATAGTTCAACCTCTTTATCTGCTGCCATGGGAATGGCCATTTCAAGAGATTTAAAAAATGAAAAGAGCTATGTTTTGCCTGTCATCGGAGATGGTGCCTTAACGGGGGGAATGGCATTAGAAGCTCTGAATCATATTGGCCATGAAAAGAAAGATATGATTGTCATATTGAATGATAATGAAATGTCGATTGCGCCTAATGTTGGAGCCTTGCATAATGTCCTTGGTCAACTGAGGACTGCAGGGAAATACAATTGGGTGAAGGATGAACTTGAGTACTTGTTGAAGAAAATTCCAGCTGTAGGAGGAAAACTAGCTTCAACTGCTGAACGTGTAAAGGATAGTTTGAAATACCTATTTGTCTCTGGAATGTTTTTTGAAGAATTAGGTTTTACCTACCTAGGGCCTGTTGATGGACATAATTATGAAGACTTGCTTGAAAATCTTCATTATGCAAAGAAAACATCAGGTCCTGTACTTTTACATGTAATTACGAAAAAAGGAAAAGGTTATCACCCTGCTGAATCGGACAAAACAGGTACATGGCACGGTACCGGTCCATACAAGATTGAAACAGGTGATTTTGTTAAACCGAAACAAGCACCTCCAGCATGGAGCTCATTGGTAAGTGAAACCGTGAGAAAGCTTGCGCGTGAAGATGACCGAATCGTAGCTATAACACCTGCTATGCCAGTTGGATCGAAATTAGAAGGGTTTGCATCTGAATTTCCAGATCGTATGTTTGATGTAGGTATTGCTGAACAGCATGCTACAACAGTTGCAGCAGGAATTGCAACCCAAAATATGAAACCATTCCTTGCAATATATTCCACATTCCTGCAAAGGGCATATGATCAAGTTGTTCATGATATCTGTAGGCAAAACTTAAATGTATTTATAGGTATTGATCGTGCAGGTCTTGTAGGAGCAGATGGAGAAACGCATCAGGGTGTATTTGATATTGCCTTCTTGCGACATCTTCCTAACCTTGTTCTTATGATGCCTAAAGACGAAAATGAAGGACAACATATGGTCAACACAGCTGTTAATTATGATGATGGACCTATCGCACTGCGCTTTCCAAGAGGTAATGGTTATGGCGTAAAAATGGATGAAAAATTAATACAAATTCCTATTGGTACATGGGAAGTGCTAAAAGAAGGTACTGACGCTGTCATTCTAACTTTTGGAACAACCATTCCGATGTGTATGGAAGCCGCAGAGCTCCTTGAAAAACAAGGGGTTTCAGTCAGAGTTGTTAATGCACGATTTATTAAGCCGATGGATGTAGAGATGTTAAAATCAATTTTTGCTGAAGGACTTCCGATATTAACTGTTGAAGAGGCTTGCCTACAAGGTGGTTTTGGAAGTGGTGTCTTAGAACATGCTGAAGAAATGGGAGTATATGGTCATCCGATTAGAAGAATGGGAATTCCTGACCGTTTCATTGAACATGGCAATGTAGACCAACTTTTAGAAGAAATTGATCTAACATCTAAAGCAATTAGTGAAAAAATTACAGCTATGGTTCCAAAGAAAAAACAACAAAGGGCATAATTCAATGAAAGTAAAAAAGGAACGAATTGATATATTACTTGTTGAGCAAGGTCTTGCTGAAACAAGAGAAAAAGCTAAAAGAGCTATAATGGCTGGTTTAGTTTATTGTAACGAAGAGCGCTTAGATAAACCGGGAGAAAAAATCCCGGCTGACTCCATCCTTACTGTAAAAGGACAAGTGATGCCTTATGTGTCTAGAGGTGGATTTAAGCTTGAGAAAGCATTAAAAGAATTCGACCTAATGGTAGATGGCAAAGTACTATTAGATATTGGTGCTTCAACTGGTGGATTCACTGATTGTGCATTGCAAAATGGTGCGAAAATGTCTTATGCATTAGACGTGGGATATAACCAGTTGGCATGGAAATTACGACAAGACGAACGTGTAGTTGTAATGGAACGGACAAATTTCAGATATGTTACTCCTGCGGACTTGGCTGGAGAAATGCCTAATTTTGCAAGCATCGATGTTTCTTTTATTTCCTTGACCTTAATTCTCCCTGTATTGAAGACATTACTAGTCCCAAATAGTGATGTGGTAGCCCTCATCAAACCGCAATTTGAAGCGGGTAGGGATCAAGTAGGGAAAAAGGGGATTGTCAGGGATAAAAAAGTTCACCGGCAGGTTATTGATAAAATCATCACTTTCTCTGTCGGGTTGGGGTATGATGTGAAAAATCTTTCTTTCTCCCCTATTACGGGTGGAGATGGCAATATAGAATTCTTAGTTCACCTTTCATGGACAGGCGATAAAGAACAAGGTGCCGTTTTAATACCAGCTTCTATTGAGGAAGTTGTAGATAGCGCCCATGCCCAATTAAAAAAAGAGACAAGCGAAACATAACATTGTAGTAGGCCTGATTCTAATTAGAATCAGGCCTTTTTCATAATAACAGAATTTATATAGTTGGTTTGATGTATGAAGGGGAAGCGTCCAAATTCCCCATTTTTTCGTGTCTTGGAGGACAAGTGAATCCAAAGTTCTACAGGAGCGTATATGTTAAAAGTACAAAATTTCGGAATTCCATTAAAACCAAAAAATATTTTGATTTATGCATACTGTTGATTGAAGCGAATGAGGGAAAACGGCTTGGGTTAACCCCAAATCAAAATAGAATGAGCAGGGATTACCCGGATTTTCTTATCACTCCGATATTAATTTTATCTTTGATTACTTCATAAAATAACCGGAATATGACGTTTAAGGTTGAATCTTGTATAATTACGTATACAAGGTATGAAAAAAAGGGTATCATTTTATGCGAAACAAGATAATTTTTCTTCAAACATGCCATATTTAGAGGTGCTTAATGAACAAGGGACAACGCCATATTAAAATACGTGAAATTATTGCAAATAACGATATTGAAACACAGGATGATTTAGTGGATGAACTGAAGAATGCGGGCTTTAACGTTACGCAGGCAACCGTCTCACGTGACATTAAGGAACTGCATCTTGTGAAAGTACCATTAATGGACGGTAGATACAAATATAGTCTACCTGCTGATCAAAGATTTAATCCACTGCAAAAGTTAAAGAGATCCTTAATTGATGCATTTATTCGTATTGATTATGCAAGTCATTTATTAGTTATGAAAACATTGCCAGGAAACGCACAAGCGATTGGAGCTTTGATTGATAATTTAGATTGGGAAGAAATCCTTGGGACAATCTGTGGCGACGATACGTGCTTGATCATTTGTAGGACACCCGAGGACACACAAATCATTTCACAACGTTTCCTAGACATGCTCTAAAAAATAGAGGTGATATAATTTGCTAATTGAGCTATCGATCAAAAATTTTGCTATCATTGAGGCCCTTTCCATTTCTTTTAGGAAGGGTTTAACTGTATTGACTGGTGAAACAGGTGCCGGAAAATCCATTATCATTGATGCCATCAATTTGTTAGCTGGTGGACGTGGTTCATCAGAATTTGTCCGTCATGGAGAAGAAAAAGCTGAATTAGAGGGACTCTTCTCAATTGATGAATCGAAACATCAGGTAAAAGATAAAGCGGATGAGTTTGGCATAGATATATCAGAAGGAATGATCGTCTTACGTCGAGATATTTCAGAGTCAGGAAAAAGTATTTGTCGTATAAACGGAAAATTAGTTACACTCTCCATTTTACGTGAAATTGGACGATCGCTTATTGATATTCATGGCCAACATGAACACCAAGAGTTAATGGCCAATAGTTTCCATTTGCCACTTTTAGACCAATTTGGAGCAGAGAAAATCACAGATGCGCTACAAGATTATCAAATGTTGTACCGGAATTATGATGAACTGAAAAAGCAATGGGAAAATTTGAATCAAAATGAACAACAAATGGCCCATAGATTGGATTTAATTAAATTTCAAGTGGAAGAAATAAAAAAAGCAGACTTGAAATTAAATGAAGATGATGAACTTCTTGAAGAAAAAAAGAAAATTAATAATTTTGAACGGATTTATGAGGGGTTGACTACTGCCTATCAATCTTTACGGGGTGATCAACGTGCGATGGATTGGCTTGCAAGAGCTATGGAAGAGCTCGACGAGGCAGCGGCACTTGACCCTAATTATAAAAGTTCTTCTGAGCAGGTTTCAAATAGCTTCTACATATTAGAAGAGGTTGCGTCAACTATACGTTCCAATCTAGATCTTTTGGAATATGATCCGGAGCGTCTAGAAATGATTGAAAGCCGATTAAATGAATTAAACGGCTTAAAAAGAAAATATGGGAAAAGTATTGAGGATATTTTGGCCTATTTCCATAAAATAGAAAGTGAAATGGAAACCATTCAAAACCGTGAAGTGCATGTTAGTCAACTAGAAAAACAAATTTCAGTAGTGAAAAGCGATTTATTGTTTAAAGCAGCTACTTTATCGAAGCTAAGACAGTCATTTGCAGATAATTTGACGACATATATCCATCAAGAATTAAAAGAGCTATATATGGAAAAGACCGTTTTTGAGGTTCGCTTCTTGCAAAAGGGAAGTGATAAGAATGAAGACAACATCCAAATCAGAAAAAATGGTTTAGATGAAGTGGAGTTTTTTCTTTCAACCAATCCTGGTGAACCATTGAAACCTTTGTCCAAAGTAGCCTCAGGTGGTGAGCTTTCGCGTATCATGCTCGCTTTAAAAAATATATTCTCGAAACATCAAGGTATTACGTCCATTATTTTTGACGAAGTAGATACTGGTGTCAGTGGAAGAGTCGCTCAGTCAATAGGAGAGAAGATCTACCGAGTTGCTGTTGATTCGCAAGTCCTGTGTATTTCTCATTTGCCACAGGTTGCCGCACTTGCGGACACGCATCTATTCATATCTAAAGAAATGGAAAAGGGTAGAACTAGAACAAGTGTTAAGGCTTTAAATGAAGATGAACAAATTAAAGAAATCGGTCGGATGATTTCTGGTGTAGAAATAACTGAATTGACAAAACAACATGCTAAGGAACTTCTTGAGCAAGCGGGATTGCTCAAAGAGCGTTTTGCCAACCTATCCGTTTAAAAGTATAATCCACCAAATCAAATTTATACTAACAGATTAAATGAAATGCTATCCAAAAACGGATAGCTTTTATTTGTTTCTAGGGTTATAAATGAGGTTTTGAAAGGCAAGATTAAAAGTGTAGCCATAAACAGTGTGTGTGGATTAGAAGCGAGGAGAGTGAATAGTTTGAAACTTACTTGGATCAAAAAAATCATCGGTGGAGTTCTCCTTGTTTCGCTCCTTTTCTTAGGTTTCAATAAACCATTTCAACAATATATTAGTATCCCTAAAAAATTGGTTTTATTTGAAGGAGAGACCATTCAATTTCCTAAAGCAGCACCTGTATCCGCTTCACTAAAAACTGGTTCTGGACTAGCTATTCAAAGTGGCGGTGATTCTTTAACACTTGATGCCGAAGCACCTGGTACCAATCAATTACTTCTTGATTTTGCAGGTTTACCGGTTAAAAAAGTAGACGTTGAAGTCCTTAGAGACTTTAAAGTGATACCTGGAGGACAATCTATTGGTGTAAAACTTAATACAAAGGGTGTTTTAGTAGTAGGGCATCATTTGGTGGATACACTTAAAGGAAAGAAGTCACCAGGGGAAATTGCAGGTGTCCAAATTGGGGACATGATTACAGAAATCAATCAACATCAAGTGAAAAGAATGAATGAAGTTACGGAATTAGTGCAAAAAGCTGGTGAAGAAGGTAAGCCTCTTGACCTTATCATCACAAGAGAAAACAAGTCATTTGAAACAAAATTAACCCCATTAAAAGATAAAAATGAAAACATTTATAAGCTTGGTTTATACATCCGTGATTCAGCGGCTGGAATTGGAACCATGACATTTTATCATCCCCAAACGAAAAAATATGGCGCACTTGGCCACGTCATTTCAGATATGGATACAAAAATGCCTATAGTGGTTAAAGATGGCGAAGTGGTAAGATCAACTGTCACTTCAATTGAAAAAGGTAGCAATGGTGACCCTGGTGAAAAATTAGCTAGGTTCTCCCCTGATAAAGAAATTATCGGGAACATTAATAGGAACAGCCCGTTTGGTATTTTTGGAAAATTAAATCAATCCATTCCAAATGGTATTATGGATGAAGCGATGCCAATCACGCTTTCTCATCAAGTTAAAGAAGGACCTGCACAAATACTGACTGTTGTAGATGGATCTCAAGTGGAGAAGTTCGATATTGAGATTGTAAGCACAATCCCGCAAAAATTCCCAGCAATAAAAGGAATGGTCATTAAAGTGACTGATCCAAAATTATTAAAGAAAACAGGTGGAATCGTTCAAGGGATGAGTGGAAGTCCAATTGTCCAAAACGGAAAACTAGTAGGAGCAGTAACTCACGTATTCGTTAATGATCCTACAAGTGGTTATGGTGTTCATATTGAATGGATGCTAAACGAAGCTGGAATTAATATTTATGAAAAATCAACGATACCAAAAGCTAGCTAACAACTCAAAGGGTCGCTATCGGCCTTTTGAGTTTTTTCTTCTTGCAAGTATAGTATAAGTTAAAATTGTACTTTACCTCCGAAATATTTAAATAATCAATACGTCCTCAATATTTTTAGAAAGGATATGTTACAATAGGAATAATGATTTTTCGACAAATACTTTTCAATAATACGTAATAGGGCGAATTTCGTCGAAAAATAAAGGAAAACAGAGATAATTAAAGATTTTGGATATTTTTTAAAAAATAAAGAGGAATTATTCCGGCGTTGTCGAAAATTTTATACACAGAGAAAAAAAGAAAAAGTATGAGCTTTCGAGGAGGAAATCTGGGTGAACAAAGTTAAAGTTTGCATTGTTGATGATAATAAAGAGCTAGTAAGCTTATTAGAAGAATACATATCTTCCCAAGATGATATGGAAGTTATTGGTGTAGCGTACAATGGTCAGGACTGTTTAAGTATGCTACAGGTTTGTGAGCCAGATGTCCTTGTATTAGATATTATCATGCCACATTTGGACGGTTTAGCAGTACTGAGCAAAATTCGTGAATTAAATAGAGCTTCTACTACAAATGTCATCATGTTAACTGCGTTCGGACAAGAAGATGTGACTAAGAAAGCTGTGGAATTGGGTGCGTCATATTTCATCCTTAAACCATTTGATATGGAGAACCTAGGCAATCATATCCGTCAAGTCAGCAACAAGGGATCCCAGCTTGTTATGCAAAAGAAATCGGCCACTTCTACCTCGTATCGATCATCTTTTGAACCGAAAACTAAAAATCTTGATGCGAGTATTACTAGCATCATTCATGAAATTGGTGTACCTGCCCATATTAAAGGATATTTATATTTAAGAGAAGCAATCTCTATGGTATATAACGATATTGAATTATTGGGATCTATTACTAAAGTCCTTTATCCGGATATAGCTAAGAAATACAATACAACGGCCAGCCGTGTTGAAAGAGCGATCCGCCATGCTATTGAGGTCGCTTGGAGTCGTGGGAATATTGATTCAATTTCCTCTTTGTTTGGTTACACGGTATCCATGTCTAAAGCAAAACCAACCAATTCAGAATTCATCGCAATGGTTGCCGATAAATTAAGATTAGAGCATAAAGCTTCATGAGAGGGTAAGGAATCCTGATTTCGACTATATATGATCAAGACACCACCATTGGATACTACAAGTTCCAATTTAGTGGTGTCTTTTTAATATATAGAGAATCATTATAACAGAGCTCATAGTTAACAAAATTTCAGTTTTTTTAAAAATTAGCCACAAAAATGTTAATTTTTTCATTATAATATTCATATGATAGAGGTTTTTCGTAAACTTTGTTCCTTTTAAATTTAAACGTCTGACTTTGATTGTATAGATGGCACAGACTCTCACGAAAAGAGACATGCAACTGCCTGGAGTGGAGATCAACCGGCGAACTAAATCCAATAATAAACATTAAAAAATCTTTACGGAATGAGCCTATAAAAATAAACTATTTTTCTTTAGGAAGGAAAGAGCGCGCGTGGAAATATTACAAAATGAACACTTTTCTCTCCATGAAGAAAAAGAGAAAATTTACATAAATGTATTTAAAGCTGGATATCCACTATTATTGTTAAACGCAGTTTTAAATAATCATCCTAGGGTCTCTATTACAAAGTTCATGCAGCTAAAAGAAGCGATTACGCAAGCGAGTGGTGAATTGGTGGAAGTCGGGGAACTTAAACCTGAAATAGAATGTATCATTTCCAACGATGCGATGACGGTGAAGGTGAAAATCAATATTAATCAAGATGAACTAAATCAGAACTACGCAAATGTTGTATCAAAAGTGCTGGATATCCTACACTCGAACAATGTAAGAGAAGGAATTTTAGCTGATGTCTTACAACAAGAATTATGCTCAGTTAAAGAGATTGTAATTGCCAAGGGAATTGAACCCCAAGATGGAGAAGATGCAATTGTGAATCTTTATCAATGTTCTGAAAGAAAACCGACAATTAAGGATGACGGAAAAGCCGATTATTATGATATGAATTTCATAGATGAAGTTAAAAAGGGAGACTTTTTAGGTGAAAAGATACCACCTACTGAAGGTAAGCCTGGTAAAACCGTAACTGGGGAAATCATTGTACCTAAAAAAGGTAGGGACAAAAAATTATTTTATGACCCACATTCCGTAGGGGAGTATCAGGAAGGGGGGAAGGTTATCCTTCGTGCTCTTCTTGATGGAGTAGTTGATTATCAAGCTGGCCGTTTAGTTGTAGGTGACCATCTGATTATTCAGGGGGATGTAGGGGTTGAAACGGGGAATATTGAGTTTCAAGGCAGCATCACAATTAAGGGGATTGTTAAAGAGGGCTATTCAGTAAAGGCAACTAAAGATATCTCAATTATGAGTGAATTAGGCGTCAGTGGTATTAACAGAATTGAGTCATTAAACGGGGATGTTTTTATAAAAGGCGGTATTTTTGGAAAAGGTTCCTCGGTAGTCAAAGCAGCCAAGAATATATTCGTGAAGTACACGAACGAAGCGATATTAGAAGCCGGGGATAATATCAATATTGGATATTACTCAGTGGGAAGTGTGCTAAAAGCCAAAAATATTCTTACTGATGATAAAAATGGGAAATTAATCGGTGGAATAATTGAAGCAACTGGGAGAATCCGTACGGGTGTTATTGGAAATAAATTAGAAAGAAAAACTATACTCAATGTTAGTGGATTTGATCGGGAAAAAATCCAACTGGAGTTAGAAAATATTATTTCCTCGTATAAAGAAATCGTTCAAGTTGTTGAGAAGTTGAAGAGAAAACTTGATATATTTGAAAGCTTTTTAGAGCAATTAAATGCACTTCAACATAGCCAATACATAGAAGTGAAAAGAGAATTTGATAAAAATATGATTGAAATTTTCCAATTCGAAGAACGAAAAAAATCTTTATTAGAGTTGCTTGAAACAAAAGGAGAAGGTGAAATTTCAATAGGATTAATCGCTTTCCCAGAAACATTGTTCAATATAAAAAATCTAAATAAAAGGCTGAACCATGCGACTAAAGGTACTTTTTATGCGCAAGGAAATTCATTACATTATGAGTAGAATGGAGGGGTAAAGATGTTGAAACAAGAGGATACAAAAGAAAAATTCAATATCATCCTTGAAGCTATTGAATTCTTTACCCAACGTTTCCATTTAGATTTAATTTTGGAATACAGTCTCTCATTTATGCGAAGATTGTTGGAACTAGATCAAGCGATCCTTTTTGTGCGAAAAGATTGGGATTTGGTCCCTTTTAATAAAGAGGATTCGCATGTAAGTGAATCCTACGCAATTAGCCAGAAGCTAAATGATCTACCCCTGTATTACGGAAGAATTCTAACCAATGATATGGAATCCTACCTGCCGCTCGAAATGATTCATAACTACGATGCACAGATTGCTGTTCCCCTAATAAATGATACCCACCTTATTGGACTGATTATTTCTAATGGAAAACAGAATGGAGTGCTAACTGAAGAAGATTTAGTTTACGCAGATACACTCATGAAGTTAATGAATGTTTCAATTGAAACAAATCAAAGGTTGATTGATTTTAGAAAAGTTTGTAATAATCTCGATAATAAAATTTTTAATTTGTTTGTCATTAACCAAAGTACTAAAGCCCTTTTATCCCAGTTAAATTTAGAAAATCTATGTAATATCGCGACTGATGTTTTTAGTGAAGTGTCAGGAAGCAACGTGACTTCGTTCGGGCTATATGACTCCATATCCGATCATATCAAAATTATCGGTTATAAAAATGTGAATTCCTTCGATAGAATCTATGCAGAAATTAAGTTGAAGAAAAAAGTGTATCATAGTCAGAAAATCGTACTTCATATAAAGAAGGATAACGAGATTATTAAGGATTTATTTTCTAATTGGGAACAATTTGAGGAATTAGGAACTGAATATATTATTCTCATTGTTAAAGATTCAATTTTAGGACTAGTGACAATCGGTAAAACTCGAAATGGAGCACCTTATGATGACTCGATATTTGAGCTAATTGAAACCCTTGCTGCCTCCACTTACATAGGAATAACTAATGCAATGCTGTTTGAAGAAATATCAACAAAACAAAGACAAGCAGAGAAGAAATTTGAATACTTAAATCTATTTAATCAACTTTCAAGAACAATCAATACTTGTGAAAGTTTATCTGAGCTATTTGAACTTTCTCTTCAGACTTTAGAACTTGGCTTTGGAATACAGGAAGCATTTTTTGCGAAAAGAGATGAAAATGATTCGTTTTGCATTGAACAGTCTATTTCAACAGATTTGATCGGAAAACGTTTTTGTTTTAAAACGAAGATTAATCAAATGATTGTAGAATATCAATCATCGGCAATTACTCGCTATATGGCGGGGCAATGGATAGACAAAGAAAGAGATGGGATGAACTGCCTAATTGTTGTGCCATTTACAAGTCAACAAAAGATCTGTCAACCAGAAGAAGAAGGTGGCTCATACGTTTTAGTAATCACTCAAACCTCTAAAGTGGTGAATGAAGAAGAGTTATTGATTGTGGATACCTTGATACAAAATATGCGTCCAATCATTCATCATATGGAACTTTCATCAATAGCGAAAAAAAGTGAGAAAGATTTATTTATAGATGAATTAGAGTCTTCTTTGATGCGAAGAAAAGTCAATGAAGAGGAATTATTCGTTTTTTGGAGAAAAAAACAAAACTCTCCATTTGATGAATCCGATGCTGATAAAAACGAAAATGTTTTTAGTTTTTCGGGTTATGAATTTTTTCTAAGTACGAATCATCAGCCTCCTGAGGGAGATGGTTGGAAGGTAATTATCAATCCGGAAAATCAAATAGAGGTTCTTCAATATCCCTATGCGGAAATATAAATTAGTGTTTAAGATAAATTGACAGCTTTCGAAGGAGGAAGCCGATGGACACTACAATGATTTTCGCCCATAGAGGCTCGGCAGGAACGCATCCGGAGAATACGATGATTTCATTCCAAGAAGCAGCACGAGTCGGTGCTGATGGGATAGAGTTAGATATCCAACTAACTAAAGATAACCAATTAGTTGTGATCCATGATGAAACGATAGATCGCACCACGAACGGTAAAGGTTTTGTTAAAGATTATACCCTGAATGAACTGAAGCAATTTAACGCTAGCTTCTCTTTTACATCTAAGTGGGGAAAAACATCTATCCCGACTTTAGAAGAAGTCCTTCAATGGATGCAAGGAAATAGTTTGCAATTGATTATAGAGTTGAAGAATACTCGTTTCCCGTATCCGGGGATGGAAGAAAAGGCGATTGCCTTAGTAAGGAAATATTCGATGCAAGACAGAGTAACATGGTCTTCGTTCAATCATTATAGTCTTGTGTATTGTTACCGACTTTCTCCTGATGTTGAAACAGCCCCGCTATATAGGGATGGTCTTTTTATGCCTTGGATCTACGCGCAATCTATCATGGCGAAGGCAATCCATCCGTCTATTAAAGCAGCACCAAACGATATCATAAAAAAGGGAATGGAATCAGGAATTAAAGTTCGTCCATATACCATTAATGAAGAAAAACAAATGAAAGCTCTCTATGATATAAAATGTTCGGGAATTATTACGGACTTTCCTAAAAAGGCTATCGATTTGCGGAAATAGAATGGAATGAATCTCAAGTAAAAAAAGCTGTGTCAAAATCCAATCGGATTGACACAGCTTTTTTTACTTTTTAAATCTATCCTGGACTTTATTTCGTTTTCGGTCGCGGTGTAAAACAAATCCAGCTATAAACCCTATTCCACCAATGCAGAAAAAAAGTCCAGCAAGGAATTGGATCCATAGTGCAGGAAAGGGACTTTGTAATATCCCGAATAACATATCTCTCATAAGCTTAATTCCAAAAGCAGCAAGAGCTCCTGGTACAAATAAAATTAAAAACGCAATCAATCTATTCATTTTCATTTCCCTTTCGACAAACTTCCTAATCGAAATTGTAAATTAATATCTATATTTGTCAAGGAACCAGGTTTGCTATATAGTTAAATTGCTATGAAAAAAAATTCATTCTATATGTGCAATTTTTTTCAAATACCCGTTTTTGGAGGGGTGTAATGTGCAAAAAGTAATGATAGTTGGTGCTGGTAAAGGGGGCACAGCTATATTAAAAATATTATTAGAAACTGATTTTTTAAAAGTTGATGCAGTTATAGATCGAAACCGTGATGCTGAAGGTGTCACCCTGGCTAATCAACTAGGCATTAGGACGGATGTTGAATGGAAAGGGATTTTAGATGACAGCTTTGATATCGTCATTGAAGTGACCGGAAATATGACTGTATTTGAGGAAATTAGAGCTACAAAAAACAAAAATACAGTATTGGTACCTGGCACAGTAGCTTTCATATTAGCAAGACTTGTTGAAGAAAAAGAAGACTTGATTGAAAAGTTGAAAGAAGAATCCCATAAACGAGATTTAATCTTTAACTCAACAGAAGATGCGATGGTAGTCATCGATGTTAAAGGTAAAATTATCTTGTTCAATAAAAGTGCAGCAAGAATGATTGGACAAAACCAAAATGAAGCTTTGGGTAAAAATATTTTAGATATTATCCCATCCAGTAAATTACCAAGAATCCTTGAAACTAAAAGGGTTGAGGCAAACCAAGAACAAATCCTAGATAATGGGCTGAAAATCATAACGACAAGATTCCCGATTTTGAACGA
Organism: Peribacillus acanthi; assembly: GCF_003073175.1. Lineage (GTDB taxonomy): Bacteria > Bacillota > Bacilli > Bacillales > DSM-1321 > Bacillus_BN > Bacillus_BN acanthi. The sequence continues at coordinate 100,951 of NZ_QBBX01000009.1, forward strand.
TGATGGCGATGTGATTGGTGCTTTCGCTGTGTTTAAGGATATTACCGAAGTCGTGAACCTAGCAGAAGAAATAACGAACCTTAAAGAAATCCAAACTATGTTAGAAGCTATTATACAATCGAGTGATGATGCCATTTCTGTAGTAGATGAACAAGGGAGAGGAATTTTAATTAACCCTGCTTACTCTAGGATAACTGGACTCACTCAAGATGAGGTCATCGGAAAACCGGCAACTGCAGATATATCCGAAGGTGAAAGTATGCATATGCAAGTTCTACAAACGAGAAGAGCTGTTCGTGGGGTAAAGATGCGGGTTGGGCCGTATAAAAAGGAAGTTATCGTAAACGTTGCCCCGATTATCGTCAATGGGAAATTAAAGGGAAGTGTCGGTGTCGTTCATGATATGTCTGAAATTAAAGAACTTACACAAGAATTGAACCGTGCTAGGCAGATCATTCGAACATTAGAAGCTAAATATTCGTTTGAAGATATTGTTGGGGATTCAGAAGAAATGCAATTAGCAAAGGATCAAGCGAAATTAAGTGCTAGGACACCAGCAACTGTTCTACTAAGAGGGGAATCAGGTACAGGAAAGGAATTGTTTGCACATGCTATTCACAACGGAAGTGACCGGAAATTCAACAAATTTGTAAGAGTAAACTGTGGAGCGATTTCGGAAACGTTACTTGAAAGTGAATTGTTCGGATACGAAGAAGGGGCATTTTCAGGAGCTAAAAGAGGCGGGAAAAGAGGTTTATTCGAAGAAGCTCATAATGGAAGTATTTTTCTAGATGAGATTGGAGAAATGTCTTTAACCATTCAGGTAAAATTACTAAGGGTTCTTCAAGAGCATGAGATTGTCCGTGTAGGTGGAACGAAACCGGTTCCTGTTAATGTAAGGGTAATTGCTGCTACGAACTTGAACTTGGAAAAAGCGATTATGAACGGGAGTTTTAGAGAAGACTTATATTATCGTCTTAGTAGAATGCCTATTCATATTCCGGCCTTGCGCCAAAGGAAAGAAGACATTCCTTCCCTGTGTACACATTTATTGCACAAGCTAAACCAGGAGTATGGAAGAAATATTGAAGGCATGACAGAGCAGGCATTACGAAAACTAAAGGCATATGATTGGCCAGGGAACGTTAGGGAACTAGAAAATGTACTTGGAAGAGCAATGATCTTTATGAAATATAATGAGATGGTAATTGATGAACATAATATTCCTGACTTCTTGCCTTCGTCAGATACACAACAGAAAAAAGAAACCTTTGAACTGGATCATCAAGGTCATTCATTAGCAGATTTAGTTGAAGGTTATGAAAAAAGAATCATCCAACAAACCTTGCGTAAAAATCAGGGAAATAAAACAGCTACTGCTAAAGAATTATCATTATCCCTACGAAACCTCTATTATAAAATCGAAAAATTTAACATTGAAGAAAATAGCATGCAATAAATTTCATACCATGCAATTCATTGCAAATTTTATCTCCCTGTAATTTATGAAAACGTTTTATTTTATAAGTTTTTCATTTTGGCACGATACTTGCATATAAGAAATATGTTGAATAAAGTAACATTCGTAGAAAGGGTTGATGTCATAATATGGATTTACAACTGCTAGTAGAACAAGCAACCCAATTTGAAGAAAAAGTTGTCGCAGTAGCAGCAGCTGAAGATGAAGAAGTTATTGATGCTGTTGTTCAAGCAGTGAATCTCGGAATTGCAAGTTTTAAGCTTTTTGGAGACAAAGAAAAAATCTCTGCATTATTGGATGAAAAACAATCTGGTATATCAAAACACGAAAAGATTCAGATTATACATGCTCATTCCGCGCCTTCCGCTGCAGAGCTTTCAGTTAAAGCTGTTCGATTAAATGAAGCAGATGTGTTGATGAAAGGAAATATTCCAACAGCACAAATTTTAAAAGCTGTACTTAATAAAGAATATGGTCTTCGAACAGGATCTGTACTTTCTCATGTAGCAGCATTTGAGGTAAATGGATACGATCGACTTCTTTTTGTAACCGATGCTGCCATGAATATAGCTCCAGACTTGACACAAAAAGCACAAATTATTCAAAATGCAGTAGATGTAGCTAGATCATTGGGTGTGGAGACACCGAAAGTTGCCCCACTGGCAGCCGTTGAGGTGGTCAATCCTGCGATGCAGGCTACATTAGATGCTGCAAACCTTACACAAATGTGTGCTAGGGGTCAAATCAAGAATTGTATTGTTGATGGCCCACTCGCTCTGGATAATGCAGTTTCTTTAGAGGCGGCCCATCACAAAGGGATTAAGAGTGATGTAGCTGGTGTTGCTGACATATTGGTTGTGCCAACGATTGAAGTAGGAAATGTACTATATAAATCATTAATGTACTTTGCTAATGCTAAAGTTGGTGCAGTAATCGCAGGTGCAAAAGCGCCGATTGTATTAACTTCGAGAGCTGATTCAGCAGAAAGTAAATTATACTCTCTTGCGTTGGCTGTATGCTCCACTTCAAAAAAGCATAAATAGGGTTATACTTCTGGTTCGTTCGCCAAGCGTTCCGCCAGTCTAAATATAAATACATTAGTTGTCTATCTTAGGGAGGAATACAATATGGAAATCTTCAAGTACTTAGAAAAATATGATTACGAGCAAGTTGTATTTTGTCAGGATAAAACATCAGGTTTAAAGGCGATCATTGCCATTCATGATACTACTCTAGGACCAGCTCTTGGTGGAACTCGTATGTGGACATATGAATCGGAAGAAGCTGCAATTGAAGATGCTTTACGTCTTGCGAAAGGTATGACATATAAAAATGCAGCAGCTGGTCTTAACTTAGGCGGAGGGAAAACCGTTATTATCGGTGACCCTCGTAAAGATAAAAACGAAGAAATGTTCCGTGCATTCGGTAGATATATCCAAGGTTTAAATGGTCGCTACATCACTGCAGAAGATGTAGGTACAACTGTTGCTGACATGGACTTGATTCATGAAGAGACAAACTATGTTACGGGTATTTCACCTGCATTCGGTTCTTCAGGAAATCCTTCACCTGTAACTGCTTATGGAGTTTACCGCGGTATGAAAGCAGCAGCTAAAGCAGCTTTCGGTACTGATTCTTTAGAAGGTAAAGTAATTGCTGTACAAGGTGTTGGTAACGTTGCATATAACCTATGCCGTCACTTACACGAAGAAGGAGCTCAGTTAATTGTTACAGATATTAACAAGGAGTCTGTACAACGTGCAGTTGATGAATTCGGAGCTAAAGCTGTTGAGCCTAATGAAATCTATAGTGTTGATTGTGACATTTATGCACCATGTGCATTAGGTGCTACTATTAATGACCAAACAATTCCACAACTTAAAGCAAAAGTTATCGCTGGAGCTGCTAATAATCAGTTAAAAGATACTACTCACGGTGATCTAATTCATGAAATGGGAATTGTTTACGCTCCTGATTATGTAATTAACGCTGGTGGTGTTATTAACGTAGCTGACGAGCTTTATGGCTATAACAAAGAGCGTGCTTTGAAAAAGGTAGAAGGAATTTACAATAACATCGAGAAAGTTATTGAAATTTCAAAACGTGATGGCATTCCTACTTATGTAGCTGCTGATCGTATGGCTGAGGAAAGAATCGAAAGAATGAGAAATTCTCGTAGCCAATTCTTACAAAACCCAAGACATATCTTAAACCAAAGATAAACTGTCTTTAAAAACATGAAGTAAAAAGAATAATAATCCAGGCTAAGTTCGAATGAACTTGGTTATGACAAGAGTGCCAGGATTCATTTGCCCAACTATATTGAAGAATCATCTTTTGAAAATTCAATATGGAGCATATAAGAAATCCTGGCTCTTGGTCTTAAAAATGGTCTTTCAGAAGAAATTGGTAGTAAATATTGGAGGTTTAGAAGTTGCAAGATACAAAACATCGCATCCTTGTCATTAATCCCGGATCAACATCTACGAAAATCGGTGTATTTGATAACGAAATGTCCGTTATGGAAAAAACGCTTAGACATGATGCAGAAACAATCGGTTCTTTCGATAACATCATTGATCAATATGAATTTAGAAAGAACACCATCTTAGAGGCACTGCATGAGGAAGGTATCAATATCTCCAAATTAAGCGCTGTTTGTGGCAGAGGCGGATTATTACGTCCAATTGAAGGCGGTACATATTCCGTTAATGATCAAATGCTTCATGATTTAAGAATTGGCTATAATGGACAGCATGCTTCTAACCTTGGTGGAATATTGGCATTTGAAATTGCTCAAGGCCTAAATATTCCTTCATTTATCGTTGACCCAGTAGTCGTAGATGAAATGGACGATATTGCGAGAATTTCTGGTTTTTCAAAAATCGAACGGAAAAGTATTTTTCATGCATTGAATCAAAAAGCGGTTGCTAGAAGAGTTGCAAAGGAACTAAACAAAAAATATAGAGACTTAAATTTGATTGTTGTTCATATGGGTGGCGGGATTACAGTTGGTGCCCATAAGAACGGCAGGGTTATTGATGTAAACAATGGTTTAAATGGTGACGGTCCTTTCAGCCCTGAAAGAGCTGGAACAGTACCTGCTGGTGATTTAGTCAAATTATGTTTTTCTGGTGATTATTTCCGTGAAGAAGTAATGAAGATGTTAGTTGGTCAAGGTGGACTTGTAGGCTACCTTGGAACAAACGATGCAGTTCAAGTTGAAAAGATGATTGCAAATGGAAATGAAGAAGCTAAAAAAATCTATTCCGCTATGGCTTACCAGGTAGCTAAGGAAGTCGGAGCAGCTAGTGCAGTCCTTGCAGGGAAAGTTGATGCAATTATTCTTACAGGCGGCTTAGCTTACGGAAAGGATTTTGTAGCCGAAATTTCATCAAGAATTAATTGGATAGCAGATGTTATCGTCCAACCTGGAGAAGATGAATTGCAAGCCTTAACAGAAGGTGCTTTACGAGTTCTACGTGGTGAAGAAGAAGCAAAGGTATATCCAAATGCTATATCTAAAGTGATAGAAACGAAATAAGGAGGGGACAAAATGGCTCAAGAATATGATTTGGTCATATTAGGTGGAGGTACTGGGGGGTACGTAGCTGCAATTCGTGCCTCACAACTTGGTTTAAAAACAGCAATTGTAGAAAAAGGGAAATTGGGTGGAACATGTCTTCACAAAGGCTGTATCCCTTCAAAGGCACTTTTAAGAAGTGCTGAAGTTTACCATCAAACGAAAAATAGTGAAGCATTTGGTGTAATCGCTGGTGAAGTATCCCTTGATTTTACAAAGGTTCAAGAGCGTAAAGAAACTATCGTAAGCCAATTGCATCGCGGTGTGCAGCATCTAATGAAGCAAGGTAAAATCGATGTGTATGAAGGAATTGGTCGTATCTTAGGTCCGTCTATTTTTTCTCCTATGCCAGGAACTGTTTCAGTTGAAATGAATGATGGTACGGATAATGAAATGTTGATTCCTAAAAACGTCATTATTGCTACTGGATCTCGTCCACGCACATTGCCAGGATTAGAAATCGACGGACAATACGTTATGACTTCTGATGAAGCTTTGGCGATGGAAAATTTACCGAAATCAATTATTATTGTTGGTGGAGGGGTTATCGGTATTGAATGGGCATCTATGCTAAATGACTTCGGTGTTGAAGTAACTGTCATTGAATACTCAGACCGTATCATTCCTACTGAAGATAAAGAGATTTCAAAAGAAATGCAGAGAGTATTAAAGAAAAAAGGAATCACTTTTGTTACAAGTGCAAAAGTTATGCCGGAAACTTTACAAAAAGGTGAAGGAGAAGGTGTGGTAATCCAAGCTGAAGTAAAGAATGATATTAAATCATTTACAGCTGAAAAAATGCTTGTTTCTGTTGGTAGACAAGCGAATGTTGAAGGAATTGGGATCGAACAAAACACAACCATTGAAATTGATAAAGGCTTTATTCTAACAAATGAGTTTTATCAAACGAAAGAATCCCACATTTATGCAATTGGTGATGTAATTGGTGGTTTACAGCTAGCACATGTTGCTTCTCATGAAGGTATTACTGCTGTGGAGCATATTGCTAACTTAAAGCCTCACAAATTAGATTACACATTGATTTCGAAATGTATTTACTCATCTCCAGAAGCCGCAAGTGTTGGATTAACTGAAGATGAAGCAAAAGAAAAAGGACATAATGTCAAAGTTGGTAAATTCTCGTTCAAAGCCATCGGTAAAGCATTAGTATATGGTGAATCAGATGGATTTGTAAAAATTGTAGCTGATAAAGATACTGATGACATCCTTGGAGTTCATATGATCGGTCCACACGTTACGGATATGATTTCAGAAGCAGGGCTGGCAAAAGTATTGGATGCGACTCCATGGGAAGTTGCTCACACGATCCATCCACATCCTACTTTATCTGAAGCAATCGGGGAAGCTGCTTTAGCAGTAGATGGACTGGCAATTCATTCTTAATAAAAAATTAATTTAAATAGGCTCGTTTCTTTTAGAGTGTTATTTTTAGAGTAGGTTTTTAAAAGCAAAACTTTGTAGAGAGGGTGGTTGGAGCGGAAGGTGCGAGCCTCCACAGGCGCAGTGCGCGCCGAAGAGCTCACCCCCCGCCCCGCGGAAAGCGAGCAGCCTGAAGCGGAAATCAACCACTCATCTATACTCAATAGTAACTGTATTAACGAAAACGGCCTTTAAATAAAATTAGATAATCCTTTAGTTGGAGGGAAATTCATGGTACAAAACCGTCATGAAGAATTAGGTCTTAGCAATGAGACACTATTAGAAATGTATGAAACCATGCTACTATCCCGTCGTATCGACGAGCGTATGTGGCTATTAAACCGTTCTGGTAAAATTCCTTTCGTTATTTCTTGTCAAGGACAAGAAGCTGCCCAAGTAGGTGCAGCATTTGCATTGGACAGAGAAAAAGATTATGTGTTGCCATATTACCGTGACGTAGGTGTTGTATTACGATTTGGAATGACAGCAAAGGAACTAATGCTTTCGGGATTTGCAAAAGCTGAAGATCCAAACTCTGGTGGTCGCCAAATGCCTGGTCATTTTGGTCAAAAGAAAAACCGTATCGTAACAGGTTCTTCACCAGTAACAACACAAGTTCCACATGCAGTTGGGATTGCACTTGCTGGGAAGATGGAAGGTAAAGACCTTGTAACATTCACTACTTTCGGTGAAGGTTCAAGTAACCAAGGTGACTTCCATGAGGGTGCAAACTTTGCTGGGGTTCATAAATTACCTGTAATTTTTATGTGTGAAAATAATAAATATGCAATTTCAGTTCCAATCGAAAAGCAACTTGCTTGTGAAAATGTGTCTGACAGAGCAGCTGGATATGGAATGCCTGGTGTAACAGTAGATGGTAACGATCCACTAGCAGTATATAAAGCTGTTAAAGAAGCTGCTGACCGTGGTAGAAGAGGAGAAGGTCCAACTTTAGTTGAAACAATCTCATACCGTTTAACTCCACACTCCAGTGATGATGATGACAGAGCATATAGATCTCCGAATGAAGTAGCAGAGGCTAAATCAAAAGATCCAATCATTACATTTGGTGCATACTTAAAAGAATTTGGCATAATGAATGATGAAATCGAGAAGAGCATTAACGATGGAGTAATGCAAATCGTTAACGAAGCAACGGATTATGCAGAAAATGCACCGTACGCAGAACCAGAACATGCATTGAAATACGTATACGGTGATAAGTAAGGGGGAAGAAGAATGCCAGTAATTTCTTATATTGATGCAGTAACGATGGCCATTCGTGAAGAAATGGAAAGAGACTCCCGTGTGTTTGTTTTAGGGGAGGACGTTGGAAAAAAAGGTGGCGTGTTCAAAGCGACTAACGGTCTATATGATCAATTTGGTGAAGATCGAGTAATTGATGCACCGCTTGCTGAATCTGCTATCGCGGGTGTAGGTATCGGGGCTGCAATGTATGGAATGAGACCGATTGCGGAAATGCAATTCGCTGATTTCATTATGCCAGCTGTTAACCAAATTATTTCTGAGGCTGCAAGAATCCGCTATCGTTCAAATAACGATTGGAGTTGCCCAATGGTAATTCGTGCTCCTTACGGCGGTGGAGTACATGGAGCTTTATATCACTCTCAATCCGTTGAGAAGGTTTTTGCTGGTCAACCAGGTTTGAAAATTGTTATGCCTTCTACTCCGTATGATGTAAAAGGATTATTAAAAGCTGCAATCCGTGATGAAGACCCAGTCATTTTCTTTGAACATAAACGTGCTTATCGTTTAATCAAAGGAGAAGTTCCAACTGATGATTATGTACTTCCAATCGGCAAGGCGGATGTAAAACGTGAAGGTGAAGACATTACTGTTATTACATACGGTCTGTGTGTACACTTTGCACTACAAGCAGCTGAAAAATTAGCAAGCGATGGTATTTCTGCTCATGTTCTTGATTTAAGAACGGTATATCCACTTGATAAAGAAGCAATTATTGAAGCAGCTTCTAAAACTGGTAAAGTATTGCTTGTTACAGAGGACAATAAAGAAGGAAGCATCATGAGTGAAGTAGCTGCAATCATTGCTGAAAACTGCTTGTTTGAATTGGATGCTCCGATTATGCGTCTTGCTGGTCCAGACGTTCCAGCTATGCCTTATGCGCCTACTATGGAGAAATTCTTCATGGTGAATCCGGATAAAGTAGAAAAAGCTATGAGAGAACTAGCGGAATATTAATTCAGGGAGGTTACAGCATTGGCTATTGAACAAATGACAATGCCACAGCTTGGTGAAAGTGTTACAGAAGGCACAATCAGCAAATGGCTAGTGGCTCCAGGAGATCACGTAAACAAATATGACCCTATCGCAGAGGTTATGACTGATAAAGTAAATGCGGAAATCCCATCTTCATTTACAGGTGTAATTAAAGAATTACTTGCTGAAGATGATCAAACTTTAGCAGTAGGTGAAATTATCTGTACGATTGAGGTTGCAGGTGGAGAAGCAGCTCCAGCTACAACTCCTACAGCGGCACCAGAAGCATCAAAAACAGAAGCTCCAGCAGCTACTAATGCACCAGCTAC
>NZ_QBBX01000009.1:110033-178908 GCF_003073175.1 Peribacillus acanthi
ATGCACCAGCTACTAATGGTGGTCCATTAAATAACGGTCGATTCTCACCTGCCGTATTGAAACTATCTCAAGAGAACGGTATCGATCTTTCTCAAGTAAAAGGTACTGGTACGGGTGGACGCGTAACACGTAAAGATTTACAGAGTATCATTGAGTCTGGCAATATTCCAACTGCTGCTAGTGCTCCTGCAACTCCAGCACCACAAGTGGCAGCTCCAGTTGCACAGCCAGCAGCTGTTAGCGCTGGAGTAGCACCACAAGCAGCTGCTCCACAGGCTAAACCAGAACCAATCAATATCCCTACAGCTGTAGGTGATAAAGAAATCCCTGTTAGTGGAATCCGTAAAGCGATTGCAGCTAACATGCTTCGCAGTAAGCATGAAGCTCCACATGCATGGACAATGATAGAAGTTGATGCTACAAACCTTGTGAAATACCGTGATGCTGAAAAAGGTGCATTCAAGAAAAATGAAGGATATAATTTAACATACTTCGCATTTTTCGTTAAAGCCATAGCACAAGCATTAAAAGAATTCCCACAAATTAACTCCATGTGGGCTGGAGATAAAATTATCCAGAAGAAAGACATCAATATCTCAATTGCAGTGGCAACAGAAGACGCATTATTTGTTCCGGTAATTAAGAATGCGGATGAGAAAACAATCAAAGGAATCGCTCGTGAAATTACTGAGCTTGCCGGGAAAGTTCGCGCAGGTAAGTTGAAATCTGAGGATATGCAAGGTGGGACTTTCACAGTAAATAACACTGGATCGTTTGGATCTATCCAATCTCAAGGTATTATCAACTACCCACAAGCTGCTATTTTACAAGTTGAAGCAATCGTAAAACGTCCTGTAATCGTTGATGGCATGATTGCAGTTCGCGATATGGTTAACTTATGTATGAGCTTAGACCACCGTGTGTTAGATGGTCTAGTATGTGGTAAATTCCTAGGACGTGTAAAAGAAATTATTGAAAACATGTCTAAAGAGAATACATCTATCTATTAATAATGACAAAAGAGCGCTTTGAAAGACGGTTCAGAACCCCTTTCAAAGCGCTTTTTTATTTCACAACGGGTAGTGGGGGGGTAGTTTCGACAAGTAGGGAAAATAGTATTCAAAGTTGGGAAAAAACTCCTCAAAGTCGGGAATAAACGGAACATAGTCGGGAAAATAGTACTCAAAGCCGGGAAAAATGCACCGTAATCTTGAAAGTGCATACTATAGCTGCAAGTTTCTTCAAAGACAATATAAATATAAATCCTTTGCAGGTCGGTTGGGCTTATACTAGAATAGAATTGTATATACTATTTGAATTTTAATTCAATTTTGTAAATATGAGGGGAGGGAAGCTTTCTTGTGACCTAGAACAAAAACTAGGAATATTTCAGGATAATATCTTCTTGAAATAAATAGAAAGCGATTACAATGAAGCTTAAAGAAATTAAAGAAACTAGCTTCCCTAAAGCTACCCTTGACGATTGGAAGGGTAAGGCAGAAGAAAGCCTTAAGGGAAAAAAACTAGAAAGCCTTTACAGTTCTACATACGAAGATATTGAATTGAAACCATTATACACAAAAGAAGATGGTGCGATTGGGAAAGAGGTTCCAGGTCTATCTCCGTATACAAGGGGTATAACTGATTTACCATATGAAGTGAATCCTTGGTTAATTTCACAAGCTGTTCAAGGAGATTCAGTTCAACAGGTAAACGAAAAATTGAAGAATGCGGTAAAAAGAGGACAAAATGTCATTTCCTTATCTTTAAAAGGTCTTGGTATTTCAAATGTAAAAGATATTGCAGAATTATTTGATGGGATTGATGTCAGTAATCTACCGTTTTTTATTGATGTATCTGATTCTAAAACGGATATATGCAACTTATTAATGAGTTATTGGGTCGAAAAAGGTTTCTCTAAAGATCAACTAGTAGGGTTAATAGGGGAAGATTATATTTCACCTTTCATTAAAACTGGCAAGGTGCCAGCTGAATTAGAAAGTTCTCTTGAAAATTGGGTAAGTAGTGCTCAACAGAAACATATTGATTACCCAAATCTTAAAACTATATTTGTAAAAGGTAGTGACGTCCATAACGCTGGTGGTAATGCTGTTCAAGAACTAGCGGCATCACTCTCTAAAGCCATTACTTATATCGAAGCAGGAGTGAAAAATGGATACTCAGCTTCTGATATTGCGGAAAACATCTATTTTACGTTTTCAATTGATAACAATTTTTTCATGAACGTGGCTAAACTTCGTGCAGCTAGAAGACTATGGTCGATGATTGGTGAGGCGTACAACTCAACTGAGCAAGCGTTCAGAATGCATATTCATGCTGAGACCTCCAATTTCACTCAAACATTGTACGACCCACATGTGAATATGTTACGTGTAACTAACCAGGCATTTGCTGCTGTAGTTGGTGGTGCGCAGTCCATTGAAATCCATCCGTACGACAAGGCTACTGGGAACACCACTGCATTTTCTGAAAGAATTGCTCATAATGTTCATTTGATTCTTAAGCATGAAACACTATTAGACAAGGTTGTAGATCCTGCGGGTGGATCTTGGTATGTGGAAAGTTTAACGGATGAGCTAACTGAAAAAACATGGGCACTTTTCTTGAAGATTGATTCTCTAGGTGGATTGTTCAATTCATTAAAACAAGGCTTTATCCAAGATGAAATTAATAGAGTCTATACACTTAAAAAAGAAAATTTGGCGACAAGAAAAGAAAGTTTAATTGGTACGAATGTTTATCCTAATCCAGCAGATGTTTATCCCAATGTCGTACTACACAAACCAAATACAGATTCTACAACCAGCTTTGAGCCAATCTTGACTAGAAGATGGGCAGAAGAGTTTGAGCAAATTAGAAAGAAAGCAAATGAATATCAAATTCAAGCAGCTTCATCGATTAAATTCGGGTGCATCCTGTTGAATAATCTAAAATCTCATAAACCGAGACTGGATTTTGTTAAGGGTTTCCTCGCAACGGGCGGTGTATTAACTGAAGAAAGCTCACCGATTTATACTGTAGAAGAAGCCATTGCTTTCGTGCAGGCTACAGGCTTCACGCACTATGTAATGTGCGGTGCTGACGATGACTATAAAGAGATGGCGATCGAAGTAGCTAATAAATTCAGTGAAGTTTTTCCAAAGAAAAAATTATTTGTAGCTGGTAAACAAAAAGACGAGCTTCACAATCAGCTAATGGTTGCGGGAGTAAAGGATTACATTCATATGAAGTCACACGTTCCGAACTTTATTTCTGCCGTCATGAATGACTTGGGGGTGATGTAAGTGGCAAAAAAACCGGATTTTCATTCTATCAATATACGAAAAAAATGCGAAACTAAAGCTAATGAATTAACTAATGGACAGATGGAGGATTTGTTTTTTGAAACTAATGAACAAATTAAGATTAAATCTCTGTATCGAGAAACTGACCGAAATCAATTAGAACATTTAGATCATAAACCAGGTATCGCACCATTTACAAGAGGGCCTTATCCAACGATGTATGTAAACAGACCTTGGACAGTCCGCCAATATGCAGGTTTTTCCACAGCTGAGGAATCCAATGCATTTTATAGAAGAAATTTGGCTATGGGGCAAAAGGGACTTTCGGTTGCGTTTGATTTAGCTACCCACAGAGGATATGATTCGGACCACCCTCGTGTAGTTGGAGATGTGGGAAAAGCTGGAGTGGCTATTGACTCTATTCTTGATATGAAAACTCTTTTTGATGGGATTCCATTAGATCAAATGTCTGTCTCTATGACTATGAATGGTGCAGTATTACCTATTTTGGCTTTTTATATCGTCACAGCAGAAGAACAAGGAGTAAGTCAGGAAAAGTTATCTGGAACGATTCAAAATGATATTCTGAAGGAATACATGGTAAGAAATACCTATATTTATCCACCAGAAATGTCAATGAAAATCATTGCAGATATTTTTGAATACACATCGAATTATATGCCAAAATTCAATAGCATTTCAATTTCTGGTTACCATATGCAAGAGGCAGGTGCCCCAGCTGATATTGAACTTGCTTACACATTGGCTGATGGGGTTGAATATGTCCGTACCGGTTTAAAAGCTGGAATCAATATTGATTCGTTTGCTCCTCGATTAAGTTTCTTCTGGGCGATTGGGATGAACTATTTCATGGAAGTTGCTAAGATGAGAGCTGCAAGGCTAATTTGGGCAAAATTAATGAAACAATTTAACCCAAAAAATGAAAAGTCCATGGCATTGCGAACTCACTCACAAACATCTGGATGGAGTTTATCTGAACAAGATCCTTTCAACAATGTTGCCAGAACATTAATTGAGGCACATGCAGCAGCGTTAGGTCATACCCAATCGTTGCATACCAATGCTTTAGACGAAGCAATTGCGCTACCTACTGATTTCTCTGCCCGTATTGCAAGGAATACTCAATTGTATCTTCAAGAAGAAACAGGAATTACGAAGGTCATTGATCCTTGGGCAGGTTCTTATTATGTTGAAGCATTAACCAACGAATTAGTTGAAAAAGCTTGGGCACATATAGAAGAAATTGAAGATTTAGGTGGAATGGCAAAGGCAATTGAAACTGGCTTGCCAAAAATGAAAATCGAAGAAGCTGCTGCAAAACGTCAAGCAAAAATCGATTCAAAAGTTGAAACAATTGTTGGTGTGAATGCTTATCGTTTAGATAAAGAAGAGGCTTTAGAGATTCTTGAAATTGATAATACTGCTGTTCGTGAAAGCCAGCTTCTAAAACTTCAACAATTAAAACAGTCACGTAATGATGAAGCTGTAAAGGATGCATTATCCGCATTAACTCTTGCTGCCCAAACTGGTGAAGGTAATCTCCTTGAGTTTGCTGTAAATGCTGCTAGAGTTAGAGCAACCCTTGGTGAAATCAGCAGTGCAATAGAAGAAGTGGCAGGTCGTCATAAAGCCGTCATTCGATCGATAAGTGGCGTTTATAGCTCTTCATATTCTAACGATGAAGAAATAGAAGAAGTGAAAAAAATGACTGGGGATTTCCTAGAGAATGAGGGCAGACGCCCTAGAATTCTTATGGCAAAGATAGGTCAAGATGGACATGATCGTGGAGCAAAAGTAGTGTCAACTGCATATGCCGATTTAGGATTTGATGTTGATATCGGACCACTTTTCCAAACACCTGAAGAAACTGCCAGACAAGCTGTGGAAAATGATGTACATGTGATTGGAATGAGCTCTCTTGCAGCAGGTCACAAAACATTGCTGCCACAGTTGGTCAATGAGCTGAAAAAACTTGGACGTGAGGATATCGTGGTAATTGTAGGAGGAGTAATTCCAGCTCAAGACTATGAATTCTTATTACAAAATGGTGCTGCTGCAATTTTTGGTCCAGGGACGGTTATTCCACACTCAGCTAAAATCTTGCTTAAAGAAATTTATTCAAGATTGGGCTATGAGGAAGTGTCAATGTAATGATAGATGGAAGAAAGCCTGAATGGGCAGAAGAAAATTCTTCTTTTGCTAGTTCTATAAAAAAAGGGCTAGAAATGACTTCATCACTTAATTATTCGGCTCCAACTCGGTTTGTGAAAAGGAATAAGAATGAATTTAATGCTCAATACCTCAATTTAGAGGTTGGAGTACTTGAAGGTAGTCGAACACATTTAGGTAAAGCCATCACCTTAATTGAGAGCAACTCAGAGAAGCATTTTGAAATGGCTCAAAAGCTCCTTCAGAATCTAATGCCACACACGGGAAAATCGATAAGGATTGGTATTTCAGGGGTTCCTGGTGCAGGTAAGAGTACTTTTATTGAAGCTATCGGCACGTACTTATGCTCAAAAGGGCATAAAGTAGCGGTATTAGCAGTGGATCCAAGCTCTTCAGTTACAGGTGGGAGCATACTCGGGGATAAAACTAGGATGGAAGAGCTGGCAAAAAATCAGTCAGCCTTCATCCGTCCCTCTCCATCAGAAGGAACTCTAGGAGGCGTTCATCGGAAAACCCGTGAGACAATGTTGCTATGTGAAGCAGCGGGATACGATATTATTTTGGTAGAGACAGTTGGTGTCGGACAAAGTGAAGCTATAGTCAGAGGGATGGTAGACTATTTCCTATTATTAGCTCTTACTGGTGCAGGTGATGAGTTACAAGGTATGAAGAAAGGAATTATGGAGCTGGTAGATGGTGTGATAATCAATAAAGCAGATGGAGATAATAAGCCACTTGCCATTAAAACGAAAGAAGAGTTCAATCGTATCCTTCACTTCTTACAACCAGCTACTAAAGGTTGGAATACGGCAGCCTTTACTTGTTCTGCACAAACTGGAGAAGGAATTCCTGAACTTTGGACCATAATTCAACAATTTGTTGAGAAAACAAAAGAAACTGGTGTTTTCCAAGAACGTAGAAGGCTCCAAGTAAAAGAATGGATGCAAACATTATTGAAAGAGCATTTAAACAAAACATTTTTTCAAAATCCAAGCGTAAAAACCAATATGCCTAGATTAGAAAATGAAGTTATGTCAGGCTCGAAAACTGTTTCAGTTGCAGTTATGGAAGCATTTAATTTCTATTTAGATAGTTTAAAGAAATAAGAGGGATGCTGAATTTTTCAGCCCCTTTTTTGTTTGCAAAAAAAAAGATAGCAACGACTATGGTTGCTATCCAATCTAGGGAGTTTAGGGGTATAATCTAGATGTACTAGTATTGTACCCGTAGTTTTAAATAATAAACCAAAATTACAAAAATCCTTCTTTATTGAATAGTAGCTATTCAATTGATATGATGGATAGGAATACTTGAATAGGAGACGATACCATGAGTATGGATTTTAACTTTTTTATGAATGATATTGTTAGACAAGCACGACAAGAAATCACTGCAGCTGGTTATACAGAGCTTAAAACACCGGAAGAGGTGGATGAAGCTTTCAATAAGAGTGGTACAACACTAGTAATGGTCAATTCAGTTTGCGGTTGTGCGGGAGGCATCGCACGTCCTGCAGCTGCTCATTCTGTTCATTATGATAAGCGTCCAGACCATTTAGTTACAGTGTTCGCTGGTCAAGACAAGGAAGCGACAGAGCATGCACGTAGCTATTTTGTGGATTATCCACCTTCTTCACCATCTTTTGCATTATTAAAGGATGGTAAACTTTGTACTATGATTGAACGCCATGAAATTGAAGGTCACGATCCTATCTCAGTTGTGACAAAGCTTCAAAACTACTTTGATAAATATTGTGATGAAATGTAATAGTTTGGGGACCCTAATAAAAGGGTCCTTTTTCTTTTGGAAAATATTTTCCTATAATATTAATCTATTTATTTTTACAAATAATATTGCATAAATATTAGTCTGTGTTAAAATACATTACAGTGAATATATATGAAATTAGGTTTTTCTACTTGAAAAAAATCTATAAATATTTCATAATGATTTATAATTGTGAAGTATGAAAATATTTAGAAAATTATAGGAGGAAAGTAAAATGAAAAAATGGTTATCAGTATTTTTAACATCAATTCTATTAGTTGGAATTCTAGCAGCTTGTGGAACTTCTGAAAAAGAAGAAGCTTCTAATGCTGAGGGTGGAGAAAAGAAAGTATTAAAAATGGGTACATCAGCAGACTATCCACCATTTGAATACATTGATACTGCAAAAGGTGATGACATTATCGGTTTTGACGTGGATTTAGCAAAAGCAATTGCTAAAAATCTAGGCTATGAAATTACCGTTCAAGACATGGATTTCAGTGGACTTATTACAGCGTTACAATCCGATCAAGTTGATTTTGTATTAGCTGGTATGACTCCTACAGAAGAACGTAAGCAAAGTGTTGATTTCTCAAATGTATATTATACAGCACAGCATATGATCGTAACGAAAAAAGATAGCGGGATTGAAAAGGAAGAAGATTTAGCAGGTAAAACAGTTGGAGTACAACTTGGTTCTATCCAAGAAGGATTAGCAAATGATTTAAAAGAAACAGGAAATATCGACATGAAGGTTGAAAATCGAAATCGTATTCCAGAGCTTGTTCAAGAGGTAATGGCTGGCCGATTCGATGCAGCTATTATTGAAGACACTGTAGCTAAAGGTTATTTAGCAGACAATAAAGAACTTGCTGGTCATGTAATTCCTGTCCCTGAAGAAGAAGCGGGTTCAGCAATTGCATTCCCTAAAGACAGTGAATTAACAGAGAAGTTCAATGCAGAATTAAAGAAAATGCAAGAAAATGGTGAATTAGAAAAATTAATCGTTAAATGGTTTGGTGGAGAACAAGCAAAATAATCCCTCTCACAAACCTTAAAGTGTCTGGCTATTCTAAAAGTAAAAGAATTTACTTTTGGATGGCTGGGCACTTTATCTAGTTTAGACCGGTAATAAAGGAGATGAAAACATGAACTTTGATTTTGAAAGGATTTTACCTTCGCTACCTTTCATCATGGAAGGAATTCCACTTACGTTAAAGGTTGTAGCTGCCGCAGGATTGCTAGGATTTACTTGGGGTATCGTTTTGGCCTTATTCAAAATTAGTAGACTTAAACCATTAAATTGGTTTGCAGATATTTATACCTCTATTTTCCGTGGAACCCCTTTAGTACTACAGTTAATGTTGATTTATTATGGGGCTCCTCAATTATTTGGTACTCAAATTGATGCGTTTGTAGCTGCATTTCTATCGTTTGGACTTAACTCTGCAGCTTATATCTCTGAGGTTATTCGTGCTGGTATTCTTGCAGTGGACAAGGGTCAAAAAGAAGCTTCAATGGCATTAGGTGTTCCGTATAACCGAATGATGTGGGACGTTATTTTACCACAAGCTATGAAAAATATTCTTCCTGCACTTATGAATGAATTTATTACGCTTACAAAAGAGTCGGCAGTAGTAACTGTAATTGGATTACAGGATATTATGAGACGTTCCTATATTGTAGGTGGACAAACCTATAAATTCCTAGAACCGATTCTTTTTGCAGGGGTCATCTATTATGTACTAGTTATGATCTTAACCGTCCTCGGTAAGCTTGTTGAAAGGAGAATGAGACGCAGTGATTAAAATCGAGAATCTTCATAAATATTTCGGTAAATTAGAAGTACTTAAAGGGATTACGACTTCTATCAATGAGGGTGAAGTCGTGGCGATTATAGGACCTTCGGGTTCTGGGAAATCGACGTTCCTGCGTTGTATGAACCTGTTAGAGCAACCAACAGAAGGAAAGATTTTTGTTAAAGATCAAGATATTACAAGCAAAAAAACAAATATCATGAAGGTTCGTGAAAATGTGGGAATGGTTTTCCAACACTTTCATCTTTTCCCTCACAAAACGGTATTAGAAAACCTCACTTATGCTCCAATAACAGTTAAAGGTCTTTCTAAACAAGAGGCGGAAAAAAAGGGGATGGATCTCCTTAAAAAAGTAGGATTGGCGGAAAAAGCAAAAGAATATCCGAACCGATTATCAGGTGGCCAAAAGCAAAGGGTAGCGATTGCTCGAGCACTTGCTATGGATCCAGAAGTAATGTTATTTGATGAGCCAACTTCAGCTCTAGATCCTGAAATGGTAAAGGAAGTATTAGAAGTTATGAAGTCCCTAGCACACACCGGAATGACAATGGCGATTGTTACCCATGAGATGGGCTTTGCTAGAGAGGTTGCGGACCGAGTATTGTTCCTAGACGGGGGGAATCTGGTGGAAGATGCTCCACCAGCAGAATTTTTTACATCTCCTAAATCAGCTCGTGCTAAAGATTTTCTTGAGAAAATGCTGTGAAAGAAGGATAGCCTTGGCTATCTTTCTTTTTTATTTTTGGCTGTTTTCGTAATGTTTGTTACTAAGCTTCAAGGGTTTACTGTTGGTTTAAGTAGTATAAAGTATTGGATATCAAGTTACTCTACATAAGTGGGGAATCGATTAGAACGTGGAAGGAGGGACGTAATGTTTAAGATTGGCTATAGAACTTTAAAAACATCTATCGGAGTAGCCATAGCGATTTTAATTGCGCAAATTTTAGGTCTTTCCAATTTCCCATCTGCAGGAATCATTACAATCTTAAGTATTCAAGTTACAAAAAAGAAATCAGTAAAAACATCCATTGATCGGTTTATTGCTTGTTTAATCAGTATTGTATTCTCTGTAATATTTTTCGAGGGAGTAGCGTATCATCCGATTGTCATTGGTCTAATGCTATTATTTTTCATTCCAACAGCTGTTGCAGCAAGAGTCCAAGATGGAATTGTAACGAGCAGTGTCATCATTCTACATATATATACTCAAGCAGAAATAACCTACCAGTTTATTCTTAATGAAATTTCGTTGGTTCTTATTGGAATTGGTGTAGGTCTTGTTATGAATTTATACATGCCAAGCTTAGAGAATACATTATACGAATACCAAGAGGAGATTGAGGAGAAATACAGTATAATTCTGAAGAGGATGGCTGACTACTTAAGAACGAATAATACAGAATGGGATGGGAAGGAAATTGTAGAGGTTTCAAAATTGCTTCAAAAGGCAAAGACTTTGGCGTTCCGAGACGTTGAAAATCATTTTTTACGACATGAAAATCTGTTTTATCATTATTTTAAAATGAGAGAAAAACAACTTGAGATAATAGAAAGGCTTTTACCTTTAATTAGTTCCATTCCTGCAACATGTAGTCAAAGTCACATGGTAGCAGAATTCATTGAAGAAATTAGCGAGAATGTACATCCAGAAAATACTGCTAACATTTATTTGAAAAAATTAGATGAGATGATGGAGCTGTTCAAGAGTATGGACTTACCAAATACTAGAGAAGAATTTGAGGTTCGTGCAGCTCTGATTCAAATTACAAAGGAAATTCAAGACTATTTAAATTTGAAGAGTGAGTTTACTGGGTTGCCAAGTCGACAAGTGAATGAAAAAAGAAAAGGCCGTTTAAACTAAGTGGACGATAATCATAATCTGAAACGAAGGTGATAAGTGTGCGGCTACTATTAACTGTTTTTGTTATTTTGAGTATTTCTCCTGTTTGGCCAATTGGGCAGAATCCATTGCGTGGGGACCCTTTTATTATTGTGAATAAGACAAAAAATGAATTAGCTTTCATCAAAGATGGAAAAGTTCAGCAAGTCGTAAAAGCTGGGACGGGTAAAAGCCAGGACTTAACACCTGAAGGATTGTTTACTGTTACCGTAAAAGCGAAAAACCCATATTATCGTAAAAAGAATATTCCAGGTGGAGATCCTAGAAATCCACTAGGGACTCGATGGATTGGATTTGATGCTAGAGGTACGGATGGGCGTACATATGGTATCCATGGAACAAATCAGCCATGGACAGTTGGTAAGTATGTTTCCCAAGGTTGTATTAGGCTTTTAAATCCTGTCGTGGAAAAGCTATATGACCAGACTCCGATTGGGACAAAAATTCTTGTCACTCGCACGACAAAGGATTATAAACAGCTTGCTAAAGAGCATGGAGCCATATAGAGGATTATATTATTGCAGAATAAAACCCTGAGCTTAAACAAGAGCTTCAGGGTTTTTATGTTTAAAATAAAAATGATATCCCAGTGAGTAAAGTTGAAAGCAACATAACTGCCATCATCATATATACAACGAATTTACGAAACTTCCTATTTTTCAAATTGCATCTCTCCTAATAAGGAATAGTACAAGTCTATTTTACCGATAAATGAGAGTTAATACAACAGTTATTAGTAATACTGTATGGGAAGAATTTTGAAATAAAATGAGTTATTTTGAAGTAAAAAGCAGGGTTTTCGCGATTTTTGTAGAATAGTTTTTATTGAACTGAAAGTTAGTAGAAGAACTTGGGGGATTTCTATGATTAACAAAGTTGACCACATTGGAATTGCTGTAAAATCACTGGAGTCTGCATTGGAATTATATCAAAACACTCTTGGGCTTACTTTTAAAGGAAAAGAAACAGTTGAAAGCCAAGGAGTAACTGTAGCATTTTTATCCGCAGGTAATACCATGTTGGAACTATTGGAAGCAACTTCTGAAAATAGTCCAATTGCCAAATTCATTGAAAAACGTGGGGAAGGAATTCACCATGTTGCGTTAGGTGTAACTAATATTGAAGATAGAATTCAAGAAGTGAAAGAAAAAGGAATTGTCATGATCAACGATCAACCCAAACCTGGTGCACATCATGCACAAGTTGCATTTTTGCACCCGAAGTCTACAGGTGGCGTTTTATATGAGTTTTGTGAACGTAAAGAGGAGGAGCAATCATGATTGACATCTATGAAAAAATTAATGAATTATATGACAGACGCAGAGAAGTGGAACTAGGTGGAGGAGACGAGAGGATAGAAAAGCAACACGAAAAAGGAAAATTGACAGCCCGTGAACGAATCGACTTACTAGTCGATCCAGGGACTTTCGTAGAACTAAATCCTTTTATTTCTCATCGTTGTAATGATTTCGGTCTAGGGGAAGCGAAAGGTCCTGGAGACGGAGTTGTAACTGGTTATGGAAAAGTAAACGGAAGAGACATCTACCTATTTTCTCAGGATTTCACAGTTTTTGGCGGAGCGTTAGGGGAGATGCATGCTAAAAAGATTGCTAATGTAATGGATTTAGCAGCAAAAAATGGAGCGCCATTTGTTGGGCTGAACGATTCAGGGGGTGCACGGATTCAAGAGGGAGTCGTATCTCTTGATGGCTATGGACACATTTTTTATCGAAACTCAATTTATTCCGGGGTTATCCCTCAAATTTCGGTAATTATGGGACCTTGTGCAGGTGGTGCTGTTTATTCACCGGCTATTACTGATTTCGTTTTTATGGTTGAGAAAACAAGTCAGATGTTCATTACTGGCCCTAAGGTTATAGAAACAGTAACTGGAGAAAAAATCAGTGCTGAAGATTTAGGTGGAGCGGATGTCCATAATAGCATTAGTGGAAATGCACATTTCAAAGCTGATTCAGAAGAGGCGGTAATTGAAATGGTTCGTGCACTATTAAGCTACCTTCCACAGAATAATGAACAAAAACCTCCAAAATTAGAGGTCGACCCTTCTGACGATTATCGAGCTGACTTAACAGATGTGATCCCATTTGATGCCATCCGGCCATATGATGTTCGTAAAGTAATAGAGCAGGTGGTCGATGGAGACTCCTTTATGGAGATTCAAAAAGACTTTGCACGAAATATTGTGATTGGACTTGCAAGAATCAAAGGGGAAGTGGTTGGATTAGTTTGTAACCAACCAAAAGTGATGGCAGGTGGGCTTGATATCGATTCTTCTGATAAAGCGGCGCGTTTCATTCGTTTCTGTGATTCGTTCAATATTCCTATCATTACATTTGAGGATGTTACAGGGTTTTTCCCTGGAGTGAAACAGGAGCACGGCGGTATCATCCGTCACGGAGCAAAAATTCTCTATGCATATTCAGAAGCTACTGTACCAAAGCTTACTGTTATTCTACGAAAGGCATATGGTGGAGCTTATGTAGCCTTGAATAGTAAGTCTATTGGAGCTGATCTTGTATTTGCATGGCCAAATGCAGAAATTGCTGTAATGGGACCTCAAGGAGCTGCCAACATCATTTTTGCTAGAGAAATTGCAAACAGTGAAGATCCAGAAGCGACAAGAGCTCAAAAAATTGAAGAATACAGAGAAAAGTTTGCGAATCCATATGTTGCAGCAAGTCAAGGAATGGTCGATGATGTAATTGATCCTAGAGAGACTAGAATTAAAATCATTCAAGCCCTTGAAATGCTTAGAAATAAGAAAGAATCCAGACCTTATAAGAAACATGGCAATATCCCGTTATAGGACGGTTGAAAAAGATTGTAAGTATTCGTTCAAACCAAGGAATTTTGGTTTGCCACACCCCTCCTACAATAGGTATACTTGTTTTGGTACGTTATACATATGGAGGTAGTAAAAATGATTAATCAAGAGCGTTTACTTGCAGAGTTTTTAGAGCTTGTGCAAATTGATTCTGAAACGAAGTTCGAAACAGAAATCTGTAAAGTGCTGAAAGAAAAGTTTTCTGCACTTGGTGTAGAAGTCTTCGAAGACGATACAACAGCTGTAACTGGCCACGGTGCTGGAAATTTAGTTTGTACACTTCCGGCTACAAAAGATGGAGTGGACACGATTTACTTTACTTCCCACATGGATACAGTAGTACCTGGTAAAGGAATCAAACCTTCAATCCAGGATGGATATGTTGTGACTGATGGAACTACGATTCTAGGAGCAGATGATAAAGCAGGGTTAGCTGTCATGCTTGAAGCAATTCGTGTCCTTAAGGAACAAAACATCGCTCATGGAAAAATCGAGTTTATTATTACTGTAGGGGAAGAGTCAGGTCTTGTTGGCGCTAAAGCATTAGACAGAAACTTGGTTACTGCTAAGTTCGGTTATGCGTTGGATAGTGACGGTAAAGTTGGAAACATCGTTGTAGCAGCACCTACTCAAGCAAAAGTTGTTGCAGTAATCAAAGGGAAAACAGCACATGCTGGAGTTGCACCTGAAAAAGGCATTTCTGCAATCACGATTGCGGCAAAAGCTATTTCTAGAATGCCTCTTGGTAGAATCGATGAGGAAACAACAGCTAACATCGGTCGTTTCGAAGGTGGAAGACAAACTAATATCGTTTGCGACCATGTTGAAATCTTAGCTGAAGCTAGATCTCTTATTCCAGAGAAAATGGAAGAGCAAGTTCGTAAAATGAAGGAAGCTTTTGAATCTGCTGCTGAAGAAATGGGCGGAAAAGCTATTGTTGAAGTACAAGTAATGTATCCTGGGTTTAAATTCGGAGACGGTGACCATGTTGTGGAAGTGGCGAAAAAAGCAGCTGCAAAAATTAATCGTCCAAGTGAATTGCAACAAAGTGGCGGGGGCAGTGATGCTAACGTAATTGCAGGATTTGGAATCCCAACTGTAAACTTGGCAGTTGGTTATGAAGAAATCCACACTACAAATGAAAGAATGCCTATTGAAGAGCTTGTAAAGCTTGGAGAAATGGTTATTGCAATAATTGAAGAAGTATCTGGGGAATAATTTCGCCGAGTAAAGAAATTAACCTAAAGGAGTATTTGCTATGAAGCAGGTACTCCTTTTCAATAAACGAACAAAGGAGGATTGGAAGATGAGTACCATAGATAAAATTGTGGTTTTTAATTGTGGGAATGAGGAGTATGGCATTTCCATCCAACATGTAATATCAATCGAAAAACCTGGTGCACTGACCCCTATCCCCCAATTTCCTTCCTATGTTAAAGGGATGAGCAAAATTAGGGAAGAAGTTTTACCTATACTCGATCTTCGGACAGTCCTTTATGGGGTTGACACTGAGCCTGTCGCAGTGGAAACAAGATGGATTATCCTACATAGCAAGGAATTTGTATTTGGACTTATTTGTAGTCAGGCTAAAGAAATTATCGAAGTATCAGAATCATCCTTGACTAAATTGGGTTTAACTGGTTACAAAAAGACTGAATATTTACAGGGTGTTGTCAATATAAATGGACGATTAATCACTATTATAGATCATGCCCAGTTATTACACTCACTTGATGGAATGAATCAACTAGAAGACTATGTGAATACAGTGAAAGAATCCTAAAAGAGTCCGGTCTCATCGTGGAATTAATTACTCGATGAGACCGGACTTTTTCTATTGTACATACAGGAAAATTAATTATATAGTTTATTTAGTATCAGATACTAATACTTACTGATGATGCTGGGAGATTAGGTTTGTTAGCAGGCATTGATGGTTGTCGCTTTAAAAGACAGGTAAAACCAGGTGATCAACTTTTCTTAGAGGTAGAGATAACAAGATTAAAAGGTCCGATAGGAAAAGGGAAGGGAATTGCAAAAGTTGATGGTGAACTCGTTTGTGAAACCGAATTAATATTTGCCTTTGGGGATTGAGTAAAGCTCTAGCATGTAAGTTCTTCTCCATTTTGGTAAAATAGGTGTATCGAAAGGAGGGTAGAGTATGAGCCAATATTATCCCAAAAATGGCAGAGTGATTTTGCATGTTGATATGAACAGTTTTTATGCATCCGTTGAAATGGCGTATGATTCAAATCTAAGGGGAAAGCCAGTTGCAATAGCAGGTAATACCGAAGAGAGAAGAGGCATTATCATCACATGCAGCTACGAAGCAAGAAAACTGGGTGTAAAAACGACCATGCCACTTTGGGAGGCAAAAAAACTCTGTCCGAACCTTATTGTCCTTAAACCAAATTTTGAAAGATATAAAAAAGCTTCTGAGGCAATGTTTCATTTACTCCGTCAATATTCAACTTTAGTGGAACCAGTTTCAATCGATGAAGGATATGTGGACATAACACAGTCGTCACATATAGGTTCACCAATAGAAATTGCGAAAAGTATACAATTCAGACTTAAAGATACTATGGATTTACCATGTAGCATTGGTATTGCCCCAAATAAATTCCTTGCAAAAACAGCGTCAGATATGAAGAAGCCAATGGGAATCACTATATTGAGAAAACGAGATGTCCCATCAGTAATCTGGCCGTTACCTTGTGTAGAAATGCATGGAGTTGGGAAGAAAACAGCTGAAAAACTATCGACAATCGGAATCATGACAATTGGTGATTTGGCGAATGCACACGATATTCAGATTAAAGCACTTTTAGGTATTAATGGCCTTCGTTTGAAAGAAAGAGCAAATGGGGTTGACCAACGTGAAGTAGATCCGGAATCCATCTATGATTATAAAAGTATTGGTAACTCAACTACTTTACCGAAAGATACGACGAATCAAAAGGAATTAGAAAATGTTATGAATGAGCTGTCGGAAAAGGTAGCCTATCGTTTGGCTAAGAAGTCCTTAGTAGGTTTAAAAATAGGCGTGACTATTCGTTATAAGGATTGGAAGACGATAACTAGAAGTGTGACCCTTTTAAACCCAATTTTTAAAGCAAACGATATCAGTAAGAAAGCCATTGAAATTTTCAGAAAAAACTGGAATGGAGATCCCGTAAGGCTGCTCGGTGTAACGGCCTTGGAAGTAGATGAAAAAAACAACGCAATTAAACAGCTTGATATATTTTCGTTTCAAGAAGACGCTAAAGAAGAACCGCTTATTTCGGCCCTTGAAAAATTACAAGGGAAGTATGGAAAAGGAATCATATCAAAAGGAGTTATAGCTCCAAAAGATAATAGTGGATCCTTTACTGGGTCTGAGACGAGCTTTAGCAAGGATTTCTTTGATAAAAATCATTAAAAATGCCGATAACTTGCATGGCTTACCTAAAATTGCTACAGTAAAATGAGTTTATTAACCGCATTTTTTCATTAACTTAGATAGAGCTCTTTGATGATTTTTGAGCAGTTTGATTGGACAGGAAGGAGCGAGTCAAGTGGGAAGGCACACAACCATAAAGGTAGACTGCGAATACATTCCTTCCAATCAACGAGGTAGTTTATTTGAGCAAATTAATTAGAAGGGGATGTTTAATACATGTCAAAGCAACAAATTGGTGTTGTTGGTCTAGCGGTAATGGGAAAAAATCTTGCCTTTAATATTGAAAGCAGAGGATATTCTATTTCTGTTTATAATCGTTCAAGGGAAAAAACAGACGAAATGATGCAAGAGGCAAAAGGGAAAAATGTCAAACCTACTTATTCAGTGGAAGAGTTTGTTCAATCACTCGAAACTCCTAGAAAAATTCTTTTAATGGTCAAAGCTGGTACAGCTACTGATGCAACAATCGAGGCTCTAAAACCGCATCTAGACAAGGGAGATATCTTGATAGATGGTGGAAATACATATTTTGTAGATACTCAACGAAGAAATAAAGAACTGAGTGAATTAGGAATTAACTTTATTGGTACAGGAGTATCCGGTGGAGAAGAAGGAGCATTAAAAGGACCTTCCATTATGCCAGGTGGGCAAAAAGAAGCCTATGAATTAGTAGCACCTATATTTAAAGAAATCTCTGCAAAGGTCGATGGAGATGCTTGTACAACGTATATAGGTCCAGATGGAGCAGGACATTATGTGAAAATGGTTCATAACGGTATTGAGTATGGAGATATGCAACTAATATCAGAATCTTATTTCCTTTTGAAAAATATTCTTGGTTTATCTGCAGAAGATCTTCATAAAGTTTTTGCTGATTGGAACAAAGGTGAGCTTGATAGCTATTTAATTGAAATCACAGCAGACATTTTCAAGAAATATGACGAAGAAACCGGCAAACCAATGGTAGATGTCATTTTAGATAAAGCGGGTCAAAAAGGGACAGGAAAATGGACGAGCCAAAGCGCATTGGATTTAGGCGTCCCACTTCCAATCATCACAGAGTCTGTATTTGCCCGTTTCATTTCTGCAATGAAAGAAGAACGTGTTGAAGCGAGTAAGTTACTGAAGGGTCCATTGAATGAAGAGTATACAGGGGATAAAGAGGCTTTAATTGAAGCGATTCGTAAGGCTTTATACATGAGTAAAATCGTTTCATATGCACAAGGTTTTGCACAAATGAGAGCGGCCTCTGAAGAATACGGCTGGGACTTAAAGTATGGAGAAATCGCAATGATATTCCGTGGTGGCTGTATCATTCGTGCCCAATTCCTTCAAAAAATTAAAGAAGCTTATGATCGCAATCCAGAATTGAAGAACCTATTGCTTGATCCTTATTTCAAGGAAATCGTTGAAAGCTACCAAAAAGCACTCCGTGAAGTAATTTCTCTAGCAGTCATGAATGGTATTCCTGTTCCTTGTTTCTCATCTGCGTTAGCCTACTATGACAGCTACCGTACTGAGACATTGCCAGCAAACCTTCTTCAAGCACAAAGAGATTACTTTGGTGCTCACACGTACGAACGAGTGGACAAATCAGGTGTATTTCATACAGAATGGATGAAATAGTGTTGGTTAAAGCGCCGGTGAAAGATTCTGGCGCTTTTTGCAACCAAAAAAAGTATGTTTTATTAAAATTTGTAGGTTATAAAATGGACAAAAGTCCTGCTACAAAGCTCATGATTTATTGAGTATTGCCATCTTAAAGATAGTGACCATGACTCTTTTTACCATCCAAACAAACGTTTAAACTAACCTTATTAAGGGGAATTTATTCTCACAAAGGCTTTAGACGGAAGGTGACGTTCATGACTACAATCTTATGGGTTACTATCATTGTTCTTGTTGTCCTAGCCATTGTCGAAACTTCTGCTAATTATTGGTTAAAAGCATTTACAGCAGATGAGGTATTATTAGAAACGCTTGTTATGAATGAAGAGGATGCCTCTTAAATAGAAAGGGATGGTAGTGTGTAGGTAATCCACTACCATCCCTTTTTTTAGATACCTTCGATTAAAACGATTCTAGCAGGAGCCGCGTCAACAT
Source organism: Peribacillus acanthi (assembly GCF_003073175.1). GTDB lineage: Bacteria > Bacillota > Bacilli > Bacillales > DSM-1321 > Bacillus_BN > Bacillus_BN acanthi. Next base: position 129,403 of record NZ_QBBX01000009.1, read on the forward strand.
CTTGTAATTTTAAAGGTAAAGCTGCCATGAAGTATTCTCCTTCAGGAACTTCCTTTAATTGCAAGCCTTCCATAATAATGATGTCTTGTCCCATTAAAGCACGATGAGTAGGATGGCCCTCTTGGGCACGCTCGATTCCTAGAGCATCAATCCCAACCCCTTGAATCCCTTGTTCAACTAAGTATTCGGCTGCATCGTGAGCTACATATATAAATTCAAAATTGAATTCTGTATCAAACGAGTTTTTTGTTTTGAACAAAATAAAATCGCCGTTAGTGATGCCTTTGTCCTGAATATCTTGCTTTGTGATTTTATCAGAAACCTTTGTTAAGTCGATAACTTTTGCATGTCTTACTAAACGGTCAATGGAGATGCTCTCAATAGTGCTACCTTCATTCATCATGTGTAAAGGAGCATCAACGTGCGTACCGGTGTGGACATCTAAGGAAATGCGAGATTCAGTCACGTGTGCGTTTGTTATGGTTGAAATCTCAGGTTGTTTTTCTGGTTTATTTTTATATACAGGCATTCCTTTAAAAATGGGAGCCGTAACATCATAAATCTTCATATTTACCTCCGATATTAACAATTGTCTACATCAAATTCTTCTATTGGCCACCATGTATGACCATCTTTTTGTAACAGATCTTCTGAACTTTGTGGACCCATTGATCCAGAAGCATAATTAGGAAATGACTCTTCTTTTGCATTTTCCCATGCTTCAGATATTGTATCTACAAACTTCCATGACAAGGCTACTTCATCCCAATGAGTAAAGTTCGTTGCGTCACCACGCATGCTATCGTATAAAAGCTTTTCATATGCCTCTGGTGTATTCATTCGGTCTACACTCTTGTTGGAAAAGTTCAATCTAACTGGTGTAGTGGTCATGCTTTGACCTGATTTTTTGGCATTTAAATGAAGTGTAACTCCTTCTTCAGGTTGAATATGGATAACTAGTAAATTAGGGTTTAAAGTTTCTTTTGTATTGTAATAAAGATTCATCGGAATATCTTTAAATTGTACAACGATTTTCGTAGACTTAGCTGCCATTCTTTTCCCAGTGCGAATATAGAAGGGAACGCCTGCCCATCGGAAATTATCTATCATAAGCTTTCCAGCGACATACGTTTCCGTGTTGGAATCAGGAGCAACCATTTGCTCATTGCGATAAGCAGGAACTTCAACACCATCAACCATTCCGTTATCATACTGACCACGTACAAAATAATCTTTGACATCTTCAACCTTCATTGTGCGGAAAGAACGTAATACACGAACTTTTTCACTTCTGATTTCATCGGTATTTAGCCTAATAGGCGGCTCCATTGCTAAAAGTGCAACCATTTGTAACATATGGTTTTGGACCATATCCCGAAGTGCTCCACTTTTTTCATAATAGCGTCCACGTTCTTCTACTCCCAGCGTCTCACTAGAAGTTACCTGGATATTAGAAATGTAACGATTATTCCATAATGGTTCAAACAATGCATTAGCAAATCGAATCACTTCTATATTTTGTACCATCTCTTTTCCAAGATAATGGTCAATCCTGTAGATCTCATCTTCAGCAAAAGCAGTACGAATCCTGCGATTTAATTCTTGAGCAGACTCAAAATTATGTCCAAAAGGTTTTTCAATCACCAGGCGTTTATAGCCATCTGTATCGGTCAAGCCTTCTGATTTTAAACTTTCAGCAATTGTTCCAAAAAATTCTGGAGCCATGGCCATGTAGAATAATCTATTGCCATCTAGGTTATAGGTAGTATCTAGTCCCTCAGCCAGTGTCTTAAGCTCACGATATGATGCTGCGTCTGTAACATCGTGTGAATGATAGTAGAAATGAGAGATGAATTCATCAATCTCAACGTTTTCACCGATATAAGTCAAAATGGATTCTTTAACGGAGTTTTGGAATTCTTCATTACTAAGTTGGCGTCTAGCTACCCCAACAACAGCAAAACGCTCTGTAATTTTCCCCTTTTTATAGAGTCGGTATAAAGAAGGGTAGAGCTTTCGATTGGCTAAATCTCCGGTTGCTCCGAATAGCATGATTAATGCAGATGGTCGTTGTTTGTTACTCACGTTATGGACCTCACTTTTCTATTTAAACTTCATTATCTATTAATTAAAAATACCCCATACAAATATATAATTTTAAAGATTATGTCACAGTAAATCAATGATTATGACACACTATATCCTAAACTTTTAAATAAAATGTCGATAAATGCGGACGATGGAAGGTAATAAAGGATAATTATCGAAATCAATATTATAAATACTGGAAAATAATAAGTAATACCTGTTAAAAGTCGATTTTGGTAGTATCTCCATTTTTTAATTATGATATTACGTTCAATAATGAAGATAACAGAATACATTTTATTCGAATGTTGAAACATCAAGAAGTTTATGGTAATCCTTAAAGATAGTCAATAATAGTTGGAGTGATTTGTTTGGATATAGTGTTTCTTGGAACTGGGGCAGGAGTTCCAGCGAAAAAACGAAATGTTTCTTCTCTGGCTCTTCAATTATTGAAGGAGCGTAGGGCAGTCTGGTTGTTTGATTGTGGAGAAGCCACACAACACCAAATTTTGCATACATCTGTCAAGCCTAGAAGGATTGAAAAGATTTTTATTACTCACTTGCATGGTGACCATATTTTTGGTTTACCAGGGTTATTAGGAAGTAGATCTTTTCAAGGTGGTACGGATCCACTTGTCATACATGGTCCCAAGGGAATTGCGGACTTTGTGTGGACTTCTTTAAAGGTGAGTGGTACACATCTGAAATATGCGTTATCCATTATTGAAAACGAAGAGGGAATCATCTTTGAGGATGATTTATTCAAAGTGGAAACAAAGCTTCTTGAACATGGTTTACCGTCCTGGGGCTATCGAGTGGTTGAGAAGGATCGACCTGGGGAATTAAAGGCTAATGAACTCATTTCACTTGGGATTAAACCAGGCCCGATATTCAAAAACCTAAAGAATGGGGAAACGGTTGTTTTAGAGGATGGTAGAATCCTTTATGGAAATGATTTTTTAAACCCTTCGAAAAAAGGGAAAATTATTTCAATATTGGGAGATACCAGATATTGTTCAGTAAGTGTAGACTTAGCAAAGGATGCTGATATATTAGTTCACGAAGCGACCTTTGCTAAAGTGGAAGAAGAGATGGCATATTCCTATTACCATTCAACTACTACACAGGCTGCAAAAGTTGCTAAAGAAGCAAATGTTAAAAAGCTGATACTAAATCACATTAGTAGTAGATATATTGGAAATGATGTGGAAATTCTTCATGCTGAAGCGAAGCAAATCTTTGGAAATGTTATTCTTGCAGAAGATTTTATGAAGGTAGATATTTAAGAGAGATTGTGTACAGAGAAAAAATTTATTTTCTGTACACTTTTTTTCTTTCTAATGGAAGTAATTTGAAACTTTTTTCGACTTTAGTTCGTAAGACTAGTTATAAGTTATGGAAAAAATGGAAGAGGTGGTTAAATGATGTTCGCAGTCAAAAAAAATCCTATTTTCGTGCTTTTGACGATTTTTTTATTATTTCTACCAATATTAATTATTAAGGATGGTGGACTAGCAGCCATTCCAGCAACGATTATCCCGTTTGCATTAGGTATATTCCTCACCCATGCCTTATTCCGTTCTTATTTTATTATTGAGGAACAAGATCTTGTCATTGTATACGGTTTGATAAAAAAGAGAATTCCAATACGAACTATTAAATCCCTTTCATACACTTACAATCCTCTTTCGGCACCTGCTTGGACATTTAAAAGGTTGAATATTGAACAACATATTCATCAGCTTTCAGGTGGAAAGGCATTTTTAACAAATAATCTTGTTTCTGCACCAAAGGATGATTATTCTTTCTTTCAAGAATTAAAAAAGAAGAACTCGTCAGTAACACTACCGAATTAAAATATCCAACATAATGAAAAGTGCCACTTCTTGGACTAATTAATCCTAGAAGTGGCATTTTCATTTTATTAATTATGCATTAGTTTTAGCTGCACATTTGTTTTTTATGTTACCATCCACGAATATAAGGAGTTGGTGCTTGAATTTCGACACCTAAATCTTTCGCTGCAGTTCTTGGCCAGTAAGGATTCCGTAAAAGTTCACGCGCAATGAAAATTAAGTCTGCACGATTGTTTTGAAGGATTTCCTCCGCTTGAATGCCCGAAGTAATCAATCCTACTGCCCCTGTTGGGATATCTGCACCATGTTTAATGGTTTCGCTAAACGGAACTTGATAGCCTGGATAAACATGGATTGGAGCTGGCACAACTGCCCCAGAGCTTACATCTATCAAGTCAACACCATCAGCTTTCATCCATGTTGAAATTTCGATGTAATCCTCAGGAGTCATTCCTTTTTCGTGATAGTCATTTGCTGAAATCCTAACAAAGAGAGGTCCATCCCATACTTCTTTGATTGATGAGATGATTTCTTTTAAAAAGCGATAACGGTTTTGGGAATTTCCACCGTATTCATCATCACGTGTATTAGATAATGGTGAAAGGAATTCGTTGATCAAATAGCCATGTGCTGCATGGATTTCGATAACATCAAATCCGGCTTGCTTTGCACGTACGGCACCCTCTTTAAAGGCTTGAACTGTAGAAGATATATTTTCTTTAGACATTTCAACTGGAACTCTGCTTTTGTCATTAAAAGCAATGGCAGAAGGTGCAATTATATCACCTTCCACTGTTGCTTTTCTTCCTGCATGTGCGAGTTGAATACCTGTTTTTGCTCCTTGTTCTTTCATTAATAGGACTAACTCTTTCAGTCCATCAATATGTTGGTCTTCCCATATACCTAAATCATGTTCTGAAATCCTGCCCTGAGGAGTTACAGCAGTTGCTTCAAGAATAATTAGCCCAACTCCTCCGACCGCACGAGAAGTATAATGTGTTTTATGCCAATTTTGAACTTTTCCATCACTCTCATGGCTAGAATACATACACATCGGTGCCATAACAATCCGATTTTTAAAGGTTACTTCTTTTACTGTAAATGGTGAAAACAGTTTGTGTTCCATTTTTCACACTCCTTGACTTTTCCTTTTATACCCAAAGTCAAGTATAGCAATTCTTGTTGAACGTTCCAAAAAATTAGCCTGCTAGAGTGGCATCGATTTTGATTGGATTTCTAAGCTTAGCTGTTCTCCCAAACGTTTGGATTGTTTTGTTGCTTCCTTAATGCAGTGTATGAAAGCTTGTTGGACACCATGTGAAGTGAGAATATTAATGCCAGCTTCTGTTGTTCCACCAGGGCTTGTGACTTCTTTACGTAAAATCACTGGATCTTTATCAGAAAGGCTTAACATTTCAGCAGCTCCCATTAACGTTTGGACAATTAGTCGTTTTGCTATGTCCTTATCTAGACCGGTTTCAATGGCTGATTGTTCCATAGCTTCTACCAAATAATAAATATAAGCAGGACCGCTACCTGAAAGTCCAGTAACTGCATCCAGTTGTTCTTCTGTAACTGTAGTAACAATGCCGACCGTTTCAAGAAATTTGGATGCTAGCAAAGATTGTTCATGAGTAACGTTATTATTTTTACTCATGGCGGTAGCGGAACGCCCCACAGCAGCAGAAGTGTTTGGCATAGTGCGGATAATTGCAACATTGTTCCCAACGATTTGTTGGAGGCTATCAATTGATACTCCAGCTGCAACTGAAATCAACAGTGCATCTTGCTTGAAATACTTTTTCACATTTGAAAGAGCTGTATAAACATCCTTAGGTTTGACAGCAAGAAAAATAATTTCAGCATCCTGCATTAATTCCTCAACTTGTTCTGTTGTTTGAATTCCATATCTATTACTTAAAAAATTCAGTCTTTCTTTGTCACTTTTATTCATGACGCAAATATCTGGGGGAAGAATCACACCTCTTGATATGATACCTGAAATAATCGCTTCAGCCATGGAACCTCCGCCTATGAAAGCAAGCTTACTCATGGAAAGACCTCCTTTTTTCGTTTATAGTTTTTTTATAATATAAAAAGACCTATCATCCCTGTTAAAAAGGACGAAAGGTCTTTGCTTCCGTGGTACCACCTTCATTCGTTGCGCATAATCATGCAACGCTGCTCGAATCCATTAACGCTGGAGGAACGGTTAGGTTTTCCTAACGGCTCATAAGATAGGTTCGATAAAATAGTGGACTATGAAACCTTTCAGCCGGTGGGTTTCGCTCTCTTTCGTCATCTTCTATCTACTGGTCTTAATCATTGCCATGTTTTAAGTTATTTGTGATTATGAAGGATGGACGAGTTGCTTGTCAATCTTTTTTTTACCTGATTTTCGTTAAATTATTCGAAAATAATGACAATTGTGACAGGAAAAGGTAAACTTATAATAAGTATACGGTTCATAAGGAAAAATTATTCAAGAATCTTTTTTTGAAATAAAATAATTCCATAAAAAATCAGGTGAAAAATATGGTCAATTGGAAAAATAACATTGCGAAAATTACCATCCCTACTCCTTTTCCAGTAGGGGACGTTCATGCATATATCGTTAGAGGAGATGCTTTGACATTAATTGACGCTGGCCCAAAAACAAATGAGTGTCGGGAGGCAATTGAACATGCTTTTAAGGAACTCCATTTAACATGGAATGACTTTGAACAGGTTATTATTACTCATCATCATCCCGATCATTGTGGTGGTATCGATTTTGCCCCTAATGATATCCCTTTTATGGGGCATAAAAATAACCAACGGTGGTTAGCGTTAACGGAAGAATTTTTAGAGGAACATGATGCTTTTTATTATTCTCTCGCAGATGAAATTGGACTGCCAAACGAATGGAAACCTTTTATCGGTAAGGTAAAAAAAACACTTAAATATTCATGTGACCGGACTTTAACCGATTTTATTAAAGATGGAGATTCACTTCCTGGATTACCAGGTTGGATAGCAGTTGAAACATTAGGGCACGCACAAAGTCATCTTTCATTTTTCCGAGAAAGCGATGGGGCTTTAATCGGAGGGGATATGTTATTAGAAAAAATTTCTCCAAATCCTTTGCTAGAGCCTCCTTTCAGTAAAGGGGGAAAACGTCCGAAACCTCAATTACAATTAAATGAATCATTAAAAAGGTTAGCTGAGCTCCCTATCTCTCAGGTCTATCCTGGACACGGAGAAAATATAATAGATATCCTTCCCCTTATTCAACATCGACTGGAAGCCCAGCATTCAAGGGCAATGAAGGTAAGAGGAATGATTGCAGAAACTCCATCAACGACTTTTCAACTATGTCAAAGACTGTTTCCAAAAGTGTATTTGAAGGAAATTGGTTTGACTCTTTCTGAAACAATAGCCCAGCTTGACTATTTACTCGACTTAGGTGAGATTAAAGGAGTATATACAGAAGAAGGTTTGATTTATTCAGTGAGGTGAAATATTTGAAGTCCCTTGAACATAAATGGGTGGTTATCACTGGGGCATCTGGAGGTATTGGAAAGGAAATCGCTCTACAAGCAGCCTCTCGTGGTGCCAATGTTGTCCTTTTAGCCAGAAGTCTTGAAAGATTAAAACAAATAGAATTAATGATTAAAGAATCCTTTAATGTTAATGCTTTATCGTTTAGATTAGATGTAGCAAATCCAAGTGAGGTTGAACAAGTTTTTTCTAATATCTATAAACAAGTGGACCAAATTGACGTTCTGGTTAATAACGCAGGGTTTGGATTATTCAAGGAAGCTCATGAAGCAACATTAATGGAAGTGAAAGAAATGTTTGATGTCAATGTTCTTGGTTTAATCGCTTGCACAAATATGGTTGTGTCACAAATGAGGAAAAGAAGGTCTGGCCATATCATTAACATTGCTTCACAAGCTGGGAAAATAGCTACACCAAAATCAAGCGGGTATTCAGCAACCAAGTATGCTGTTCTTGGGTTTAGCAATAGCCTTCGCCTTGAATGTATGAATGATAATGTCTATGTGACTACAGTCAATCCAGGACCAATCGCGACGGATTTCTTTACCATTGCTGATGAATCAGGTACATATGTCAAGAGTGTAGAAAAGTACATGCTTAATCCTGAATATGTAGCAAAAAAGGTTGTAGATAATATGTTAACGAAGAAAAGGGAAATTAATCTGCCTGGTTGGATGAATGCAGCAAGTATTTTTTATACATTATTCCCTAAAACTGTAGAGCGATTGGGAAGAAAAGCTTTCTTTAAAAAGTAATTTTTATCGTGACATTTTCTAGCCGTGCCTAAAATGGGTGCGGTTATTTGTTTCTTTTTGTATTAAATAGAGGGTTCTGTTTAGACATAGTAACTCAATTCTTTTATAGTATAGTATTATTGTAGGGAAAGAAATATTTTACATATCAATTTGAATGATTTGAAACTAAAAAACATATTTCCTGTCATATAAAGTAAATATAATCGAGGTGAGAGTGTGAGACACATAGGGATCCTAACTTTAACACTTTTGATATTTTTGGTTGGATGTAAAAATATTGGGAATCCTGATAAGACATTTGGCCCTTCTCGTACAGGTTTTGTAACAGATGTGGTTAATGGGAATCAAATCCTAATAGGAGACACAGTTTTTCATGTTACAGATGAAACGATTTTAACTGATTCTAAAAATAAAAAGAGGAGTTTAGATGGTATTCAGCTCGGTATGAAAGTTAAAGCATATCCGAAAGGGCCAATTAATGAATCTTTTCCATCAAACGCTACAGCCGGAAAAATCATAATCATGACCGATCCAAAAAGTTTATCCCAATCAGAAATGATGGACGATGTATTAGATCAGCTTAGCAATACTGTAGAAGATCGTTTTATTGTAACAAATGTCGACTGGCATGAAAGTGAAATAGTGTATGTTATGACAGTAATGAGTCGTTCTAATCTTGATAGCAGTTATAAACTAACTGTTTCAGAAGAAAATCATGAAATTCTTTATCAAGATTCACTCGAGGAATAAAAAATTTAATCCTTTAATATTTTCACCTTTCCAATACATATAAAGACTAAACCCACAATATTCCCGTGAGAAATCACGGTTTTTTACTTTATAAAAATATAAATCCATGTTTTATAGGAAATTAATTGATATCATCTACCGTTTTGCGATATAAATGGTATTTAAGAAGAAGTTACGGTAGGGGGATTACATGGAACAGCAGGTTAAGTACGATATCATGGAAGTGTGTCTACTAGCGGGGAAAATACTTGCACAAAACGGTGCTGAAACTTACAGGGTAGAGGATACGATGATGCGGATAGCGGCTTCATTCGGTATTCCTAACTCTCATAGTTTTGTAATCCCGACTGGAATCATTTTTTCAATCGAAACAGCTGAGCCTACAAAAACAAAATTAATCCGTATTTCAGAACGGACGACAGATTTATTAAAAGTTACTTTAGTAAATCGTGTTTCTAGAAATATTAGTGAGGGCAAGTTAACGATAGAACAGGCGTATAAGAAACTTCAAGAAATAGAAACAGCTAAAATGTCATTTTCGGTGTGGACCCAATTTATAGCGGCGGCAATTTCTAGTGGCTGCTTCTTGATTATGTTTCAGGGAGGATGGATGGATTTTATTCCTGCAATGGTGGCAGGAGGAGCAGGCTTTCTAGCCATGGCTGCATTTCAACGAGCAATATCTATTAAGTTTTTTTCAGAGTTTCTGGCATCCATCATTATTGGCTGTTTAGCCTATGCATTTGTTCATTTTGGATGGGGATATGAGCTTGATAAAATTATCATTGGTTCGGTAATGCCACTTGTGCCTGGTTTATTAATCACAAATGCTGTTCGGGATTTGATGGCAGGTCATTTACTTTCTGGGTTATCTAAAGGTGCAGAGGCATTTCTTACCTCATTCGCAATTGGTGGAGGAATTGCAGTGGTACTTACATTTTTATAGGGGGCGGTCAGTCATATGATGTTTATTGAGCAAATGATTACAAGCTTTGTGGCATCCGCCGCTTTCGGTATCATTTTCAACATACCAAAAGATTCGGTTTTGAAATGTGGTTTTACCGGGATGGCAGGATGGATCTGTTATATTACTCTCTCTTATGTAGAGGTGGACATGATGATGGCGACAGCTGTGTCTTCGTTTTTAGTTGCAATTATTAGTCTAATATTCGCCAAGAAATATAAAACACCCATCATTATTTTTACGGTAGGTGGGATCATCCCACTAGTTCCAGGTGGTATGGCATACGATGCGATGAGAAACTTTGTTGAAAATGATTACAATGCAGCCATTAATCTTGCCGCAAAGGCGTTTATGATATCAGGTGCGATTGCCATAGGACTTGTATTCTCTGAGGTACTTCATCAGCTATTTAGAAAAAGTAGCTTGTTGAAAAGAATGACTTAAAGTAAATAAAAGTTAGTCTTAAAATCAAATCAAATTATAAAGGCGGTGTTACCGCAGCAGAACTATACCTATGTATCATTAATAAAATAATTCCACATAACCATAAGCTTCGCTCCGCCCCGTCCCTTATCCATTAAAAAAGACTGGTTAGCACCAGTCACAAAGGTTATGAACAATGAATTCAATGTTGATTTTCTTCTTTTGGAAGAGGATCAATTCTAACAGAATCCTTCGTATTGACAGCCGATGTAATCGCGAGGACGAATACGCCTCCTAGGCCGAACAAAATAAATAAAAAACCTAAAATGATGAGAACTGATAATACCATTTATTCATTCCCCCTTTATAACATATATGACGTATAAAGGGGGATTTTTCATGTTATTTTATTCCGCATTAACGGGCAGTCAATCATCATCTCAGAAGTTTTAGAAATCAAGAAATTAACTACCCGTAAAAGCCCGATTGGTTCGACTAACCGTCAGTGAGAAAGAATAGAATCTAACTGATGGAAGTCTCACTTTATTGCGTTAAATATTCATAAACAACATCATGAACAATCTCTATGTATTCTAAAGTAGGTTGTTGTTTTTTTAGAATTTCAACCTGGTTAATTAGCTCTTTATATTCATTTTCGCTAACTGGAATGCTTGTTTGGTTGTGGGCGTATTGTAAAAAGCAATTCCTAATATATTTTTTTATCAAGGCTTGGTCCATAGTGCTGCTCCCTTTAACGATGTCTAATTAGAGGATATCATATTGGTTTTTGAATTTCTTTCTAAATTCTTATATCCTATGCTATTATTTAGTGATACGAAATACTACCTAGGGAGGTTCGCATAATGAATTTAAGTAAAGACAGACTTTGGACAAACCCATTTATCCTTCTTATGGTAGGAAATTTATTTGTCTTTATGTCATTCCAAATGTTAATTCCAACATTGCCACCATATATTAAATCACTTGGTGCTTCTGGCTTAGAAATTGGTTTAGTAACGGCATTGTTTTCGATTGGGGCAGTTGTAATACGCCCGTTTATTGGATTTATGCTTGAATATCGAAGTAGAAAGCCACTTGTGATAATAGGTGTGGTTTCGCTATTACTTATAACTCTACTTTATCCATTATCTAAAATAGTCTTTGTATTTTTACTTTTTCGCTTAATACATGGCTTAGCTTGGGGATGGTCAACAACGGTTAATGGTACAGCGGCAGTGGATGTGATTCCTAATTCAAGACTTGGAGAAGGTATGGGGTATTATGGTTTATCTATCACCCTTGGCATGATTATTGCACCAAGCTTAGGCATTTATTTGTACCACGTAACATCTTTCTTTAATTTAATCCTTATTTCAGCAATGTTGGGTTTTATTTCAATTTTGTTGCTATGGATTGTAAAGTACAATACACCGAAAACAGTAGAACTCACCAATAAAGAAGACTTGAAGTTCTCTTATTGGGGCTCCTTAATTGAAAAATCTAGTTGGTTTCCTGCATTCATCACATTTTTGGCTTCGTTCGGTTATGGTGCAGTTGTTACCTTCATCGTCATTTTTGGAGAAGAGCGTCATATCGAGTCTATTTTTCTATTTTACCTTTTGAATGCTATCATGGCTTCAGTTTCAAGGCCAATAGCAGGAAGGTGGTTTGATTTACACGGCCCTATAGGAATCGTGGTAACATGTCTAGTTCTATCATTTTCAGGTTTATGGGTGCTATCACTGGCACACTCTAATCTAATGATTGCAATCTCTGGGGCATTATTTGGAATTGGGTTTGGTTGCTTAATCCCTACATTACAGTCATGGGCATTGCAGCTAACTCCTGACAATAAACGTGGTGTAACAAATGGAATGATCTTTTCTTCAATTGATTTTGGAATTGGATTAAGCGGTCTCGTATTTGGTTTATTGGCACAATTCTTTAATATAGGATCTATTTTTCAAATTTCTAGCTTTTTCATTTTGTTAGCTACTTGTTTCATATTGTTATATGGTAGAAGAAAAATTGAAGCTTCGAAGGAAAGATTGTCGGCTTAATAATATTTGATTGTAACACAGTGCTTCCCGCTCACGTCTATCAGTGAAAAGGGGGCTTTTTTTTATGAAAAAAGTTATGTACGGAATTTTTTTGCTTTTTCTAATTGGAGGAATTGGAATTGCTTACTTTTATACCGAGCCTAAAGTACTTGCATCTTGGAACGGAACGGATGAGCAGATTGTACTACCTAATGCTGTTCTGAAGATTCCATTTTCCAAAAAGATTTCCTCAGAATCATTGAACCAGCAGTACTTTTATGTAACAGATAGCCGAGGTAATAAATTGGATGTTTCGTTATTTTTAGAGGATGACGGGAATTCAGTTTCAGTGGCTCCACCAAAGAAAGGGTACGAAATCGGTGAACAAAACATCACTCTTTATATAAAAAAGGGCGTGAAAACTGATAATGGGAGAAAATTGTCTAAAGGTTATTCCTATACCTTTAGTGTTAAAGAAGAATTACCCGTTATAGGCAACGCTGAACGTCTGAAAGAATATTTTGAAGAAATCGTGGAGTATGAGAAGGAATCTGAAGGATTTTTTGGGACTGCTGTTAAGGAAGAAAAATCAAGTTCATCTGAAGGCTCCAGTCCAAAAGGAGGGTATTCGGAAACGAACGTTCAAGTCCAAGGGATTGACGAAGGTGATCATGTAAAGACAAACGGTACACATATTTTTCAAATTGTACAGTCTTACATCCGTATTGTTAAGGCAGTGCCTGCGGATGCTATGAAACAAGAAGCTTTAATTACCTATGACTATACATTCCATCCCAGTCAGCTTTACGTGCATCATGACAAACTTGTCGTGATTGGACAGAGCTTTCGTGAAGAAGCGGTAGGTGCTGATGGAGCTTCTGATAAGAAAATGGTTCATCCAATGAGTAGAATGCAGACAACAAAAGTATTTGTCTATGATATTTCGGATCCCACTAAACCGAGTGAAATTAGAGTCGTAGAAACAGAAGGTAACTTATTATCATCCCGAAAAATGGATGGGAAGTTATTTGTCATTAGCCAATATATGCCAGATCTTTGGTTAATGAGGGAAGGTAAAGACCTTGAATTAAGACCAATGATTTTTGACTCGAAGTTTGACAATGATATTCATCCCATTCCTTACCATTCTATTTCTTACATGCCAAATTCTAAAGAGGGTAGCTATTCTATCATTACAACTCTTGATCTAGATAATACAAATAAATCAGAGGTTTCAACCTTTCTTGGAAGTGGTTCTGATTTATACATGTCGGAAAATCATGTATATTTAGCGGTCCGAAACTATTCTTATCAACATAATAAGAATAATGCTGAAATAGGATGGTTTCATTCTCCAAATACAACGTTATATAAGTTTAGAATCAACGGATTGAAGGTTACCTTCCAAGCTTCTGCAGAAATTAAGGGCAGTATATTGAACCAATTTTCTATGGATGAGCATAATGGTTATTTCCGAGTTGCAACTACAGAAGGGAATACATGGGATGAAAAAAGTCCATCCGCGAACCACTTATTTATTCTAGACGAAAATCTTCATCAGGTCGGTAAACTTAAAGATTTAGCAAGAGGGGAAAAAATCTATTCAGCTCGTTTTATGGGCGACAGGGTATATATCGTGACCTTCAAGGAAGTTGACCCACTTTTTGTTATTGATACAAGCGTCCCAAATCAACCGAAAGTCCTTGGTGAGTTAAAAATTCCAGGATTTAGTAACTATTTGCATCCATATGATGAAAATCATTTAGTAGGTTTTGGTCATGATACAAAAATCTTGGCAGATAAAAATAATGGAGTGCAAAGTCAGCCACGAATTGTTACTAATGGAGTAAAGATTTCCCTTTTCGACGTGAGTAATGTATCGCAGCCAAAAGAAAAGTTTTCTCAAGTTATTGGAGGTCGTGGGTCATACTCCCCGCTAAATCATGACCATAAAGCTTTACTTTGGAATAAACAGAATCATACATTTGCATTTCCTGTGACAGTGTATCACGAAGTGAAGGGGACAGAATTCGAGCAAAAATTTGAATTCCAAGGCGGGTATGTATATAGTGTAAATCCAGAAAGTGGTTTTACATTTAAAAATAAAATTACGCATCAAAAAGGAACTCCTATATATGAAGATTGGGAAAACGCCATTGATCGCTTTGTCTATATTGGAAATACCTTGTATTCGATTTCACCTTATACCATTACTGCACATGATTTTACGACATCTCAAAAAATCGGTACACTAGAAATTAATTAATTCTATTGTTTATATGGAGAATGCAATGACTATTAGAAAAGCAAAGTTGAAAGACAGAAAACAGGTGGCAAAACTTATGTATTTAGCAATGCATGATATTGCTGAGTCGCTGACTGGAGAAAAAGAACAGCGATTAGTACTAGAAGGATTAGAAGAATTATTTGTGCTAAAAGGAAATCGATTGAATCTAGAAAACTGTTTGGTAAAATGTGTGGACGGGAAGGTAGTAGGAGTTTTAGTTGCATATCATGGAAGCCAAGCAAAATCATTAGATTTACCTATTCAAGAGAGGCTAATGAAAAAGCTAGGAATCAATATTGAAATTGATACGGAAGCGGATTTAGTAGATTATTATATTGACACGCTCAGTGTTTTTCCAGAGAACAGTGGTAAAGGATATGGAACGGAACTATTACAACAGGCATTCCATATTGCAAAGGAACATAATTATCCCACTGTATCTTTGAATGCGGAAACCGAAAACAGCTCTGCCATTCGTTTATATAATCGTTTGGGATTCACTACTAAAAAAATCATCCAGATAAATGGTTCAGACTATTATTATATGGTGAAGGAAATTAAAACCCTGAGTGAATAATTTTTACTCAGGGTTTTTTAAAAAATTATAAAGAAATAGATCTTGATTTAAAATGGTTTGATGGTCATAAGAATAATTAAAATGATAGCTGAAATTTGAGCGATAATATTGTAATGCTTCATTTTTTCTCCAATTGCTAAGTATTCGCTAGGTAATTGATCGTCTTTTTGTTGTTCTAGTAAGCTGGCTTGCTGCTTAGCATACTTTGGTAATAAAAATGCCACGATGGGTTGAACACCAATATAAATGACAATTGAAGCAATGAACCAGCCTTGTTTAAAGAGAGTCGGGCTTATGAAACCCATTATAAGGCCGGTCAAAAGCAATGTAATGCTTCCGATTTTTGCAAGTTTCTCAATTCCTACACTTACAGCCATCGCAAATTTTGCCTGAGAGACTGTTTTTGGCATACTCATTAAAACCGGCATTGCAAAAGTAGCACCCAATCCACAAACGGCAGCAATGATATGAATGACTAATAATAAACTATAAAATGACATTATGATTCCCCCTGTGTTTTTAGAATTTCCCCCCATTTATGTATACTTCCAACACAATCAAATATTCATATAGAATATAAGACTATTTTCATACTCATCTTGTTTTAGTAGAGAGGTAAAACTCAAAACTATTTTACTGTAAATATGCAACTTTTGGAAGTTGATTAATTACGCACAAATTTTTGAACATTATTACAAATATTTATATAAAATTGAACATAATTTCAAAATGTGTAAAAAAACTTACAATAAGTCATGAATTTTTGTTAATATAAATGAAAACGTTTACGGAGTGAGTAATATGGTTCAAGAAAAATGGGACAAAGTCATCGAAGCAGCTAAATTATATTATTTACTTGATTATAACCAACATGATATTGCTGGGATTTTGGGGGTTTCCAGGCCGACTGTTTCTAGGATGTTAAAAATGGCAAAAGATGAGGGCATAGTACAAATAACTATTCGTGACAATGGAGCCAACTCAGAAGAACTAGCAAAAGCAATCCAAGAGAAATATGGATTGAAAAAAGTGATAGTGTCTACAATCCCACAGTACCAAGATCTAACCCTAAAGTCACATCTCGGTCAAAGTGCAGCAGAGTATCTAAATAGTATTGTAAAAGATGGTGATATTGTAGGTGTTACATGGGGAACGACGGTTTATCACACGGCTGTAGAATTAAAGCAGACATCGGTAAAGGATGTTACGGTTGTGCAATTAAAGGGCGGAGTCAGTCACTCTGAAACCAATACGTACGCTTCTGAAATTTTGTATCTATTTGGCAAAGCGTTTAACACAACACCTTTAAATTTACCTCTTCCAGCTATAGTTGATCACGTTGTTGTAAAACAAGCGGTTATGGCAGATCGACATATTGGGAGGACTATCCAAATAGGAAAGAATTCAAACATTGCATTGTTCACTTGTGGTCCAATAAAGCATGATTCCCTCTTGTTTCAATTAGGATATTTTTCTGATGACGATTTAGAAATGATAGATAACAAAGCAGTGGGTGACATTTGTTCAAGATTCTTTGATGAAAATGGTCAAATTTGTAATCCGAGTTTAAATGAAAGAACGTTGGGTATTGATTTAGAAGAATTAAAGCAAAAGGATTACTCGATACTCATTGCCGGAGGCGCTCAGAAAGTGGAATCTATCAATGCGGCTTTAAAGGGGAAGTTCGCTAATGTCCTAATCACTGATCAGTTTACTGCACAAATGTTAATAGAAATGAAATAAATGAAGTTGAAACCCTGCAAACTTACTTGTTAGTGAAATTTTGTGGGGTTTCCAACTTTTTGTTTACAAAATTTCAATAAAATTATTTACATATGTTCATGTGGTTGGTATAGTAATGATGTTTCAAAGAAAAACAGTAAATTCGTTTCATTTATATTTAAAGAATTCGTGCATGAAGACATGTTTTAGCGCAAACACTTTTATACATGAACTATTTCAAAAAAGGAAGTGTACTTAAATGGAAAAAACTATCGGACAAATGATTGACCACACTTTGTTGAAACCAGAAGCGACAAAAGAACAAATCGTTAAACTATCTGAAGAAGCAAAAAAATATAAATTTGCATCTGTATGTGTTAATCCTACTTGGGTTAAAACAGCTGCAGAAGTTTTACACGATACTCCTGAAGTAAAAGTATGTACTGTTATCGGTTTCCCTCTTGGTGCAAACACTCCTGAGGTGAAAGCTTTTGAAACAACTAATGCAATCGAGAACGGCGCAGGCGAAGTTGATATGGTAATTAATATCGCTGCTCTAAAAGACAAAGACTATGAATTAGTTGAGCGCGACATTAAAGCTGTAGTAGATGCAGCTAAAGGTAAAGCACTTACGAAAGTAATCCTAGAAACGTGCTTGTTAACAAAAGAAGAAATTGTAAAAGCTTGTGAACTATCGGTTTCTGCTGGTGCAGACTTTGTTAAAACTTCTACTGGCTTCTCTACTGGTGGAGCTACTGTTGAAGACGTTGAACTTATGAGAAAGATTGTTGGAGAAAACGTTGGCGTTAAAGCTTCAGGTGGAGTAAGAAGTCTTGAAGATGCACAAAATGTAGTGAAAGCAGGCGCTAACCGTATTGGAGCAAGCTCTGGTGTAGCTATCATGGAAGGTTTGACTTCTGATTCTTCGTATTAATAAAACAGAAGGAATGACCGATTTACATCGGTCATCCCTCTATTTTTAGTATAGGAAGCGGATACATTCATGATATTTTGTAAGCCTTGACATTTTGAAAAATTTCCTGAAGGTGGTAAAACTTTATGGACCACAAAAAATTAATAGATGAAGCAATTGATGCAAGTAAGCAAGCGTATGTACCCTATTCAAAATTCCATGTAGGTGCTGCACTTCTTACCGAAAGCGGAAAAATCTATAAAGGTTGCAATATTGAGAATGCATCGTACGGACTCACAAACTGTGCGGAAAGAACTGCTGTTTTTAAAGCGGTTTCAGAAGGTGAAAAAAAATTCAAGGCAATTGCAATAGTCGGAGACACGGATGGTCCGATTTCTCCATGTGGAGCATGCCGTCAAGTTCTGGCTGAGTTTTTGGATGCAGATTCAGTTGTCATTTTGACAAATTTGAAAGGTGATACAAAAGAAACAACAATTGAAGCGTTATTACCTGGATTCTTTTCTTCAAAAGATCTTACCTAAGTCATACAACATTATTTGCTAGACAACCAAACATCATTGGTAAATCTTACAACTTAGGAGAATACACATGAAATATTTAATTGCATTATTAGGACTCGCAGTAGTTATTGGTCTTGCTTTCGTTGCAAGTAATAATAAGAAAAAAATAAAATATCGTCCAGTTATTATCATGGTTGTTATTCAAATTCTGCTTGCATTTCTTTTATTGAATACTAAATTCGGACTTATCTTAGTTAAAGGAATTGCAGCTGTATTTGAGAAATTATTGGAATATGCAGCTGAAGGTGTTAACTTTGTTTTTGGTGGTTTAACTAATGAAGGTGCATTCCCGTTTTTCTTAAATGTATTGTTACCAATCGTGTTCATTTCTGTATTAATTGGAATCCTTCAACATTTTAAAATTTTGCCATTCATCATGAAGGGCATCGGTTTGCTATTAAGTAAAGTAAATGGTATGGGGAAATTAGAATCTTATAATGCGGTTGCCTCTGCAATGGTAGGTCAATCTGAGGTATTCATCACTGTTAAGAAGCAATTGGATGCACTTCCACCTCACCGTTTATATACACTTTGTGCTTCAGCAATGTCTACGGTATCAATGTCAATTGTTGGAGCTTACATGACAATGATTGAACCTAAATATGTCGTAACAGCTTTAGTTCTAAACTTATTTGGTGGATTTATTATTGCATCTGTAATCAATCCGTATGAAGTAGATGAAAAAGAAGACATTCTGATCGTTGCGGATGAAGAAAAACAAACATTCTTTGAAATGATTGGAGAATACATTCTTGATGGTTTCAAAGTTGCTGTCATTGTTGCAGCAATGTTACTTGGGTTTGTTGCCTTAATTGCTGCGATTAACAACGTATTTGAATTAGCCATCGGAATTTCATTCCAACAAATTTTAGGATATATTTTTGCACCGGTTGCATTCATCATGGGTATACCAATGGCAGAAGCAGTAGCTGCTGGTGGTATTATGGCAACGAAGCTTGTTACAAACGAATTCGTAGCTATGATGAGTTTATCCGAAGTTGCCAAGTCATTTACACCTAGAACACTTGGAATTATCTCCGTATTCCTAGTTTCATTTGCGAATTTCTCATCAATCGGAATCATCGCTGGTGCAGTGAAAGGTCTAAGCGAGAAGCAAGGAAATGTTGTTGCTCGTTTTGGATTGAAACTGTTATTCGGGGCAACGCTTGTCAGCGTATTGTCTGGTATTATTGTAAGTATTGTATTGTAAAGATAAAGAGAAAAGCATTTCCTTTTATGGGAACTGCTTTTCTTGTTTTAAAGGAGGCTATGCGTGCTGCCACTATTGCTTGGCGCACTTACACCATGGGATATATCGGATTATTTTTATCTGGAGCAACTTTGTTTTTAAACGCATTAGTCATGTATGGTAAAGCAAACGCGAAAAGCGTCAGCTATTTTAATCTTTTTGTTGGGACACTTCAAATTATCATCCCTTTTTATCTTGTTCTAGTTTCTGAACAAACACCTTGGGATTTATATAACAATGCAGGAACATTCCTATTTGGATTAACGTACCTTTACGTAGGTTTTACTTTAATGCGAGATTTGGATGGTACAGGTTTAGGTTATTTCTCATTATGGGTGAGCATTATCGCTCTATTTTATACTATAGTTACCGTCGTGCATTTCCAAGATTACGTATTGGCGACACACTGGTTCATGTGGGCATTCCTTTGGTTCTTGTTCTACCTATCCAATGCACTTGGTAAGGACATCAACACGTATATTGGGAAAGTTGCATTTGTGCAATCTTGGGTTACGCTTACCGTACCATCTATGCTATACTTCGTTGGACTTTGGACAGTAGACAGCATTCAGTTCTTATTTTTACTCATTAGTATTGCATCAATGGTATATTTCGCAATGGCAGGATTGCCTTTAGTGAAAACTAGTAAGAAATCCACTCGAAAAAGCATGGAGCCACAGGGTGCAAATTGATTAAAATAAGTAATGAAAGGACCATCTGTAACAAGTCGGATCTCTAGACTTTTGCAAGATGGTCTTTTTTAGCATCGTTTACGCATATGTTCTTTACACTTCTATTTAGCAGTTAATGTTCGTAAAGTATCAACGAGAACAGGGGTGATTCCTTCTGCTTCCTCATTATTAGTGAAATGAAGGGTAAAGCGAATAAGTTTCCCATTAACTGTTTTTACGACAATGTTCTGTGACAATTTCATATTGGAAGCATGCAAATAAAAATGAGAATTTTTATAAAAGGGATGCATATAAGGGTCTTTGATTTCAATCGCTTTACCGATTGGTTTTAAATAGTCGATAGAATTTTGTTTGACTTTTGTAAGATCAGAATTATGTGCCAATACTTCTATACGAACAAAACTACTGCTGTCTTTTTGGTGTTGAAGGATAAATCTCCTTGGTTCTTCGGCCACTAGTTCAAAGCCTTTTGGGAGTTTTGCATGTAAGGTAACCGTGTCTGGATTATAGGATGAATTGGAAGATGGAGTGGCATTAACGTGGAGCTTCTGATTAGGGTAAATTTTAGTCGTTTTTAATTTATTTAGTTTCTTCATTTCCTCAACTGTCATCCCATGTGTCCTTGCAATTTTGTAAAGGGTATCCCCTTTTTTTACAATTATGGTTTTTGTAATGACAAGAGTCCGGCCGATCGGAATGATATTTGATGTCAATGAATTAATGACCTTTAAAGCATCTACGGTCGTTCCATGTTTTTTTGCTATGCTATAGAGTGTGTCTCCTTTTTTGATCGTATATGTCGTTTGTTTAGCCTCAGCTACTGTTGAAAAACTTAGAATAGACGCTAGGGATAAAGATAGGACTGCCAAATGAATCTTTGTTTTTTTCATCTTTTTCGCTCCTTTAGTTTCGATACATTAGGGTAGACGTTAAATTCCTTCGTTTGTTACTCGTCCTAAAAAATTTCCGCTCCAGTCCATGCAACTATTTTTAAATACTAAAGCTAATAGTATTTTCACTATAATAGTTGCAATGAAACTAAAAAGATAAAAAAATACACCATGGAAATTGCATCATGGTGTGGAATCTATTTGTTGAATAGAGCTATTTGAGTAGCAGGCCCCGCAATGCCATCTACCTTCAAGGAGTTTGCTTTTTGAAATTGCTTAACCGCACTCAAGGTTTCCTTTCCGAAAATACTATCAATCCGATTGATTTCATAGCCTAGTACTGTAAGCCTTGCTTGCAGAGATTTTACAGCGGATCCTTTACTACCAATCTTTAATGTGATTGCTTGTTTAGTCGGAACAACGTCAACTGGAAGGGATGTTAATCCATCCACTTTATAGCCATTAGTTGCTGCTATTGTTTGAAAACTATTTTTTGAAGTAGTAATAATGACAGGTGTATTTGTTTTTATACGATTAAATAACCATTCTATGTTATTGTTATACATCCTGATACATCCAGCACTTACAAATTTTCCGATAGATGCAGAATTATTATTACCGTGTATAGCATAAGTGGTTCCCCACGTTCCTCTTGCATTAATTCCAAGCCATCGTTTACCTAAAGGATTCCTCGGATCTCCTCCCGGTATTTTTTCTTTATAATAGGGTCGGTTCTTTATTTTATTTACAATCTTAAAGCGCCCTTCAGGGGTGTAGGATGGCTTTTTTCCTGTTGCTACTTTAAATGTTTTACTTAGCTTCCCATTTTCGTAATAAGCAAGTAAATTGGGTTGCTTATTTATGATAATCAGTTGATTGACTGGGTTAGAAGCTGCTTGTGAGAATGAAGCAGGTAACCCCCATGCTAAACAAAGGATTACGAAGGCTACTAGCCATTTTTTAGACACACCTTTTCCCTCCATTTTTGATTTGATTCTTGTTGTCTTTTTTACTCTATGAAGCAAACGGAGGAAAATTTACAATTATATTACAAGATATTACATGTTTGATTACAATTTCCTATAAAATACAAGTTTCTTTTATAGAATTATTATGTTATAGTTAATGAGCGATGAGCTGATTTGCATAAGCCGGAGTACATGCATAATGCACGTATGGATGTGGCCGTACGGTACTTCGCCGCAAATTTACGCAAAAAGACGTCTGTGTATACAGGCGTCTTTTTCTTTGTCTTTTTGTAATTTGGTAGAAAGAGGAATTTTTGATGAGATAACAAATATATTAGAAGGGCATATGCTGTATAGTTTAAAGACTGACTGGTCAGTTTCTAATAAACCACTATTAATAGTTAAGATGTATCACGGATTGATAATTTAGAAAATTTAAATAATAATTTGAAAGAATGGAAATATTATGTTTTAATTAAATAAACTACATAGTCATTTTAAAGGGGTGATTAAGTGAATAATGTGCCTTTAGTGGATGAAAGGTATTTGAATGTTAGGGGCGAGGAGATTTATGTAAAAATTCTTGGTCATGGTGAACCATTAGTGTTTCTGCACGGAGGACCTGGAGGAGAACATCGTTATTTCTTGCCACATTTAGAGCCTCTTTCAGAACATTATCAATTAGTATTTTATGATCAGAGAGGCTGTGGAAATTCTAAAGAATCCTCTAATAAAGAAAGTTATACGATGGAGGAGGAAGTAGAGACACTAGAAGGCCTTCGTTCTAAATTTGGAATAACGAAACTGAATCTTATAGGTGAGTCGTGGGGATCCATGCTTGCTTTGCTTTATGGGTGTAAATATCCTGATAAAGTCAATAAGATATTTTTAACTGCTGCAGTTGGTCTTAAGGCTGATGACTATTTAAGTTTTGGATCTGAATTAGAAAACAGACTAACTTCTGAAGAAAAGGTTAAAATCAATGAGCTCGTGACAGCCCTCAATAAAGGAGAGGTTGACGTAAAAGAGATTTTCAAAATTATAGATAAATATTATGTCTATAATCACGAAGCACTTAATTGGAAGACTCCTACGAAAAGCAACGCTGACGTAAATAAACATCTTGGCCAAGATATCATCCAGAATTATGATTTAACGGATAAAATACACCTTTTGCGCGATATCCCTATTCTCATTGCACAAGGGGAGCATGACATTAAACGCCCGGAAAAGCTTAAAGAAGGATTATGCGACTATATCACTCAAGCTCAACTAGCAGTGATTTCTGAATGTGGACATTGGTCAGTGGTAGAGAAACCAAATGAATTAATGAAAATTATAAAAGAATTTTTTAAATAAACTATCAATTCTTGGAGGTATTGGAATGGAAGCAAAAGTAATCGATCAAACAATTGCTACAGCGTTGGAGAAATTTAAAGCTCTTGATGAGAAAATCAGTCATTTTTCAAGCATTTCGGGTTTAATCGGCTGGGATCAAAAAGTCATGGCACCTAAAAAGGGGAGAGGCCTCTTTGCAAAAGCTAGTGGAACGCTCCGTACAGAAGAGTTTAAACTGACGGTTTCTGATGAAATGGGTGAACTGTTAACTATTCTTACATCGCCTCAAGCTGAAGAGGTTCTTGACGTGGTATCCAAGGCTCAAGTAAGAGAACGAAAGAATGTCTATGACAGGGCAAAAAATATTCCTGCTGACCAATTTAAAGAATATGCTGTATTAACATCTCTTGCAAATGATGCATGGGAGGAAGCAAGAGCAAATAATGACTTTAATCACTTCCTACCTTTCTTAGAAAAGATTGTGGAATTCAATAAAAAGTTCATAGAAATATTTGGATACGAAAAACATCCTTATGACGCATTATTAAATGAATATGAACCAGGTCTAACAGTTGAGAAACTAGATCCGTTATTTGCAAAACTTAGAGAAACTAGCGTAGCGCTGTTAAAAAGAATTCGAAATTCGCCATACCAAACACCTGACGAGATTTTTGAACAATTATATGATGTAGGAAAACAAAAGGAATTTAATCAATATATTTTACCGATTATTGGTTTTGATATGGAAGCAGGTCGGCTGGATGAAACGGTACATCCATTTGCACAAACAATCAATACAGGAGACGTTAGGATTACAACTCGTTATTTAGAAAACAATGTTCGTTCTGCATTATTTGGCACTATTCATGAAGCTGGTCATGGAATTTATGAGCAGAATGTGAACCCGGATTTTGAAGGGACAGTTCTACAAAGTGGAGCTTCTTTCGGCATACATGAGTCTCAATCACGTTTCCTTGAAAACATGGTGGGTCGCAGTGAAGAATTTTGGACTTATTTCTATCCAAGGCTGCAAAGTTACTTTCCAGATCAATTAGCTAATGTGAAACTTGAGGATTTTTACCGTGCAATCAATAAGGTAGCCCCTTCCTTTATACGGGTAGAAGCAGATGAATTAACCTACAACCTGCACATCATGATTCGATATGAAATTGAAAAAGCATTGTTTGGTGGGGAAATTGAAGTCAAGGACCTACCTGTGATTTGGAACAATAAAATGGAGGAATATCTTGGTATAACTCCTGAAACAGACTCTAATGGAGTTCTACAAGATGTACATTGGTCATTTGGAGGGTTTGGATATTTCCCATCCTACTCGTTAGGTAACCTATATGCAGCACAAATTTTAAATACCATTCAAAAGGAAATCCCAGATTTTTATATGAATATCGAGAAAGGGGATTTCACAAAAATCCAAAGCTGGTTAAAAGAGAAAATTCATCAACATGGAAGATTACATTCTCCTAATGAACTAATAGTTAAAATAACAGGTGAAGAACTAAATGCGGAATTTCTTGTTGAATATTTAGAGAATAAGTATAGTAAAGTATATAATCTGTAAATAAAAAAGCGTGCCCTTGCTAGCTTACTAGATTAAGGGTACGCTATTATTTTTCTTATACGGCGTTATTTAGTAAATAAGGAAGTGAATATCTTGGAAAGCTTTACAGAAAGAGTTATTACTATCATTCAACAAATACCATCTGGGAGAGTCATGACATATGGGCAAATTGCTAGACTTGCCGGCAGTCCTAGAGGAGCTAGGCAGGTGGTCCGAATTCTACATTCAATGAGCGATAAATACAACCTCCCCTGGCATAGAGTGATCAATTCAAAAGGTGAAATCGGGATTCAAAATGAAGAAGCGTTCTTTTATCAGAAATCGA
The DNA here is from genome assembly GCF_003073175.1 of Peribacillus acanthi. Lineage (GTDB taxonomy): Bacteria > Bacillota > Bacilli > Bacillales > DSM-1321 > Bacillus_BN > Bacillus_BN acanthi. Next base: position 154,939 of record NZ_QBBX01000009.1, read on the forward strand.
CGCTACAGAATGAAGGAATCAAGTTCAGTGGTGAATCCTCTCTTAAACTAGAGAAATATCAATATGTCCCTGAGCATCCTTCATTTCAGTAAACTTCTTCCTCGGAAATAATTTCAGTTCTAGTGTATCGGGGAACTAGTTTTTATTGGCTTGAGAAAAGTTGTTTTATTGGATGCAATAGGGAATAAGAGTGTTAGATTTATTGAAGATAGGGAGTAAATAACCGTAAATATAAATAATCAAAAAAGCCATTCGAAAGTAATAAACGATCGAATGGCTTTTTTATACTTTAAGAGTAAGCATGGGCAACAATGAAATAGGTGACGTATTGGCCAATTTAAAGATTTATGTATGAGTGTAACTATGAAATTCCCTGCGCTTAGACTTGGTGCTATTCAAGTTTTCTAACCCAACTTATATTAATAGTAAACTATCAATATAAAATTAGTAATTTTTAGTAACCAGGGTATATTATGGGTTGAAAGCCCAATAAATAGCTATTAAACCGCAAACTGTAAATTGTTTTTTCCAAGATTAATATCTGCTACCACGATATACCAATGAAAGAATAATCTAGTTTTGATAGTATAAATTACGAGTTTAATATATCTATTTATGGAAGATTCATCATCTAATAGATAGTTAAACCATTTATTCAACCTCGACAATTTCGAGTCAAATATATTTACATATCGGGAGGAAATTACACAATGTCATACCAACCAAAAGCTTATCGTAAATTTGTAGCAACAGCTGCAACTGCAACTTTAGTTGCAACTGCAATCGCTCCAATCGTAAACGCAGCTTCTTTCACGGATGTTGCACCTAAATATAAAGAAGCAGTAGATTTCGTAGTATCTAAAGGGGTAAACGGTTTAACAGGTACTTCTTTTGGAACTAGCGATGACATCAAACGTGTTGATGCAGCAGTTATGATCGCAAAAGTATTAGGACTTGATATCGAAGCAGCACCTGCATCTGGATTCACGGATGTTCCAGCTCGTGCAGAAAAGTATGTTAATGCTATTAAAGCTGCTGGAATCACAAACGGAAAAACTGCTACTAGCTTCGACGCTAACAGCAAAATCACTCGTGGTGAATTAGCAATCTGGATCCAAAAAGGTTTTGATCTTAAAGGTGAAGGCGAACTTAAATTTACAGATGTTAACGATCGTTATGCAGAAGCTGTAAAAGCTCTAGTTGCAAACAACGTTACAAATGGTGTTTCTGAAACTCAATTTGGAGTTGCTAACCCAGCAAAACGTGGAGACTATGCAATTTTCTTATTCAAAGCTTTCCAAGTTGAAGCACCACCTGTAGTTGTAGAGATTTCAAGTGTAGATGTAGTTGAACCAACTAAAATTTCAGTGAAATTTTCAGATGGAAAAACTGCTGAAATCAATCTAGAAAAAGCATTAGTAGCAGGTGACAACGAAGTAAATTTTACGTTTGAAGGTAAAGAGTTTACTACAACTGTTAACTTTGACGCTGCAGCATATGCTTTAAAACTAGCTACTGATGCAGTTGCTAAAGCAGAAGGAAGCTTACTAGAAGCTGACCTTGCTGCTGCAAACGACCTTGTAACTGCACTTACTGCTTCAAATGAAAAGACTTTGCTACAAGCTAAAATTGTTGCAGTTCAAACTCAAATTAACGCAATTGTCGCAGCAGTTAACAATGCAGACACTCAAGTTAAATTATTCAATGCATTAAATGTTAAACCTTTTGTAAACGTTAAAGCAGACTATATTACTGAATATGAAACAGCATTAAAAGATAGAAACTTTACAACAATCTCTGGTATTCAAGCAAAAATCAATGTTGTAAATGCAACTAAGATTAATGCAGAAATGACTAAGCTAGTAACGGATGCTGAAGATGCATTAAAAGTTGTTAAAGAAAACCCAGCAACAGCAACTGCAAAACAATTTGAAGATGCTCAAAAAGCAATTGACGCACTTCCAACTGAAATTACAAAAGATGTTGCGGATGCATTAGAAGTTAAAGTAACTGTGAAGGCTGACTTCCAGTCTGAGCTTAATGATTTGAAAGTTGTTGCTCCAGTATTAGCTGCAACTAACCAAATTCAATTATTAGATGCATTAAAAAATTCAGCATTCAAGCGCGTAAATGCGGACTTAATCGCTAGATATGATGTTGCTATTACAGGAGCAGACAAGACAGTTGCAGCAATTCAAGCTGATATTGATGCAGTTAACTTAACTGCTGCACAAGAAGCGGTAGCTGCTGCTGAAACAGCACTTACAACTGCTAGTGTTTCTGCTGCAACAGCATTAGTAAATGCACTTGAAAACTTAGATCCAAACACTGTTAAAGAAGGTCTTCAAGCAAAATTGACTGTAGTTACAGCTTTAATCGCTGTTGACGCTGCAACAACTGAAGCACAATTACTTACAGCTCTTCAAAATAAAGACTTAGCTTTAACAAATGTAAATGCAAAAGCTATTACTGAATATAAAGCTAAAGTTGATGCAAACGTTGAAATCAAAACTAAAGCTAACGTTCAATCTAATGTTATTGATGCAGGTAACACTGTAGCACTTACTTCTGCAGTTACAAACATCGAAACAAACTTTAAAACTTATGATGCTACTAAAGAAGCAGATCGTACAGCTGCATTAGCTAGTCTAGTTCGTCTTTCTGAAGTAACAACTAGCATGGATAGCGCTACGATTGATGCGGAATTAGTTGAACAATACATTGCTTCTATTAAAGCAGATTTAGCATCTGTTGATAATTCTACTCCTCCAGTTCCAAATGGAACAATTGCTGGAACAGATGCTGAAAAAGCTGCAGCAATCCAAGAAATCGTTAAAACTGTTAACGCTGGCAAAGGTGCAATTGTTAGATTGGCAGCTGTAAATGCTGCTACAACTGCTGCAGATATGAGAACGGCATTAACTGATGTTGCTGTAGCTCAAGAAGCAACTGCATTTATTAACCTTTCATCTGCTAGTAAATTAGAAGTTTCTCAGTTAGTACTAGTTGCTAAAAATGCTCTTGAAACAAAAGCTTTTGCTAATACAGCAGCAGTTACTACTGAAATCTCAACACAAATTGGAAACATGAACAGCTTCCTAACTGGTGTAAATGCCGCTACTTCTATTACTGGAATGGTAACAGCTTTAGATAACGCAGTATTCCCAGAATTCAAAGCCTTAACTCAAGCTCAAAAAATTGAGAAGGCTGAAGTGGTATTAAACAAGTTAACTGAGTTAAAAGCTCAAAATCCAGCTTCACAATTCACTACAATTTCAGCTGTTAAACAAGCTGCTGGTTTGTAAGAATTATTGCAAGTTTTTAATGAAAGCCAATCACACTATTTGTGATTGGCTTTTCATTAGAATTATTAATTTTGTTATAGGAGGCTTCCTATGAAATCATCATTAGCAGTTACTGTACATGAACTAAATAAAATTACAACTGAAATAGAAGACATACAGTTCTCGTCTACTGAGGCTTATAATTTTGAATTGTTGTTCGAGAAGATTGAAAGACAACTAAGTGAATTAGAAAAAGCCGATTACATTCACCCGTCTTTTTTGGATAATCTATCACCACTCATCAACCAATTACCTCCAAACTCGGATCAGAGGTTCGATAGTGAATTCCGTTTAAGAGAACTTACAAAAAGAATAGATTCAAAAACGCAAATTCCAATGACAAATATTGAACAAGACATCCTAGATTTAGTGAATATTGATAAAGATGTTATGAAAATTGAACAGTCCATGATTCTTAATAATCATGTTGATTTTATAAATATAGGTAAAAAAGCTAGATTAGAAATTGTACAACAACTACTTAGCCAAAATAAATTCTATGAAAACAAAACAGATTTGTATAATGACATAGATAAGCTTATTCATGAATTTCAAATTAAATTAGAAATTATATCAACTTCAACTAATATAGAAGAGTTAATGAAAGAATTCGAATCTTTCAATTTAGAAGAATTTAATCAGTTTGACTTTGAAAATAAAGAAAAAATTCTAATTTTATTTCTAAAGTCAGATCGAAGAAATATTAGAACAATTTCCAATCTGAAGACTATAATAAATACTCTAAATGAAAGATTGGTTATTAATTCCGCAAATTCAACGACGATAGGCATTGATAAAATTAATGCAAATTTCATTGCCGATTAATTCATTTAGGAATATAGGATTTAGCAAAATGCAGTGGGTTTAAAGTAACTCACTGCATTTTTTGTAGGCAACAAAGAAATAAGCCGATGTAGTAGCAATGTTAAGATAAAAGTAAAATTGCCACTAGGCATGCGATGGTGATTAGGTTTGACGCTAGCCAAGTTTTCTAACAAATGGATATTTATTTTGCTTGCTCTAATTCTGATTTGTGAACCAAAATCACTTTAAATTCATTATATTTCTGGCGAATTTCCCAGAAACCTGTTTCATATTTATAAATCACAAAATAAGGAATTCCGTTGTAAATGACTTCTTCTAGTATTTGACTCACTCCTAGTAGGTCTTTTTTACTATAATAATCTAAAATTTATAGATTTGATTTTTTAGAATTGAGTCGTTTGAGACCGAAAAGTTCACTATTACACTAATATACATATAAAATAATATAAAAATATAACTCTAGGCATATTTTGATGTGTTTGGAACTAGGATAACGAGTTTGTTAATATTTAATGACAACTGTAAAGACAAGTGTTAATATACTGTTGGACCATGAATAAAAACTTAATTTTTGGGCATAAAATGGTTAAATTTAGTTCGATTAGTTAAGGAGAAAAAGATGAAAAATAAGAAAGAAATTTCTAATAAAAAATTATTGGGGATAGCTGGTCTAGGATGGATGTTTGATGCGATGGACGTAGGAATGCTTTCTTTTATCATCGCGGCATTACAAAAAGATTGGGGTTTATCTGTCCAGCAAATGGGTTGGATTGGAAGCATCAATTCGATTGGGATGGCTGTAGGAGCCCTGATTTTTGGATTGATGGCGGATAGAATTGGCCGTAAGTGGGTTTTTATCATTACGTTGCTCTTGTTTTCAATCGGAAGTGGGCTATCTGCATTTACGACAACTTTAGCTGCATTCTTGGTATTAAGGTTTATCATAGGAATGGGTCTAGGTGGCGAACTACCCGTAGCATCAACTCTTGTATCGGAAAGTGTACCAGTGGAAAAACGCGGCAAAGTAGTTGTTCTACTAGAAAGTTTTTGGGCCGGTGGTTGGTTAATTGCTGCTATAATTTCATTCTTTGTCATTCCTAAATTTGGTTGGCAGGCAGCATTGTTAATTAGTGCATTACCTGCGTTTTATGCGCTATATCTTCGTTTGAATTTACCGGATTCACCTAAATTTGAAGCTGTTAAGAAAAAAGAAAAACCTTCGATTATCCAAAATATTAGAAGTGTGTGGTCAAAAGAACATGTTCGTCAAACGACGATGCTTTGGATACTTTGGTTTTGTGTAGTGTTCTCTTACTATGGCATGTTTTTATGGTTACCAAGTGTAATGGTGATGAAAGGCTTTAGCATGATTAAGAGCTTCCAATACGTACTGATTATGACGCTTGCGCAATTGCCAGGATATTTTACTGCTGCGTGGTTTATCGAACGCATGGGTAGAAAATTTGTTTTAATAACGTATTTATTTGGAACTGCGGTAAGTGCATATTTCTTTGGATCTGCAGAATCACTTACACTACTATTAACTTCAGGGATTTTCCTCTCCTTCTTTAATCTTGGTGCATGGGGTGCGCTTTACGCCTATACCCCAGAACAATACCCAACTGCGATTCGAGGAACAGGGGCGGGAATGGCGGCATCCTTTGGTAGGATTGGAGGGGTGTTGGGACCACTTCTGGTTGGTTATTTTGTGGCTCAAGAAATCTCTATCACTTCCATTTTCACCATTTTCACCATTTCAATTTTAATTGGCGCACTTGCTGTATTCGTATTAGGCAAGGAAACAAAACAAATGGAATTGGACTAATTTCAAAATAAATAACCTAGATATTTGCTAGGTTATTTATTTTTTTATCCATTTATTTGTCTATCAGGAAAGGGAAGCCTATAATTTAAAATAAATCATTTCAATAACAAGGAAGAGGTGTTTGCTTCATGAGTATTCAAGGGAAAATCATAGCTGATTTGAATGTGAAACCTGAAATCAATCCTAAAGAAGAAATTAAAAAGAGAATTGATTTTCTAAAGGAGTACTTAAAGAGCTCTAATGCAAAAGGATATGTACTCGGAATTAGTGGCGGCCAGGATTCTACATTAGCTGGGAGATTAGCACAGTTAGCGGTAGAAGAATTAAGAAACGAGGGTTATGGTGCAATATTCACTGCCGTTCGCCTTCCTTATGGTGTGCAGCAGGATGAAGAGGATGCTCAAAAGTCATTGGAATTTATTCGCGCGGATAAAGAGTATATGTTTAATATTAAAAATGCAGTGGATTCAGTTAAAGAAGAATTCGATAGCATGACTTCTGGTGAACCATTGAAGGACTTCCAAAAAGGAAATGTAAAAGCGCGTATGCGAATGATTGCTCAGTATGCTATCGGCGGTCAGGAGGGATATTTAGTCATTGGAACGGATCATGCGGCGGAAGCAGTTACAGGTTTTTATACGAAATATGGTGACGGTGGTGCTGATATACTACCTCTTTCTGGTCTGAACAAAAGACAGGGGCGAGCATTGTTAAAAGAACTTGGAGCAGAAGAACGTCTTTATTTGAAAACACCAACTGCCGATTTACTTGATCAAAAACCTGGACAAGCAGATGAAACCGAACTAGGCATTTCTTATGAAGAATTGGATGATTATTTAGAAGGAAAATCAGTCTCTCCTGAAGCAGCAGAGAAAATTGAGAAACGTTACTTAATGTCTGAGCATAAACGGCAAATGCCAGCAACGATGTTTGATACTTGGTGGAAATAAATGATAAGGGTATGGCTCAAAGTCTGAGTCACACCCTTTTTTAGGCTCTACAATCCTACCTCAATATGTCTAAAATTCTCAAAATCAAATAACCCTAAGTCTGTTAATTTTAAGGATGGAATAACAGGCAACGTAAGAAATGAGAGGGTTAAAAATGGATTGGAATTCCCATGGAAATCTAACTTCGTTAATGCATTTTTAATATTTTTTAATTCGGTGTGAACGATTGAATAATCCTGGTTAGAAATCAACCCGGCAATAGTTAAGGGAAGGGATGCAATGACTTCGCCTTGTTTTACTACTACTAGCCCACCATTCATTTTCTTTAATGCATTTACAGCTGAAATGATATCGCCATCATTTGTGCCTGTGCAAACTAAGTTGTGTGAATCATGTGCAATTGTAGTGGCAATTGCTCCATCTTTCATTCCGAACCCCTTTACAATTCCGAGTCCTATGTTGCCTGTGTTTTTATGTCTTTCAACGACAACAAGCTTTAGTTGATCATGTTCTATAGATGGTTTAAAGCACCCATATTCTGTAGTAACGGATTCATTCAATTTTTTTGTTGTGAGTTGATTGGGGGTGATTCCAATCACATTGGCTCTGCTGCTTTCACCTATGGGAATTTGAAGATTTAATTCTGAAATTCCTGGAAAATGGATTGTATTCGTTAATTCTGCTGTTGGTTCTTGCTTGACAATTGATTCTCCCACGTATTTCCCTTTAGCTGCTACCAGTTTGCCCGATTTATATACTTCAGATATTTGAACATCTTTCAAATCATCCAAAAATAATAAATCAGCCTCATAACCAGGTGCGATAGCGCCTTTTTGGTTAAGCCCATAGCATTCAGCAGCATTCAATGAAGCCATTTGAATGGCTAAAAAAGGGTCAATACCATTATTTATGGCTAACCGTACATTATGGTCAATGCTTCCTTCCACCACTAAATCATCAATATGTTTATCATCCGTACAAAATAAACAGCGGCGTGCATTTTGGAAGTTAACAACTTTAATAAGGGATTGCAAATCTTTTGCAACGGATCCTTCACGAATCAAAAGGTACATCCCACGTCTTAAACGGTCTAATGCATCTTCGACCATGTAACATTCATGGTCTGTTCTTATCCCCGCAGCCCTATAAATATTGACTGCATTAGCATTCAATCCAGCTAGATGCCCATCGATCAGTTGACTATTGCTGTATGTCATAAGCAGCTTATCTACAATCGAATCCTCAGCATTCTGTAAGGAAGGATAATCCATTACTTCTGCAAGTCCAATCACTCTTTTATATTTGAAAAAAGTTTCTAAATCATGTGCTTCTAATATCGCACCTGAATTTTCATATGGTGTCGCTGGAACACTTGAAGGTAACATGAAATATATATCTAAAGGGATGCCCTCGGAATTTTCAATCATAAACTGTATTCCATTACTACCAGAAACATTTGCAATTTCGTGAGGGTCTGTAATGACGGTAGTAACTCCATGAGGGAGGACGACTTTTGCAAATTCTGTCGGCGTAACCATAGAAGATTCGATATGAACATGACCATCAATGAAGCCAGGAGAAATGTATCGATTTTTTGCATCAATGATATGTAGCCCTTCAAAGTTGCCAATCCCCACAATCATCCCATCGGCAATGGCAATATCACCGTCCAAAATATCAAGATTGAAAACGTCGATAATCCTTCCGTTTTTTATGACAATGTCAGCGGGGATCTTTTTACTGGCAACATGGATGCGTTTAATGAATTGATTTTTATCAATAGCCATGGATTAATCTCTCCCTAATAAAAAATAAAACCCTAGGTATATCTAGGGTTGACATAGAGAAGGACAATTAGACTATATAATAAAATACATTATTCTAATCCCTCTCGTAGTCAAACCATTTACGGTAGTTTGGTAGAAACTTATGGACCATATTTCCAAGATTATACGAGTGATAATTTTATTCAGCTTTAAAAATGTTATTTCACATTGTATATGTCATGAAACAAATGTGTCAATGTCATTCCTTTACAGTTGTTAAATACGCTTTTTTCAAAGGGTTTAATTACAGGTAAGCTGAGCATCAATAAGTGGATTTTGAAAGATGTATGATAATATATATACTAAATTGCTGATTAAATGAGGTGTTCAACATGAAAATAGAAGTATGGTCTGATTTTGTCTGCCCATTTTGTTATATTGGAAAACGTCGTTTAGAAATGGCGCTTGCTAATTTTCCAAACAAAGAAGACGTGGAAGTGGAATTTAAGAGCTTTGAGTTAGATTCAAATGCGCCAAAGAATAGTGAGGTCCATATTAATGAGGCTCTTGCAAAGAAGTATGGCATGAGTGTAGAGGATGCCAAGCGAGCTAATGATGGACTTAAAAAGCAAGCAGCTACAGTTGGTTTGGATTTTAATTTTGATAATATGAAGCCAACCAATACATTTGATGCACATCGGTTAACTAAATATGCAAAAACAGTTGGAAAAGAAAAAGAACTGACAGAAAAACTGCTTGCTGCATATTTTACAGAATCCAAGAATCTTGGCAATCAAGAAACATTACTTGATATTTGTGAGTCTGTTGGATTAGTACGTAGTTCAGCACTGGCTGTACTCCATAATGAAAGCGAATTTGCTAATGATGTGAGAATTGATCAAGCTATTGCTGGGCAATATGGCATTCGTGGAGTACCATATTTTATCATTAATCAAAAATATGCCATTTCAGGCGCACAACCAACAGAAACCTTCATTAGCGCTCTTCAAAAGGTTTGGGATGAAGAAAATTCACAACCAATACTTCAAGAGCTTTCCTCTGAAAATGGTGGAAGTGAGTTTTGTACGGATGAGGGCTGTGTAGTTCCAGATAAGGAAGAGGATCAAAATTAGTAAATATCAAGAGGAAAATAGCTTTGCAAAGAGGGCGACTCATATTTTTTGAGTTGCCCTCATTTTATTTTGTTTCAGAATTATTCACCATTAACATACAAACTAACGCTAATACCATACTACCAGCTGCAGCAAAAAATAAAATTCCATAACCGTATATGTCAATGAACAAGCCTAAAATGGGTGGTGAAAAAATGGCTGCTAATGAAGAAACCAAATAGTATAATCCGGTCCGTGTTCCATAGCTATGTTCATTTCCAGTAGACACAATAAAAGGGTAGGCGTTGATATTGATACATGCCCAAAAAATCCCGCCAATTAATAACATGGTACGTAAGTAAAAGACAGATTGTACCCAACTTAATGTTAAAAAAACAAAACATAAGCCGATGATTCCGATTATAATTATTTTTTTCTTGCCAAATTTTGCGCCTAATAATCCACAGGGGATAGAGGATATTACGAAGCTTAATGAAAAAAAGGCTAAGGAAAAAGCGGATGCACTTTTAGATAGCCCCATTTCATTTACTCCATACAAAGTAAATAATGCTTCCATTCCTTGAATAGCAATAAACCAAAAAAAGATAGCTGCCAAAAGAAAAAGGGTTGGTGAATTTAATTCCATCCTATAGTTTATTTCCGAAGATGGCGAAACGGACTTATAGGGAATACAATCACGATTTTCTTTAATGTTAGTGTAAATAACCCATAAAGCAATTAAGAATACTGCTGAGACTGCCAAAAAAGGAAGAGATTCTTCAATATTAAATAAAATAGCACCGATGCTAAAGGCAAATATTGCCCCGCATCCACCCATGAAATTAATCACACCATTCGCTTTTGTTCGACTTGATTCTGGTGTAATATCTGGCATTAATGCAATAGTGGGAGAGCGGAAAATAGCCATGGATAAATTCATACATATCATCAATATGATTAGAGAAATTAAACTATTGTGGAATGGGATGATAGCAAAAAATAATGCAGCAATTGGTATTCCGAATAGCAAATATGGCATTCTTCGACCATAGCGTGTATTCGTTCGATCACTTCGGTTACCTATATAGGGCTGTAGAAAAAGAGCGATATAATTATCAATGGTCATAAGAAACCCAATAAGAGCTGTACTAGTAAGATAATCATTGAGAAAGAATGGTACAAATCCGTTATATAAGGACCACCCTAAACTAATACTGAAAAATCCAAATCCTAATAACCAAGTTTTTTTCATCGCATGTCTCCCTTAACGAAATGATGAATCAATTTTAAATAAGAGAAAATGGGCATTTGGAGGAAATAGTTTTCAAGTTTTAGAGGGGATAGGAGAAACTGTATAAGAATTAATTAGGTAACATGGGATACGTTTCTTTATTAATTCATTATACTCCGCAGGGTTAGGATTAGAATTTATCTACAAATATTAAACTAGCAATTTAAAGTATATGAGTGAAGGGTTTTTCAGGTAAATCACCCTAAGACACTAAAAATAGTAATATTATTTTTGAAAAGAATTAATATTATTTTTTCAACAAGTGGATGTCCCCAGCATAATTTATGGATAAAACCAACTTTACAAAGGGGAATACTCAGTATTATTCACCCACATACGGAATTACGTTATATCAATGATAAAATCGGTTTTGGAGTTTTTGCAACTGAGTTCATCCCTAAAGGGACTATAGTCTGGGCTTTAGATGAACTCGATCAAATTCTCGAACCAGAATATATTGAAGGTTTAAATCATTATAATCGGGATGTGCTTAAGAAATACTCGTATCGAAATCAAGAGGGCAAATACATTCTTTGTTGGGATCTTGGGAGATTTGTAAACCACAGTTTTCACGCGAATTGTCTAGGGACTGCCTATGAATTTGAAGTGGCTATCAGGGATATTTTTCCTGGAGAGCAATTAACAGACGATTATGGCTCATTAAATATAGATTATCCATTTGAAGCTATGCCAGAAGAAGGAACAGAACGAAGAATTGTTTATCCCGATGACCTTCTTTATTACTCGGAGGAATGGGATCGTAAGGTGATTAGTGCTTTAAAGCATTTTAATGAAGTTGAGCAACCACTATTACATTTGATTCAACCCCAATTTATTGAAAAGGTGCAAATAGCTGCCAAAGAACAAATTCTACTCGACTCAATAAAATCCATTTACTTTCACCGAAGGAATTATAAAAAATGAAAAAATGTCTCTCAATTCATGAGATTTTGGTAAAAAAAGAACCCTTGGCAATTACCGCCAAGGGTCCCTATTCTATATATAATCCTTATTGAAATGAGCGTTCTAAATCATCGATTAATGACCCTACATATGAAACTGCTTGCTGGATTGGATCTGGCTTCGACATGTCTACCCCTGCAAGCTTTAATAACTCAAGCGGTTTCATTGTTCCACCTGCACGTAGAACGTCTAGCCAGCGATCTACAGCTGGTTGTCCTTCTTCCTGAATTAATTGTGCAACAGCAGTAGAGGCAGTTAAGCCAGCAGAGTAGGTGTAAGGGTATAATCCCATGTAATAATGAGGCTGTCTCATCCAAGTAAGCGCTGCCCCTTCATCAATTTCCACCGTATCTCCCCAGAATTCAACAAGAACGGCTTCTTTTACCTCTGTTAATGCTTTAGCTGTAAGTGCTTTACCGTCTTCTGCAAGTGCATATACTCTACGCTGAAACTCAGCTTCAAGCAAATGGGTGACGAAGTTGTGATAATAAGTACCTAATAATTGTAGGATTACCCAGCGTTTCATTTGTTTATCTTTATTTTGAGAAAGTAAATGTTGTCCTAATAATAGTTCATTCATCGTGGATGGTGCCTCAATGAAATACATCGATGGTCGAACATTCATGATTCTTTGATTTTTATTTGCTAAAAAAAAGTGACCTGCATGACCATATTCATGCGCTAACGTGAAGCATCCACGCATATTATCTGCCCATGTAATAAGGATATACGGATGGGAGCCATATGGACTTGAACAGAAAGCTCCTGTTGATTTACCAACATTGTCTGCTAAATCTACCCATCTTTCTTTTAATCCCTTTTCAATGATTTCACTGTACTCAGGCCCCATTACTTTTAATGAATCGTGAATTAGTTTACTAGCTTCTTCGTATGTAATTTTAGGGTTGAATTCTGGATCAAGAGGTGCTTTCAAATCGCAAAACATCATTCGATCGAGTCCCAAAACATTCTTTTTCAATTGGGCGAAACGACGCATATGAGGTGCTAATTCTTTAAAAATGATATCTAGCTGGTTATTGTACATTTCCAATGATACTTGATGAGGCTCTAATAACATATGTGTTACCGATTCATATTTACGTAAACGAGACAGGGTTACCTGTTTTGTGACCTCTGTAGCGTAAGTAGTTGCGATCGTATTTTTATACTGTTTTAATGTCGAAACAAAAGATTTATAGGCTTTTCTACGAACTTCTGTGTCAGGAGAAAACTCATAGCGGCTTTCAAAAAGCGCAAAGGATACAGGCAATTCGTTTCCTTCTTCATCTAAGATAGGTGAAAATGACATATCTGCTAGCTTTGCCATTTCATAGATTTTATACGGTGAACCATGAACCTCACCCAATGAAGCAAGGACTTCTTCTGTTTCAGGGCTTAGTTTATGCTTTTTTGTTTCAAGCATCTCTAATAGATTTTTCTTAAATGGTTCTAGTGCAGCCTCTTCTTTAAGATATTTTTCTACCGTTTCTACCTCTAATGCAAGGATTTCAGAAGATATGAAAGACAAAGCTGCCATAGATTTTGTACGCAAAGCGGAGATTTTCGAAGCATTAGCTTGATTAATAGGATCTGTTCCATCCGTAGATTGTTTTAACCCTGCAAATGTCATAACCTTTATAAGTTTCATCGATAGTTGTTCTTGTGCAGTTAGACACTCAAGCAATGCTTTTGGCCCTGTATGTAATGTTCCTTTAAAGCCATCAAATTTTTTTATCTCTTCTTCTATTTCCCTTATCTCTTCTTCCCATGCACTCTCAGAAGTGAATAAATCAGAGAGGTCCCATGTTAATTCTACAGGAACTTCAGTACGTGTAAGACGTTTTTCAATCGTTTTTACCATTTTTATCTCCTCCTTACTTTTCTATGTATAATGATATATTGTTAGAAAATTTAGTCAAATATATTTAACTATTTATTTACAAAAATAATAGTATTTTGGTAATTTCACAAAATATTATATTCAGTAACTGTTATTAACTTCGTTTCAGCGGATGTTGTAAACAAACAAGGGTTTAAAGTAACAACAACTCCCAAAACTGTGACAGTAGTACAACCATAATTTTACAATAATTTGTAAAGTGATATTACAGAAAAAGCTCATCCTTTTGTATTGATACATGGATGAGCTTTTTCTATGTGTATTTTACCATTTATAAACATTTTACTTGTTTTATTTTTTAATAATTGATATATTCTTAATATTCTAAAATAGTATATTGTAAAAACAAGGAGGTTTTAAATGTGAGCAAAAAAATCGTGATCGGAATTTTAGTGGTTATACCTTTTATTCTTTTGTTAGTTGCAATTCCTTTTGTAAATCGAATTGAGCCTTTCATTCTTGGGCTGCCATTCCTACATTTTTGGCTAGCTTTAGGGATGATTATCACACCACTATGCACATATGGGATTTATCAAATCCAGAAATCTGAAGGGAGCATTGAATGATGCAAGGTAATCTTACAGCTTTGTTAATCACAAGTTTCATAGTTTTATCAGTTGTATTAATCGGATTTATTGCTGGACGGGATAAAGCGAGTAGAAGCTCTGTCGAAGAATGGTCTGTTGGTGGAAGACGATTTGGAGCATTGTTAGTTTGGTTATTAATAGGTGCTGACCTTTACACTGCTTATACATTTTTAGGGTTAACTAGCACAGCCTATTCAGCTGGGAGTCTAGCTTTCTTCTCAATTCCTTATACAATTATTGCATTTTTTATTTCTTATTTCTTTTTACCAAAGTTATGGAAAGTGTCTAAAATACATAAATTAACAACGCTTGCTGATTATGCTAAGGAAAGGTTTGATAGTAAATTACTTTCTTTATTAATCGCAATTGTTGGAGTGTTAATGCTTATACCTTATATTGATTTACAGTTAGCTGGGATTCAAGATACGTTAACAGTAGCTGGAACAGGATACATCAATGTCAAAGTTGTTGTAATCCTATCATTTTTACTAGTAGCGCTTTATACATTCTTTAGCGGGATAAAAGGACCTACCTATACAGCTATTATTAAAGATATTTTAGTATGGGTCATTATGTTATTCCTTGTTGCGTCACTTCCAATCATCCATTTTGGAGGTTGGGGATCCATGATGGATAAACTCGTTGTAGATTCTCCGCAGCTTTTAACGATTCCTACAACAGGTCCAAAAGGTATACCATGGTTTGTCACAGCATCATTAGTTTCTGGATTGGCTTTATTTATGTGGGCCCATGCCGCAACTGGCGTATTTACTGCTAAAAGTGCGGACGCTCTTCGTAAAAATGCAATCTTTTTGCCACTTTATAATATTGTTTTGATTCTTGTTATTTTCTTAGGTTTTGTTGCCTTTCATGTACTGCCAGAAGGAAGCAATCCACGTTTCGCATTATTACATTTAATTCAAATGTCATACGGTGGTGTTGTTCAAGGTTTAGCATATTCTACTATTGCACTGGCATCACTTATTCCTTGCTCAATTATGGCGATCGGCGCTTCAAACCTTTTTGCGAATAATATTTATCGTGATTTCATTAATCCCAATGTAAAGCCTGCTAAATTAACAATGATTACTCGCTCGATGGTATTTGTCGTAATTGGTTTAGCATTGATCTTTGGGATGCTATTCCCGACAGCACTTGTATCTCTTCAGCTTTTAGGTGTTTCTGGAATGGTTCAAATCTTCCCTGCAATTGTCTTTAGTCTGTTCTGGAGAAGACAAACGAAAGAGGCTACAATCATCGGTTTAATCGTTGGATTAATTGTAACCTTTACTGTGTATGCAACTGGAAGTTCATTCGGTATTTATGAAGGTTTCTGGGGATTACTTGCAAACGTAGCAGTACTAGTTGTACTAAATCCTATTTTCGAAAAGAAGGCATTGCTAAAAACGAATCCAATCATCGAACAATTATTTTCGAAGCAAGCAGAATCAGAGAAACTTTCAAAGAAAAGTGCTTAATGTTTTTTCTACCAATAAGGTTCTTGTCAAATGGAGGGCGACTCTCAAAATTGAAGAGTCAGCCCTTTTTTTATTGACTGCATACTTTAGAAAAAACTCGGTGCATATTTAATCCAATAATATAAAACATAAAACCAACTGAAAATGCCGTGTATGATTGCCCAACCGATTGATTGATATGCCGTGTATGAGATAACCATTGCAAGGCAGCTTCCGAAGCCAACTCCATTTTTTATGACCGTTTTTGTTTTATACGGTTTTTGGTGACAGGAGTGAGTCATTGGATTTCCTCCCTTCATATTTCTTTCACTTCCTCAATTTAATGTTATTGAGAAAGTAAGGAGAATATTTCAGGTGAAAAATAAAAAAGCCAACCTAAAACTCATTTCCCCTGAGTGTCTAGGTTGGCTTTTTGAAAATTTTTAGCTGTTTTTATAACGTTTTAGCTCCTAAGTAACGTGGTTTCCAATATGTGCTATTCATGTAGTCAATTTTAATTCCTTTTGAAGATGTTGCACTAATGAACTGGTTGTTACCTAAGTAAATCCCTACATGTGATGGTCCAGTTGAATACGTTTGGAAGAATACAAGATCCCCAACAACGGGAGCGCTTACTTTTAATCCAACGTTTGAGAAAAGACTAGCAGCTGTGCGAGGAAGTGCAACACCTTGTGAGTTCTTGAATACGTAGTAAATGTAGCCAGAGCAGTCAAATCCTGATGGGCTTGTCCCGCCCCATTTATAAGGAACTCCTATGAATTTTTTTGCATAGCTAACTAAGGAAGCAGTGTTGACATGATAAACGCCTAGTTTATTGAATGTATTTCGGCCAGAAATGCCGTCAGCAGTCAAACCCTTTGCGCTTTGAAACTTCCGTACAGCTCCAGTTGTAGATGTTCCATAATATTTAGTTAAAGATCCACCATATGTAAGGTATCCTTTTTGTTTCAACAATGTTTGAAGCTGTAAAACGTCATAATGTGTCATTGTTGGTCGTAATGTTTGGTCTCCGATATTGGCAGATGCACCCGTCGGTGAAAAAAGAAGTGTAGATGCTAAGACAGTGGTAGCTGCAGCGGATGAAATCCATTTTTTCATGTTGATTTGTTTCCTCCTAAAACTCTATTACTCTATGTATTTGTTATTATCCTACGATAAGAATGTAACAATAAACGCTCATTTCGGTTACAGTTATATTACAAATTTTAGGAGGTAAAACTTGCTAAAAAGTTAGGTATTGACTCTAGTTAAATCTCGATATTAAAGGCTTTTTCATGTGTATTTTGTAGTAGGGATATTAGGATTGTGTTTAAAATATTCCTCTAATTCCAAAATATTGAAATAACATTTTGGGTAGGTTTGGAAATGAAACCGAATTGTTGAAGGGTGTCAGAAAATTACCATTGAATACGAACGTATATTCTATTACTATTAAGGAGAAGACAAATACGAACATATATTCTGTTTTGAGGTGAGTAACGTGGAGTATGACAAAATGCCAAATCATCATATCTTGTGTGTGGATATGAAAAGCTTTTATGCGAGCTGTTCGGCTGTCATGAAGGGAGAAGATCCGCTTGAGTCATATATCGCCATTGTTGGGGATGAAAATCGTAAAGGGAGTGTCGTTTTGGCTGCTTCACCGCGACTAAAAAAAGAGTTTGGGATTAAAACAGGGTCCCGAATGTTTGAAATCCCGAATGATCCACGCATTCAATTTGTCGAACCGAAGATGTCGACTTATTTACGGATTTCTACGGAAATTACCCGGTTGTTTCAGCGCTACGTACCTAAGGAAGCGATTCATACGTATAGTGTCGATGAAAGTTTTTTAAAGGTCGATGGGGCGTTGCCTTTATGGGGAGATGTCAAAACGATAGCACAGAAAATCAAGGATGAAATTGAACGGGAATTCCAGCTTCCGTGTGCGATTGGAATTGGGCCGAACATGTTGCTTGCTAAATTGTGTCTGGACTTAGAAGCGAAAAAGAAAGGTATCGCGCAGTGGACATACGAAGATGTGAAGGAAAAACTTTGGAAGGTTTCACCGCTTAGTGAAATGTGGGGGATTGGGAGAAGGGTACAGAAAACCTTGAATGGCATGGGGATTTTCACGGTCGGTCAACTCGCAAATTATAGTTTGGAAAAGCTGGAGAAAAAATTTGGGGTCATGGGCAACCAGCTCTATTATCATGCATGGGGGATTGACTTGTCCGAGATTGGAGCCCCGATTATGGAGGGGCAAATCAGTTTTGGAAAGAGTCAAATTTTGCTTCGAGATTATAAAGAAGAACAAGAAATTAAACACGTTATTCTTGAAATATGTGAAGAAGTGGCCAGACGAGCGCGTACGCATAGGAAGGCAGGTAGAACAATCAGTCTTGGGATTGGCTATAGCCAGGATGAGTTTGGAGGTGGATTTTTACGTTCTAGGTCGATTGAGCAGCCTACTAACATCACTATGGATTTATACAAAGTTTGCCTTGAACTGTTCCGTGAACATTACGAAGGGAAGACGGTCAGGCAAATCTCTCTTTCGCTATCCAATATTACCGATGACGTTCAAATGCAGCTGACCTTGTTTGAGCCAAATCGATGGAAAAAAAGGGAGCTCGGGTATACAGTCGATCATATTCGAGGTCGTTTTGGCTCCAGGTCATTACTTCGTGCTGTCTCCTACACAGAAGCGGGAACGGCCGTTTATCGAAGCAAGCTAGTAGGGGGGCATAAAGCTTAGGGTTGAAAAGGGAGGGATGAACATGATTCGAGATCGAGGCCGAATTAAATGGACAGCGATGATGTTACCCGAACACGTCAAGATGTTACGGGATTGGGCGCACGAAGATACGTTTGAACAAAAGGCAGTACTCGATGAGCAGCAGCTAGAAGAAATGAATAGTATCATCGGGGAAGCGATGGAATGTCGTTCACTAGTCTCGATTACGTACTACGAAAATCGTCGTCATCATTTACTGATTGGATTTATTCATTATTACAATGATTTTAAAAAACAGCTCCATGTGGTTGATCGCTTTGAGGAAAATCATTATGTGGTTCTAAATGATATTGTGGATGTGCGTTTTTACTCGTAACAAATAAAAAAGCAGCACAATTGTGTGTGCTACTTCCTAGAAATCTAATTATTCAGCTGGCTGTTCTACACGTACAACAGATTCGAATTTTCCTTTATGAGATGCATCGCAATAAGGCATCTTAGCAGAAAGTCCACAGCGGCAAAGAGAAAATGCTGGTTTTGGTTCAAATACGTTGCCTGCTCCGTCAATAAGCTCAACATCACCAGTTACACGGAATGAACCGTTATCATTTACTTTGATTTGTACTTTAGTCATGAAAATCCTCCTTCAAAAGTTCACAGTATTGCTACATTTTACCTTAATCCTACCGATAAGTCTTTCCTTTTTCAATGTTTTTCTAAACATGCTACAATGAATACAGAAACAAATAAGGACTAGGTCAAGGGTATGCAATGAAGGAGAGGATCCAATGGAGATTACTTGGACAGATACAGCGAAAGACAAGTTGAATGAAAAGACACAAGGACTAAATGGTTATCTGAAATTAAAGTACGATACCGAAGGCTGTGGATGTGTAGTGAATGGAGTTCCTACTTTATGGTTTGTTTCTCAACTAGATGATGATGATCTAAAAGTAGAGACGAATGCAGGCGATATATATGTGGAAAAATCAAAACAAGTTTTCATGGATGACAGTATGAAAATTGATTTTGTTAAAGAGGCGAACAGCTTTCAATTAAAGAGCCCAGGCGGCATGTTGAATCCTAGAATGGGATTTGTAAAGAAAACGCACTGATTCGAGGGGGAATCAGTGCATTTTTCCATATTGGACGAGAAATTTATCCAATGCTTCTTCATATTCCTTCATGTTCTCATTCAATGATTGGGCATGAACTCCTTTAGTAGCGATAAACAATTGTTTCGGTCCCTGCTTCTGTTCGTAAAGACTACGGGTCATATCTGCAAGGATGAAGTCGTCATTCGCGCTATGAATGAACAAAATGGGGTTTTGAATCTCATTAATAGCTGTGATAGGAGAAACGTCCTTAAGAGTATAGCCTTCTCGTAGCTTCAGAAAGGCATCAGCAATCGGCATTACTAATGGAGAAGGGATTTTGAAGTCTACCTTCAGTCGATATTTCAATTGTTCAGTTAGATCTGAGAATGGGCAATCAACAATATAAAATGATGCATCATCACAAACTGTGCCACCGTATAACAATGCTGTGGCTGCTCCCATTGATTCACCGTGGATGCCAAAGTTCACATCATTTCCCTCACGCTTTTTTAACTCATCAATGACAGCTTTCAAGTCCCATTTTTCATAATGACCATAGCTACTCGTTTTACCACCAGAAAGGCCATGTCTGCGATGGTCATATATGATAGCGTTAAAGCCGCGTTCAATAAAAAGATTCATATATTTAACAGAATTATACTTGTTCTCAGTTATTCCATGGCAGAAAATCATCCATTTATTATTAGGGTATGGATGGACGAACAGACAATCAATTTCATATCCAAAAGGAGAGGGCACTTTTACCTTCGTTTGAGGCAGTTGTGCTAGTGCCTGTGGTGAAATCCGTTTTGCTCCCACTTCTCGATTCCAAATAAAATCATCCTCTTTTTTCTTCAAGAACATGATGCGATTAGTAAAAAACACACCAATTCCTACTATATATAAGATAAAGCCAAACAAAATCCAAAGTCCGCCTTTTTTCAAAGACCATCCCTCCATGATATTGGAAATTCATACATAGTATATATGAATTAGTGTACCACTAAATTTGAAAAAGTTTCCAAATAAGGTAAGTAACTTTATTTTTTCGATTCAACTTTGAAGCTGATTTGTGCATTTAGATTATAAGCTTTTTGACTGCTTTCGTTGGTTTTGATAAAAAAATCAGCAGTACCATTTACAACATAGTGCCCGATGGGGAATTGTTTGTTCATAATTTTTTTCATGAAATCCACATATTCCTTTTTATCCTCTGAACCGTAACCTCCACTACCTCCAGAGTAAGTTTTCCGAAGTGGCTGTCCTTTTTTTAGAATAGTAGCTATTAATGGTTCGTTAATAGGAAAATCAATGGTATAATTCCTTGTTTTCTCAATCATAGGAAAATAGAATGGAGATGCTGCATGATAAATGGTAATCTCTTCTTGATCACCAATATATTCTAACTCAGCAAATAAACTAACTGGCCCGCCCTCTTGGTAGACTTCTTTTTCAGTTGCAAGTCGATACACGAAATTCCCTTCCATAATCTCCGCACTAGTGTTTAGAAAATTACTGCCATCTAGTTGAGAGCTTTGTTTGTTGTCTGAGGAGCAACTTGATAATAAAAAAACAGCTGCAACCATCAAAAATAATCTCAAAACAATCACCTCCTGCTAAATATGACGAAGTAGTATGTCATGGAGTTACTTTCAAATCTACCTTTATAAAATCGTACCGGAAAATTTAAAAGCGAAAAAATTACGTAAATAACATAACAGGAATATAAAAACCATAGAAATCTTGTGATAATCAAAAAAGTACCATAAAAAACGCAAATTTTTATTATCAAACGTATTTTTAAATAAAAGTGCACAGATGTCTTATTTTCCTGCATAAAAAGCGATAATTACGCAAATTAACCAAATTTAATTAATCAAAACTTCATTATGTTATAATACTTATACAAGTAACAATGGAGGATCGTCCTATGAAAAAGAAAAAACCACAAGCTCACCGACCACAAGTAAACAGTCAAAAAGATGATAAATTAACGCTTGGCGATATGCTAAATGCCCAAATACTGAATCAACTCAAAGAAACAAAGTCTCAGTTGACTGCCGAAGAACAGGCGAAAAAAGAACAGGAAGAATTAAAAAGAAGAGAAGAGCTAAAAAGAAGAGAAAAAAATAAAACGTTTGAAGAATTATTAAATGAAACCCCGATGAATTGGGCTGATTACAAAAAATAAAAAAGGCTCCTGCCCGATTTAAACATAGGGTAGGAGCCTTTTTTGATAACATTAAATCCGATGGTCAGAATACACACTAGACTTTGAAATTTCTTTTATCCAACTCACCTCTTCAGGTGTCAAATGCCCTTCTTTTACAGCCCGAGCATTTTCACGTACCTGTTCGATAGAACTTGCACCAGGGATGACAGTTGCAACGGTTGGATGTGATAGTACATATTGAAGTGCCACTGCATTCATACTAACACAGCTGAATTTTTCACGTAGTGAATCGAGCAATTCCTTCAGTTCATTGAAGGAATAATCAAGGTAACCATTTTTTAATATACTTCCAGAAGCCTTATCGAGCATTTTTTGGCTTAAAAGTCCCTTTGCAAGAGGCCCCCTCGCAATCATGCTTATCGTGTGCTCATCCAAAATAGGCATAACTTCCTCAGGGCGTCGATCTAAAATGCTGAATTGCATCATGACTGAGGAAATGGAAGCTTTATTGGCAAATGAGTGAATCACATTAGGACGAATCGAAGAAATGCCATAATTCAAAATTAATCCTTCACGCTTTAATTCTTCGAAGGCTTCAATAACTTCCTCGTGATTATCTTCCATCGTTCCACCGTGTAATTGATATAGATCAATATAATCGGTTTGCAAACGACGAAGGCTTTCCTTTACTGCATCCAAAATATATGCTTTAGATGCATCCCATCTCCAGCCTTGTTTGTCATCATTCCATCGGTTTCCAACCTTTGTTGCAAGGATGATATTCTCACGGTGAAATTTGATGGCTTGTCCAACAAACTCTTCATTCAAACCAAAATCATAGAGATCTGCTGTATCGATGAAATTAATCCCTTCATCTAGAGCAACTGATATAATGTCAGCTGCTTTGGAAGAATTGGTTCCTAGCGACATCGCGCCAAGTCCAATTTGGGATACATATAAATCTGATTTACCTAATTGTCTTTTTTTCATTATGACCGCTCCTTCGAACCCTTTTAACTATATTGTAGCGAAAGAGCACGAACTTTCCTAAATAAACGCCTCTTCATGTTATTTTTTGCAAGAGTTGTTTTGCGAGATTCCATTTACCCATTGCTGCACGAATTCATAATGCTGCCCGTATTCTTTCAATTTGCGTTTGATCTCCCAAGCCTTTCCAGTCAAAGTAACTCCTTTTTCATGCACGTAGATTTTCATAGGATAACCTCCGATTGGTATAATGGTACAGTGTATGAATGAGAGAATAGAAAATAGAACTAGGAGAATGAAAATGAAGAAATTTGAAGAAGTCACGATTTCAACTCAATCTATCTATGCTGGTAAAGTGATTAGTCTGCAAGTTGATGAAGTAAGGCTTCCTGACGGAAAAACTAGTAAAAGGGAGATTGTAAAGCATCCAGGAGCTGTCGCTGTTATAGCCATTACTGATGAAGGAAAAATTATTATGGTAGAGCAATATCGTAAAGCAATGGAAAGAAGTCAAGTAGAAATACCTGCTGGCAAGCTTGAACCAGGGGAAGAGCCGATGAATACGGCAAAACGAGAGTTGGATGAAGAAACGGGATACGAATGTGAAACAATGGAGCCGCTAATCTCATTTTACACATCACCTGGATTTGCAGATGAAATCATCCATCTCTTTGTAGCAAAGGGATTAAAGAAAAAAGCTGTGTCAGCGGCTTGTGATGAAGATGAGTTTGTAGAATTGCTAGAGTTGACCTTAGAAGAAGCCCTACAATTTATTAAAGAGGAAAAAATTCAAGATGCCAAAACCGCTTACGCTGTCCAATATTTACAGCTACAGCAGTTAATGGGGAAATAAAATTTTGAAAGCATCGGATGTTTGAACTGCCCCCTGTAAAGTAGACATTGAAAATAATAAAAATGATTTAAGCGGCTTTAGCTCTATATTCCATAGGGCTAAG